>NZ_CP132719.1:1200000-2400000 GCF_030845995.1 Geothrix sp. 21YS21S-4
AAAGGGGCCCGCCGAAGCGGGCCCCTTTTCTTCTTCAGGCAGGGGACCAGATGCGGCCCCGGTGCTCCTACTTGCGCTTCTTGCCGCCCTTGCCGTTGACTTCGTCAGCCAGCTTCTTGCCGGGCTTGAACTTGGCGACCTTCTTGGCAGCGATCTTGATGGGCTTGTTGTCGCGGGGGTTGCGGCCGGTGCGGGCGCCGCGGTTGGCGACGGAGAAGGTGCCGAAGCCGACGAGGGTCACCTTGTCGCCAGCGCGCAGGGCGGAGGCGATACCGCTGAGGACCTGATCCAGAGCGGCAGCGGCCTGGGCCTTGGTGATGCCGGACTTCTCGGAGACGGCTTGGACCAGTTCAGCCTTGTTCATGGAAACCTCCAAATTTGGGGAGATAGGTCCCCGGGTTAAGAAAAAGAAGCTGCGCTCATTCTTGGATGGCCGCCTCTGTTGGTTCTGCAAACGCCATGGGTCCGTAGAAGCCCATGAACACTGGATTTACTAAACTGCCCAAAAGCTACGCCGCAGATGCAGCGTGGTCAAGGCTTTTCTTCGAAAAAAAACGGGAGATCCGCTTCCCCGGGGGATTCCGCAGCCCATGGAACATCGGGAAGGCCGAAAACACTGCCGTCTAAGTCGCGTAGATATCGCAGATCCCCGTAGAACGGAGCGGCGCGGGCGCCCCATCGGCGGAAGCTCCCGCCGGTCCTATGATGGAGCCATGACGCATCCCTACTTCCTCACCGTGGCCTATGCGGGCGCGGGTTTCCACGGCTGGCAGATCCAGACGGAGCTGCGGAGCGGGCAGGGGGACCTGTGGGCCGCCCTCCGCGCCCTCGATCCGGAAGCGCCGATGCCGCAGGGGACCGGGCGGACGGACGCGGGCGTCCATGCCAGGGCCCAGGGCACGCTGGTCCGCACCTCGCGGGCCTGGGAGCCCTATCGCCTGCTGGCGGCCCTGAACGCCCACCTGCGGGACGACATCCGCGTGATGGCCGCCCAGCCCGCACCGGAGGCCTTCTTCCCCCGCCAGCACGCGGTGGCGAAGCGGTACGTCTATCGCCTGGGACAGGGGCCCGCGGCGGATCCCCTCGCCGCGGCGTTCCGGTGGCACGTCCGCGGCGCGGCGCCCCTGGATCTGGAGGCGATGGCGGCGGCCGCGGCTCCGCTCCTGGGCACCCACGACTTCACCAGCTTCCGCTGCGCCGAATGCGTGGCCAAGACGCCGATCCGCACCCTCTACGGCCTGCGATGCGAAGCCCATGAGGGGGGCGTGGACCTGGTGTTCGAGGGCACGAGCTTCCTGATGCACCAGGTGCGGATCATGGCGGGCACGTTGGTGGAGGTGGGAAGGGGCCGCCGCCGGCCGGATTCGCTGGGGGCCCTGGTCGCCGTGCGCGACCGGAGCTTGGCCGGTCCCACGGCCCCGCCCCACGGGCTCTGCCTGGAACGGGTGTGGTACGAGGCGCAGTGGGGGATCGGCGAGCCCAGCCCCTGGGGCGAACGGAGCTGAGGTCTCTCGGGATATCGCCAAATGGCTCTCGAAATGCCGGGAATCGCGGCGCGTCGAGAGTCGTGTTTTTATTTTAATTATTTAAAATGAACGACTTGAATAATTGGCACGGGACTGGCTGTTAATGGGAACCGCCGCATGCGGTCACCGGGAGAAACTTCATGATGCCTTCCTTGATCAACACCGAGGTCAAGCCGTTCTCGACCACCGCCTTCCACAACGGCAAGTTCGTTCCCGTCACCGAGGCCGACCTCAAGGGCAAGTGGTCCGTGTTCTTCTTCTACCCCGCGGACTTTACCTTCGTCTGCCCGACGGAGCTCGGGGACCTGGCCGACAACTACGCCGCTTTCCAGAAGCTGGGCGTGGAGATCTACAGCGTGTCCACCGACACCCACTTCACGCACAAGGCCTGGCACGACACCTCCGAGACCATTGCCAAGCTCAAGTACCCCATGCTGGGCGATCCCACCCAGGCCATCTCCCGCAACTTCGGCGTCCTGATCGAGGAGGCGGGCCTCGCCGAGCGCGGGACCTTCGTGATCGATCCCTCGGGCCGGATCCAGATCATCGAGATCAACGCGGGCGGCATCGGCCGCAACGCCGAAGAGCTGCTCCGCAAGGTGAAGGCCGCCCAGTACGTGGCCAATCACCCGGGCGAGGTCTGCCCCGCCAAGTGGAAGGAAGGCGAAGCCACGCTGGCCCCCTCCCTCGACCTCGTCGGCAAGATCTGAACCTGCGCCTTTCCTGGCCCCGTTCCGGCCCGTCCGGGCGGGGCCAGCTCCTTTCCCTCGTTCCTCCTCCGGAGAAAGCCCATGCTCGCCCCCGATCTCAAAGCCCAGTTGAAGGTCTACCTCGAAAAGCTCGTCCAGCCGATCGATCTGGTGGCCTCGCTCGATGACGGGGCGAAGTCGCGGGAGCTCCAGGAGCTGCTGGAGGAGATCGCCACCCTGTCGGACAAGGTGGGCCTGCGGCTCGACGGCGGAAGGACGCGGCGGCCCTCCTTCGGCATCGCCCTGGCGGGCGAAACCCCGCGGGTGCACTTCGCGGGCCTTCCCATGGGGCACGAGTTCACCTCGCTGGTGCTCGCCCTGCTGCAGGTGAGCGGCCATCCGCCGCGGCTGGAGGGCGGGACGCCGGACCAGATCCGGAGCCTGCGCGGGCCCTTCCGGTTCGAGACCTTCGTCTCTCTTTCCTGCCACAACTGCCCGGACGTGGTGCAGGCCCTCAACGCCATGGCCGCCCTCAACCCCGCCCTCGAGGTCGAGATGATCGACGGGGGCCTGTTCCAGGAGGAGGTCGATGCCCGCCGGATCATGGGCGTGCCGTCGGTCTGGCTGAACGACGAAGCCTTCGCGCAGGGACGCATCAGCCTGGAGGAGATCCTCGCCAAGCTCGATACGGGAGCGGTGGAGCGCGAGGCGGAGGAACTGGCCCACAAGGAGCCCTTCGACGTGCTGGTGGTGGGCGGCGGCCCCGCGGGCTCCGCAGCGGCCATCTACGCGGCCCGGAAGGGCATCCGCACCGGCGTGGTGGCGGAGCGCTTCGGCGGCCAGGTGCTGGACACCCTCGGCATCCAGAACTTCATCTCCGTGAAGGAGACCGAGGGCCGGAAGCTGGCCATGGCCTTGGAACAGCACGTCCGCGACTACGAGGTGGACGTGATCAACCTCCAGCGGGCGGAGGCCCTCCTGCCCGAAGTCGGCGACGGGTTCGTGGGGGTGCGCCTGGCGAGCGGGGCGACGCTGCGCAGCCGCGCCGTGATCCTCGCCACCGGCGCGCGGTGGCGCGAGATGGGCGTTCCGGGGGAACAGCAGTACCGGAGCAAGGGCGTCGCCTACTGCCCCCACTGCGACGGCCCGCTGTTCAAGGGCAAGCGCGTGGCGGTGGTCGGCGGCGGGAATTCCGGCGTGGAGGCGGCCATCGACCTCGCCGGGATCGTGGCCCACGTGACGCTGCTGGAATTCGACCGGGACCTGCGGGCCGACGCGGTGCTCCAGAAGAAGCTCTACAGCCTGCCCAACGTCACGGTGATCAAGTCCGCCCAGACGACGGAAGTCCTCGGCGACGGGCAGCAGGTGAACGGGCTGGTCTACCGCGACCGAGCCAGCGACGGGATCCACACGCTCGAACTCGAGGGCATCTTCGTCCAGATCGGCCTGCTGCCCAACACCGACTGGCTGAAGGGCTCCGTGGCGCTTTCCCCCCGCGGCGAGATCGAGGTGGATGCCCGGGGCCAGACCTCCGTGGCCGGGGTTTTCGCCGCCGGCGACGCCACGACGGTGCCCTTCAAGCAGATCATCATCGCCATGGGCGAAGGCGCCAAGGCCAGCCTCGGCGCCTTCGACCACCTGATCCGGGCGTCGGTGACCGTCTAGGTCAGTCGAGGAAGAACCCCACGCCCTGCCACACCTTCAGCCGGGTCTTGCCGTCCGGCGAGGTGGCGGGGTCGAACACCAGTTTCTTGGCGGCTTCCACGCAGGCCTCTCCCGCGTCCTTCACGTCGGCGCCCTCGCCGGGCAGGCCCTGGAGGAGGCGGGAGGCCACCACCTCGCCCTTCTCGTTGACCAGGACGTTGACCACCACCACGCCCCGGGGACGCAGGGAGAAGAGGCTGGAGGATTTCAGGTGGGGCGTCACGCGGGTCAGATTCAAGGGCCGCGCGGGAAGGATGTCCTCGCCGAGGATCACCAGATCGCCCTCGGCGGGGCCGGAACTGGCCTTGGTCCGGAAGGTCTCGTTTTCCGCCTTGAGCTTCGCCGCCTCCGCTTTGGCGGCCGCGGCTTCGTCCTTGGCGGTCTGCATTTCCTGGAGGATGGCGTCGCCCCCGCCCTGGTTCTCCTGGAGCGCGGCGCGGACCTGGGCGGTCTCCCGGCGGGCGGCTTCAGCCTCCGCCTGGGCGCGGTCGCGGGCCTGCTGGGCGGCGGCCAGCTCCTGCTGGAAGCTCTCCGTGGCGGCGAGCCGCTGCTTGAGGTCGTCCCGTTCCTCCGTCAACCGGCGGACCTGGGCCGTCAACTGGGCGGGCGTGGGCTTCTTCGGCGCGGCGGCCAGCGCAAAGGACAGGGGCAGGGCGAACAGCAGGGGAAGGACAATGCGCATGGCGCCTCCGGATGCGGAGGGCTCAGCGCGTCGGGACCGGCTGGTCACCCCCCTGGGCGGGTTTGTTCGTCTTGAGAATCCCACGCTTGATGAGCTTGGAGAAGATGGCGAGGCACTCGTCGGGTTCGAAGGGCGCGATGGTGAGGATGTCGCGGATGGTCCACAGGCCGTTGACGCGGCTGGCCAGGAACGCCTCGTTGGGCCCCAGGTTGGTGGTCATCAGCTCGTCGAGGCCCACGGCCAGTTCGGGCACCAGGTCCTGGTCCGGCTTCTTGTCCTCCATCAGGTCCTGGACCACCGCCATCATGCGGCTGGCGTCGACGTGGCGGGGCTGGTCCTTGAGGATGCGGCGCAGCTCCTCCTGGGCTTCCTGCAGCTTCTGCTTTTCCACCAGGGCGCGGGCCCGCTGGAGCTGGAGGCTGGGATTGTCGCCCAGGTTGCCGCCGGAATTGACGATGCGCACCAGGCCCTTCTCGTGGAGGTCGAACAGCAGCTTGTTGATCTTGTATTCCGGGAGGCGCATGTCGAGGACCAGCTGGTCCACGCGCTTGTAGCCGTCCAGCCGCGCCAGGATGTCGGCGTCGTCCGACGCGAGGGGCAGCCGCTCGGCGATGGCTTCGGGGATGGGCGCCAGGACGGCGTCGCCGCCCTTGATGACCTTGCGGATCCGCTTCCAGTCGTCGAGGCGGCGGGCGCCTTCCAGGACGATGCCGGTGACGTCGAGGCCCAGCAGCATGGACTTCTGGTGGGAGGCGGCCCCGTCGTGGAACTCGAAGCTGCCGACGTTCCAGAGGAACGTGTCGTAGAGGCTCTCCTCCACCTTGAGTTGGACGATGCGCCGGATCTCGGCCTCGGTCACCAGCTGGCGGTTGACGAGAATCCGACCCAGGAGCTGCTGCTCATCCTCCTGCGTGGCCAGGGCTTCCCGCAGCTGATCCTCGGTGATCCGGTTGAAGGCGAGGAGGTACTGGCCGAGGTACTCGCGGGGATCGGAGGACCAGATGCTGGTGATGCGCCCCTCGTGGAAGGCCACGCGCTTGGTGTGCAGGGGGCCGCGCAACTCCAGCACGCCCGTCTTCTTGCCCACGGCGAGCCACTGGAAGATGTCCTCCAGCCCCATCGTCGCCAGATCACCGCTCAGCGCCAAACCGCCCCCTCCGTGAGTGCCATTCTACCGGGGCGCACCGGCGCCTCCGTCACTCTTCGGCAGCCGGAGGCCGTTTGGATAGAAGGCGTCACAGCCGGCTGAGGGTCTCCCGGATGGCCTGGTTCAGCAGGTCGGGATGGTGCCGGGCCATGGGTGCCTCGGGATCCAGCAGGGGAAAACAGTGGATGGGGATGTCCAGAACCCGTTCGCTCCGGGCCAGGAGCGGCTCTCCGCCCTCCTCCCGGTAGCGCGCGAGCATGTCCGGGCGCAGGGGCGTGGAATTGGCGATCACGGCCGACATGCGCACCCGCCCGAAGGCGGAGATCGCCGCCACGTGGGTCTCCAGGTCGAGTCCCGACGTTTCCCCGGGTTCGGTCATCAGGTTGGCGACGTAGACCACGGGCGCGCCCGAGATGGCCACGGCTTCCTGCAGCTCCGGCAGGAGCAGGTTGGAGATGGTCGACGAATAGAGGCTCCCCGGCGACAGGAGCACCAGGTCGGCCCGCAGGAGGGCCAGGACCGCCTCGGGCAGGGGCTCGGCGCCGGGCGGTTCCAGCCACAGGCGAGCCAGGGGAGGGCGGCAGGAGCCCACCGCGGTCTCGCCGACGTACAGCGCGCCCGCCATGTCCTCGGCGCAGAGGGTCACCGGCACCACCGTGGACGGGAACAGCCGCCCCACCGTCACCAGGACGCTGGAGAGCTGCCGGATGGCCCGCACCCAGTCGCCGGAGAGGTCGGCCAGGGCCCACAGCATGAGGTTGCCCAGCGAGTGGCCCGAGAGGCTGCCGTCGCCCTTGAAGCGGTAATTGAGGAGCTCGGAAAGGGCCGAGTCCTCCATCGTGAGCGCCGAAAGGCAGTTCCGCAGGTCCCCGGGCGGGATTCCGCCCAGCTCGTCGCGCAGGCGACCGGAGGAGCCCCCGTTGTCGGAGACCGTGACGATGCCCGTCAGCTTCCAGGGATCGCGGCTCCGGCCCGCCTCCCGCTTGAGGGCGCGGAGCAGCGCCGCCAGGCCCGTGCCGCCTCCCAGCGCCACCACCCGCAGGGGCTGGTCGGCGTGGAGCCCCAGGGGGCCTGGCAGGGAAGGCGCCATTCCGTTTCGGGGCCTAGCGGCCCTCGGTGAAGCCGAACAGCGGCGACTTCCGGATGGGGTTGAAATCGGGCTCCATGTGCCACTGGAAGACGAGGTCGCCGTTCAGCTCCAGCGCCTTCTTCAGGCATTCGGCGGAGGCTTCGACGTTGTCGTTCTGGGCGAAGGCCACCGCCCGCAGGTAGTGGAGCGTGCCTTTCGAGGGGGCGGCCTTGAGGGCCTTCTCCACGAGGTCCAGGGCTTCGGCCGTGGCCCTGCGGTTGAGGCAGGCCTGAATCTCGCTGACGGGATCCGTCACGGCGACCTGATGGGGGTGGACCTTGGAGTCGGCCAGGGCCAAGTAGACCTGGGCGCGGCGCTTCATGGGCCAGTCGCCGGCGGCCTGAGCCTCCTGCATCAAGGACTCCAGCTTCTTCACCGCGTCGGCGTATTTGCCCGAATCCACCAGCTTCACCGCCTGGGAGAAGCTCTCCGCCAGGGGGGCGCCCTGGCCGGTGGAAGCGGGGATGGACTTGGGGTCGAGCTCGGTCTTGGCTTTTGTCGCCATGGGTGGATCCTCGGGAAGCCTTTTGGAAACTATAGGACGACAAGGTTTCCCGAGCAAATTACGGAGCCCGGACTCGGCGCTCAGGCCTTGAAGAGCGCCTTCTCCCGATTGAGGACCCGGGTGGAAACGAGGGTCATCACCGCCGCCAGGCCCACCGTCATGGCGAAGGCCACCAGGTATTCCCCCCAGCTGAACTGCTGGCTGAACAATTTCCGCAGCGCCAGGCAGACGTTCACCACGGGCACGTAGGAGAGGAAGGCCATCTTGTCCACGCCCGGCGCGCTGGTGAACATCCCGAGGAAGATCACCAGGAAGATGCCCGGCGTGACGGCGCTGCCGGCCTCGATGGTGTTCTTGGCCTGGATGCCCATCAGCAGGATGAAGTTCGAGAAGAAGAGGCCCAGCGGCACCATGATCATGAACGTCAGCCCGAGCGTCATGGGGTTCGCGATGGCGGCCATGCTCTGCATGGAACCCGTGGATCCGTCGCTGATGAAGGGGATGGAGAGGCCCATGCTCAGCAGGTTCAGGAGCGCCGCGATCACGCCCATGCAGAAGATGTAGAGCAGCTTGCCCAGGATGATCTGGGTGCGGGGCAGGCGGGTGGCCATCAGGCTGAGCAGGGTCTGGCGCTCCTTCTCGCCGGCGGTCGCGTAGATGCCGTGCTGCATGGCGCCCGTGTACATCATGATCATCAGCAGGTAGGGCAGGATCCGGCCCATGACCTTGCCCACTTCCAGGGCCGTGTCGGCGGCGTTGACCACGTCCACCTTCACCGGCTCCGCCAGTTGGGGGGAGGCGCCCAGCGTCTGGAGCCGGCCCTGGACCCAGGCCTTCTCCTGATCCTTCAGGACCTCGCGCAGCCGCTTCAGCGCCAGGTTGGAGGTGCGCTCGCTCTCGTCCACGGTGACGGCCAGGGTGAAGGTCTGGTGCTTCTTCAGGGCGTCCGCCGCGTCGGGATCCACGTCCACGGCGAGGTCCAGCTTCTGGTCGCGCAGCGCCTGCTTGAGATCGCCCTCGGGACGGGGCACCAGTTCGAAGCGGCGGGGGTCGTTCTGGAGGAGGGCGCCGAGGCTCCCCGAAGGGTCCGCCACGAAGACGCGGCTGGCCTTGTTGCGGTTCTGGGCCTCGTCCCGCTTGGACATCTTGGCCATCATCCCGAAGATGGCGGGGTAGAGGAGGAAGGGCAGCACGAAGGCGAAGAACAGGGTCTTCCGGTCCTTCGACAGCTCCAGGAATTCCTTCTTCATGATGAGCAGGGCGCCGCGCATCAGTGGATCTCCTCAGACTGGGCCGCGAGTTGGAAGAAGACCTCGTCCAGCGTCCGGGCGCGCCGGGATTGCAGCAGTTCGCGGGGCGGAGCGTCCCCGTGGAGCTTGCCGTCGAAGATGATCCCCACCCGGTCGCAGATGTCCTCGACCATGGGCATCACGTGGGTGGACACGATGACCGTCCGGCCCTCCTCGCGCATGATGCGGAGCAGGTCGAGGACGGTCTTGGCCGTGAGCACGTCGAGGCCGGTGGTGGGCTCGTCGAAGATCACCACCTTGGGATCGTGCAGCAGGGCGCGGGCGATGCTCACCTTCTGCTTCTGGCCCGAGGAGAACCCCTCCATCTTCACGTCGGCGAAATCCGCCAGCTGGAGCTTCTCGAGGAGGTGCATCCCCCGCCGCTCCGCGACGGTGGGATCGACGTCCTGGAACTCCCCGAACAGCCGCAGCAGTTCCCGCGGGGTGAAGCGGGCGTAGACGCCCATGTCGGTGCTGAGGTAGCCCAGGCAGCCGCGGACCGCCTCCGCCTTCTCGCGGGTATCCATCCCGCAGACGGTGATGGAGCCCTGGTCCGGCTCCATCAGCCCCGCGATCATCCGCAGCGTGGTGGACTTGCCGGCGCCGTTGGGGCCGAGCAGCCCGTAGATCTCGCCCGGCCGGACCTGCAGCGAGATGCCGCGCACGGCATCGATCCGCTTGGTCACGCGGGTCTTCTTGTCCTTCACGACGAAGGATTTGTGGACCTCGTTCAACTGGATCACCGGGCCTCCGGAGTGGGAAAGCCCAGTCTAGGCGGCGACGACGGTTCACTCCGCCGGGGATCGGCGAACGGAAGGGGCCGACCGGCGAACGGAGGCCGGAGCTGCTTCAGCGGGCAGGGCGCCCTAGGGGTGCCCCAGGACGCCCGTGACGCCCAGGACCAGCATCACCGCGCCCATTCCCAGGCAGTAGACGGCGAAGCCGTTGAGGCGGGGCTTCCGCGTGAAGCGGTCCAGCAGTCCGATGGCCAGGTAGCCCGACACGGCGGCGGTGAGGACCCCCGCGACGCACAGCAGGCCGGGGGCGGCGGAGCCGGCGGGGAAGGCCAGTTCCGGCGGCAGCGGCTGGTGCCGCAGCAGCGGCTTGAGCAGGCCGCGGAGCTCCAGCGTCGCCGCGGCGGCGATGGTGGGCATCCCGAGGAGGAAGCTGAACCGCGCGGAGGCCGGCAGGCGCAGGCCCTGGAAGACGCCCATGGCGATGGTGGAGCCGGAGCGCGACAGCCCGAAGCCCCCGCCGATGCCCTGGATGGTGCCGATGGCGAGGGCGTCGGAGGCCCGCAGGTCCCCGATACCGCGGCCCGCGCGGTCCTCGCTCAGGAGGTTGTTCCGTTCGCGGCTCAGCCGGTTGGCCAGGAACAGCAGGCCCGCGGTGCAGAGCAGGCCGATCCCGTAGACCCACAGGTGATCCTTCGCCGCTTCCTTCACCCCGCGGGTCGCCAGGCCGAAGATTCCCGTGGGGATCATCGCCACCACCAGCCACAGGGCCAGCTTGCGGCCTTCCGCGTCCCGGCCGACGCAGCCCATCGCCAACTGCAGCAGCTCCCGGCGGAAGTAGACGAACAGGGCGAGCAGCGTGCCCACGTGGAGCAGCACGTCGAAAGCCAGCGGCATCGGCCGCCCCCGGAACATGATGTGTTCCGCCAGCGTCAGGTGCGCCGTGGAGGATACCGGGAGGAATTCCGTCAGGCCCTGGACCAGGCCCAGGAGGATGGCGTGCAGCAGGTTCATTCGGCCCTCGGCGTAAAGAGACAGTGTGCCAGAGGGGCGGGAACCTCCGGTGGGCGGCGGCTCCCGCCCGTGATTGAATCTCCCCATGCGACCCATCGATCTCCGCTCCGACACCGTGACCCAGCCTTCAAAGGAGATGCGCGCCGCCATGGCGTCCGCGGAGGTGGGCGACGACGTCCTGGAGCGCGATCCCACGCTGGCCCGGCTGGAGGCCCGGGTGGCGGAGCTGCTGGGAATGGAGGCCGCCCTCTGGGTGCCCTCGGGCTGCATGGGCAACCTCATTGCCCTGATGCTCCACCTCAAGCGGGGGGACCGCTTCCTCGCGCCTGCTCAGGCGCACGTTTTGGGAGCGGAACTGGGCACCGGCGCCTGGCTGGCGGGCGGAATGCCGGAGGCTCTGGCCTGGGAGGGCGGCCCCGGCCGACCGACGCCCGCCCAGGTGACGCGGGCCGCGGGCTCTCCCGGGCCCTACTACACGCTGACCACCACGCTGCTCTGCCTGGAGAACACCCACAATTTCGCGGGGGGAGCCGTCACGCCCCTCGACGAGCACCGGGCCCTGGTGGCCGCCGCCAAGGGGGTGGGGCTGAGGGTGCATCTGGACGGCGCGCGGATCTGGCACGCCGCCGCGGCGCTGGGCCTTCCTCCGGGCGCCCTGACCGAGGGCGTGGACACGGTGCAGGTCTGCCTCAGCAAGGGGCTCGGTGCCCCCATGGGCTCGCTCTTCTGCGGCTCCGCGCCCACCGTGATCGAGGCCCGGCGCCTGCGGAAGATGCTGGGCGGCGGCGTGCGCCAGGGCGGCGTGATGGGCGCAGCGGGGCTGGTGGCCCTGGACCATCTCCCGCGCCTTCCCGAGGACCATGCCAAGGCGCGGCGCCTGGCGGAGGGCCTGCGGGCCTTCGGCGTCGCGGCACCGATTCCCGAGACGAACATCCTCCTGATTCCCGTGCCCGACGCGGGAGGCGCCGCGGCCGCCCTGGAGACGGCGGGCGTCCGGCCTTCCGTGGTGGGTTCCGCTTTGCGCTTCATTCCCCACCGCGATCTGGAGCTGGCCGACATCGAGGAGGCCCTGCGGCGCGCGGAACCCCTGGCCCACCTCCTGCGTTCGGCCTGAGAAGGATCCGATGAAGGCGCGGGTTCTCCTCGGCGCCCTGCTGCTTCTCGCGGCGGGAACCAGCGGCTACCTGCTGTACCGCGATGCCCTCGTTCCCGTTCCCCTGCAATCCGGACGGGACCTGTTCGTGCCGGCCCAGCCGGCCTTCGGCGAGGATGAGGCGGTGGTCGAATCGGTTCTGCCGGCGGGCCCGGGCCTGGAGGCCTTCCTCGCCGCGCAGTCCGACCTCGCGCTCCTGGAGAAAGGGGAGGAGGGCCAGTGGACGGGTCAGCTCCTCGCCGGCCTCCAGCGCAGCCGCCATGGCCGCCGTTGGCGCCTGACGTTGGTATCCGGCTGGCGGATGCAGGACGGAACTTTGCTCGACGCGCACCGCCTTGTGGCCAGCCTCGCATCGGCCTGGGCGCGGGAGGGTTGCGTCGCCCGGATCATCGATCCTGCCACCGTGGAACTCCGCTTTCCCGCCGCGCCGGCGGATCTGCCCGCGCGGCTCGCGACGTGGCGCGTTCCCGGTAGCGGCCCCTTCATCCGGCAGGGCTCGGCCCTCATCCGCTTCGAGGGATTCAGCCGGGGCCGCGCGGGCCTTGCCGGGTTGCGGATCCTGTCGGAGCCGGCCGTTCTTTCCAGCCGCGCCTGGGCCGAGGGACTGGCGTCGGGGCGGTGGGCCTGGGCGGCGTTTCCGGGTTCCGTGGCGCCGGAGGACATGGCTCGGGTCCGCCGCGCTCCCTACGATGAACTCCGGCTGAAGGACGGGTCCGTGTGGTTCCTGTCGCGCCGGATGCGCCGCCTGCGGCCGAACCCCGAGGACTGGACCCGCACCCGCCTGTTCGGCGCCTGGAAGGGCGCCGTGGACCTGCTCTACGAACCCTGACCGGAGCCCCCATGCCCGCCGCGCGCGTTCCCTCCGTCATTCTCCTGTTGCTGGCCGGAACGCTCTCGGCCCAGCCCCCCGCGGATTTCCTGGCGGCCCACGGGGCCTGGCGGGCCCAGCGCCACCGCTCCCTCGCGGCCAAGGACGGGTGGCTCAGCCTCGTGGGCCTCTCGTTCCTCCAGGAGGGCGACAATCCGGCGGGTTCCCTCCCGGGGTTGCCCGTGAGCCTGCCGGGCGGTCCGCCCCGCGCCGGCGTGTTCCATCTGGCGCAGGGCCGCGTGAGCTTCCGGCCGGAACCCGGCGCGGACGTGACGCTTCGCGGCGAACCCGCGGGAGAGGCCGTGCTGCGGACGGACGCGGAGGAGCGGCCCGATATCCTGGAAGCGGGCAGCCTCCGCTTCCACGTCATCCGCCGGGGCGACCGCTTTGCCGTGCGGGTGAAGGACACCGCAAGCCCGCTGCTCGCGGCCTTCAAAGGGGTGGACGGCTTCCCGCCGGATCCCGCCTACCGCGTGACGGCGACCTTCGAGCCCTATCCTTCGCCGCGCACAGTCGCCATTCCCACCGTCCTGGGCACCACCGAAGACATGCCCGCGCCGGGGCTTGTGCGCTTCACGCTGAAGGGGCGGTCCTACACCCTGGAACCCGTGCAGGAGGACGGGCCGGAGTCGAAGTTCTTCTTCATCTTCCGGGACGCCACCGCCGGGAAGGAGACCTATCCCGCCGGCCGCTTCCTCTACGCGGACCCGCCCAAGGACGGGAAGCTGATCCTCGACTTCAACCGCGCCGTGAACCCGCCCTGCGCCTTCACGCCCTTCGCCACCTGCCCCCTCCCGCCCAAGCAGAACCGCCTGAACGTGCGGATCCCGGCGGGGGAGAAGACTTTCGGCGAGCACTAACTCCCACAGGTCTTCAAAGACAACTGCTCACCACCAAGACACCAAGGGCACCAAGAACAGAAAAAGGCCTTCCTTGGCTTTTCTTGGCGTCTTGGTGTCTTGGTGGTGATCTTTAAGCTCCGTCGAGCATTCCATCACTCCAGGTTCGCCGACTGCTCGCGGAGCTGGTCCAGGACGCCCTTGGCTTCCATGACGGCGCGGGTCATGGCGAGGCGCTTGCACTTGCTGCCGGTGGTGTTCAGCTCGCGCAGGACCTCCTGGCACCACACGTCCACGGCCTTGCCTTCCAGGCGGTTCGCGGCGAGCCGCTCCGCGAAGTCGTCGAGGTGGGCGGCCAGGCGCGTCAGTTCCTCGCGCACATCCTGGCGCTCGGCCAGGATGCCAGCCTCGGCCAGCAGGCGCTCCGCGGGCAGTTGGCCGGCGAGGCGCGCGTCCTCCAATAGTTGCTCGATCCGCTGGCGGTACTGGTCCGGCAGGTCGGCGGCCTGCTGGGCGGCTTCCGCCCCCAGGCGCTCCGCCAGCGCCCGCAGCTTCGCCAGGCTGGTCTCGAAAAAGGGCCGGAGCCGCTCGGCCTCCCGCGCCCGGCCGGCGTTCCAGGCCTCCAGGAGGGCCGCGACGGCCTCGCGGATGGGGGCCTCCAGCCGCGAGGCCAGGTCCGAATCGGGGGCCTGGAAGGCGCCGGGCAGGCGGAAGAAGGCCTCGGCGGTGAGGGGCGGCAGGTGCAGCCACTCGGCCTCCTCATGCCAGCCCTTGGCGACGGCGCGGAGGAGGGCGCGGTTCACCCGGGGCTCCAGGGCCGGCTCGTCCTGGACTTCCACCGTCAGGTCGAGCTTCCCGCGCAGGGCGGTTTCCCGCACCTGGGCGCGCAGGGCGGCTTCCAGGGGAAAGAGGGCGGGGGGCAGGCGCATGCCCAGGTCCAGGGCTTTGTGGTTGACGCTGCGGAGGGTGAGCCGGAGCTGCCCTGCGGCCAGGGGTCGGACGAGCTCGGCGAAGGCGGTCATGGAACGCATGGAAACTCCTCCTCGGATTGTGGCGTGGAAAATCCAAACGGCGCCATTCCAGAACTTGGGGGATGTCTTACCTAGGGTAGGATTCTTGCTATCCATCACATCCTGTTCAGACGACAATGGGGGACGGTTGGGATCCCGCGTCCCCCGTGTCGTCGCCGGGAGGCCGCCATGGCCGAATCCTTCTTCTCCTCCTCCACCCCCAATCCCACCCTTCAGGGGTGGCAGGCCCCGGGCTCCCTGGACTTCCAGGCCGCCTTCCTCCGCGCCGGAGGCTGGGCGCTGACCCGCACCGAGGCGTTCCCGGATGCCGCGCGCCTGCGGGAGCGGCTGCAGGAACTCAAGGCGTCCATGCGGGAGGGCGGCAAGCTCGGCCTGGATCTGCGCGGCCTGCGCGACAGCGCCGACAGCGTGATGGCCGCCGCCCGCGAAGCCGGGGTCGCCTTCCTGCTGCACACCGCCGAACTCCCGCCTTCCCTGGCCCTGCTGCGCCAGTCAAACCTGCCCCGCATGGTGGCGGTCCAGAATTCCGAGGAGGCGGCCCAGGCCAAGGCCCACGGCGCGTCCGCGCTTCTGGCCCGGGCGGGGCTGGTGGGGGCGCTGCGTTCGCTCGGCCTGCCCGTCATGGCGACGGCCGATACCGAAGCCGAGGCTCGGCAGGCCATGGCGGAAGGCGCGCTGGGGCTTCAGCCCCGCACCCCTTCGATGCTCGACGCTTCCCCCCTGGCTTCCTTCCGGTCGCGGCTGATGGCCGGCCTGGACGCGGTGGCCCAGGCGCTGGTGCGCCGCGGCGCCTGCACGCTGCCCCGGCTGCGGATCCGCAACCTCGACATGGCCTATCCCATCCAGCAGGGCGGTATGGGCGTGGGGATCTCCTGGGAGGGCCTGGCCGGGGCGGTCGCGCGGGAGGGCTGCGTGGGCCTGGTCTCGGCCATCGGCACCGGATACCACGGATCCGCCAGCCCCAAGATGCGCCTGGGGCGGCCCGACGGCACCGATTCGCTGAATCCCCCTAAGGCGCTGGAGTGGATCGTCCGGGCCGCGCGCGAGCGGGCCGAGGGCCGCGGCGCCGTGGGCGTGAACATCCTGTGCGCCATCGAGGGCTACGAGGCCGCGGTGCGGGCCTCCCTGGCGGGCGGCGCCCAGATGATCGTCTCCGGGGCGGGCCTGCCCCTGGCCCTGCCGGACTACGTGGGCGACGCCGACGTGGCGCTGGTGCCCATCGTGTCCTCCGCCCGGGCCCTGAACGTGATCTGCAAGCAGTGGCAGCGGAAGTACAGCCGCCTGCCGGACGCCGTGGTGCTGGAGGGTCCCGAGAGCGGCGGCCACCAGGGCTTCAGCCACGACGGCTGCCTGGATCCGGCCCACACCCTGGAGAACATTCTCCCCTCGATCATCGAGGAGCGGGACAAGTGGGGCGACTTCCCCATCCTGGTGGCGGGCGGCGTGTGGGACCACGCGGACATCCAGCGCTTCCTGGCCTTGGGCGCCTCCGGCGTGCAGATGGGGACGCGCTTCATCGGTACCTTCGAGTGCGACGCCTCGCCCATCTTCAAGGAGGTCATCCTCCGCGCCCGGGCCGAGGACATCGGCCTGATGAAGTCCCCCGTGGGCTTGCCGGCCCGCGGCGTGCGCACCAGCCTCCACCACCGCATCGAGGCCGGCACCGCGCCCCAGGTGCGCTGCGTCAGCAACTGCCTCCAGCCCTGCGGCCACGGGAAGGGCGCCGCCGCCGTCGGCTACTGCATCGCCGACCGCCTGGCCGACGCCATGAAGGGGGACCGCGAGAACGGCCTGTTCTTCACCGGCAGCAACGGCGCCAAGCTCCGGGACCTGATCAGCGTCCGCGACCTCATCGAGGAGCTGACCGAGGATCCCGGATTGCAGCGGGTCTACGCCCCGGCCTGAAGCCGCAGCTCAGGCCCGCCGTTCGGCCACGATCTCCAGCACCATCGGCGTGATCATCACGGTGCCGGGCGTGGTCGCGGCTTCGCGCAGGCCCGTCCGGACGGACTCGACCCAGTCCCGGTCCACGCGCCCCAGTTCCAGCAGGCGCTGGAGGTTGTTCTCCACGAAGCTGGATGGCCACTTCCAGATGAAGTCCGTGGGCGGGACCACGAAGACCTTGGGTTCCAGCTTCTTCACGGAGAGGCCCGCGGCCTCCAGCAGGCTCGGGAGGGAGAGGGCCACGTCCGGCTCGCCGCCGGAGGCGCGCCAGCTCGCCATGACTTCGGCCACGAAGGATTCCAAAGGCGGGCAGGGCGGGGCCAGGCGCCAAGTGCGGTAGTCCAGGTACTCGTGGAAGATGGCGACGCCGCCGGGCTTCAGCGCCCGCGCCACGGTGGCCACGAGCCGCGCGGGATCGGGCACGAAGGAGGCCACCCAGCGGCACCAGGTGGCATCCATTCCCTGAATGTCCAGGGGCTCGCCCATCAGGTCGTGCTCGTGGATGCGGACGTGCTCCAGGCCGCGGGCCGCGCAGGCGGCGCGGGCGTGCTGCACGAAGTTTCCGGAGCGCTCCACGGCGTGGACCTCGCCGCTGGGACCCACGATCTCCGCCAGGTCCAGCGTGGCGTAGCCGGGACCCGCGCCCACGTCGAAGACCTTCGATCCCGTCGTGATGCCCGCGCGGCGCCAGCATTCCAGGACGTGGGGCCGCCAGACCCGGTGCTGGAGCCCCAGCCGCTCGATCTCCTCGCGGTGCGTTCCGAGGACGTAGTCGCGCTCATTCGTAGCGGCCATCCGGCTTCCTCCATGGGTGGGAAGCTCCCAGTCTAGCGGGCGCGAGCGGAGGCCGCCTATTCCTCCACGACGCCCTTCAGCCACGCTTTGCCGCGCAACCGCTCGACGCTGATCTCGGGGAAGAGGTCGAGCGGGCTCTTGCCCTCCAGGCCCAGGCGGGGCACGGCGGCGCAGGCGAAGCCCAGGCGGGCGCCTTCCTGGAGGCGAAGGGGAAGCTGCGCCACGGGGCGGACTTCGCCGGTGAGTCCCACTTCGCCCATGAACAGGCTCTTCTCGGCGAGGAGGCGGCCCGTGGCGCTGCTGCACAGGGCGGCGATCACGGCCAGGTCGGCGGCGGGATCCTCGATTTCCAGGCCCCCCGCCACGTTCACGTAGACGTCGCGGTCGTGGAGCTGGACGCCGCCCCGCCGCTCGGCCACGGCGCACAGCATGGACAGTCGCTGTCCATCGATCCCCAGCGCCGTGCGGCGGGGGATGCCCAGACCCGCGGCGGCCACAAGGGCCTGGATCTCCACCACCATGGGCCGGGTGCCGCTGAGGACCACGGTGGCGGCGCACCCGGGGCGGGGCTCGGCGTCCAGGAAGAAGGGATTGCCTTCGGCGGGCACCAAGCCCTTCTCCGTCATGGCGAACACGCCCAGCTCGAAGGCGGCGCCGAAGCGGTTCTTCAGGGCGCGGAGAAGCCGGTGGTGGTGATGGCGGTCGCCCTCGAAGGCCAGAACGGTGTCCACGAGGTGCTCCAGGACCTTGGGGCCCGCGAGCCCGCCGTCCTTGGTGACGTGGCCCACCAGGACCAGGGGCGTGCCCGTGGCCTTGGCCCAGCGGGTGAGGAGGGCGGCGCAGCCGCGCACCTGGCTGACGCTCCCCGCGCTGCTCTCGAACTCCGGATCGAACAGGGTCTGGATGCTGTCCACCATCAGGAGCGCGGGCTTCATGCGCTCGGCCTCTTCGAGGATGCGGCGGACGTCCGTCTCGGCCAGGAGGTGGATGCCGGGGCTTTCCGCGCCGAGGCGCTGGGCGCGCAGCTTGATCTGGCGCTCGCTCTCCTCGCCGCTGGCGTAGAGCACCTGGCCTTCCGCCGTGGCCGCCCACTGGAGGAGCAGCGTGGATTTCCCGATGCCCGGCTCGCCGCCGAGGAGGGCGACCATCCCCGGCACCACGCCGCCACCGAGCACGCGGTCCAGTTCGGCGAGGCCCGTGGGCGTGCGCTGGTTATCGGTGACTTCCACGTCCGGCAGCGCCACGGGGCCCGCGTAGTGGCTCTTGGCATAGGCGGAGCCGGCCCGCTGGAGGTCGCGCTTGAGGCTGCCGCGCACCTCATGGACGGACTCCCAGGCGCCGCAGGCGGTGCACTTTCCCAGGGCTTTGGGATGGCGCGCGCCGCAGGCCGTGCATTCGAAAAGGGGCGAAGTCTTGGCCATCAGTCGCGGACTTCCCGCTGGATGAAGGCCACGATGTCGTCGGTGTTCGTGCCGGGCTGGAAGATCTCACGGATGCCCTGGGCCTTCAGCCCCGGCACGTCGGCGTCGGGGATGATCCCGCCGGCGAACACCAGGACGTCGTCCGCGCCCTGCTCTTTCAGGAGGCGCAGCACCTCCGGGAAGATCTGGTTGTGCGCGCCGCTCAGGATGCTCATCCCCAGCACGCGGGCGTCCTCCTGCACCACGGCGGCGGCGATCTGCTGGGGCGTCTGGCGGAGGCCCGTGTAGATGACCTCCATCCCCGCGTCCCGCAGGGCCCGCGCCACGACCTTCGCGCCGCGGTCGTGCCCGTCGAGGCCGGGCTTGGCGATGACGACGCGGATGGGCGCTGGATTCATGGAAGGCTCCCCGGGGGCTACCAGCCCTCAGTCTGCCGCAGGCCCTCGTAAAGGCCAATGGCCGCGGCCTGCGCGAGGTTCAGGCTGCGGTGGTGAGCGCCCAGCATGGGGATCCGTACCAGGTTGTCGGGGTGCGCGGCGACGAGCTCCTCCGGCAGACCGGCGGTCTCCCGCCCGAACACGAGCCCGTCCTCCGGGGCCCAGGGCACCTCCGTGTGGCGACGCCCGCCCTTCGTGGTGAAGAACCACAGGCGCTTCGCGGGGCAGCGGGCGGTGAAGTCCGCCCAGTCTTCGTAGTGGGTGGGGTCCAGCTTCTCCCAGTAGTCCAGCCCGGCGCGGCGCAGGTAGTAGTCGCTGGTGTCGAAGCCCAGGGGATGAATGAGGTGGAGGCGCGCGCCGTTGTTCACGCAGAGGCGGCCGATGCTTCCGGTATTCTGCGGAATCTCGGGCTGGTGGAGGATGATGTGGAACATGGAGGATCCCGATGAGCGCGCCGGCGAGCGAGTGCCTGTTCTGCAAGATCGCGAGGAAGGAGGTCCCAGCCGCTCTCGTCTACGAGGATGAGGAGGTGCTGGCCTTCAAGGACATCTTCCCCCAGGCGCCCGTGCATCTGCTGATCATTCCGAAAGCCCACTGCCCGGGGCTGGGCGACGTGACGCCCGAAGCCGCCGCCGCGGTGGGGCGGATTCCGCAGGTCGCCGCGCAGCTGGCCAAGGACCACGGCGTGGCCACGGGGGGATGGCGGCTGCTGAGCAACTGCGGCCCCGATGCCGGGCAGACCGTCTTCCACCTCCACTTCCACCTCCTGGGCGGCAAACCCCTCGGAGCGAAACTGTGCGTCTGAGCTGAAACGCCTTTCGTTTCGCCAAAAAGACACGCTTCGGCGTGTCTTTTTCGTTTTTATTTCCGCTTGTGGCCTCCCCCCGTCTTTCTAGACTCAGGAAGTGGTTTCCAGTGGAGAAAAGTGGTCTGAAGTGGATTGAAGTGGTCCACCTCTTCCCTCCTCCCCTTCTCTGGAAGCCGCTTGAAAGGCGACATCGGTGCTGCGACTCCGCGGAAACTCACCGGCCACGGTGGACGAGAAGGGACGGCTGAAGCTCCCCTCCTCCTTCAAGGCCGAGCTGGAGACCTTCGCCCAGGGCGAAGGGGGCGGAAGTCCGCGCCACTACCTGACTTCGCTGGACGGCCGCTCCGCGCGGCTCTACCCCCTGCCGGTGTGGGAGGCCATTGAGGCCCGTCTGGCGGCGCTCCCGTCCACCAGCCCCGCCAAGCGCAAGTTCCTGGAGACCACCGCCTACTTCGGCAGCGAAGTGGAGCCCGACGCCCAGGGCCGCTTCGTCATTCCCCCCATCCTGCGCGAAGCGGCGCAGCTCGTGGGCGAGGTGGCCGTGCTCGGGCAGATGGATCACCTGGCGCTCTGGAACCGCGCCGGCTTCGAGCGCCGCATGGCCGCCGAGCCCCTCAACGCGGACGACCTGGCGCAGCTCGCGGACCTGGGGATCTAGATGATGACGACCCCCATCCACGTCCCCGTCCTCCTCCAGGAAGTCCTCGACAACCTGATCCTGCCGCCCGCGGCGCGGATCCTCGACCTCACCCTGGGGCTCGGCGGCCACGCCGAGGCCCTTCTGGAGCGCTGCGGCAAAGGCGCCCGCTACCTGGGCGTGGACCGCGATCCGGAGGCCCGCTACCTGGCCCGCCGTCGCCTGGGCGACGACAGCCGCCTGGAGATCCTCCCCGTGGCCTACGAGGACCTGTGGGACGATCCCCGGTTCCTGGCCTGGAAGGCCGAATCCGCGCCCGAGGGGTTTGACGCGATTCTCGCCGACCTCGGCGTCTCCACCCTCCAGCTCCGCACCCCGGAGCGGGGGTTCAGCTTCCGGGACGAAGGTCCCCTCGACATGCGGATGGATACCACCTCCGGCCCCACCGCCCTGGAGTGGATCGCCGAACAGACCGACGACAGCCTGGCCGACGCGATCTACCAGTTCGGCGAGGAGCGGGCCAGCCGGCCCATCGCCCGGGCCATCCTCAAGGCGCAGCGCGAGGGCCGACTGGCCACCACCCGGGACCTGGCCGCGGCCGTCTACACGGTGATCCCCCGGGAACCCGCCAAGCGCAAGGGCCAGAGCGATCCCGCCACCCGCACCTTCCAGGCCGTCCGGATCGCCGTCAACGGCGAGCTGGAGCGCCTGGCCGCCGCCCTGGAATCCGCCGTCCGCCAGCTCCGTCCCGGCGGGCGCCTGGCGGTCATCAGCTTCCACAGCCTGGAGGATCGCATCGTCAAGCAGACGCTGCGCCGCCTCGCGGGCATCTACGACGGTCCGGGCCGCACCGCCCCCGTCGAACTCCCCAAGGTCGTGAAGCTCGTCCATCCCGGTGGCCTCGCTCCCAGCGAGGCCGAGGCCGCCGCCAACCCCCCCTCCCGGTCCGCCCGCCTGCGCGTGGCGGAGCGGCTTCCCTGAGCGAGGTCTCCATGGCCGCCGGAACCCTGCCGAACCCCGCCGCTCCCGTCCGCATGGTCGAGAGCGAGGGCATCCTGCGCATGCTCCTGCTGGTGCTGGCGCTCGCCATGCCCTTGGGAACGCTCGCCTACCTCAAGATCCAGAGCACTCGGATGAGCTACGCCATGGGCGAGATCAAGGAGCGCATCCGCAAGGAAGAGGAGCTCCAGCGCAAGCTGATGCTGGAGCGCAGCCGCTACCAGCGCGGCGAGGAAGTGCAGGTCTACGCCGAGCGGGCCGGCCTCCAGCCCCGGAAGCAGGGCCACCTGATCCGCCGGACCTTCACCGCCGAGGACCAGCGCCTGGCCAAGCTCCGCCCGGTGTCGTCGGATGGGCTGTAGGCTATAGCTGGGCTGCGGCCCTCCGCCCTCGCCCCGTCCAGCCCCGGTCCGCCCGTGCCCCTTCGCTTCGCTCCAGATCCCCCCGCTTCCCGCCGCGTGCTGGGCCGGCAGGCTCCCCAGGACCTGCTGGACCGGCGGCTGCCCTGGATCTTGGGCGGGATGGCCCTGTGGGCGCTGTTCATCCTGCTGAGGCTCGTGTGGCTCCAGGGGGTGGAGCAGAAGCGCTACCGCGCCAAGGCCGCGCAGCAGCACACCACGGTGGTTCCCGTCCCGCCCATCCGCGGGGAGCTGCGGGACCGCCGCGGCGAGCCCCTGGCCATTTCCATCAAAGTGGAGAGCCTGTTCGCCGATCCCCGCGTGTTCTATCCCGACTACCGGCCGGGAAGGGGGGATGAGCGCCAGTGGGGGGAGCCGGACCGCAAGGCCGCCGGCGACGTGGCCGTTAAGCTGGCGCCCATCCTGGAGCAGACCCGGGCCCAGGTGCTGGAGAAGCTCCTGCGGAAGAAGACCTTCGTCTACCTGGAGCGCCACCTGCCGCCCCTCAAGACCGCGGCCATCCGCGCCCTCAACCTGGACGGGATCGAGTTCCAGCCCGAGAGCCGCCGCTTCTACCCGCGGGGAAGCCTGGCGGCGCAGCTCATCGGGTTCACCAACATCGACGGCCTGGGCCAGCTCGGCATCGAGCAGGCCTACGACAAGCAGCTGGCCGGCGTGAAGGGCGAACTGATCGCCCCCCGCGACGCCCACGGCAAGCTGCTGATCCTCCAGGAGAACTACAGCCAGATCCCCGTGAACGGCGCGTCGCTTCAACTCAGCCTCGACGCGTCCATCCAGCACATCGTGGAGGACACGCTGGAGGAAGGCATGCGCCTGTGCCGCCCGCGTACCGCCTACGCCGTGGTGGTGGATCCCCAGACCGGCGAGATCCTCGCCATGGCGGGCACGCCGACCTTCGATCCCAACCACATCCTGCCCAAGAAGTTCCGCAACCGCGGCGAGGCCGATCTGACGCCCGCCGAGCGCGACGAACTGCGCCGCGAGCTGGAGCGGCAGAAGGCGGCCCGTAAGGTGCATCCGGTGGAGGACGTGTACGAGCCGGGTTCCACCATGAAGATCTTCACGGCAGCCATCGCCCTGGAGGAGCGCAAGGTCCACCTGGGCGAGCGGATCGACTGCCTCGCCGGGCGCTGGCAGTACAGCCCCAAGGTCCCGCCCATCACCGACACCCACCGGCACGGCGTGCTGACCTTCGAGGAGATCCTCTGGCAGAGCTCGAACATCGGCGCCGCCAAGATGGGCATCCGCCTCGACCCCGCCGTCCACTACCAGTACCTGCGCAGGTTCGGGTTCGGCGACGCCACCGGCCTCAACTTTCCCGGCGAGAGCCCCGGGCGGATGATCGCCCCCGACCGCTGGAGCGTGCCCACCCAGTACACCCTGTCCTACGGCTACGGCCTGAGCACCACGCCCCTCCAGATCCTGATGGCGGGCTGCTCCATGGCCAACGGCGGCAAGCTGATGCAGCCGATCCTCGTCCAGCGGATCTACAACGACAAGGGCCTCCTGCTGAAGGAGTTCAAGCCCACGGTGCGGGGCCAGGTCCTCAGCGAGGAGACCGCCGGCCTGATGAAGGAGACCCTGAAGGGCGTCCTCACGCAGGGCACGGGCAAGAAGGCGCGGCTGGAGGGCGGCGTGGAGGCCTTCGGCAAGACCGGCACCAGCCGCAAGCTCATCGACGGGAAATACGATCCCAAGCGCCACTTCGCCTCGTTCATGGGGTTCTTCCCCGCGGACAAGCCCCAGTACGGCGTGCTGGTGATGCTCGACGATCCCGCGGGCGACACCACCGGCGGCGACGTGGCGGCGCCCCTCTTCAAGCGCATCGGCGACGGCATCCTTCGCTACCGGCAGACCGCGCCGGACGCGGGCCGGGACGAGGACCTGAAGCTGTCGCTCCGCGATTGGCCCGTGAGCGAGACGGACGAGGCCGCCGTCCACGTCGAGCGCGGCCGGGTGCCCGAACTCCGGGGGCTCAGCCTCAAGGCCGCCATCCACCGGGTGGTGCTGGTGGGCGGCAGCCCGCGCGTGGACGCCGCGCCGGGCGGCACCGCCACCCGGGTGATTGGACAGAGTCCGGACCCGGGCGCGCCCCTGGAAGCCGGCGCTCCGGTGAAGATCAAAGCGGGGGGCCCATGAAACTGGACGCGCTGATCGACGGGATCGCCCGGAGGTACTCGGGGCCGGACGCGGAGGTCACGGACCTCTCCTCCGACAGCCGCGATATTCGGCCCGGCTGGGCCTTCCTGGCGCTGAAGGGCGAGAAGGCCGACGGGGCCGCCTTCGTGCCCCAGGCCCTGGCCCTCGGCGCCACCGCCGTCATTTCGGAAGCGCCGCTGAGCCTGCCGGAGGGCATCGCGGGAGGCACCTTCACCGGCGATCCCCGCCTTCGGATGGCGGAGGCGGCCCGGCGCCTGCACGGCGCGCCGGATGATCGGTTGGCCCTGATCGGCGTCACGGGCACCAACGGCAAGACCACCACCACCACCCTGATCCGCCAGCTCCTGCGCGGCGCGGGCATCGGCTGCGGACTGGTGGGCACAGTCCTGAACGCCGCGGGCGACGCGGAGGAGGAGGCCGTCCGCACCACGCCGGAGAGCCCCGCCTTCTACCGTTGGCTGAGGCGCAGCGTGGAAGCCGGCGACGCGGCCTCCGCGGTGGAAGTGAGCAGCCACGCCCTTTCGCTGGGGCGCGTCCACGGCGCCCGGTTCAAGGTGGGCGTGTTCACCAACCTCACCCAGGATCACCTCGACTACCACGGCACGCTGGAGGCGTATTTCGAGGCCAAGCGCCACCTCGCGGATCAATCCGCGCGCTTCCTCGCCAATGCCGACGACCGGTGGGGACGCATCCTCCTGAAGGCGGACGGCCGGGCCAGCTACGCGGTGGACCGCCCCGCGGATTACCGGGCGGAGCACGTGGCTCTGGGGCCCACGGGCACGCGCTTCGTCCTTCGCACCGCGGCGGGAACCTGGGATATCCACAGTCCCCTCCTCGGCCGCTTCAACGTCTACAACCTCCTCGCGGCCCTGGCGGCCTGCGCGGAGGCGGGGTTCGACCTGGACCGCCTGGCGCCCGCGGTGCCCGGCGTCAGCGGCGCCCCCGGCCGGCTGGAGCGGGTGGATTGCGGCCAGCCCTTCGGCGTGATGGTGGACTACGCCCACACGCCGGACGCCCTGGAGAAGCTCCTGGCCGAGGGCCGGCGCCTGCTTCCGGCTGGGGCGCGGCTCCACGTCCTGTTCGGCTGCGGCGGGGGCCGGGACCGCGCCAAGCGACCTCTGATGGCCGCGGCGGTGGCGGCGGGCGCCGACGTGCTCTGGCACACCAGCGACAACCCCCGGAGCGAGGATCCCGAGCGGATCCTGGATGACGCCGCCCCCGGAATTCCCGCGGACCTCCGCGCCGATCCGGCGCGCTACCACCGCGATGCGGACCGCCGCGCCGCCGTGCGCGGGGCGCTCGCCGACTGTCGGCCCGGCGACCTGCTGCTGCTGGCGGGCAAGGGGCACGAGCCCTACCAGGAGATCCACGGCGTGAAGCACCCCTACAGCGATCGGGCCGCCGTGGAAGCGGTCCTCGGGAACGGCCGGTGACCCGCATCCGTCCCGTGACGGGCCCTGCCGATCCGGCGGTCCTGGAGGCCGCGGCGATCCTGCGGGGCGGCGGGCTGGTGGCCTTTCCCACGGAGACGGTCTACGGCCTGGGGGCGGATGGTCTCAATTCCGAAGCCGTGGCGCGGATCTACGCCGCCAAGGGGCGGCCCGCCACGAATCCGGTGATCCTCCACGTGGACGGTCCCGACGCGGCGCGCGCGCTGGTGGCGACTTGGCCGGAAGTGGCTGCCGTTCTTGCGGCGCGGTTCTGGCCGGGGCCGCTCACCCTGGTCCTTCCCGCCTCGGAAGCCGTGCCCTCCATCGTTCGCGCAGGCGGTCCCTCCGTGGCCCTCCGCTGCCCGGCCCATCCCGTGGCCCTGGCCCTCATCCGCGCGGCGGGCCGTCCCCTGGCGGCGCCCAGCGCCAACCGCAGCCAGCATCTGTCGCCCACCCTCGCCGCCCACGTCGCCTCCAGCCTGGGGGACGCGGTGGACCTGATCCTGGACGGCGGTCCCACCGAGGCGGGCCTGGAATCCACGATCCTGGACCTCTCCGGTCCCCGCCCGCGGATCCTGCGCCCCGGCCCCATCGCTCCCGCGGACCTGGTGGCGGTGGTGGGACCCGTGGAGCTGTGGGAGGGCGCGGTGGCGGCGGGCGAGATCCAGGCGGCGCCCGGCATGGCCGAGCGGCACTACGCGCCCCGGGCCCGGCTGGAGCTGGTGGTGCCGGGCGCGGGCCTGTCCCGCCCGCAGGGGCGTTCGGCCTACGTGGGCCTGGGCAGCCTGCCGGCACTTCCGGAAGGCGTGCGCGGCGTCCTCCTTCCCTTGGACGCGGAGGTTGTGGGCGCGCGGCTCTACGCCCTCCTCCACGACCTCGACGACGCCGGCTGCGAATGGATTCTGATGGAGCGCCCGCCCGAGGACGAGGCGTGGCTGGCCGTGCGGGACCGCCTGCGGCGGGCTTCCGCCAAGGAGACGCCATGAGCCTGTGGTCCCTGTCCGAAGCCACCGCCGCCGTCGGCGGGGAACTCCTGGGAAGCGGGGACGCGCGGCCTTCCTCCCTCTCCATCGATACCCGCACCCTCCAGCCGGGGGCCTGTTTCGTGGCGCTGCGGGCGGAACGGGACGGCCACGATTTCGCAGCCGAAGCGGTACGGAAGGGCGCCGCGGCGCTCCTGGTGGACCACGTTCTGGACATCGACTGTCCCCAACTCGTCGTGGCCGACACCCTGGCCGCGCTCCAGCGCTGGGGGCAGGCCCGCCTCGAAGCCGCGCGTCCCGCCGCCGTCTTCGCCGTGACCGGAAGCGTGGGCAAGACCAGCACCAAGGAGCTCCTGGCCGCGGCCACCGGCGGGTGGAAGACGCCCGGCAACCGGAACAACACTCTGGGCCTGCCGGAGGCGCTGGCCACTCTGCCGGAGGGCCTGGGCGCCGCTGTGCTGGAGATGGGCATGAGCGGGCCCGGCGAGATCAAGCGCCTGACGGAGATCGCGCCCCCCGACTTCGGCGTCGTCACGCTGGTGGGGACCGCCCACATCGAGAACTTCCCCGACGGCCAGCAGGGCATCGCCGCGGCCAAGGGCGAACTGGTGGCGGGGCTCGTCCCCGGCGGCGCCTGGGCGCACCTGGCTTCCGATCGTTGGGCCCGCTGGATCGCGGATCAGCCCTGGGCGGCGCCCGCCGAACCCCTGCCCGTGGGCGAGGGTGAGGCTTACGGATGGGAGGGCGCGGAGTCCCGGGGTGCCGCCGGCGGCGCCTTCTGGATGCGCACGCCGAAGGGCACCTTCCCCGTGCGGATCCAGCTTCCGGGCGAGCACCAGGTGCGGAACGCCGCCCTCGCCGCCGCCATCGCCATCCACGCGGGCGCGGACCCGGAGCGGGTGGCCGCGGGTCTCGCCACCGTCGCGCCGGAGCCGGGGCGGGGGCGGCTACATTCCCTGGCGGGCGGCGGCTGCCTGCTCGATGAGACCTACAACGCCAGCCCCGATTCCATCCTGGCCTGCGCCCGCGCCCTGCTCCAGCTCCCCGGCGGCGAGGCGGTGGCGGTCCTCGGCTCCATGCGGGAACTGGGGCCGGAGGCGGCGGAGATCCACCGGGCCACGGGCGCGGCCCTGGGGGAACTGGGGCTCTCCCGCCTCTGGGCCTACGGTGAGTTCGCCCGCGACTGCGCCGAGGGTTTCGGCCTGCGGGCCCGGGCCTTCCCCGATTTCGAGGCGCTGCGCGACGACGAGGCGGGCCTCTCCGCAATCCCGCCGGGAGCCCGTATCCTGGTCAAGGGCAGCCGGTTCTGGCGCGCGGAGCGCGCCGTGGACTGGCTCCTGGCCCGCTGACGCCGACTTCCGCCACCGACCCTCCGCTTCCGGATCCCCATGCTGCCTTGGCTCCTCTACCCCTTCCGCGACGTGGTGCCGGGCTTCTCGGTGTTCCGCTACGTCACCTTCCGCGCCGCCCTCGCGGCGGCCACGGCGATGGTGCTCAGCCTGCTGCTGGGCCCCTGGGTGATCCGCACCCTCACGGCGCTGAAGATGGGCCAGCACATCCGCGGCGAAGGTCCCGAGCACCACCAGAAGAAGGCGGGGACGCCCACCATGGGCGGGATCCTGATCCTGCTGGTGATCACGGTGTCCACGCTGCTGTGGTGCGACCTCAAGAACGGCGCCATCTGGGTGGCCCTGCTGGCGCTGCTGGGCTTCGGCCTGGTGGGTGCCTTCGACGACGCGCAGAAGCTGCTCAAGAAGCAGAACCTGGGGCTCACCAGCTGGCAGAAGATGGCGCTGCTGACGGGCATCTCGCTCGTCGTCGCCTGGCTGATCCTGCACTTCGGGCTGCGGGGCGCCGCCACCAGCCACCTGTCCGTGCCCTTCTTCAAGAACTTCCGTCCCGACGTGGGGATCTTCCTCATCCCCTGGATCTGGCTGGTGATGGTGGGGACGAGCAACGCCGTGAACCTGACGGACGGTCTGGACGGATTGGCGACGGGCGGAACGCTCGTGGTGTCGCTCACCTACGCGATCCTGGCCTACGTCGCGGGCCACGCGAAGATCGCCACCTACCTGGCCGTTCCCCACGTCGCGGGCGGCGCGGAGCTGTCGGTCTTCATGGGCGCCATGGCGGGGGCCTGCATGGGCTTCCTGTGGTTCAACGCCCATCCCGCCGAGGTCTTCATGGGGGATACCGGTTCGCTGGGTCTGGGCGGCGCGCTGGGCACCGTGGCCGTGATGATCAAGCAGGAAGTGCTGCTGGTGATCGCCGGCGGGCTGTTCGTGCTGGAGGCGGTGAGCGTGATCCTCCAGGTGGGCAGCTTCAAGCTCCGCGGCGGGAAGCGCATCTTCCGGATGGCGCCCTTCCACCACCACCTGGAACTAGGCGGGCTCCAGGAGACCAAGGTCGTGATCCGGATGTGGATCACCGCCATCATCTGTTCGATCCTGGCCCTCAGCTCCCTCAAGCTGCGCTGAGCGCAGAGAACCTCGCCGAACCTACTTTTGGAGGAGGCCCGCCAGGGGTTTTGGCCGCGTCGGCCACGGCTGGGCCAGGATGTAGCCCTGGCCCCAGGGGACGTCCGCGTCCATCACGGATTCCAGTTCCTCCAGAGTCTCGATGCCCTCGGCGATGAACCCGATCCGCATCCGCTCGGCGAAGTGGGCGAGGGCGTTGAGGAGGGCGGCCTGGTAGGGGCGGCGGTGGACCTGCTCCACGAGGCTGCGGTCCGCCTTGATGAAGTCCGGCGCCAGGCGGGCCATGTGCGTCAGGCTGGCGACGCCCGCGCCCAGGTCGTCCACCGCGACGCGCAGCCCCGCATCCCGCAGCCGCTGCGCGTAGCCCTGGAGGGCCTCCAGTCCGTGCATGCTCTGGGATTCGGTGAACTCCATCACCACCCGGTGCCGGGGGAAGGGGAGGGCCTCCAGCCAGCGGGGCAGGGCCTCCCAGAAGCCGGGCGCCTCCAGGCTGACGGGCTCCAGGTTCACGAAGTGGAGGTGGCCGCTCTCGGCCTGCTGCGACAGGGCTGCGAAGGTGGCCTCCAGAAATCGCAGGTCCAGGGCCAGCCGGTGCGCGGGCGCGAGGTCCGGGTCCTGGAGGAGGGTTCCCACGGGGTGGAGGACGCCCGCGTCGTCCAGGTGCCGCGCCAGGTACTCCTGCGCCACCATCCGGTTGTCGCGGAGGCGGTAGATGGACTGGACGTGGGGGACGATCGCCCCCTCCCCGCTCAATAGACGTTCCAGGATGCCCTTCGGCATGATCACCTCTGACAGGGCCCGGGGCCAGTGTACCCATCGGCGCGCCCGCCCCGCTACGCTGGAGCGGGAGGCGACATGAGAACCGTCGTGATGGGGGCGGGACGATCGGGCCTGGCGGCGGCCCGCTTCCTGGCCGCGGAGGGCCGGCCGGTGGTGCTCACGGACAGCCGTCCGGAGCCGGACCTGGCGCTGGAAGTCGCCCTGGCGAAGGCGGGCATCCCCGGCGTGTGGGGAACCCATCCCGAGGCCCTCCTCGACGAATGCGAAGCGCTCATCGTCAGCCCGGGGATCCCCCGGACCGCGCCCTTCGTGGCGGCGGCGCTGGGCCGCGGCATCCCCGCGATCGGCGAAGTGGAACTGGCCCACCGCGTCCTCCGGGCGCGGAACGACGGGAGCCGCGTCCTGGCGGTGACCGGGACCAACGGCAAGAGCACCACCACGGACCTCGCCGCCCACCTGCTCCGCGCCGGAGGCCTGTCCGCCGTCGCCTGCGGCAACCTGGGCACGCCCGTCATCGAAGCCGTGGCCGCGGCGCCCCGCGACACAGCCTTCGTGGTGGAGCTGAGCAGCTACCAGCTGGAATCCCTGGACACCTTTCACGCGGAAGCCGCCGCTTTCCTCAACCTCACGCCGGATCACCTGGCGCGCCACGGGACGCTGGACGCCTACCGCCGGGCCAAGCTCCGGATCTTCGAGGGGCAGGGCGAGGATGATCTGCGGGTCGTGCCTGCCGCGCATCCGGAATGGTGGGAGGACGCGCCCGGGAAGGGCCGCGCCGCGCGCTTCGGGTGGGAGCCCTGCGAAGCCTGGTGCGACGCGGACGGCCGGCTGCGCCTGGGCGGGGAGATCCTCCTGCACCGGAGCGAGCTGCGGATCCCCGGCGACCACAACGTCGAGAACGCCCTGGCGGCGGCGCTTCTGGCTGCCCACGGCGGCGCTTCGGTGGAGGCCCTCCGCGAAGGGCTGCGGACCTATCCCGGTCTGGCCCACCGCATCGCCTTCTGCGGCGAGAAGAACGGCGTCCGCGCCTACAACGATTCCAAGGGCACCAACGTGGACGCGACCCTCACGGCCATTAAGGCGCTGCCCGGGCCGCTGGTGCTCCTCCTCGGCGGGACGGACAAGGGTGCCAGCTACGAGCCCCTGCGGGCGGCCCTGGAGGGCAAGCTCCGCCGCCTGATCTTCCTCGGCGACGCCATCCCCCAGCTCGCCCGCGACCTCGGCGACCTGCCCCACGAGGTCGTACGGCCCTTCGACGAGGCCGTCGCCACCGCCCTGTCCCTCGCCGAGCCCGGGGACCAGGTCCTCCTCAGCCCTGCCTGCGCCAGCTTCGATCAGTTCGACAACTTCGAGCAGCGGGGCGAGCGGTTCGAGGCCCTGGTCCGCGCCTGGGCCTGACCCTGTTTCCCGAAGGAGGCTCCATGAAAAGGATGCTCTTCCCGCTGCTGGCCGTGCCCCTGGTGGTCCAGGCGACGCCGCCCGTTCCCCAGCCGGATCCCTTCGCCGCCGTCCGGTTCCTGGAAGGCACCTGGCGGGGCGAGGGCGAAGGGCGGCCCGGCCCGTCTCTCGGCGCGTCCACCTTCCGGTTCGAGCTGGGCGGCCAGGCCCTGATCCTCCGCAGCTACGCGGACTCGGCGGCTTCCCGCCACGAGGACCTGATGGCGACCTTCGTGGAAGGCGGCGTGCTGAAGGCGTTCTACCTGGACAGCGAAGGCCACGTCATCCGTTACCGCGTGACGGCCGCCGCCGACGGCGCCGTGTTCGAAAGCGAAGCGGGGCCTGGCCCCCGCTTCCGCCTCACCTATCGCCGCACCGCGAAGGACCGCCTGGGCCTCACTTTCGAGATGGCGGCGCCCGATGCGCCCAGCGCCTACAAACCCTACCTCCAGGCGACCCTGCGTCGGGGGGAGTGAGACCTCCGGCATTCAAAAGATTGAAAGATCACCACCAAGACACCAAGGCACCAAGAATGGCCGAAGAAAGAGGCTGCTTTTCTTGGCGCGCTTGTTGTCTTGGCGGTGAAAAGGACCTGGGATCTTGTCGCCGATTTCTAAGCTGCTCGGTGCTTGCATCGCCAAATCAAAAAGCAGAGGAGAGCCGAGGAAGCGAGGAAAGCGGAGAAATTTCTTCTCCGCTTTCCTCAGCCGCTCTGCGTTCCTCCGCTTTGGAGATGTTTTTTCCTGGATCGCTCGGGACCGGTGTTCAAGTAACGGCGAAAGAAGGACTCGGTTTTCTTGGCGCGCTTGGTGCCTTGGCGGTGAAAGAGCCTCGGGTCCTGATCGCTCCCCTGGGTCTCAGCTGCCCGATGCTCGCATCGCCAAATCAAAAAGCAGAGGAGGGCCGAGGAACGGAGGAGATCGGAGGGATTCTTTCTCTGCTTTCCTCAGCCACTCTGCGTTCCTCCGCTTTGGAGATGTTTTTTCCTGGATCGCTCGGGACCGGTGTTCAAGTAACGGCGAAAGAAGGACTCGGTTTTCTTGGCGCGCTTGGTGCCTTGGCAGTGAAAGAACCTCGGATCCTGATCGCTCTCCCCTGGGTCTCAGCTGCCCGGTGCTCGCATCGCCAAATCAATAAGCAGAGGAGAGCCGAGGAGCGGAGGAGACCGGAGAGGTTTCTTCTCCGCTTTCCTCGGCCACTCTGTACCCTCCGCTTTGGAGATGCTTTTTCCTGGATCTCCCGGCCCTTCGACCTGCGGCCTCCGCGACGAGCGATGATGGATCTATGGATGGCCGCTTACCCCTACGCGCCGGTCTGCCTCCAGAACTTCGCGGGGGCGTAGCACACGGCCATCAGGACGAGCTGGCTGGCGATGAAGCCGGTGAGGGCCCAGAAGGCCTGGTCCATGAAGCCGTAGGAGTGGAGGCCCACGCCGAGCATGTTCACGCCGAACCAGGAGCAGGCGGTGATGATGTTGCCGAAGATGGCCATCACCATCGTGCCGCGCTGGCGGACGTAGCCCGCCCAGCGGGCGTGGAGGATGATGGCGTTCCACAGCACGATGAGCAGGGCGCCGTTCTCCTTGGGATCCCAGCCCCAGAAGCGGCCCCAGGATTGGTCGGCCCAGATGCCGCCCAGGACGGTGCCCACGAAGCTGAAGAACAGGGCGAAGCAGATGACGCCGTAGGCCATATCCACCAGGGCCTTGTCCGTCTCGGCGTCCTGCACGGCGACGACGTGCTTGCGGATGGCGTAGGCGATGGCGATGGCTCCAGCGAGGAAGGTGCCGGAGTAGCCGATGGTGATGGTCACGACGTGGGTGGCCAGCCAGAAGTTGGAGTCCAGCACGGCGCGCATCATCTCCATCGTGTCGCCCTCGGTGCCCAGGTTCTGGGCCACGATCAGGGACGCGAAGCCCGCCAGGGACGCCACGGCGGTGCCGAAGCCCTTGCGGTACATCCGCTCCACGATGAGCCCCAGCACCACGGCCCCCCAGCCCACGAACACGGCGGAGGAGTAGAGGTTGGTGACGGGCGGGCGGCCCTGGAGGATGATCCGCGCGGCCAGGCCCAGGGTGTGGACGATGGCGCCGGAGGCCAGCAGGGCGTAGGCGGTGGGACGGAGGATCTCCGGCTTCCAGGCCCAGGAGACGGCCAGCACGAGGAAGGCCACGAAGTAGATGGTCAGGCCCGCGAAGAAGGGCTGGGCGCGGTTGAAGATGACTTCGTTGGAGGCATGGCTGGCGGCCTCCGGCTTGAGGGTGGCCACGGCGGTCTTCAGGTCCGCGAGGGCTTGATTGAAGGTGGCGGCGTCGCTGGCGGCGTAGGCCGCGTTCAGCTTGGCGAGGGGCACCAGGCCCGGGTGGAGGTGGGCGCCGGCCTGGGCGGCGCTGAGGGCTTGGCCCACGCTCTGCCACGCGTCGGGGCCGTTTCCGGGCGGGGGCGGCAGGATGCGGAACTGGGCGAACTGGATCAGGTCCTGGTGGCGGGCCGCGGCTTCGGCGGTGCCCAGGGACTGGATCTCCCAGCCCAGGCCGGGGGAGCCGGCGAGCTGGAGGGTGTTCCGCAGCTTGTAGTAGAGGTAGACGCGGTCGAACAGGTTGACGACGGCGCTCTGGAAGCGGGTGCGCTTCTGGGGCGGTATGGACTGGGCCGCCATGGCCTGTTTCTGGACCTCCTGCAGGTAGGGCGAGAGGTCGGCGAAGCTGAAGTAGTTGCGGCTCTTGGTCTGGCGCGCGCCGATGAGGCTCAGCACTTCCAGATCGTCGATCACGAAGATGGCCTGGGTATCGGCCACCTGGGGACGGAACATCACGTCGAGAATCCACTCGTCCGGTCCCACCATCCGCCCGTCGTGGCGGAAGCTCTGGCGGCTGTGGATCACCAGGAGGGCGTTGCGGGCCACGGAATCCAGCGGCTTGACGCGCCCGCCTTCCAGGATGGGCAGGCTGCCGAAGCCCCCCACGTCGAAGCCCCGGGCCTTCCCGGGAGGCAGGGCGAAGGTGAGGGCGACCAGCAGGGCGAGGGCCCCGGCCCCCCAGGCGACGAGCTTGGCGAGGTTCTTCATGTCAGGCCTCCTTCTCCTGCCGCCGCTTGAGGGAGCGGCGGAGGACGATGGCGAAGTGGACGAGGAGGCCCGCGGAGATCAGCACGCAGGAGACGTAGGGGAGCAGCCAGCCCGGGTTCTCCACCACGGACAGGATCGACAGGGTGTCGTTCTTCCCGAAGCTCGCCTGGTAGAAGGTCTTCCCCTCGTAGCGGAGCGGCTGGTTCATGTAGATCAGCACGTCGCGCGACTCGTTGCGCTGGGGGTTCACCACCTGCACGAGGCTGGAGAAGTTCTTGGGGATGTCGGTGCCGGGATACACGTCGTGGCGGAACTGCTTGAGCGTGAACGCGTAGGGCAGGTACTGGCGCCGCAGGCGCATGGACAGCGCGTAGGTGCGGCCCTCGTGCACGAAGGTCTGGGGCACGCCGATGGACATGGACGCCAGCCAGGTGCCGTAGCTCCGGCCGCCGGCCACGGGCTCGACGATGGCGGTGGTCTGGTTCAGCTCGTTGTCGGCGCTGACGACGGGCCGTTCCACGACCTGCGCGCCCTGGCCCACGCCGGCGGTGACGGGCGCGGGGGCCCCATCGGGCAACTGGCTCAGTTCCGCATTGGCGTAGAACCGCTTCACGTTCAGGGTGAGGGGCGTTCCCGGCAGCGCGATGGCGCCGCCCTTGGACAGCAGCGTGTCCGGCACGGAATAGACCTCGTCCCAGGCCGGATCGGTGATGTCGATGACCGCCAGCTCGGCGTTCTTGTAGCTCTGGACGTAGTTGACGGTCTGGCCCACCTCGATGGACATGTTGGTGTCCACCTGGAGCATCCCGGCCACGAACTCCCCCGCGAACAGGATCACCAGCCCGGCGTGGACCAGCCACATCCCGGCCTTGGCCCAGGTGCGCTGGATGTCCAGGGTCTTGGCGATGAGGTTGAAGGTGAGGAGCAGGCCCACCAGGGCGCCGCCGGGGAACACCGGAATGGCGAAGGGCAGCCCCGCGAATTGCTTCTTCACGAGGAAGCTGCGCATGTAGGCGTTCACCGCGCCGGCGGTGCCCATCTCCACCTGGGCCAGGGTGCAGAGCACCACCAGGGCCATCAGGAGGGCGAGCAGGACGATGGTGAGCTGGAAGGACTTCAGGAAGCGCACGGTGCGGGAGGCGAGGGCGTTAATCAAGGCGGAGGCTCTCCAGGATGCGCAGGAAGTCGGGGCGGGCCTGGGCGACGGGACCGGCGTCGCCCGTCAGCTTCAGGAACCAGGTGTTGCCGTCCGGCGTGGCGACGAGCCCGGCCAGCATCCGGCTGCGCTGCGCCTCGTTGGTGAAGTCGTAGAGGTTCACGGCGCCGGCCTTGGATTTGACCGTGGCGCGCGCCGCCGCCAGGGCGGCCTCGTCGAGGGGCGCCAGCTGGATCTGGCCCCGCCAGCGGTTGACGTTGGCCAGCTCGCCGCCCGCGGGACCCGGCAGGACCACCACCGTGGCCTCCAGGCGGCCGGCGATGGGCGTCTTGAAGGTGGCGAAGCGCATCCCGTCGCCGGGAGCCTCGCTCCAGCCCTTGGGAAGGGACCACGTCAGCCGGGGCGCGGCGGCTCCGGCCTCGGCGGCGTGGTCGTGACCGGCCTGGCCGTCGCCGTGATCATGGCCGTCATCGGCGGGCGCCAGCGCCTCCTTGGGCACTTTGAAGTGGGATACGCCCTCCGATCGGCAACCCAGGAGGCCGAGGGAGAGGAGGGCGGTCAGAAGAGGAATGGAACGTCGCAGGTTCGGCAAGGGATCCTCGATGGACCCTCCAGAATAGCGGACCTGTCCATGCCTAGACAGCGAATGGAAATGGAACATCCCTCATTCAAAAGGCTTAACTGCTTCATCGATCAGTTCCGCCAGCCGTCGGTCCAGGTCGGTGATCCCACCCGCGTCGTGGGTGGTGAGGGCGATCCGCACGTAGCCCCACCCGAAGGCCAGGTCGGGGTGGTGGTTCAGCGCTTCCGCCGGGGCGACCACGGCGCCCACGAGGCGGTAGGCGGTCAGGAAGTCCGGGGTGCGGAAGGTCCGCACCAGGCTGCCGTTCTCTTCGATCCAGGTCATCGCGCCTCCAGTTCGGCCAGTTCCGCCTGCAGCAGCCATTCCTCGGGGTGGTTCGCGGCGCGGCGGGCGAGGTCCCGCAGGTCCGCGCCAGCCCCTTCCTCCCGGTGGGTCCGGATCTGCCGGTAGAGTTCCGCGGCCTCCGGCGCCAGGGACGCGGCCTTGCGGTCCCGCGCCCGGGATTCGGCTTCTCCCTCGGCAAGTCCGCCATCCCCGAACCAGCGGTCCCAGGCGCCCGGATCCGCGGGACCGCCCGCCACGGACGGCAGCTCTCTGCTCAGGAACAGGAGGGCCCAGCGGGGCAGGTCCAGGGGCCGGCCGTCCAGGCTGCCCCGGAGGTCGATCACCTCGTGCGCGCCCACGCGGAAGCCCGTGAGCGAGAGGCCCGACGCCAGGTCCAGGCTGAAGGCGCCGGAGGGAGGCAGGGCGCCGGATCCGAAGGCCACCACCGCCTCGCCGGACCAGGGCCGCCCTTCCGCCTTTCCCTCCCGGGACAGGAGGATGGGCCCGGCCAGCCGCGCCAGGGCAGTGGCCAGCCCGGGCGCCGTTTCGCGCCGGGCGGGGATGCGCTCCGCCACGCGCCCGGTGAGTTCCAGGCCGCCTTCCAGCCGCAGGTGATTTACCGTGCGGGCCCGGAGGGCCTCCTCCAGGCCGTGGTCCCCGCCGCGGCGCCAGCTCAGGGTGGCCTCGAAGGCCTCCAGCACCTCGAACAGGTGATCGAAATCCCGGGCCACGAAGAGCTGGGGCTGCATCCGGGTGATGTCGTACTCCACGTCCGCGCAGGCGGGGCTGAGGGGCATCTTCTCCACGGCGGAGGTAAGGCAGTGGGCGGCCTCACCCAGGCTGCTGAGCAGGCCGGCGCCATAGAGTTTCGGAGCGTCCAGGGAACCCACCAGGCCGTACTCGGCGGTCCACCAGTAGAGGCGGCTGGCGCGGGTGCTCTCGCTGACGTAGCGCCGGCTGGCGGAGGCGGCGCGGAGGCGCTCGCCCGCGAGGCGCAGTTCCTCCTCGGTGGCGGACGGATCCTCCTTCACCACGCTGAGGTGCCGGATGGCCTCGTACACGGCCTGGTCCTCCAGGGACGCGATGGCGCGGAAGCCCACCTCGCCGCACCGCTTCAGGTAGTCCGCGTAGCGCCGGTCGGCGAGGATGGGCGCGTGCCCGGCGCTCTCGTGGACGATGTCGGGGGCCGGCGTGTACTCGATGTGCTCGTGACTGCGGATGTCCGCGGCGATGGCCAGGACGCCCAGGGACTGGAGTTCCGTGAACACCGCGGGAGGGATGAACCCCCGGACGCCCACCGCCGACCAGCCCAGGGCTTCCAGCCGCTCGTTCATCTCGTCCAGGGTGGGGATGCGCTCCAGCCCGATGCCGGTAGCCGCGAGGCCCGACAGGTAGCTCGGGTGGGCCGTGTCCTTCAGCCGCTCGGCCAGGCGGTGGAGGATGTGGCGCCACACTGCGTGATCCCGGGGCGTGTAGGCGCCCGGCTCCTGGTCCGCCACGTAGCTGCGGAGGTGGGCGGGAAGGCGGTCGATGGCGCGCTGGGTGGGGGAAGGACTGAGGGTCATGGGAGAACTCCCGGGGCACCCCAAGGCTAATGTCGGGACAGATAGCCGGAAATCCAAAAATAAGGAATCAAACGTCGGATTATCGCCGTTTGTGGAGATGAGCCGTGAGCGCGGCGAGGCAGCGTTCCGCGGCGGCGGATGCGCCGCCCGCGGGCCAGAGGGCCACCACCTCCACGGCCTGGGCCTTCCGCTCCTTCAGGGGCCAGATCCGGAGGTCGGCGGGGAAGGGCCCCAGCAGGCGCAGATCCGGCGCGATGGCGCAGGCGCCGAAGGCCCGCAGGGCGGCGTAGAGCTGGAGGAAGCTCTCCACCCGCGCGGCTTCGCGGACCTGGATCTTCGCGTCCGCAAACCGCGCCGAATTGGCGCCGCCGTAGGGATCGTCCCGCAGCCAGTCCACGAAGGGCCGGTCCGCCAGGTCCTTCACCCGGAGGAAGGGCACGTCGGGGGGAAGGTCGCACTCCGGCGCCGCCAGTACGACGAAGGGCAGCCGGGCGAGGACGCGGTGCTCCACGCCCCGGTGGGGCGGAAGCGGCGTGAAGCCCAGCGCCAGATCCAACTGGCGGTTCTGGACCTGGCGCACCAGTTCGTGGGCGCCGCCGAAGACCGCCTCCAGCTTGAGGCCGGTCCGGGCCGCGGCCCGCGCCAGGGGATCCAGCAGCAGCGTCGACAACGTGGGATTCAGCCCCAGCCGCAAGCCCGGTTCCGCCGAGGCCAGGTCGCGCAGGCGCTTCAGGTCCAGCTGGTGGAAGGAGGCCTGTGCGCCGGCGAATAGGCGCTCGCCCCGCGGCGTCAGGCGCAGGCGGCGGCCCGGCCCCCGCTCCACCAGCGCCTCGCCCTCCGCCAAGGATTCCTCCAGCGCCCGGAGGTGCTCGCTCACCACGGACCGAGCCACGCCCAGGTGCTGCGCCGCCGCCTCCAGCGAGCCCGTCTCCACCGCGGCCACGAACGCTTCGAGCCAGGTGAGGTGGCGGGGGAGTTTGCGGGGCATGGATGGAGGGTACAGCCGGTAGGCTCGATCCATGGCCTTCGATCCCTGGACCCCCTACAAGGACCTGCGCTTCGCGGGTACGCGGGAACATCCCGACTTCGGGGCGTGCTTCGTGGCCGAGGGGCGGATCCTGGTGGAGGATCTGCTTGAGGCCGCGCGGGCGGGCCGCATGAAGGTGGTCTCGGTGGCGGCGACGTCGGCGGCCGCGGAGCAGGTCCGGGACCGGCTGCCCAGCGGGACGGAGCTGCTGACGGCGGAGCCCGCGGTGCTGTCGGAACTGGCCGGGTTTCCCTTCCATCGCGGGCTGATGGCCTGCGCCCAGGTGCCGCCTCCGCCGCCGATCGAGGGCCTGGCGGCTGCACGGCGGCTGCTCGTCCTTCCGCGCCTCTACGATTCCGAGAACCTGGGCCTCCTCCTCCGCAGCGCCGCGGCGCTGGGGCTGGACGGCGTCCTGGCCGGACCCGGGCCGGGGCAGTGGACCCGGCGCACCGTGCGGGTCTCCATGGGCGCGGTGTGGCGAATCCCCGTGTGGCGGGCGGAGGATCCGTGGCCGCTCCTGGCGGATTGGAAAGCGGCCGAAGCGGGATCCGAGATCGCGGCCGCCGCCCTCGCGGCCGGCGCGGAGGACGCCCGGACCTGGCGTCCCGCCTCCCGCTGCGCGCTGGTGATGGGCCCCGAGGACACGGGCCTGGCGCCGGAGCACCTGGCCCACTGCGACCGCGCGGTCGCCATCCCCATGGCCTCGGGGATGGACAGCCTGAACGTGGCCGCCGCGGGAGCGATCCTGATGTTCCGGATGGCGGGCGGTTGAGCTAGGGTTCGCGGCTCGCCGCCACGTCCACGAGATGCAGCAGTTCGGTCACCACGTCGCGGCGGGCGGCGTCCTGCTCGTAGCGGACGGCGATCTTCTTCCGGGCGGCGGCCACATCGCCACAGGCCTTGCCCCGGGCGATCAGTTCCCGGCAGGCGTCGGGCATGGGGCCCCAGTTTCCGCATTCCACGAAGCGGTCGCTGAGGAAGATGAACTTGGGGATGGCTTCGCCGCCGTTGGTGAGGAAGCGGACGAAGACCTCGGGGTGCTGCTCCCGGCTGATGTAGCGGATCTGGAGCCGCGCGCTGGCCTCGGCCATCCGCTGGAGCACGGGCACATGGCGGACCACGTCGCCGCACCAGTCCTCCGCGATGGCGACGACGTGGACGGGCCGCGGCAAAGCAGCGAGGAAGCCGGCGACGGGGGGGTCGAGGGTGAGGGCCGTCCGCTGGGCCTCGATCTTGTCCCGCTGTTCCGGGGACTCGGCGGCGGCGAGCCAGGCGGCATAGTCCAGGCCGGATTCGAAGACCGCCTTCCAATCGACGACGGGGAGGGTGGCGGGGCGGGGCATGGGACCTCCAGAAATCAGGTCGGACGGGAGGCGTGCCGTAAGGGAAAGGTCTCGCCTCGGGCCAGACTCGATATCCTCCCACGGCTTCGCCGCTCGCGATCACTGTCTCGAAGGGAGTTGTATGCGCAGCTCTTGGTACGCCCACCTTTCTTTGAAGGGAAAGCTGGTTCTGACCTTCGCGTGCCTGCTTGCGGTGCTGGGCGGGATGGCGGCCTGGAGCCTGATGGCCCTTCGCCAGGAACACCAGCGGTTCGAAACGGCCTTCCGCGAGAACCTGCTCCCCATTTCCGCCCTGGCCCAGGCCAACTCGGCGCGGCTGCGCGCCCAGTACCGCGTGGTCCTCCACGTGGCGACCGCTAATCCGGCCACCATGGCCGAGCAGGAGTCGCGGTGCAAGGAGCTGGACCAGGAGTTCCAGCGGAAGATCGAGGGCTTCGAACAGGGCATCTCCCTGCCCATCGAGCGGGAGGTTTTCCCCAAGTTCAAGCAGGGCTATGCGGACCAGGTCGCCCTGCGCGAGAACGAGATCTTCCCGGCCTCCCGGAGCGGCCAGAAGGCCCGCGCCCTGGAGCTGATGACGTCCAAGCTGGTTCCTTTGAGCCTGGCGATGAACGGCATGGAGACGCAGCTCCGGGAGGCGAACCTGAAGGAGGCCGAGGACGGGACGCTCCGCGCGAGGGAGATCTACAACCGGACCTTCGCCCTCTTATCCGGCCTCACCTTGATCTCCGTCCTCGTCAGCATCGGGCTGGGCGTCCTCCTCTACCGCGCCACCCAGCGGCCCATCCAGGCGTTCACCCGCGTGCTGGAAGCCACGGCCAAGGGCGATCTCACCGCCCGCTGCGATCTAACCACCCGGGAGGAATTCGGGGCCATGGCCCGCACCCTCAATGGCATGGGCGAGAACCTGCGGGACACGGTGAGCGCCATCCAGCGGGCCGTGGAGCAGGTGGCCAGCGGCTCCCACGAGCTCTCCGCCGCGGCGGATCAGATGGCCCGGACCACGGCTTCCATCGCCCAGAGCTCCGACATCCAGCGCGAAGGGTCGGAACACATGGCGGCGGCCATCGCGGAGCTGAGCGCCAGCATCGCGGAAGTGGCCACGGGAGCCGCCCAGAGCCAGCGGCAGTTGCACGAGACCGAGCTGGCCACCGACCATGGCGTCTCTTCCGGCACCGCCACCACCCGGGCCATGGAGGACATCACCCGCACCGCCGGCGAGATTTCCCGGGCGGTGGTGGTCATCCAGGAGATCGCCCGACAGACCAACCTGCTCTCCCTCAACGCCGCCATCGAGGCGGCCAAGGCCGGCGCCATGGGCAAGGGGTTCGCCGTCGTCGCGGAGGAGGTCCGCAAGCTGGCGGAGCGGTCCGGCGAAGCCGCCAAGGAGATCGGCGGCCTGCTCCAGGGCGCCCAGGACGCCGTGGCCCAGGGCGGCGCCACCGTGGAGGACACCGTCGGGGCGCTGGGCACCATCCAGCGGAATCTGGGGAGCTTTGCCCAGGCCGTCCGCCACATCACCGAGGCCACCGCCGAGCAGAACCGCACCGGGGAAGGCGCGGCCCGGCGGGTGGAGCAGGGCGTGTCCGAGGCCATGCAGACGGCTTCCGCCGCCACCCAGCTCGCTGCGACCACGGAGGAGATCGTCCGCACCGCCCGCGCCCTGGCCGAGCTGTCCCAGGACCTGGAGCGCCGGATGGCGGGTTTCCGCGTCTGACCCCGGCGAGAAGGCCCTGGGATGGCACGCACCCCGAGGTGCCTTCTGTCCCCGTGGAGCGCGGATGCCTAGAGTGGAATTCCGATCCGAGGAGCTTCCATGGCCATCGCCAAAGCCTATGCCGCCACTTCCCCCTCCGCGCCCCTGGCGCCCTTCCAGATCGAGCGCCGGGAGGTCGGCCCCCACGACGTCCAGATCGAGGTGGCCTACTGCGGGATCTGCCATTCGGACCTCCACCAGGTGAAGGACGAGTGGGGCGGCGCCAAGTTCCCCATGGTGCCCGGCCACGAGATCGTGGGCCGCGTCACCGCCGTGGGCGCCCACGTGAAGAACTTCAAGGAAGGCGACCTGGCGGGCGTGGGCTGCATGGTGGACAGCTGCCGCACGTGCCCCAGCTGCGAGCGGGACCTGGAGCAGTTCTGCGAGAAGGGCGCGGCCTTCACCTACAACGGCACCGAGATGGACCGGAAGACGCCCACCTACGGCGGCTACTCCTCCAGCCTGGTGGTGAACGAGGGCTTCGCCCTCAAGATCTCGCCCAAGTTGGACCTCGCCGCCGTCGCGCCCCTGCTGTGCGCCGGCATCACCACCTATTCCCCCCTGCGCCACTGGAAGGTGAAGAAGGGCGACAAGGTGGGCGTCGTGGGCCTGGGCGGTCTGGGCCACATGGCCGTCAAGCTCGCCGCCGCCATGGGCGCCGAAGTCACCATGCTGAGCACGTCCAAGAGCAAGGAAGAGGACGCGCGCAAGCTGGGCGCCCACCACTTCGGGCTCACGTCGGACGAGGCCACCTTCAAGCGGCTGGCGGGCCACTTCGACCTGATCATCGACACCATCTCCGCGCCCCACGACTACAACAAGTACCTGGGCCTCCTCCGCGTGGAAGGCGCCATGGTGCTGCTGGGCGTTCCCCCCGAGCCCACGCCCGTCGCCGCGGGCTCCCTGATCTTCGGGCGCCGCACCCTCAGCGGGTCGCTGATCGGCGGAATCAAGGAGACCCAGGAGATGCTCGATTTCTGCGCCGAGCACGGCATCGTCTCCGAGATCGAGCTGATCCCCGTCCAGCAGGTGAACGAAGCCTACGAGCGCATGCTGAAGAACGACGTCCGCTACCGCTTCGTCCTGGACATGAAGACCCTGTAGCCTTCAAAAAGTAATTCACCGCCAAGGCACCAAGAAAAAGAGCTTGAGTCAGAGCTTTTCTTGGTGTCTTGGTGGTGATTCTTTTGGATGCAAAACGGCATCAATCCCGCGGAATCGGCAGCCCCTGCTGGCGGAGAAAGCTGAGCTTGTCCCAGTAGCCGCGCTGGAAGGCGATGCGGCCTTCCACCACGCGGAAGAAGCCGCAGCCGCGGAGGCCCAGGGGGTCGCGCCATTCAAGGATCGCCCACTCGCCGTCCTCGAACAGGTTCTCCACCACGCACACCATCTCCGCCGCGGCGAATTCCCGCTCGAACATGGCTTGAATCGCAACGCGTCCTTCCACGGGGCTCTCGGCCACCTGGTGGTTGATGGCGTCCTCGTGGTACATCGCGCTCAGGGCCGCCACGTCGGCGCGGTTGAAGGCCTCGACCCAGGCGGCGACCACGGCCCTGGGCCGCGAGGAGGCCGCTTCGCCCAGGGGCCGCGCGAAGGCCAGGACGTGGCCGTCGGGATCCAGGGAATAGGCCGCGGCGTGGCCCCAGTCGCGGGGAAGCCACGGGCTGAGTTCCTTCGCCCCGGCCGCCAGGGCGCGGGCATGGGCGGCCTCGGCGTCCGCCATCTGGAGGTACAGTTCCGCCCGCGGGAGATCGGGACCCGTCAGGTCCACGCCCGATCCCAGCAGCCGCTGGGCGTTCGCCTTGGGCATCAGCCCCAGGATTCCGCCGCCGGGCAGTTCGAATTCCGTCATCCCCGGGACATCGAGCCGGGGCCCGTATCCCAGTGCCGCCGCGTAGAACGCCGCGCTGCGGGCCTGGTCGGACACGTAGAGGACGAAATGGGAGACGGGATTCATCGCTTCATCCTGCCAGAGAGGGTTACGCGGGGGCTTCGCGGGCGGCGGGATAGCGCTTCGCCATGTTTTTTCTCCGTCAAGCCGCCAAGAAAAGCTCTACCCCCCTGGGGATGCGGTTCTTTGTGCCCTTCGTGCCTTGGTGGTGATCCGTATTTTTTGAATGCAGAGGGGCATCAGAGCTTGCTGAGGTACTTGATCCCCGTATCGCACATCACGGTGACGAGGGTGGCGCCCGGTTCCAGGCGTTCCGCCAGCCGGAGCGCGGCCACGACGTTGGCGCCGGTGGAGGTTCCCGCGAACAGGCCCTCCTCCCGCGCCAGGCGACCGCACATGGCCGTGGCTTCCTCCGTGGAGACGCGCTCGATGTCGTCCGCCAGGTCCTTGCGCCACAGGGGGACGACGAATCCGGCGCCGATTCCGTCGATCCGGTGGGCGCCGGGATTCCCGCCGGACAGGACGGGCGATTCCGCGGGTTCCACCGCCACGAGGCGGATCGGCCCGTCGCGGCGGCGCAGGGCTTCCGCCGTTCCCCGGAAGGAGGCCGCGGTGCCCACGCTCTGGACGAAGGCGTCGACGGCGCCGCCCGTCTGCTCCCAGATTTCCGTCGCCAGGGTTTCGTAGGCCGCGAGCTGGTCGGTGTTGTTCAACTGGTCCGTCCAGAAGCTGCCGGGCTGTTCCGCGATGCGCCCGGCGGCTTCCACCATCTCCCGCGTGAGCCGCTCCGTCATCCCGCCGCCCTCGCTCCGCACCACCTGGAGTTCGGCTCCCAGGATCCGCATGTGGTCCAGCTTCTCCCGGGCGAAGGCGTCGGACGTCACGATGCGCAGGGGATAGCCCTTCACGGCGCAGATCAGCGCGAGCGAAACCCCGGTGCTGCCGCCGGTGTATTCCACGACGAAGCCGCCCGGCTGCAGGCGGCCGCTCGCTTCGGCGGCCTCGATCATGGCGAGGGCCATCCGGTCCTTCATGCTGCCCGTGGGATTCCCGGCTTCCACCTTCAACAGGATGCGGGAGCCATTGGAGGGTGCCAGGCGGTGGAGGGCGACGAGCGGCGTCCGGCCGATGGCATCGAGGATGTTCGGGTGGATGGGAGACATCGTCCGCTTCCTTTCCGGTGGGAAGGAATCAGAGGGCCGCGCAGAGTTCCTCGGTGGGGAGGACCTTGGCGAACAATCCGTTCAGGGCCGCAAGGTAGGCCGCCTGGACGTTTTCCGCGGGCACCTGGACGCCGTTGAACGCCAGGGCGCGGGTGGCGCAGCCGTCCTGGGCGAGGGCGCAGGTGAGGCCGAGATCCGCCGTCGCCCGAAGGGTGGTGTCGATGCACATGTGGGTCATCATTCCCGCGACCGTCAGGTGGGAGATGCCGTTCGCGCGCAGATGCTCCAGCAGCGGCGTCTCCTTGAAGGCGCTGGGGAACGCCTTCTTGAACACCGCCTCGCCGGGCGCGGGCTGGACGGAGGCGTGGAATTCCGCGCCGGGCGTTCCCGGCAGGAAGAAGGTCGCCCCGGGCCGGGCACTCACATGCTGGATGTGGATGACGGGCAGCCCCTTTTCCCGGAAGGCGGCGAGCAGCTTCCCGGCCTGCGCGGCGGCGGCCTCGGCGCCCACCACCTCCATGGCCCCGCCGGGGAAGTAGTCGTTCTGGATGTCGATCAGCAGAAGCGCCGCAGCCATGGGAACCTCAGGAAACCAGAGGAATAGATTAGCTCCGCTTGGGAGTCAGGAAGCGGACGCTGTTGCCGTCCGGATCCCTCAGATACATCTCCCGGTTTCCCCAGGTCTGGTCCGTGGGCTCCAGGGGGATGGGCAGGCCCCGGCCCGCGAATTCCGCGCGGAGGGCGTCCACGTCCTCGACGAAGAGGTTGACGGCGCTCCCCGCCACGCCGTCCCCCGCGTGGGAGGACAGGTGCAGCCAGACGCCGTCCCGTTCGAGGGCCAGATAGCAGGGATCCGCCCCGTCGGCGGCGCTGGAGGAGGCCTTCCGGAAGCCCAAGCCCCCGCAGTAGAATGCCTCGGCCTTCCGGGCGTTGGAGACGTGAAGGAGCGGAACGGCGACTTGGAACATGGGGGCTCCGGGATGGATCCGCGTCCTCAGGCCGATGCCCGCGTGGCCAGGAATTCGCCGTTGCCCACGGGCACGGTGCAGGTGGCGAAGTCGGCATCCGCGGCCACCAGCGCCACGAAGGGCGCCATTTCCGCGGCGTGCGAGAGGGCGTTGTCCACCACCAGCAGCCCGCCCGGTCGCAGCACCCGCTTGAGGTCGGGCCACCACGCGGAATATTCGGAGCGCTCGGAGTCGAGGAACACGAGGTCGAAACCGGCCTCGGCGGAACTCTGCAGCAGCGCTCCGGCCTCCCCCTGGACCTGCGTGATGAATTCGGAAAGCCCCGACCGCTCGAAGTTCCGGGCCGCGAGGCCGCACTTGAACTCGGACCACTCGACCGTGATCACCCGCCCGCCCACGGCCTCCGCCGCCGAAGCCAGCCACAGCGTGGAATACCCGTTCGACGTCCCGATCTCCAGCACCCGCCGGGCGCCCATCGCGCGCACCAGCACCGCCAGCAGCTCCCCGGTGTCCCGGGTGATGTTGAGCATCCGGCGCGGGCGCTCCGCGATCGCGCTGTCGTTGCTCTGCCCGAACGCTTCGAGTTCGCGGAGGAGGACGGGAAGGGACATAGGGGCTCCGGGGATTTCCCACACGGTAACTCGGCGCCATGAAGAAGGGACACCGGGATTCGCCGAGCCGGAGCCCGCGCGATCCAAGAGGATCTTGGCCCTCGGTCAACTCCCGCTTGGCTTCACCGGTCGCCGCAGCCCCGTATCCAGCTTGTCGATGATGCCGGCCCAATCCGCGTCGTCCTGGACCTGCTCGCGGAGGAACTGGGCCTGGGAGAGGCTCCAGAAGGGCGCTTGGTAGAGGGGGATGTGGGTGTCGAGCGGGCAGTTGGATTCGATGAACGCCTGGATCTCGGCCGGCTGGGAAGGAAGGCCCAACTGGACGAAGAGGTCGGTCATCGAATGGTGGGTGACGGAATGAAGGTTGCCGTTCATCGAGGGGAGCCCTCCATGGGAAAGAGTAGGCCCCCTTTAGGGAAGATGAGGTGTGATTTTGAATTGGTAAAAAAAGACAGTCAACCGGCGCGTTGATGAAGCGATCTCATCCTCTCCCTCCGAAGGGGGGAAGTGGGTTTCGAGTTGAGCCCGTCCGGGGCTCACACCTCAGGGGCGGGCCGGGGGCGTCGTCCGGAGTTTGGGTTTCGCCTGTTTGTGGGGAGCGCAGACCCCGCAGGTGCCTCCGGCATTGCAGTGCTTGCAGCGACTGCAGTTCCGGCAAGCGCGGCAACTGGGGGAACCCGTGCACCGGCCCGCGAGGGCGGGCGAGGCGCTCCCCAAAAAGATGCCCAGGAGCAGGATGGTGGACGAGAACTTGATCATCGGATCCTCCAATCGGAACTTCGGGGAAGGGAGCGTCAAGACTGGGTGACTTTGTATACGTTTCCGGCCGTATCTTTGGCCACGCCCAGCAGGGGAGCGTCCTTGGTTTCCTCTCTGTAAAACTCGAGCTGGAATTCCGTGCCCCGGTTGCCGAGGATCTTGGATTTCCCATGCCACTTGGACCCCAGCACATGGGCCGTGTAATAGCCTTGGCCGAATAGGAGGTCCCAGGAGCCGGACAATTCCGAGGTCATCTGACCCGGCGGAACGCGCGCCCATGGGCCTTCGCACGCCTCCCCACTGGGCAACTGGAAGGAGATGAAGCCGGAGGTGAGGCCGCTCGTGGAGGCCGTGATGGCGAGCGCGGGACTTTGATCTGAAAAGGGTCCCTTCACCGGATAAAGAAAGAGCCTGGGATGCAGAACTGGAATGCAGGCTGTGTGGATAAGCAGGCACATGCCCGCTGAAAGGACGAACGGCATTCTCATGAAGGACTCCTTTCGAGGCGCTCCAGGTCCCGCCGGCGCCCGGGAAGAAATCAGCCGGATGGCGCGAGGGCTTTCGCCTGATTCAGGATTCGAATGAGCAAGGACGGACCGCCTCCAGGGAATCCCCACGGGGGCCATCCGTCAATGCCGATCTGGAGGGAATCTTCGAGGCTCAGCCCCAGACGCGCTTTCCGCCGACCCACGTCCCGACCACCTTGCCGGGGAGGCTCCAACCCTTGAAGGGCGTGTTGTAGGACTTGGACTGGATGAACGCGCGGTCCACCTGGACGGTGGCCTGGGGATCGAAGAGCACGAAATCCGCCGGGGAGCCGGGCGCGAGGGTGCCCAGGCCGCGGCGATCCAGGTGGAAGACCTGGGCCGGTTTCCAGGACAGGAGGGCGACCGCGCGGGCCAGGTCGATGACCTTGCGGTTCACCAGCAGTTCGAGGGTGAGGGGCAGGGCGGTCTCCAGGCCGATCACGCCGAAGGCGGCGATGGGCAGCTCCACTTCCTTGTCGTCCCAGCCGTGGGGGGCGTGGTCCGTGGCAATGGCGTCCACGGTGCCGTCGGCGAGGGCCTCCAGGACGGCCTGGATGTCGGCTTCGGTCCGCAGAGGCGGGTTCATCTTGTGGTCGCTGTCGAACTTCATCAGCTCCTTGTCCGACAGGGCGAAGTGGTGGGGCGTCACTTCGCAGGTGACGTTCAGTCCCCGGGCCTTGGCCTCTCGCACCATGCGCATGGAGCCCCGGGTGCTGAGGTGGGCCAGGTGCAGGTGGCCGCCGGTGTGCTCCGCCAGGACGAGGTCCCGGGCCACCATCGCTTCTTCCGCCGCCGCGGGAATGCCCAGGCAGCCGAGGGACGCGCTGACGGCCCCTTCGTGCATGTAGCCCTTGCCTGCGAGGTCGCGATCCTCCTCGTGGGCCACGATGGGAACCTCCAGCCAGCGGGTGTATTCCAACGCCCGGCGCATCAGCGCGGCGTTGCCGATGGGCAGCCCGTCGTCGCTGAAAGCCACGCAGCCCGCGGCTTTCAGGGTGCCCATGTCCGCGAGTTCCTCGCCCTTCATCTCGCGGCTGACGGTCCCGATGGGGAAGTAGCGGCAGAGGCCGGCCTTCTCGGCGCGAGCCAGCATCATCTCCGTGATGGCGACGCTGTCGTTCACGGGCTTGGTGTTGGCCATGGCGCACACGGATGTGAACCCTCCGGCCACCGCCGCCCGGCTGCCGGTCTCGATGCTCTCCTTGCGGGTCTGCCCCGGCTCGCGGAAATGCACGTGGAGATCCACGAACCCCGGCGCCAGGACCGCGCCGCCACCATCCAGCACCTCGGTGCCTTCGCGCTTGGGAATCGCGGCCGCGTCCGCAGCGATCGCCTCCACCGTCCCGTCCGTCACCAGCAGCACGCCGGGCCCGTCCAGGTTCTGCGAGGGATCCACGAGGCGGACGTTCTTCACGAGGAGGGACATGGGAACTCCAGAAAACCACCGATGTCCAAGAGATTAAAAGAAGAACACCGATGAACACTGATAAAAGCTGATGAACACCGAAAACACGGTCGACGGGAAAGGCGTTTGATCTGGGGTTTGGGAAGGCCGAAGTTGATGAGGAGGCAGGTGGAAAGGCGGGTGGCTTTGAGATAGTTCAGGCACTGGGCCGTGTGGATCTCCTCCAAGGCCCGGCAGGCTTTCAGTTCGAGAAGAAGGCATCCCTCCACCACGAGATCCGCGATGTAAGTCCCGACGACGCGATCCTCATAATGGACGCTGATGGGAACCTGCTGCTGATGGACCAGGCCAGCCCTTTCAAGTTCAAAGGCCAGCGCGTTTTCATACACCTTTTCCAGGAACCCCGAACCCAGCGCATTGGCCACCTTGAACACGCATCCGATGACAGCCTCGGTCAGCGGATCGTGATCGACGCGGGCCGCCCTTGCTTGATCGGTGTTCATCAGCTTTTATCAGTGTTCATCGGTGTTCCGCTTTGTCCTATTCCATCCGGTAGTTTGGCGCTTCCTTGGTGATCATCACGTCGTGGGCGTGGCTTTCGCGCAGGCCGGCGCCGCTGATCTCGACGAGGGTGGCCTTCTGCTGGAAATCGGGCACCGACGCGCCGCCGCTGAGGCCCATGCCGGCCCGCAGCCCGCCCATGAGCTGGGTGACTAGGTCGGCCATGCGGCCCTTGTAGGGGACCTGGCCCTCGATTCCCTCCGGCACCAGCTTCGCGTCGTCCTTCCCGTCCTGGAAGTAGCGGTCCTTGCTGCCCTGCTTCATGGCGCCCAGGCTGCCCATCCCGCGGTAGGCCTTGAAGGTGCGGCCGGCGTAGAAGATGGTCTCGCCGGGGGCCTCGTCGGTGCCGGCGAACAGGCTGCCGATCATCACGCAGTCGGCGCCCGCCGCGATGGCCTTGGCCACGTCGCCGCTGAACTTGATGCCCCCGTCGGCGATGCAGGTGATGCCCGCCTCCCGGCAGGCCCGGCTGGCCTCGGCCACGGCGGTGATCTGGGGCATGCCGGCGCCGGTGACGATGCGGGTGGTGCAGATGGAGCCGGGTCCGATCCCCACCTTCACGGCGTCGGCGCCGGCGTTCGCAAGGTCCTTGGCGCCCTGGTAGGTGGCGACGTTCCCGGCGACGAGGGGGAGGTTCGGGAAGGCCTTCTTGAGGGCCTTCACGGCGTCGAGGACGCCCCGGCTGTGGCCGTGGGAGCTGTCCAGGCAGAGCACGTCCACCTGGGCCTCCACCAGCGCGCCCGCGCGGTCCAGCAGCTCCTTGCCCACGCCCACGGCGGCGCCCACGCGCAGGCGGCCATGGGTGTCCTTGCAGGCGCTGGGGTACTCGATGGACTTCTCGATGTCCTTGACGGTGATCAGCCCCTTGAGCTGGCCGTCGGCGTCCACCACCAGCAGCTTCTCGATGCGGTGCCTCTGGAGGATGCCCTTCGCCTCCTGGAGGGTCGTGCCCACGGGCACGGTCACCAGGTTGTCCTTGGTCATGGCCTCGCGCACGGGCAGGTCCCAGCGGGTCTCGAAGCGGAGGTCCCGGTTGGTGAGGATCCCCACCAGCCGGTGGCCTTCCACCACGGGCACGCCGCTGATCCGGAACTTGGCCATCAGGGCCTCGGCGTCGCGGATGGGCGCGTCGGGGCCGATGGTGATGGGGTCGGTGATCATCCCGGATTCGGACCGCTTCACCTTGTCCACTTCCTCCGCCTGGCGCTCGGGGCTGAGGTTCTTGTGGACGATGCCGATGCCGCCCAACTGGGCCAGGGCGATGGCCATCCGGCTTTCCGTCACGGTGTCCATGGCGGCGGACATCAGGGGAATGCGGAGCCCGATGTCCCGCGTGAGCCGGGTGCTCAGGTCCACCTGGTTAGGGTGGATCTCCGAATAGCCTGGGACGAGCAGGACGTCGTCGAAGGTGAGGGCGCGCATCAGGGGCAAGGTCAGCATCGGGAAGCCTTCTTCCGGGCCCGCGGCCTGCGGGACCTTGCATCCCATGGTCTCATGGCCGGCGCGCGGCTTCCAGCCTTGGCGGTCACGTCCGCTCAGCGGCGAGTTCCAGGGGAAACGGGCAGCGCCAGCCGTCGGAAGGCGTTCCCTGCCAGGGCCCGGGGTCCAGGCAGCATTCCGAGGCGGAAGGGCAGCGGGGCCGGAAGGCGCAGCCCCCGGGGCGTTCGCCGGGAACCGGCAGGAACCCGGATTCGGAGGACGGCTGGCGCTGCGCCGCCTCCACCAGGCGGGCGGTGTAGGGGTGTCGGGGGGTGGCGAGCAGGCGGGAAGCGGGGCCGGCCTCCATGGCCTCGCCGCCGTAGAGGACCAGGAGCCGGTCACAGGCGCGGCGGGCCAGATCGAGGTCGTGGGTGATCCACAGGAAGCCGAGGTTCCGTTCCCGCTGGAGGTCCAAGGTCACATCCAGGAAGGCCGCTTCCGCTGCCGGGTCGAGGGCGGTGGTGGGCTCGTCCAGCACCAGCATGTCGGGCTCGCAGGAGAGGGCCATGGCCAGCACCAACCGCTGGCGCTGCCCGCCGCTCACCTGATGGGGGAAGCGGGCCAGGAAGGCCGGATCGGAGGGGAGCCGGAGGCGCTCCAGAAGGGGCGCGAGCCGTGTCGCCGCCGTGCGGGAGGACTCTCCCCGATGGATGCGCGGCAGGAGGCCCAGATGCTCGCCGAGGGTGAGGAGGGGATTCAGGGCCCGACCGGGTTCCTGGGGCACCCAACCCAGCCGGTTCCCGCGGATCCGGTCCCGGGCCGGACCTGGCGGGTCGAGAGGTGTCCCGAAGGCCGCGAGGGACCCTGCCGCCTGCCTCACGCCCGGCGGCAGGACGCCGAACATGGCCCGGGTGAGGAGGCTTTTGCCCGAGCCGCTCTCCCCCACCAGGCCCAGCCGGTCGCCGGGGGCCACCTGGAGGCTGAGGGGTCCCAGCAGCCGCACCCCGTCCGCCCGTTCCAGGAGCAGTGCGTCGACGGTGAGGGACATTCCCGGAGAATGCCACGGAAGTGATGGGGATCAAAGGGTTTCGAACGGGTCAAGAATGGCTCTTGACGCCCCCTTTCCCCGTCCTACCCTTGGTCCACCGAACCCACCCGCGGGACCACCCGCCCCGCCTAAGGCATGGAGGTTTCATGGATTTTCTGCGCCCAGAACTTCAGGACCGCCTCATGAAGGAGCACTTCGAATTCCGCAAGCTGATGGAGGAACACCGGGCCGCCGACACGCGCCTCGGCGATCTCCAGAGAAAGCCCAGCCTGTCGGCCAAGGAGTCCCTCGAAGAGGTGGAACTGAAGAAGACCAAGCTGCGCGCCAAGGAACGCATCTACAGCATCGTGCAGGAAGCCTCCCACCGCGCCGAACACTAGGCTTCCGCGCTCGCGGGAAAAGCCCCGGGAATCGGCCCGGGGCTTTGTTTTTTTAACCGCAGAGGGCTGCCGATGGAAAGCCGCCATTCTTCGGCCCTTCATCTGCGCAAATCGGCGTCATCTGCGGTTCAAATCCATTCATTTCAGGACAGGAACCTCGGCCGATAGGCCTCGCCCACCCAGTAGACCAGTTCCAGCATGTCCTCCACGTCCCACAGCAGCACCTCCGCGCGGGCGCCGGGGTGCAGGTGCCCCAGGTCATCGCGGCGCAGGCTTCGGGCGGGATGGAGGGTGAGGGCCGTGAAGGCTTCCTCGAAGGTCATCCGGAGCTGAAGGCAGCCCAGCCGGAGGATGGTGAGCGGGTCGAGACACGGGCAGGAGCCGGGGTTGAAGTCCGTCGCCAGGGCCACGCGGCACCCGGCTTCGATCATCTTCCGGGCGGGCGCCCAGTCGCGCATCCCCAGGAACAGCGTGGTTCCCGGCAGCAGGACGGGCGTGACGTCCGCGGCGGCCATGGCCTTCATGCCCGCGTCGCTGCAGAACATGAGGTGATCCGCGCTGGCGGCGCCCAGCTCCGCCGCCAACTCCGCGCCGCCCGTCCAGGACAGCTCGTCCGCGTGGACCCGGGGGATCAGGCCCAGGCGCTTCCCGGCCTCAAGGACCCGCCGGCCTTGGTCCGCCGTGTAGACGCCGGTCTCCACGAACACGTCGCAGAACCGCCCCACGCCGGGGTGGCGGCGCACCAGTTCAGGCAGCCAGTCCTCGGCCACGGCGCGGGCGTTGGCTTCGGCATCGCCTCTGAACTCCGGCGCCAGATCGTGGGCGGGCAGGAGGGTCACGTCGAGGCTCCAGCCGCGCCGCTGCAGTTCCGCGTAGGCGGCGGTGAGGCGGGACTCCGACTCCAGCTCCAGCCCGTAGCCGGTCTTGCATTCGAGGTGGACGACGCCTCGCTCGCGGAAGGCCCGCAGCCGCGTTTCGCCCACAGCCACCAGCTCTTCGACCGTGGCGCCGCGGGTGGCGCGGACGGTCTCCCGGATCCCGCCACCTTCCGCGGCGATCTCCTGGTAGGTGGCCCCCTGGAGGCGCCGGTTGAACTCTCCGGAGCGGTTGCCGCCGAATAGCAGGTGCGTGTGCGGATCCACGAAGCCCGGCGTCACCCACGCCCCGCCGCCGTCCACCTGTGGAGCGTCCGCCCAGGCGACGGGCAGGTCCGCCGCCGGACCCATCCAGGCCACGCGGTCCCCTTCCAGGGCCAGGACGGCGTCCGGAATGCGGTCCACCGCCCACGTCCGGGCAGGATCGGGGGTCAGCAGGCCCCGGAGGTTCACGAGCACGCGGCGGTCCGACATGGGAGCAGTTTGGCAGGGGAGGGCGGCGGAGGAAGGGGCAGGGGACCGTTCGAGACAGAACGTCAAGGAGGGGATGGGCGCGCCATGCGAACCTCTTCTTCAGCCCCACTCGACCTTTCGATCCGAATTTCCGTCGAGGTATCCCGCCATGATTCGTCCGTCGCTTCTGCTCGCTTTCCTTCTCAGCTTCGGGGCTGTGGCCCAAACGGTGGCCCCTCCGGTACCCGCGCCGACTCTCAAAGCTGGCGAGGGGCTGGCCATCGCGCTGGGGGAGGACGAGGTCCGCACTTACGGCGCGGCGCGGACGGAGGCGCCCATGGGGGACCTCGCGAAGCTGGTGTGGATGAAGCTGGAGGGAGCGGACTGGTCCGCGCGGGGGGTGCGGTTCCGGTGCGGGGGCGCGCCCGCCTGTCGGGAACCCAAGGGCCACGGCCGGGTGGATCTGGCGGGGGCGCTTCAAAGGGATTGCGATGCGGCCTTTCTGGCCTGGATCGGGGAGTCCTCCACGCAAAACACGGAGCTGTACGGGCCCGAGGGAGCGCGGCTCCGGGTCGACGAAGCCTTCGGGCCCTTCCTCGGCCGCCGCCTGCCCCCCGGCGATCGCCTTCCGGCGTTGACGGCGGCCTGGGTGGGGCGCGGCGATCTGCTCCGAACCAGTCCCGAGGCCTTCCTCCGCTGGCTGATGGAGCCGGACCGCACGGAGGTGGTCACCTTCGGGCGGCGCTACCTGGCGGGCTTCTGGGTGGAGGTGAAGGATCTCCTCGGCAAGGAGGGCTGGTGGTTCAAGACGGCCACGGCCCCGATCCCCGGCGACCCTTCCCGCACCAGTGCCTGGGTGGCGGGAGGACGGGGGCCCATCCTGGTGGTGCTCCATGTCCCCGAAGGGCGGGGCGAGCGGGAGGGGATGGCGCGGATCCGCGAGATCCTGGGGCTGGATCGATGACGGGAACGCCTGATGGCGCGGCGGCCTGGACCGTGTACCTCCTCCGCTGCGGCGACGGGACGCTCTACTGCGGGATTGCCCTGGATGTGGCGGCGCGGCTGGCCCTCCACCGCGAAGGGAAGGGCGCCAAGTACACGCGGGGCCGAGGGCCGCTGGAACTGGCGTACTGGGAGACCTGCGGCTCGAAGGCGGAAGCCCTCCGGCGGGAGCGGGCGCTCAAGCGCCTGCCGCGGGAGGCCAAGCTCAGGCTGTGCGGCCCGACCGCATCTCGCTGAGCAGGGACGCCACGGCCGCCTTCGGATCCTCGGCCTTGAACACGGCGTTCCCGGCCACGAGACAGTCGGCCCCCGCGCGGATGAGGTCGGCGGCGTTCTTGGATCCGACGCCGCCGTCCACTTGGATGAAAAAGGGGACGCCCCGCTCGCTGCGGAGGGCGTCCAGCCGCCGCACCTTGTCCAGGACACGGGGGATGAAGCTCTGGCCGCCGAAGCCAGGATTGACGCTCATCAGCAGGACGAAATCGAAGTCGCCCACCAGGTCCACCAGCGTCTCCACGGGCGTCCCGGGATTCAGAACCACCCCGGCCTTCCCGCCCGCCTGGCGGATGGCGGCGAGGGTGCGGTGGAGGTGGGGATCGGCCTCCTGATGGACGCTCACCCAGTTGGCGCCGGCCTTCACGAAGTCCGCGGCGTAGCGAAGGGGCTCCACGATCATCAGGTGGCAGTCGAGGGGCAGGGCGGTGGCCTTCCGCAGGCTCTCCACCACGGGCAGGCCGATGGTGATGTTCGGCACGAAGCGGCCGTCCATCACGTCCACGTGCACCACCTGCGCGCCCGCGGCCTCGATGGTCCGCAGTTCCTCGCCCAGCCGCGCGAAGTCGGCGGACAGGAGGGAGGGCGCCAGGAGGGGGGCGGGAGGGCGGAGGTCCATGGCCCTAGTGTGCCAGGGGCACTTCCGCGCCGTTCACCCAGAGGCGGCCGGGACGGAGCTTCCTCAGGTCCGCCGGGCTGAGGTTTCCCACGGGAGCCTGGACCCACAGGAGATCGGCGGCGGCCCCCTTCCGGAGGACGCCGAGATCCTTCGCGCGGCCCAGCGCGGCGGCGTTTCCGGCAGTGTAGGCGCCGATGGCCTCGGCGCGGGTGAGGCGCTGGGCGGGCAGGAAGCCCTCCGGCGGGTTCCCTTCGGGATCCTGCCGGGTCTCCGCGGCGGCGAGGCCCAGGAAGGGATTCGGATCCTCCACCGGCGCGTCGCTGCCGAAGGCGAGGAGGGCGCCGCCGTTCACGAGGGTCCGCCAGGGGAAGGCCTCCGCCAGGCGGGCGGGGCCGAGCCGGGCGGGCGTCCAGGCGTGATCCGAGGTGCAGTGGACGGGCTGGACACTGGCCACCACGCCCAGCTTCCCGAACCGGGCGGCGTCCTCCGCGGTGACGATCTGGGCGTGCTCGATCCGGGGACGGAGGGAGCCGCGGCCCTTCCGTTGGGCCTGGGCGAGGAGGTCGAGGGCGGCGCGGTTGGCGGCGTCGCCGATGGCGTGGATGGCGGGCTGGTAGCCGGCCCGGAGGGTGGCGGTGGCATCCGCCGCCACCTTGGCCGGCTCCGTGACCCACAGCCCCTGGGTGGCGGGCTCGTCCGCGTAGGGCGCCAGGAGGCGCGCGCCGCGGCTGCCCAGGGCGCCGTCCAGGTAGAACTTCACGCCCTGCACCTGGAAGAAGGACAGCGCCCTGGCGCGGGGCTGCTTGAGTTCGCGCAGCATGAGGTCGTGGTCGTGGCTGAGGTAGGCGAACACGCGGATGGGGAGGGTGCCCGCGGCGGCCATCCGGCGGTAGGCCGCCAGTTCAGGGGCCTCGATTCCCATATCCGCGACGGCGGTGAATCCCTGGGCGCGCAGGGCCTCCAGCCCGGCTTTCAGGCGAGCCTCCACTTCCGCGGGAACCGGCGCGGGGATGCGCTTCCGGATGAGTTCCACGGCCGCGTCCAGGAGGATGCCCGTGGGCCGGCCGAATTTATCTTTCAGGATGCGCCCGCCGGCGGGATCGGGCGTGGTGGGGCCGATCCCCGCCAGCGCCAGGGCGGCGCTGTTCACCCAGGCCGCGTGGCCGTCCACGCGCTGGAGGAACACGGGGCGGCTGCCGGTGAAGGCGTCGAGGTCCAAGGCTTTCGGGAACGCCTTGGAGGGCCAGCGATTCTGGTCCCAGCCCCGGCCTTCCAGCCAACCGGCGGGATGGGCGTCGGCCCAGGCGCGGATGCGCGCCAGGGTGGCGGGCAGGTCCGCCATGCCGGTGAGGTCCACCTTCCGCCCCAGGGCGCCGAGGCCGCCGACGTGGGCGTGGCCTTCGATGAAACCGGGAAGCAGGGTGCCGCCGGGAAGATCCGTGCGGCGGGCGGCGGGGTAGGCCTTGGCCAGGGCCTCCGGCGTTCCGACGGCGAGAATCCGACCTTTGCGCACGGCGACGGCCTGGCCGCGCTGGGGGCCTTCAGGGGTCCAGAGATCGGCTCCGGCGAGGATCTGGGCGGGCGGCGGGGGCGGCAGCGGCATGGCGAACTCGTGAGGAAAGGGCCAGTGTAGCGTCCGCGCGAGACCCGGCGATAAGGTGGATCCCAACGGAGGCCCCATGTACCAGCGGGATTTCCTGGACCAGGTCCGGGCGCAGCTCACGGTGAAGGAAGATCCGGCGAAGCTGCGGGAGCGGACCTTCGAGACGAGTTCAGGCATCCCCCTGAAGAACAGCTACACCCCGGCGGATATCCCCGACCACGACCCACTGCGGGACCTCGGCGCGCCGGGGCGCTTCCCCTTCACGCGCCACGTGCAGCCCACAGGCTACCGGGGCCGCTTGTGGACCATGCGCCAGTACGCGGGCTTCGCCACCGCCGAGGAGAGCAACGCCCGCTACCGCTATCTCCTGGACCAGGGGACGACGGGCCTTTCCGTGGCCTTCGACCTGCCGACGCAGATCGGGATGGATCCCGACCATCCCATGGCCCTCGGCGAAGTGGGCAAGGTGGGCGTGTCCATCAGCTCCATCCACGACATGCGGACCCTGTTCAAGGACATCCCCCTGGACAAGGTGACGACCAGCATGACCATCAACGCGCCGGCCGCGGTCCTGCTGGCCCTGTACCTGGCGGTGGCGGAAGAGCAGGGCGTGTCCTGGAGCCAGGTGGGCGGCACCATCCAGAACGACATCCTCAAGGAATACATGGCCCGGGGGACCTACATCTTCCCGCCGCGCCCGAGCCTGCGGCTGATCACGGACATCTTCGCCTTCTGCGCGGAGCAGGTGCCCAACTGGAACACCATCTCCATCAGCGGGTACCACATCCGCGAGGCCGGTTGCACCGCCGCCCAGGAGATCGCGTTCACCTTGGGCGACGGGATCGCCTACGTCGAGGCGGCCCTGGCGGCGGGGCTGAAGCTGGAGGCTTTCGCCCCGCGGCTCAGCTTCTTCTTCAATGCCCACAACCAGTTCTTCGAGGAAGTGGCGAAGTTCCGCGCCGCCCGGCGGCTGTGGGCGCGGATCATGAAGGCGCGTTTCAACACGGACGATGCAAAAAGCCAGATGTTGCGTTTCCACACCCAGACCGCGGGCAGCACCCTCACCGCCCAGCAGCCGGACAACAACATCGTGCGCACCACCGTCCAGGCCATGGCCGCGGTGTGCGGCGGAACCCAGAGCCTCCATACCAACAGCCGGGACGAAGCCCTGGCCCTTCCCACGGAGCAGAGCGCCCGCATCGCCCTGCGGACGCAGCAGATCCTGGCCTACGAATCCCGCGTGGCCGATGTGGTGGATCCCTTCGCGGGCAGCTACCTGATCGAAGCACTCACGGACGAGTTGGAGGCCCGCGCCGAGGCGCTCCTCGCCAAGGTGGACGGCCTGGGGGGCATGGTCAGCGCCATCGAGCGGGGGTTCCCCCAACGGGAGATCCAGAACGCGGCCTACGCCTACCAGAAGGCCGTGGAGAAGGGCGAACAGGTGGTGGTGGGCGTCAACCGCTTCGCCATCGCCAACGAACCCGCGCCGGACCTCCTGCGGGTGGACGAAGCCCTGGGCGACCAGCGGCGGCGCCAGGTGGCGGTCCTTCGGGCAAGCCGGAATCAGGCCGCCGCGACCGCCGCCCTCGAAGCCCTGGCGCAGGCTGCCCGAGGGACCGACAATCTCATGCCCCACATCCTCGATGCCGTCCGGGCCGAGGCGACGGTAGGAGAAATCTGCGACGCATTGAGAAGCGTGTTCGGCGAGTATCAGGAACAGTTGGTGCTGTAGGCACCCTTATTGCAAGGCTGTGACCGTCCGTCCCGCTCCCCCGCGGGACCTTCACCCCCCGGAGGCCCCCATGCGCATCGCCACCCTCGCAGCCGCTGCCGCGCTGCTCGTCGCCCTTCCCGCCCAGGCCAAGATGCCGTGGGTGAAGAAGTCCCAGGAACTCGGTTTCACCGACGTGAAGGATTGCAAGGCCTGTCATGTGGGCACGCCGAAGAAGGGTGGGGAATTCACCGCCCGCGGCCAGTTCCTGGAGGAGACCAAGGCCAAGAAGAAGGCCGCCGAGGTCGATCTCGCTTGGCTGAAGGACTACAAGGGCAAGTGATCGGACTTTTCACCGGCAACCGGGCGGATTTCCGCCCGGTTGTTTTGTACGTCCGCCCCGGAGATGTCGGTGCGGCGCTTTTCTTCCCGCACGAATCCGTACAAATGTCACAACTCCCGTGACGCAGGTCATCTGCCCCTAGCATCCGCCCGAAGAATCAGGCTAGGGTTAGAAGACTTGAGAGGTGGCTATGCGTCGGGTGCTCGCTGGAATCTTCGCCCTCGCCCTCGGGGCCGCGCCCCCGTCCGCGAAGGATTGCGTGGGCTGCCACGACGTGGACTTGGCCAAGTTCGCGACCACCAAGCACGGCAGCATGGCCTGCACCGACTGTCACAGCAGCATCACCAAGCTGCCCCACGCCGACAAGCCGGTGCCCGTGAAGTGCGCCACGTGCCACGAGGACCAGGTCAAGGCCTACGGCAAGAGCATCCATGGCATCGCCAAGCAGAACGGCATGTCCGACGCCGCGACCTGCGTCTCCTGCCACGGCCCCGCGCACAACATCGTGGGCAGCAGCGAGCCCGGCTCCAAGGTGAACAAGAAGAACCTGGCGGACACCTGCGGCGCCTGCCACTCGAATCCCGAGTTCCTTGCCAAGCACCAGATTCCCTTCGCCAAGCCGGTGGAGGCCTATCGCCTGAGCATCCACGGGCGCGAAGTGGCGAAGGGCAACACCGCCGCCGCTTCCTGCTCCGATTGCCATGGCAGCCATGACATCCTGCCCTCCTCCAACCCCGACGCGAAGGTGAACCGCGCGCGCGTGGCCGAGACCTGCGGCATGTGCCACAGCGACATCCAGGCCGTCTACGCCGACAGCGTCCATGGCCTCGCGGTGAAGCGCGGCTCCAAGGATTCGCCCACCTGCACCGGCTGCCACGGCGAGCACAACATCCTGGCGCCCAAGGAAGCGGGCTCGCTCGTGAACCCCGCCCGCGTGTCCACCGTCACCTGCGGCCGCTGCCACGGCGACGAGCGGCTGGATTCCCGCTACGGCTTCGGCGACAAGGTCCCCGCCTTCCAGGACAGCTTCCACGGCCTGGCCATCCGGGGCGGACAGAAGACCGCCGCCAACTGCGCCTCCTGCCACGGCGTGCACAACATCCTTCCCTCCGCCGACATCCGCTCCACCGTCAATCCCGCCAACCTCAAGCAGACCTGCGGCCAGTGCCACCCCGGCGTGAGCGACAAGATCACCCGCGGCAAGGTCCACGTGGGCATGGCGAGCAGCGTCGAGCACATCTCCGTCAAGTGGATCCGCTGGGCCTACTACGCCCTCATTCCCATGACCATCGGCTTCATGCTGTTCCACAACGGCCTCGACTACGTCGCCAAGCTCCGCCGCCACAAGCCGCACCACGGGACCGGCGAGCAGCTTCCCCGCATGAACAAGATGTTCCGCATCACCCACGGGATGGTGATGGTCAGCTTCATCCTCCTGGTCATCACCGGCTTCGCCCTCAAGTTCCCCGAGGCGGGCTGGGTGAAGGTCCTCGGCATGAGCGGCGCGGGCACCGTCCGCGGCGTCATCCACCGCGTCGCCGCGATCGTCATGCTCGCCGCCACCGGCCTCCACATCGTCCACCTCGCCCTGGTGAAGAAGGACCGCGTCATCCTCAAGGAACTGCTGCCTGGCCTGCAGGACGCCAAGGACATCGCCAACGTCATCCGCTACAACCTGGGCCTCACGTCCAAGCGGCCGACCTTCGGGGTGTTCGGCTACGCCGAGAAGATGGAGTACTGGGCCTTCATGTGGGGCACCGTGGTGATGGCCGTGACCGGCATCCTCCTCTGGGCCCAGAACTGGAGCCTGCGCGTCTTCCCGATCTGGGTGCTCGACGCCGCCACCGCCGCCCACTGGTATGAAGCGATCCTGGCCAGCCTCTCCATCCTCGTGTGGCACTGGTATCTGGTGATCTTCGACCCCGAGGTCTATCCGATGGATCTCGCCTGGCTCACCGGCAAGGCCTCCGCGGACCACCTGCGCGAAACGCGGCCGGAGTACTACGCGGCCCTGATGAAGAAGCACAAGCCCTCAGGCGGCGACCACGCCGAATAGCCTGCACGGTTGAGGGGCGCCTTCGGGCGCCCCTTTTTTCGGTCCGGACCTTGAGCCGGATCTTCCCCCCAAAGAGTAAGGAGTCAACATGCGCCGCATCACCCTGCTCACCGCCGCCCTCGCCCTGGCCGTCGCTCCCGTCGCCAGCGCCAAGGTGCCCTGGGTCAAGAAGGCCAAGGATCTGGGCATCCCCCAGATCGAGAACTGCAAGTCCTGCCACGGCGACAAGAACACCAAGGACAGCCTGAACGACGCCGGCAAGTGGATGATGGAGCAGAAGGCCGCGAAGAAGGCCGCCGAGTGCGACGTGGCCTGGATGAAGGAATACTACGCGAAGAAGAAGTAGGCTTCGCACGCACGAAAAAGCGGCGCCGAAAGGGCGCCGCTTTTTCGTGGCCGATGGAGGCTTAGAGGCCCAGCAGGGCGCGGGCTTCCGCTTCCAGGCGGTCCAGGAGGTCCTCTCCGCCGCGGGACTGAAGGTAGACCTTGAGCTTGGGTTCGGTGCCGCTGGGGCGGAAGGCCGCGAAGGCGCCGCTCTCCAGACGGAACTTGAGGACGTTGCTGCGGGGGATGGGCAGGGCCACCACCGGGCGGTCCGGGCGGTCGAGGATGGGCTCGCTGCGGCCATCCACGTGGTGCTGGCCCGTGTGGAAGTCCTCCCAGGCCACCACCTTCTCGCCGGCCAGGGAACCCAGGCCCGCCGCGCGGATCCGGCCCATGGCGTCGGCGAAGCGCTTGGCGCCGCCGGGACGGGGATCCTCCAGGTTCACGAGGCGGTTGCGGAAGGTGCCCACCTTGGCCATCAGGGCGTCCACGGCGTCATAGAGGCCGAGGCCCAGCGCTTTGTAGTGGCCCGCCATCTCGGCGACCACCAGCGCCGCGGTGACGCCATCCTTGTCGCGGAGGTCCGGCGGCAGCAGCATTCCGTAGCTCTCCTCCGCGCCGAACGCGTAGGGCTCGCCGAGGGCCTCCAGGCGGTCCATGCACACGGCGATGTTCTTGAAGCCCGTGAGGGTCCACACGACCGGAAGTCCGTGATGGCGGGCCACGTCGGCCATGAAGTCGGAGGTGACCACGGTGCTCACCACCGCGCCCTGCCGGCCCTTCTGGGCGCACAGGTAGTCCAGGGTGAGGGCCGCCAGGTCGTTGCCGGACATCAGCTCCCATTCGCCGTTGCGCTTTGCCACCACGCCGATGCGGTCCGCGTCGGGGTCGTTGGCCAGGATGAGCTCGGCGCCCATGGCCTCCGCTTCCCGGAGAGGTGCGGCGTAGGCCGCCAGCTCCTCGGGATTGGGCCGGGGCGCGGTGGGAAAGGCGCCGTCCTGGATGCCCTGGCTGGGACTGAGGGTGAGGGGGATGCCCGCGGTCTCGAACAGGGTGGGCACGAAGGCTCCGCCCGTCCCGTGGAAGGGGGTGTACAGGATCCGCACGGGCTCGAAGGGCTGGGGATGCTGGAGCAGGGACAGGCCCATGGCGACGTAGGCCGATTCCACTTCCGCGGGAATGGGCAGGATGCTCCCTTCCACGGGGCGGGGCGGTTCGGGGACCAGGGGCAGGGAGGCCATGTGCGCTTCGATCTCCGCATCCCAGGGCTCCACCACCTGGCCGCCGAGGTCGTTGTAGGCCTTGAACCCGTTGTATTCCTTGGGATTGTGGCTGGCGGTCACGATCACGCCGCAGGCCGCGCCCAGCCGGCGCATCGCGAAGCAGAGGAAGGGCGTGGGAAGGGGCCGGGTGCCGATGAACACCTGGAAGCCCGCGGCGGCCAGGACGGCGGCGCTCTCGGCGGCGAAGGTATCGGACTGGATGCGGGTGTCGTAGCCCACCACCGCGATCCGCTTTCCGGGCGCGCGCCGGAGGGCCACGGCGGCCAAGCCGAGCGTCGCGCGGCGGATATTGGGCCGGTTCATCCGGCGGAGGCCGGCGGCCATGAAGCCGCGCAGTCCGCCCGTACCGAAGGCGAGGGGCTCCGCGAACCGATCGTCCAGTTCCACGAGGGCCGCGGCATCGCCCTGTTCAGCCCGTGCCACCAAGGGCTCCAGCTCCGCGCGGAGGTCCGCTTCGAGGTGGGGAAAGGCAAGGTAGGCGCGGGCTGAATCGAGGCTCATGGGGAATCCTGGGCGAACCTCCAGGATCGCAGAGGAACGCGGGCGGGCTCAAGTCGCGGCGCGCCGCCGGAGCTCAGGCGCCGCCCAGCGAGATGTCCTCCAGGAGGATGCTCAAGCCGGCTTCGCTGCCGTACCACCGGAGGTCGTTCCCCAGCGCCACGATCCGGGTGAGGAAGTCCTTCAGGTTGCCGGCGAAGGTGAGCTTGTCCACCGGTTCGGCCACGGCGCCGCCGCGGATGCGGAGGCCCGAGGCGCCCACGCTGAGATCGCCGCTGACGGGATCCACGGTGTGCAGGCCCATGATTTCCGTGATGATCACGCCGTCGCCGACCATCCGGTACAGCGCCTCCGGCGAGGTCTCTCCCGGCAGGGGGAAGAGGTTGAACGTCGTGGCGCCAGGCTGGCTGCCCAGCCCGCGTCCGGCGCTGCCCGTGGGGGCGTGGCCCATTTCCGCGGCGGTCTTGAGGGTGTGGAGGTAGGTCTTGAGGACGCCCCCTTCGATGAGGGTGTTGCGCCGGGTGGGAAGACCCTCGGCATCCCAGGCTTTGGTGCCCAGAGCCGGGCAGCCCGCGGCCTCGGCCAGGCGGCCGTCGTCCACCAGGGTGAGCAGGGGTGACGCGATGGATTCGCCCAGCTTTCCCGCGAACAGGCTGCGCTGCTTGAGGACGGATTCCGCGTCCAGCATGCCCGCGACCAGGCCCAGGACGTCCACCGCCACTTCGGGATCCAGGACGACGCGGTACTTGCCCGCGGGGAGCCGCTGGGGATTGAGCTTCCGCTCGCCCTTCCGGGCGGCTTCCGCGCCGAGGGCAGCGAGATCCAGCCCCGGCCGGCGCGCGGCGTCCCAGTGCCAGGCGGCCTGGCGCTCATCGCCATCGCCCATGGCCAGCTCGATGGACGCCGAGCAGCTGGACCATACGTCCGGGGCCCGCACGCCCTTCTGGGTGAGGAGGAGGCTGGCGCCGGACCCGTCGCTCCAGGCGGACTGGCGGACCGCGGCCACCTTCGACGACGCCTTGCGCGCTTCGGCTTCCAGCTCGAGGGCCCATCCGATGCGCTGCCCGGGCGTGAGGTTGTCCACCGCCGGATCGAAGTGGCTGGGCAGGTCGTCGGCGCCGTGGGGCTCCGCCTGGCGCAGCCAGGGATCCTCGTCGCCCAGGGCGCTCAGTTCCCAGGCCTGGGCGATGAGGCCGCGGAAATCCGCCGCGCCCAAGTCCGTGGTGGTGGCCATGCCCGTGCGGAATCCCTTGCCGCCGCCGCGGATCACGCGGACGCCGACGCCGCCGCGCTTGCTGGTGGTGAGGTCCTCGAGGGCGCCGTTCTGCACCTTGGCCTTGCGGCTGCGGGAGACGGACACGAAGGCCTCGGCGCCTTCCGCACCCAGTTTCAGGGCGTGCTGGATGCCCTCCTGGAGGCGGACTTCGAGTTCCGCGGGAATGAAAGATGTCAGATCGGTCATGGTCAGCTCGCGCTCGGAACGGCGTCGGCGGTGCCGCCCACCACGAGGGCGGGGCACAGGATCGTGGGGAGGGCGTCGCTCACGGGGACGCCCTGGCCGTCCTTCCCGCAGGTGCCGATGTCGAAGAAGTGGAGGTCGCTTCCGATGCGCGTGATGCTCTTCAGCACGTCGGGGCCGCAGCCGCTCAGGGTGGCGTTCTTCACGGGATACTTGGGCTCGCCGTTCTCCACCCAGTAGCCCTCGGTCACCTGGAACACGAAATTGCCCGTCACCGTGTCCACTTGGCCGCCCCCCATGTGCTTGACGAGGAGGCCGTGGTCCAGGTCGCGGAGGATGGTCTCGGGCGCCTCGTTTCCGGCGGCCAGGAAGGTGTTGCGCATCCGGGGGATGGGCAGGTTGCGGTAGCCCTCCCGCCGGCCGTTGCCCGTGGGTTCCATTCCCATCTTCCGGGAGGTCTTGCGGGACTGGAGGAAGGCCTTGAGGACGCCGTTCTCGATGAGGACCACCCGGGTGGCCGGATTCCCCTCGTCGTCCACGGCCTGGCTGCCCCGCTTGTGGGGCAGGGTGCCGTCGTCGATGATCGTGACGCTATCGGCGGCGACCTTCTCCCCGAGCTTGCCCGCGAAGGCGCTCATGCCCGCGAGGACGAGGTCAGCCTCCAGGGCGTGGCCGCAGGCCTCGTGGACCATGGTGCCGCCCGCGCTGCTGCTGAGGACCACGGGGAACGTGCCCGCCGGCGCAGGCCGCGCGTCCAGCGCCTGGACGGCGAGCCGCGCCGCTTCGCGCACGGTGTCCGCCACGGCGGTTTCGGTGAACAGTTCGAAGCCCCGGGTCTCGCCCAGCGCCCGGTAGCCGGTCTGGAGCTGGGTTCCGTCGCCCACAGTGATGTTGGCGCGGAGGACAACCTGGGTCCGGTGGTCCTCGGTGAGGCGGGTGGACCAGGTGTCCTCTCCCCGCTCCGCGCTGGCGATCCACACCCGCTGGGTGCTGTCGCTGTAACCCACGGAGGCCTGCTTGAGCGAGCCGGTTCGAAGGGCTTCGGTCTCGGTCCGCGCGAGGGCTTCCGCCCGGCGCACCAGGGCCACCTTTTCCGCAAGGGGCACCGTGCCGGGCTCCCGCTCCACGGGGCTCGGCGTGGGATGGATCTCCACCGCGAGAGCCGGCACCAGCGCCGCGTTGCCGGTGCCCGGCGCGGCGAGGGTGCGGGCGGCGTCCGTCAGTTCGTCGAAGGTGGGCGCGATCAGATCCGCGAACCGGGTGGTGTCGCCGTCGACCAGGCGAAGGCTGGCGCCGAAGGTCTCCGAGGCGAGCACGTCCTCCATCCGGCCGTCGTCCATCGCCAGGCCGTGGGCGCGGCGGCGCTCGACGAACGCCTCGCCGTAGTCGCCGCCGCGGCTGAGGAGAAGGGTGAGGACGTCGCGCAGCTGGTCGGCGCTGAAGGGTGCGGGCATCGGGTCTCTCCAGGTCCGCCCTCGGCGGAGCCGCCAGTTTGCCAGAAGGGATGCCTCCCCTTCCGCCAGGATTCCTTCCAGGGCCCGGCCATCATTGACGATCACGAGATCGGCATGCAGCGCCCGCTCGGAAGAGGTCGCCTGGGCGCGGATCCGCGCCAGGGCGGCCTCCCGGGGCAGCCCGTCCCGCGCTTCCAGGCGGGCCAGGCGCAGTTCCTCGGGGGCGTCCACGGTCCAGAAGGCGTCGAAATGGTGGGTCCGGCCGCGCTCCACCCACAGCGCCGCGTCCAGCACTGCGCCCCGCGTGGTCGACGGCAGCGCCGCGAGGCGCTCGCCGAGCAGCGCCTCGATCCGGGGATGGAGAATCGCGTTCAGTCGCGCGCGGGCCCCCGCGTCCCCGAACACCCGCGCCGCCATCCAGGGCCGATCCAGTCCGCCGTCCGGGCCAAGGCAGTCCGGTCCGAAGGCTGCCACCACCGCCACCAAGCCCTCGGTCCCCGGCAGCACCGCCTCCCGCGCCAGAGCATCCGCGTCGATCACCGCCCAGCCCCGTTCCGCCATCCGCCCCGCCACGAAACTCTTCCCCGCCGCGATGCCGCCGCTGAGGCCGAGGAGGGGGAAGGGCGCGCCGGGCAATTTCATGGGGATCCGTTTGGGGGCGGGGGAATAGCGACCTGAGAGGCTTCAAAGCCCTTGCTGGGCTTCCGGCCCGCCTGTCAGGATGCCGGAAACGCCCGAGGAGATCGGCTTGAAAGTGGTGCGCTCATTTGTCGTGTTGTGTCTTTCCATTCCGCTCTGGGGGGCCAATCCCTGGGCTCCTATTCCTGCGGAGGTGTGGGCCATCAAGGAGGGACCGAAAGGAGCCGTGGTCCTGGAGGAGCGGGTGCGCTTCCAGCTCCGCGAGATGGAGACCATCTATCGCGTCCGGATTTTCACGGAAGAAGGGCGGAATGCCGCTGCCATTCCGGATCTTCCCAAGGAGGCGCTGGGCATCCAGGGACGGACCGTCTATCCCGACGGACGGGAGATCGCCTTCGACAGCCAAAAGGACTTTGCCGAGCGGAAAATCGAAGCGGGAGGGCGGGAATACGCCCAGGTGCATCTCATGGCCCCCGGCGTGACGTCGGACTGCGTGGTCGAGGTCCGCTGGAAAGAACGATCCAATGGATACCGAGAAGGGCTTCCCAAGCGGTTCTCGGATGGCTACTACGGAAGGTGGACGGTGGGGAATCCCTATCCCACTCAACTGTGCGCGGTGGAAGTCGCCAAGAACTTCAGTTTCGCCTTCTTCATCGCAGGAGGAACGGTCGGGAAGTCCGAAAGCTCCGAGAAGGACGGATTCCGCGTCATCACCTACCGGAACCTGCCCGCCATGGAGGCGCTTCCCTATTCCATGCTCGCCACCAACGGTTTCCCGCGCATGGAGATCTTCTGGCAGCCGGACGATCTGATCCGGGCGATCAACCGCGGGGCGGACGGCTATTGGTCGGAGGCCTTCGATCTCATCTACAAGCGGGACTACGAGGACTCCGTGGATAAAGGCGGAGCTTTCCGCCAGCTGTCCGCGGATCTGCTGAAGGGACTTCCGGAGGGGCCCCAAGCCAAGGCCAAGGAGCTTCTGGCCCGGTTGGAGGCGAGGGTCAAGAACATCTCCATGCCCACGGCGCGGGAGAAGGCGGCGCTTTCGAAGAGCTTCTGGGACGACTACGAGTACAAGCGCCTGGATAAGGCCGCAGCCTCCGGTCTGGCGAGCGCGCGGGGAATGCGGCTGATGTACTACCACTTGCTGAAGGCCGCGGGTATTTATCCCAAGATTGCGAAGCTGGTGGATCGGGAGCAGAACCTGTTCAACTATGCGCGCTTGAATGCCTGGCAGTTCGACCACGAGATCCTGGGCATCGCGGAAGAGGGGAAGGCAGATCTGTGGATCGATCCGGGAAACCGCTACGCGGCGCCCGGCGTGATCCATCCGGACTATCAGGCCGTTCCCATGCTGGTGTACGCGCCCCAGGACGCGAAGACCTGGCGCCCCCTTCGGGATGTCCTCCCGGCTGCGCCCCCCACCTTCAACACCCGTACCTACGCCTACAACCTGGAACTGGGGGAGGACTCCGACCAGTTCGAGGTGCGCGCACAGTTCCGCGGATACCCCGAGTACGCCGAGCGCTACCACTATCTCTCCTACGAGGCGGCGGACCAGTCCCGTCTTCTGAAGGAGTCGTTCGAGAAGAGCAGCAAGACCCTCGTGATCTCCAAGGCGGCCGTTCTGGACGTCACTGATCCCGCCAAGGACGTGTCCTGGGAGGTAAAGGGCAGCCGGGAACAGGAGTCCGGTCGGCGCCGGGAGGTCTTTCCATTCCCTGGAATGCCCTGGCCTCTCCCGGTGCCCGACAGACTGGACGTGCCCCGCTCAGTGCCCATTGTGCTTCCCTACCTCGTGTCCCACACGGCCACCTGCACTTTCGAGGTGCCGCGGGGGTACCGGTTCAATCCTCCCGGGGTCCTGGAAAGCGGTAACGATTTCGGAACGGTCAAATGGTCGGCCTCCTTCCAACCCGAAACGCGGAAGGCGACGGTCCAACTCGCCGTCGAAGTGGCCGCGATCAATAGAAGCGCGTCGCAGTGGCGAGCCTTCCGGGAGTACCTCGGCTGGATCCAGGACGCCTGCACCCGCGCCCTCGTGCTGACGAAAGAGGACTGATGCTTCGCCGCCTGTTGCTTCTTTTTTTCATCCCTCTCGTCCTGAAGGCCCAGATGTTCTCCGCCCGCCTGCCGGAATGGGCGGCGGCCGCCTCGCAATCCGTCCTTGCGGAAAAGGCGCCGGAAGGCGCTGATGCCTGGGTTCTCCTCGATCGGACGGAAATCGCTTACGTGGGAGCTGGAGAGATCCGCCAGCGCCGGTTCCGGGTCGTCCAGGTCCTTACCGAGCGGGGAACCAATCAGGCGGCCTTTCTGCTTCAGGGGCTGGGCGGCAAAGCGAGCCAGGTGAAGAAGCTCAGAGCGTGGAATCTGCGCCCTGACGGCGAGATGGTGAAGCTGGACCGGAGCGACGCCGTGACCATCCACGACGCGGGGAGTGCGGAATTCAGCACGGATACGGTGACGGGAGTTGCGCTGGATCGGGTGGTGGTGGGGAGCCTTCTGGCTTTCGAATCCCTCGAAGCGATCCAGAACCCGATCGGGCCGATCGCGGGGGAGAGGATCCTGGAAGCGAATCCCGTCCGGCGCTGGGAACTGGCGGTGGCAAAGAAGGAGGGATGGTTCACCGACCTGAAGGCCGTGGGCGTTCTCATGGAGAAACACCACTTCCGGCCGTGGATCGAGCAGGTCGATGAAGTGGCTGGGCAACGAATCACCCTGTCGAACCTTCCCGCTCTTCCCAAAGATGAGGGCGGCCACCCCGATCTGGGGGAGATCCTGCCCATGGTCCGAGTGCGGTTCTTCGACCCGGACCTGCCGGTGTCGCGGATGTGGGGCAGTTGGGACACCCTTGCGGCTTGGGAGGAGGAAACTTTTGGAGGGAAGCGCGCCCCCGCCACCGCGCCTTCGAGGGGCTGGGCGGGTCTGACGGGTCTTCGCTCACTCCACGCCTGGATGGGGGAGACTTTCACCTACCGGCAGGTCTACCTCACCCCGGAACGGGGATGGGTTCCCGAGCGGGCTGACCAGGTGGGGCGGAAGCGGTATGGCGACTGCAAGGACCTCACCTGCGTCCTCATCTCCGAAGCGAAGGCACTGGGATATGCGGGCTATCCCGTGCTGGCCACCATCGGTGGCCCCCGCGTGGCGCCCGACACCTCCCCGTTCCCCTTCTTCAACCATGTGATCACGGCCTTGAAGCTGGAGACGAGTCTCGGCCTCCCGGCGGAAGTGGAGACTCCTGGCGGGCGCTTCCTTCTGGTGGATCCCACGGATTTCTTCACTCCGTTGGGCCTTCTGGGGACCGCCCACCGAGGTCGGCAGGTGATGATCTGCGCTGATGGTGTGGCACGGTGGGTGAGCATTCCCGATTCGGCCGTCCAGCCCAGCCGACTGGAACTGGAAGTGGAGGGTTCCGCCTCTCGGGAGGGGAAGCTGACAGCCACTCTGCGGATCCGGGAGACGGGAGACGCCTGGGGTTTGCGGTCCATGGCCAAAGCTCGGGGCGCCAAGGGTGTCCATGATCGGCTGGTGGAGGATCTTTTGGACCTCCCTCCCACCGGGGCGGTGGTGGTGCAGGCGGTGGAGAACCCGCTGGAGCTGGACAAACCTTTCGAAGTGACGGTCAAGGTGGACCATCCGCAGGGTTTCCGCCTCAACGGCGGCGAGCGTGAGCTGGTGGGATGGGGCATTCCATGGCCTCCCAAACTGATCCAGAAAGTGGGAGTGCCGCGGCGCTATCCGGTCCAGTCCGGTGCCTTTGGGGAGCAAGTCCTCCGGGTCCGGCTGAGGGTGCCCGGGGCCGTCCAGCCGGTGCTTCCGGCCCGCTCCGGGGAGACCCCCTTCCGGGCCTTCACCTGGGAGGCCACCTCCGAGCGGGAAGGCGCGGAGTCGGTCGTCTCCCTCCGCTTCGATATCCGGTGGAAGCCGGCGACATACGGGTTCGAGGCACGGGAAGAAGGGCTTGGGGCCTGGAAGAAGGATCGGAGCTCGTACAAAGCCTTCCGGGAGGAGGCTCTGGGCTTCAAGGTCCTGCCCTAAAGGTCCCCGTTCCCGCGGCCTGCGGGCCCGGAAGCCTCCTCTCGGCTACACTGGACCGTTCCGTTTTTGACCCGAGGTCCCATGAAAGACGCGTCGCCCGAACAGGCTCTGGACCTGTCCCAGCTGGAAAAGCCGGTGCTCGAACTGGAGGCCCAGATCCGGGCCATGGAGATGGATCCTTCCCAGGCGCGGGAACGGGAGAAGCTGCAGCGGAAGCTGGAAAAACTGAAGGCGGAACTGTTCTCCAACCTGACGGACTGGCAGCGGGCCCAGCTCGCCCGCCATCCCAAGCGGCCCTACACCCTGGACTACCTGGAGCGCATCTGCGAGCGGTTCGAGGAGCTGCACGGGGACCGCAACTTCGGCGACGATGCGGCCATCGTGGGTGGGATGGGGTGGATCGAGGGCAATCCGGTGATGGTCATCGGCCAGCAGAAGGGCCGGGACACCAAGCAGAAGATCCTGCGCAATTTCGGGATGCCCAAGCCCGAGGGCTACCGCAAGGCCTTGCGCTTGATGAAGCTGGCCGAGAAGTTCCAGCGGCCCGTCCTCTGCCTGATCGATACGCCGGGGGCCTACCCGGGCGTGGACGCGGAGGAGCGGGGGCAGGCGGAGGCCATCGCCCGCAACCTGCTGGAGATGGCGAAGCTGGAAGTGCCGATCGTGGCGGTGGTCATCGGCGAGGGCGGCAGCGGCGGCGCCCTGGCCCTCGGCGTGGCCGACCGCGTCCTGATGATGGAGAACGCCATCTACTCCGTGATCTCGCCCGAAGGCTGCGCTTCCATCCTGTGGAAGGACGCGGCCCAGGCCCCCAAGGCAGCCGCGGCCCTGAAACTCACCGCGCCGCACCTTCTCGACCTCGGCGTCATCGATGGCATCGTGAAGGAGCCCCTGGGCGGCGCCCACGCGGATTTCGACGCCGCCGCCGAAGCCCTGAAGGAAGCCATCATCGAGGCTTTCTCCGAACTGTCGGACCTGTCGGCGGAGCGGCTGGTGGAGGAGCGCTACCAGAAGTTCGCCCGCATGGGCAGCGTGGGCTGAGATGGAAGCGAAAGCCTGGCGCCTCCGGCGGGAGATCCCGGCGGGTCCGGCGCCCTGGAGAGCCCTGGGCGAGGCCTGGGATCTGGATCCGCGGGCGGCCCGGCTGGCCTGGCTGCGGGGCGCGGACCGGCCGGAGGACCTGGCCTGGCGCCTGGATGCCTCCTGGGGCCGGACCACGGATCCCCACCTCCTGCCGGGCGTGGACGCGGCCGTGGCGAGGATCCGCCGCGCCGTGGAGGCCCGCGAGCGCATCGTGATCTACGGCGATTACGACGTGGACGGCGTCACCGCCACGGCCCTCCTCGTGCGGGCCCTGGAGAAGCTGGGCGCCGATGTGTCCTTTTTCATCCCCAACCGGTTCTCGGATGGCTACGGCCTCCACCTGGATTGCATCCGCGAGCTGAAGGAGACGCGCGATCCCGCGCTGCTGGTTTCCGTGGATTGCGGCGGGCGCAGCGCGGAGGACGTGAGGGCCAGCGCGGAACTGGGCATGGACTGGGTGATCACCGACCACCACGCGCTGGGTGCCGAGCTGCCTCCCGCCTGCGCCGTGGTGCATCCCCATCTGGACGGCTACGCCAACCCGTTCCTCGCCGGCGTGGGCGTGGCCTTCAAGCTGGCCCAGGCCCTGATCGGCGCCGCGCCCCATCCTTCGGGCGCGGACGCCGCCTTCCTGGACGGGCTGCTCAAGCTGGTGGCCATCGGCACCGTGGCGGACGTCATGCCCCTCGCCGGGGAGAACGCCCTGCTGGTGCGGCGGGGGCTGGATGCCCTGGCGGGAAAGAACGGTCCCGGCCTCGCCGCTCTTCTGCGGGCTGCGAAAAAGGAAGGCGCTCTGGGCGGCCAGGACATCGCCTTCGGCCTGGCGCCGAGACTCAACGCCGTGGGGCGGATGGGCGGGGCCGAGGACGCCGTCCGCCTGCTGCTGACGCGGGACGCGGCGGAGGCCGAGACGCTCATGGCGCGGGTGGAGGCGCTGAACTCGGAGCGGCGGGCCATCCAGCAGGAACTGGCGGCCCGGCTCCCGGCGCCGGAGGGCGCTTTCGATCTGGCCCTCGATCCCACCGCCCACAAGGGCGTCATCGGCATCGTGGCGGGCCAGCGCATGCGCGCCAGCGGCCGGCCCGCGGGCGTATGCACCGTGATCGACGGCGTGGCCCACGGCAGTCTCCGCGCTCCGGACGGCTACGATCTGGCGGAACTCCTGGCCCTGGCCCAGCCGTTCATCCTCGGCGGCGGCGGGCACCGCGCCGCGGCGGGGCTCAGCTTCGAAGCCTCGCGGTTCCCCTTTGTCCGCCAGGCGCTCCAGCGGGGCGCGGAGACCCAGGGTGAGGGCCGGGGAAGATCCGCTCTGGCCGTGGACGGCGGACCCGGGGACCTTCCCGATGGCACAAACTTGGCCCGCCTGGAGCCCTTCGGGCAGGGCTTCGCCCCGCCGCTGGCGCGAATCGACGGCCCTCTCGCCTCCGTTTCCGCGTTCGGCGCGGACCACTGGAAACTCCGCGTGGCGGGCCTTGCGGATCCGCTGACGTGGTTCGCCGGGAGCGATCGCCCCGCCCAGCCTGTCTCGGGCGAGCGGATCTCCCTCGCCGCCGGTCCCCAGGACAGCGCCCGGTGGGGCCGGTCGTGGATCGTCGACGCGCCCCTGGAAGCGGGGGAGGCCGTCCCGTGAGCGTTCCCCTGGTCGATCGGATCCCCTCCGCCCGCCATCCGCTGTGGCGGGGGCTGGGGTGGGCCCTGGCGGTGGGCACCCTGGGGCTGACGGTGCGCTTCCTGACCTCGGGGAGCGACGGGATGCCGGGCCGGATCGTGGGCGGCGACCCCCTGTTCGGGGAAGGGACGAAGGGCAGCGTCGGCACGCTCACCGAGCAGGTGGGCCCCAACCGCATGGTGCTGTCCTACAAGACCATCGAAGGCACGGAGGAGGACCTGCGCCTGGAGCAGGTCACGGGCCGGCTGGATGAGCAGGCCGGCCAGTGGCGGCTCCTGTCCCCGCGGGCCCGCCGCGAAGGGGGCGTGTGGGTGCTCCAGGCTCCCCTGGACCTGGAAGTGGTCCAGGCGGGCAACGGGCCCTCCCTGGGCCGCGGCCGGGTCGAAGGCAGCGGGCCGGCCCTCCGCTGGGCCGGGGGCGAGTGGGAAGGGCTCGGGCCCCTGCGGTGGGAATCCCGCGAGGGCGCTACTCAGGGAGTTTGGAACCTGCCCGCGGGCTGGCGGCGCGAGATGGATGGCCGGATCCGCGTGGATCATGGGCCGGTACGGTGGCAGGCTCCGCCCGACGGAGGTCCCGCCACGCTCAAGGCCATGGACGCGGACCGCCTGTGGGCCACGCCGGGTTTTTTGACGGGCCACCTGGAGGGCGTGAAGGCCCAGCTGACGGAGGGTTCCCTCCAGGCGTCGGTGGCCGACCTCACGCCCGAGACGGTCACGTGGCCCGGGCCCCTCTCCTTCGAGCGGAACGACGGCTGGCGGGGCGAGGCCAAGAGCGGCGCGGCGCCCCGGCCCGCGCCGGGCGCCCGGTTCCAGCAGGTGGATTTCCGCGGATTCCAGGCCCGCCGCGCCGGGCCGACCGGCGAAGAGCGCCTGTCCACGGAAGGGGCGCGATGGACGCCCGCAGGGCTGCGCCTGGAAGGCAACGTGATATGGGATCAGCCCCTGGATGGCCAGCGGATGGTCCTGAAGGCGCCGCGCGTCCTGATGCGGGAGGCGCCGGGGGCGGAACTGCCGGACTCGCTGCCCGTGGGCCATTCGGCCGCGGAAGGCCAGGCCCTGCTCACCTGGGGCCGGCGGAGCCTCGGCTCGCCGCGCATCGTGGTGGAGCGCGCCACCCGGCGGTGGAAGCTGCAGGCGCCGGTCCTGGGCCGCGGCGAGGACGGCACCTTCAGCAGCGGGGCGGGCGAGGGCGATCCGCGGTCGTGGAGTTTCGACGGGCCCGTGCAGGTGAACCTGTTCTCCGGCGGCAACCTGCGGGGCGCGAAACTGGTGTGGGAGGACACGGTCTGGACCCTCACCGGCCGGCCCGCCGCCTGGACGCGGCTCCGGGAGCGCCTCTCCGGCCCGCGGATCGTGCGCCGCGGAGAGACCGTCACTTTTCCGGAAGGCCTCAGCGGCACCCTGGCGGCGGCGGACGGCGACCTGTTCCTCCGCGCGGAGAAGGGCCAGAGCGAGGCCCAGCGGATCACCCTCGGCGGCGGTGTGGAGTGCCAGGGGCAGGGCTGGCGGCTGGCGGCGGAGGCGGTGACCGTCACCGTCGGCGCGGACCGTTCGGTGAAGCTGATCCAGGCCCAGGGCGGCGTGACCCTGCGGGGTCGGCTGGGCGAGGGACAGGGCGAGGCCCTGGAGCTGGAGCCCGCGGGCCAGGCCGTCCGCTGGCAGGGCCGCGTGCGCGGGAAGGGCGCGGGTCCCGGGTGGTGAGGCGCCGTGGAATGTCGGTCCTGAGCGCTCCCGTGGTCTGATAGAACCATGACCGAGTCCGCTCCTTGCCTCGAGGCCGTGAACCTCCAGAAGCGCTATGGCGACCGCACCGTGGTGCGCGACGTCAGCTTGTCTGTGGGCACGGGCGAAGTAGTGGGCCTGCTGGGGCCCAACGGCGCGGGCAAGACCACGACCTTCTACATGGTGGTAGGCGTGGAGGCGCCGGACCGCGGCGGCATCCGGTGGCTGGGCCAGGACGTGACGGCCCTTCCCATGCACCGCCGGGCGCGCCTCGGCATCGGCTACCTGGCGCAGGAATCCAGCGTCTTCCGCGGGCTCACCGTGTGGGAGAACCTGATGGCCCTGGGCGAGCTCCAGCCCATCCCCAAGGCCGAGCAGCGCGCCCGCTGCGAGCGCCTGCTGGCGGACTTCCACCTGGAGAAGGTGCGCGACACGCTGGGCATGAGCCTCTCCGGCGGCGAGCGGCGGCGCTGCGAGCTGGCTCGCGCCCTGGTGACCGAACCGCGGATCATGCTGCTGGACGAGCCCTTCGCGGGCGTGGACCCCAAGTCCGTGCTGGAGATCCAGGGGCTGATCGCGGACCTGAAGGCTCGGGGCATCGGCGTGCTGATCACCGATCACAATGTCCGGGAAACCTTGCAGATCGCCGACCGGGCCTATATCTTGGCGGACGGAATGATCATGAAACACGGCCTGCCCAGCGAGATCGCAGAGGATCCGGACATCCGCCGGGTCTACCTCGGCGATCGGTTCAGGTTGGACTGATGGCGGCCGGCCCGTACCTCTCCCAGCGACTGGCCCAGAGCCAGACCCTCGCGCTGACGCCCGCCATGCAGCTGAAGCTCAAGCTGTGGCAGATGAACCTCCAGGAACTCTCCCAGACCATCGAGCGGGAGCTGGAGGAGAACCCCCTGCTGGAGCTGGCGGAGGACGGCGACGAAGTGCCCACCCTGGAGGCCATCGAGGAGGGCCGCGATTCCGACGTCACGGAACTCTCCCCCGAACAGGCCGCCGAGGGCGTCGAACTGCCCGAGGGGGTGGACACCGTCGATCTGGGACCCATGCTGGACGCGGCGGGCGAGATGAATCCCGAAAGCGACTTGGAAAAATTCACGGAAGAAGGCGTCGCGCAGGTGCAGGAGACCGAACTGGGCGCCGAGAACAGCTGGGATTCCGAACTGCCCCGCACCAGCAACCTGCCGGAAGAGGATCGCCTGTCCTGGGAGGATCGCCTCAGCGCCAGCGAATCGCTTCAGGACCACCTTCTCGGGCAGCTCTACGAGACGCTCGAACACGAGGATCCCCGGGCCGCGCTGGTGGAGCGCCTCATCGACCGCCTGGATCCCAAGGGATTCCTCCGCCTGGACCCCGACCAGCCCGCCCTGGAAGCCACGCCCGCGGCCCTGGCGGCGGATCTCGGCGTCAGCGAGGAGGACCTGCGGGCCGCGGTGGACGTGCTTCAGGAATTCGATCCCTCCGGCGTGGGCTGCTTCACGGTCCAGGAGAGCCTCCTCCTCCAGCTCCGCCACGCGGGCGCCGAGCCCGACGACCTCGCCGTGCGGATCATCCAGAGCCACTCGGCCCTGCTGGCCCAGCGGGACAGCGGCCGCCTTCGCAAGGCCATCGGCTGCTCCGAAGAGGAACTGGGCGTCGCCATGGAGCAGCTCAAGCACCTCAACCCCTCGCCGGGCCGGGCCTTCGATCCCGAGGGCGAGCGGGTGGTGAAGCCCGACGTGGTGGTGCTCAAGGGCGAAGACGGCAACTGGAAGATCTACCTGAACGACGAGGGCCTTCCCCGCCTCAAGGTGAACGGCGAGTACCAGCGGTTCATGGCCTCCAGCGAGGCCAAGTCGGACAAGGACTTCATCCGCGAGCGCTTCCGCAGCGCCCGGGATTTCATCCGGGGCGTGGAGGACCGCAACCGCACGGTGCTGCGCGTCTCCGCCCAGATCGTGGATCTGCAGAAGGAATTCCTGGAGCACGGCATCGAGCGCCTGCGGCCCATGGTGCTGCGCGACGTGGCCGAGGCCACCGGCTTCCACGAGAGCACCATCAGCCGCGTGGTGAAGGCCAAGACCATCCACACGCCCCAGGGCCTGTACGACCTCAACTATTTCTTCTCCGCGCGGCCGAAGGATTCGGACGTGTCGGCCACTGTCGTCAAGCACCGCATCAAGGCCTTCGTGCAGGCCGAGGACTCTGCCAAGCCGCTATCGGATGAAGCCATCGCCGGCCTGCTGGAGCGGGACGGCATCAAGGTGGCGCGCCGCACGGTGAACAAGTACCGCGAGGAGCTGAAGATTCCTCCAGCTTCCCAACGGCGGCGACGATGAAGGGGCACCGGCCCCCGCCGCCGGCTTTCCGGTTCCCGGGCCGCCCGGCCCTTTTCAGGAGACTCCCATGAAGGTCCACTACACCGGCCGCCACATGGAGCTCACCGAGCCCCTGAAGCAGTTCACGCAGGAGCGGCTGGACAAGATGGCCGCCTACCTGGACGACATCATCGACGTCCACGTGATCCTGGGCGTCGAGAAGCACCGCCACGCGGCCGAGATCACGCTGAAGACCCGCGCCAGCGCCTTCGTGGCCTCCGCCACCACCGACGACATGTACTCGAGCATCACCCAGGCCGTGGAGAAGCTGGAGACCCAGGCCCACAAGCACCAGGACAAGCGCACCACCCGGCCCCACGACAGCGCCAAGACCGGCGCCGCCGAAGCGGAAGCCTAGGCTTCACCCACTCCCTTTTCCCCCAAAGGCGGCCCGTCTGGGCCGCCTTTGCTATTCTGGAGGGCCTGGAGTCCGCCATGCCCGATCCCACGCACCTCTACGCCCCCAAGACCTGCACCGAGCCCACCCAGATCTGCGAGAAGTGCCGGAGCCCCTACACGCTGGAGCACTTCCAGCACGGCGTGGAAGGCCAGGAGTGCGTGTGCCGCCGCTGCCTCCAGGTGATGGGGTACAAGGTCTAGGCATGTCCGCCGTCCTGTCGTCCGACGCGATCCTGGAGCAGGTGCTCCGGGGGGGGCGTGTCAGCGCCGCCGAGGCCCTGGTCCTGCTGGAGGAAGCGGAGCTGCCCGACCTCGCCGTGGCCGCCACCGCCGTCCGCGATCGCCACAACGATCCCCGGCGCGTGAGCTACGTCATCGACCGCAACGTCAACTACACCGACGTGTGCAACGTCTACTGCACCTTCTGCGCCTTCTACCACAAGCCCGGCGACACCCGCGGCTACGTGCTGACGAAGGACCAGCTGAAGCAGAAGGCCGAAGAGACCCAGGCCCTCGGCGGGACGGGCTTCCTCCTGCAAGGCGGCGTGAACCCCGACCTTCCCTGGGACTACTACCTCGATCTCGTGAGCTACCTCCACCGCGACCTGGGGATCTGGGTCCACGGCTTCTCGCCGGTGGAGATCCAGATGATGGCCAAGCTCAGCGGCCAGACCCTGCGGAAGACCATCGCCGACCTGCGCGAGGCCGGCCTGGGCTCCATTCCCGGCGGCGGCGCGGAGATCCTGGTGGACCGCATCCGCAAGAAGATCGCCCCGCTGAAGGGCGGCCGGGAGAAGTGGCTCGAAGTGATGGAGGCCGCCCACGAGGAGGGCGTGAAGACCACGGGCACCATGATGTTCGGGATCACCGAGACCTTCGCGGAGCGCATCGAGCACCTGGAGGCCCTGCGAGACCAGCAGGACCGGGCCCTGGCGCGGAACAACGGCGGGGGCTACACCGCCTTCGCGGCCTGGCCCTTCCAGAGCGGCCACACGCCCTGGGAAGGCAAGGTGCCCAAGCCCACGGACGTCGAGTACCTCCGCACCATCGCCGTGGCGCGGATCTTCCTCGACAACTTCGCCCACGTCCAGAGCAGCTGGGTCACCATGGGCCGCAAGACCGGCCAGCTGGCCCTCCACTACGGCTGCGACGACATGGGCAGCCTGATGCTGGAGGAGAACGTCGTCAGCGCCGCGGGCACCTGCTACAGCGTGAACAATGACGAGATGACCCGGATGATCCGCGCCGCGGGCTATGAGCCCTGGCAGCGGGACAACGTCTACGGCGAGGTGTCCGCCTAGGAGGAGGCCGTGCGGGTTCTGCTGCTGCTTCCGTTGCTCCTCCTGGCTGCCTTGGGATGCCGCCGGCCCGAAGCCGCGCCTTCGCCCCAGGCCCGGCTCGTGGTGCGCTTCCTGGACCGCGACGCCGTCCTGGACCTTCCGGCGCCCGCCGCCGAGGGTGCCTGGCGCGTGATGAACGCGGGGCAATGGGAGCCCCTGGAGGTCCGGTGGAAACCCGGCGCGCCTATCCTGGGCGCGGCTGTGATCGGGCGCACCGCCCCGGATTGGGTGCTCTTGGAGGATCCGGCCCGGGATACCCACCGCATCGTGGTGCGCGGGCCGGGACCGGAGGAACTGGAGATCCGCAACGGCCGCTTCGATCCCGAGGAAAGCGACGCACTGGCCGCCCTCGGTGTCCTGTGGGTGCTCAGCTGGGTGCGGCGCTGACGCCCAGAGGCGATCCCGGACCAAGCCAAGCCCTGGGTTTTGAGAAAGACTGTTTTCAAAGCGGAGGAATGCGGAGCGGCGGAGGAAAGCAGAGGTATTCCTCTCCGTTTTCCTCCGCCGCTCTGTTTCCCTCCGCTTTCAGGCTTTGATGCCAATGGGCGATCAAGACCCAATCTTTTTTCACCGCCAAGAACTGAATAAAGACACTGCTTTGTCTTTCTTGGTGTTCTTGGCGGTGATCTTTATTCGTTGAATGCAAAGGGGCATGACGCCAGGCCGGGCGCCCTCAGCCGCGGATCAGCCAGATGGGGCGCCCCTCGCGGACGGCTTCGCGCAGGAGGCGCTGGGCCTTGGCCAGATCGAGGGCTTCGATGGCGAGTCCGTTCAGTTCCATGCCCGTGACCGGATGATCGGGGCGGGGCAGCGGGAGGTGGACCGGACGGGTGAAGGCCTTGGATTCGGCCACGCCCGCGGCGGGAAGGGCGATGGAGGCCGTCTCCAGTTCGGCGCGGGAGTAGTCGAGGCGCTGCTCCAGGAGGGTCCAGGTGCGGCGGCCGGGCTTGCGCGCGCCGGTCTCCCACAGCGACACCGTCTGCTGGGTCACCTGCAGATACTCGGCGAAGGTTCGCTGGCCCATGTTCAGGCTCTCGCGGATCTGCTTGAGGTTCTCGGGGAACCAGTTCTTCGGCGCGCGGCGGGTCTTGGTGGTCATCGGCCGCTCCGGATCCGACAACCCTGCTGTCGCCAGCTCCTTCCGGTCCTCTCGCACCGGATCGGGAGGCGAGGAACGGCGGAGCGCGGCATGAAATCCAGTCTGGAAGCCCGTCCGTTCTCTCCGGAAGGGAGGGGCCGAAACCCAGGCGGGGCGCGGCTCGATGGACAATTTAGTTGTCAATGTAGGCTTTCCCGGCCCCGCCAAGAGGGGAATGGGTCAGGAACGCTTCCGTCCCGGTGCGTTCAGCCGACGCTTACCCGCGCAGGGCTTCCCGGGCGGCGAGGACCTTGGCGAGGGCGGCTTCGGGCGTGTCCGCGAGGGCGGTGAGGTGCCCCATCTTGCGGCCGGGGCGCGCCTCCGTCTTGCCGTAGAGGTGCAGCTTCACGTCGCGGTGCGCGAGGAGGCGCTCCCACGCCGGCTGGCCGTCCGCGGGCCACAGGTCGCCCAGGAGGTTGGCCATGGCGGCCGGGCGGAGCAGGGCGGTGTCCCCCAGGGGCAGGCCGCACACGGCCCGGACCTGCTGCTCGAATTGGCTCGTGACGCAGGCGTCGATGGTGGCGTGGCCGCTGTTGTGGGGCCGCGGCGCCAGTTCGTTCACCAGCAGTTCCCCGCCGGGCTTGAGGAAGAACTCCACGGTCAGCATCCCCACCACGCCCAGGGTCTCGGCGATGGCCAGGGCCGTGGTCTGGGCCCGCTGCGCGACCTCGGCGGGGATCCGCGCCGGGAAGACGGTGGTGTCCAGGATGTGGTTCCGGTGGTCGTTCTCCGCCACGGGCCACACGCTGGACTCGCCGCTGGAGGACCGCGCGCAGACGACGCTGCACTCCAGCTCGAAGGGCACCCAGGCTTCGAGGATGCCCTGCTGGCCCCCGAGCGCCGCGAAGGCCGGGGCGATGTCGGCGGCCTCCTTCAGCTTCCGCTGGCCCTTGCCGTCGTAGCCGAAGGCCGCGGTCTTGAGGACGGAGGGGAAACCGAGGGCCTCCGCCGCCTCGCGCAGGTCGGACTCGCGGTTGATCTCGCGGAAGGGCGTGACGGGGAAGCCGTGCTGGAACAGGAACCGCTTCTCGCGCAGCCGGTGCTGGACCGTGTGCAGGACGGAGGCGCCGGGATGCATGGGGCGGAGCGTGGCCACGGCCTCCAGGGTTTCCGCAGGGATGTTCTCGAATTCCACCGTCACCACGTCCACCCCCCGGGCCAGGGCCTGGGCGGCGTAGACGTCGTTGTAGGCGGCGCGGATCTCCACGTCCGCCACCTGGCCCGCAGGGCAGTCGTGGCCGGGGTCGAGGGCGTGCACGCGGAAGCCCAGGTTGCGGGCCGCCAACGTGAACATGCGGCCCAGCTGGCCGCCGCCGAGCAGCCCCAGGGCGGCCCCGGGACGGATGGGTGGGAGCGGGCGGGTGTCGGCCATTCCCCATTGTGGCATTCTCGGGAGCGGACTGTTTCCGCGGGGAGGGCCGGATGGAGCGCGTTCATCTCGTCACCCTGTCGGACCGGGCCTTTCGCGGCGACTACCACGACGAGGCCACGCCCCTTCTCACCCAGTGGCTGGAAGGGCAGGGCGTGGCGGCGGTGGTCTCCTCCCTGATGCCGGACGATCCCGCGGCCCTGGAGGCGGATCTGCGGGCCGCGGTGGCTTCGGAAGCGCCGCTGGTCCTGACCTGCGGCGGCACGGGCTTCGGCCTCCGGGATACCACGCCCGAGGCCACGCGCCGCGTCATCGAGCGGGAGGCTCCGGGCGTGTGCGAACTGATCCGCGCCAAGGGCGGCCATCCCCTGGCCTTCGCCAGTCGAGCCGTCTGCGGGATCGCGGGGCGGACGGTGATCCTCAACCTGTCGGGCCGGCCCGCCGCGGCGTTGGAGCAGATCCAGCTTGCCTGGCCGGTCCTCGTCCACGCCGTGGGCGTCCTCCGGAAGGAAGCGGCGGTGGGAGGGCCGTGCTCATGAAGGAGCGGCCATGAACGTCTGGGCGCGGATCAACCGCGTGGGCTGGGTCCACTTCTGGCGCCGCCGCGAGGACTTCGACGCGGCGGAGCCTTCGGCCCACTTCGTGAACGCCCGCACCGATCCGCGGTGGCTGGAGGCCACCCTGAGCGCCGCCCAGTGGGCGGCCCTCGAGGTCGGGGAACTCGTGGAGATCGAGGATCCCGGCTACTTCACCGACGAGGACTGATCGGGGCTGGCGTCCGCCACGGCGGTTTCCAGCCGGTGGTAGAGGGCCAGCAGGGCGCAGCTCAGCCACACGTTCACGATCCCGCCCAGCAGCCCGAAGGCCCAGAAGGCCGGGTGCTTCAGGCGCAGCCAAGCGTCGGCCCCCAGTTCCCCCGCGGCGGCGGGCACCAGTCGTCCCAGGCTCCAGCCGGCGGCCACCTGGTAGAGCATCGCCACCAGGGCCATGGCGAGCACGGCCTGGACCACCCGCGGCCAATGCCGAGCCATCGCGGCCTGGCTCCAGCGGAGGGCCGCGACGGGGGCGTCCCCGCGGATCAGCAGGCGCAGGGGCGCCCAGCCGAAGATGGCGAGGACCAGGACCCCGGGGATCACGAACAGCAGGAGTCCCAGGGCGATGAGCAGGCTGAGCCCCAGCCGCAGGAGAAAGGCCCGGGCCCAGCGCCGGTCGAAGGCGCCCCGCCACTCCCCTTCGGCGCGGCCCGGGGCGGGGCGCAGTTCCGCGTCGAGGCGCGCCTGGAGCCGGGGAATGAAGTACATCTCCAGCGGAAGGAGCCCCGCGAAGGCGAACAGGGGCTGCGCCAGGAAGCTGGAGACGCCCGCGGCCAGCTCCAGGGCCGGACCCACCTGCGTCAGGACCATGGCGAGCACCGCCAGCCCCAGGGCGAGGGCCGGATGCCGCAGAAAGAGCGCCACGCCTTCACGGAGGGCGCCGAGGTGGGAAGTCGGGAAGCGGGACATCCTTCCAGCCTAGCCCGAGTGGCCCGGTGGGCTATCATCGGCCTCATGACGCCTCTGGCCCCCTCTCTCCTGGTGGCGAGCCCCGCGCTCCTGGATCCCAACTTCCTTCACACCGTCGTTCTGGTGGTGGATCACGACGAGGAAGGCGCCCTGGGCCTGATCCTCAACCGGCCGCTGCCGCTCACCCTCGCCCAGGTTTCCCACGAGGGTGGAATGGAATTCCAGGGCTCCGAGGAGGCCACCGCGTGGCGCGGCGGGCCGGTGGACCCCCAGCGGGGCATCCTCCTCGTCCAGGGCGGCCTGCCGGAGGAGGAGGACACGGTGGTGGATCTCACCCACTTCGTCAGCCACCGCAAGGACCTGCTGGAATCCCTGCTCACCGATCCCATGGCCCGCTATCGCTTGTTCCTGGGCTACGCCGGCTGGGGGCCGGGCCAGCTGGACCAGGAGCTGGATCACGGTGCCTGGATCCGGCTGCCGGTGGTCTCCGAATGGCTGCTCCACCCCGATCCCTCGGGCCTGTGGCAGGTGGCCCACGGCGAGCGGCGGGAGGAAGGCTGAGGTTCGCGGGCCCCTCCTGATAGAGTGGGGGAAAGCGCGTTTCTATCCCTTTCCGCTCCACAGGCTTACGGGTAGCCCATGCACACCATCCGATTCGACGGCAAGACCCCCGGAGCGGCGGAATGCGACCGCGAGACGGCCCTTCTCGCCGCCAGCACCCGCGCCGGCATCCCCCTGAATCACCGCTGCGGCGGCCACGCCCGCTGCGGCACCTGCCTCGTCACCGTCGTTGAAGGCGCCGAGCACCTCAGCGATAAGGGCGCGGCCGAAGCCCGCGTCCTGGCCGTCCTCAAAGCCGGCCCCGATCAGCGCCTCGCCTGCCAGGCCTGGGCCAAGGGCGACGTGTCGGTGAAGTACTGATTTCGAATTACAAAAAGATCACCGCCAAATTTTCTCCAGGCCGATCGCCAGTCCAGTTCTTGGCGCCCTTGGTGTCTTGGCGGTGATCTTTTAAAGAGCTGATGTCCCGGCTTACCCGATAAGCCGCCGCCCTTCCATGGCCCGATCCAGGGTGAGTTCGTCGGCGTATTCCAGGTCGCTGCCGATGGGGAGCCCCAGCCCGATCCGGGTGGTGCGCACGCCGATGGGTTCGAGGATGCGGGCCAGCCAGCTGGCGGTGGCTTCGCCGTCCACGGTGGGATTGGTGGCGAGGATCAGCTCCTGGATGGCGCCATCCTCGAGCCGCCTGAGCAGTTCACGCACGCGCAACTGGTCCGGTCCCACCCCGCGCAGGGGGGAGATCAGGCCGCCGAGGACGTGGTAGCGCCCCCGGAAGTGGCCGCTCCGCTCGAAGCTGAGGACGTTGGAGGCTTCGGCCACGACCACGAGGCTGGCGGCATCCCGCCGGGGATCCAGGCAGATGGGGCACACGGGCTGGTCGGTGAAGGCGCCGCAGACCTGGCAGAAGCCCACCTTGTCGGCCGCCTGCTGGAGTTGGTGGGCCAGATGGGTCATCGCCTGGGGGCCCTCCTTCAGGAGGTGCAGGGCCATCCGCTGGGCGGACTTGGCGCCCACGCCCGGCAGCTTCTGGAGGCTCTCGACCACGGCCTCCAGGGGCGGCGGCAGCTTCATGGGATCAGAGTCCGAGGCCCGGGAGGCCCAGGCCCGCGCCCATGCCGCCCATCTGCTTCTTCATGGTCTCGTCGGCCTTGGCGGCGGCGTCGCGGAAAGCGGCCAGCAGCAGGTCTTCGAGCATGGAAGGATCCTCGGGATCCATGGCGTCCTTGGCGATGGACAGCCCGACCAGCTCCTTCGAGCCGTTGAGGGTGACCTTGACCAGCTCGCCGCCGGCGGTGCCCTCGACGCGCAGGTTGGTCTGGGCCTCCTGCAGCTTCGCCTGCATCTGCTGGGCCTGTTTCATCAGGAAACGCATGTCCATGGTCAGTCTCCGGAAGGGGAATCGTGGGGAGGGTGGGGGAGGTGGGGCCAGTGCATCCGGCGCAACCGGCGGGCGAGCCACAGCATCAGGAAGTATCCCAGGGGCAGGGCGAGAAGGGTGCAGACCGTGCCGCCGAGCAGGTAGGACTTGAGGATCGGGCGGAGCATGGTGGTCATGGCTTCGAAGCCGTCCCAGGTCACGAAGCTGCGCCAGCCGATCTCGTGCCATTCGATGCGGGGCATGGGACCGCCGTGGAACCGGCCCCGCACCAGGTTGCCGACCCAGGTGCTGGCGGTGGCGATGGGGACCATGGTCCAGGGATTGTTGATCAGCATGGCCAGGATCATCAGGGGCCGGTGCAGGCGGCGGAAGATCACGCAGAACAGGAACACCATCCCCGTGTGCAGCCCCAGCAGCGGATTCCACGCGATGGAGAAGCCCAGGGCGAAGCTCCAGGCCACCTGCTCCGCGCTCAGCTCTGGATGGAGGATGTGGGCCTTGAGGCGGTTCCACGGGCCCTTCGGCGGGCTCCCGGAAGCGGGGGCGGGGGCGGTCTGCGCGGTGGGATCGGTCATGGGGCGAAGTGGTCGAATCCGAGATCCGGCACGGCGCGCGGACGTTCCCCATCATAGACGAGCAGGGACGCCGCCCCGCGTTCCACCGCGCGGCCCACGGGAATCAGGCTCCGGCCCAGGCGGCGCTCCAGTTCCGCTTGGGGCAGCGAACTCCCGAAACATCGGGCGTAGTCCTCTCCGCCGCGCAGGGCGTCCTCGTCCAGGCCGGGATCCACGATGATGCTCACGCCCGAGGCCTCCGCCAAATTCCGGAGGTCGCGGCTGAGGCCGTCGGACAGGTCGAGGCAGGCGTGGACTTCGGGAAGGGCCGCCAACTGTCGACCCAGGCCGAGGTTGGGTCGCGGCGCGAGGTGGGCTTCGAGATCCGGATCGGGATGGGCGGGATCCCAGCGCTGGCCCGCCTGCAATTTCCGCAGCCCGCGGAGGCTGGCGCCGAGGCGCTGGTCCGCGAAGAGTCCGTCCCCCGGTTGCAACCCGTCGCGCCGGAGCCAGCGCGCCGCGAATCCCAGGGCGGTGAGACCGAGTCCCAGCCCTGCCGGACGGCCCACGGTGTCGCCGCCCAGAACCCGCACGCCGGCCTCCCGCGAGGCGGCGGCCAGCCCCCCGAGGAACGCCTCCAGCCAGGGCGGGTCGATCTCCGGGCCCAGGGCGAGGGTGAGGGTGTAGCCGAAGGGCTCGGCCCCGGAGGCGTCCAGGTCCGACAGGTTCACCGCCAGGAGCTTGCGCGCCAGGAGGTCCGCCGGATGCCAATCCAGGCGGAAGTGCTGGCCCGCTTCCATGAGGTCCGTCGTCACCAGCAGGGTGTGGCCCGGAGGCGGCGGCGGCACGGCTCCGCAGTCGTCGAACAGACCCTCGCCGCCGGGCAGCAGCGCCCGGATGCGGGCCAGAATGCCTGATTCCCGCAGGGTCATAGGATCTCCGTCACAACTCCAGTCTCCCACGCCCGCGGAGCCCACGCGGCCCTTGGTCGAGGGGCCCGGGCGATGCTAATTTGTTTGGATTGAGCCCGCCCCCCGGGCCCCTAAATGAACCCTTGAGGAGACGACTCATGGCCATCACCAAAGTGTGGATCGAAGAAGGCTGCATCGTGTGCAACGCCTGCGAAGCGGAGTGTCCCGACGTGTTCCACGTCACCGATTCCAGCTGCAACATCAACGGTTCCGTGCGCGAGGACGGCCAGGACACCGAGAACCGCGACGAGATGAGCCCCCTGTCCGGCAGCTACGGCACGGACCTGGAAGCCAGCATCGAGGCCGCCGCCGCCGGTTGCCCCGTGGAAGTCATCAAGTTCGAGAAGGCCTGAGACCTTCACGCTGGACCGAAAAAGGGGCGCCGTCGGCGCCCCTTTTTCATGCGTATGCGGAAGCCGCTTCCTAGTCCTTCAGGCCCACGTTCACTTCGAACTCGCCGGCGGACGTGCGGAAGGGGATCGCGATGCAGGGGATGTCGCCGCTGCGGCTGATCTTGTGCCCCTTGCCCACCACCACGGTGGGAACGGAGATGGACAGGCTGAACCCGTCCTGGATGAGCAGCCGGCGGGCGTCGCCCACGACGATGTTCCCGATCTCGCCGATGGCGTCCTCCACGCTCTGGTTCAGCTCCTTGATCTCCTCCATCAGCATGTTGCTGGCGATGCGGCACGCGAGGCCGACCGGGAAGCTGAGGATGATGGAGCCTGACGTGTCGCCCGTGATCCCGATGATCGCGGAGATGTCATAGGTGGTGATGAGGTCTTCCTTGACGGCCAGTCCCGCCTTCTCGGCGGTGACGCTGGCCATCATCTCCAGGCTGCGGAGGGTGGACTCGATGAATGGATTGATGAAGGCGACGTTCATGGGGCCCCAGGTTCACATCTTGATGATGGCAGTTTCGGCTAAGGAATTCTCCGGCATGATTTCCGGGGCAGGGGATTCCCGCCCTTGAGGGGCCTTTCCGGGTCGGCCACCATAGGGCTCCTTCGGAGTTGCCCATGCTCGCTCGCCTTCAGGCCGACCTCAAGACCGCCATGCTGGCCAAGGACGCCGCCCGGACCCAGGTCCTGCGGATGGCCCTGGCCGCCTACAAGAACGAGGCGGTGGCCAAGGGGCTCAGCCCCCAGGGGGAGCTGCCCGAAGCGGATGCCCTGGCGGTCTTCAAGCGCCTGGTGAAGTCCCGGGAGGACAGCGTCGCCCAGTTCGAGAAAGTCGGGCAGGCGGACCGCGCGGCCCAGGAGCGGGCGGAGATCGAGCTGCTGACGCCCTACCTCCCGGCGATGCTGGAGGGTCCGGAGTTGGAAGCGGCGGTCAAGGCCGCCATCGCCCGCACGGGCGCCACCGCGAAGAAGGACATGGGCCAGGTGATGAAGGCCCTGCAGGCGGACCACGGCGCCGCCTTCGACGGCAAAGCCGCCAGCGCCCTGGTGCAGAGCCTCCTGAACTGAAACTGCGAAAGACGCGAAAGGGCGCGGAAAAAAGAGGGATTCCGGAATCGCCCTCCCCATCACTGGTGAATCTCGAGCTGAAAAATCTGGAACTGCAGATTGAAAAACGGGGCGGGGGCCGATGTGGGATGCGGCTCCGCAGGCGCAGGAGACGCCCATCTGCGTCATCTGCGGAATCTGCGGTTTCAGCTTTACGCCTTACGAACATGGACCTGAGCCCGATCCATGGCCAAGCCGCCTTTTTCGCGGGCCCGCAGGGCTTTCGCGCCTTTCGCGGTTTCCTGCTTCTGAGTGGGAGCCGCTGCCTGGGTTAGACTCGAAAGTTCGAGGCCCCCATGAAGCAGTCGAAGCTCCTGATCCAGACCCTGCGCGAGACGCCGCGCGACGCCGACGTGGTGAGCCAGCAGCTCATGATGCGGGCGGGGATGATCCAGAAGGTCGCGGCGGGGATCTACAGCTACCTGCCCCTGGCCTTCCGGAGCATCCGGAAGTTCGAGGAGATCGTCCGGGAGGAGCTGGCGAAGGACGGCTGCCAGGAACTGCTGATGCCCGCGGTGCTGCCTGCGGAGCTGTGGCAGGAGAGCGGCCGCTGGAAGTTCTACGGCGACGAGCTGCTCCGCTTCTGCGACCGGAAGGCCAAGGCCGAGCTCGCTGAGCGCCGCGCCCGGGGCGAGAAGCCCGACGAGCGCGAGTTCTACAACTTCTGTTTGGGTCCCACCCACGAAGAGGCGATCACCGACATCGTTCGCAAGAACGTGCGCAGCTACAAGCAGCTGCCCATGAACCTCTTCCAGATCCAGACCAAGTTCCGGGACGAGCGCCGCCCCCGCTTCGGCCTGATGCGGGGCCGGGAATTCAGCATGAAGGACGGCTACTCCTTCCACCCCGACGACGCCTGCGCGGACCGCATGTACTGGGCGATGTTCAACGCCTACAAGCGGATCTTCTCGCGGCTGGGCGTGAAGTTCCGGCCCGTGGAAGCGGACAGCGGCGCCATCGGCGGCAGCTTCACCCACGAGTTCCACGTCCTGGCGGGCAGCGGCGAGGACGCCATCCTCAGCTGCGACGCCTGCGAATACACCTCCAACATCGAGAAGACCGAGGCTCCGGCCCTGCCCGCGGGCGACCATGGGAAGGCCTTCGAGCTGAAGCGCGACCACTTCAGCACCCCCGGGATCGTGGGCCAGGCGGAGCAGGCGGCGGCCATGAAGGACGCCGACCACGACGGCATGCCCATCGCGCAGACCAGCAAGTTCTTCCTCTACCGCGCCACCTTCGCCGATGGGGCCACCCAGCTGGTGGGAGCGGTGCTCCGCGGCGACCACGAGGTCAATCCGGTCAAGGTGAAGAACCTCCTCGGCGCCGCCGAGCTGGAGCTGATGCCCCTGGAGGAGGCCGAGGCCTTCACCGGCGCCAAGACCGGGTTCATGGGGCCTGTGGGTCTCAAGGATGTAAAGCTTCTCGTCGACCGCAGCCTGGAAGGCGCGGTCAACCTCACCTGCGGCGCGAACCGCACGGACTTCCACCACTTCGGGCTCGATCCCGCCCGGGACCTGCCGGGCTGCGCCTTCGCGGACCTGCGGATGGCGGCCGAGGGCGACGCCTGCACCCGCTGCGGGAAGGGCCATTACCAGGCCTTCCGCGGGATCGAAGTGGGCCAGGTCTTCAAGCTGGGCCTGAAGTACTCCAAGGCCATGTCCTGCACCTTCCTCGACGAGCAGGGCAAGGAGAACCCCATGGTGATGGGCTGCTACGGCATCGGGATCACCCGCACCGTGGCCGCGACCATCGAGCAGAACTACGACGCCGACGGCATCGTCTGGCCCTGGCCCCTGGCGCCCTACCACGTCCACGTGGTCTGCCTGGATCCCGCCAATGAGGACGTGGCCGGCGTGGCCGCGCAGGTGGAGAAGGATCTGGAGGCCGCGGGCTTCGAGGTGCTCCACGACGACCGCGAGGGCCTCAGCCCCGGCGCCAAGTTCAAGGACGCGGACCTCCTCGGCTTCCCCCTGCGCCTCACCGTCGGCGCCAAGGGGCTGAAGGACGGCATCGTGGAACTGCGCGACCGCCGCACCAAGGAAGTCGTCAAGCTCAAGCCCGAAGCCGCCGTGGCGGAGGTTTCCGTGGCCCGGGACCGCCTGCTCCAGGAGCTGGAGACGGCCGGGGGGCGGTGATGGCCGAAGGCCGGGTCCACCTCACCACCTTCATCGAGGGCGTGCTGGTCCACGGGCAGCAGACGCCGTTTGTCCTGCTGGTGCCTTCGCCCCACAGTCCGCACCGCGGCCTGCTCATGCCCGCCCAGATCCCCTGGTCGCCGGGGTTCCTGCCCACGGCGTTGCTCAACGCCCAGGTAGAGGCCGCCTGGGGCATGCCCTTCCGGTTCGTGGACGACTCGCGCCTGCCGGTGGTGTTCGACGAGCGGACCAGCCGCCTGCCCACGCCGTGGCTGCTGCGGCTGGAGGGGCTTGAAGGCCAGCAGCGGCTCTACCTCAGTCATCTGCTCCGCACCAAGGCGCCGGAGGAGGAGCTTCCGGTGCCTCCGCCCGGCGGCCAGTGGTTCAGCGACCGGGGTCTCCAGGCCGCCGACCTGCTTCCCGGCGTCCGGCGCCTGTGCCAGTCGGCCCTTCAGGCGGTGGCGGAGGGCTGAGGGCTCCCTTCACGCGAAAACCGGCGCCTGAGGCGCCGGTTTTCGTCTGGGATTCTCCCCGGTTCAGAACTGCTCGAAGGCGTTGAAGAAGTAGCTGACCTCGAACTGGGCGCTCTCCGGCTTGTCGCTGCCGTGGGTGGCGTTGCGGCCGATGTTGGCGCCGAAGCGCTTGCGGAGGCTGCCTTCGGCGGCGTTGGCGGGGTTGGTGGCGCCCATCAGGTCGCGCCAGCGCAGGATGGCGTTCTCGCCCTCCAGCACCATCAGGGCCACGGGACCTTCCGTCATGAAGGCCTCCAGCTCGGCGTAGAAGCCCTTGCCCACGTGCTCGTGGTAGAAGCCCTGGCAGATGGCGGGCGTGAGCCGCGTCAGCTTGAGGCCCACGATCTTGAGGCCGCTCTGCTCGATGGCGGTGACGATCTCGCCGACGTGGCCGTCCTTGACGGCGTCGGGCTTGACGATGGCGAAGGTGCGCTCAAGGGCCATGTTCTCTCCGGAATCCAAACGATCAGTGTGCCCGCAGTGGGTAACTTCGGCAACCGCGGGACCTTGGGAACGCGCCCTGCGACTGGGAATCGACGGTGCCTCGGGTTACAATCAGCGGTTTACGCGATTGGATGGTTCCATGCTCGATACCCTCCTGAAGAAACTCATCGGCTCCAAGAACGACCGCGAGCTGAAGCGCCTGTGGGCCAAGGTCCAGGACATCAACGCCCTGGAGCCCGCGATCTCCGTCCTCAGCGACGATGAGCTCAAGGCCAAGACGCCTTACTTCAAGGAGAAGCTGGCGAACGGCGCCACCCTGGACGAGATCCTGCCCGAGGCCTTCGCCGTGGCCCGGGAGGCCTCCAAGCGCGTGCTCAAGATGCGGCACTTCGACGTGCAGCTCGTGGGCGGCATGGTCCTCCACGAGGGCAAGGTCTCCGAGATGCGCACGGGTGAGGGCAAGACCCTGACCGCGACCCTGCCGCTCTACCTGAACGCCCTGGCGGGGAAGGGCGCCCACCTGGTCACCGTGAACGACTACCTGGCCCGCCGCGACGCCGAATGGATGGGCCGGCTCTACACGTGGCTGGGCCTCAGCATCGGGATCATCCAGCACGGGCTGGACGATCAGCAGCGCCGCGACGCCTACGGCTGCGACATCACCTATGCCACCAACAACGAGCTGGGCTTCGACTACCTCCGCGACAACATGAAGTGGGACCTGGAGGAGTTCACCCAGCGCGGCTTCCACTTCGCCATCGTGGACGAGGTGGACTCGATCCTGATCGACGAGGCCCGCACGCCGCTGATCATCGCCGGGAGCAGCGAGGAGGACACCTCCAAATACTTCCGGATCGACGCCGTGGTTCCCAAGCTGCAGAAGGAAGAGGATTACAAGGTGGACGAGAAGGACCGCCAGGTGATGCTCACCGACGGCGGGATCCACCGCGCGGAGCAGCTCCTCGGCGTGGCCAACCTCTACGATCCGGGCAGCATCGAGACCCTGCACGGCCTCAACCAGGCCCTGCTGGCCCACAACCTCTACCGCCTGGACGTGGACTACATGGTCCGCCCCAAGGAGGACGGCAAGGGCATGGAAGTGGTCATCGTGGACGAGTTCACGGGCCGTCTGATGCCGGGCCGCCGCTGGTCCAACGGCCTCCACCAGGCCATCGAGGCCAAGGAGGGCGTGGAGGTCAACGCCGAGAACCAGACCCTCGCCACCGTCACCTTCCAGAACTTCTTCCGGATGTACGCCAAGCTGGGGGGCATGACCGGCACCGCCGAGACCGAGGCGACGGAGCTGCACTCCATCTACAAGCTGGACGTGATCATCGTTCCCACGAACATGCCCATGGTCCGCCGGGACTTCGCGGACACGGTCTACGCCACCCGCGCCGGAAAGAAGAAGGCCATCGTCGAAGAGATCAAGGATCTCCACACCAAGGGCCAGCCGGTCCTGGTGGGCACCGCCAGCATCGAGAGCAGCGAGGACCTGGCCGAGGCACTGAAGGCCGCCCGCATCCCCCACGTCGTGCTCAACGCGAAGCACCACGAGCGGGAAGCGGAGATCGTGGCCCAGGCGGGGCGCAAGGGCGCCGTCACCATCGCCACCAACATGGCGGGCCGCGGCACGGACATCATCCTGGGCGGCAACCCCGAGGGCCTGGCCCGGCTCGAAGCCAAGAAGAAGGACATCGCCCTCTACGACGAAGAGGGCCTCGAGACGCCCGAATTCACCGCCCTCGTGGACCGGATGCGCGAGCAGACCGCGGCCGAGCACGAGGAAGTGGTCTCCCTCGGGGGGCTGCACATCCTGGGCACGGAGCGCCACGAGAGCCGCCGCATCGACAACCAGCTCCGCGGCCGCGCCGGCCGCCAGGGCGATCCCGGCTCCAGCCGCTTCTACCTGTCCCTAGAGGACGACCTGATGCGGATCTTCGGCGGCGAGCGGATCAAGAACCTCATGGGCGCCATGGGCATGAACGACGACGAGCCCATCGAGGCGGGCATGGTCACCCGCGCCATCGAGCGCAGCCAGAAACGCGTGGAGACCCACCACTTCGAGATCCGCAAGCACCTGCTCGAGTACGACGACGTCATGAACAAGCAGCGCATCTTCTTCTACGGGCTGCGCACGGAGATCCTCAAGGGCAACACCAAGGACTACGTGCTCCAGGTCGCGGGGGAGATCGCGGAAGGCATCTGCAACGACTTCCTGGCGGACAAGGGCGAGCGCGACCTCCCGGGCTTCCGCGAGCGCGTGGAGCAGCTTTTCGCCATCACCGGCGAGGAGGTCGAGGCCGTGGGCCAGCTGCCCCAGGCTCAGGCCACCGAGGCGCTCTCCGTCCTGGTGAAGCGGGTCTATGAGGGCAAGGACGAGCGGCTGGGCGGCGACGGAATGCGTAGCTACGAGCGCTGGTCCATCCTCCAGATCATCGACGCGGCCTGGAAGCGGCACCTCCTGGTCATGGACCACCTGAAGGAAGCCATCGGCTTCCGCGGCTACGGCCAGAAGGATCCCCTCGTCGAATACAAGCGAGAGAGCTTCGAATACTTCGAGCAGATGCGCTTCGGCTACGAGGACGAAATCATCTCCTACCTCTACCGCGTGGAACCGCAGCCTGCCTACGTTCCTGACGACGACTTCTTCCGCGTTCCCGCCGAGACCATCGAACTGGGCCCCGACGAGCAGGGGAACGCTCCCGAGGGGATCCAGCGCGTCCTGCGTTTCACCGCGGGCGGGCTTGAGGACTGATTCTCAGTCGTCGCACGCTTCGAGGGGCCTCCGCGGAGGCCCCTCGGTTTTTGCTGACTCCGCGCGCCCGACACCTGATAGCGTCTAGCCCATGGAACTCATCGTCGTAACGGGCCTTTCGGGAGCCGGGCGCCACTCCGTCCTGGGGGCGCTGGAGGATACCGGCTGCACGGCCCTGGACAACGTCCCGCCCCGCCTTTTGGAGCCCCTGCTGGAACTGGAGTCGAAGCTCCAGCCCGGCCGGGATCGGCTGGTGGTGGGGATGGACAGCCGGCAGGAGGACTTCGCCCAGGAATTCGGCCCCTTGGTCGAGCGCCTGCGGATGGGGAACATCCCGGTGCAGGTGGTCTTCATGGAGGCGGACGACGAGATCCTCTTCCGTCGCTATTCCGAAACCCGCCGGCCCCACCACCTCGCCCTGCTGGGCTCCGCGGGGGAGGGCATCCGCCGGGAGCGGGAGCTGCTGGCGCCCATCCGCGCCCTCGCCACGACCATTCTCGACACCAGCCGGATGGGCCTGTCGGAGCTGCGGCAGCGGGTGGCGGCGCTGGTCCCGGCCCTTCCGACGCGTCGCACCGCCGTGCGGCTCCTCAGCTTCGGGTTCAAGCGCGGTGTGCCGCCGGACGCCGACGTGGTGCTCGACGCCCGCTTCCTGCCCAATCCCTACTACGTGGAGGCCCTCAAGCCCCTCACCGGCCGCGATTGGCCGGTACAGGAGTACCTCCTGGAGTGCCCCGAATTCCGGGAGTTCCTGGAGCGCGCCGAATCCTGGCTCCGCTGGTCCCTTCCGTTGGTCCAGCAGGAGGGCCGCGCCTACCACACGCTGGCGATCGGCTGCACCGGCGGCCAGCACCGCTCCGTGGCCCTGGTGGAGATGCTGGCCTGCCGCCTGGAGCGGGAAGTGACCTCCCTGAGCGTCCGCCACCGGGAACTGGAAGGCTGAGCCGTTCACAAGAAAAAGACTCACCACCAAGACACCAAGAAAAGCGGGGTCGTTCTTGGTGTCTTGGTGGTGAAACGTTTTTGATCAGCCCTCCCGGAACACGACGCCGCGCTTGGCGAGCTCTTCGCGGATGAAGTCCCAGGCGCCGGGCTCCTGGCCCACGCGCTCCGGGGGGCTGATGCCCTTGCGGGCGTAGCCACCGGCGGCGAGAAGGCGCACGGCGGCGGTGCAGGTGTAGCCGGTGGTGCGCGCCATGGAGGTGGTCCGGGTGGCGGGATCGTAGCGGTCCAGGAGGTTCAGTTCCCGCCGCATCCGCTGGCCGCCCTTCTCGCCCTCCACAGCCACGCGCATCACCGTGAAATCCTCGTCGCCCTCCTCCATCTGCCACAGCGGGAAAAGCAGCGCGGTCGCCAGATCGAGGGGCACCACCTGGCCGTCGCCCACGGGAATCGGGCTCTTGCGGAAGAAGCCCGTCTCGCGGAGGATCCGCATCTTCTCGATGTGGCCCGGGTAGCGCAGGGTCTTCTCCTTCATGTCGGGGATCTCGGGAAAGCTGCGGATGAGGCTGCGGAGGCCGTCGGTGTTGAAGGATTCGAGGGTGCCCAGCCCGCCGAAATCGATCAGTTCCGGCTCCGACAGGGCGGGCATCGTCACCGTGCGGCCGCCCTTCACGTAGCGGGCGGGGCGGGTGTACTCCTCGATCACGTCGATGGGACTGAACCCGGCCTTGTATTCGTAGGGCCACGTCCGCACGACGGGGAGTCCGCCCACCAGGCACTCGAAGGCGTCGATCCGGTCCCATTGGCGCGACAGGTCGCCCAGGATGAGGTTCCCGCAGCCGGGCGCCACGCCGCAATCCACGATGGCGGTGAGGTTCTTGGCCTTGGCCAGGGCGTCCAGCTCGAAGCAGTCCTCGTCGAAGAAGGAGATGTCCACCAGCGGCTTGCCGGCTTCGAGAATGGCCTTGGCCGTGGCGAAGCCCATGAACCCGGGCACCGCGCCCACGGCGAGGTCCGCCTCCGCGACGGCGGTCTTCACCTGGGCGGGATCGGCGAGATTCGCGGCGCGGGCGGCGATGCCGGCCTCCCGCATCCGCGCCAGCGCGGGTTCGGAGCGGTCGGCCACGGTGACGTCGAAATCCGGCGCCAGGTCCCGGGCCATGGCGCCGCCCACGCGGCCGGCGCCGAGGATGACGAGGTGGGTCATGGGAACTCCTTCAGGAGCGGGCGACGCGGGGCTTCCCCGCCAGGTAGACGGGCCAGCCCAGCGCCACGAGGATGAGGCCCGGCCAGGAGTAGCTGGGGCGGTGGATGAAGAGGGCGCCGACGATGGCCAAGGCCCCCACCAAATACAGCGCGGGGACCACGGGATAGCCCCAGGCCCGGACGGGACGGTGCAGGTCCGGCCGCCGCCGCCGGAGGAGGAACAGGCCGCCCACCGTGAGGGCGTAGAAGAGGATCGTGGGCAGCATGACGAAGTCCAGCAACTGCCCGTAGGTGCCCGTCAGCGTCAGGAGGCAGGTCCACAGCGCCTGGATGCCCAGCCCGAAGCCCGGCACGCCGTGGGCGTTGAGGACCGCGGCGCGGGGATGGAAGAGGCCGTCCGCGGCCATGCGCTGGTACACCCGCGCGCCGGACAGCACCAGGCCGTTCAGGCAGCCGAACATCGAGATGAGGATGCTCCCGGCCATCAGGAGTCCCCCGCCCGGCCCCAGCAGGGCCTGGAGCGCCGCGCTGCCCACCCGATCCTGGGGCGCCGTGGCGATGCCCGCGGGCCCGAGGACCTTCAGGTAGGCGGCGTTGGCGAGGACGTAGAGGCCGCAGACCAGCGTGGTGCCGATGAACAGGGAAAGGGGGATGGTCCGTTCGGGGGCCTTCACTTCGCCGGCGATGAAGGTGATGGCGTTCCAGGCGTCCGCCGAGAACAGGCTGCCCGTCTGCACCACCAGCAGGGCCGTGAGGAAGGGCAGGGCGGTCCCAGCCGCGGGCACGAAGGGGGCCTGGGAAGGAAGGACCGGAGGGCGGAGGAAGAGGCCCAGCAGGATGAGGGCCGCCAGCCCGCCGATCTTGACCACGGTGAACAGGTTCTGGATGCGGGAGCCCAGCTTCACGCCGTAGAGGTTCACGGCGCTGAGCAGCACCACCACGGCGATGGCCGACAGCCGCGACGGCGTCAGCCCCAGGTGGTAGGGGCCCACCGCGATCCCCCCGCCCACTTTCAACAGGGGCACGTCCAGATGGGGGCCCAGCCAGACGGTATCGGTGACCGCCGGATAGAAGGACCCCAGGTATTTCCCGAAACCCACCGCCACGGCCGCGATGGTGCCGCACTCGATGACGACGAAGAAGGTCCAGCCGTAGAGGAAGCCCGCTGCGGGGCCGTAGGTCTCGCGAAGGTAGGTGTACTGGCCGCCGGCCTGGGGGAAGAGCCCTGCCAGTTCGCCGTAGCTGAGGGCCGCGAAGAGCGTCAGCACCGCCGTGAGCCCCCAGGCCGTGAGCAGGAATCCGCCGGATCCGCCGGTGCGCACCATATCCGCTGCGACGATAAAAACGCCGCTGCCGATCATGGAGCCGGCGATCAGCATGGTGGCTGAGAAGAGGCCGACGTGGCGGCGGTAGCCGGTGTCGTTCATGGGGTCCCTGGGTGGATGGATCCACGCTAGCACGGCATTCTGGAGCCATGGCGCGTTCCTCCACCTCCCTTCGTCTCCTCCTGGCCACCGCCGTTCTGGCCGTGGCCCCGGCTGTGGGCGGGTGGTGGGCGTGGAAGGGCACCGGGCCCCTCCGTCGGGACGCCACCGTCCTGGTGAAGCGCGGCGCGAGTGTGGATCAGGTGGCGGAGCAGCTGGAGCGGGACGGCGTGATCCGCTCGGCCTCCCTGTTCAAGCTGTGGGCCCGCGCCCGCAAGCTCCAATTGATCCGCGGCGAGTACACCTTCACTTCCCGCGCCAGCCTCGCGGACGTGGCCGGCAAGCTGCGGCGGGCGGAGATCCACTACACCCCGGTCACGCTTCCCGAAGGCGTCCACGGGTGGTCCATCCAGCGGCGGCTGAAGGACTTCGTGCCCGAGAGCGTGTTCTGGACCCTATGGAAGAGCCCGCGGTTGGCGAAGATCGCGGGCTTCGAGGGCGCGGAGAACCTCGAAGGCCTGGTGGCGCCCGCCACCTACCGGCTCCATCACGCCATGGAGCCCGAGGAGGTGATGCTCCTGCTCGTCGAGGCCTTCCGCGACCAGGTGCGGCCCAAATTGGAAGAGGGACCGCTCCCGCCCTACGAGACCCTGATCCTGGCCAGCCTCGTGGAAAAGGAGACGAAGCTGCCGGAGGAGCAGCCCAAGGTGGCGGGCGTCTACAAGCGCCGCCTGGATCTGGGCATGCGGCTCCAGTGCGATCCCACCAGCCTGTACGCCCGGTGGGCCAGCGGGGACCTGCGCTTCACGCCGCCCACCCGCGAGGACATCCACCGCCCCAGCCGCTTCAACACCTACGCCGTGGCCGGACTGCCGCCGACGCCCATCGCGATCCCCAGTCCCGCCGCCATCGAGGCCGCGCGGGAGCCGCTTTCGGGAAAGGACCTGTACTTCGTCGCCACGGGGAAGGGCGGGCACACGTTCGCGCCGGATCTGGGCGGCCACAACCGGAATGTGGGCGCCTACCGCAAGGAGATCGCGCGGCAGAGGAAGCTGAGCCGTGGCTAAAGCGCGCCTCGATCAACTGCTCGTGCAGCGCGGCCTGTGCGAGACCCGCGCCAAGGCCCAGGCCCGGATCCTGGCGGGGGACGTGCTGGTGGACGACCGCCCCGTCACCAAGGCCGGGACGGCCGTGGACGAGGCAGCCCCCATCCGCCTGCGGGGCGAGGCGCTTCCTTTCGTCAGCCGCGGCGGGCTCAAGCTGGCGGGCGCCCTGGACCGCTGGAACCTCGATCCCGCCGGCCGGACCTGCTTCGACGCGGGATCCAGCACCGGCGGCTTCACGGACTGCCTCCTCCAGCGGGGCGCGGCGAAGGTCTACGCCGTGGACGTGGGCACGAACCAGCTCCATTGGAAGCTGCGCAGCGACGCGCGGGTGGTCTCCATGGAGCAGGTGAACCTCCGCACCTGGGATCCCGCGGCCATTCCGGAGCGCTGCGGCCTGCTGGTGGCGGACCTGAGCTTCATCTCGCTGCGGCTGGCCATCCCGCCGGTGCTTCCCAGCCTCAGCCCGGGCGCCGATGCGGTCCTCTTGGTGAAGCCCCAGTTCGAGGCGGGGCGCGACGATGTGGGCGCCGGGGGAATCGTCCGCGATCCCGCCGTCCACCGGCGCGTCGTGGAGGAGGCCTGGGCCTTTTTCGCCGGCACGGACCTGCGCCCCCAGGACCTCGCCGAGAGTCCCATCAAGGGCGGTGAGGGCAACACCGAGTTCCTGCTGCGCCTGGTTCTCGGCGCCCCCGTGGGCGACCTCCCAGCGGCGCTTGGCCGGCTGGGCTTTTGAGGTTTCGTCTGGCTGCCTAGAAAGATTCGTCACCCAGACGCGAAGACCCCAAGAAAAACAGATCAGGCGTTCTCGGCGTCTTGGCGGTTGGCGCGTCCTACAGGCTGTCCCAGTCCGTCTGGAGGGTTCCCGCGGCGAGGGCGGGGGCGCCGGGGTGGGTGTCCTCGCAGGCGTCCCCTGCGAGGACCTGCCAGCGGGAGAAGACCTCCAGGGCGGGGCGGGCGCCGGGGCGAACGCCCAGGCCGGCGAGGGGGATGCGGGTGGATCCGTCCCCGGCGGGGGCGTTGATCCCCGTGAGGTCGGCGTGGATCTCGCGGGAGAAGCGGGCGATGGCGTGGGGATCCTGGGTGTAGAGGCTGCTGGCGACGCGCGCCGGCGACAGGTTCGCCCAGACCAGGGCCTCGTCGAAATCGCGGACCGAACACAGGTTCACGGAGGGCCCGGGCGTCTGGTCGGCGAACAGGTCCGATTCCGGTGTCACGCCCTCCCACACGCAGGGCTGGAGGTAGGCCCCGTGGCCCACGTCGCCCCGCACCTGCGCCGTGCGGTTGGCTTCGGTCCAGTGGTCGCCGCCGGCCACGAGGGCGGCCCCGCTTTCGCGGGCGGCATCCCGGCGGTCGCGGAAAGTCGTCGCCAGGCGGGCGTTCATCATCGGCCCGCAGATCACGTCCGCATCCGACAGGGGATTGCCCACGGGCAGTGCCGCCAGACCGGCGAGGAACCGTTCCCGGAAGGCCTTGGCGCAGGCCTCGTGGACCAGGATGTTGGCGAGGCCCACGGGGCGCTGCCCGGCCTGGCCGAAGCCCATGGCCAGCGCGTCCGCGGCGGCGCGGTCCAGGTCGGCGTCGGGCAGGACGAGGAAGGTGCCCTTGGCGGTGACCTCCAGGTCGGCCACCAGCAGGCGGCGGCCGCAGGTCTCGCCCACGGCGATGCCCAGGGGCGCCGAACCGATGAAGCTGAACGCCTGGTAGTGGCCCTTCTCGATGCCGCCCAGGAAGTGCTTTCCGCAGCCGGCGCGGCCCTTGCCGTTGACGGTGTTCACCACCCCGGCGGGCAGGCCGGCCTCCATCAGCAGCCTCATCAGGAGGTAGGCCGCGGTGGGGGCGTTGTCGCTGGGCTTCCACACCACGGTGTTCCCGGAGAGGAGCGCCGGCGCCAGCTTCCGCAGCGGCGCGGCCAGGGGCGAGGCGCCCGTGGCGAGAATTCCGCAGACCCCCACGGGACGGCGGTGGGCGCGGCGGGAGAGGTTCTCGGTCTCGGCCACGAAGAAGGCGCAGGCGTCGATGGCCTCCTGCAGTTCCGTTTGGGCCTCCTGTTGCGTCATCCCGATCTCGCGGGTGAGGATCCGGGCCAGCTTGTCGCGGTGGCGCTCCAGGTGCTCCGCCGCGCGGCGGATCAGGTCCGCACGGTGGGAGGCGGGCAGCGCGGACCAGGCGGGCAGGGCGTCGGCGGCGGCCTTGGCGGCGCGGGCCACGTCCTTCTCGCCGCTGTCGGGGAACATGCCCACCAGATCGCGCCGATCCACGGCCGATCGGGATTCGATCATCCCCAGGTCGCCTTCCACCTCGCGGCCGTTGACGATGTTGAAGCCGATCACGGACTTCCCGGCGCTCACGGCGGCGGGAGCGTTGGGCCTGAGGTGCATGCTCCACTCCTGGAAGCAGTCAGCATAGCGTGTCCATCAGCCTGTACACTGGGTGATTGCCGGAGTCCGGGTGTTCGACAGCATCTCCATCCCCACCATTCTCGTCAGCTACGTGGCCCTCCTGTTCAGCCTCAGCGTGCACGAGGCCAGCCACGCCACGGCGGCGCACTGGCTGCAGGACGACACGGCGGCGCGGCTGGGGCGGATGACGCTGAATCCGCTGGCCCACATGGATCCCATCGGGACCTTCGTGTTCCCCCTGCTGGGCATGGCGACGGGCATTCCCTTCATCGGCTGGGCCAAGCCCGTGCCCGTGGACGCCCGCAACCTCACCCGGCGCTTCACCCAGCGGGGCGGCATGGCCCTGGTCTCCGCCGCCGGCCCCATATCCAACGTCGCGCTGGCCGTCCTGTTCCTGGGCGTGCTCCTCGCGCTCGTCAAGATGGCGGCGCCGCCTCCGCCGCTGGAGCTGCGGCTGTTCGCCCACGCCCTCCTCGCCCAGCGCGTGGAAAGCCTCCAGGCTCTGGGTCTGGGCACGGGGCTGACGCTGGCCATGGCCCTCACGGGACGCTTGGTGCTGATCAACCTCGGCCTGGCCCTGTTCAACCTCCTGCCCATCGGGCCCCTCGACGGCTCCGGCATCCTGCGGGGGCTGCTGCCCTGGCGCTGGCTGCCCAAGTACGACCGCGTCCAGCCCTGGATGGGCGGCGTCCTCATCGTCCTCGCCCTCACCGGCCTGCTGGGCTACGTCATCGGCCCCGTGTTCGGCGTGATCCTGGCCGGAATCGAAACCATCGCCCGCCTGTTCCTTGGAGCCTGATCCATGCAGCCCCGCGTCCTCTCCGGAATCCAGCCCTCCGGCTCCCAGCACATCGGCCACCTGGTGGGGGCCCTGGACAACTTCACGCGGCTCCAGGGCGAAGGCGAAGCCTTCTACATGATCGCGGACTGGCACGCCCTCACGTCGAAGTACGAGGCGGTGGAGGAGGTCTGGCCCGCCACGCTGGAGCTGACGGCCACCTACCTGGCGGCGGGGCTCGATCCGCAGAAGGCGACGATCTTCGTCCAGAGCCTGGTGAAGGAGCACGCGGAGCTGCACCTGCTGCTGTCGATGATCACGCCGCTCTCGTGGCTGGAGCGCGTGCCCACCTACAAGGAGAAGCTCCAGAACGCCGTGGCCGACCTCGGCAGCTACGGCTTCCTGGGCTACCCGCTGCTCCAGACCGCCGACATCATCGTCTACAAGGCCCGGAAGGTGCCGGTGGGCGAGGATCAGCTCTTCCACCTGGAACTGGCGCGCGAAGTGGTGCGCCGCTTCAATCACCTCTACCAGCGTGAGGTCTTCCCCGAACCCGAGGCGGTGCTCACCAAGACGCCCAAGGTGCCAGGCCTCGACGGTCGCAAGATGTCCAAGAGCTACGGGAACTGCGTCTACCTGCGGGACACCGACGCCGCGATCCTGGAGAAGTGCACCCGCCAGATGGCCTCCGACCCGGCCCGCGTGCGCAAGACCGATCCCGGCAATCCCGAGATCTGCCCCGTGTTCGAGTTCCACAAGCTGTTCAGCGACGCCGCCACCGTGGAGCTGGTGAACGTGGAGTGCCGCCGCGCCGGAATCGGGTGCTTCGACTGCAAGAAGCGCGTCGCCGAAGCCGTCATCCGCCGCGTGGCCCCCGTGCGGGAGCGGATCGAGGACAGCCTTTCCCGCCCCGCCGACCTGCAGGCCGTTCTGAAGGACGGCAGCGCCCGGGCCCGGGCCGTGGCCGTGGAAACCATGGAGGATGTCCGCGCCGCCATGCGGATGCCCGCCCTGTGAGCGAAAACGGGCGCTTGCATCCCGCAGAGCCCGTGCTAGACTAGTGTTCCTGGGGTTCCTTAGCTCAGCTGGTTAGAGCATCTGACTCTTAATCAGAGGGTCCTGGGTTCGAGTCCCAGAGGAACCACCAACCCCAGAGGCCCGTGGATTTACGTCCGCGGGCTTTTTGCATTGGGTCGAAACCTGTCAGGGAATGGGTCGGTTTGGCGCTCGGACGGGATTCGGACGGGGCCTTCATGTGTAGTAGCCGGAGGCCCAGCTTGGGAGGAGGCTCCTGTGCCGCCAGACGTGAGCGATTTTATGGTATTTTAGAGTGATAAATTACATTTATTGCCGAATTACTACAATCGACTTACAATCCTATCCTGCCTTTGATGGGGTATTCAGTTGAACATCTCTCCCGTCGAACCGCAGGCCCCCTCCCCCTTCTCTTTGCGAGGCACGCGATGACCACTCCCAAGAAATCCGAATCTCCCACCGGCACCGCCACCATGGACGCCATCTCCCTCCTCAAGAGCGACCACCAGAAGGTGCTCGCGCTCTTCGATTCCTTCGAGGAGATCAAGGATGATGGGCCCGTGGAGGAACGCCGCGCGATCGTGGAGCAGATCTGCTCCGAGTTGACGGTCCACACCGCCATTGAGGAAAAGGTCTTCTACCCCGCCGCCCGCGAGGCCATTGATGATGACGACATCATGGACGAGGCCAAGGTGGAGCACGCCGGCGCCAAGGCCCTCATCCGTCAGCTCCAAGGGATGGAGCCGGACGACGATCTCTACAACGCGAAGGTGAAAGTCCTGAGCGAGTACATCCGCCATCACGTGAAGGAAGAGCAGGGCGAGATGTTCCCCAAGGTCAAGAAGACCGACCTCGATCTGGATGCCCTTGGGGAGCGAATGAAGGAGATGAAGGATCGCCTGACGGAGGAGGAGCCCTCCTCGCGCGGCGCCGCTATGCCCAAAACCAAGAAGTGAGGCGGATCCTCGGGTGGGTGTGTTCCGAGGACCCGAATACGCCGCCCTCCACCAGCAGCGGTTTCGGCGGAGCAGTCCTCCGTTTCGCCGCATAGGCCCTCTCCGGAAGTGGCCATTTCTCTTTCGGATCTCCCCCCGAGTACAGCCATGGCGTCGGACCCCGCCTCATCCCCATGCCCGAGGAAGACTCTTGAGGCAAACGCCTACTAGGCCGTGAATCCTGAATCCGAATCCTGGTTCAAGGCCCAGAGAAACCTCCAATTCCTGAAGCCCGCGGATTCATCTCCGCGGGCTTTTGCAGTGGGAGGCGGGTGAATCCGATGCGCAGCCATTGTCTCTCCGGTCACATCTCGCCCGGCGGAAAGGGCCGCTTCGCTATCCTTGGAAGGCCGCGAGCCCGGCGGATGGCGGGGCGCGCGGGAACGGAGGAAGCTCGTGGACCTGAAACGCACCCTCATCGATCTCATGCCCGGGCCGCTGGTCCGCACCTTCGCCGCCCCCTACATCGCGGGCAAGGGCATCGCCACCGGCGTGGCGAAGGCCGACGAGCTCCACTCGAAGCTGGGTCTCTACTCCACCGTGGACCTCCTGGGCGAGGAGGTGTTCCGCCGGGAGGACGTGGAGGCCACCGTCCAGCTCTACTTCCGGATGATCGAGGCCCTGAAGGACCGTCCCTACGCCAGCATCAGCCTCAAGCCCACCCAGCTCGGAATCAACGAGAGCGAAGCCTACTGCCAGGACAACCTCCGCCGCATCGTCGAGGCCGCCGCGCCCCACCGCCTCCACATCACCCTGGACATGGAGGACCACCACTTCACGGACGTCACCCTCCGCATGTTCAAGGCGCTCCGCGACGAGTTCGACAACTTCGGGATCGTGCTCCAGAGCCGCCTCTTCCGGACGAAGGAGGACATCAAGGCCCTCCACGCCAAGCCCTGCAAGGTGCGCATCTGCATCGGGATCTACCGCGAGCCCACGGAAGAGGCCCTCCAGGAGAAGCCCCAGATGAAGGAGAAGCTGTTCGAGTACGTCCAGCTGCTCCTCGACCACGGCCACTACCCCGAGATCGCCACCCACGACGAGCCCCTGGTGCGCCGCTGCATGGAGTTCCTCGACAAGCGCGGCGTGGCGAAGGACGCCTACGAGTTCCAGATGCTGCTGGGCGTGCCCCGCACGGCGATCCAGCAGGAGATCGTCAAGCGCGGCCAGATCGTGCGCCTCTACGTGCCCTTCGCGGAGGAGTGGCAGTACGCGGAGCACTACCTCAAGCGGCGCCTCGCCGCCAATCCCGCCATGGCGATGATGGTGATGAAGAACCTCTTCGGAAGCTGAACGCCGGCTTTCCGACCTGGACGTGGCTTTTCCGCCTTTGGAAAAACCGGGGCGGGGAGTATGGTGCTTCTCGTGGGAGCGTGTCCCACCCATCTGGAGGATCCGATGAAGAAATTCCTGGCCCTGGCCCTGGTGAGTTCCTTCGCCCTCGCGGGCTTCGCCGCCGAAGAAAAGAAGCCCGAGCCCAAGAAGGGCTGTGGGATGGCCTGCTGCGAGAAGGCCAAGGCCTCCTGCAAGGACTGCCCCGAGTGCGCCAAGAAGAAGGACGCCCACAAGGAAGCCAAGAAGGGCTGAGATTCCCCTCGCCACTCGAACCCCGGAGCCCGTCTCCGGGGTTTTGCGTTGGGCCCCCTTTTCATGATTGTCTGGACGGATGAATGTCCGCTCCTGGATCCCCGCAGCCGCGCTGCTGCTGTTGGCTGCCGCGGCTGGCGCCGGGTGGGTGGCCACCCGCGAGCGCCCCGCTCCGGCCGCCCAGGAAGAGTCGGCGCCGAAATCCCAGGAAGCCAAATCTCCGGAGGCCAAGCCTCAGGGCGCACCCCGGGACGCCAAGCGCGGTCCCCGCCGCGAGCGGCTGGTGGACCAGTCCCCGCTGCTCACCGCCCGCAGCCTGGTGCCGCTGGCCCAGACGTCGGAGGAACAGCAGTTCGCGCGGCAGGCGGAGCGGGTGGCCAACCACGAGGTGGACCTGGCCTTCGCCGACGCCATCTGGCGCGCCGTCTCGGACCAGGCCCCCGCCACGCCCGAAGTGAAGGGGCTGGCGGATCTCAAGGCCAAGGCCCAGGCCACGGTCGATGCCGATCAGCAGCTCATCGCGGGCCTGGAAAAGCGCCTGGCCGCCGTCCCCGGATCCCAGAAGGACGTCATTGAGGATCAGCTCGACGTCGCCCGGGCGCAGCTGGAGCTGGACAAGGACGAACTGGAAGCCGCGGCCGAGGATCTGGCGCGGGCCGGCGGCGATCCCCAGGCCCGGATCCGGCGCCTCAAGGAGGCCCACGAGGCCGCCGACCGGGAATCCTCCCAGGCCATGGGCGCCGCGCTTCCCGCCTCCGCGTTCCAGGCCGGCAGTCTGGTGGCCCGCTTCGGCGAGTGGCGGATCCAGAAGGAGAAGGTGACGCGCCTGGAGCGGGCGCGGCAGGAGTGCCTCGTCAAGGCCCAGGCGCTGGAGAAGCGCCGCCAGATCATCGAGGCGCGGTCCAAGCAGGAGAAGGACGACCGGGAGGCCGCCAAGTACTGGGCGTCCAACCTCGTGAAGGAATCCGCCGCCGCGGAGGGAGGTCCCGGCCGGGATCAGGCGCAGTCCGCGGTTTCCTACCTCCGGCAGTACGGCGACGCGCAGCGGCGCCTGTCCGACATGGGCCGCCGGATCCAGGATCAGCAGGAGCTGGCGGAGATCTACGGCAACTGGCTGGGCGTGGTCGACGGCCTGCGGAAGGCGGCTCTGCACGGGCTGCTGGCCAAGCTCCTGGGGATTCTCGGACTGGCGCTCATCGCCTACCTGGGTGGCCTGTTCGTCGATCACGCCTTCCACCGGGCCGCCGCCGGCGACCGGAAGGGCGCGGGCACCCTGCGCATCGTGGTGAAGCTGGCCCTTCAGGCCGTCTGCCTCCTCGCCGCCGTCTTCCTCCTCCTCGGCGTCCCCGCCCAGACCAGCACGGTCCTCGGCTTGGCGGGCGCGGGCCTCACCGTGGCACTGAAGGATTTCATCGTCGCCTTCTTCGGCTGGTTCGTCCTGATGGGCCGCAACGGGATCCGCGTGGGCGACTGGGTGGAGATCCGCGGCGTGGGCGGCGAGGTGGTGGAGATCGGCCTGCTGCGCACTGTCGTCCTGGAGACCGGGAGCTGGAGCGACGCCGGCCATCCCACGGGCCGCCGCGTCGCCTTCGTGAACAGCTTCGCCATCGAAGGCCACTTCTTCAACTTCACCACCTCGGGCCAGTGGATGTGGGACGAGCTGCGGGTCCTGATTCCCGCGGGCCAGGATCCCTATCCCGTGATCGACGGTCTCCGGAAGCTGGTGGAGAACGAGACCGAAGCCAACGTCCGCCAGGCCGAGCAGGAGTGGCGGCGGGCCACGGCGCGCTACCGCGTCCAGGCCTTCTCCGCCGCGCCCGGCCTCGACGTGGTGCCCACCGCCGGGGGCGTGGAAGTGCGGATGCGCTACGTCACCCGCGCCTTCGAGCGCCACGAGACCCGCCTCCGCCTCAACGAGGCCGTGGTCGCGCTGCTGCACGGCCGCGGCGAGGCTGACATTTCCGCCCCGAAAGCCGAGGATCGATGATTTCGTTTTCCAGCGTCAGCAAGCAGTACGGCAAGCAGGTCCTGTTCATCGAGGCGGATTTCCAGCTGAATCCCGGCGAGAAAGTCGGCCTGGTGGGACCGAACGGAGCCGGAAAATCCACGCTCTTCCGCATGATCATGGGCGAGGAATCCCCGGACGACGGTGCCGTCACCCTGCCGAAGAAGCTCACCGTGGGCTATTTCCGGCAGGAGGTGGACGAGATGGCCGGCCGCCCGGTCCTGGACGAGGCCATCGCCGGCAGCGGCCGCTTGGGCGACCTCCACCACGAACTCCTGGAGCTGGAGAAGGCCATGTCCGATCCGGACACGCCGGATTTCGAGGCCGTCCTGGAGCGCTTCGGCCACGTCCAGGAGGAGTACCAGCACCTGGGCGGCTACGAGTTGGAAGCCCGGGCGCGGGCCTGCCTCCACGGCCTGGGCTTCGAGGACGCCCAGATCGACGGCGACGTGGGCGCCCTCTCCGGCGGCTGGAAGATGCGCGTCTCCATGGCCAAGGTCCTGCTGGGGAACTTCGACGTCCTGCTGATGGACGAGCCCACCAACCACCTGGACATCGAGTCCATCCTCTGGCTGGAAGGCTTCCTCAAGTCCGTGCCGGCCACGCTCCTGATGACCAGCCACGACCGCGATTTCATGAACCGCGTGGTGACCAAGGTCCTCGAGATCGACGGCGGCGACATCGTCACCTACTCCGGCAACTACGACTTCTACGCGAAGGAGCGGGAGCTGCGCGAGGCCAACCAGGAGGCCGCCTACGCTCGCCAGCAGGCGAAGCTGGCCAAGGAGCAGCGCTTCATCGAGCGGTTCTCCGCCCACGCCGCCAAGGCCGCCCAGGTGCAGAGCCGCGTGAAGGCCCTCGACAAGATCGAGCGGATCGAGCCGCCCCGGCGGCGGCGCGTCGTGAAGTGGGACTTCCGCGTTCCCGGCCGCTCCGGCGACGACGTGGCCATGCTCGAAGGCGTCTGTAAGGCCTACGGCGCGAAGAAGCTCTACGACCAGTTCGCCCTCCACGTCCGCCGCGGCGAGCGCTGGTGCGTGATGGGGAAGAACGGCACCGGCAAGTCCACGCTGCTCAAGATGGTGGCCGGCGCGGTCCCGCCCGACGCGGGCACCGTGCGCCTGGGCGCCAGCCTGCGCCTCGGCTACTTCTCCCAGCAGGCCCTCGATCTGCTGGACGCCGACCTCACGGTCCTGGAGCAGATGCAGAAGGACTTCCCCATGGAGGGTCTGGGCGTGCTGCGGAACCTCCTGGGCGCCTTCCAGTTCTCCGGGGACGACGTGGACAAGCGGGTCCGCGCCCTCTCCGGCGGCGAGAAGTCACGGCTGGTGATGGCCCGGATGCTGTTCGATCCGCCCAATTTCCTGGTGCTGGACGAGCCCACCAACCACCTGGACCTCGCCACCAAGGAGATGCTGATCGACGCCCTGAAGGACTTCGAGGGCACCATGCTGTTCGTGTCCCACGACCGCACCTTCCTACGCGGCCTCGCCAACCGGGTTCTCGAACTGGCCGGCGAGGAGCACGATGGGCCCATGGCCTTCCCAGGGACCTACGTGGAGTACGTGGAACGCACCGGCCGCGAGGCGCCGGGAGTCCACAACTGACACCCCTTTGCATTCAAAGAAAGGATCACCACCAAGACGCCAAGGACACCAAGAACCGCATCCATGGTGAGCGGAGCTTTTCTTGGTGCCTTGGTGTCTTGGTGGTGAAAAGAAAATCCTGGATCTTGATCGCCTATTGGCATGAACCATCAAGGAACACCGCCAAGAAGAAAAATTATTCTGAGCGGGGTTTTTGTTCAGAGGGAAAACCCCGCCGCAACATCGGCGGCGGCTGGCATTCCAGCCGGAGCATCTCGTCCGTTCTCGGATGGGGCAGCTCCAGCAGCCCCGCATGCAGCAGGTAGCCCAGGTCGCCGGGCACGGCCTGCGTATGGGGCAGGGGACCGCCGCCGGGGCCGTAGAGCGGATCGCCGACGAGGGGATGGCCCGCGAAGGCCAGGTGGATGCGGATCTGGTGGGGCCGGCCGGTGAGGATCTCCACCTCCACCAGGGAGGCATCCCCCCGGCGCTCCAGCACGCGGACGCGGCTGAGGGAAGGGCGGCCCTCCGGCGACGCCGCGTGGAGGACACCGAGCGGCGCGTAGGGCACGGGTCCGATCGGCGCGGCCACCTCGAAGGCGTCCTCTACGGGCCGGCCCTGGCACAGGGCGCGGTAGACCTTGCGCGTGCGGGGATCCTGGAACGCGGCCTGGAGCGGGCTCCGCGCTTCGGGCCGCCAGGCGAACAGCACCAGCCCCGACGTGCCCCTTCCGAGCCGGTGCATGGGGCTCGCCTCCGGCGCCCGGCGCCGCACCAGGGCGAGCAGGGTGCGCTCCTGGAAGGCGCCCCCGCCGGGCAGGGTGGGCAGGCCGCTGGGCTTGGCCACGGCCAGCAGGTCGGCGTCCTCGTACAGCACCGCCGTGGCGAAGGGCGCGTCGGGTTCGGTCCAGGGCGGACGCGCCCAGGCCACGCGCTGGCCCGCCCGCAGCACGGCGCCGGGCGAGGGGCGCTCCTCGGCGTCGAGCTGGACCTGGCCGTCCTCGATCCGCTCCCGCCAGAGCTCCGTGGACGCGGAAGGGTACCGGGCCGCCAGGTGGGCGAGGAGCGTCCGGCCCGCGCCGTCGAGGCCGATCTGCTCCCTGTGGACGACGCCCTGATTCTTCTCCGCCATCCCGCCTTCCGGAAACCCCGGCCCGGCCGGGGCTTCCATCATCCCAGCTTGAAGCGCCGCACGGTTCCGCGCAGGTTCTCGGCCACCCGGGACAGGTCGTCGGCGGTGTCCGAGACCTGGCGCACGGTGGCCGCCAGCTCCTGGGTCGCCGCGGCGTTCTGATCCAGGCGCACGGCGGTCTGGTTCATCATCCGGCCCACGTCCTGCCCGGTCCGCGCCTGGCCGCCGCTGAGGCCCTCGATCTCGCGGATGCTGCCGGACACGTGCGAGATGCGATCCCGGATGGCCTCCAGGTGCCGCAGGGTGACCTCCACGCTGTCGACGCCGCCGGAGACGGCCGCCTGCATGGCCTGGACGATGTCCTCGATCTCCTTGGCGGACTGGCCGCTGCGTTCGGCCAGGATGCGGATCTCCTCCGCCACCACCGCGAAGCCCTTGCCCATGGTTCCCGCCTTCGCCGCCTCGATGGCGGCGTTGAGGCTGAGCAGGTTGGTCTGGCGGGCGATCCCCTGGATCGCCTGGACGGCGTCGACGATGCGCGCGGTGGCCTGCCGGATGGATTCCATCCCCTCCGCCGTGCCCCGGCCCGTGACGGCGCCGCGATCGGTGTCCTGGACGGCCTCTTCGGCCTGGGTGCCGGTGCGCCGGGTGTGGTCGGCCATGGTCTCGACGTTGGCGTCCAGGCGGCGCAGGGCTTCCACGACCTCCTGGCCCGCCTGGCGGAGATCCTCGCCCACCTGGGCGGTCTCCTGCACGGTGACGTTCATCTGCTCCGCGCTGGCGGCCAGTTCCGTGCTGCCCGACGCCACCCGTTCCGAGGCCTGGTCCATGCTGCGCAGCGCCTGGTTGAGGTCGGCCACCATCCCGTTGAACGTGCCGGCGAGCTGCCCGATCTCATCCTCGGAGCCCACGGCGGCGCGGGCGGTCATGTCGCCGGCCGCGACCTGGCCGATGGCCTCCGACACCGTCCGCAGCGGGCGGAGGATGGACACGCGGACCTGGCGGATGGTGACGGCGCTGATCAGGACGAGCAGCGCCAATCCCGCCCCGGCGCCCAGCAGGCGCGTGGTCTGCTGGCTGCGGTAGAGGTCGGCGGTGGACATGGAGACCCCGAAGGAGGCCACCAGATCGCCGATCTTCCGGTCCTTGAAGATGCTCACGCCGAACGCGTCGTGGCACTGGGCGCAGGATTCCTTCAGCCGCCCGGGACTCAGGACGTAGACGCGGGGCACGCCCTGGGCGTCGCGGTAGTGGAGCGCCCGGTGCGCCAGCGAGGGATCCGACGCGAAGGACTGGAGCGCCACGCGCTCGAAGGCTGCGGCGGCGGGGTCCTCCGACAGGCGGCCCTCCTCGACCCGGTGGAAGGCCATTCCCTGGCTGCGGCAGTAGTCCTCGGCCTCGGAATGGACCATGGACCGGGAACCGACCGCCAGCGAGGTCAGGTGCTCCTCGAAGGCCTGTTCCACGTTTCGCGTCTGGTAGGCGGTCGCGGCCCAGATGGCCACGCCCAGGAGAACGGCGAGGGACGCCGCCACGGGCAGGAAGAATTTCAGGGCAAGGCCATTGCGGTTCATGGACGCGGACGCTCCTGGCTGTCGATGGGGGGAATCTTCAGACGGACGGTGATCAGCTTCTCGACCCCCCGCGGAGGGGGGATAAGTGCCGATGGTCACGCTTCCCCCGCGCCGGCGGTGCGAACCCCTGGTGCCGAGCCCCAGCCGGGAGGAAAAAGGGCTGTGCGGACTATTTTTTCGCTTTGTTCAGGCGGTCCAGGAGCTTCTGGTCCACGTAGGCGGTGATGTCGCTGAGGCGGTCCGTCGCGGCCTTCAGCAGCTCGGCGCACCGGGCCTGCATGTCCGCCACGTAGCCGGGATCCGTGATGTCCTTGAGGTTGATCACCACGTTCCACACGCCGCCGCGCACGCCCGCGTAGGCCATCTGCGCGCCCACGGCCGCGTCGGTGATGGATGCCACCTTCCCCAGGCGGGCGGCCTCGCCGGCCAGTTCCAGGGCCTCCAGGCTGGTGAGGGCGGTATCCAGGGGCACGTCGATGGCGACCTTCAGCCCCGCCTGCATGGCGTCGTGGCGGGCGGCCTTCTGCTCGGGCGTGGCGTCCGGCAGGCGGCGGGCGTCCATGAACGCGTTGAAGGCGTTGGTGTCCGCGTCTACCGCGATCATGAGGCGATCCTTCAGGCCCTGGGCCCGTTCCGCCAGGGCGATGAGCTTGGCGTCCTTCTCCGCGTCCGGTCCGCCCTGGGCCAGGTTCGCCACCATGCTCGCCAGCGCCGCGCCCAGGGAGCCCGCCAGGGCCGCGATGGAGCCGCCGCCGGGGGCCGGCGTGTCGCGGCTGACCTCGTCCGTGAAGGCGTGGACCGGCATGGACACCAGGGCCTTCGGATCATGCGCGGGCAGCCCCAGGACCTTCTTCTCGATCTCGAAGGGCGCCACGTCGCCCAGGCCCATGGAGAACGCCGCCGTCTGGAGCACATCCTGGACCGGCACGCCCGTGGATTTGCCCATGGCCTTCAGGTAGTGGCGGCCCGAGGCCAGCAGGCACTGGAAGGGCACCAGTCCCACGATCTCGCTGCCCGTCACCACCAGCCCGCGCTCGGCGGCCAGGCGGCGGGCTTCCTCCAGCACCGCGTGGGGCGGGGTCCGCTTGTAGTCCGTGAGGTTCACGCTGATCTGGGCGCGGCGGTAGGTGTCCACGTACCAGCCGATGGCCTTGCAGTGGCTGAAGGTGCCCCGCCGGCGGACCTTCTGGCCCACGGGATTCGCGGCGTCCGCGTCGTTCAGCCGCATCAGGGCGGGCAGGTCGTAGCCGTGCGCCGACGCGCAGTGGTCCACGGTCTCCTGGAAGGTGGCGCCGGTGAAGTCGCAGTTGCCGCAGGGGAAGGCGCCCTCCGCGTAGTAGATCAGCTCGCCCGCCTGGTAGTAGGGCTTCACCCGCCCGCGGCGGGCCACGCGGCCCTTCTCGCGCAGTTCGAAGGCGATGTCCGTGGCGTGGGCCTTGTCGCCGGAATTCAGCGTGACGTTGTAGGCCACCAGGAACTCCCGGGCGCCGACGATGGTAGCCCCCGCGCCGGCGTTGTAGGCCGCCGCGAAATCCGGCGCCCACAGCGGATCCCGCAGCTTCTTCTCCAGCCCCTCGTACTCGCCCCGGCGCACTTCCGCCAGGTTGCGGCGCTCGGGCCGCGCGGCGGCCTCCTCGTACAGGTAGACGGGAATGTCCAGCTCCGCGGCCACCCGCGCGCCCAGGCGTCGCGCCAGGTCGGCGCATTCCTTCATCGTGACGCCCTCCACGGGCACGAAGGGCACCACGTCCGTCGCGCCCATCCGCGGATGGGCACCCTTGTGCTGGCGCATGTCGATGACCCTGGCTGCCTCCGCCACGCAGGCGAAAGCCCCCGCCAGCACCGCTTCCGGCGCACCCACGAACGTGATCACCGTCCGGTTCGTATCCGCCCCCGGATCCACGTCCAGCACCCGCACACCAGGGACCGCCGCGATGGCATCCACCACCTGCTTGATCTTCGCGGCATCCCGCCCCTCCGAGATGTTCGGCACGCACTCCACCAGCTTGCGGGACATGGCTCCTCCGGAAACCCGAGAAGTCTAGCAGTGGCGCGGGGTTGGAGCGGCCCGGGGCGAAAGGCAGAGGAACGGTCTTGACACCCTGTCAAGGGAGGTCGGGTGACTGGCCCGGGGAAAGTCCCTCGAGATCAAAAAAAAGAAAGTGAGAAGAGCCCGTCGGATTTTCACGATCGCTCGCCTTGATTCACGCGCGATTCGCTGGAAAGGCGCACCAGTACGCATTTTGCCACGTCCCTCATGACAATAATCACCTTTGGAGTCGGCAAAGCGTTCGCTAGGATGGGCGGAAATCATTTCGGGATGTCCATGCTTCCGCCAACTCTCGTTTGCTCGCCAAGGCACACGCAGCGGAAGGAATTTCCTTACCAAAGATTAACAACAGGGTGGTCGATTCTGACCTTAGGATCGGGATCCTGACATGCGGGATGTTATGAAGCTGAAGCCTTCTTTCCTGACTTTCTTCTGGCTGTGCCTGACGGGCCTTTCGGCCTTGGCGCAGAGCTACCAGACGTCGTTTTCGGACGTGAAGTTCGACCGTGCGAAGGGACCGGCGACGTTCAGTGGAGGCGTGGAAGTGGACGCGGCCTCGGGAGCGGCGAGCCTGAACATTCCGTTTGGCCCCGGCATCGGAGAGCGGGGGCTGAAGTTCCGGCCGATGCTGTCCATGCGGCTCTCTCCCCAGTTGGGGATCAGTTCGGTGGACGAGAACGTGTTGCTGTCGCCCGGATTCGACCACTCGACGGATCTCTGGGGGGTGCAGACGGTGGACACCCTCTATCAGCGGGGGTTCGGTTCGTCGTCGATTTCGCCGGGGTCGCTCGATCTGGGGACGATGGTGAGCCATATCGACCATAAGAAGACCTCGTACAGCCTTCCGGGCGGCGGAGGAGGGCGGGCCCTGGGGCAGGTGCCGGCTGGAGTGATGGCGAACCTCCCGGCGCTGCTCGGGAAGTTCGGGTTCGGCTCGGAGGTCACGGTGGGGTACATGCCGGGCTCCACGGCCGTCGCGCTGGGGGATCGGACGCCCTATGTGGAGATGGGATCCTCGGGCCATCTGATCGTGGGATTGCGGGCGGCGGGCACCCCCAATGCGATGGGGCTGACGGATGAAGTCTCCGACGACATCCAGGAATACCCCTACACCCAGTACCGGTGGCACTTCCCCCGGCGGATGGCCGTCATCGAAGGGGATGTGGCCTACGAGTTCCACTATGTGAATCACAGTTACATGACGCAGCACATTCCGTATCTGCTCATCACGGAAAAGACGCAGTTGTACAGCGGCCATTACATGCTGACGAGGATTCGGAATCGCTTTGGGGAATCCATTGCCTTTACCTACGATTCGGATGGGATCGGATACACCGCGACGTGGAGCACCAATCCTGCCGTGCGGATCCGGGTGCAGGTCACGGATCCCGCTTCCGTTCCGTCCGGGCAGCCCAGCCTTTCCAGAAACACCCTCCTGCTGACGAGCGCCACCCGGATCTGGATCAGTTACGAGGGGCTCAGCCAGCCGGTGTCCGGCTACTTTCTGGACGTGTCCGAGCCCACCCAGGGAGGGGCGCTTTTCTCGCCTTCGAGCGGAGGGCCCGACAGCGCGGCCGCGCTGAATGGCGTCAATGGCCAGCGGGCGAACGACATGATGTCGTTCGACGCCGCGATGCAGAGCGTTCAGCCCGTAAAGGTGATTCAGCAAGCGACCCAGGAGGAGATTCGGTTCGGGTACGCCGTCGCGGAGCCCACGACGTGGGGCCTGGTGACCGTCACGCCGACGGTGTTGTCCAGCGTGACGTTCCCGACGCGGGCAGTGGGTTTGGTGTGGAAGCCCTATCCCTTCCGGATGAACTACAGTCCCGAGGCGTGGGGGGGAATGGCGAGCAGCAGCGCGCCGGGTCGGCCGGCCTATGCCTACGGGGTCGTGGGGGTCTTCGATTCCGACGGCGCGCAGACGCGAGGATATGCCCATACCCGCGTCACGCCGACGTCGAATTGGGGCTATTACCCGGCCGGCCAGATACCGCCGGACCAGTGGGTGGATCGGACGTTCTATGACGCGATCAGCAATGTGGACGGGTCGGTGAGCGTCCACCGGTTCGTGGGCCCGCCCGATCAAGCGGGAATGATGCAGGATCTGGCCTTCATCAAGACCCTCGAGCGCGAAGTTCGGTACTACCTCCCGGGAGTGGATTGGAAGGCGGATCTTTCCAACACAGACCCGGCGTCGAGTACGGCCTACAAGTGGGTGGTGAAGGACCGATTCGACGTGCGGACCGTAGGGGCACCAAGTGGGGAGATGGCCTACCAGGCGGTGCCTTATCCCACGCGGACACGGACCTGGGAGAAGGAGAGCCAGGTGCTCGTCACCGAGGAGATGGGGGGCTGGGACAGCAGCGCCTTCGGATGGGGGACCATCCACCGCACCTCGGCGGTAACGTCGAGTCCGGACCTGAGCGTCGACTACCTGAGCCTGGCCCAGCAGGGCCTGGGATATTCACCCTACCCGGCCACTCAGGGGGTGTACCGGCAGACGGTGAAGACCTTCGCGACCAGCGTGCCGGACTGGTTCATCGGGCGCGTGAAGGGGGAACAGACGGTCACGGTGGCGGACAACACCGGATTTCTGATGCCGAACACCCCTCTGCCGAGCGCCCAGCCTACGGCGGAGAAGACCTTCCATGCCTCCATCAACCGGGTGGAGTCGGTGGCCCTGAAGGGGTCGGACGGAAGCATCGTCACCACGGGGTTCAGCTATCAGGGGACGTCGGGCCTCGCGGCGGTGCAGCTCCAGAGCGCGACCCTCACCTCGCCGGGCCTGGCCCTGAGTGGCCAGATGGGGGTGAGCGCCTACGGATACGACAGCAACGGCTACCTGAACGCCATCAGCCAGAAGCCCAACGCGGGAACCACCCTGAGCGTGAGCCAGGCCCAGGATGAGCTGGGACGGCCCACGAGCCAGACGGACATGAACGGGAAGGTGCAGAGCTTCACCTGGGACGCGGCGGGACGGTTGGCCCGGATCACCCCGCCCGGCGAGACGGGGACGGACATCGCCTACAACGACAGCGATCATCGGGGCATTACCCTCACCCGGGGTTTCCAGGTGACGGAGCTGCGGTACAACGGGTTCGGAGAATTGGTCCTGGAGCGGCGGAAGGCGCCCGATGGAGCGTGGACCTACCGCCTCTACGGGTACGACCCCATGGGCCGAAAGATCGGCGAGACGGTGTGGCAGCCCGGGGATGGGGCGGGGCATGAGGCGGACTGGGCGAATGCCTGGCTGGTGCAGCCCGTAGACGTCACGGTGACGACGTCGGATCAGACCATCTGCAAGCGGTGGGGACTGGACGAGGGAAATGGGCCGGTCTGCCTGGAGTGGCAGTTCATTCCCGGAACCACGACGGTGACCCATCACAATGGCCAGTACGTCGGCGCGTCTACCCAGTACGACGGTCGCGGCCGCGTGACGGGGACGACGGACGCGAACGGGATCCCGGTGGAGACCGTCTATGGGCCTGGGACGGTGCGGACGGTGACCGTGGGCGCGGGCACGACGGATGCGCGGACGACGCGGTACGAGAACGACGCGGCCGGGCGCCTGGGCCGGGTGACCGACGCCCTGGGCCAGGGAACCCTCTACCGCTACGACGGCGGAGACCGCCTGAAAGAGGTGCGGCAGGCCGACGCGGCGGGCCGGGAGCAGGTGCGGACCTGGACCTACAACGGCCTGGGCTGGCTGACGGGGCTGCTGCAGCCCGAAAGCGGATCCACCACCTATTCGGACTTCACGGTGGCGGGAAAGCCCACCACCACGAACTATGCAGGGCGCCTCGTCCGAATGACGCCGGACTGGATGGGCCGGCCCCTCTCCGTCACGTCCGATGACGGGACGGTGAGTCAGGTTCTCAGTTACGACACGGCCTTGGGCGGCCTGGGGAAGCTGGCGAGCAGCCAGGATGGAACGGTGACCACGGCCTTCGGCTATGGCGGCCGGGGAGGGCGGCTCGACAATCTGCAGACGACGGTCCGGGGCCAGGCATTCACCCAGACGTTCACCTACGACGAGTACGGGCAGCGGACCGGAGGGAACACGGGGCATGCGCCGTGGAGCCAGACCTACCATTCGGAAACGGGCCTTCCCAAGCAGCTCACCTACAACGGGAGCCTAGTGGCAGATACCCCATGGGGCCAGTACGATCCCATCAGCTGGGCGATCCGGAGCATCCGCTACGGGAACCAGGCGGTGAGCAGTTTCGACTACGGGGCGGATCAGGCGCGACTGACCCAGATCGTGCACAGCCCGGCAAGCGGAGGTCCCCTGGCCCAGTGGGTCTACACCTACGACCAGGTGGGGAATCTGACGCGGGAGTCGGACCTGACGACGGGATCCTTCGACCAGTATCGCTACGACAGCCTGAACCGGCTGGTGGAAGCCCTGGTGCAGAGTCGGGACTTCGGGGATCAGCTCCAGACGTTCGGATATGACGCGTTCGGGAACCGGACTTCGACCCAGATCCTGGCGGTACTGGGATGGAGCGGCGCTCGCGGAGGAGAGGACTCGATACCAAGCACGACCACTTCGCCGCTGCTGGGCGCGGCGGGGCGGGACGTGGTGAACGTGAGCTTCGATCCCGCGTCCGCGGCGCTGGTTCAGAAGAACCAGATGCCGGCGGCGACGGCGGGAGGCGCACTGACCGGGGCGGTCTACGACGCCCAGGGGAACCTGATCCAGGTGTTCAAGAAGCCCGGTGACGCCGCTACGGCGCTGACGATGGCCTACGACGCGCTGGGCCGGGTGACGTCCCTGGGGCGCCCGGACGGGACCTCCGAACGCTACGCGTACACCGCGGAAGGCCTGAGGAGCCTGGTGGAGGAATGGCAGGGATCGACCCTGGTGAAGCGGAAGTACAACCTCTACAACGATGGGCGCCAGTTGGTGGGGCAGTACGAGGAGAGCTTGAGCGGGGGCGTGGTGCCCGCGGGGACGCAGGCCCTGGCGGCGAAGACGTCCGCCGCGAAGAGCCTGGCCTCGACGACCAAGTCCACAGCGGGCACGGCATCCATCGGGACGAATCCGGTGATCACGTCGCCGTCGGGTCCGATTACGGTCCGCGTAGGAGAGGCCGTGTGGTTCAGCGGCAGCTCGCCGGATGGAAATGGAGGCTCCTGGGCCTTTGGCGACGGAGGAACGGCGAGCGGATGGAGCGCCAGCCACGCCTACGGCGCCGCGGGGACGTATACGGCCATGCTGACGACGCAGGTGCCGACCAATGGGAAGTGCGTCAGCTGGGGATGGGACGATCAGGGAAATCGGGTGTGCAACCAGTACCAGACGACGTGGGTGGCGGAGTCCACCACGGTGACGATCACGGTGCTGCCGAATGCCCCGTCGATCGTGAGCTTCACGGCGAGCCCGACGACCATCGCGATCGGAGGAAGTTCGACGCTGAACTGGAATGTGTCTGGGGCGAGCAGCGTGACCTTGTCCGGAGGCGGCGTGGGAGCCAGCGGCGGGCAGGCGGTGTATCCGTCCTCGACGACGAGCTACACGCTGGTGGCGACGAATGCGGGAGGAACCACCAGCGCCACCATCACGGTGAATGTGGTGCAGGCTCCTGTCATTTCGTGGTTCACCGCGAGCCCAGGAACGATCTATCAGGGCGACGGAAGCACATTGAGCTGGGGCGTGAGCAATGCGACCGGTCTCACCCTCGACCAGGGGATCGGAAGCGTGATCGGAACGAACAGTAGGTGGGTGAGTCCGAGTGGAACGACGACCTACACGCTGACGGCGACGAACAGCCTGAACGGGGTGAGCGTCACCCGAACTGCCGGCGCCACGGTGACGGTGAATCCGAGGCCGACGGTGCCGACGATCACGGCGTTCTATGCGGATCCCGCGACCATCGGCGTTGGAAATGGAACCACGCTGAGATGGAATGTCACCAACAGTGTGGGAGATGTGACGGTGACGCTGTCGGGAAGCAGCGTGCCCGCCAGCGGCTCGATGTGGGTCGTGCCGGGAACAAGCACCACTTATACCCTGACGGCGACGAACAACCTGGACCCGAGCAAGTCGGTGACCGCAAGCGCAGCGGTGACGGTGATCCAGAAGCCGGTTATTTCGTTCAGTGCGAGCCCGACGAGCGTGAATGTGGGGAACAGCACGACGCTGAGCTGGAGCGTTACGAACAGCCCGACCTCCGTGGTGATCGACAATGGAATCGGAAATGTCGGAGCATCGGGAAGCTTGGGGGTGACGCCCCTGTCGAATACGACCTACACGATCACGGCGAGCAACCTGGGAGGCACGACCAGTGCCCAGGTGAGCATCTCCGTGACGCAGAAACCCGTGATCGTGAGCTTCACGGCCAGCCCGAGCGGCATTACCAAGGGGCGCAGCTCGACACTTGCCTGGGTCGTTCAGGGGGCGGATTCGATCACTCTGAATGGGCAGGCCATGAGCACGAGCAGCCTCGTGGTAGCTCCCGCGAGCACTCAGATCTACACTCTCGTGGTGAATAACAGTGCAGGGGCAGACAGCGCTCAGGTGACGGTCACCGTCACGGAGAGCGGAACGCTGACTTGGAAGCGGGACATCCTGTATCTGGGAACAAGAGAGGCTGCGGAGATCGATGCAGCGGGCATGCATGTCACGATGGTCGATCACTTGGGAAGTCCGCGGATTGTGACAGGGCCAACAGGGCAGGTGGAATCCCGGCAGAAGTACCTGCCGTTCGGGGAACTGTTGGATCAGAGCGGATCCAGCTACATCACTTCCAAGGGCTACACGAACCACGAGCAGACGGATACCTCGGGATTGATCTACATGCAGGCGCGGTTCTACATGCCGTGGACGGGAAGGTTCACCAGCCCCGATCCAGCTCGGGATCAGCATTTCGAGGACACGCAGAGCTGGAACATCTATAGCTATGTGCGGAACAGTCCGATCTTGAATACCGATCCCACGGGCATGGAGATGGCCATCAACGCGCCGGCCCAAGAGGGTGCGGATGCTGATCAATGGGGAGCGCAAAAGGCGGATAATGAAAACAAGGCAAAGATAGCTTCCGATGGAATCGCGCATACAAACAAAGACACCTATCAAAGCAAATCTGGCGATGTTGTTACCTCAATCCTGAATGGTGATTTCAAAGGGGCAGTGAGAAATTTACTTCAAGCTTGGGGCTTGGCAGTCAAGGACCCGGAATGGGTAGCGGGAGCCGCTTTGGCAACAGCCGCTCCATTCATGGGAGCAGAAGCGGCCGCCGCCAAGGGTGTTGGGGGTGCGGAAGCAGCAGAGGTTACGGCAGCCGCCAAAGGTGCCCCAAAACCATCACCTCAATTTGAAACTCCTACGAATCCAGCGCAACCTCCTCCTACCAGCCTTCCTGAAGGTCATTCGGTCCGAGTCATGCCGGGGACAAAACAATATCCGAATGGCTATTGGGTCCAGACGAATGCAAATGGGCAACCGGTAAACCCAGCTACCGGGAAACCACCAGCGAATGTGACGAGACCACAAGCGAGAGCCCAGGTCCATGTTCCACTCCCCCCGAAGATTGATTAGGAGTTAAGTGGTGTACAAACTCTCTCCCGACATTGATCTCTCATTCCTTCTCGGAATCGACCTATTGCAGGTGTGTGTTGGCAAGAATGAAGTGATTCTGAACTTTACTGACGATGTCAGGATCACGCTCTTGTCGGAATTCTTAATTAAGGAGGCCGATCAGGAACTCGTCACCTTCCATGAGACCAGTGATGGTGCGCAAGCCCTGGTCAGAATGCTGAATGATGAGATTGAGCACGCTAAGGCTACCAAGGAGGGAGGGCTTCTGATTGCCTTCCGTTCTGGAACAACCCTAGGGATTCCAGACACGAGCGAAGTATACGAGTCATTCTGGATCTCAAAAGGAGAACGGCAAATCATTGTTTAACGCGGCATGTGAGGTTGCGATTCTGGGAATTATTAACTGATTCAGTCTCCTAGTAATACACCAGGGAAAGTGTTAATCAATCAAGAGGCCTCACTGCCCTCGTAAAAAATAGGTATTTTAACCAAATAACCACGGGCTATTGAATCTGTTGTGTAATTTTAAAAATTTTACCAAGTGGAACAACGATGGATGAATTGGAGACAGAATTTGAACCTTCAAGAATGGTAATAATAGAGACAATAGAGACGCAACCAGAAAAAGCTCCAATCATAGTAAAATGAGATCCCATAGATCACAATTTTGTTCTTATAGTCTCTCGGTTTTGGGAGATTTCGATGTGAATCTGGGCAAAGCTTTTCGGTATATGGGGAAATGCATTCCCTTTCCCTCGATCAGGGGATCGGAAGCGTGATCGGAACGAACAGTAGGTGGGTGAGTCCGAGTGGAACGACGACCTACACGCTGACGGCGACGAACAGCCTGAACGGGGTGAGCGTCACCCGAACTGCCGGCGCCACGGTGACGGTGAATCCGAGGCCGACGGTGCCGACGATCACGGCGTTCTATGCGGATCCCGCGATCATCGGCGTTGGAAATGGAACCACGCTGAGATGGAATGTCACCAACAGTGTGGGAGATGTGACGGTGACGCTGTCGGGAAGCAGCGTGCCCGCCAGCGGCTCGATGTGGGTCGTGCCCGGAACAAGCACCACTTATACGCTGACGGCAACGAACAATCTGGACCCGAGCAAGTCGGTGACCGCAAGCGCAGCGGTGACGGTGATCCAGAAGCCGGTTATTTCGTTCAGTGCGAGTCCGACGAGCGTGAATGTGGGGAACAGTACGACGCTGAGCTGGAGCATCACCAATAATCCGACCTCGGTAACGATCGACAATGGGATCGGAGGGGTGGGGGCATCCGGATCGTTGGCCGTGACGCCGCTGTCGAATACGACCTACACGATCACGGCGAGCAACCTGGGAGGCACGACCAGTGCCCAGGTGAGCATCTCCGTGACGCAGAAACCCGTGATCGTGAGCTTCACGGCCAGCCCGAGCGGCATTACCAAGGGGCGCAGCTCGACACTTGCCTGGGTCGTTCAGGGGGCGGATTCGATCACTCTGAATGGGCAGGCCATGAGCACGAGCAGCCTCGTGGTAGCTCCCGCGAGCACTCAGATCTACACTCTCGTGGTGAATAACAGTGCAGGGGCAGACAGCGCTCAGGTGACGGTCACCGTCACGGAGAGCGGAACGCTGACCTGGAAGCGGGACATCCTGTATCTGGGAACGAGGGAGGCCGCGGAGATCGATGCGACCGGCATGCACGTGACAATGGTCGATCATCTTGGGAGCCCGAGGATCGTGACCGGACCGACGGGGCAGGTGGAATCCCGGCAGAAATACTTGCCCTTCGGAGAACTGCTCGACCAGAGCGGATCGACCTACATCAGCTCGAAGGGCTATACGAATCACGAGCAGACGGATACCTCGGGATTGATCTACATGCAGGCGCGGTTCTACATGCCGTGGATGGGGAGGTTCGCCAGTCCCGATCCGGCAAGGGACCAGCATTTCGAGGACACGCAGAGCTGGAATATCTATAGCTACCTGCGGAACAAGCCGATCATGAGCACCGATCCCACGGGCATGGAAGAGGCCATCAATGCGCACGCCCGAAAGGGTGCGGATAATGATGAAAGAGGGTTACAGGACGACGATACTCATAAGAAAAGAAAGAAAGCTGAGGTTGATAAGGGGCGGCCAAAAAGTACCAATGATGGTGCGCCTAAACCAGCCCCCGGAATAATTCCGCCAGGAGGGAAAGCACCCTCATTAACCCCAGTTACTCCTTCGGAAGACAAATCAGCAAAGCCGCAAGCACCAGTAAAGCCAAAAACCCCAGAAAAAGAGTCTGGAGGAATTCATGCTGGCGTATTCGGTTTTGGAGGAGTTGAAGCTGACGGGGCTGTGGCGGGATTTTTTCATGGAGCGATACATGAAATCGACACAGCTGAAGGGCATAGCACAGGCCTATTGACAGAGGCGTGGGGCGGCGGTGAAGTGGCGGTTCTAGGTGGTGGCAAGATCACTACTGTTGAAAATGTAAAAAGTGGAGGAGTCTTGAGTGGAGGGTTTGTTTTTGGAGGTGCTAGCCTAAGTGCCGGGCCGCTCGCAGGTACTCAGCTTGGGATAGTGAGTGGGCCTGGTTGGATAGGAGTTTATTGGGAGGGGCATGCCGGACCTGGCGCTGTGGGGGGTGGAGGGTACATTAGATGGTAATCGGGACGGTAATGGAGTCACCTTCAAGGAGTGGGTATCCGGGGATGCCACTCATCCTTATTTATGTATGTTTAAGTTTATTTGTGGTGATTAGGTGTGTACTGCAGGTTTACAAGATTCGACGGGGAACCGTACTTTGGGAAGATGCTCGTCGCTATATCTTAATTGGAAGTGTTGCGCTACTTTTGTTTTTTATAGCTCTATGGTCAATTTGGGTTCATCGTTAGCTCTATAGTCGTCAATCTTAAGTGCAAATTTTTATTATTTTACGAAATCTTCCCCTGATCTTATCTGGATGCTAAAAAGATGTGAGAGACTCAAATAAGGGCACGCTGACCTGGAAGCGGGACATCCTGTATCTGGGAACGAGGGAGGCCGCGGAGATCGATGCAGCTGGCATGCACGTGACAATGGTCGATCATCTCGGGAGCCCGAGGATCGTGACCGGACCGACGGGGCAGGTAGAATCCCGGCAGAAGTATCTGCCGTTCGGGGAACTGTTGGATCAGAGCGGATCCAGCTACATCATTTCCAAGGGCTACACGAACCACGAGCAGACGGATACTTCGGGATTGATCTACATGCAGGCGCGGTTCTACATGCCGTGGATGGGACGGTTCACGTCCCCCGATCCCGCCAGAGACCAGCACTTCGAGGACACGCAGAGCTGGAACATCTATAGCTACGTGCGGAACAAGCCGATCATGAGCACCGATCCCACGGGCATGGAAGAGGCCATCAATGCGCACGCCCGAAAGGGTGCTGATAATGATGAAAGAGGATTACAGGACGACGATACCCAAAAGAAAAGAAAGAAGGCTGAGGTTGATAGGGGACGGCCAAAAAATACCAATGATGGAGAGCCTAAACCAGGGACAAAGATGATCCCTGCAGGAGGCATTGCTCCATCATTAACTCCCGGTAGTTTCCAGCCACTTATGCCTGCTACAACTCAATCTGTCTCAAATGATTCTGCCTCGACAAATGCAGCAACAATTTCAACTGCTATAAAAGCGACATCTCATACTTTAAAAATTGTGGCATCGATGGGAGATGGGCCAGTCGCAAAAGCTGCTGGATCCGCCGGTAAAGTGGCACCAATTGCTAGCATTTTGGGAGACATTAATAGTGCTAATGCGGGGAATATGACCAAAGCTCAGGTGGCAACAAATGCTGGAATAACAGCGATTCTATATGGTCTTGGAAAAGCCGCAGGGGCTGAAGTTGCTAGTTTTGCGGGTCTTATAGTTAGTGAAATTAAATGGGCAAACCAACAGATAGAGGATTTTGCAAAAACTTTTCCCACTCAATTTACTCCGAGGTAGTGATAAATATTTAAATTTATTTCATAAATTCAAAAGGTGTTGACAGTATGGCGACAATTAATTCCTCTCCTCCTATCTGCTCCCCCTCGGAAGGTATTCCTCCTCATAAGACCACTATTATAGCAATTATTAGATGTATTGGTATATTTTGCTTGATGTATTTATGCCTATTGGTATTTATCTATATATGTATGTATATTACTGATTGGCGATCGACTAACGTTAATATGCCTGTAATTCTTCTTTCGGCAATTACGGCTAAATTTGATTTCAATAAAAAATATTCAAGACTCTTCTCCATTTCGGAGTTTAAAAAAATATTTATATCTACTTTTGTTTTTGATTGTGGACTTCAGTATATTCTCTTGATGATTGGAACGGGCTGGGATTTTTCAAGAATTAATTTGGGAATTTATGAGATATTAACTATATGCTTTTCGCATGCTTTTATAATTTTTATTGGCTTTTTTCCATGGTCTCGTTTAGACGTAAAAAGAGATTCTGAAAAAACTAAATAATTTAATGGCAAATAAATCATTGTGGATAGATTAAATCTCTCGCGTCTGATTTTTGACAATCGATTTTCCTGCTTTTATTTGATTTCAGAAATCTCGACTTCTTTGATGATGGAGGGAGGGCGAGCGGATAGAACGCCAGTCACCCTACGGTACCGCGGAGATCGATAGCCGCAGGCATGCATATTACGATGGTGTGTCACTTGGGAAGGCCGAGGACGTGATAGGGCCAACAGGTTAGGTGGAGTCGAGGCAGAAGTATCTGCCCATTTGGGGAACTGCTGGATCAGAGCAATTCCAGCTACATCAGCTCGAAGGGCTACACGAACCACGAGCAGACGGATACCTCGGGATTGATCTACATGCAGGCGCGGTTCTACATGCCGTGGATGGGAAGGTTCACCAGCCCCGATCCAGCTCGGGATCAGCATTTCGAGGACACGCAGAGCTGGAATATCTATAGCTACGTGCGGAATAAGCCGATCATGAGTACCGATCCCACGGGCATGGAAGAGGCCATCAATGCGCACGCCCGAAAGGGTGCGGATAATGATGAAAGGGGATTACAGGACGACGATACTCAAAAGAAAAGAAAGGAAACTGAAAGGACCCGGACAAATACGGCGGTCGCCGGAAGTGTTGGAGCAGTTGCAACTCGAAGTTTGGTAGCCCAATTTGGTTCATGGCTGATGGGAGCGCTTAACACTGCTGGAACGGCAGTAGTCCCTTATGTAGCCGCATTACTTATGGTATCCGATGCATCGCCGGCGGCATTGGCCCAACAGAAGGCAAAGGAAGCCAATGCGGATGCGGCAAAGAAAGGTGACACGAAAGAGGGCAGTGATGAGACAGGAAAAACAACGAAGGAAATAAAAGAACGAAAAACTCCAGGAAGAGATGGCGGTAAGTCTGAGCATATTATTGAGAAAGAAGATGGGCAGACAATTTCGAAAACACACCGGGTAACAAAGGATGGCGAGATTGTTCATCAGCACCAGGATCATGTAGGCAAAAGTGGCACTATTCGCCGGTTTCCTGATGAGTGGACTGGGACCAAAACCAAGTAAGGAGAGAGGAGTGAATCATGCTGACAGAACAATTATCTAACGCTCTCTACACATTAGTTGATCCATCTATAGTTATTGGTAATAACGCCAAAACGTTAATTGAGGCCATACTTGTCGTTGAAGACAACCAATTAACTAAAGATATATTGAATTATTTGCTCGAAATGCATAAAAAACCTTTTATATCAGTAGTGGAAGTCAATAAATTGAGAGCCATGCTCTTTTTTACCTCGTACCCTTTGTTTGATACTCCGCGCTTAATTAAATTGGGGTTTTCTTTGATGGCATCCAAAATTGATACTAAAGCTGTGATGGAAAGGTTGGCTGAAATTGGAGAAGTGGAAAGGCGAGCGCTCCCCGAAAACGTACAGAACCTTCTCCAAGAGATCGGCTTCATTGTTGAAGATGCATCCGAAGGCTTTGGGGATATTGAAATTCCTGCAACATTTGCTATTGATATAATTGCTACATTTTAGGCTGTTGAAGCTTGAGAAGAAGGAGCGAATCTCTTTTGTGATTTCTCGTAATCACCCCTCATGCACATGTCTTTCACGAGGATTGCGGCGAGGTACCCCATGGCAATGACTGTAATGACCCAGTGAAAAGCTGCTCAGGGGATACTCCAAAGGAGACCCCCATGAGTGGAGCCATGGAAGACGAGATCAAACGATGGACGGCACGCCGGAAGGCGGCATTGGTGCTGGAGATCATCCAGGGGAAGACGACGGTGGCGGAAGCCAGCCGGGCCTTCGACCTTCCCCCCTCGGAGATCGAGGGATGGATGGAGGATGGCAAACGCGGCATGGAGAACGCGCTGCGGACGAAGCCCCTGGAGGTGAAGGAGCAGTACGAGCGTCAGCTCAAGGATCTCCAGGAGGCTTATGGTGAGGCGATGCTGGAGCTGCGCGCCCGAAAAAAAGCGGCGTCCCTGCTGGGCGAGGACGAGAAGTGATCGCCGCGGTCCGGCAGGGACTGAAGGACGAGGGGGTCACCATCCCTCTCAGCCGCTTTTGTGAATGGTTCGAGGTGCCGAGGCGGACGATGTACTACCGCTCCCGAAAGAAGCCGCCCGTTCTCCAGGACCGCTTCGTCCGGCCTATCAAGGCGCTCATCGAGCAGGAGCCTTCCTATGGCTATCGCACGGTGGCCCACCTCCTCGGTTTCAACAAGAACACCGTCCAGCGGGTGTTCCAGCAGATGGGCTGGCAGGTCCGCAAGCGGCCGACGGGCTTCCGTCCCCGCGTGGAGGTCAAGCCCTCCATTGCCGCCGCGCCGGACCAGCGTTGGGCCACGGATCTCTGCCGGATCTGGACCGGACGGGACGGATGGGCCGTCCTCGCCCTCGTCATCGACTGTTGCACCCGCGAACTGCTTGGCTGGCACCTCTCCCGATCCGGCAAGTCCAGGACCGCCGAGGCTGCCCTGGAGCAGGCCCTCATCACCCGCTACGGCACCCTGGGCCGCGTGGCCGAACCTTTCCTCCTTCGCTCGGACAATGGCCTCGTATTCACCTCTCGCAGCTACACCGCCCTCGTCCGCAGCTACGGCCTCCGCCAGGAATTCATCACACCCCATACCCCCGAGCAGAATGGCCTCTGCGAACGGGTCATCCGCACCCTCAAGGAGCAATGCGTCCACCACCACCGCTTTGAAACCCTCCAGCACGCCTCCCGTGTCGTCGGCGACTGGATCTGACGTGCCCCCGAGAAGTAGGTCCAGCGAGAATGAGCTTGCCCCCGTCCAAAGGAGGACAAGTTGCAGGCCAAACGATTTTCAGAGGAACAGATCATTCGAGCCTTGAAAAGGCATGAGGCTGGAGAGAAGGTTCCGGATTTATGCCGGGATTTGGGGATCTCCAAACAGACATTCCATCGATGGAAGGCGAAGTTTGGGGGGATGGAGGTCTCTGACGCCCGTCGACTGAAGCAATTGGAGCAGGAAAATGCGCAGCTACTGCGGCTCCTGGGGAAGCGGGAATTGGAGATTGAGGGGATGAAGCACCTCCTCTCAAAAAAATGGTGAGGTCCGGCGCACGAAAGCAGGCCGTTCGAGATCTGGTGCAAGGCCGGTTCGTGAGCGAGCGCCGGGCCTGTATCCTGCTGGGGGTCACGCGGTCGGCCTATCGTCGACCGAGCAGTTGCGTGGACTGGACGGAGCTACGCAAGCGCCTGATAGAGCTGGCGGGAGAGCGCAAGCGGTTCGGCTATCGGCGGCTGCACATGCTGCTTCGCCGGGAGGCTTTCTCCGTGAATGTGAAGCGGATCTACCGGCTCTACAAGGAGGAGGGTCTGTCGGTTCGAAAACGGATTCGAAAGCGGCTAAAGGGGGGCATGCGGAGAGATCTGCGCGTTCCGGCCCGGCCGAATGAGCAATGGGCCATGGACTTCACCTCGGATGCACTGGCTGATGGCCGTTCGATCCGGACGCTGAACGTTGTGGATATCTTTACGCGGGAATGCCTGGCCATCGAGGTAGACACAAGCCTTCCTAGCCTTCGGGTGGCTCGGGTGTTGGAACGGATCATTGATGAGAGGGGCCGCCCAGAGCTCCTCGTTACGGACAATGGCCCCGAATTCACCAGTCGAGTCTTCGACCAGTGGCGCCACCAACAAGGCATCGAGCACCATCTCATCCAACCCGGAAAGCCGATGCAAAACGGAACATGCGAAAGATTTAACGGACGGTTCAGAGATGAATGCCTCAACGAGCACTGGTTCGCCAGCCTACGAGAAGTTCGAATCATCACGGAAGCCTGGCGCCATGACTACAATCACTACAGGCTCCACGGACCTCTGGGCGGTATTACCCCCATCGAAGCAGCGCGTCGGTGGGATTCACTCCAGTCGCCTACGGCTCCTTCCGCGAATCCCACCGAGATCCTTTTCAACCCAGTAGGCTCATCCTGATTGGACCTAATCTGGGGGGCACGTCAGATCCACTTCTACAACCACGAGCGCCCCCACCAGGCCCTTGGCATGAACACTCCCCGTCAGACCTACCTGCTTAACAACCAATCCTGAGCAGCTTTCACTGGGTCATTACATACCAGCCTACCGAGCCTTCGGGTGACAAGGGTGTTGGACCACGTCATTGAGGAACGGGGGCGACCTGAACAGGTGCTGACGGACAATGGGTCTGAGTTCATCAGCAAAGCGTTTGATCAATGGAGTCATCAGCGCGGTATCCATCACCACTTCATCCAGCCGGGAAAGCCGATGCAGAACGGAACCTGCGAGAGCTTCAACGGACGTTTCAGGGATGAGTGCCTCAATGAACACTGGTTCTCCAGCCTCTGGGAGGCGAGAGCCATCACAAAAGCTTGGATGGATGATTACAATCATCGAAGACCCCACAGCGCCCTCGGTGGGCTTCCACCCGCCGTCGCCGCGCGCCGATGGGATTCACTCCGGTCGCCTACGGCTCCCTCCGCGAATCCCATCGAGATCCTTTTCAACCCCACAGGCTCACTCTGATTGGACCTATTGTGGGGGGCACGTCAGTCTAATTATCAGGGAACACTACATTCAGCGGGGACGGAATATCTGTTTATGGGCAAAGGGAGGAAGGCGACCAGCGTGCTGATCGCCTTCCTCGAATCTCAGCCCAACCCCGACTCCTTCCTATATTTGCTGCTGGAACTGGATGGGCTTTCAGGGGCTGACTAATTAGTATGGATGATAAATGCCTTTAATGGTGGTATTGGTGGTATAGTCTGGTAGACGCTTAATTGTCCAGGAACCACCCACGCCAGTATTTATGGGAGTGCCTGATGATTCAGCCTTCATATTGAGGTAAGGCCAAATTCCCAATTCAGCCAGCTCTTCTTCGGTGGGTTCTCCATAAAAGTCGCGCCTTAAAGATGCATTGGTTCTATCTGGGGTAAATCCGGGTAGAATCGGCGCGATATTTGTAAAAGAAACGGACCCATCCCCGATTTCTTGTGGCTTCCCGGGTAATTGAGTGTTAAGAGTAAATGTGCGTTCCTCTCCAACGTTAGGTAAATATGATAATAGCGAATAATCTTGAGATGTTACAGGGAAATTGGGCTCTGTCCATTCAAGGTATTCTGAAGAATCGAGCCTTGCGCCATCACAGGTTCCCGCACTATGAAAGTATAAGGAACCAGAACCAATGGATACGTTTATCCTATGGATACCTCGCGACAAAGTGATCTTCTTTGTGATATGAGCATTGCTGCCATATGAATTCTCATAATTAAATACCAGAGGCTGTGAACCGTCCTCATTACACCTGAAAATTTTTGCCATGCTGGTTGGGTGATCAATATCTCCGGGGAAATAAAAATCAAAATAATAATCAGAGGTTGTTGGAATATATACAAAATATTCGCGGGATTGAACGTTGTTTTGACTTGCTATTGCAAGCAATGTTTGGGCCATTAATACATATCCAACACCAGAAATAACTCCGGTAAGCATTTGGCCGTAGTAGGCGCCAGCATAGGCGCCATAATATGTTCCATAGTATTGGGTGTAGTAGGCGGTAACCCACTCACGAACTTGATTGACAGCAGCATCTCGAAGAAGCGGACTATATGCAGATTTTATGACTTCAATTGCATAAAAATTCGAGCTAAGCCCTGCTGTCACTTGGGTGGGACTTAGTAGGGGAAGATCCATCCTCTTAACTCGGAAATTTGCATTTCCAGCTAAGGTCAAATTGATCTTGTAGTAGCCTCTAAGATCCTCCGTAGGATGACTTTGGGCCACCAATAATGAACATAAGGTCAAGGAAAATAGCCCTGAAATGTATTTTAGGCCTAGCATCATCTGTCCTCCTGTAAACTTCGGATGATATCAAAGCAGAAAATTGGGTCCCCAGACATCGTTATTCACGATGTTGTGATGCGAATCACAGGGGTAATTGGATTTTATTCCCGCGATGCTGCTTGATCACAGGCGAGGGAGTTGATAGGTCCCTAGTGAGAGATGAATCGAAGATAGATTTAATATCAATTCTGCGCGTTTAGGAACTCCTGGAATTCGAGGGAGGTTCCCTTTTAGAGCCGTAAGAATTGAACTGATTGGACTGGCTGAAGGTTCAAGCACTCCGGCCAATGACCGGAGGTACCCCAGACACAACAAACATGCCCTTGAGTCCTCAATTTCTCTCCTTCACTTCGTTCTTCACCCCGGACACCACGTGCCCCGTAGGCCCCACTTTGGCGGCGGTGTCGCAGTAGCCGGGTTGGTCGTCGAAGAAGAAGTCGGGTTCGAATTCGCGGAGGAAGTCGGCTTTGTCGAGGCCGCCGAGGAACATGGCTTCGTCCACTTGGATGTTCCAGGCCATGAGGGTGCGGATGGGGCGCTCGTGGGCGGGGACGCTGCGGGCGGTGACGAGGGCGGTGCGGAGGCGCATGGGCGCGTCGGCGGCCATCTCCTGAAGGGGTTGGAGGGCCTGGAGGAGCGATTTGAAGGGCCCCGCCGGGAGGGGGACCGCGGCCCGTTCGATCTCGTAGGCCTGGAAGGCGGCGAGGCCGCCTTCGGCGTAGATGCGCTCGGCCTCGTCGCCGAACAGGACGGCGTCGCCGTCGAAGGCGATCCGAATCTCGTCGGGATGGCGGTCGGCGGCGGTGGCGCTGTCCGGATACACGCGGGCCGCGGCGAAGCCCGCCTGGAGCGCGGCGCGGACGTCCTTCTCCTGGGCGGAGAGGAACAGCGTGGCGCCCAGCGACCGAAGGTACGGGAAGGGATCCCGGCCGCGGGTGAACACGCCCCGCTCGATGGGAAGCTCCGCGGCGAGGGCGCTGCGGAAGGCCCGCATCCCGCTCACGGGATCATTGCGCGACAGGATCACCACCTCCACCCGCTGCTGTCCGCCGGTGTTGAACGCGAGGAGCTTCTTCACCAGCGGGAAGGCGACGCCGGGGCGGGCGGGCTGGTCCAGCCGCTCCAGCTGGAGCTGCATGTAGGGCCGATCGTCCCCCTCCTCGAATACCCGGTTCTCCTCCTCGAAATCGAAGAGCGCGCGGGAGGAAATCGCGACGACGAGCTTGCCTGCGAGGGACCGGGACATGGGGGTAGGGTAGCGGAAAGGGGGCAGCGGAATGCCACCCGGTAAACTGGGTCATGCCGCGCTTCTATTTCGACGCCAACGCCACCGTGCCGCCCCATCCGGCGGCAGTGGAGGCGGTGGCGCGGGCGATGGTGGAGGACTGGGGCAATCCCACCAGCACGCACCGCGAAGGGCAGCGGGCGCGGTTCCGGATCGAGGAGGCCCGGCGGGAGTTGGCGGTGGTCCTCGGTGTGGCCGCAGGGGAGCTGGTGTTCTGCGCCAGCGCTACGGAAGCCCTGCACCTGCTCATCCGCGGCCTTCAGCCCGCCCTGGGGGACCGCCCCGCGGCGGTGTTCCCGGGCGAGCACAGCGCCTGCCTGAATCCGCTGCGGGACTGGGACAGGGTGGCCTGGCTGCCGGAGATGCCCGGCGAGTGCGCGACGATGGCCCAGATGGCCGCCAACAACGAGACGGGCCTCCTCTACGCCATGCCGCCGGCCCTGGACGCCGTGCGGATCAAGGACTGCGCCCAGGCCTGGGGGAAGGTGCCTGTGGACCTGTCGGACTGCGACGCGGCGGTGTTCAGCGGGCACAAGATGGGCGGTCCGCGGGGGGCGGCCCTGCTGTGGATGCGATCCGGTCTGCCGTGGGAGGCGGTGATGGAAGGTCCCCAGGAGCGGCGGCGGCGGGGCGGGACCGAAGACCTGCCCGCCATCCTGGGACTGGCGGTCGCGGCGCGGCACGTGGCGGAGCGCGAGGCGCAGAATGCCGCCCTGGCGCCGGTGAGGGATGCTTTCGAGGCGGAAGTCCTCTCCTGGAACCGGGAGATAGAGGTCGTCGGCGGAAACCAGCCGCGCCTCCCCAACACCAGTTGCCTCCTGATCCGCGGCCGGAACGGGGAGGCGCTCCACGCCGGGCTGGACCTGGCGGGATTCGCCGTGAGCACCGGAAGCGCCTGCCACAGCGGATCCGTGAAGCCCAGCCACGCCATCACGGCCCTGGGCTACACCGCGGACGAGGCCCGGTCGGTGATCCGCGTCTCGATGCTGCCCGACGCGCAGTCCGCCGAGGTGGAGGCCCTGGCGGCGGTCCTCAAGCGGCTGGCGTGATCTCAAGGCGAACGTGGGCGGAGCGCACATGATCGAGCACATCCTCTTCTTCTTCGCGCACAACCCGCTGCTGATGCTGTTCGCCGTAGTGGCCCTGGGCTATCCCATCAGTAAGATCCGCATCGCCGGAGCCTCCTTCGGGATCGCCAGCATCCTGTTCGCGGGGATCGCCCTGGGCGCGCTGGTGATGGCGCCGGGGCTGGATCCCGCCCTCAAGAAGGACATCTCGAAGGAGATGAAGCTGGTCTACGAACTGGGCCTGGCGGTGTTCGTCTACGCCATGGGTCTGTCGATCTCGCACAGCTTCTGGGCCGCCTTCAGCCGGGAGGGCATCAAGAAGAACGCCGTGGTGTTCCTGGTGATGCTGGCGTCCACCGCCTTCGTGGTGGCGCTGGCCAAGGCCCTGGGGTTCAACGCCCGCTATGCCGCGGGCCTGCTCACGGGCAGCTTCACGAACATGCCGGCCCTGGCGGGCGTCATCGAGCGGGTGAAGGGCATGGCGGGCGTCGGCCCCGTGGAGCTGGCGCAGCCCACGGTGGCGTCCGCCATCGCCTATCCGGTGGGCGTGCTGGTCCCCATGCTGGTGATCCTCGTCAGCGCCAAGGTGTTCGGCGTGAACCTGCGGGAGGAGGCCGACGGGCTGAAGGACTACCAGGCGGGTCACCAGAAGCTGGAGGCCTGGACCCTCCGCGTGACGAAACCCGAGGCGGAATCCCTCAGCAAGCGGGACCTCTGCCGGGCGGGGCGGCTCCACGTGGTGTTCGGCCGCGTGCTGCGCAAGGCGGAGCTGCTGCTTCCCGGGGCCGACTTCCGGCTGAAGCTGGACGACCTCGTGACCGTGGTGGGCGCGCCCGACGACCTGGCCCAGGTGGAGGCGCTCATCGGCGAGCGCAGCCACGTGGAGCTGGACCGGGACCAGAGCGCCTTGGACGCCACGCGGGTTTTCGTGTCGCGCTGGGACGTGGTGGGCGTGCCCCTCGGCAAGCTGGACCTCGTCAACCGGCACCAGGCCATCGTCACCCGCGTCCGCCGCGGGGATCTCTGGTTCGTGCCCGACGGCGACACGGTCCTGGAATTGGGCGACCGCGTCCGCGTGACCACCCGCCGCGACAACATCGAAGCCATCGAGGAATTCTTCGGAGACAGCTACCGCGACCTGAGCGAGGTGAGCTTCCTGACCTTCGCCATGGGGCTGGCGGCGGGCCTGGCGCTGGGGCAGGTGCCCATTCCCCTGGGCCATGGGATCGTGTTCAAGCTGGGCTTCGCGGGCGGGCCTCTGGCGGCGGCGCTGGTGCTGGGGCGGTTCCACCGCATCGGACCCCTGGTCTGGAACTTTCCGTACAGCGCCAACCACACCGTCCGCCAGTTCGGGCTGGTGCTGTTCGCGGCGGGTATCGGCGTGATCTCCGGCGAGGGCTTCCGCGCCATCCTGTCGCACGACGCGTCGGTCCTCCCCCTGTTCCTCGGCGCCGCATTCCTGGTCTGCTTCCTGGCGGATTCGCTGACGATGGTCCTGGGCCACAAGCTGTTCGGCATCCCCCTCAACGTGATGTTCGGGATCCTGGCCGGGACCCACACCCAGCCCGTGGTGCTGGGCTACGCCAGCCACCACACGGGCAACGAACTGCCCAACGTGGGCTTCGCCACCGTGTATCCGCTCGCGACCATCCTCAAGATCGTCCTGGCGCAGGTGCTGCTGGCGCTGATCCCGTAGCCAGCCTCATCCCACCAGAAACCGCGTCAACGGTGGACAGGTTTTTTCTTGGCGCCCTTGGCGTCTTGGTGGTGAATCAGTTTTCTTCTTTCCCGACGGATCTGCGGACGCTCGCTCCTCGCTGAGGCGGGAGGAAGAAAAGGAACACCGCCAAGGGCGTCAAGAAAGGCTGGCAACCCTCGCCAGGGGCTTTTCTTGGTGTCTTGGTGGTGATCCTTTAATCTTTTGAATGCAAAGCTGCCTCATCGGCCCCGAAGCAGCGCGGCCACGGGCTTTCCGTCGGGTGCTTGGGCCCAGCGGATGCCCAGCCACGCCGCCGCGGTGGGGGCGATGTCCCAGGCGGGCAGGTCCGGCAGAGTGCCTTCGCCCGCGCCGAGGACCACCAGCCACGCCCGCATGAGTGCGGCCTCGGAGGCGTAGGCATGGGCGCCCGCGCGACCGCGGCGCTCGGTGGCTTCCTCCCGGCTGTTCCGGGCCTGGGACAGCCACGTGCCCAGCGGCGCCAGGACGACGATGTCGCCCACTCGGGGGTTGCCCGCGAGGTGGTAGCGGGCGGGCACCTGGGCGCGCGGCCAGGCGCGGAGCCCCGCCTTCCGGAGCCGCGCCAGAGCGGCGGGGGCGTCCGCGGGGCGCTTCAGGTAGACGTAGGCGCTCCCGCCGTGGGCGACGAGATCGGCGGGAAGGCCGTCCAGGACGCTGGGGAGGTGGACGCGGCGCTTCATGGAAGCCATGCCGTGATCGGCGGTGAGGATGACGCGCAGGCCCGGGTGGGCCGCCCGCATCCGCTCCAGCCAGGGGGCCAATTCCGCGTCGAGGGTTCGCAGTTTGGCAAGGGTCTCCGGACTGCGGGGGCCGTGGTGATGGCCCTCCTCGTCGGTGCCGGAGAAGTAGCCCATGACCAGCCGGGCGCCTTCCGCCAGGGCGGCTTCGCAGAAGGCCAGGCCCTCGGCGTCGGTCCGGCCCGCCTGGAACGACTGCATCCGCCAGGGCGTCACGCCTTCCCAGGGGCCCGTGGCGCCCACCCAGTGGAAGACGGCGGTGCGGACGCCGCTCCGGGTGGCGGCCACCCACAGCGGCTCGCGCTGGATGTCCTCCACCCGGTGCGCGGCGGGAACGAAGCCGTGGTCCTCCGGCCGGTAGTAGGCGTTGGCGACCACGCCGTGGTGCTCGGGCCAGCAGCCCGTGGCCAGGGTGATGTGGCCGTTGAAGGTGGTGGCGGGGAAGGGCGGGCGGACGGCGCCGCGGAGGCCCTTTTGGGCCAGCGCCCACAGCTGGGGCATGGTGTCGGGGCGGAACTGGTCGGCGCCCAGGCCGTCCTCGCTGAGGATCAGCACCGGTCCTTCCGCGACTTCGGGAGCCGCGCCGGCCCGCGCCGGGAGGAAGAGGAGCAGGAGGGCGAGAACGGCGGAACGGCGCATCCCTCCAGCCTATCAAGCTACCCTGAAGCCATGTCTGGACTCCCGAACGCTCCCCGCTGGCCCTATCCGCTGCTCCGCCTCAAACCCGGGAAGGAGGGCCTGGTCTCCAAGCGCCATCCCTGGGTCTTTTCCGGCGCGCTGGCGCGGCCGTCGGAATCGCCGCTGGTGCGCCTGGCGGACGATTCGGGTTGCGTGATCGGCGTCGGCACGGCCAGCGCCGGAAGCGCGCTCGCGGCGCGGGTGTTCCGCTTCGAGGATGCGCCTCTGGACGAAGCCTTTTTCCGGGGGCGGTTCGAATCCGCGCTGGCCCTCCGCAAGGAACTGGGCCTGTGGGAGCCGGAGGGCGGCTGCCGGTGGGTGTTCGGCGAGGGCGACGGCCTCCCCGGCCTCGTCGTGGACCGTTACGCCCAGGCGCTGGTGATCCAGGTCGGGACCGCGGGCCTGGAGGCCCTTCGCGAGGTGTGGTGGCCCGTCCTGTTCGAGTTGGGCAAGCGGGAGGGCATCGCCGCGTTCGTGGAGCGCAGCCAATCGGGCCGCCGAGAGGAGGGGCTGGATCCCGTGAACCGCCTGCTGAAGGGCAGCCTGAGCGGCCCGGTCACGGTGCGCGAAGGCGCCGCGAGGCTGAGCGTGGACCTGCTGCGCGGCCAGAAGACCGGGTTCTTCCTGGACCAGCGCGACCACCGCCTGCAGCTTGGCCGGGTATCGGAGGGGAAGCGGGTGCTGAACGCCTTCGGCTACACCGGCGGATTCAGCATCCACGCCGGTCTCGGCGGTGCCGCCCAGGTGGCGACCCTGGACATCAGCATCCCCGCCCTTGACCAGGCGGACCGCGACTGGGCCGCCAACGGGCTGGATCCCGCCGCCCACGTGCGAATGGAAGGGGACGCCTTCGACCTGATGCGCCAGCTGGAGCCGGCCGCATGGGATCGCGTGATCGTCGATCCTCCCGCCTTCGCCAAGCAGCGGAAGGACGTGGACAAGGCCTTCAAGGCCTACAAGGATGTCTTCCGCCTCGGCGCCCGCGCCACGGCGCCGGGTGGGATGCTGTGGTGCTTCTCCTGCAGCCAGCACCTCGACCGGACGCGCTTCCAGGAAGCCGTGTGGACCGCCCTCCTCGAAGCCGGCCGCGAAGCCCGCGTCCTCGCCCACCTCGGCCAGCCCGCCGACCACCCCTACGCCCTGAACCACCCCGAGGGCTTCTACCTCAAGGGACTGTGGTTGAGCGTGGATTGATACCACTTTGCATTCAAAAAAATAAGGATCACCACCAAGACTCGAAGGACACCAAGAAGGCATCTCCAGTGGATAGAGCTTTTCTTGGTGCCTTGGTGCCTTGGTGGTGAAAGAAAACCTTGATCTTGATCGCCTATTGATTATGAGAAAAGGAATTTAGAAAGCGGAGGAGAGTGGAAAGGCAGAGGAAAGCGGAGGAAGACCGGCTTTCTTTTCTCCGCTTTCCTCCGTGCCTCTGCTCTCTCCGCTTTCAAAATGCTTTTCCGAAAAGCGGGACCTACCCCAGCCCCGCCACGGCCTCGTCCCCGCCCTTTGCGATCGAGGCCCCGAGGCTCAGGTCCAGCAGATGCGAGGGCTTGACGTTGCCCATGGCGCCCAGCATGGACGCCTTGAGCCGGGGGATGGTGGTCTCCAGGGAGGCGACGAGTTCCTTCACCTGCTTGCGCCGGCTCTCCAGGCTGGAGCAGCCGCACAGGGGGCAGCCGCAGGGGACGATGGGGAAGCCCCGCAACCACGCGTAGCGCTGGAGGTCCTTCTCCTCGCAGGTGCCCAGGGGGCGGATGACGGTGTTGGCGCCGTCGTCGCTGACCAGGCGCAGGGGCATGGTGCTCAGGCGGCCCTCGAAGAACAGGTTGATCAGCAGGGTCTCGACCAGGTCGTCCAGGTGGTGGCCCAGGGCGATCTTGGAGAAGCCCTGCTGCTTGGCGAAGGAATACAGCACGCCCCGCCGCAGCCGCGAGCAGATGATGCAGGGCAGCTCGTCGGGCTTGCTCCGCACCATCCTGTCGATGGGGGCGGAGATGACGTGATGGGGAACGCCGATCCGCTCGCAGGTTTCGGCGATGGGATCGGGGTTGAACTGGGGAAAGCCGGGATCCACCGTGGCGGCCTCGACCTGGAAGGTCACCGGCGCCCGCTTCCGAAGGCGCTCCAGGATGTCCAGCAGGGCCCAGGAATCCTTCCCCCCGCTGACGGCGACGAGGATGCGGTCGCCCGCCTCGATCAGCCGGTGGGCGGCATTGGCCTCGCCCAGGCGGCGCGCGAGCTTCCGCTCAAGGGCGGGAAGGCCCTTGAGGTCGGCCTCGGTCGGAGGCAGGGCGAGGCTGGGAAGGGCGCAGGGATTGCTCATGGAGGGCACGTCACAAAAAGGAACGATAGCATTCCTCTGGCGCCGCTCATGGATGCTGCATGAAGGGAAATTGGCTTTTTCGTGCCATTTGAATATATTCGTCACCACACGTATCTGAGAGGTGAACGATGGGCTTCCTCCTCTCCTCGCTTCTTCTCGTCTGCACCGTGGCGGCCGCCGCGCCTTCCGAATCCGGGAGCGCGCCGGCGCCGTGGCGGGCCTACGACCTGGGGCGGCACCACCGGCGCGTCGCCACGCAGGTCCCGGCGGCCCAGGCGGCCTTCGACCAGGGGTTGGTCTGGGCCTACGCGTTCAACCACGAGGCCGCCGTCCGGGCCTTCCAGGAGGCGCTGCGCCTGGATCCCGGCTGTGCCATGGCCTGGTGGGGGCTGGCCCTGGTGAACGGTCCCCACATCAACAATCCCGCCATGGACGAGGCCCAGGCCAAGGCGGCGTGGGAGGCTCTGGGCGAGGCCCGGAAGCGCGCCGCCCAGGCGCCGCCGGTGGAGCGGGCGCTCATCGAAGCCCTCGGAACCCGCTACGCCATGCCCAATCCCGCGGATCGCAGCGCCCTGGATGCGGCCTACGCCCGGGCCATGGCGCGGGTGGCCGCCCGCTTCCCCAAGGATGCGGACGTGGCGGCCCTGTACGCCGAAGCGCTCATGGACGTGCGGCCCTGGGACCAGTGGACGCGGGCCGGCGAGCCCCAGCCCGGCACGAAGGAGATCCTGGCCGCCCTTCGCCGGGCCCAGGCGTTGGCTCCGGACCATCCCCTGGCGCTCCACCTCGCCATCCATGCCTACGAAGGCTCGCCCCATCCCGAGCGGGCCAGGGTCGCCGCGGACCGCCTGCGCCGCCTGGTGCCGGACGCGGGGCACCTGCTCCACATGCCCGGCCACATCTACGCGTGGATCGGCGATTGGGGCGGAGCCGCCGAGGCGAACGAGCGGGCCATGGAGGCCGACGGCCGCTACCGAACGCGCCAACCGCAGATCGGCTTCTACGGGCTCTACATGGTCCACAACGCGGACTTCCTGGCCTACACAGCCCTCATGGAAGGCCGCAAGGAGGTGGCTCTGGCCCAGGGTAGGGCGGTGGTGGCGGCCTTCCCCCTGGATTGGGTGGTGGCCAACGCCACCTTCGCCGAGGCCTTCGCCACCCGGCACTGGGAGACGCTGAAGCGGTTCGGCCTCTGGGAGGAATTGCTGGCGGAACCCGCGCCGGACGCCCGGTTGCCTCTGGCCACGGCCTATTGGCACGCCCTGCGGGGCACGGCTTTCGCCGCCACGGGCCGCGGCGCGGAAGCCCTGAAAGAGCAGGCGGCCTTCGAGGCGGCGCTGCCCGGGATTCCGGAGACCCACGTCTGGGGCTCCAACAACGCCCGCCAGGTGATGCAGGTATCCCGCGCCTTCCTGGCCGGCGAAATCGCCTTCGGGCAGAGCCGGACGGACGAGGCCGTCGAGCGCCTCCAGGAAGCCGTGCGCCTGGAAGACGGCCTCAAATACGACGAACCGCCCGCCTGCGTCGTCCCCGCCCGCCACGCCCTGGGAGCCGTGCTCCTGTCCGCCGGTCGGGCCAAAGAAGCCGAAGCCGTCTACCGCATGGACCTCCGGGCCTATCCCGCCAACTACTGGTCCCTGCTGGGCCTGCGGAAAGCGCTGACGGCCCAGGGGCGGACCACCGAGGCCGCGGCCGCGGAGGAAAACCTGCGGCGCGCCCAGGCCCGGGCGCAGGTGAGGGCCGAGACCTCCTGTTTGTGCGTGAAGGAGAAGGGCTGAGACCGCTCCGGAGGAGGGCCTACATCACGCCGCAGGCCCGGCGCTCCCCGCGCACGATCTGCCCCTGAACGTCCCGCACGTAGTCGGGACAGGTGCAGTCCGGACAGGTGTTGCTGGCGGTCTCGGAACACAGGTCGGCGAAGGTCACCTTCTCCATGAAGGCAGAGATGTGGTCGGACAGGCGACTCCACAGGACGCGGCTCATCCGCTCGTCGGCCATCAGCAGGCGGTCGGCGGCGATGGGATCCTCCTTCGCCACGGCGTAGAACCCGCTGTCGGTGAGGCGGAGGATCTCGCCCACGCTCACCTGATTGCAGGGCCGGGTCAGGATGTAGCCGCCCTTGGGCCCGCGGACGCTGGCGACGATTCCGGCCTTCTTCAGCTTGTTGAAGATCTGTTCGAGGAAGGGCAGGGAGAGCTTCTGGCGCTCGGCGATCACGTGCAGGGGCACCGGCTGGCCGTGGCTGTGGTGGGCCAGGTCGAACAGGGCCTGCATGCTGTACCTGCCTCGGGCCGAGATCTTCACGAACGACATTCTCCGGGTCCAGGCTAGTATTCTTGAGCGAATGAGTCAAGTTTAAGGGGAGGCCACATTGACCGGGAAGAGCCCCATGACGGCTGCCCTTTTGGCCCTCGCCACGCTGGGCGCGGCGGCCCAGAAGGCGCCTGTATCCCCTCCCATTCCTCCCGCGGCGCCGGGCGAGCTCCCCTGCGACGCGAAGGACAAGCAGCCGCTGCTCCTCGGCCGCGCCACCCGGGAAGCGGTGCTGTCCCACCGGGCGGTGTTTCGCGAGCGGACGGTGGCGCTCAAGCTGGCGCCCGATCTGAAAGCCCGGTGGGCGGCGATCCGGCGGCCGTTCACCCTCGTCGCGGTGTTCGGTTCCTGGTGCGGCGACAGCCACGAGCACCTGCCGCAGCTTCTGGCCCTGGAAGCGGATCCGAATCCGTTCATCGACGTGCAGTACCTGGGCGTCTACCGCGACAAGGCCCTGAATCCCGCCGCGTGGCCGCAGGGCTGCCCGCCGCAGCCGGTGACGCGGGTTCCCACCTTCTACCTGTTCGCCCTCCAGCCCGGCGGGGTGCAGAAGCTGGTGGGCACGGTGGTGGAGCATCCGCCGAAGGAGGGGCAGTCCATGGCGGAAGCCCTGGTCGAGCTGACGGAGAGGGCAAGCCGGTCCTAGCGGCGGCGGGCAAAAGCCGGCAGAGCCCGCGGGAAGGGCTTTTCGAAGGGGATTGGGCCTCAAGCTGGGACCTTCTTTCCGCCGATGAGACGACACCATGCTCTGGCGCGCCCTCTTCCTGTCCACTGCACTTTTCTGCGGCCTGAGCGCGGCGGAACCCATTCGGGTGGCCGTGGACGAGTGGACCACCGTGAATCCCCTGCTCCTGTCGAGGGACGTGGACGGGGAAGCCGTGGACCTGGTCTTCGACCGGCTCGTCACGCTGGACGCCGGCGGGAACTTCATTCCGGAACTGCTGGAGAAGTGGACGGTGCTCAAGGGCGGCCGGGAGGTCGTCCTGGACCTGCGGCCGGGGATGACCTGGCACGACGGGTCTCCGATCGAAGCCGAGGACGTGGTCTTCACGTGGCAGAGTCTGCGCCTGCCGCAGGTGCGGGCGCTGGCGGACACGGTGGGAGGCGTGACGAGCCTCGACAGCGTCGTGGCCGAAGGTCCGCTGCGCGTCCGCATCCGCCTCTCCCGTCCGCGGGGGACGCTGCTTTCCGACCTCTACAACTTCATCCCCGTTCCCCGCCGCCACTACCGCGTGGGCGCCCGGCCCATGGCCGAGCCGGTGAACTTCCTGCCCGTGGGCTCGGGTCCGTATCGCGTCGTGGAGCGCGCCACCACGAAGCTTCTCCGGCTGGAGCGGTGGGATGGCTACAAGGGGCCCCATCCGGGCGCCTGGCCCGCGTTCGAATTCCGGGATCCCGCCGGCGAGCGATCCACGGCGGAAGCCATCCTGGCGGGCCGGTACCACTTCGCCGCGACGGCGGCGCTGCCCCACTACCTGGTGCGGAAGGGCGCGCTGGGCAGCGACCGTCTCCAGGTCTTTTCCGTGCCCCAGGCCGCGTTCGGGGCCTTCTTTCTGAACTGCGATCCGCGCCGCAGCCTCCTGGGCGAACTGGCGGTCCGGCAGGCATTGGCGGAACTGGTCCCGTGGGAGGAGTTCGCCCGCGCGCGCCAGTTCTTCCCCACGCGGCTGGCGTCTTCTTTCTGGCCGCCGGAGAGCTGGGCCCATGACGCCACGCCCCGGCCGCTGCCCCAGATCGGGCGGGCGGAGGCCATCCTGGAAGCTGCGGGTTGGCGGATGGGACCCAATGGGATCCGCCGCGACGCGCAGGGGCGGCCTCTGACCCTGGTGGCCTACGAGCAGAACTCCTCTACGCGGCGAAGCACCGCCCGGCTCCTCGCCGAGCGCGCCGCGAAGGCGGGCATCCGGATCGAGGTGCGGAAGCTGTCGTTCCAGGCGCTCACGGAGGCGTCGGCCGCCCACGAGGGCGACCTCTGGTCCTACGGATGGACGACCTCCCTCGACCCCGACGTGGACAGCCCCCTGTTCACCCGGGAGGGCTACCGCACCAAGGCGAACGTCAGCAGCTACCTGAACGCGGAAGTGGACCGCCTGTTCGACGAGGGCCGCCACACCCTGGATCCGGAGGTCCGGAAGAAGATCTACCTCAAGCTGTCCGAGATCATCTGGCGCGACAAGCCCGTGATCCCCCTCAACTACAACCTGGCGCGGATCCTCGCCACGCGGCAGCTGAAGGGTGTGGGCTTCAACGTCCTGGGCCAGAGCTACGGGTTCTGGCCCGGGAAGCGCGGCTGGACCCTGACGGAATAGGCCGTCGGATCAGACGGATCAGAGCCGGTCGAAGCGGATGATCTCCACTTTTCCGGCCTTGCCCTTGGGGGCTTCCTCGCGGTCGCGTTCCCGCGGGGCGCGCTCGGGGCGGGATTCCGACCGCGATTCGTGCGAGGGGCGGGACTCGCTCCGCCGGGGCTCGGGGGCGGGTTCGGGCCGCGGCGCGGGCTTGGGGGGAAGGGCGGCGGGCTGGCGCTCGCGGCCCGCCCACACGGCGCCCACCTGCTTGACGCGGTCCACGAGGCGCGTGGGTTCCAGCACCTGGATCCCGTCGCCGAACTGCATGGCCCAGCGGGCGATGGCGCGGAGGTCCGTGGCGGTGAAGGAGACCAGCGCCTGGCCGTCGCCCTGCTCCTCGATCTTGAAGTGGGGGAAGGCGGGGGGCGCCTGCTTGATGGCGAAGACCCACTGCTTCAGCAGCGTGGCCTTCACGGCGATGGGCTCGCCGCCCAGCCAGCCGCCGATCTGATTGGCGGGCGTTCCCTCGGGGTAGGGCCCCTGGGCCGCGCGGCCGACGCCCTCCACCGCGTTCACCTCGGCGAGCAGATCCACCCGGTGGTGGCGCTCGGCGTTGTAGCGGCGGTCCCAGCCCCACACGAACCACGCCTGGCTGAGCGCGTCGAAGGTGAGCTGGCGCGGCTCGAAGGTGCGGGGCGCGTTGGCGTCGCCGTCCGCGAAGATGAACTCCACGGCTCGGCCCTCGCGGATCGCCGCCAGAAGAGCCTCCACCAGGGCGGACGGGGCCGTCGCGGCGACGGGCTTGGGAGCGGCCACCGCTTCCGGCACGGGAGCGGGCACCGGCAGGGGGGCGGCGGATTCGGACGGGGCGGAAACGGGCTCGACGACCGGCTCTTCGGGCTTCGCCTTGCCCTTCGCGGCGCGGGTCTTCGGGGCGGGTTCGGAGGCACCGGCCTTCTTGGAAGCGGCCTTCTTCGCGGGCGCAGCCTTGGCCTTCGGCGCGGGCTGCTCTTCCTCCACGGCGGCGGTCACGGGCTTCTTGCGGGGGGTCTTGGTCACGGCCATGGTGTCGAGGCTCCTGGGCCATCATCGCTGAAGGCGGGGTGGCTGTCAGCTGTCGCGTCTTCCCCTCAGGGCGCGGAGCGGGGATGCATCCGGTCGTAGAGGGCGCGGAGCCGGGCCTGGTGGACGTGCGTGTAGATCTGCGTCGTGCTGATGTCGGCGTGGCCGAGCATGGCCTGGACGGCGCGGAGGTCGGCGCCGTGGTCGAGGAGGTGGGTGGCGAACGCGTGGCGGAGGACGTGGGGACTCACGGCTTCCGCGCGGAGGCCCGCGGTGCGCGCGTAGCCCTTCAGCAGCCGCCACAGGTGCTGGCGGCTGAGGCCCTCGCCGCGCTGGCCCACGAACAGTTCGCCGCCGCGGGGCCGGAAGCCGGGCCGCAGGGCCAGCCAGGCGCGGATCCACCGCTCGGCGCCGGAGCCGAAGGGGACGAGCCGCTCCTTGCGGCCCTTGCCCATCACCTTGAGGAAGCCTTCGTCGAGGAAGACCGCCAGGGCGGGGAGTTCCGCCAGTTCGGACACGCGCAGTCCGGAGGCGTAGAGGAGTTCCAGCCAGGCGCGGTCGCGCACGCCTAGGGGCGTGGCCGTGTCCGGCGCGGCGAGGAGGGCGTCCACCTGCGTTTCGCCGAGGGTGCGCGGCAGGATGCGGGGAGGGCGCGGCGGCTTGACCACCGCTTCGGGACCGGCGCCTTCGCCGCCCTCCATGCGCAGGAAGGCGAGGAAGGCGCGGAGGCTGGAACTCATCCGCGCAAGGCTGCGCGGGGCCTTGCCTTCGGCCTGTTGGGTCACGAGGAACGCGGTGAGCTGGTCGCGGTCCAGATCCGTGGGGGACAGCTCGCGGCCGCAGGCCCAGATGGCGAGATGGCTGAGGTCCGCGAGGTAGCCGGCGGCGGTGTTCGCCGACAATCCCCGCTCCACGGACAAGAAGGTGCGGAATTCGCGCAGGCTGGCCGCCCAGCCCAGGGGCCAGCCTTCATCGGGTTCTTGATGGGTTCGGGGACGGGGCATGGACATTTCCTGGAGGCCGTTCCAGCCAACCTACCCGGAGTTTGGCAATCCCGCGGAGAGTGTGTTACGGTTTCCGGGTTCGTTTGGAGGAGCCCACGATGGCTGATGTACGTAAGAAGGTCATTGCGATCATTGCCGAGCAGCTGGCCAAGCCCGAGGATTCCATTTCCGAATCCAGCCACTTCGTGGACGACCTCGGCGCCGACAGCCTCGACACCGTCGAGATCATCATGGCCATCGAAGAGGCGTTCAGCCTCGAGATCCCCGAGAGCGAGCAGGAGAAGATCCGCACGGTGGGCGATGCGATCGCCTACATCGAGAAGCACGCGAAGGCCTGATCCTACGCGATCCCGTCGTGCCGCAGCGCCCCCCGGCCCTGCGGCACGTTCGTTTTCAGACTTCCATCGACCTTGAGGTGAAGCCATGACCAGGACCGTCCAGCGCCGCCGCGTCGTCATCACCGGCATGGGAACCGTCAATCCCTGCGGTCTCACCGTGCCCGAGACCTGGGACAACCTTCTCGCCGGAAAGAGCGGGATCGGGCAGATCGACCGCTTCGATGTGTCCGATTTCGCCTGCAAGATCGCGGGCCAGGTGAAGGGTTTCAATCCCGATCTGTTCATCGACAAGAAGGAACAGAAGAAGATGGACATCTTCATCCACTACGCCCTGGGCGCGGCCCACGAAGCGTGGGTGGACGCGGGCTACGACCAGATCGAGCTGACCAAGGCCGAGCGCGAGTTGTTCGGGGCCTACATCGGCAGCGGAATCGGCGGCCTCAGCACCATCTGGGAGGAGGCCAACGGCTACCGCGGACCCCGCCGCACCAGCCCCTTCTTCATCCCCAGCCTCATCGTGAACCTGGCCAGCGGCCAGGCCAGCATCAAGTACGGCCTCCAGGGGCCCAACAGCGCCGTCGCCACGGCCTGCGCCACGGGCGCCCACGCCATCGGGGACGCGGCCCGCCTCATCGCCTTCGGCTACGCGGACCGCATGATGGCCGGCGGCAGCGATTCCGTGGTGAACCAGCTCGGCGTGGGCGGATTCGCCGCCATGCGCGCCCTCAGCACCCGCAACGACGAGCCCGAGCGCGCCTCGCGGCCCTTCGACGTGGATCGCGACGGGTTCGTGATGGGCGAAGGCGCCGGCGTCGTCATCCTGGAGGAATACGACCTCGCGAAGGCCCGCGGCGCCAAGATCTACGCCGAAGTGGTCGGATACGGCATGAGCGGCGACGCCAACCACATCACCAGCCCCGCGCCGGAGGGCGAAGGCGGCCAGCGGGTGATGCGCGCGGCCATGAAGGACGCGGAGATCGCCCCCGAGCAGGTGGGCTACATCAACATGCACGGCACCAGCACCCCCGTGGGCGACAAGCTGGAGTGCATGGCCATCCACAAGGTCTTCGGGGAGCACACCAAGACGCTCAAGGTGAGCAGCACCAAGTCCATGCACGGCCACCTCCTGGGCGCCGCGGGCGGGCTGGAGACCATCGTGGCCGTCATGGCCGTGAAGACCGGGAAGATCCCTCCCACCATCAACGTGGATCACCAGGATCCGGAATGCGACCTGGACGTCACCGCGAACGTCGCCGGCACGCTGGACGCCGAATATGTCATGAACAACGGCTTCGGCTTCGGCGGCACGAACGCCTGCCTGGTGTTGCGCAAGGCTCAGTAGAAGATTCGCCACCAAGACACGAAGGCACCAAGAAAGGCTGTTTCTTTTCTTGGTGCCTTCGTGTCTTGGTGGTTTGCTTTTGGATCTATGGCCAAGGCGATCCCCTTCAAGCTCCACGCGCCCTACCAGCCCGCCGGCGACCAGCCGGAGGCCATCGCCCAGCTTGTGGAGGGGCTGAAGCGGGGGGATCGGGCCCAGACGCTGCTGGGCGTCACCGGGTCGGGCAAGACCTACACGATGGCCTCCACCATCGCGCGGGCGGGCCGTCCGGCGCTGATCTTCGCGCCCAACAAGACGCTGGCGGCGCAGCTGTTCAGCGAGTTCAAGCAGTTCTTCCCCGAGAACGCCGTCGAGTACTTCGTCAGCTACTACGACTACTACCAGCCCGAGGCCTACGTGCCCGAGCGGGACCTGTTCATCGACAAGGACGCCAAGATCAACGAGGAGCTGGAGAAGCTCCGCCTCAGCGCCACCCGCTGCCTGCTGGAGCGGCGGGACACCATCGTGGTGGCCTCCGTGAGCTGCATCTACGGCCTGGGCGATCCCACCTCGTACCTCAACCTGTCCGTCCACCTGAAGGCGGGCCAGACCATCGACCGGGCCATGCTGCTGCGCGACCTGGTGGCGATCCAGTACCAGCGCAACCACCTCAGCTTCGAGCCGGGAATCTTCCGCGTGCGGGGCGATGTGGTGGAGGTCTATCCGGCCTACGAGGACGTGGCCTACCGGATCGAGCTGTGGGGCGACGAGGTGGAGCGGCTGTCGAAGATCGATCCTCTGCGCGGGACAGTCCTTGAGAAGCTGGACGAACTGATGATCTGGCCCAAGACCCACTACGTGACGCCGGAGGACAAGCTCAAGGCCGCCATCCGCGACATCAAGGCCGAGCTGGAGGTCCGGGAGAACGAGCTTCGCGCCGCGGGGAAGATCGTCGAGCTCCAGCGGCTCCACCAGCGCATCATCTACGACGTGGAAATGATGAAGGAGATGGGGCACTGCAGCGGCATCGAGAACTACAGCCGCTTCCTGGACGGTCGCCAGCCCGGCCAGCCGCCCCACACGCTCCTCGACTACTTCCCCGAGGATTTCGTCGTCTTCATGGATGAGAGCCACGTGGCCACGGGCCAGCTCCACGGGATGTACAACGGCGACCGCTCCCGCAAGAGCACCCTGGTGGAGTACGGGTTCCGGCTTCCCTCCGCCCTGGACAACCGGCCCCTCCAGTTCGAGGAATTCGAGAGCCGCGTCAAGCAGGTGGTCTACGTGTCGGCTACGCCCGGCGCCTACGAGCTGCAGCAGAGCGGCGGGGCCTTCGTGGAGCAGGTGGTGCGGCCCACGGGGCTGGTGGATCCCATCGTGGAGGTGCGGCCCGTGGGCACCCAGGTGGATGATCTGCTCGAGGAGATCCGTAAGGTGGTGGCCCGGGACGAGCGCGTCCTGGTGACCGTGCTCACCAAGCGGCTGGCGGAGCAGCTCACCGCCTACTACCAGGAGCTGGGCATCAAGGCCGAGTACCTCCACAGCGAGATCGACACCCTGGAGCGGGTGGAACTGCTCAAGAACCTGCGGCGCGGCGTGTTCGACGTCCTCGTCGGGATCAACCTCCTGCGGGAGGGGCTGGACCTGCCGGAGGTGAGCCTGGTGGCGATCCTGGACGCGGACAAGGAGGGCTTCCTCCGCAACACCCGCAGCCTCATCCAGACCATCGGCCGCGCCGCCCGCAACGTCCAGGGCAAGGCCATCCTGTACGCCGACGTGATGACCGGCTCCATGGAGCAGGCCATCGGCGAAACCGAGCGTCGGCGCCAGAAGCAGCTGGCCCACAACGCGGAGCATGGGATCACGCCGGAGACGGTGAAGCGCAACCTGGACGACGTCATGGGCGAGGCCCTGGCGCGCGAATTCATCAACGTGCCCAAGGAGGAACGCGCCGCCGAGGAGCCGCTGCTCTACCTGGAGGACAAGGCCTTCGAACGCGAAGTGGCCAAGCTGGAGAAGCGCATGAAGGAACTGGCCTCCCAGATGAAGTTCGAAGATGCGGCGGAATTACGCGACAGGATCCTCCGTGCCCGGCGCGAACGATTGATTTTGGCCCCTTGATGCGTGAGGTCTCGTGTATGCCGCAGGCATACCGAGAGGAGGCGGCGGAACTCCGCGACCGCATCCTCCATGCCCGCCGGGAGCGGATCCTGGAGGCCCGCGGACCGCTGGCGGCGGGACCGGCCGGGCCGCCCGCCCCCTGATCCGCACGGCTCGCCCCAAGGGCGGGCCTTGGCGGAGCGGGAATGGCACCCTGAAGCTCCTTCCCGGGAGGTCCTGTGCATCCACGGACGGCGATGTTCGCGCTCGCAGCGCTCTGCGTTTCCCCGCTCCTGCCCCAGGCGCCGCTTCCCTACGCGGGCCAGCCCCTTCCTGGACGGGAAGCGGTGCCCTTCGCGCCCGGCTTCCTGAACTGCGGGTTGCCCATCCGCGACATCGCCCTGGCGCCGGACGGCACGGCGATCTATGTCGGCATGTCCCTTCCAGGTTTCCGGAAGGCCGCGATCGTGGAGACGCATCTGGAGGGAGGCCGCTGGACCTCTCCCGAGGTGGCGGCTTTTTCGCGGGATCCGCGGTGGAGATGCCTCGAACCCTGCATCAGTCCCGATGGGCGACGCTTCTTCTTCGTCTCGGACCGGCCGGCGGATCCCGCGGGCGATAAACCTGGTCCTTTCGGGATCTGGGCCATGGACCGGGAGGCCGCCGGCTGGTCCGTCCCGCGGCGCCTTCCGGAGGCCGTCAACGGAACAGCGGATGCCTTCTATCCCTCGATCACCCGGGACGGTGTTCTCTATTTCCTGCGGGAGGCGGGCCGCGAGGCGTGGGTGATGCGGTCCGCCTGGAAGGACGGCGCCTGGACACCCGCGGAGCGGCTGCCCGCGCCTTTCAACACGGAGGCCCGCCAGGCCAATCCGCGGATCGATCCCGACGGGCGGTTCCTGCTGCTTCCCATCGCGGGCCGTCCCGATTCCCTGGGCGGAGCCGACTACTACGGCTATTTCCGGCGGGATGACGGCACCTGGACCGGTCCCGTCCATTTGGGTCCCGCGGTGAACAGTGCCGCGGCGGACGAATACTCCATCACGCCCAGCCCCGACGGCCGGGTGGTGTTCTTCGGCAGCAACCGGGCGCTGCCCCGCCTGGAGGGGAAGCCGCTCCGGTTCGCGGATCTCTTGGCGGAGCGGACGCTTCCCGGCAACGGGCACACGACTTTGTGGTGGGTCGACGCGGGCTTCCTGGAGGAGGCGCGGGCGAAGGCCCTGGCGGCGCCCCGAAACTGATCTCCGCCCATTTCAGGATCCCCGCGGCGCTGCCGAATAAAAGGGGGCATCTCCAGCCGCCTATGCAGCCTCTGCGCTCCTTCCTCCTGGGCTTCCTCCTCGTGGGGGGAATGGGAATGGGCGCCGAGCTTCCCGGTCCGGCGGAAGCGGGCGATCCGATCATCCGGAACTACTCCCCCAAGCTCTACGGCGCGGACGCCCAGAACTGGGCCATCCTCCAGGATCCGCGGGGCGTCGTCTACGCCGGGAACAACCGCGGCGTGCTGGAATACGACGGGGCGCGCTGGCGGCTGATCCCCACCCTCCGCAAGACTGTCGTCCGCTCCCTGGGAATGGATTCGACGGGCCGGGTCTACGTCGGAGGGGTGGGAGAGATCGGCTACCTGGCGCCGGACGAGCGCGGCGCGGCCCGCTTCGTCTCCCTGAACGATCGGCTGCCCGAGGCCGCGCGCGCCTTCTCGGACGTGTGGGTGACGGCGGTGACGCCCCAGGGGGTGCTGTTCCAGACGCGCGAGGCCCTGTTCCTGCTGCGAGGCGAGGAAGTCCAGGTGGTGAAGGCCTCCACCACCTTCCACGTGGCCTTCGCGGTCCAGGGGCGGATCTTCGTCCGCCAGCGGGAAGTTGGCCTCCAGGAGTTGCGCGACGGGCGGTTGTCCTCCGTTCCCGGCGGCGAGCGGTTCGCGCGGGAGAGCCTGTTCGCGATGCTGCCGCTGGGAGCGCCGGGCGACGGGGCGGGCATCCTTCTGGCGAGCCGGTCGGCGGGCCTGTGGAAGCTGACTTCCAGCGGGATCTCGCGGTTTCCCACGCCCGCGGAGGCCTATCTCAACGCCCACGCGGTCTACCACGGCGTCCGGCTCCGGGAGGGGACGCTGGCGCTGGCGACCATCAAAGGCGGGGTCGTCCTCCTGGATGGCCGCGGGCGCGTGCACGGTCTTCTGGACCGGCAGGCGGGGCTGGACAGCGACAACGTCAAGGCCATCTGCGCGGGCCGCGATGCGGCGCTGTGGCTGGCCCTGGACAACGGTCTCTCCCGGGTGGAGTGGCCCTCGCCGCTGACGGTCTTCGATCACCGCTCCGGGCTGAAGGGAACCGTCTGGGCGGTGCAGGATTTCGGCGGCCGGCTCTACGTGGCCACGGGCCAGGGCGCCTTCGTTCTGGAGGAACCTGCCGCGGAGGGGTTCCATCCCCGCCCGCGCTTCGCGCCCCTTCCGGGCGTCACCACGCAGAGCCTGGCGTTTCTTCCGGGAAAGCGGAGCCTGCTCCTGGGCACGGCCCAGGGCGTGTTCGAGGTCCGGGGCTCCCAGGCGCGGCTGATCCGGCGCTCCAGCAACGTGGCCATTTCCTTCCTGCGATCGCGCCTCGACCCTTCCCGCGTTTTCCTCGGCCTCCAGGGGGAACTGGCCTCGCTCCGGGAAAGCGGGGACGGGTGGCAGGAGGAGGGGCGCATCGCCGGGGTGGAGGACGACGTCTATTCCCTGGTGGAGGACGAGCGGGGGCGGCTGTGGCTGGGGACGGGCTCGCAGGGGCTGCTCCGCCTGACCTTCGGAGAGGGGTGGCGCGGCGGGAGCACGGCGCCGGTCCGGGTCGAGCGCTTCGGGACGGCGGAGGGCCTGCCGAACCTTCTCCAGCCGTTCGTGTTCAGGTGGCGGGGCGAGATCCTCGCGGCCACCGCGGCGGGCATCCTGGCCTTCGATGAGGCGGGAGGCCGGTTCCGGCCCGCCCCCTGGTTCGCCCGCTTGTTTCCCGACGGTCCGCGGGCGGTGAAGGCGGCGCGGGTGGATGCCTTGGATCGGCTGTGGATGGACACCCGGGACGAAGCCCGGGGCCTGCACGAAGCCGGCGTCGCCGTGGCGGGGGCGGAGGGAACGCTCGCCTGGGAGGCCGCGCCCTACCGGAGGCTGGGGGACACGTCGGTGGAATCCATCCATGTGGATCCCCGCGGCGTGGTCTGGTTCGGCGGGTCCGAGGGGGCCCTGCGCTTCGATCCGGCCCGGGCGGACCGGCACGGCCGCGCGGGGCAGGTCCTGATCCGGCGCGTCTCTCGGGCGGACGGCGAAATCTACGGCGGGGACGGACCCCTTTCCGCGACGCCGGAGGAGGGGCCCGCCCTCCCGCACCGAACGGGAGCCCTGCGGTTCGAATTCGCCTCGCCCAGCTTCGACGCCGAAAGCGCCAACCAGTACCAGGTGCGGCTGGACGGCTACGATCCGGACTGGTCCCCCTGGACGTTCGAGGCCCAGAAGGAATACACCAACCTTCCGGAAGGGCGCTACCGCTTCCAGGTGCGGGCGCGGAACGTCTACGGGCAGGTGAGTCCGGAGCAGTCCTTCGGCTTCCGCGCCCTTCCGCCCTGGTACCGCACCGCCTGGGCGAGGGCGCTCTTCGCGGGCCTGGCGCTTCTCGCGGCGGGGCTGGCCGTGCGGGTGTGGACGGCCCTGCTGCGGCGGCGGAACCGGACGCTCCAGCGGTGGATCGCGCTCGCCGTCGAGGACCTGCGCGACCGCGAGCGGATGCTGGCGGACCAGGCCGGCGCCCTGGAGCGGGCGAACGCGCAGCTGGTGGAGATCAACGAGCAGAAGAACCACTTCCTGGCCATGGTGGCCCACGACCTGCGGAACCCGCTCCACAGCATCCTCGTCAATTCGGAATTCCTCGCGGAGGAGGGAGGGCCCGACGTCCGCCGCCGGGCCGGCATGATCGCCCAGGAAGGCGCGAATATGAACCTCCTCATCGGACGCTTTCTGGACATCTCCGCGCTCGATTCCGGCCGCATCCGCAACGAGCCCGGGCACCTCTCCATACCGGCGCTGCTGGAAGGGCTGCTCCAGCGGCACGGGCCCGCCGCCGAAGCCAAGAGCATCGCCCTTCGCGTTACCGCCGACCCGCAGGGAGGGCGCGTCTTCGCGGACGCGAAGTTCGTCACCGCCATCCTGGACAACCTGCTGTCCAACGCCATCAAGTTCTCCCCCCTGCGGACCGCCGTGGACATCTGCGTGGAGGACGGGGAGGAGACGGTTCGCATCGCCGTCCAGGATCAGGGTCCGGGACTGACGGAGGCCGACCAGAAGCGCGCCTTCGGCCGGTTCGTCCGCCTCAGCGCCCGACCCACCGGCGGCGAGAAATCCGTGGGTCTGGGGCTGTCCATCGCCAAGCAGATGGCGGAGCTGTGCAAAGGGAGCATCCGCGTGGAGAGCGAGCCGGGGAAGGGCGCCACCTTCCTTGTGGAGCTGCCCCGGGCGAAGGAATGATTCCCTGGAAAGACTCACCGCCAAGACGCCAAGAAGGAACTCAAAAGAGGATGCTTTTCTTGGTGCCCTTGGCGTCTTGGCGGTGATCTTTTAAGTTCTTCGAGCGGCTCTACTTCGCGTACTGGCGGATCACCTTCTCGATGGCGGCGCGGCAGGCGGCGCAGAAGCCGGCGTCGTTGCGGGTGAACATCAGGCAGTCCTCCTGGCTGCGGAAGTAGCCCTTCGCCTCGTAGTTCGCCCCCTCGAAGGCGCCCACCTTTCCGCTGTGGGCGTCGGTGCCCAGGAGGTCCGTCTCGAAGACCTTCTCCCTGGCGAAGAGGGCGTCCATGTCCGATTCCGGCTTGTTGGCGGCGCGGATGGCGCGGCGCTCCTTCTGGTAGTCGTGGCTGTGGGCCTCGAAGGCGTCCTTCTTCCAGGGCGTGGGCAGGGGGACGCCGGGCGTGAGCAGGGCCTTCCACTTGGGGTTCTTCGGATCGGCGGTGGCGTTGGGTTCCCAGGGCTCGGGCCGCGAGGGGCTGTTGGTGATGGCCACGTCGGAGGTGTAGTACTCGTCGGCCAGCCCCGCGAAGTGGTGGCCGAACTCGTGGACGAACAGGTAGCCGATGGTGCTGTTTCCCGCGGAGGCCGTGCTGTAGAGGTTGTGGATCCCGCCGCCGCCGTAGGTCTCCGAATTGGTGAGGATCTCCACGAACTCGTAGGGCGCCTGGGCGGCGATGTCGCGCCAGGCGCGGTTGTCGAAGGTGAGGACGTAGCGCTCGCTCCCGAAGGCGTCGTAGGTGGTGCCCAGGGGCGTGCGCCGGTGGACGCCGGTGGAGGGGCGCGAGATGCCGCTCTCCTTCGAGGCGGGGCAGATCGCCCACACGTTGAAGTCCTTGCGGTGCTCCTTGAAGGGGGGCTGGGCGAACAGGAACTCCATGACCTTGCGGGCCTGGGCCTCGAACTTCCCACGCTCGGCCGCGGTGTAGCCGTCTCCCAGGATCAGGAGGTCCACCTTCTCCGCCGGCTCGCCCGCCTTCTGGAGGGCGATGAGGGCGCCGGCCTCTGGGGCCGGAGCCTGCTCGATGAGGGGATCCGCGGGATCCAGGTCGAAGGCCCAGACCGCCTTGAAGGCGTTGCGCTCGTCCCGCTTCTTCACGGTGATGCGGACGGGCGCGTCGGGCCGGGGGAAGCGCAGCGATTCGCCGAAGCTGCGGCTGGCGGCTTTGGCCTCGTCGGTGGTCTCCCACTCGCCGTAGATGCTGGCGAAGCCCCGGGAATAGAGGAGCTTGCCGGTGGCCTTGTCCGTCACCTCGAAGCAGTACTTTCCGAGGTTGCTGGCGTCCACGGCCTTGGCGGGATCGCCGGGCCAGGGCAGGGGCTCCAGCACCACGCGATCCACGCCGAAGCGCTCGGAGGCGGCGTCCCCCGTGTGCCCATAGTCCACGCGCAGGGTGCGGGGCGGCGCGGCCAGGCAGGCCAGGGCCGTACAGGCGAGCAGGAGGGGGCGGAGCGCTGGATGCGGCATGGGACACCTCGCATCGAGGATAGACTGGGAGGCCGGAGATACGATGCTCACCCCCAAACAGCGCCAGTTCCTCAAGGCCCAGGCCCACCATCTCAAGCCCGCCATGCACGTGGGGAAGGGGGGCGTCACCCCCGGCCAGGCCGCGGAGCTGGACCTGATGATGGACAGCCTCGAGCTGGTGAAGATCAAGGTGAACCAGAACAGCTTCGAGGACGAGGCCTCCGCCGTGAAGGCCCTGTGCGCCGCCGTGCCGGGCCTGGAGCACGTCTGGACCATCGGTCACACCCTGCTGTTCTTCCGCCCCAGCCGCACCCGCGACACGCGGTATTCTTTGCCTTCCTGATTCAGGTCCCTCCGGCCGTCGCCGAAATAGTGCGGAGGGAGACACGCGAATGCCGTACTTGTCGTGGATGGAGGGAAGCCAGCGCTTCCGGCATGCGATCACGGAGGACCCGTGCGTGCTGGGCCGCGATCCCCTGGCCTGCGCCGTCGCCCAGCCCACGTCGGGGGCAGTCTCGCGGACCCACGCCCAGATCGCCCGCGTCGGCGGGATCTGGTGGGTGAAGGACCTGGACTCCGCCAACGGCACGACCCTCAACGGCCTGCCCCTGAATCACCCTCAGGGCAACACGCTGCGCGACGGCGACGAGCTGTCCCTCGGCGGCTGGCGGATGACGTTCACCGAAGGCTTTCCCAGCCTGGACGGCGTCGTCTTCGCCGAGCGGGTGGGCGATCTGTTCGAAGAGGTGCGCCCCGAGCCGGCTCAGGCCATGGTGCTGATCCGCGGCGTGGAGATGCTGTACCGCTCCACGGAAAAGCTGATGCGCGAAGTGGATTCGGACGCCCAGGTGCGCGGGCTGCTGGAGGAATCCCTGCGCCTGCTGGGCGGGGACCGCGGCTTCCTCGTGATGCGGACCCGCGAAGGGGGCTGGCGCACGGCCCACCGCGTGGGCGACGTCCAGGAGGGCATCGGGCTGTCGCGGTCGGTGCTGGACTATGTAGCCCAGGAGCGCACCGCCGTGCTGTCCAACCAGCCCCTGGCGGACCCCCGGTTCGGCGGGCTGAGCCTCGTGGAGCTGCACCGGGGCTCGCTCCTGTGCGCCCCGATGCTGGACGAGGGCGAGATCCTCGGCGCCCTCTACCTGGACCGAGAATCCGCGGGGCGGCCCTTCAGCCGCTTCGACCTCGCCATCTTCCAGGCCTTCGTCCGGCAGGGCTCCCTGGCCCTTCGCCAGGCCATGCTCCACCGCCGCGCCATGGGCCAGGCGGAACAGCAGGGCGAGCTGCTGCGTTTGCGGACCGAGCGGCAGCGCGAGCTGGACCGCCACGGAGAGCTGCTCGCGGCCCTGGCGGTGCCCCTGCGGCGCATCCAGGGCTGGGCCGATGAACTGCCTGCCGTCGCCGGCGAGGCCATCCGCTCGCAGCTGGACCATCTCCACACCCTCCTGGAGGACGGGCATCGCGAAGGCGCCTCCGACGGGATGAACCTGGCGGGCCATCCCCTCCCGTTGGGGACCCTCCAGGAGGAGCTGGCCCGGCGGTGGGAGCCCCTGGTCGCCCTGCGCCGGACCCGGCTGCGGTGGACCGATCCGCCCCAGGGCTTCGTGTGGGTGCCGAGCGGTCCGCTGGTGTCCGCCCTCGCCGGGCTGGTCGAGCTGATGCTGATGCAGATGTCCGTCGGGATGGAGATCTTCACCCGCTGGGACCAGGAGCGGGGCTTCCACGTCCTGCGCCTCAGCCTGCCCCAGGGGCTCCACGGCCCCGTTCCCGACCCCTGGACCCAGCGGGTCCTCCAGGATGCGGGCGTGCGCTGGCACTGGGCGGACCAGGCCCTGGACCTGTTCATGCCCGAGGGGCCCGACGCCATGCCCGAGGAGCCGGTCCGACCGCTCCTGGGCCTCATCAGCGAGGATCTCAGCCTTCTGGGCCTGTTCCAGACCGTGGCCGAAGCGGGCGATCTCCTGCTGCATCCCCTGGAAGTCCAGCCTCCGCCGCCGCCCCTGCCCAAGTTCCGGTTCCTGGTGGTCGACGCCAAGGGCACCGCGGACCTGGAGCGGACCATCCGCGCCTACCGCCAGCATCCCTCCTTCGCCACCACGCCCTTCCTGGTGGTGCGGTCCAACGAGGAGGAGACGCCCCGCCTCATCGAAGCGGGAGCCACGGACTGGCTGGCCGAGGGCTTCCGATGGGAGGCCCTTCATCACCGCCTCCAGGTGCTGCGCGGCCACACCGAGTTGCAGCAGCGGGCCCTGGCCGCGGAGCGCCTGGAGTCCTTCCGCCAGATGGCGGGGACCCTCAAGCACGAGATCAACAACCCGCTGGCGATCATCTCCATGCAGGTGGAGATGCTCCAGCGGAAGTACCCCGAGGAGGTCAAGCTGGCCAAGATCGGGGACATGGTGGACCGCATCCGGGCCCTCGTGCAGGTGCTCCAGAAGATGCGTGAGACGCCCACCGAGGACTACGCGGACGGATCGAGCATCCTGAAGCTGGGATAGCTCTTAGATCTCCCGCCAGCCCCGCTCGCTCAGCAGCGCCTTCACCGGCCGATCGTGGGGCTCCACGGGGACGGCCTGTCCCATCTGCGCGTCGAAGCCCACCCCCACGGTGAGCACGTCCTCGGGGAGCTCCGCCAGCAGCGCGTCGTAGAAGCCCCGCCCGTAGCCCAGGCGGTGGCCGCTGTCGCTGAAGCCCAGGCCCGGCACCAGCAGGAGCTGCACGGGCGGCAGCGCGTGGGGCGCGAGGATGGGCTCCCACAGGCCCCAGTGGCCCTTCTCCAGGGGCTCCATGCCCCAGGCCAGGCGCGGGGGCCGCGTGGAGGCCACCTTGGGGAAGAACCACAGGCCTTCGGGATGGGCGGTCCGGGCGGGCCCCAAGTCGAGTTCGGAACCGAAGGTTCGGAAGGCGCCGATCCGCAGGATCCCGCGCTGGCGGCAGAGTTCCGCCACGCGAAGGGCGATGGCTTTGGACCACGCCTCTCGGGCGTCCCCGGGCAGGGCATCCCGGCGGGCCTTGAGGTGGGCGCGAAGCTCGGCCTTGGTGTCCATCCCCCCACGGAACCAGGGGCCGAAGCCGCCGTCAATGGCGGGCGTCGGACTATCCTGGAGAGGGAGTCCGCCATGCGCTTTCGTTCCATCTTCCTGACCCTGGTGGCCTGCCTGGCCCTGGCCGCCCAGGCGCCCGCCGGGCGTCCGGTCACGCAGCTGATCCAATCCGTTCCGGCGGAAACCGACCTCGCCGATCCCGCGCTGCCCTTCGCCAAGGACGTCTGGGTGGAGGCGATCCGCGGCGCCAAGACCAGCGTGGACGCCGCCCAGTTCTACGTCACCAGCCGGCCGGGGAGCGCCCTGGAGCCCGTTCTGGCGGAGCTGGAGAAGGCCGGCGCCCGGGGCGTGAAGGTGCGGTTCCTCCTGTCCGCCCGGATGCTGGATCAGGATCCCGCCTCCCTGGCCCGGCTCCGCCGCATCCCGGCCGCCGAGGTGCGCAGCTTCGAGCTGGCGGGCGTTTCCCGGGGCATCCTGCACGCCAAGTACTTCGTGGTGGACGGCCGCGAGGCCTGCCTCGGCAGCCAGAACTTCGACTGGCGGGCCCTGGAGCACATCCACGAACTGGGCGTGCGAACCACCGACCCGCGCATCGTCCCCCAGCTGACCCGCCTGTTCGCCATCGACTGGGCCTTCGCCGCCGACCGGAAGGCCCCGGAATTCGCGCCCGTGGCCGCTCCCCCGGCGGGTTCCGCCGTGGAGCTGGTGGCCAGCCCGCCGCTCCTCACCCCCCGCGACATCCGGCCTTCCATCGACGCTCTGGTGGAACTGATCGGCCAGGCGAAGGAGAGCGTCCGCGTCCAGCTCCTCACCTATTCCCCCATTGCGGGGCAGGACCGCTACTGGCCGCGGCTGGACGACGCCCTCCGCGCCGCCGCCGTGCGGGGCGCGAAGGTGCGCCTGCTGGTCTCCGACTGGACGCTGGGGAGCCGCGCCCTGCCGCACCTGAAGGCCCTGACCCTGATCCCGAACCTGGAGGTGAAGGTGGTCTCCATCCCCGAAGCGAAGGAGGGCCACATCCCCTTCGCCCGCACGGTCCACAGCAAGTACCTCGTGGTGGACGGCGCGCACCTGGCGCTGGGCACCAGCAACTGGGAGGAGAGCTACTTCACGGATTCCCGGAACATCGAGCTGCTGTTCCGTGACTCGCCCCTGGCCGCCGAAGCGGTCCGGATCCACGATCGCCTGTGGACCAGCCGCTACGCCGCTCCCCTGGATGCCGTGAAGGCCTACGAGAAGCGGAAGGTGGATTAGGCCCGTTTCCAAATCCGGAACTCCGGCCTAAGGTCTAGGCACGCTTCCCGTGCCTGCCCCGAAAGGAGAAGGATCATGGCCACCAGCACCATCCGGCTTCACCGCGTGCTCCGCGCGACGCCCGAGCGGGTCTATCGCGCCTTCCTCGATCCCGATGCCCTGGCCAAGTGGCTTCCGCCCCACGGGTTCACGGGGAAGGTCCACCACCTCGACGCCAAGGTCGGCGGCACCTACCGGATGTCGTTCACCAACTTCACGACGGGGCACAGCCACTCGTTCGGCGGCGAATACCTCGAACTGGTGCCCTCCGAGCGCATCCGCCACACGGACCGCTTCGAGGATCCCAACCTGCCCGGCGAGATGACCACGACGATCTCCCTGAAGGAGGTCTTCTGCGGAACCGAACTGAGCGTGGTGCAGGAAGGCATCGCGGAGGCCATTCCGCCGGAGGCCTGCTACCTCGGCTGGCAGGAATCGTTGGTCCTCCTTGCCCAGCTCGTGGAGGCGGAAGTTCCGGACTAGCTCTGGGGCTCCGCCTAGACGGCGGTGTAGACGTTGTAGAGGTTGTCCCGCTCCAGGGCCTCGAAGCCCGCTTCCTCGATGAGGCGGACCAGATCCCCGCGCTTCAGCCCCTGGGGGCTCTTGGCGCCGGCCAGGTGGGCGATCTCCTCGGCGATGATGGTGCCGTCCAGATCGTCGGCGCCGTAGCTGAGGCCCGCCTGGGCCAGGCCCGGAGTGATCATCACCCAATAGGCTTTGATGTGCGGGATGTTGTCGAGCAGCAGCCGGGCCACGGCGATCTCGCGCAGGTCCTGGGTGCCGGTGGTCTCGTGGATGACGTGGGTGGCGCTCAGCTCGTTGTCCTCGTTCTGGTAGGCGAGGGGGATGAAGGCCAGGAAACCCTGGTAACCCGCGGCCTGGGAGCGGTCCTGGAGGTCGCGCAGGCGCAGGAGGTGGTCCACCCGGTGCCGCGCCTCCTCGATGTGGCCGTAGAGCATGGTGCAGTTGGTGGGCAGGCCCTTGCGGTGGCAGAGCGCGGCCGTGTCCAGCCAGACCTGGGCGTCCTTCTTGCCGATGCAGATCTGCTCCCGGAGCTGCTCGTCGAAGATCTCCGCGCCGCCGCCGGGGCAGCTCTCCAGCCCCGCGGCCATGCAGCGGTCCAGGAACGCATCCGTGGACAACCCCGAGATCCGAGCGTAGTAGTCCATCTCGATCATGGTGAAGACCTTGAGGTGGATGGACGGGAAGTGTTCCTTGATCTTCCGGAACAGATCCTCGAAATAGTCGATCTTCAACTTGGGGTTGTGCCCCGAGGTCATGTGCAGCTCGCGGACGCCCGCATTCTCGGGCTTCTCCAGCTCCCGGACGATGTCCTCGGCGGACAGGGCGTAGGCCCGCGGATCGCCGGGCTTGGCCTGGAAGGCGCAGAACTGGCAGTGGGTGTAGCAGACGTTCGTGTAGGACAGGCGCCGGCTGATCACGTAGTAGGCGGCCCGGCCGTGCTTCGCCAGGCGGACGTGGTGGGCCATGGCGCCCACGCCGGTGAGGTCCGGCGTCTCGTACAGCAGCAGCCCGTCGTCGAAGCTGAGGCGCTCCCCTCGCAGCACCTTGTCCGCCAGGGGCAGCAGGCGCGGGTCGCGGATCCGGGAATGGAGTGACAACATCGAAACCTCGGGCCCCCAGTTTACCCGGGCAGGCAGGTGGAGGTGGACACGGGGAAAAATCAGGAACGCGGAGGAGAGCTGAAGAAGGGAGGAAAGCGGAGAACAAACCGCCTCTCCGCTTTCCTCCGTTCCCCTCGGTGTTCTTCAGTTTCTTTCCAGCAGTCCCACGTGAATCTGGCGGACGAACTCCGGCCCTTCGAAGATCAGGGCACTGTATATCTGGGCGAGGGCGGCGCCGTCGTTCAGGGCGCCCCGCACGTCCTCCGCAGAGCCCAGCCCGCCGCAGGCCACCAGGGGCAGGCGGCCGTTGAGGGCCGCCAGGATGCGCTTCCGCACGTCGCGGGCCTTGGCCTTGAGCGGGACCCCGCTGAGGCCCCCCGCGCCCTTCGATTCCACGGCCGTCCGCAGGGGTTCCGGGACGACGCCGCGGTCGAGGGTGGTGTTGGTGGCGATGAGCCCCGAGATCCCCGACGCCGCCGCGACCTCCACGATGGCATCCAGATCCTCGGGTGCGAGATCCGGTGCCAGCTTGAGCAGCAGGGGCTGGCGCTCGAGGCCCATTTCCTTCCGCAGGTCCAGCATCCCGGCCAGCAGCGGCTCCAGGGCGGCGGGGGCCTGGAGGTTCCGCAAGCCGGGGGTGTTCGGGCTGCTCACGTTCAGGGCGATGTAGTCCACGCCCGGCGCGATCAGGCGGTAGGCGGCGCGGTAGTCGTCCAGGGCCAGCGCCTCGGGCGTCTCCTTGTTCTTGCCGAGGTTGCCGCCCACCACCAGCCCCGCGGGGCGGCGACGGAGGCGCGCGGCCACCGCTTCGGCCCCTTCGCTGTTGAAGCCCATCCGGTTGAGGATCAGGCCCGCCTGCGGAAAGCGGAACAGGCGCGGCTTGGGGTTGCCGGGCTGGGGCCGGGGCGTGACGGTGCCGATCTCCACGTGCCCGAAGCCCAGGGATTTCCACAGCGGGAGCAGGGTGGCGCCCTTGTCCAATCCGGCGGCGAGGCCCAGGGGCGTGGGGAAGTCCAGGCCGAAGGCGGTCCGGCGCAGGGAGGGCGCATGCTCCGGTTCCGGCAGGCGCGGCCAGGAGCAGGCCCGCTCCCCCAGCCAGAAGGCCAGGTTGTGGGCGGTTTCGGGATCGAGGCGGAAGATCAGGGGGCGGAGGGCCCGGTAGAGATCCCTCACTGGACCGTCACCGTGGCGGTGGCGACGACCTCGGGGAAGTCCTCCCGCTTCACTTCCACGTGGAAGATGCCGGGTGCGGTGGGCGCTGTGTACAGCCCCGCGGGCGTGACCGTGCCGCCGTCGGGCTCGACCACGCGCCAGACCACGGGCTGGCGCAGGTAGCGCGCGCCCTTGGGGTAGTTGATCTCCGCCTGGAAGGCCTGGGTGGCGCCGGGCGCGAGGCTGACGGCGATGGGGCGGATCCCCAGGCCGGGCTTGAAGGGCTCGGGAGGTGCGGCGGGCGTGTCCTTGGGGGCCTGGCACCCGAGGAGGAGGAAGGCGGCGAAGGGGGCGATACGGCTCAACATGGGCACCTCAGATTCCGGACATGGGAACAACGCGGTCCATCACCAGGGGAGGCTCGGTCCGGGCCTGGACATCCTCTCGGGTGATGCCGGGGGCCACCTCCACCAGGCGCAGGCCCTCGCGGCCCGGCACCACGTCGATGACGGCCAGATCGGTGATGATCCGGTGGACACAGCGCGTGCCGGTGAGGGGCAGATTGCACTTCCGCAGGATCTTGGGCTCGCCCTCCTTGGTGGTGTGCTCCATCACCACCACCACGCGCCGGGCCGCGGCGACCAGGTCCATCGCCCCGCCCATCCCCTTGACCATCTTTCCCGGCACCATCCAGTTGGCGAGGTTGCCCTCCATGTCCACCTGCATGGCGCCCAGGATGCTCAGGTCGATCTTCCCGCCGCGGATCATGGCGAAGCTCTCGGGGCTGCCGAAGAAGCTGGCGCCCGGCGCGGCGGTCACGGTCTGCTTCCCTGCGTTGATGAGGTCCGCGTCCACCTCCGCTTCCGTGGGGAAGGGGCCGATGCCCAGCAATCCATTCTCGCTCTGGAGGACGACTTCCATTCCCTCGGGAATGGCGCCCGCGATGAGGGTGGGGATCCCGATGCCCAGGTTCACGTAGAAGCCGTCGCGGAGTTCCTGCGCCGCGCGGCGGACGAGCTGATCACGGGACAGCGCCATTCGGACCTCGGGTGTCCCTCAGGATAGCGCAGGCGGAAAAGGGCCTCAGAACACGCGGAAGGCCTGGAACGCGCTGAGCGTCCATCCCCAGCGGGCGGGAGCGGCGGGGAACTGGGCGCGCGTCGTGGCGAAGGACCCGCCGGCCCGGCCCGTGGGCGTGCGCCATTGGAGGTCCGCCTGCGCGAACCACGCCGCCGATCCTTCGGGATGGTCGAGGGGCGCGGTGATCCTTGCCACCCGGAGGATTCCCCGGCCTTCCAGCGGCAGGGAGAGACCCAGTTCCACCGTCCGGGTCGCCGCGTCGGGCCCGAAGGCCGCACCCAGGGGATCGCCCTGCGAGGAGAAGTCCGCCGGGTGGGCGGAACTGGCTGTGTCCCATGGCCGGCGCGGGGCCGCGCCCGCCACCTCGAAAGCCACGTCCCATCCTTCCCATACCGCCTGGAGGCCGGCGGTGGTCCGACCTCCGTCCAGGGTGAGGACGGTGCCTCCGGACACGCCGGTCCGGCCCACCCGAATGGAGGCGCCCCGGGCCTGGAGGGCTCGCGCCAGCGGCGGGACGCGCGCTTCCACTTCCGCCAGGGAGCGGGTGAGGGCGCGGTCTCCCCGCAGGCTGGCGGCCGCGAGGCGCGCCTCCACCAGCGGGCCGAATGCCCCCCGTACGCGCGCGCCCAGGAGATCCGGCCGCTCCGACGTCCGGCCATCCGCTTCCGCGGCGAGCCGGGCTTCCCGATCCGACAGCCAGGAAGGGATGGGTTGGTCCCCTGGGAGGCGGCCGAAAAAGGCTTCCCCCGTCCACCGCGTGGCGCCGAGGGAGACCGGCGGCGTGGCGACGCTCAGGCGCGGAAAGGGGCGGGCTTCGGCACCCAGCAGGTCGCCGCTCAGGAGGCCCGATCCCCAATCCAGCGGCGTCTGCTCCAGGGCCGCGCGCCAACCCGATTCGGCCTGGTAGGCCAGGGCGCCCCGCTGCAGGATTCCCAGGATGCGTCCATGGTCGCTTAGACCCAGCAGCGTGGCGGAGAACGACCAGCCGCCGCGGGTGACGCGGCCCTGCACGCCCAGTCCCCACCCCCGCGTGCCGCTGCCCAGGCCTTCGCCGCCGACGAGGGGCGCGCGGGGACCCTGGCCGTCCGCGCCGCCCCAGCCCACATCCAGGAATGGCAGAGAAAGAGAGGGAAGGGGCTCGTCGCCCTGGACCCACGCCAGCCGCGCTTGGCGCAGGCTCGCGGCCCCGTCCTGGAAGAGGGGCGCCTGCGCGGAAACCGACAGCGCCGCCAGTCCGATCAGCGCGAGCCGCGGATTCACGGGTTCAGCACTTTGACCGACACGATCTTCGCGCCGAGTTCCAGGCCGTCCAGGAGCTTCAGGGCGCGGTCGGGATCCTCCACCTCGCCCATCCGCGTGTACTTCCCGGTGAGGTGCGGGGCGGCGTTGGTGGTGATGAAGAACTGGCTGCCGCCGGTGTCCTTCCCCGACAGGGCCATTCCGACGCTGCCGGGGCCGTACCAGTCCAGGCTGTTCTCGCAGCGGACGGTGTGGCCCGGGCCGCCGTCCATGGTGTCGTAGGGGGAGCCCATCTGCACCACGAAGTCCGGCACCACCCGAGGCACCAGCCGGCCGTCGAAATAGCCCTTCCGCGCGAGGAGGACGAGGTTGGCGACGTTCATGGGCGCGACCGCGGGATCGAGCCGCAGCGTGAGGCTCCGCTTGCCGGCGAAGGCGATGCGGAGGCGGACGGGCCTGCCGTGTTCCGCGAGCCGAATGGCCTCCTTCAAGATCGCCTCGTCCGCCCGGGAGGGCGCGGGCGCGGCGGGCCACGGCTCGGCGGGATCGAGCTTTACCAACGCCTGGTAGGCCTCCCATCGGCAGGTCCAGTCGGGATGCTGGAGCCAGGGGCGCAACCGGCTTTTCTGCTCTTCCGGCGGCAGCTTCCAGCGCGCGTAGCTCTGGATCAGGGTCTGCTGGGCCTCGGACTGCAGATCGGCCCAGGTCCGGTGGGTCAGGGCGTCCAGATCCGCGGGCGGGGCGGGAAGATCCTCGATGGCCGCGCTGCGGCCCACGGCGTCGGTTCCTTCGAGCAGGCGCGCGCGGACGGCGTCGGCCCGCTCGGGCCACTGGCGCCGCAGGGCCGGGAGGAGGGCGCCGAGAAGGTGGGGCGCGTCCGCGCCGAGGGGCGGATCCTGCTCCAGGGCGGGCCGGAGGGCGGGCAGGGGCTCGTGGAGCTTGGCCACCCCCTGATAGCCGTACCACAGCGCCAGAGGCTGGCGGCCGCAGGTCCACGGCGCGCCTCCCTGGAAGGCCTCCGCGGGAGCGGGCACGGGGAGGCCCTCTGCCAGACGGGAGAGCACGCCCACGCACGACGCGGACAGGACCGCGTCGGAAGGCGTCTTCAGCCCCAGCGCCGCCCACGCGGGAGACCGGGCATCGAGGGACCGGAAGCCGGTGAGGGCGAGGCTTTTCCGGGCTTCCCAGGGACCGCGGTTCCACGCGTCCAGCAGCGCCAGCAGGCTGCCCGCCGTGGCCGGGACGGGGGAACGCAGGGCTTTCTCCTTGCCGGCCATCACCAGCCGCAGCCGGGCGGCCTGGGCGCGAACAGGATCGACCTTGCCCGCCTTTTCGAGGGTGTCCAGGAAGCCCTGGAGCGGAGCCGTCACTTCCCCTCCATTGAGCCGCGCCGCGGCGATGGCGCCTTCCAGGTGGAGGTGCCGCGGCCAGGCGGCCGCATCTCCCGCCGTCAGCCCGTCCAGCGCGGCGAAGGCTTTGGGGCTCTTGAAGCGGTTCAGAAAGAACAGGGCGTCGTAGCGCTCGCGTGGGGTGTGCGCCCGGGCCGCCTTCGCGAGCCACAGGGCTTCGCTCGGTTTCTCCAATTCAGGCGGAAGCAGCGCCGGGGCTCCCGGCGCGCCGATGCGCCGCACCGCCCGATCCAGCCGCGCCCGGTCGGCAGGAGGCAGCGCCGCCCGCTGCGCCTCCGTCCACGCCAGCGGCTGCCGCGCCCACTCCGCCCGGATCGCGTCGGCCGCGGTGAAGCGGGGAGAGAGGGCCATGAGAGGGGCTGCCAGAGCCAAAGGAGCCCATTTCTGGAAAGATGGAGACAAGAGGTTCATGGTGGCTCGCAGAGGAACAGACATTCTAAGAGAAGAAATAGAACGCCGCCGGGCTTCAGGGCACCAAGGTCCTCACGAGGTATGGGTTCGCTGGCCCCGGCAATTGGGGGATGTGGTATTCGCGATTCCCTTCTTCGGTTCCCTTCAATCCCTGTGGAATGCCGAGGCCGAGCGTTTGGGAACCTCGTTGCGGTGGGTATCCGTAGGGCACGCGATTGGGGCAGCTCTTTTTTCGGAGGCAGCCCCTTCGTTCATGGCTGAATCTCTCATTGAGAGCGGGGGGCTTGGCAAACCGGATCCCTGGCACTTATTGAGGCGATGGCGAAAGAATACTCCGATTTGCACGATCAATTTGAGCCAAAGTGTGCGATTGGCTTTGGGGGCTTGGATGGCGGGAGTTCCCATCCGGGGAGGGATCTCCGACAACCATTTGAATCTGCTGTATACGCATTCTTTTAAATACCGCGATCTACCCATTCATCTCGCCCAGCGATATCAGCCTTTGCTGGATCAGCTTACGGGCCAGCACCATCTTCAATGGCTTCGTTTGGGCCGCCATAATTTGGGGGGAGCGAGAGGTCTTGATGTTTTGAAGGCTGAAGGGTGGAATGGAGAACCCTACATAACGCTTTCATTTGGCACGCGAGGCTACGTCAAGCGGTGGTTTCCCGAAAATCGGACGTGGCCGGACCTCGCGAATCGGTTATCGAAGGAAGGTTTCCGCTGCGTGTGGCTAGGGGGACCCGACGAGCTTGTTTTGGGGAAAGAGCTTGCCTCTCTCGCTCCAGGCTCCTTGGACCTGACCGGGAAAACAAGCCTTCCCGAGGCATGCGCCATTCAGGAAGAGGCCGCGGGCAATGTGGCCATTGATACGGGCCTAGCCCACACCGCTGCGGCGACCGGGCGTCCGACTCTGACGCTGATGGGGCATTCGCCAGAGCCTCTGATCGCACCGGTGGGGCCCCGTGCGATCACCATTCGAGGCTCGGCTGTGGATTCCTATGCGGGAGAAAGTGAAGGGTTCGATACGCACAATTCGGTCGCCCATCGGATCCACCCCCATCGAGTCGTAGCGCTCCTCACGGCCCTGATGACCGAGGATCCTGAGTGATTCCGCGCGATGCCTATTGGGTGAGGATGCCCCGATTCATCGGGGATGCCGTGATGATCCATCAGGCGCTTGGGGGCCTGCGCCGGGCGAGCATTCCCCTTGTCGCTTGGGGACCAAGCCCCCTTATGGAACTGTTCGAGGGAAGCTCAGGCTTTGAGGCTTGCGTCAGCGATGACGAGCCGAAATTCGCAACGATGATTGATCTCCTTCGGAAGAATCACGCGAAGGGAGTCATTAATTTGCCGCGAAGCTCACGGGCTCTGGTTGCTGCTTTTTTTGCGAGGACCCCTCACCGAATCGGATGGTCCGAGGGGGGGGGGTGGGCCCTTGCGACTTCCAGCCTGCCATTTAAAAAACAAGCAGGTCATCAGATTCAGCGCTATCACCAATTGCTGGGGAAAGCCTTTCCAGAACTCGACTGGAACGGCCTTGATCTTTTTTGCCCTCGGAAGGAAGCCTTTGAGTGGGCTCGAAGTCTAAGGACATCCCTGAAGATTTCTTCTCCCTATGTTGTCATTGGCATTGGAGCCAAGCATTGGAATAAGCGATTGGGGGCTGGCGTGCTGGTTGATTTGTGGGATCACCTGGTGAGTCGAAATTTTTCCGTTCTTATTCTGGGTGGCCCTCAAGCGGAAGATGTCGCGCAAGGACAGGAAATCCAGGCCCTAAGGCCTGATGCAAAGGTTGCTTGCGGGAAATCATCCTTGAGCGTGAGTGCCGCACTGATCGCAGAAGCTTCGGCCATGGTAGGGAATGATTCCTCCCTTTCCCATCTGGCCGCAGCCAGCGGAATCTGCACCCTCGTGGCTTTCGGTCCCACCTTGCCGCAAATGACGGCCCCTCAAGGCATGAATGCTCATGTTTTTAGAAAAGAGTCCCTGACATGTTTGGGCTGTATGAGGTTCGATTGCCATATTCATACCCATGCCTGCATGCAGGAGATCGAAGTAACTCCCATGCTCGAAGTCATTGACAGCGTTTGTGGCACCGGTAAGGGGAAAGCATGACGTGGCGTCAGAAGCTTCGTACTTTTGAACGGGTATGGGTTCGTCCCCTTTTGAGCTGTTTTCGGAAATCCAAACGGAAAGTGCCTTCTGCGGAGGAATTGCAGGGGCGGGAGGCATGGAGCAAGTCCCAATGGGAGAATCCGGTCTTGCAACCCAAGGAGACGGATTTCCGATTGGGGTTGATTTCTCCGCTCCCCCCTCTTGCCACCGGAATCGCCAACTTTTCGATCGCCTACTTTCCTTCTTGTGGTTGGCATCTTGATCTTTACGGGGGGGGCTCCCTCCAAGATCTGATTCAGCATCAAGCTTCTTTTTCGGAAGGCAGGGTTCGGATTTTTCCGGAGGAAGCATTTGGAGAAGCAGGGGTAAGAGAGAAATACGATGCTGCCATTCTTCAAATGGGAAATGGGCCGCATCATCTTTCCTCGCTTCAGGCATGGCAAAAGGCACTCCCACACCTGAATGCCAAAAAATGGATTTACCTTCATGAAGCTCAGCTTTTGCGGCTTTGGAAAGAAATGGTTACCCATCCTCTTGAATTGGAGGATTTCTACCGTAATTATTACCCGGATCGCCATTTTAATTTAGAAGACCTGTATTCTCCCAACTCCCAGGAGAGTCTCGTCCCTCGCGGCATTCGCCCGTTGGTCTCTCTCGCCAATCCTGATTTGGTGATCGTGAACAGCGCATTTTGTAAGATGTTGGTTGAGCAAGACCTGGATGGGTGGACGTCTGCGCCATCCGTAGAAATTCGTCAGCTTTTTCACCCCATTCCTCAGTTCTCCCTGCCTTTTTCCGTCAACCAAAAGCAAAAGGAGGAGCCCCTTCGGATTGGCCATTTCGGAAATGCAGGAGGCGAGAAATCGCTGGCGCTGGTCTTCCGAGCCATGGAAATGCTGAGGGACCGTAAGGCTGTGACATTTGTGCTTGCGGGATTCGGTGTGGGCCGAGTCGTTGCCCGCCATGGACTCAACCGCCATGCGTGGGTGGAGGTCCACGACTCACCTTCCCATCCAGAGCTTCTGCGCCTCATGGCGTCGGTAGACGGAGCCATTCAGTTGAGATTTCCCTCTCAGGGGGAATCTTCGGGAGTTGTGAACCAACTCCTGGGTATGGGGAAACCAATTATTGTTACTTCTGTGGGTGCTTTTGCCGAATTGGGTTCGGCCGTTTTTCCGGTTTCTCCCACTGTAGAGGCAGAGGAGCTGGCTCACGTCATTCAGGAGATGCTCGAGAAGAGAGATGCCGGAGCCATACGTGAGATTCAAATCCGCTATGGCCTGGACGCGTTTCAGCAGACCCTTGCGGACTGGGCTAAGGATTGAGTCAGAAGTTCAGTGCGGAAAGGAAACGAGGGCCTACGACTTCTTCTGAATAGCGATCCCGGCAGGCTTTGTCCGCTTCGGATCTTTTACGGTCGACCGTCGCATCAGGCAGCTTCCAGATGGTTTCAAATGTCTCTGCGAGGCTTTCAGGGTTGAAGGGATCCACATTCCACCCATAGCGATTGTTGTCCAGGATTTCTTGGGGACCTCCGTGATCGGATCCGACGAGGAGGAGGCCGCGGGCTGCAGCTTCGGGGAAAACCATTCCGAAGGGTTCATCGAGAGGGATCAGTGCCATGACATCGCAATGCTGGTAAACCTTCTCCAAGTCTGCTTGACCTAAAAATCCGTGAAATCGGATTTGAGGAGCCGAGGCTAGTCGGGCAGCCAATCGGCGGAGGTGCTCTTCCCTTTCACCGGTTCCCACAATGTGGAGCTCTGCTCCAATGTACTTGCGGTGAAAATGATCAAACCCGAGCAGGACCGATTCGATGTTCTTGAGAAGCGACAGGCGCGAGTGAACAAGGATCTTCAGACCACTCCGATCCAGCCCGCTTCGAGCCGATACGGAGAAGGGAAAATGAATGAGGGGATGAACAATGGGTATGTCTGTAATCCCATAAATGGCTCTCGCATTCTCCCGTGAGTATTCTCCGTTGGCCATGATGCGGTCCAGACGGCGAACGCCATCCTTGTCGAAACGCCTGCGCTGATTCAATGTTCCATCTTCAGCTTCCCTGGCCCAACGGGAGCAACAGGCATGGAGGTGCTGGCGAAATTCCGGATCGCTGTTGAATTCGCTCTTTTGCAATGCCCGCATGGTGTATGCATTCGTGATGCTCGGATAGAGCAAGCGAGGGGGCTCGTGGCAGTACCAGGCTTTTATCCCTGAGATATCAGCGTTTCCCAAAAGGGAGTGGGCCGGGTCGTTATGAGCGATGACAGCGTCTGAGTTCTTCAGATATCGGCCAATGTTCCGAGACCTTAATCGAAGCTTTTTCTCCCGCTGACCGAGCGCGAATAATTCCATGGGATGCCGTTTCGGCATGACCTGGAAGGGAATTCCCTGGGTCTCCTCTCTGCCAGCCCGGTTCCAAGTGCTGATGCGAACGTCGTGTCCATCCTTCTTGAGAATCTGAGCCTGGTGATCGAGGAGAACTTCTACGCCCCCGGTGATTTGAAAAGAAAGGTGGAGAAGGTCGATTTTCATCAGGACTCGTTTCGGTTATCTGCGGGAAACCAGCATCCATGCGATGGAGGCACTCACGTTCCAGCCGTTGCGAGCGGGACCGGAAAGGAAGGACGGCGCAGATTCGTGAAGAAAGGAAGCAGAGCCACCCACGCGCATCAATCCCTTCTGCCAGTGAAGATCAAGTTGCGTGAAAAGAAAATGGCTGTGAGAAGGCGCTGAAGCCGGATGAGCAAGATCCCATAAGGCCATGTCGTCACGGAATTCCCGAATTCCATGGACTAGGATGCAGCGACCCTTCCCTTGGGTTCCCACGGGGAAACCCAGATCCAGCGTACGGGTGATGGCATCTCCTCCGAAGGCCATGCCCAGGAAGTCCCCGAACCGCGTCTGTCCTGACACGTAATCCCAATGAGAGTAGGTGCGATATCCTCCTCCATTCCAGGGAATATTGACTGTGTCGGCATATTCCAGTCCCAGGCTCCATCCCAAGGGCCACACAGCTTGTACTCCCACCACATCGTTGACGTGATCGAGGGAGGGGGCTGCTTCCTGATGACCATTTCCCCAGATGCTGTCGCCATCCGAAGAAAACCAGCGTTTAGGGCCTCCTCTTAACTCCCTTCCATCGTGCCTCAGGTCATTTCCTACGGCCTCCAGGGGATGCCGCAGGAAGTCTTTCCACTGCCAGTTCACATTTTCTGCCCCGCGGCTGAGATAGAAGGCTAGCCCATCGGCTTTGATCGCTTGGGCGAGCGAGGGGATCCGCACCCGTGCTTCAACATTCGCCACGGCGTTGGAAATGGCTTTGAAGCCGCTCAAGTCTGGATGAGATGGATCTCCGCTGGCTTCCGTGCGGGCGATGTTCTCGGCTCCAAAGAAACCGAGCACGTAGTCGTCGACTCCATAGCCTGCGGTTGTGCGACTGCCATCCCGACGGACGCCGCCCCACATGGAAATCACGCCCATGTTCAATTCGACATGAGGTCCGAAGGCTCCTTGCAGCCGAAAGCCGCTAAGACTGGGGCGCCTTATGTCGCCTTTCGTTTCGAGAAGCTGTTTTTGGGTCTCGGGGTTTGACATCCACGCGGGGAGTTCCCGATCCCATTCGAGTCTTCCGAGAAAGGCTTCCGCTTTCCAGCGTCCAAGGGGAACGTGGAAGATGCTCATCTCTTTCCAGGGCGTCTCGGCGCCTAGCCGCGGGAAGGGCCGGTACGATGTTCCCAGCAGGTAACCGCCCGTGAGCCCATAACCCCATTGGAACGGCTGCTGCTCCAGGAAAAAACGCCAATTCCCGTCCGTTTTGAAAGAGATTCCGCCGCGTTGAAGGGATGCTTGGCTGCGTCCTCGCTGTTCCATGGCCAGGAAGGTGCCTTCCACCGACCATCCGCCCGAGGTCAAAAAGCCTTGGATTGCGGCGCCTCCTCCTCGCACCGCCGTTCCAAATCCTTCTCCTCCCAACAAGGGCACGTAGCTGGAACCTCCTCCGCTGCCTGCCAAGCCGGCCTCCAGGCCCATGTTGTTCACGGGAGAAAGAAGAGGTTCGGGGGCTCCTCTCGTCCACGCGAGCCAAGATTCCCGAATGCGAAGCGCTCCATCCTGAAGGATGGGAGCTTGGGCATGCCCTTGACCTCCAACCACCAGCAGGGAGAAAAACAGGGCTTTGGATCTTGCATGTAAGAGCATGCTTCACGTTATCGAAGTGGCCTGGCTTGATCCACAATAGAGTCCATGCTCCACGACTCCCCTTCCACCTTCGGCCGGACCTTTCGAGTCCTCACGTTCGGAGAGAGCCACGGGCCCGCGGTGGGGGTGGTGATGGATGGGGTGAAACCCGGGCTGCCGTTCGATCTGGAGGCGATCCAGAAGGAGCTGGACCGGCGGCGGCCGGGGCAGTCGGATCTGGTGACGCCGCGGAAGGAAGCGGATCGGCTGCAGGTGCTGAGCGGGGTGTTCGAGGGCCGCACGACGGGGCATCCCATCGCCCTGGTGGTGTTCAACGAGAACCAGCGGAGCGGCGACTACGCGGCCATCGCGGATCTCTTCCGGCCCGGCCACGCGGACCTCGCCTATCAGCGCAAATACGGCCTCCGCGATCCGCGGGGGGGCGGGCGCAGCAGCGGGCGGGAGACCCTGGCGCGGGTGGCGGCGGGCGCCTGGGCCAAGCAGCAGCTGGCGGCCCTGGGCGTCGTGGTCCGGGGGGTCAATCGGGAGATCGCGGGCATCCGCGGCGTGGCGGTGGAATGGCCGTTCGTGGAAACCAACCCTCTGCGGAGCGGCGATCCCGCGGCCTATCCCGCCCAGAAAGCTGCGGTGGAGGCGGCCCAGGCCGAGGGCGACAGCGTGGGCGGGGTGTGCGAGGTGTGGATCGAGGGCCTGCCGGCCGGCCTGGGCGATCCGGCCTTCGCCAAGCTCGATGCGCTCCTGGCCTACGCCTGCATGTCCATCGGGGCGGTGAAGGGGGTGGAATTGGGCGCGGGTTTCGACAGCGCCCGCCGCCGGGGCAGCGAGAACAACGATCCTCTGGGCCCCGACGGGCCGCGGAAGAACGACGCCGGCGGGACCCTGGGCGGCATCAGCACCGGCGCGCCCGTGGTGGTGCGGCTGGCGGTGAAGCCCACCAGTTCCATCGCCAAGGCGCAGGAGACCATCGATCGGGAGGGCCGCTCGGCGGTGATTTCCACGCGCGGGCGCCACGATCCCTGCATCGCGCCCCGCATCGTTCCCGTGGCGGAGGCCATGTGCGCGCTGGTGGTGTACGACGCGTGGCTGTCGCAGCAGGCCCTTCGGGAAGATGCGTTGCCGCATCTGGAGGAGTGGGACTGGAAGGCCGTGGAGACTGCGTCTCAGCGCGATCCAGCCGATGGTTGTGATGACGACCACTTTCCGGACGGCATGACGAAGCGATGACCGAAGAGGGCCGCGCCCTATCGATGATGGGGTCCGATATGGAACCCGTTCTCGTCAGCTTCCACGCCCCCGTCCACGAGCTGGACGTGGTGGCCCAGCATGTGGTCCGCGACGGCATTCCCGCCCGGCTGCGGGAGTGGCAGCGGCGGACCGGCGCCCGGGAACTGGTGTATCTGGCGACCTGCCAGCGGGTTCTGTGGATGATCTGGGGCGGCGATGCCGCAGCCCTGGACCCGGGGCCGGGCGCCCGCCGCTACGAGGGGGAGGATGCCTGGGTCCACCTTCTGGCCATGGCCGCGGGGCTGGAATCCGCCAACCTCGGCGACCGCGAGATCCCGGGACAGATGAAGGACTCCCTCCAGCAGGCCCGCGAGGTGGGCGTGGCCGCGGAGGAAGCGCACGCGGCGTTCGAGGACGTGATCCGCGAGGGCCAGCGGCTCCGGACGCGACTGGGGCTCGCGGACGGCAACGTCAGCGTGGCCACGGTGGCGCTGAAGCACCTCTGCGAGGGACTGTCCGTGGGGTCGTCGGTGGCCCTGGTGGGCGTGGGCCCCATGACCCAGTATCTGGCCCAGCGCCTGCCGGAGCGCGGTTTCCGGGTGGCCGTGGCGAACCGCACCCGCGGCAAGGCCCACGACCTGGCGGATCCTCTGGGGCTGGCGGTGGTGGATCTCGCCCGTCTCCAGCGCGACCCCGAGGGTTTCGACGCCATCGTCAGCGCCACCGCCGCGCCGGAGCCGATCTTCACCCTGGACGCCTGGGCCACCCTCAAGCGTCCGCCCCTCCGCATCCTGGATCTGGCCCTGCCGCCCGATTCGGAGCCGGGGCTGGAGCAGCTTCCCTGGGTGCACCGGGTGGACCTGACGGCGTTCCTGGCCCAGACCGCCACGGCCCGCGCCCAGCGCGCGGAAGCGGCTTCCAAGGCCGAGGCCTTCCTGGTGGGCGCCGCCGGTCGGCTCCGCCACCGCGCCGCCGCCCGCGCCCACAAGCGCCGCCTCGCCACCTCCCAGGAGCGCCTGGACACGGCGTGGGGGGCTCTGGAGAACGAGGTGAAGGCCCTTGAGGACTCCATGCACGGCCTGGACGAGGCCCAGCGGGAGGCCCTCCGGGAGATCCTCACCCGCGGGCGCACCCTGGCCTTCCGGGCGCTGATCCAGACCCGCCCCAAACCCGATCCCAACGGAGAGGCAGCCATTCCATGAGCACGGAGAAGCACGTCACCGTCGCCACCCGCGGTTCCGCCCTGGCCGTGGGCCAGGCCGAGCCTCTGGTGAGGTTCCTCGAATCCAAGGGCTACGAAGTCTCCTGGCGCAAGTTCTCCACGTCGGGTGATCAGTGGCTCCAGGGCCCCCTCGACAAGCAGGTGGGCGGCGGGTTCTTCACCAAGGAGCTGGAGGACGCCATGGCCGCCGGGGCGGCGGACCTCCTCATCCACAGCCTCAAGGACGTCTCCCTGGAGCGCCCGGCGGGGATCGTGCCAGCCTGCATCCCTCTTCGCGAGGACCCCGCGGATTGGCTGGTGATGCGGCCGGACGCCCCCGAGGACCTGCTGATCGGCACCAGCGCCGTGCGCCGGGAGAAGGTCCTGCGCGAGCTCTTCCCCAAGGCCCGCTTCACCTGGATCCGGGGCAACGTCCAGACCCGCCTCCAGCGCGTCCGGGACGGCGTTCTGCGCGACGAGCCCCTCCACGCCACGCTGCTGGCCGCCGCCGGTCTCAAGCGGCTGGGGCTCGACCTCTCCGGGCTCACCGTGCGCCCCCTCACGCCCGACGAACTGCCTTCGGCGCCGGGGCAGGGGGCCCTCCTGGCCGAGGCCCGATCCGATCGCCCCGACCTGGTGGAAGCCCTGGCGGAGATGCACGATGCGCTGACGGCCCGCTGCGTCACTCTCGAGCGGCAGGTCCTCGCCGGGATCGGCGGGGGCTGCCAGCAGCCCCTTGGCGCCCTGGCCACGCCCCAGGCCGACGGAAGCCTCCTCCTGCGCGCCGCCTACGCGGGCGATGCGGGCCTGCGCCGAGCGGAAGCGCGGGGCACCGACGACGCGCGCCTCCTGAAGACCGTCCTCGAAGGGCTCGGCCTGTCATGACCTCCGCGGCTCCCTCCCCGCGGCTGGCCCTCGCCCGGCCGGCCCAGCACCCCCTGGCGGACACGGTCCGCAAGGCGGGGTGGGAGCCCGTTCCCTACGCCTTCACGAGCCTCCAGCTGACCTCTGCTCCGCCGCCGATGTCTTTCGCGGAGATGGACGCCTTCGTGGCGCTGAGTCCCTCCGGCGCGAAGGTGGCGGCCCCCACGCTGCCCCCGGCGACCGTCTGCCTGCTTCAGGGAGCCGGCACCGCCGACGCTTTGGGCCGCGAGGATCTGGAGATCCACCTGCCCGAAGAGGCCCGGGCCGAAGCGCTTTGGAACCTGCTCCAGGCTCGCTTCCCGAAAGGCGGGGATTTCGTCCTCGCCCGCGGCGAGCGCAGCCGGGAATTCCTGGAGGCGGCCGCCAAGGGCACTCCCTGGCGCATCCATCCGTGGGTCACCCACCGCGAAGCGGCCCGCGTTCCGTTTCCCGCCCTGCCGGACGTGGAGGGCGTGCTGGCCCTCAGCCCGCTGCAGGCGGAGATCCTGGCGCCCGTGGCGGCCGGCGTTCTGCGCTTCGGCTGGGGCGAGGCCACGGCCGAAGCGTTCGAGCGCGCCGGCGCCCCCGCCCACGCCCATTGCGATCCCAAGCCCGGCCTGCTGTGGGCCATGCTGGCCCAGCAGCTGGCGTTCCATCAGAGCCCGAAGGAGGAGTCCCCATGCTGAACCGCTCCCGCCGCCTCCGCACCAGCGCCGCCATGCGCAACCTCGTGGCGGAAACGGATCTCCGGCCCCGCCACCTCGTCCAGCCCCACTTCGTCCAGCCCCATGCCGGCAGCAGCGACATCGCCAGCCTGCCCGGGATCGTCCGCGCCGGGGTGGAGGACACCGTCCGCCAGGTGGAGAAGGACCTGAAGAAGGGCCTCGCCAGCGTCCTGCTGTTCGGCGTGCCCGACGCCGATGCCAAGAGCCCCGACGCGGCCTCCGCCTGCGATCACGCGGGCGTGGTCCCGGAGGCGGTAAAGGCCCTGAAGAAGGCCTTCGGCTCCGACCTGATCGTGATGACCGACGTCTGCCTGTGCGGGTACACCAGCCACGGCCACTGCGGGATCGTGGACGACGACGGCGTGGTGCGCAACGACGAGACCCTGCCGATCCTGGCGGAGATGGCCCTGCGCCATGCGGAAGCGGGCGCCGATGTGGCCTCCCCCAGCGACATGATGGACGGCCGCGCAGCGGCCATCCGCGCCAAGCTCGACGAGAACGGCTTCACGCAGACCAGCATCCTGAGCTACGCCATCAAGCACGCCGGCGCCTACTACGGCCCGTTCCGCGACGCCGCGGACAGCAGCCCCAAGTTCGGCGACCGCAAGACCTACCAGATGGATCCGCGGAACGCCCGCGAGGGCCTGCGGGACGCGCTTCTCGACGTGGAGGAGGGCGCGGACATGCTGATGGTCAAGCCGGCCCTGCCGAACCTGGACCTCATCTGGCGCCTGCGGGAGGCCCAGCTGGCGCCCATCTGCGCCTACCACGTGTCCAGCGAGTTCAGCAGCGTCAAGGCCGCCGACCGCCTCGGCTGGGTGAACGGCGACCAGCTGATGTACGAGCACCTCATCGCCATCCGCCGCGCCGGCGCCGACATGATCGTCACCTACGCGGGCCGCGAGGCCGTGGAGAAGGGCTGGATTTCCTGAATTTGAAACCGCAGATGACGCTGATTTCGCAGATGGGAATCGGCCGCTTTCATCTGCGCTCTCTGCGACATCCGCGGTTAATCCCTAGAGGTTTTTCATGAGCAACGAGACCCTGTTCCAAGAGGCCCTGACGCACTTTCCCGGCGGCGTCTCGAGCCCCGTCCGCGCCTTCCGCGCGGTGGGGGGCACGCCCAAGTTCTTCAAGAAGGCCTCGGGCGCGTGGTTCGAGGACGAGGACGGACAGCGCTTCCTGGACCTCTGCATGTCCTGGGGCCCGCTGATCCTGGGGCACGCCCATCCCGACATCCTGGCGGCGGTGAACGAGGCCATGCACGAGGGCCTCACCTTCGGCGCCCCCAGCCGTCGCGAGTTGGCCCTGGCCCGCCGGATCAAGGAGATGGTGCCCTTCGTGGAGAAGATGCGCTTCGTCTCCTCGGGGACGGAGGCCGTGATGTCGGCCCTCCGCGCGGCGCGGGGCTTCACCGGCCGCGAGCGGATCCTGAAGTTCGAGGGCTGCTACCACGGCCACAGCGATGCCCTCCTGGTGAAGGCGGGCTCCGGCCTCGTCACCTTCGGCGCCCCCACCAGCGCCGGCGTGCCCAAGGCCTTCGCCGAGCTGACCTCCGTGGTGTCCCTGGACGATCTGGAAACCCTGGAGCGGACCTTCGCGGAGATCGGGAACGAGCTGGCCGCGGCCATCATCGAGCCCATCCCCGCCAACAACGGGCTGCTGCTTCAGCGCCCCGAGTTCCTCAAGCGCCTGCGCGAGCTGTGCACGAAGCACGGAGTGGTCCTCGTATTCGACGAGGTCATCAGCGGGTTCCGCGTGGCGCCGGGCGGCGCGGCGGAGCGCCTGGGGATCACGCCGGACCTCGCCACCTACGGCAAGATCATCGGCGGCGGGATGCCGGTGGGCCTTTACGGCGGCCGGAAGGACATCATGGGCGTCGTGGCGCCGGACGGCCCCGTTTATCAGGCGGGCACCCTGTCGGGCAATCCCGTGGCCATGGCCGCGGGCCTCGCCACCATGGAGAAACTGACGCCTGCTTTCTACGCGGGCTTGGAAGCGAACGCCGAAGCCTGGGCCGCGGCCTTCGAGGCCATTCCCGGCCTCCGCTGCCCCCGCTACGGGAGCCTGCTGTGGCCCCTGTTCCAGGACGGCGTCCGCCGCAGCGACGCGGTGCAGGGCGAGGCGATCAGCAGCTTCAACCGCCTCCACCGGGCGCTCCTCGACCAGGGCGTCTACCTGCCGCCCAGCGGCTACGAAGTGGCCTTCCTCGGCGCCGCCCACGGCGAACCCGAACTGGCCCACTTCAAGCAGGCCGTGGCCGCCGTCGCCAAGGAATTTTAGTTTGGAACCGCAGATGGCGTTCGCGGTTTTCATCTGCGCCACCTGCGACATCTGCGGTTAAGAATTCAGGAGTCTTCATGCAGCCTCTTCTCCATGTGCTCAACGGCAACGCCCTCGACAAGCCCCCGGTCTGGTTCATGCGCCAGGCGGGGCGGTTCCTGCCGGAGTACCGCGCCGTGCGGGCCAAGGCCACCTTCGAACAGCTCCTGAACGACTCCGATCTGGCGGCGGAAGTGACGCTCCAGCCCATCCGCCGCTTTCCCCAGATCGACGGCGCCATCATCTTCAGCGACATCCTGGTGATTCTCGACGCCCTGGGCTGCGAGGTGACGATTCCCGAGGGCGGCCCCCGCATCGGGAAGACGCTGGATCAGATCGACATCGACCGGCCCCTGGACGAGAAGGTGTTCGAGCCCGTCTGCGCCGCCATCCGCAAGGTGAAGGCGGAATTGCCCGCCAAGGTGACGATGCTTGGCTTCGCGGGCGCCCCATGGACGCTGCTGGCCTACGGCATCGAAGGGAAGGGCAGCAAGAGCTGGGCGAAGGCCAAGGCCTTCCTCCACCAGGAGCCCGTGCTCGCCCGCAAATGGATGGACAAGCTGGCCGACGCCGCCGCCCGGCTGCTCAACCTGCACATCGGAGCCGGTGCCCAGGGCGTACAGCTCTTCGACACCTGGGCGGGCGAACTGGACGCCGACGACTACGCGACCTTCGCGCTGCCCGCCGTGGAGCGCACCCTGTCCCAGGTGACGGCCGCGCCGACGCTGTTCTTCGCCCGGACGGGCTACCTGCCGGATTCGCTGAACCAGCTGCCGTGCAAGGGGCTGGCCGTGCCCTGGCAGGTGCCCATCGCCGAGGCCCGCCGCCGCTTCCCCCAGATGGTGCTCCAGGGCAACCTGGACCCCGTCGCGCTGCTGGCCGGCAAGGAGACCGCCACTCGGAAGGCCCGCGCCATCGTGGACGCCATGAAGGGCCACCCCCACATCTTCAACCTGGGCCACGGGCTCACCCCGGAGACCGATCCCGCCGTGGTCGGGGCGGTGCTGGACGAAGTAAAGGCCTGAAAAAGATCACCACCAAGACGCCAAGACACCAAGAAAGACACTGAAAAAAAGATTCTTGAGCAGTTCTTGGTGGCTTGGTGCCTTGGTGGTAATCAGTTCTCCCTCAGTTTGATCGGATCCTCCCCATGACCCAGCTCGCCGATCTCATCCGCCGCTACGACCGCCCCGGCCCGCGCTACACGGGCTATCCCATGCCTCCCGCCTGGTCCGACGATTTCCCGGAGGCCGAGGTCCTGGCGGCCGTGGAGCGGGCCAATGCGCGGTCGGACGAGGCCCTGTCGCTGTACCTGCACATCCCCTTCTGCCCGCGCCGCTGCGCCTACTGCGGCTGCAACGTCGTCGTCAGCCCCCAGTACGATCCCGTGGAGAGCTACCTGGAGGCGGTGACCAAGGAGTTGGATCTGGTCTGCGCCCGGCTCAAGGACCGCCGCAAGGTCCTCCAGCTCCACTGGGGCGGGGGGACGCCCACCTACCTGACGGCCCCCGACCTCAAGCGGACCTTCAACCTGTTCAAGGACCGGTTCGAGTTCCAGCCGGGCGCGGAGATCGCCATCGAGGTGGATCCCACCTTCCTGGAGCCGGACCAGTTGCCGACCCTCCGGGAGCTGGGCTTCAACCGCGTCTCGTTCGGCGTGCAGGATCTCGACGAGAACGTGCAGGCCCTCATCACCCGCGGCCAGACCTGGGATCACACCCTCACCGCCATGCGCCAGTGCCGGGAGCTGGGCTTCGACGGCGTGAACCTGGATCTGGTCTACGGCCTGCCGGGCCAGACCATGGACACCTTCCGCCGGACGCTGGAATCCACGCTGGAGCTGTCCCCCAACCGGATGGCCATCTACGGGTTCGCCTACCTGCCGAGCATCATGCCCTTCCAGCGGAGCATCCCCGCGGAGACGCTGCCCTCGCCGGCCCTGCGGCTGGACCTGCTTCTCCTGGCGTCGGACATCCTGGAGAAGGCGGGCTACGTGGCCATCGGGATGGACCACTTCGCCCATCCGGACGACCCCATGGCGAAGGCCGTGCAGGAGGGCCGCCTGATCCGCAACTTCATGGGCTACGCCGTGGCCGCGGGGACCGACCTGCTGGGCTTCGGCCCCAGCGCCATCTCCAACGTGGGCGGGGCCTACGCCCAGAACGAGAAGATCCTCGCCAAGTGGGAGCGCAGCATCACGGACGGCCACCTGGCGATCCACAAGGGCCACCGCTTGTCCGAGGACGACGAGCTGCGGCGGTGGCTGATCCATCGCCTGATGGGGCACTTCGAGCTGCGGTGGGAGGATCTGAACGCCCGCTTCGGGGTGGACGGCCCGGTCCTGTTCGCCGACGCCGTGGAGCAGCTCCGGGCGGAGATCCCCCAGGGCACCGTGGAGATCCGGTCCGAGGGCATCTTCATCACGCAGCTCGGGCGCCGCTTCGTCCGGAACCTGGTGCAGCCCTTCGACGCCTACCTGGCCCGCCTCAGCGCCAAGACGCCGTTCTCGCGCACCGTCTGAGACCGTCTCCGATCCTTGGATTGCGATCAGGAGCTGAAAAGCATTCTCACCACCAAGGCAAGGGCACCAAGAGGAGCGTCAGGACCTGACTTCGCTTCTCTTGGTGCCTTCGCGGCTTGGGGGTGATCTTTATCTTTTGGATGCAAATCCGTCTGCGGCCGACGCGGACCGTCCTTGAATAGCTGACCCAAAGGCCTACATTGAACGCCGTGGAGACCCGCCCGCTGGGGCCGGCTTCGTTTCCGCGGCCCCTCCGGTGGTCTCCGCGAATCCGCCTGGCGATCCAGGCGCGTCGCGGAGGGTTCCATGTCCCGGTTGTCGCTGCTCCTGCTTCCCGTTCTGGCGCTCCAGGCCCAGGACGCTCCCGCGCCCGGCGCCGTGGAGGTGCGTCCGGGAATCTTCGTCCTGGCGGCGGCGCCCGCCGAAGGCATTTCCCAGGCGCTGAAGCGGTACCGATTCACCCACGTCCTCGACCTGCGGCGGGACGAGGAGCCCGGCGCCGACTGTCAGGCGGAGGCGGCCCGGCTGCAGGAACTGGGGATCCAGTACCAGCGCTACGCCCTGGGGAAGGCTCCGCCGGACGGCGATTTCGATTTCGTCAGGGCGCTGCTCCGCGACCTGCCGCGGGGCGCCCGGATCCTCATCCACTGCAGCAACGGCAACCGCGCCGCCGCGGTCGTTTGTCCGTGGCTGGTGCTGGATCGGGGCATGCCGTTGACCGAGGCCCTCCGCGTGGCAGGAGAAGCGGGCCTAAAGCTGCCCGAGACCCAGGAGGCCGTCCGGCGCTACCTGCGGAAGCACGGCCAAGCCTGAAACTGGAGCTCACGGCTCTTTGCGTTCAAAGAAAAAGATCACCGCCAAGGCGCCAAGAACGCCAAGAACGCCAAGGAAAGCGTCGGCGGTCATGGAGTCTCCGCGATGGGCGTCGCCAGGAAATGAAAGCTGAGGAGAACCGAGGGGCGGAGGACACCGGAGAGAACCTTTTCCGTTTTCCTCCGCCCCGCGGTTCTCCTCCGCTTTGGAGATTGCTTTTCCTGGAGTTCCGGGAATCGGCTCTACCTGGCTTCGCCGACGTCCCGCCCTGATCGCTCCTTGGATCAGGCGTCCTTGGATTCGGCGTACATCCCTTCGATCTGGGCGGCGTACATCTGGTTGACCACCCGGCGCTTCACCTTGAGCGAAGGCGTGAGCTGGCCGCCTTCGAGGGTCATCTCCTGGTCCAGAAGGACGATCTTCTTGATGCGCTCGTAGTTCGACAGCTGCTCGTTGATGCGCTCCACCCGGCTGCCCACCTTGGCGTAGATCTGGGGATTCCGGATCAGGTCGGCGTGGGACTTGAAGGCGATCTTCTTGTAACCGGCCCAGCGCACCAGGCCGTCGAAATTGGGGACGATGAGGGCGGTGATGTAGTTCCGCTGATCGCCGATCAGCACCGCCTGGGAGATGTACTTGTCCTCCTTCAGGCGGTTCTCGATGGGCTGCGGCGCGACCTTCTTCCCGCCGCTGGTGACGAGCAGCTCCTTCTTGCGGTCGGTGATGTAGAGGCGCCCCTCGTCGTCGAAATGGCCGATGTCGCCGGTGGAGAAGTAGCCTTCGTCGTCGATGGCCTCGCGGGTGGCCTTGGGGTTGTTCCAGTAGCCCAGCATGATGTTGGGCCCCTGGCACAGGATTTCGCCATCCTCCGCGATCTTGACGAAGGGCCGCCCGTTCCATTCCTCGTAGAGGGGCCGTCCCACGCACCCGGGCACCACTTCGCCGAAGCGGTTCACGGTGATGACGGGGCTGGTCTCCGTCAGGCCGTAGCCCTCCAGGATGGGGAGGCCCAGGATCCAGAAGAACTCCATGATCTTGCCGCCGAGGGGCGCGCCGCCGCTGATGGCGATCTTCAGCCGCCCGCCGGTCCGCTGGCGGATCTTTTCGAAGACCACCGCCTGGGCCGTCCGGTACCACATCCCCTTCCACGTGGGGGGCTGCTGGCCCTTCATCAGGTAGGGAACGGCCTGGCGTCCCGCCAGCATGGCCCAGTGGAAGATCAGCCGCTTGACGAAGCTGCCGGAGGAGACCGTGTCGTAGATCTTGGCGAAGATCTTCTCGTAGATGCGGGGCACCGAGGCCATCACCGTGGGGCGCACCTCCAGCATGTCGGCCGCGACGGTGTTGACGCTCTCCGCGTAGTAGATCGAGGCGCCCACGTGGAACCACAGGAAGTGGCCCGCCATGCGCTCGAAAATGTGGGTCAGCGGCAGGAAGCTGAGGGCGCGCTCGTTGTCCCCGATGACGTCCACCGTGGCCCGGGCCGCCAGGACGTTGGACACGAGGTTCCCGTGGGTGAGCATCGCGCCCTTGGGATCCCCGGTGGTGCCCGAGGTGTAGATGAGGGTGAGCAGGTCGGAAGCCTTGCGGTCCGCCGCCCACTGGCGCACCTCGGGGCGCCGCGCCTCCATGGCCTCGCCTTCCCGCTGGAGATCCTCCCACGTGAGGAGGGTGCGGCCGGTTCCCGAGGGCAGTTCTCCGTCGAACAGGACAGCCGCTTCCAGTTCCGGAAGCTGGTCCCAGTGCGCGAGCACCTTGTCCAGCTGCTCGCGGGTGGAGCACAACACCCACCGCGCCTGGCTGTCCTGGAGGATGTAGGCGGCCTGGGGGGCGTTCAGGGTGGCGTAGATGGTGACGTCGGGCAGCCCCTGGATGGCGCAGGCGAAATCGGCGATGGCCCATTCCGGGCGGTTCTCGGACATCAGCGCCACCCGGTCGCCGGCCTTCAGGCCCCGGGCCGCCATCGCCAGGGCCAGCCGCTCCACGCGGGCCACCACCTCCCGGTGGGAGATGGGCTCGTAGACCCCTTTCCGCCGCGCCGCGAGGGCATCCGGCAGGTTCTTCTCCGTGGCCGCGTAGAAAAGCTGGGCAATGGTCTCGATGGGCTGCGCCACAATGACTCCGGGACACTTGGGGATGTGAGGGCATGGTAGCAGGGAAGGGCGCGCCGCCGCTGGGCGAGGGGATCCAGGCCTTCCATCTGGAGCAGCGCGCCCGGGGCGTTTCCTCGCACACCGCGCGGGCCCAGGGAGGCGATCTCGCGAAGCTCCTGGACCACGCCGTCCGCAGCCGGTGGGAGGGGTGGGAGGTCAGCGCGCGGACCCTGCGCGGCTTCGCCCTGGAACTGGGCGACCGCGGCCTGGATCCGGCGAGCCAGGCGCGGATCCTGTCCACGGCCCGCAGCTTCTTCAAGTGGCTGTGGGAGACCCGGCGCATCGAGAAGAACCCCGCCTCCGGCCTGCGGAATCCCAAGCAGCCGAAGCGCCTCCCGGCCTTCCTAACCGAGGGCGAGAGCCAGGCGCTGCTGGACCTGCCGCCCGCCGTGGATTTCCCCTCGGCGCGGCTGGCCTGCCTGCTGGAGCTGCTCTACGCGTCGGGCCTGCGCGTGTCGGAGCTGGTGGGGCTGGATCTCCAGGACCTGCTGTCGGAGCAGCGCACCCTGCGCGTGCTGGGCAAAGGGCGGAAGGAGCGGCTGGTCCCGTACCACGCCCAGGCCGCGGAGATCCTGGGGACGTATCTGGGGTTTCGCGGAGCCTTCCTGGCCGCCCGCGAACTGCCTTCCACCCCGGCGCTGTTCCTCAACCAGCGCGGCGGACGATTGACGCCCACGAGCGTCCGAGCCCTCCTCCGCGCCGCGCTGGAGGCTGCCGCGGTCCGGTCGCGGGTGAGCCCCCACGCCCTGCGCCACAGCTTCGCCACCCACCTCCTCAACCGCGGAATGGACCTCCGCGCGATCCAGGAGCTGCTGGGCCACGCCAGCCTCAGCACCACCCAGCGCTACACTCACCTGGGGCTGGAGGAACTGGCCCGCACCTACGAGAAGGCCCACCCCCGCGCGAAGAGCTGAGCCGCGCTTCCCTGGAGCCCCCATGGCATTCGTCATTCCCGCCCCCGCCGTTCCCGTGCTCCGCGTCGCCGATTCGGATGGGACCTTCCCCGTGCGGCGGGTGTACTGCGTGGGGCGGAACTACGCGGACCACGCCCGGGAGATGGGCGGCGATCCCCAGCGCGAGCCGCCGTTCTTCTTCGGAAAGCCCCAGGACGCGCTGGTCCCCCGCGGCGGAGAGATCGCCTATCCCCCCGCCACCTCGAACCTGCACTACGAAGTGGAACTGGTGGCGGCCCTGAAGGCGGGCGGTCGCGATATCCCCGTGGAACGGGCCCTGGAGTGCGTCTACGGCTACGCCGTGGGCATCGACCTCACCCGGCGGGACCTCCAGGCGAAGTTCAAGGACAAGGGCCACCCCTGGGAGCTGGCGAAGGGCTTCGACCAGTCCGCGCCGATCTCGGACCTCGTGCCCGCGGACCGGCTGGGAAAGCCGACCTCCGGCGCCATCTGGCTGGCCGTGAACGGCCAGGAGCGGCAGCGGGGCGATCTGGGCCAGATGACCTGGAGCGTGGCCGAGGTGATCGCCCACCTGTCGTCCTACCTGACCCTCGCGCCCGGCGACCTGGTCTTCACGGGCACGCCCGCGGGCGTGGGCGCCGTGGTGCCCGGCGACCGCATCCGCTGTGGCATCGACCGCGTCGGGGAGCTGGAGATCGTCCTGGTCTGATACCGGCGATCAAGACCCAGGATTGCTTTCTCACCACCAAGAACAGAAGAAGGCTTTTCTTGGTGTCTTGGTGGTGATCTTTATCTTTTTGAACACCGCGCGGTCGGAAGCCGCCCGGCCGGACTCGCCTCAGCTCCCGCCCTTCTTGAACTGGGCGATGATGTCGTCGACGCTGTCCTTCTTGCTGTCGGCTTCGAGGCTGGTGTCGAAGATCCGGTCCTGGGTCGCGACGCGGCGCTCGGCGAAGCCCTCGCCGCCGCCGAGGCCGGCGGTGTGGATGTTGAAGATCACCAGCAGCCGGTTGAGGCCACCCTGGAACTGCTTGAGGAGGATCACCACCTTCTCGATCTTCTGGCGGGTGATGTCCTGGAACTGCAGGATGTTCAGGATCTCGAAGGCCTCGTCGCTCACCCGCTGAAGCAGGAGCTTGGTGGGCGCCAGGTCGGCGGCCGGAGCGGGGGGCTCCACCTGCTGGGCGAACAGGAATTCCAGGACCTCCTGGGCCAGGGCGGTCCGATCCTCGCCGCCGGCGGCGCGATCGAGGAAGCCGGTGACGGCCTCGCCCAACTGGGCCTGGCGCTCGGCGTGGTTGGCCATCGCGTCCTGGCAGCCCTGGAGGGCCTTGGAGGCGTCGTCGCTGGCGGCCATCAGGCTGTCCAGGCGGTTCATGACGCTCTGGGTGGCCTCTTCCGTGTCGGTGGTGATGGCGTCCAGCTGGGCCGCCAGTTCGGGCACCTGGGTGCTCTGGTGCTTCACCGACGCGTCGAGCTGCTGGAGGTTGAGCAGGGTCTGGTTGATGCTGGAGACCAGGGCTCCGAGCTCGCCCTTCGCCTCGATGTCGATCTTCTGGTAGACGCGGCCGTTGGCCATGTCCTGGGCCGCCTGGGCGAGGCGCAGGAGGCTGGCCTGGGAATCGCCCTGCAGTTCGCGGCGGAGGTCGCTGATCAGCTCCTCCAGGTTGATGAGGCGCTGATCCAGACGCTCGCGGCTGGCCTGGAACTCGGCCACCAGGGGTTCGTTCAAGCCAAGGGGATTCTGGTCTGGGGCGTCGGTCATGGGAACTCCGGGTGCGTCCTCAGGGGGCGGGCCTCACCTGCACCTGGGTCCCTTCGGCCAGTCCCCAGGCCTGCATGAGTTCTCGCGGAATGGCGATCTGGGCTTCCGGAAGGCCGGCCACGAACTCCACCCGCTCCACGGCGGGGCCCTTCGGCCAGAGGACGCGGAGGTTCCGAATGCCCTGCCGGTAGGGCCCGGCGGCGGTCCAGCGGCCTTCCAGGGCCTTGGGCAGCTCCACGTGGTCGCCCCGCTTGAACAGCCCCGTCCGGAGGGGCGCCACGGCCACGGGGGCGTCGGGTTCAATCAGCTCCAGCCTGCCGGCTTCCAGCAGGATCGACGCGGCCTGGAGCACCGCCACGTCGTGCTGGCCGGAGGCCGCCATGATCTCCCGGAAATCGCGGTACCCGTCGAAGAACGGCAGCACCCGGCGCTCTTCCGTGAACAGCTTGATCCCCTCCAGGAGCCGGGGCGCGGGCAGGGTGGGCCAGGGCACGGCGGTGAGCCGGGGAAAGATGGTGTACAGTCGCTTCCGGCTGTCCTGGAGGCGGGCCGAATCCATCAGGAGGTCGGGGACGGTCCGGCGGATGGTGGTGGGGTTCTGCACCTGGGTGGTGAGGAATTCGAACTGGCCCGTGACCCACTCCAGGATTTCGAAGGCGGCCGTCTCGCCCTTGGCGGCATGGGTCTCGGCGTGGATCACTTCGCCGCGGCTGAAATAGAGCACGCCGCCCACGCGGCCCGAGCTGACCTGGAGCATGCCCGTCTTCCGGTTGACGTGGAGGAGCTGGACCACGTCGGTGAGGGAGATGCTCTCCAGGGCGCCGCGGAGGTTGCTCACGGCCGCTCCCCGGCGGGAAGCAGCTCCTGGAGCAGGACGTGGATCCGCTCTCGGGTGATGGGCTTCACCGCGAAGAGGTCCGCGCCGGAGCGCAGGCCCTGCTGCCAGGCCCGCTCGTCGCTGTAGCTCGTGAGGAGGACTACCTTGATGTCGCTGCACTCCGGATCGGCCTTGATGGAGTGGCACAGGGACGGGCCGCTCTCGCCGGGCATCAGGACGTCCAAGAACATCAGGTCCACTTTCTCCTGGGCCAGGGTGCGGCGCGCGGAGCTGGCGTCCATGGCTTCCAGGACGCGGTGGCCTTCGAGTTCGAGATACTCCCGGAGAATCTGGCGGATCTCCGAATCGTCGTCCACCACCAGGATGGTGCTCATGTGCGGGCTTCCGCGAGGGTGCCGAGCATCTCCTTCACGGCCCGCTCCAGGCCCACGAGCACGGCCCGGCCGATGATGCTGTGGCCGATGTTGAGCTCCTCGATCTCGGGCATGGCCGCGATGGGGCCGACGTTCTGGAGGTTCAGGCCATGGCCCGCCAGGACGCGGAGCCCGAGGCGGCTGCCCAGGCGCGCCGCGTCGCGGATCCGCGCCACTTCGGCGGTGGCATCGGAATCCATGGGCAGGTCGCTGTAGACCCCGGTGTTCAGCTCCACCGCGTCGGCCTCCAGCTTGGCGGACATCTTCACCTGGTCGAGGACGGGATCCACGAACAGGCTCACCCGGATCCCGGCGCTCCGCAGTTCGCGGATGATGGGGCGCAGCATCCCCTGGAGGAAGATGGCGTCCAGCCCCCCCTGGGTGGTGAGTTCCTCGCGGCTCTCCGGGACCAGGGTCACCCACGACGGCCGGGCCGGGATGACGGCCTCCAGGGCCTCGGGATTGGCAGCGCACTCCACGTTGAGGGGAACGGCCAGGACGTCCTTCAGGACCCGGAGGTCCCGGTCCTGGATGTGGCGCCGGTCGCCGCGGAGATGGACCGTGATCCCCTGCGCGCCGGCGCTTTGCGCCAGGAGGGCGGCGGCCACGGGTTCGGGCTCATGCCCGCCCCGGGCCTGCCGGAGGGTGGCCACATGATCGACGTTGACGCCAAGCCTGGGGGTCAATGGGGGCTCCGGGGTTGATCTTCCTTAGCTTACCTCCGCGTCAGGCCTGCGGATGGAAGATTTCAGCGCAAAAAGGAGTTGAAACATGTAAATGATCGGTTCACCCTTGGTTCCCATGGCCGCCTCTCCTTCCTTCCCTCCCGTCCTGTTCCTCGCCCACGGTTCGCCGATGCTCGGCCTGGACGGGGAAGCCTGGGGCGCGGCGCTGACGGCGCTGGGGCGGGAAGTGCCGCGGCCGCGGGCCGTGCTGGTGTGTTCCGCCCACTGGGAGGCGCCCGGTCCCTTCCGTTTGTCTTCCGCGGTCCGGCCCGGCGTGATGCACGATTTCGGCGGCTTTCCGGAGGCGCTGTACGCCCTCGACTACCCCGCGCCCGGCGCGCCGGACGTGGCCGCGGAGGCCGCCGAGCTGTTGCGGGCCGCGGGCCTGGAGGCGGAACTGGATCCCGCGCGGCCCCTGGATCACGGCGCCTGGGTGCCCCTGCGGTACCTGGCGCCGGAGGCCGACGTGCCCGTGATCCAGCTCTCCCTCCCGCGTCCCCGCACGCCGGAGAGCCTGCTGGCCGCCGGCCGCGCCCTGGCGCCGCTGCGGGATTCCGGCGTGCTGATCCTGGGGAGCGGCGGGGTGGTGCACAACCTCCGCCGCGTGAACTGGGAGGGCGACGCCCCGCCGCCCGCCTGGGGCGCGTCCTTCGACGCCTGGGTCCAAGCGAAGGTGGCGAAAGGCGACGCCGCCGCCTTGGCGGACTGGCGGCGGGCCCCCGGGGCCGCGGAATCGGTCCCGACCTCCGAACACTTCGATCCGCTGTTCGTGGCCCTCGGCGCCGCGGGCAGCGCGGGGACACTGGTCTTCGAGGGGTGGCAACTCGGGAGTCTCAGCCTGCGGAGCTGGCGCTTCGCCTGAGCGTCAGGCCTCCGCTCGCTTGAGGCTGCGGAGAGCCATGCCCCAGATGACCGCGCCGAGCCCCAGCAGCTTGAGGACTTCGGGCCAGAAGGCCTCCAGCCCCGCGCCGCGCAGGACGATGGCCCGCATGATCACCAGGAAGTGGGTGAGGGGCATCAGCTCGCCCAGGGCGTAGAACAGCGTGGGCATGCTCTCCCGCGGGAAGATGTAGCCGCTGAGGAACACGAAGGGCAGGAACGTCAGCATGCTCATCTGGGCGCTCTGGCCCTGGCTCTGGGCCACGGTGGAGATGCGGATCCCGATCCCGAGCATGGCCACGATGAACAGGCCCGCCATCAGGTAGAGCAGGAGGACGGAACCCGCCACGGGCACCTGGAAGAAGAGGTGCGCCACGCCGAACAGGACGGTCATCTGGAGGTAGGCCATCGCCACCACGGGGATCACCTTGCCCGCAAAGAGCTCGAGGGGTGTCACGGGCGTGACCAGCACCTGGTCCAGGGTGCCGCGCTCCTTCTCCCGAACGATGGCATTGGCCGAGAACATGATGCAGGTCATGGAGAGGATGACGCCCACGAGCCCCGGCACGATGAAGGTGGGGCTGCGGAGGTCGGGGTTGTACCAGGGCCGGATCCGCACCTCCACGGGCATCACCGGCTTGGCGGCGCCGCCGTAGCCCATGCGGTCGAACAGCAGCTGCGTGTTGCGGAGCTGGCCGACGCCCTGGGCCGTGGCCATGGCGTTGGAAGCGGTGGTGGGGCTGGAGCCGTCCACGATGATCATCACCTCGCCGGTCCCGCCCGAGCGGATGCGGCGGGCGTAGTCCGGCGGGAACCATACGCCCACCTGCGCCTTCCCCCGGTCCAGGGCGGCCCGCAGATCGGCCTCGGAGGCCACCTGGGCCTTCACGTCGAAGTACTGGGTGGCCACCAGGCCGTCCACGAAGCTGCGGCTCTCCTGGCTGCGGGACTCGTCCAGGACGGCGGCGGGCATGTGCTTCACGTCGTAGTCGATGGCGTAGCCGAAGATGACCAGCTGCATGAGCGGCATCCCCAGCGCGAAGGCCAGGGTCAGCCGGTCCCGGCGGAGCTGCAGGAATTCCTTCCAGACCAGGGCTCGGATGCGGTTCCACATGGCCGGATTCCTTAGGCAGCGCGGCTGCGCTGGACGAGGTCCACGAACAGGTCTTCGAGAGAGGGCAGGTCGGGCGGCAGCGCCTGGAAGGTGTGGCCTTCCGCCCGCAATGCGGCGAGGAGGGGCGCCGAATCCGCGTCGGCGGGCAGCGACAGCCGGACGCTGCGCCCGAGCAGCTCGGCCGCCAGGACCTCGGGATGGGCGCGCGCGGCGGCGCGGAGTTCGCGGAAGCCCTCTCCGCGCAGCTCCACGACCTGGCGCCCCAGCGCCTCCTTCAGCGCGCGGGGCCGCCCGTAGGCCATCAGCCGGCCGCCGAGGATGAAGGCCAGGCGGTCGCACTGGTCGGCCTCGGCGAGGTTGTGGGTGGTGACGAGGATGCTCATCCCCTCGGCGGCGAGCTGGTCCATGGACTCCCAGAACAGGCGCCGCCTCAGCGGATCGACGCCGCTGGTGGGCTCGTCCAGGAACAGCACCTCGGGCCGGTGGAGGGTGGCCGCGGCGAGGGCCACCCGTTGCCGCTCTCCGGTGGACAGGGCCGACACCAGCAGGTCCCGGTGGTCCCACACCTGCATCTCCTTCAGCCGGAACTCGGCTTCCGACGCCAGCCGCGCGCCCTGCAGCCCGTACAGCCCGCCGAAGAAGCGGAGGTTCTCCGCCACGGTGAGATCCGTGAGCAGGCTGGATTTCTGGCTCATGTAGCCCATCCGGGCGCGCACCCGGTCGGCCTCGGTGAACAGGTCGCGGCCCAGGGCCCAGGCCTCGCCCGCGCTGGGGGCCAGCACGCCGCACAGCATTCGGATCGTGGTGCTCTTGCCCGCGCCGTTGGGGCCGAGGAATCCGAAGATCTCCCCGCGCTCGATCTCGAAGGAGAGGTCCGAGACCGCCGTGAAGTCGCCGAACCGGCGGGTGAGGCCGCGGACCTGCAGAACGGGCTCAGGCATGGACCTCTCCCGCGGCCAGGGCGTGGAGGAACACGTCTTCGAGGCTGGCCTCGGCCAGACGAACTTGCTGGACGCCGGGAAGGGCCGCCAGCCGCGCGAGCAGGGGTTCGGAATCCTGCTCGGGAAACCGCACGCGGAGCGCCTCGCCTTCGGCGGAGACGTCGAGGGGATTCAAAGCGCCCAGGGCTTCCCGGGTCTCTCGCCGGCGGGCGCTCACCAGGTGGAACACGAGCCCGGGCAACCCCCGCCGGAAGGACGCGAGATCGCCTTCCTGCAGGATCCGCCCCTCGTGCATCAGCAGCATCCGGTGCGCGTACTCGGCCTCGTCCATGTAGGGCGTGGAGAACAGGATCGCCACGCCCTCGTCGTGGACGGCGTGCAGCAGCTCCCAGAATTCGCGGCGGCTGACGGGATCCACGCCGGTGGTGGGCTCGTCCAGGAGGAGCAGCCGGGGCTCGGTCAGCAGGGCGGCGCAGAGCGCGAGCTTCTGCTTCATTCCGCCGGAGAGGGCGCCGGAGGGACGGTCCTCGAAGCGCGCCAGGTCCACGGATTCCAGCAGGCGCCGGATCCGCGGCGCGGGGTCCGCCAGACTGAACAGCCCGGCCTGGAACCGCAGGTTCTCGCCCACAGTGAGGTCCGGCGCCAGGCTGAACGCCTGGGGCACGTAACTGATCTCCCGGCGGTCCACGTGGCGCGCGAGGTTGCCGCCGGTGGCTTTCTGGAGGCCCACCAGCACCCGGAAGGTCGTGGTCTTTCCGGCGCCGTCGGGGCCGATGAGCCCCACCAGGTCGCCCTCGGACAGGGTGAGGTCTAGGCCCTTCACGGCTTCTTTCGCGCCGAAGCGGCACGCCAGGCCGTGGGCTTCCAGCAGGCTCATCGCGCGGGATCCGCGAGGCGCACGTCCACGGCCGCGCCGGGAACCAGGCCCTTGTCCCACCCGCCGGGCAGGTTCACCCGGGCGGGATAGACCAGGTTCACGCGCTCTTCGCGGCTCTCGACCATCTTCGGGGTGAACTCGGCCTCGGATCCGATCTCGTCCAGGGTGGCCTGGAACGTCCGCTTGTCCTCGGTCTCGACCCCCACGGAAGCCCCGATCCGCACGCGGCTGAGGAGCGGCTGGGGCAGGTAGACGCGGACCCACAGCTGATCCAGGCGGGCCAGGGTCACCACGGGCTGGCCCGCCGTGAGGACGGTGCCCGGCTCGCGGAGGCGGTGGGTGACGACGCCGTCGAAGGGCGCGCGGACCTCGGTGAAGCCGGCCTGGACGCGGCTCTGCTGGAGGACGGCCTGGGCCTTCCGGGCTTCGGCGGAGCCTGCCTGCCGCTGCTCGATGCGGGCGCCGGCGCGGAGTTCCGCCAGGGCCTTGGCCTGGAGGTGGAGGGTGGCGGCGGCCCGGTCGCGCTCGGCCACGGCGCGGTCCAGCTCGGCCTGGGACAGGACGGTGTCCTGGAAGAGGCGGCGCGTGCGGAGGAGGTTCTCGTCCGCGAGCTTCACGGCGGCTTCGGCGTCCCGCACCCGGGCCTCGCCCTGGGCGATCTCCTCGGCGCGGGTGCCCCGGTCCAGCTCCAGCCGCTTGGCCTCGGCGCTGTCGAAGCCCGCCTGATCGCGCAGCACCGCGGCGTCCAGCTCCTCGGCCGCCACCCGCGCCAGGAGATCGCCGGCCTTCACCCGCTGGCCCTCGCGAACGGTGAGTTCCAGCAGCCGTCCCCCGGCTCGGGGGCCGAGGTCGGTGAGGTAGGCCTCCACCCGGCCGTTCAGCAGGGGACGCGGATCCCGGCGGCAGGCCAGGAGCAGCACGGGAAGCACCAAGAGGGCGGGGAGCTTGCGCATGGGGGCCTCGTCGGCGATCAGCGGGCGGGAAGGGGCGGAAGGGGGGCGAAGGGATCGGCGGCGATCCCCCGCCAGAAGAGCTGGAGCCAGGCGCGCTCGCCCTCGGCCACGGCCACTTCCGGGGCCAGCCCCATCACGTGGGCGCCCACGACGGGCAGGAGGTCGAGGATTTCCAGTTGGAGCCGCACCAGGAAGAAGGTGGTGAGGAGCGGATGGATGTCGGGCCGGATCTCGCCCCGGGCGACGCCCTGCTGGAGCAGCGCGCGGACATAGGCTCCCGCGCCCAGCACCTTCTCCTGGATGAGGGCGTGGATGCCCTCTGCTCCCTTCACGATCTCCCCGCGGATGAGGCTCCGGAGGCCGGCATCGCCGCCCAGCCGCCGCTGGTAGATGCCCAGGACGTCCCACAGGCGGAGCGGCATGGGCCGGGCGTCGGCGGGATCCGCCAAGCGCTGGAGATCCTCCACCAGGGGCGGGATCCGACGGTCCAGGAGGGCGGTGAACATCGCCTCCTTGCTGTCGAAGTGGTAGTAGATCAGCGCCGGATCGCAACCGGCCTGGCGGGCGATGGCGCGGAGGCTCGCGGCCCGCAGTCCTTCCCGTGTGAAGACGGCCTGGGCCGCGTCCAGGATCTGGTCGGGCGCCACCCGGTGGGGCTTGGGACCGCGGGGACGGGGGACGGATTGGGGCATGCCGGGGGCTCCAAATTCAACGCACGTTGAATCATGGGCTGAGCGCGGTGCCCGGACAAGGCCTTATTTCATCGCGTGTAGAAATACTTGCCGGCCATGAAAAAGCCCCCGAATGACCGAGGGCTTGAAGGGGACGCGGCGAAGGCCTATTCGCTGGAGATGGGCACGACCGTGGTGTCTTCGAGGGCGACGATCTCGGCTTCCTCGAAGGCGATTCGGTTTTCCTCGACCTCGGCCACCGCCACCTGGCCCCAGAAGGAGGCGAGCTTGGGGGCGTCCTGGGCCTGGCCGTGCTTGTTCACGGGCACGATCACTTCCACCTTGGGGAAGGCGCCGCGCTGAAGCTGGTCGCACCGCTTGCCCGCCACGACGACGAAACGGTACTTATTGGCGATTTCTTCCGGGACACGAACGATGGTGCGCTGGGTCATGGGCACTCCGAACCAGGAAGCATAGCATCCGGACGGGCCTCCGGCAACGGTTGGAGTAGGATGGGGGCTTTCTGGAGGGGCGATGGATCGGGGCGGACTCTGGCGCGCGGCCTTCGGGGGCAACCTCCGGCTCCTGGAGCGGAACGGCGGGGACCTCACCGAGGAACTGGCGGGCCGCCGGCCCGCGCCGGACGTGGCCTCCGCCGCCTGGCTCCTGGGCCACCTGATCCTCACCCGCCGGCGCCTGCTGGAGCTGGCCGGAGCGAAACCTGTCGAGGATCCCGCCTGGAGCACGCACTACGGCGGGGGGACTTCGGGCATCGAGGCCCACCTGGCGTGGCCGGCGCTGGTGGAGACCTTCCGCGCCCTGGACGGGACCCTGGGCGAGGCCTTCGAGATCCTGGCCGACTGGGACCGCCCCACCTGGAATCCCGCCCTGCGCGTGGACCAGCCGCTGGAGCAGGTGGTGGCGTTCCTCTTCCGGCACGAGTGCTACCACCTGGGCCAACTGGGGCTCGCCCGCAAGCTGTACGGCCTTCCTGGAGCCATCTGATGCAGATCATCCTGGGCATCACCGGCGGCGTGGCCGCCTACAAGGCCGCCGACCTGGCCCGCCTCCTCGCCAACCGCGGCCACCGGGTGCGCTGCATCCTCACCGAAGCCGGCGCGCGGTTCATCACCCCGCTCACCCTCAGCAGCCTGACCGGCGAGCCCTGCTACGGCGCCAATCCCGACCAGGGCGAATGGCGCGCGGTTCCCAACATCGAGCACATCGAGCTGGCGCGCTGGGCCGAACTGGTGGCCGTGGTCCCCGCCACGGCGAACATCCTGGGCAAGGCCGCCAACGGCCTGGCTTCGGACCTGCTCAGCACCGTGCTGCTGGCGACCCGGGCGCCGATCCTCTGGGCCCCCGCCATGAACACGGGGATGTGGGAGCACCCGGCGGTTCAGGCCAACCTCGACCGGCTGCGCTCCTTCGGCCACGCGGTGGTGGAACCCGGCGAGGGCGTGTTGGCCTGCGGGGAGGAAGGCTCGGGCAAGCTGGCGGAAGTGGCCGTCATCGCCGAAGCGATCCAGGTCCACGGCGCGCCGAAGCTGCCGGTTTTGGCCGGGCGGACCGTCCTGATCACCGCGGGTCCCACCCGGGAGGATCTGGATCCGGTCCGCACCCTCACCAACCGCAGCACCGGCCTGATGGGCATCGAACTCGCGCGGGCCTTCCGCGACGCCGGCGCCCGGGTGCAGCTGGTTCTCGGCGGCGACCTTCCCGCGCCCTGGGGCGTGGAGACCCTCCGGGTGCGGAGCGCCCAGGACATGCTGGAGGCCTGCGAAGCCCGGTGGACTGCCGCCGATGGCCTCGTGGCCGCCGCCGCCGTGGCCGACCAGCGGCCGGAATCGCCCGCCGCGGAAAAGGCCAAGAAGCTCGAAGGGAACGAGACCCTGGTCCTGACGCGGACCCCGGACATCCTGGCGCGGCTGTCCGCCGCCCGGCGCCCGGACCAGTGGGCCGTGGGATTCGCCGCGGAGAGCGAGCAGCACCTGGGCCACGCCCAGGGCAAGCTGCTCAAGAAGGGCCTCGACGCGGTCCTGGTGAACGACATCCAGGGGGGGCGCGGCTTCGGCGCCCAGGACAACGCCCTGACCCCCATCACGTCCGAGGGTCCCCATCCCGCCATCGGTCCCCTTCCCAAGGACCAGCTCGCCCGCGCCGTCGTCCAGTGGTGGGCCCGCCGCCTGGAAGCCCGGCAGGGCTGAGGAGCGCTCCTACAGCGCCGGATCCACCCAGGGAAGGACGCCGCTGGGGCGGCCGGGGATGTTCCCGAGGCGCACCGCGACGACCACGATCCAGCCCTGGGGCCGGTGCAGGGACTTGAGATCGAGGACGAGCGGCTCGCCGGGCCCCGGAAGGTCGGGGCGGCGACGCTCCAGGACGACTTCGCCGCGGCTGAAGACGTCGTCGGGCGTGGGCTGGGTGAGGCCCAGGGGCATGTACAGGACCCGCACCAGTTCAACCCCCGCCAGCGAATCGCCCTTCACGTCCCGCGAAGGGAGCACCAGCCGGATCTTCCTCAACCCTTCCAGCCGCGCCTCCATGGCCTCCGCCGCCGCCCGCGGCCGGGGAATGGGGTCGCCCTTCCGTCCGCAGTGGAGGGCGGAGAGCCCCAGCGTGAAGGCGAGCAGCGGGTTTGCTAGGCTGGAGGATCGCACCCCTCCATCATGCCCGACTCCGAGGTTCCTCCCGATGGGGAGGCGTTTCATGAAAAAGATAAGGATCACCACCAAGGCGCCAAGAACGCCAAGGTAATGAAAGAAGACTGAACCCCTCAACATGCCCGCGCCGGATTTTCCCCGTGTTCTTTTTCTTGGCGCCCTTGGCCTCTTGGCGGTGATCTTTAAAGCCTTCCCTTCCCGATATCACCCGAGGATGACCTGATGCCCGTGACCAAGATCCTGATTGCGAATCGCGGGGACGATGGCCCTTCCGCGAAGGAGCGCAGCGCGGGAGTGGGAGCGCAGCGATCAGGGCCAGGTCCCCGCGCAGGTCGGCGGGTGGAATGCTTCGAGTGAGGACGAACCTATGGGCGTGACCAAGATCCTGATTGCGAACCGCGGGGACGATGGCCCTTCCGCGAAAGAGCGAAGCGAGGGAGTGGGAGCGCAGCGATCAGGGCCAGGTCCCCGCGCAGGCCGGCGGATGGAATGCTTCGAGTGAGGACGAACCTATGGGCGTGACCAAGATCCTGATTGCGAACCGCGGGGAAATCGCCGTCCGGGTGATCCGGACTTGCCGCGCGATGGGCATTCCCACGGTGGCGGTGTACTCGGAGGCGGACCGCGGAGCGCTGCACGTCCGGATGGCGGACGAGGCCTACTGCATCGGTCCGGCCCCGGCGCGGGAGAGCTACCTGGTGGTGGAGAAGATCCTGGACGCCTGCCTGCGCAGCGGCGCCGACGCGGTCCATCCCGGCTACGGCTTCCTTTCCGAGAACGCCGAAGCGGCTCGGGTGTTCGCGGCGGCGGGGATCACGTTCATCGGCCCGCCCGCGGAGGCCATCGTGAAGATGGGCTCCAAGACCGCGGCCCGGGAAGTGGCCATCGCCGCGGGTTGTCCTGTCGTTCCGGGCATCCAGGAGACCATGGCGGACGAGGCCCTCCTCGTCGCCGCCGAGAAGATCGGCTTCCCCGTGATGCTGAAGGCCGCCATGGGCGGCGGCGGGAAGGGGATGCGCCTGGTGCAGAAGCCCGAGGAGTTCGCCTCGGCTCTGGCGCGCGCCCGAGGCGAGGCGCTGTCCAGCTTCGGCGACGATTCGGTCTACGTGGAAAAGGCCATCCTCCAGCCGCGCCACATTGAGATCCAGGTCTTCTCCGACGCCCACGGCAACCACGTCTACCTCCACGAGCGCGAATGTTCCGTCCAGCGGCGCCACCAGAAGGTGATCGAAGAGGCACCCAGCCCCCACGTCACGCCGGAGATGCGGAAGGCCATGGGCGAAGCCGCCCTCAAGGTGGCGCGCGCCGTGAACTACGTGGGCGCCGGCACGGTGGAGTTCCTGGCGGACGCGGACCGCAATTTCTACTTCCTGGAGATGAACACGCGCCTGCAGGTGGAGCACCCCGTCACCGAATGGATCACGGGCCTCGACCTGGTGAAGTGGCAGATCCTGGTGGCCCGCGGCGAGGCGCTGCCGCTGGCCCAGGAGGAGATTCCGCTGAACGGATGGGCCGTCGAATGCCGCGTCTACGCGGAGGATCCGGACAAGAACTTCATGCCGAGCCCCGGGCGGATCACCTTCCTGCGGACCCCCAGCGGCCCCGGCGTGCGGGACGACGGCGGCGTGTACGAAGGCGCCGACGTGCCCATGTTCTACGACCCCATGATCAGCAAGCTGAGCGCCTGGGGACCCACGCGCCTGGAGGCCATCGACCGGATGCGCGCCGCCCTGGGGGAGTACCGCATCGGGGGAATCCGCCACAACATCGCCTTCCACGAAGCGCTGATGGAACACGGCCCCTTCCGCGAAGGCGCGCTCCACACGGGGATGCTCGACAAGCCCTTCTGGAAGCGCAAAGGGCAGGGGCCCGACCTTCAGTCCGCCGTGGCCGCGGCGCTTCTCCACGAACTGGAAGCGGAGGAGCGCCGGGCCGCCCAGCCCTCCGCGGGCGGTCCGCTCGACGCATGGAAGCACTGGGGCCGGTTCAACCGTCTGTAGCCAAGGAGTTCCGATGAAACGCACCCTGCTCGTCGGCTCGGCCTCCCAGGAGGTGGAACTGATCCGCCAGGACGGCGCCACCACGCTCCTGTGGGAAGGCGAGGCCCACCCCATCGACATTCTGGAAGTCGAACCGGGCTGCTACTCGGTGCTTCTCGACGGCCGCTCCGTGGAAGTGCGCCTGGATGCCGCCAAATCCCCGGATCCCGACGTCCACGCCTACCGCGCCACCCTCTACAGCGGCCTGTGCGAATTCGCCCTCACGGATCCGCGCAGGGCGCTCCTGGGAAGCGCGGGCGGCGCCGGTTCGGCAGGGGGCGTGCTCGTCTCTCCCATGCCGGGCAAGGTCGTGAAGCTGCTCGTCAAACCGGGTGATCCGGTCCACGAAGGCCAGACCCTCCTGGTCATGGAGGCGATGAAAATGCAGAACGAGCTGAAGGCCAGCTCCGCAGGCACCGTCGCCACCGTGCATGTCCAGGAGGGCGCCACCGTGGAGACGGGGACCTCCCTCATCACGGTGGCGCCCAGCGCCTGAAGGAGAGATCCCCGGGGATCGCTGCAGCGCGATCCCCGCAACTGGACTTCCCTTTTATTCCCCCGGTCAGGGGAAAAGGGGTGGTTCGGGGGAAGCCGACGAAAAAAAGAATGGAGAAAAAAGAGGCTCCGACTGGGCAATAACGGCCCTCAAAAAAGGTTCCCCGCGTTCTCCAAAATTCCGTTGAAACACAAGGCGATGGGAAAAACGTTCGATTCTTGAAGTCGCTTCAGGTGACGATTAATTACTATTCATGGATAGATAAATAGTATGTTTAGACCACCTATTCATCGCTCAAGGTTTTTTATTTTTTGTTGAATTCCGGCATTGTATGGGACTAGCTTTACCCCTGAGCGAACCACTTCGCGGAGGGAACATGAAAAGATCACTCCTGTTCGTTTTGGCGGCCGCGGCCGCTTCCCTGTCGGCCCAGGAAGGTCAGGGCTGGCTGCTCGGGCACTTCGGCCAGAGCATGTTCGAGAGCAAGAGCAACCTGAAGGACACGACCCACTACGGTCTGAGCGTCGGCCACTGGTACACCGATCACTTCGGGTTGGATTTGAGGGCGCTCCGCAGCGATCTGGAGCTGGACAGCAACCCGCTGGCCATCCAGAAGGACCACCAGACCCACCTTCTCGCCTCGGGCCTGTTCAACTTCCGCCCCGGCGCGGAGAACTGGTATCCCTACTTCGCCCTCGGCGTCGGCGGCACCAACGTCGGCTCCCCCTATTCCGGGAAGGCGGAGAGCACCACCAAGTTCAACTACCACGGCGGCCTGGGCATCATGGGCCGGCTGGCCGAGCATTTCCTGCTCGACCTGAACGCCAAGGCGGTCCGCGTGGAACTCCCCACCGCCCGCACCGAGTACCTGGCGACCCTGGGCCTCGGCTTCACCTGGGGCGGACGGAAGCCGGTGGTCGCGCCTCCTCCCCCGCCGCCGCCCGCCCCCGAGCCGGAACCCGCTCCCGCGCCGGCGCCCGTGGTGGTCCCGCCTCCGCCGCCGCCCGCGCCTGAGCCGGAACCCGTCAAGCCCGCGCCCCTGCCGGTTCCGCCCCGCATCGTGCTCGACGAGGCCACCCTCCACTTCGCCAACGGCAAAGCGGACCTGGGCGCCGAAGGCATCGACGCCATCCGCAAGGTGGCCGACAGCCTGAAGACCTACTCCGGCGACTACTCGCTGGAAGTCACCGGCCACACCTCCTCCATCGGCAGCAAGGCCTTCAACAAGTCCCTGTCCAAGCGCCGGGCGGAAGCCGTGGCGAAGGTCCTGGTGGATTCCGGGATCCCCTCCGTCAAGGTGACGACCGCGGGCATGGGCCCCGACCAGCCCATCGCGGACAACAAGTCGAAGGAAGGCCAGGCCAAGAACCGCCGGGTGGAGATCGACGTGAAGGTCCGGGACGGCCGGGCCGACGTCCGCGAGATCAAGACGGATCTCGTGGAATCCACGCCCAAGAAGTAGGATCCTTCCAGCGGGGAGCCGCATGGCTCCCCGCTGATCCGCTTCGGAGCCGCCATGTCCCTGAAAGAGGAATTCAAGGCCTTCATCATGAAGGGCAACGTGGTCGATCTCGCCGTGGCCGTGGTCATCGGCGGCGCCTTCGGCAAGATCGTGACCGCCTTCGTGGATGGGGTCGTGATGCCCCTGGCCACCTACGTCCTTCCCTCCAACATCAAGTGGGAGGAATGGGTGCTCGGCAAGTTCCGGATCGGCGCCGTTCTCGGGGCCACCGTGAACTTCCTGATCATCGCCCTGGTCATCTTCCTCGTGCTGGTGAAGCTGCTGGGCAAGCTGATGCACCGCCACCAGGAGCCGGTGGCTCCCACCACCAAGGCCTGTCCGGCCTGCCTGGAACAGGTGGCCCTCGGCGCCACCCGCTGCAAGTACTGCACGAGCCAGCTGTAGGAAGGCGCTTTTTCGCCGAGGGCCCGGTCCGCCGGGCCCTTCTTCTTGTGAGCCCGCGGTTTCCCGTGGTGAACTGGAGGTTCAACCTCAGGGGCGCTCGGGTGCGCTCCTCCGACGCACGAGGGCGCCGATGAGCGAGCAGGCTCCGGTCAGCATGCCATTTCCGGGTGGAAAGAATCAGGGCGAGGCTGCCCAGGAATCGCCGAAGGCGATTGCCGGGAAAAAGTACTCCGTCTTCCTTCCCAAGACGGACTTTCCGATGAAGGCGGACCTGCCGCAGCGCGAGCCGAAGCGCCTGGAGCGCTGGAAGGCCGAGGGCCTGTACGCCCGCATCGAAGCCAAGCGGAAGGCCGACAACGCCGCCGGGAAGGGCCGGGGCCGCGAAGTGCTGCACGACGGGCCGCCCTACGCCAACGGCGCCATCCACATGGGCCACGCCCTCAACAAGATCCTCAAGGACATCGTGGTCAAGTCGCGGTGGATGGCGGGCTTCGAGTCGCCCTACGTCCCCGGCTGGGACTGCCACGGCCTGCCCATCGAGCACGCGGTGGAGAAGGACCTGGGGCCCAAGCGCCGGGAACTGAGCCGCGCCGAGTTCCTCCAGAAGTGTCGGGCCTACGCCCAGAGGTGGATCGACACCCAGCGCACCGCCTTCCAGCGCCTCGGCGTTCTGGGCGCCTGGGACCAGCCCTACATCACCATGGCGCCGCGCTACGAGGCCGAGACCGTCCGTAGCCTGGCCCGGCTGTTCGACAGCGGCTCCGTCACGCGGAAGCTGAAGGTCGTCCACTGGAGCTACGGCGCCCGCACCGCCCTGGCCGAAGCCGAGGTGGAATACGCGGACAAGACCAGCCCCGCCGTCACCGTCGCCTTCCCCGTGGCCGACGCGGAAGCCGTCCGTCTGGAACTTCCCACGCCCCTGTTCGTGCCGATCTGGACGACCACGCCGTGGACGTTGCCCAGCAACCGCGCCGTCGCCATGCACCCGGACCTGGAGTACGCGGTCGTCCGCGCGGGCGACCGCCACTTCATCGTCGCGGTTCCCCTGCGGGAGGACTTCCAGAAGAAGGTGGGCGCGGACCTGCACACCGTGGAGATCCGCAAGGGCAGCGCGTTCCAGACACTGGTCGCGCGGCACCCGTGGATCGACCGGGACAGCCCCGTCCTGCTGGGCGACCACGTCACCGCCGATACGGGCACGGGCCTGGTTCACACCGCGCCGGACCACGGCGTGGACGACTTCAACCTGGCCCAGCACCTCGGCCTGTTCCAGCTGGTCGGCCCCGACGGCAAGTTCCTGCCGGCGGTGGACGACGCCGAGCTGGAAGGGAAGAACATCTTCGACTGCAATCCCCTGGTGGTGGAGCGCCTCCGCCGGGAAGGGCGCCTGCTCCACGAGGAGAGCCTCACCCACAGCTATCCCCACTGCTGGCGCACCCGGACGCCCATCCTGTTCCGCGCCACGGAGCAGTGGTTCATCACCATGGATTCGGAACTGGAAGGCAAGGGCCGCAGCCTGCGCGAGCTGGGCCTGGAGGGCGTCGAGACCACCCAGTGGATCCCCGCCCAAGGCCAGAACCGCATCCACGCGATGATCGCGGGCCGGCCCGACTGGTGCATCAGCCGCCAGCGCGCCTGGGGCACGCCCATCACCGTGCTGCGCTGCGAAGCCTGCGGCGAGCCGCTGGTGGACAAGCACATCTTCGAGACCGCGGCCGCCGCCATCGAGCGGGGCGGCATCGAAGCCTGGGCCGACCTTCCCGTCGAGACGCTGCTTCCCGCGGGGGCCCGCTGTTCGTGCGGATCCGCGGCCTTCCAGAAGGAGACGGACATCCTGGACGTGTGGATCGACTCCGGCGTCAGCGCGTCCGTGGTGTGCGAATCCCATCCCGAGCTGGCCCGCGCCGACTACGGGAACTTCATCTACCTCGAAGGCTCGGACCAGCACCGCGGCTGGTTCCACAGCTCCCTGCTGTTCAACCTGGCGGCCACCGGAACCAAGCCCTACAAGCAGGTGGTGACCCACGGGTTCGTCCTGGACGGCAGGGGACAGAAGATGTCCAAGAGCCTGGGCAACGTGATCACGCCCGAGGAGATCCTCAAGACCCTGGGCGCCGACATCCTGCGCTGGTGGGCCGCCAGCAGCGACTACAGCGAGGACATCCGCATCTCGAAGGAGATCCTCGACCGCAGCGCCGACGCCTACCGCAAGACCCGAAACACCCTGCGCTTCCTGCTGGGGGCCCTGGCGGACTTCGATCCCGCGAAGGATTCCGTGGCCGAGGCCGGCCTGGCGCCCCTGGACCGCTGGGTGCTGGACGCCTTCGCGCGCATGGCGCGGGAAGTCCGCGACGCCTACACCCGGTTCGAGTTCCACCGGGCCACCCAGGCCCTGCTGGGGTTCTGCCAGCTGGAGCTGTCCGGCCGCTACTTCGAGATCATCAAGGACCGCCTCTACTGCGACGCGCCGGATTCCCCGCGCCGCCGAAGCTGCCGCCATACCTGCTGGGAGTTGGCGCAGGGCCTTTGCGCCCTTCTGGCCCCCGTCCTGAGCTTCACGGCGGACGAAGCCTGGGAGCAGATCCCGGGCCGCTCCGGCAGCGTCCACGAGCACCGGTTCCCCGAGCCCCAGCCCGCGGTCCCGGATGCGCGGTGGGAGAAGCTGTGGGAAGTCCGCGAGGCCGTCCAGGCCGCCATGGAGCCCCACCGCGCCGCCAAGACCGTGGGTACCAGCCTCGACGCGGCAATCCGGGTCGGACTGGCGCCGGCCGACTGGGCGCTGCTGGATGGCCTGGGCGAGTCCCTGGACGACCTGCTGGTGGTCTCCTCCATCGAGCGAGGCACGGAGGCCACCGAGATCACCGTGGCCGCCCACGACGGCGTCAAATGCCCCCGCTGCTGGAACCGCAAGGGCGGCCACGGAAAGGGCGAGGACGCCAATCTGTGCGAGCGCTGTGCGCAGGTGGCCGGGTGAAGCGCCTTCTGTGGCTCCTGCTGCCCCTGGGGGCGCTGGCGGCGGATCTGGGTTCCAAGGCCTGGATCCTCCGCAGGCTGGTGGAAGGAGAATCGCTGCCGGTGATTCCGGGCTTCTTCTACCTGACCCTGGGACTGAACCGCGGGGCCATTTTCGGGAGCCTCACCTGGCTGCCGGCCACGGCGCGGTTCGCGCTCTTCACGGTCGCGGGAGCGGTGGCGCTGATTTATTTCGGCCGCCTCTTCCTGGCGCGGGACGCGTCCCCCTGGGAGCGCGCGGCCCTGGGCCTCATCCTGGGCGGCGCCCTGGGCAACGGCATCGACCGCCTGATGCGCGGCGCCGTTGTGGACTTCCTCGATTTCGTCTTCGGAAGCTGGCACTACTGGACCTTCAACCTCGCCGACAGCTTCATCCTCATCGGGGCCGTCCTGCTCGGCGCCCGGATGATGCGCCGTCCCGCGGGCACCGCCCAGGATTCGCCCGAGAACTGAGGCCCGGGGCGATCCGCAGGACCTTGGGAGAAGCGATTGAAAGCGGAGAGGGACGGAGTTGCGGAGGAGAGCGGAGAATATCCCTTTCCGCTCTCCTCCGCCGCTCGGTTCTCCTCAGCTTTCATATGACTTTAAAAGATAAGAATCACCCCCAAGACACCAAGCAAGACAAAGGCATTTCTTGGTGCTTTGGTGGTGGTCTTTTGCCTTTTGACTACCAAGGTGACTACTGGGCCTCGATGGCCTTCAGCAGCCCGGCATCCCTGGGAAGCTGTCCCACATCGGCGAGCCGGGGGACGAGGCGTTTCCAGAACGGTTCCGCCGCGAAGACCCGCTTGAAGATGGGGAGGGCCTCGTCGCGCTTTCCGCTGGAGGCGAGGGCCACCGCCTGCCAGAAGGGCATCTCCCACACGCCGGGGGCCAGTTTCGCCGCGGCTTCGTAGGCGGCCTTGGCTTCGGTCCACTGACCCGCGGTGACGAAGCCGTCGCCCTCGTCCATGAGGCGGTAGGCCCGCCGCAACTGCACGAGGCGGCCCAGCTCCTTCAGGGGATCGGGATGGTCCTCCACGCGCAGGTCGAACAGGCGGTCGTTCCAGGGCTGGCCCGAGGGCGTTCCCTTCACCACGATGAGCGCCGCACTCTGCTGTCCGCGGATGTCCCCGCCTTCGGCCTGAGCCGCGCGAAGGGCCGCCAGCAGGCGATCCGCCAGGTCGCCCTTTGCCGAGCGGAAGGCCTTCGCCATGGCCGGCCAGACCGTGGCCTGGTCCATCAGGTTGGCCTCCACGGTGAAGCCCTCGCCCACCTCGTGGCCCGCGGCCTGGATGCACTTGGCCCCCGTGTGCGCCGCGGCGCGGCCCTTGGCGTCCACCATCGCCACCTGGCGCACCTCGCGGTCGGAATCCGCGGCCAGGAGGGCCTTCAGGGCCTCGGGCGCGGGCTTGCCGGCCTTCATCAGGGCCAGGCTGAGGGCGCCGTAGCTGGGGTCCGTGAAGCTCTGCGTGGCCACCGCGCCCACGCCCGCCTCCGCCCACGGCACCGCCGTCCCGACGGAGAACCAGTGGCTCTGAACGGCTACGCCCAACTCTCCCGTCGCCGCGTCCCGCGCCACGATCGAGTAGGTGTGGACGGGGCGGCGGGGCGCTTCCGCGGCGAGGAGGAAGGGAACCGCGACCGCGAGGAAAGCGGAAAGACGGCGCATGGGGACTCCGGGGAGGTTTCTCCTATTTCACCACTCCGTCCACGTACACCCAACGCCCCTCTTCCCGGGCGAAGTTGCTGGTCTCGATGTGGAGGCTGCGGCGGCCGTTGGCCTGGAGGCTGGCGTGGAAGCTGACGACGCCGGTGTCGTCGGCCTTGCCGCCCTTCTCCTTGGCGACGATCTTCAAGCCCACGCAGCTCACGGATTTGCAGTACTGGGCCAGTTCCTCCCGACTCTCCTCGGCGCGCTTGGCCTCGGGCCGGGTGGCGATGAGGTAGTCCACCTTGCCCAGGGCGTAGGCGGAGAAGCGGGAGCGCATCAGCAGCTCCGCCGTCTCCGGCGCGGCGGCCCCCGCGTGGAAGGGCCCGCAGCAGCGGTCGTAGGGCTTCTTGGACGTGCAGGGGCACAGGCGGGACATGGGTACCTCGGGAATGGGCCACGGATGAACACGGATCTGCGTGGATCCGTGTTCATCCGTGGCAAAACGGGCTTTTCAGCCCTTCATGGGGATGTGCAGGCCGATGGTCTCGGCGTGCTCGCGGGCGGAATCGTAGCCGGCGTCGGCGTGGCGGAAGACTCCCATGGCGGGATCGTTCCACAGGACGCGGCGGATGCAGCGGTCGGCGCGCTCCGTGCCGTCGGCGACGATCACCACGCCGCTGTGCTGGCTGAAGCCCATGCCCACGCCGCCGCCGTGGTGGATGCTCACCCAGGAGGCGCCGCCGCCCACGGCGGTCATGGCGTTGAGCAGCGGCCAGTCGCTGACGGCGTCGGAGCCGTCCTTCATCGCTTCGGTCTCGCGGTTGGGGCTGGCCACGCTGCCGCTGTCCAGGTGATCGCGGCCGATGACGATGGGCGCCTTCACCTTGCCGGTCTTCACCAGCTCGTTGAACTTGAGGCCCGCGAGATGGCGCTCGCCGGCGCCGATCCAGCAGATCCGGGCGGGCAGGCCCTGGAAGGCGATCTTCTCCTGGGCGGCCTTCAGCCAGCGCATCAGGCCTTCGTTCTCCGGGAACAGCTCCATCATCGCGGCGTCCGTGGCGGCGATGTCCGCGGGATCGCCGCTGAGGGCGGCCCAGCGGAAGGGGCCGATGCCCTTGCAGAAGAGGGGGCGGATGAAGGCGGGCACGAAGCCGGGGAAGGCGAAGGCGTTCTCGCAGCCGGCTCGCTGGGCCTGGGCGCGGATGTTGTTGCCGTAGTCGAAGGTGACGGCGCCTTGGCGCTGGAACTCGACCATGGCTTCCACGTGGGTCCGCATGGAGGCGAGGGCGCGCTGCACGTAGGCTTCCGGCTCCTCCTGGCGCATCCGGGCGGCATCCTCCAGGGACAGCCCCGCGGGAATGTAGCCGTTGTACTCGTCATGGGCGGAGGTCTGGTCGGTGACCAGCTGGGGGATGGCGCCGCGCTTGAGGATCTCCGGCAGCAGTTCGGCGGCGTTCCCCAGCAGACCGATGCTGCGGGCTTCCTGGGCATCCACGTACTGCTGGACGAGGGCCAGGGCGGTGTCCAGGTTGTCGGTCCACTCGTCGAGGTAGCGGGTGTCCAGGCGCTTCTGGATGCGGGTGCGATCCACGTCGATGGCGAGGCAGACGCCGCCGTTCATGGTGACGGCCAGGGGTTGGGCGCCGCCCATTCCGCCCAGGCCGGCGGTCAGAGTCCAGGTCCCCGCGAGGGTGCCGTCGAAGTGCTGGCGGGCGGCCTCGGCGAAGGTCTCGTAGGTGCCCTGGACGATGCCCTGGCTGCCGATGTAGATCCAGCTTCCGGCCGTCATCTGGCCGTACATCATCAGGCCCTTCTTATCGAGTTCGCGGAAGTGCTCCCAGGTGGCCCACTTGGGCACCAGGTTGGAGTTGGCGATGAGGACGCGGGGTGCGTCGGGGTGGGTCTTCACCACGCCCACGGGCTTGCCGCTCTGCACCAGCAGGGTCTCGTCGTCCTCCAGGTGCTTCAGTTCCTTCACCAGGGCGTGGAAGCAGTCCCAGTTGCGGGCGGCCTTTCCGAGGCCGCCGTACACCACGAGATCCTCGGGCCGCTCGGCCACGTCGGGATCGAGGTTGTTCATCAGCATGCGGAGGGCCGCTTCCTGCACCCAGCCCTTGCAGTGCAGGTGGGTGCCGCGGGGGGCGGTGACGACGGGGGCTTCGGATGCGGCGGTCATGGGGGACTCCGGCGGAACCCCCTAGTTTCCCACGCCCCGCCGGCGACGGCGATCAAGAGGCGCGGAGGATCCCGATCGCCCGCGCCAGCTCCGCCTTCATCGCCGCCGGGCTCTCCGCGCGGTGGGAATGCCCGTGGCCGGGGAGGATCCAGGTGAAATCGAAGGCGAGGAGCTTTTGCAGACTGTCCAACTGCTGCCCCCAGTCGTGCCAGTTGTGGGCCCGGGAGGCCGACAGCCGCCCCTGGTCCGGGTTCCACCACAGGTGATCGCCGGTGAACAGGAATTCGCCGTGGAGGAGGCAGGCGCTCCCCGCGGTGTGGCCCGGCGTGGGGATCAGCAGCAGGTCCTTGGCCAGGGCCACGGGCTCGTCGCCGTCCACCAGCCGCTCCAGGTCCCGCAGGCCGTCCCGCCGGTGCATGACGCGCTCGCAGCCGAAGCGCTGTCGGTAGGCGGCGTGGTCCGCCACGTCGTCCCGGTGGCTGAGCACCAGCATCGTCACGCCACCGAGGGTTTCCAGGTTCTTCATCAGGGGCTCGGCCGCCCGGGGCGAATCCACCAGGACGTTCCCTTCTGGCCGCCGGATCAGGTAGCTCCAAGCGCCGTAGCTCTTGTCGCTGGTGTAGCCGCAGAAGGAGACGTCTCCGGCCACGGGATGGGGAAAGGCCCGCGCGGCGGCGGGGAGGTCGGCCTTGTCGTCGGTGCCGATGGAGCCCACGGGGCAGGCCACCAGGGCCATGGAGGCCCGCAGCCGGGCCGCCGCGCCCGAAGGCTGGGCGCGGACCGCCGCGTGATCGCCCGCGTCCGCGAAGGTCTCCGGCGCGAACTGGTAGCAGGTGCCGCAGTCGATGCAGGTCCGGTCCACGAAGAAGGGGCCGGGGGCGTTGTCGGAATGGGCGTCGGCGCGGCGGGCCATGGGCCCTCCTCACTTCCTAGCGGTTCACCATGTGCATCATGGCTTCGGGGTAGCGGGTGCCCGCCGCCGCGCCGGGCGGGAAGAGGCCGCTCAGCTCTTCCACTTCGCTGATGGCCAGGGTCTGCTCCAGGGCGCCGAGGTTCTCGTCGAGGCGGTCGCGGCGCTTGGTGCCGGGGATGGGCGCGATGTCGCTGCCCTGCGCCAGCACCCAGGCGAGGGCCAGTTGCGAGGCCGTGCAGCCGTGGGCCGCGGCCATTCCCTGGAGGCGGGCGACGAGATCCAGGTTCTTCTGGAAGTTCCCCCCCTGGAACCGGGGCGAGTTGCGGCGGTAGTCGTCGGGATCGAAGTCCTCGAACCGTTTAATCTGGCCCGTGAGGAAACCCCGGCCCAGCGGGCTGTAGGGCACGAAGCCGACGTTCAGCTCCCGGCAGGCCTGGAGCAGGCCTTCCTCGGGATCGCGCGTCCACAGCGAGTATTCGGATTGCACGGCGCTGATGGAATGAACCGCGCAGGCCCGCCGCAGGGTGAGGGGGCTGACCTCGGAGAGGCCCAGGAACCGCACCTTTCCGGCCTTCACCAGGTCGGCCATGGCGCCCACGGTGTCCTCGATGGGCACGAGGGGGTCCACCCGATGCTGGTAGTAGAGGTCGATGACCTCCACGCCCAGGCGCTTGAGGCTCCCTTCGCAGGCGCTGCGGACGTACTCGGGCCGGCCGCACACGCCGCGCACGGAGGGATTCTCCGGATCGCGCACGATCCCGAACTTGGTGGCGATCACCACCAGGTTCCGCACGCTGGCGAGCGCCTTCCCCACGAGAATTTCATTGGCGTGGGGGCCGTACATGTCCGCGGTATCGAAGAACGTCACCCCCCGGTCCACGGCGTGGTGGAGGGTGGCGGTGGATTCGGCGTCGTTCGGCACGCCATAGAAGTCCGACATGCCCATGCAGCCGAGGCCGAGGGCGGATACGACAAGTCCCTGGGTCCCGAGGGTGCGGGTCAGCATGGGAGCCTCCTCCCTCCAAGTATGCCCCCGGCGGGAGAACCCACCAGGAAGCAGGCATTGAAAGAAGAGGCGCCTCCGGCGGAGGAGGCCCTCAGCGGAGGTCGATCACGTCCTTGATGTCGTACCGGACCTTGGCGAGGGCGGCGTACTTGTCGTCGGCGGCGCGGTAGCCCACGGGGCAGGCGCTGATGGTGCGGTAGCCGGTGCCCGCCAGGCCCAGGATCTCGTCGTATTTGGCGGGTTCGATCCCCTCGAAGGGGCAGGCGTCGATCCCCAGCATGGCGGCGGAGGTGAGGAGGTTGCCCATGGCGATGTAGGTCTGGCGGGCGGTCCACTCGCCGATCACGGCGTGGCGGGCGCCCTTCACCAGATCGCCCAGCATGTAGCCCTTGTAGCCCGCCATGGTCTCCGCGGGCACGCCCCGCACCTCGGCGGTCCGGGCCACGAAGCGGTCCAGATCGGCTTCCGTGATGTCCTCCTTGGCGGTGAACACCACCAGGTGGCTGCAGTCCTCCACCTGGGACTGGTTCCAGGAGACGGGCCGCAGTTTCGCCTTGAGGGCCGCATCCGTCACCACCACGAACTTCCACGGCTGCAGGCCGTAGCTGGAGGCCGAGAGGACGAGCGCCTGTTCAAGCACGGCCCAGTCCGCCGGAGCGATCTTCTTCGTGGAATCGAACTTCTTGGTGGCGTAGCGCCACTTCAGCTGCTGGAGCAGGCTTTCGCCGGAGACGGTGGTCATGGGGCCTCGGAGGATTCGAAAAGGGTTAGAGGACCTGCTGGATCCGCGCCCTCAGCTTCTCGATGGGCTGGGAGCCGATGATCCGATCGAGGGGCTTCCCGTCCTTGAAGATCACGAGGGTCGGCATGCTGAGCACCTCGTACTGCTCGGACAGGGCGGTGTAGTCGTCCACGTTCAGCTTGGCGAAGGCGATCTGGCCCTTGAATTCGGTGGCCAGGGCCTCGGTGATGGGGCCCAGCTCGCGGCAGGGGGCGCACCAGGGGGCCCAGAAATCCACGACGGTGAGGCCGTTGGCGACGGCGGCCGCGAAGGACTTGTCGGTCAGGTGCGGAATGAGGTCGGTCATGCGGGAACTCCTCCGGAGGCCTCCCAGGTTAGCGGATCCAGAGGGGTTGTCGGTCATGACAATCCTTCGGCGGGCGTTTTGGCGGTCCCGCGGAGACCCGGAAACAGCGCCTCCGCGGGGATCCTAGGCCGGCGCTCAGGCGCCCTGGCCCCAGCGCACGGCGGCTTCCGCCAGCCGGCGCCCCAGGGCGGCCGCGGCCTTGCGGTCGGCTTCGTTGGGCTCCACGTCGGGGGGAACCTGTCCCGCCTGGCCCATCACGCCGCTGAAGCTGCCCAGGCGGTTGAGGCCCTCTTCGTTGTAGGGCAGTTCCGCGTTCCCGATCCACAGCATCCCGTGCTGCATGGCGAAGATCATGAGGGTCTGCAGGGTGTTCAGCTTGTCGCCGCTGGGGCTGCCGCTGACGGTGAAGCCGGCGGCCAGCTTGTCCTTCCACTTGCGCTCCAGCCAGGGCTTGGAGCTGGCGTCCATGAACGTCTTGAAGGGCCCGCTCACGCTCCCCATGTAGGTGGGACTGCCGAAGGCGATGGCGTCCGCGGACTCCAGTTCCGTCCACCGGCTTTCGATCTCCTCCACCGGGAGAAGGGAAGCGCGGACGCCGGCCACCTGCTCGGCGCCGGCCTTCACCTGCTCGGCGAGGACCTTGGTGTGCCCGAAGCCGCTGTGGAACACGACGGAAAGGTGGGTCATCTTGCCTCCTGTGCGGGCGCTTGCGTTTGGATGGCCCGTGACCCAAACTTAGGATGCTTACGATCGAAAAGAAAGTAGGCACCCTTTCGGGAGGTAGGCACCCCATGGTTCGTCACTCCGCTCCCTCGACCTGCTCCCTGGCTCCCAACGTCCTCAGCGCCCACTGTCCCACCCGCCACGCGCTGGATCTCATCGCCGACAAGTGGACCACCCTGCTGATCTACCTCCTGGCGCGGGGGAAGCAGCGCTACGGCGACCTGCACCGCCAGGTGGGCGGGATCAGCCAGAAGATGCTGACCCAGACCCTCCGCAAGCTGGAGCGGGACGGCCTCGTCACCCGCCACGTCTACCCCGAAGTGCCGCCCCGCACCGAGTACGAGCTGACCAAGCTCGGCCACACCCTCATCGGCCCCATGGGCGCCCTGTGCGAGTGGGCCGGCGCGCACCTGGCCGAACTGGAGCAGGCCCGCGCGCGCTACGACCAGCTCCAGAAGAAGCCCAGCCTCAGCGCTTGATGCGTCCGGGGGAACCGCCTGCTCCCTCCGGGCCCCCGCGCTTCGACGGGTAAAGTCCGCTCTCATCACCAATGGGCGCTCAAGACCCAAGTTTTTTTCTCACCACCAAGACACCAAGAAAAGCTCTACCTACTAGGGATGCGGTTCTTGGTGTCCTTGGCGGTGATCCTTATTTCTTGAATGCAAAGTGGTATCAGCGACTGATCCCGATCACGAAGAACTGACCACTAGCCCGATCGCTTTTCTTGGTGTCTTTGTGCCTTGGTGGTGAATCTTTTGAATTGAATGCGGCCGCAGCCCGCTCAGCGCCCGAGGTCCCCGGGCGTGTCCAGGTCCGCTTCGCCGCCGGGGAAGGGCAGGGAGGCGGCGCCTTCGCGCAGGAGGATGCCCTTGGCGCCGCGGTCGCCTTGGAGGCCCATCAGTTCCGGGAAAAGGCGGCGGGGGAGGACGGCGGGAACGCCCAGGGTGCCCGCGTAGGCGCAGGCGGCGGGCCGGCTGGGATCGGCGGCGGCCAGGGCCAGGAGGCGGCGCAGGAGATCGGCGTCCACGGCCGGCTGGTCCACGGCGAGGATCAGGACGGCCTCGGTCCCTGCGGGCAGGGCGGCCATCCCCACGCGGATGGAACTGGCCATTCCCTCCGCCGCGTCGGGGTTGGGAACCGCGTGGACGGCCAGGCCCTGAAGCCCGGGATCCCACGCTCCGACCACGGCCACCACGGGTCCGCATCCGGCGGCCAGGGCGGCGCGCGCGGCGCGGCGCAGGAGGGATTCCCCTTCGATCACGAGGAGGGCTTTGGGGCCGCCCATGCGGCGCCCGGCGCCCGCAGCGAGGATGAGGGCCGGGATCACGCAAGGGCTCCGACGGCCGGAACGGCGCGGAGCGGCCCGCCGGACCGGCCGCGGAAGCTGGCCTGGATCTCGGCCAGGATGGCCAGGGCGAGGGTCTCGGGATCCTCCGCGCCGAGATCCAATCCCACGGGGCTGTGGAATCGCGCTCCCAGGCGGATGCCTTCTCCGGCCAGCTCCGCCTGCAGCTTCGCGCTGCGCGAACGGCTGCCCATCAGGCCCACGTAACCGGCCGCGCTGGCCGCCAGCTCGCGCAGGGCCTCCAGATCCTTCTGGTAGTTGTGGGTCATCAGCACCACGGCGCTGCGGGCATCCAGGCTCAGGTCCGGAATGCGCTGCGCGGGATGCCCGGAAAGCACGCGGTCGGCCTCGGGAAACCGCTCCGGGCGGGCGAAGGCCGGGCGGTGGTCCAGCACGCCCACGGTCCAGCCCAGTCCCCTGGCCTGACGGACGAGGGGGCGGCTGTCGTCGCTGGCACCGAGGATCCACAGCAGGACCGGCGGCGGAATGACTTCCAGCACTTCGCCCGGCTCCGGATCCTCGTCCTCCGCCAGGCGCCGCCGGGCGAAGCCGTCCGTGAGGGCCGTCGCGAGGCGCAGCGGACGGCGGTCGCGGAGGACCTCCTTGGCCCAACCCATCCACGGTGGCGGCGCGACAGGATCGATGCGCTCCACGAGCACGTCCAGCACGCCCTCGCACCCGCTTCCGCTGCCCCACACCAGGTCGGCGTCGCCCCGCAGGTCGTAGCGGAGCAGCCGGGGCAGGCCGTCCGCCAGCGCGTTGCCGGCGCGGGCGAGGATCTCCCCTTCGAGGCAGCCTCCGCTGAGGGAGCCCCGCAGCACCGACTCCCCGTCCGTCAGCAGCCGCGTGCCCGGCCGCCGGTAGCTGGAGCCCTCCACCCGGAGGAGGGTCGCCAGGGCGAGGGGCGCGGGGGCGGTCTCGACGAGGGCGAAGATGTCCTGGAGTTCCTTCTGCACGTCGGCTCCTAGACCCGCCCGTCCTCCAGCGGGACCTTGCGGATGCGCTTGCCGGTGGCCGCGAACAGGGCGTTCAGGACCGCGGGAATGGGCAGGAGGACCGGCGGCTCGCCGATGCCGGAAGGCGGTTCGGAGCTGGGCACGGCGTGGGTCTCCACGACGGGCATGTCCGGCAGGCGCAGCACGGGGAAATCGTGATATCCCGTCTGGACCGTCCGGCCCTTGTCCCAGGTGATCTGCGAGAACAGGGCGGACAGCCCGAAGGCGATTCCGCCCTCGATCTGGGCCTCCAGCCCGGCGGGATTCACCACGAATCCGCAGTCCACGGCGCACACGATGCGGTGGACGCGCAACTGGCCCTTCACCACCGACACCTCCGCCACCTGGCTGGCGTAGGTGCGCCCGTCGAAGGCGTGGCAGGCGAGGCCCAGGGCGTGTCCCGGCGGCAGGGAGCGGCCCCAGCCGGCCTTCTCCGCGGCCATTTCCAGGGTGCGCTTGAGGCGCTGGATGTCGGGCTCGTCCCGCCCGAACTTGACCTTGCCGCGGTCGCCCAGGAGATCCAGCCGGAAGCGGAGGGGATCCTTCCCGAGGGCGTGGGCCACTTCGTCCAGGAAGCACTCCCGGGCGAACACGTTGGGCACCACTTGGATCCCGCGCCACCAGCCCAGGGGCGTGGGCACGTCCACTTCGGCGTAGTCCACGGCGATGGCGGGGAAGGCATAGGGCGTGTCGTAAGCGCCGTTGCTCTCCACGCCGGGGAGGATGGGGGGCTTCTGGCCGCCGGTCCAGGACCGGAGGATGGACGGGCCCGCGATCCGATGGGCCCACGCGGTGACGGCGGAATCGCGGATGCCGGCCTTCATGCGGTGGAGGGTGGCGGGATGGTGCAGGTCGTGGCGGAGGTCATCCTCCCGGTCCCACACCACCTGGATGGGCCCGCCGCCCGCGGCCTTGGCCACCTGCGCGGCCTCGGTGCTGAAGTCGGTGCCCAGGCGGCGCCCGAAGCCCCCGCCGAGGAGGGGCAGGTCGATCCTGACCTGCTCCGGCTTGAGGCCGAGGGCGGCCGCGGCCCGCTCCTGGGCCTGGTTCGCGGATTGGGTCCCCACCCACAGCTCGGCCCCGTCCCGCCGGACCTGGGCCACGCCGTTGGGCGGCTCCACGGTGACGTGGGCCTGGTACGGGAAGGCGTATTCGGCTTCGAGGATGCGCGCCGAGGCCGCCAGGGCCTTCTCCACATCCCCCTCGCGCCGCACCTCTTCCGCCGGGCCGGCGAGGGCGGCGCGGGTGCGGCGCTCCAGGTCGGCGGAATTGAAGTCCTTGGCGGCGCCTTCGTCCCAGGTGGCGGTGGGGGCCAGGGCGTCGCGGCCCTTGAAGGCCGCCCAGGTGCGGTCCGCGATCACGGCGAGCCCCGTGGGAACTTCGACCACGGCTTTCACGCCGCGCACCGCCAGCGCCTTGGAGGCATCCCAGGCTTTGGGCTTGCCGCCGGGCACGGGGCAGCGGAGGACGGCGGCCACCCGCTGGCCGGGGCGGCGGACGTCGAGGCCGAAGATCGCCTTGCCGGTGACGAGCGCCGGACCGTCCACCCGGGGCGTCCGCTTGCCCATCAGCCGGTAGTCGGCGGGTTTCTTGAGGGGCGGATCCTTGGGCACGGGCTGGTGGGCTGCGGCTTCAGCGAGGTCACCGTACCCGAGCTTCCGCCCGCCGGGGCCGAGAACGAAGCCCTGCTCGGTGCGGCACTCGGCGGGGGATACGCCCCACTGCGCGGCCGCGGCGGCCTTCAGCATCTCCCGCGCGGCGGCGCCCGCGGTGCGGAGGGCGTTCCAGGTGGTGCTGACGCTGGTGCTGCCGCCGGTCTGCATGGCCTTGAAATCCGGGCCCGGCTGGGCGTTCACGACCTCGATCCGCGCCCAGTCCAGATCGAGTTCCTCGGCCACGACGAGGGGCAGGGCCGTGCGGACGCCCTGGCCCATCTCGGCCTTGGGTACGGTGATCTGCACGGTCCCATCCGTTCGGATGGTGAGGAAGGCGTTGGGCCGGAAGGCGGCCTTGGCGGCCTCCGGCGGGGCGGGGCGGGCATCCAGGCGGAGGCCCAGAACGAGGCCCGCGCCCGCGGAACCGGCCACTTTCAGGAAGTCGCGGCGGCTGGTCACTTGGCACCTCCCGCGGCGCGCTTCACGGCCTTCCGGACGCGGGGATAGGTCCCGCAGCGGCAGATGTGGTCGGCGAAGGCCTCGTCGATGTCCCCGTCGGTGGGGCGGGCCTTCCATTTGAGGAGGGCCGCGGCGGTCATGATCATTCCCGGCTGGCAGTAGCCGCACTGGGAGACGTCCTCGGCGAGCCACGCCTTCTGCACCGGATGGGAGCCGTCCTTCGACAGTCCCTCGACGGTCACCACCGAATGGCCCGCGGCCTCCTTGATGGGGGTCTGGCAGGAGCGCGCCGCCTTGCCGTCCAGGTGGACGACGCAGGACCCGCACACGCCCTGGCCGCACCCGAACTTGGTGCCGGTGAGTCCGAGGTTGTCGCGCAGGATCCACAGGAGCGGCGTGTCGGCATCGGCATCCACGGTGCGGACGCGGCCGTTCACGGTCAGCTGGTAGGCGGGCATGGCAGCTCCCTCAACTATCGTGTGACGAGGGCTCTACCCTACGCCCGCCGCGCCCGGCCCGCAACGGTGATAGCGTGGCGCATCGCGGGAGGATCCGATGTCGAGGCGCGCGCTGGCACCTTTCCTTGCGGCCGGAATCGCGGTGCTGCCGGGCCGGGCGGAAGCGCCGATCGAATCCGTGCGGCGGGCGGAGCTGGCCTTCGCCCGCATGGCCGACGAGCGGGGCATCCGTCCCGCGTTCCTGGCCTGGCTGGCGGAGGACGCCCTGGTCTTTACGCCGAGGATGATCGGCGGCCGGGACCACTACGGGAAGGAACCGGCCGATGGCGGCCACCTTGCCTGGTACCCGGAGGCCATGGGAATCGCCGCGTCCGGCGAGCTCGCCTGGAGCCTCGGTCCATGGGGCTACGCCGCCGGAAAGGGGAAGGAGCCCCTGGTCCACGGCCATTTCCTGTCGGTGTGGCGCCGCCGGAGCGGCGCGTGGAAGGTGGCGGCGGACATCGGCGTGCCCCACGGCGCTCCCGCGCGGTCCATCGGGCCCTTCGTCCCCCAGGCCGCCGCGGGGAAGCCGCTTTCGGCCTCCAACGCCCTGCCGGAGTTGCGGCGGAAGGAGGCGCTCCTTGCCGCGGCGTGGGCGGAAAAGGGCGGGGCGGCCCTGGTCCCGGATCTCGCGAAGGACGCGCGGCTGCTGCGGCGGGGTTCCCAGCCGCTCCGGGGCGAAGGGGTGGCCCAGGTGCTCGAAGCCGAGCCGCCGGCCCGCTGGGAACCGGCGCGGGTGGAGGCGGCTTCCAGCGGGGACCTGGGTTGGACCTGCGGCGAGCTCCTGCCGCCGAACGGCCCGGGCGCCAGCTTCCTGCGCGTGTGGATCCGCGAGGAAGGGGTGTGGAAGGTCCTGTTCGACGTGCGGGTTCCCCACCAGCCCTAGGTCTGGCATCCCTCTCGCCCTGTTCCCGGGTTGTGTCGGGAGTTTGTCGTGGTGAGACGGGTGGTGCTGATCCTGGGATTGCTGGCGGGGCTGGGGCTGAGCGCCCAGGGCGCGGACCGGCCCGCCCCGGCGCCGACCCCGGCGGAAAAGGAACTGCAGGCTCCGTTGACGCTGGAGGACGGAAAACCGACTCCGGGGCAGGCCTCTGAAGCCGGGCCTTCCGGATTGCGGGCCTTCGGATCGCTGGTTCTGGTCCTGGGCCTGGCGGGGGCCAGCCTCTGGGCGCTGAAAAAGTACGGCCGGGGCAAGCTCCCGGGCAGCGGCGGCGGCAAGCTGCGGGTGGAGGAGACCCTCGCCCTGGGCGACCGCCGCTACGTGTCGATCCTGGACGCCGAGGGCGAGCGGTTCCTCATCGGGCTCACGCCGCAGGGCATCAGCCTGATCTCGCGGCTGGATCCCGGCGACCGCGGGGAGCCCGAGACCTTCGACGCCGCCCTCTCCCGCCAAGTGGACCTGGGCCGGCCGGTGCCGGTGAAGGAGATGGAAGCGCTGCTCAAGCAGGGCGGTGGCCAGTGAACCGCATTCTCCGGTGGCTCCCCGCGGCCTGCCTGCTGCTGGCGGGCGCGGCCCTGTGCGCCCAGCCCGCGGCGCCGCTGCCGTCCCTCACCGTCGACTTCGGGAAGTCCCCGTCGGGCCCCGCCCTGAGCTCCAGCCTCCAGGCGGTCATGCTCCTCACCATCCTGACCCTGGCGCCCACCATCCTGATGACCGCCACGAGCTTCACGCGGATCGTGGTGGTGATGCACTTCCTCCGCCAGGGCCTGGGCACCCAGCAGACGCCCTCGAACCAGGTGCTGATCAGCCTGTCGCTGGTGCTCACCTTCTTCATCATGGCGCCCACCGCGCGGGAGATTAACGCGACGGTCCTGCAGCCGCTTCAGCGCAACGAGCTGACCACGGACCAGGCCCTGGATCGCACCGCGGCGCCCATGAAGGTGTTCATGCTGCGCCACACCCGGAAGAAGGATCTGGCGCTGTTCCTGCGGATCGCCAAGGCGCCCGCGCCCCGCACCAAGGCCGACGTGCCCATGGAATGCCTGCTGCCGGCCTTCCTCATCAGCGAGCTGAAGACCGCCTTCGAGATCGGCTTCATGATCTTCCTGCCCTTCCTGGTGGTGGACATGGTGGTGGCCAGCATCCTCCTCAGCATGGGCATGATGATGCTTCCGCCCGTGGTGATCTCGCTGCCCTTCAAGGTGCTGCTGTTCGTGCTCGTGGACGGCTGGTACCTCATCGTAGGGTCGCTCGTGCGGGGGTACACCGGATGAACGAGCTGCTGATCGCCCAGTTGGGCAAGGAAGCCCTCAAGACGGCGCTGCTGGTGGCGGGACCCGCCCTGGCGGTGTCGCTGGTGGTGGGGCTCGTCGTGTCGGTGTTCCAGGTGGTGACCAGCCTCCAGGACCAGACCATCGCCTTCGTGCCCAAGGTGGTGGCGGTGATGGCGGTGGTGGCGCTCAGCTTCCCCTGGATGCTCCAGATCATGCTCCGCTTCACCACGCGGATGTTCACGGACTTCAACGCCGTGGTCCGGCAGTTGAACTGACGCCGTGATCCCCTCCCTCTCCGGTTCCGCGATCTGGGCCTTCACGGGCGCCAAGGCGGCGCTGTGGGTGCTGGTCCTCACCCGTCTCACGGGGCTGCTGGCGGCCTTCCCCATGCTGGGCTCCGAGCAGATGCCCCTCCAGGTCCGCGCGGCGCTGGCGGCCATGCTCGCCACGGTGATCCTGCCGGTGGTGCCGGTTCCCCCGACCATTCCGACGGGATTGCCCGAGCTGGTGGGCCTGATGACTTCGGAGCTGGCGATAGGGCTGCTCCTGGGAACGGTGGTGGCCTGGATCCTGGAGGCGGTGGCCTTCGCGGGGATGCTCATGGACACGCAGATGGGCTTCTCCTTCGTCCAGTTCGTGGATCCCACCACCTCCCAGAGCGCCTCGATCTCGGGCTCGCTCATGACCCAGATCGCGGCGCTGCTGGTGTTCATCACGGGGCTGCACCACCAGATGATCCTGGCCCTGGTGGACAGCTACCGCGTGGCGCCGCTGGGGCAGGGCATGCCCCTCCAGGCCATGGGGCTGATCGCGCTGCTGGGGCAGCTCCTGGCCAAGGGCTTCCAGCTGGCCTTCCCCGTGCTGGCAGTGCTGTTCCTCCTCGACATGATCCTGGGCATCTCGGGCAAGTTCATGCCCCAGCTCCAGCTGCTCCAGTTGAGCTTTCCCCTGAAGATCGCCTTGGGGATGGTGATCCTGGGGCTGGTCCTCCGGGAATTGGGCCCCTGGCTGGTGCCGCTGCTGGAATCGGCGCCGCGGGTCGCCCTGAAGCTGCTGGGGGGCTGAGGTGGCCAACGATCCCGGCCGCACCGAGCGCGCCACTCCCCGGCGGCGCAACAAGGCGCGGGAGGAGGGCTCCGTCCCCCGCAGCACGGATTTCGACGGCGCCCTGCTGCTGTGGGGGAACTTCTTCCTGTTCATGGGACTGGGGGGCGCGACCCTGGCCCTGATGACCAAGCAGGTGGCCCATTTCCTGAGCCGCGCCCAGCCCGGCGCGCTTTCCGAAGCCGGCCGGATCACGCTCCTGGCGGACGTGCTGACCATCCTGGGCAAGCTGGTCCTCCCCTTTCTGGCGGTGAACCTGGGGGTGGCCCTCATCACCGGGTTCGCCCAGCGGGGCTTCACCTTCAGCACCAAGGGGCTCGAGCCCAAGTTCGACCGCCTGAACCCCGCCCAGGGCTTCCAGCGGATCTTCTCCTCCCGCGCCCTGGTGGATCTGCTCAAGAGCGTGGCCAAGTTCGCCCTTCTGGCCTGGGTCTCCTACGCCGTGCTGGCCCCGCGGATCCCCATCCTGATGGCCACCCTCAAGCTCCCGCTGGGCCAGTCGATGGACCTGTTCCAGAGCGCGGTGTTCGCCCTCTACCGGAACGTGATGCTGGCCATGCTCCTGATCGCCGTGGCGGATTTCGGATGGCAGCGGTTCTCGTGGGAGAAGAGCATCCGGATGACCAAGCAGGAAGTCCGGGACGAGATGAAGGATTCGGAAGGCAGCCCCGAGGTGAAGCAGAAGCAGAAGTCCATCATGCAGGCGGCGGCCCGGCGGCGGATGCTGGCCGAGGTGCCCAAGGCCACGGTGGTGGTGACGAACCCGACCCACGTGGCCATCGCCCTGCGCTACGACGCCGAGACCGCGGCGCCCGTCTGCCTGGCCAAGGGCCTGGACCACCTCGCGCTCAAGATCCGCGAAAAGGCGAAGGAAGCGGGCGTGCCCATCCTGGAGCGGCCGGAATTGGCCCGGGCCCTCTACCGCGCGGTGGACGTGAACGAGCCCATTCCCAAGGACCTCTACCAGGCCGTGGCCCAGGTGCTGGCCTTCGTCTACCGCCTGCGGGGCGCGGCCTGACGGGAAGGCGGGCAGGACGACCCAACCTCTAGTCTCCGGGCGTCTTGGCCGACAAGATGGGGACACGCCATCCGAGGATTCCGCTTTGAGCCCCCGTCCCATCGTCCCCCCCCACGTCCCGTCCCCGAGCCTCCTGCTGGTGGACGACGATCCCGTGCCCCGGGAGACGCTGTCCACGCTGCTGATGGGCGAGGGATTCAACGTGGTGACCGCCGCCACGGGCGAAGAGGCGGAGCGGCTGCTGCGGTCCGCCAAGCCCCCCTTCGACCTGGTGATCACCGATCTGGTAATGCCGGGCAAATCGGGGATGGACGTCCTGCGCGTGGCGCTCAACACCAATCCGAGCTGCACGGTCCTGCTGCTCACGGGCTTCGGCAGCGTGCGCGAGGCCACGGAGGCCATGGAGCTGGGCGCCTTCGACTTCGTCACCAAGCCGATGCAGATCGACCAGTTCCGCAACACGCTCCGCCGCCTCATGGAGCGCCGGGCCCTGGCCCACGAGCGCGACGAACTACGGGAGAAGGTGCGGGTCCTGACGGAGCGGGCCGAGCGCCTTGAGACGACTCTGGGCCGGATGGAGATCCTGGCGAACCGCATCACGCCCACGGAAGCCGCCGCCGAAAAGCCCGATCCCCTGGCGGACCTGGAGCGGCTGGCGGCGCTCAAGGCCAAGGGGCTCCTGTCGGACGAGGAGTTCGAGCAGGGAAAGCGGAATCTCCTGTCGCGATGGCTGGCATGAGGCTCCCGCCGGCCGCGGTCCTGCTTGTCGCCGCGCTCTCGCTGGCGGCGCAGCACGAGGCTCCCAAGGCCGCGCCCCCGGCCTCCAAGGGCCCCAAGCGGATGACGGATGCCGAGATCGGGGAACTGGCCAAGGAGGCCCTCCGGGCCGAGGATCCCGCGGCCATCCGCGGGCTGCTGGCGCGTCTCAAGGACCACACGTTCAAGTCCAGCAAGGTGCCCGAGCGCGAGCTGGTGCTCTACGCCCAGGGCATGCTGGAGGCCCGGCTGGGCAATCTCAGCGGAGCGGCGGTGGCGCTGCGGAAGCTGGAGCGCCAGTGGCCCAATTCCCCGTTCATGGGGGAGGCCCAGACGCTGCTGGCGGAGGAAGCCGTCGACCAGCGCCGCTTCAAGGAAGCCGAGGGTCGGCTCCACCGCGCCCTCGCGTCCGACATCCCCTCCGAGCGCAAGCGGAAGGCGCAGGAGCTGCTGCTGTGGACCCTCGCGGAGCAGGGCCGCCCCCGGGAAGGGCTGGCCATCGTCCAGTCGCTCCGGCCGCTGGAGGGGCAGGAGAAGCCCACGGAAAAGGGGTTGGTCGCCATCACCGAGATCCTCGCCCTTTCCGGAGAGCGGTCCCAGACCGAAGGCAGCCGCAACTCCTTCCGGAACCTCTATCCCAAGAGCCCCCTGGCCCCGCGCGTGGAACTGGCCTACGGGCAGATGCTGGGGCGCGCCGGGGACGCGAAGGCCGCAGCGGCCGTCCTGCAGAAGCTGATCAAGGATCACGGCGCCACGTCCCAGGCGGACGACGCCCGGCTGGCCCTGGCGAATCTCCTCACGGACGGCAGTCTTCCCGAGGCCAAGGACCTGCCGAGCGCCGAAGCCCTCCTCGCGGAGGTGCGCAAGGGCGGGCGCAAGGTGCCCCGCGGCCTGGGCCAGATCGTGGAACTGCGCGTCCTCACGGGAAAGCAGCAGTGGGAGGAGGCCCTGGACCTGGTGGACCGCCTCGATTCCGCCACCCAGGACGAGCCCGAGGTGAAGACGCTGTGGAAGGGCGCCTGGGGCGCGTGGGTGGCCCAGCGGCTGGAGAAGGGCTATGCCGGCGAACTGCTGGCGCGGCTGAAGCCCGGCACCTACGCGGCGCTGGAACCCAAGGCCCGCACCGGCGTGGCGGAACTGCTGGCTTCGGCCGGGCTGGTGGAGACGCTCCCCGCGCTGCTCGCGGAAGTGCCCGCGAAAGGCCGGCCGGCGCTGCGGAAGGCCGTCCTCGTCAAGCTGCAGCCGGAAGGCCATCCGGCGGCGGTGATCAAGCTGCTGCCGCCTCGGGGCGATTCGCCGGACGAGGCGCTGGCCCGGGCCCGCGCGGAGGCGGCCCAGGAGCATTGGCCCCAGTTGCGGGCGGCCCTGGGCGGAGCGCGATCCGGCGGAGAGCGGGTGAAGGCCGTGCTCCGGCTGCTGGAGCGTCCGTTGGCCTCCGGCGAGACCGGCGCCCAGCGGCTGAAGGAAGCCGAAGGCTGGCTGGCCCGCGCGCCCGAGAAGGGCGACACGCGGGAGCCCCTCGCCATCCTGGTGGCGGACCTGCGGTTCCGGAACGGCGATCCCAAGGGCGCCCTGGCCCTCTACCCCCCCAAGCCCGCCGCGGCGGACCAGCGGGGATGGGTGGCGCTCATGCGCGCCGAGTCGATGCTGAAGCTGGGGCAGCGGGAGGAGGCGAAGGCCCTGGTCCGCGGCGCCCGGGACGAGCAGGGCTTCAAGGGGCAGCGCGATGCCCTCGCCCGGAGTCTCGGCGCCTATTGAGGCGGTATCCTGGAGGATCCCCTCCGGAGAGACCGATGCGCCGCCCCCTGATCGCCCTCGCCCTGTCCCTGGTCGCCCTCTGCCTCCAGGCCAAGCCTCAGGTGAAGCTCACCACCACCCTCGGGACCATCGTGATGGAGCTGGAGCCGGACGCGGCGCCCAAGACGGTGGAGAACTTCCTCCGCTACGTGAAGAAGGGCCAGTACAAGGGCACCATCTTCCACCGCGTCATTCCGGGCTTCATGATCCAGGGCGGCGGGTACGTGGATTACCTCGGGAAGAAGCGGACGGACGCACCCATCCCCAATGAGGCCGACCGCGCCCTGGCCGCGGGGCTGAAGAACAAGCGCGGCACCGTGGCCATGGCCCGGACGCCGGACCCGCACAGCGCCGCCGCCGAGTTCTTCATCAACGTGGTGGACAACCCGGCCCTGGATTTCAAGGGCAAGGCCAACGACAAGACCTGGGGCTATTGCGTATTCGGGAAGGTCATCAAGGGCATGGACGTGGTGGACCGGATCAAGGCCGTGAAGACCAGCAACAAGCGGAGCGATTTCCTCAACCTGCCGGTGCAGGCGATCGTGATCACGGACGCCGCGCAGGTCCAATGACCGCGAGGGTTTCCGCGGGCGCGCCCAGCTTGCGGAGGCTCCGCTCCAGCCGCGCGCGGTAGCGGGGCCACAGGTCCTCGCCGCCGTTCGAGGGCTGGGGCTCGAACCGCGCGCGGTCCCAATCCAGCAGCAGGATGCCCCCGTCCGGCGGGAACAGGATGTTGGTGGCGTTCAGGTCCGGGGACCACAACCCCCAGTCGCACAGGGCCCCGATCGCCTGGCGGAGGACATCCGTCCGCGTCACGCCCACCTCCCAGTTCCGGGGCCAGCTGTCGCCTTCCGCCCAGCGGGTGAACATGACGCCCTCCACGCCGAAGCGGACGGGGCGCCAGGCATAGCCCAGGGGCTCGACGGTGGGGAAGCCCGCTTCCCACAGCCCGCGGTGGACGGCGTACTCCGCGGCGAAGCGGAGGTGGGTGCGGTAGGTGCGCTCGTTGATGTGGCGCAGCAGCCCGCCGCGGCGGTAGGGGCGCATGACGGTGTCGCCCGCGCGGAGGATTCCGCCCCGGCCGTGGGCGCCCTCCAGGGGAACCGCGTCGCCCACGGGCGGCATTCCCCCCGGGGTGCAGACGCGCCATCCGCCGCCCAGGCCGGGCAGCTCCAGATTGATGCGGCAACCGAGCGGGCGGAGGGACCTGCCGGGATCGTAGGGCCAGGAATCGGGGAGGGGAAGAATGATGTAGGGGTCGTGGATCATGGTGGGAACCAGCTTGGCGGACCCGGCCCGGGAAGGCAAAGCCCCCCTTGGGATCCAGAAGATCTGACGACCTCGAGAGGGCCTTTTTTCCCGCGCGCCCTTTCCCCGTTCCGGAGGAATTCCTCTCTTCCGGAGCATCTTTGGGAAGGCCGGAAACCGCTGCCCACCTCGTTCCAGGCAAGGCTCACCTGCCACCAAAATCCAGCACGGAACCAAGTGGCTTGAACTGGAAGGCATTCCCCCGGATTGCACAGCCGCTTCCCACAGCAGATGTGGAAATCGGAATCCGGCTCCCCCGGTAATGCGCTTTCCGCTTTCTCGATTTCTGCCTGCGCGCCGCGCTCCTCCCGCGATGGGCCCACTATCCTGGAGCGTGGACGAGTGCGCACCCCATTCCGTTTTCATTCCCGCCGAGGCCCTGGCCCGGCAGGCGCGGCTTGCGGCCGCCCTCGCCGCCATGGCGGCCCGGGGCGCGAGCCGGGAGCCCGCGCCGCTCCAGACGCTGCGGCGGATTTTGGCGGGAGAGGGCGAGGATCTCGCGGCCTGCGTGGCGGCGCTCGCCGCGGCGGAACTCGCCGAAGACGGGCTGGACCTGGCGAAGGCCGGGCGGCGAGATGGCGGCGACGCCGCCGCGGTGAAGGCCGCCGTCGCCGCGTTGGAATCCCCCGCCGCCAAGGCCCAGGCGCGGCGCGAAGCCCATTGGCAGTTGGACGGCCGGCGGACGTCCATCCGTCTGGCCTACGCCAAGGAGGCCCCGGCCCTCGATTTCGACGACGGCGATCTTCAGGCGCTGTTTCTCCGCGCCCTCCGCCTGGAGGGCTTCTCGCTGGCCCTGGACCTCGGGAAGCGCCCCCGTCCCCTGCTCCGGGTGGAACTCCCGCTGCCGGCGGGCGCGGGGGGACGGTGCGAGTGGATCGAACTCGTTCTCCGCGTCGATCCGCCCGGTTCGGCGCAGTCGTTCACGGCCCGGCTGAACGCCCGGTTGCCGGAGGGCCTGCGCGTCCACGGATGGGAACCGCATCCCGCCTATGCTTCTCCTCTCGGCGAGTTGGCGGAGGCGTTCCACTGGTCCTGGGTCTGTCCGCCGGAGCGGATGGAAGCGGTCCGCAGCCGCACGGAGGCCTTTCTCGCCGCGCCGGTCTGGCTGTGGGAAAAGGGAGGAAAGGTCGACGGCCGGAAACAGGCCAAGCAGGTGGACCTGCGTCCCCTGATGATCGGCCTCCGTTGGGAGGGGAACGTCCTTCTCACCACCACCCGGGCGGCGGAAGCCGACGCCGCCAATCCCTTGAAGTGGCACGCGGCCATCCTGGGCCTGGAGCCGGAGACGCTGTGGGGGCTGGTGCGGGTGTCCACGGACCTCAAGCCGGATCCGCGGCTGGCGCGGGCCGAGCGCTTCGAGCCCAAGCTGAAGAACATGTACGAGGACGCCGTGCTGCTCGCCGGGGGCTCGAACATCACCCTCGTGGACGAGGACGACGACGAGCCGATCCGCCTAGGCTGATCCCGCTTCCTTGCTGATGGACAGCAGCAGCCCGAGGCAGATGAGGCTGGCGATGAGGCTGTTGGGGCCGAAGGAAATGAAGGGCAGGGGGATACCCTTGTTGGGCGCCAGGGACAGGACCACGCTCATGTTCATCAGCGCCTGGACCACCAGCAGCAGCACGAAGCCCATGGCGCACAGCTTCAGGTAGGCGTCGCCCACGCGGCGGGCGATGCGGTAGCCGCGCCACAGGATGGCGATGAACAGGGCGAGGATCGCCACCGTGCCCACCAGTCCGGCCTCCTCGCCGATCACCGCGTAGATGAAGTCCGTGTGGGCCTCGGGCAGGAAGAACAGCTTCTGCTTCCCACCGCCGAGTCCCACGCCCATGAAGCCGCCGCTGCCCACGGCTACGAGGCTCTGGAGGGCCTGGTGGCCCTTGCCCAGGGGATCGGCGGCGGGATTGAGGAAGCTGGTCACGCGCGCCAGGCGGTAGGGCGACAGCACCACGAAGGCCGTGCCCAGGGCGCCGAGGATGGGGATCGCCACGGCGAAGATCCACTTGGGCGCCCCACCCAGGAACACGACCATCAGCGCGACGAACACGATGAGGAAGGTGGTCCCGAAATCCGGCTCCCGCAGGATCAGCGCGAGCGGCACGATCATGATTCCCGCGAGGCCCAGCAGCTTCGGCAGCGCGTCCCGCCGGTGGGACCACACCTCGCGGTGGCGCACCATCCAGCCGGCGGCGATCAGCACGGACAGCGGCTTGAACAGCTCCGACGGCTGGACGCTGAGAGGCCCGAGGCGGATCCAGCGGTGGGCGCCGTTGATCTTCGGTCCAAAGAAGAGCACCGACAGCAGCAGGACCACCAGGATCCCGTAGGCGATCTGCAGCGGGCGGGGATGGTCCTGGAGCGAAGCCAGGTCCACCTGGGAGAGGGCCAGCATGAACGCGATCCCGATCCCGCCGCCCACGAGCTGGCGGGTGAGGAAGGCGGTGGCCGCCGCGTGGTTCTGGGAGGCCTTGATGGCGGAGGCGGAGTAGATCCACACCATCCCCACCGCCACCAGCGTCAGGGCGAAGAGCACCAGCCAGCGGTCGACGGGGCGCCGCACGTCGGCGGGCATCTAGGAGTGCCTCCAAGTAATGGGTGGGGGCTGCACAGAGGTGCCAGCCGAGGGAGGCAAGGAAAGCGATGGAGGCTCCGGCTCCACGAGCCGCAGGCGAGTGGAAGGCACACACTGCGTGCCGTGAGCTGGAGGCCTTGGTGGACCCAAGGTCGAGGAGCTTGACGCAGCATCCCGACGGCTGCCACCTCTGCCCGAAGGGTTGATGGCAAAGGGCATCCATGCTGCGTCATCGGCCTTGAACGGTGACCCCTCACCGCCCTGCGCCCGCTTCCTTGCCTGAATGCCCTTTGCCATCAATGCAGCCCCTATCGATTACTTGGATGCGCTCCTAGATCAGCGCCAGATCGCGGCGGGCCGCGGATTCGAGTTCGAGAAGGGCCTGGTCCACCCAGGCGGCCTCGCGGGCCTCCACCATCAGGCGGAGCTTGGGTTCGGTGCCGGACCAGCGGACCACCTGGCGGACGCCGTCGCCCCACCGGGCGTCGATGGCGGCCATGGCGGAGCCGAGATCCGCGCAGGCCTCCACCGCTTTGCGGTCCTGGGCCTGGAGGTTGACCAGGCGCTGGGGCCAGGAGCGGAAGGTCCAGTCCCAGCGGCGATCCGCGGGGCGGTGCAGCAGGGCGCGGAGGATGGCGAGGCCCGCCGCGAGGCCGTCGCCGCTGGGTCCCACGCGCTTCTGGATGAGGTGGCCCGACGCTTCCGCGGCCAGATCCCATCCCCGTTTCGCCATCTCCCGCAGCAGGAACTTGTCGCCCACGGGCGTGCGGGCGAAGGCGACGCCCTTTTCCGCCAGTGCCTGGGGGAGTCCGCCGTTGGTCATCAGGGTGCCGACCACGCCCTCGGGCGCGTCCCCATGGGCCACGCGATCCTGGGCCAACAGCCACACCATCTGATCGCCATCCACGACCTGACCCTGGGCATCCACCATCAGGCAGCGGTCGCCGTCGCCGTCGAAGGCGATGCCCAGCTGCGCGCCGTCGGCCACCACGGCGGCGGCCAGGGCCTCCAGGTGCGTGGAGCCCACCCCCACGTTGATCCGGGGGCCATCGGCGGGGACGCCCAGCCAGCGGATTCGGCCTCCGCGGAACAGCCTGGGGGCCGCTTCGGCAGTGGCGCCATGGGCGCAGTCGATGACGGCGCGGAAGTCCTCCGGCAGATCGATTCCGACGAGGTGGGCCAGGTAGGGACCGAGGTCCAGGGGGCGAGGGGCGGCGGGTGTCGCTGTCACTGCCGGCGCGAGCTCGAACGCGGCTTCGATGGCCCGTTCCTGATCCTCTTCCAGCTTCTCGCCCAGTTCGTTGAAGCCCTTCAGCCCGTTGTCCGCGGGGGGATTGTGGCTGGCGGAGATCATCAGGCCCCAGGTGCGGGCGCCTTCCGCGCTCAGCCGCGCCACCGTCCAGGCCACGGCGGGCGTGGGTGCCATGCCCAGGGAGAGGATCTCGATCCCGTCGCCCACACCGCGGCGGAAGGCCTCTGCCAGGGGCTCCGAACTCGATCGGGGATCCCATCCCAGCACCAGGCGCTCCACGCCGGCTTCCCGGGCCACCCGCGCCCACGCGGAACCCCAGCGGACGACCTCGTCCAGCGTCAGGGGGGATTGCAGGGCGACGCCCCGGATGCCGTCGGTGCCGAAGTAACGAAGACTCATTCCGCCAGATTACCCCACCCGCGCCGGGGGCTCATCCGGTTGCTTGCCGGCGCCCTCAGGCCATGGCGTGGGTGCGGAAGATCCGGTAGCCCCAGTTTCGCGCCTCGGCGTGGGCTTCGGCCGTCAGGGTATCCCGCTGGAGCGGGGGCAGGCCGGGTGTTCCGGCGCGGACGGCGAGGAACCGCTTCCGGGAGATCCCGATGCAGAACCGGTCCGCGGGCCAATCCAGGGCCGCGGGCAGCTCCGGGAGGGCCTCCCACAGGGCGAGGTCCTCTAGGAACGTGGTCCCGAATCCGAACCCGGGGTCCAGAATGGCTCGATCGGGCGTCAGTCCCGCAGCCGCCAGGCGGTCCCGGAGCACCCGCAGTTCGCCGATGGCCGCTTCGGCGTCCCGGAGGCCTGGATCGTCGTAGGGGGGCATGTGGAAGCCCTCGCCCTGGGGGCGGCTCCGCATGGCGATGAGGCCGCAGCCGGCGTCAGCGGCCAAGCGCAGCATGGCCGGATCCGAAAAGCCGGTGACGTCGTTGATCACGGCCGCGCCCTCGCCGAGCCCCCGCTCTGCTGTGACCGCATGGCGGGTGTCGAGGCTGAGGGGAAGGTGGGGAAAGGCCCGGCAGAGTTCCGCCAGGACCGGCGCCAGCCGATTCCATTCGGTCTCCGGATCCACCGTTCGGGCGCCGGGACGGGTGCTTTCCGCGCCCAGGTCCAGCATGCGGGCGCCGGCCTCGATCAGGGCCCGGGCCTGGGCGAGGCCGGCGCCCGGAGCCTCGAACCGGCCGCCGTCGCTGAAAGAGTCGGGCGTCAGGTTGAGGATGCCCATGAAAAGGGGACCGTCCGTCAGGAGCGGTCCCCAGTCGAAAGCTTCAAAGCTCACGCGGGCTTGAGGGCGGGGTTGAGCCCCGTGTCCGGAGCGTGCCCCTCCACCGTGGCGGGAGCGGTGGGGCGGCCGGCCTTGGGAGGCGGTAGGGTGCCGCCCTTCAGCAGGATGTCCACGTCGGACCCGTCGAGGGTCTCCCGCACCAGCAGCGCTTCGGCGATGGCCACCAGCTGATGGCGGTGGGCCTCGATGGCCTCCTTCGCGCGGCGGTAGTTGCGGAGGACGAAGTCCTGGACTTCGCTGTCGATGAGGCGGGAGGTCTCTTCGGAGATCTCGCGGCGCTGGGTGAAGTCGCGGCCCAGGAAGATCTCGTGCTGGCCGCCGCCGAAGTTCAGCGGGCCCAGCTTGTCGCTCATGCCGAACTCCGTGACCATCGACTTGGCCATGTCCGTGGCCTGCTGGATGTCGTTGGCGGCCCCGGTGCTGAGCTGGTTGAAGAAGATCTCCTCGGCGATGCGCCCGCCCATGGCGATGGCGATCCGGCTCTCCATGTAGGCCCGCGTGGTGTTGTAGCGGTCCTTGAGCGGCAGCTGCCAGGTGACGCCCAGGGCGCGGCCGCGGGGAATGATGGTCACCTTGTGGAGGGGGTCGCTGTCGGGCAGGACGGCGGCCACGACCGTATGGCCGGCCTCGTGGTAGGCGGTGATCCGCTTGTCCTCTTCGGTCATCACGAGGCTGCGGCGCTCGCTCCCCATGTAGACCTTGTCCTTGGCCTCCTCGAAGTCGATCATCTCGACCCATTTCTTGTTCCCGCGGGCGGCGGTGAGGGCGGCCTCGTTGCAGAGGTTGGCCAGATCCGCGCCGGCGAAACCAGGCGTCCCGCGGGCGATCACATCCAGCTCCACGTCGGGGCTGAGGGGGATCTTGTCCGTGGTGTGGACCTTCAGGATCTCGTGGCGGCCCTTCACGTCGGGGCGGTCCACCACCACGCGCCGGTCGAAGCGGCCGGGGCGGAGCAGGGCGGGATCGAGCACGTCGGGACGGTTCGTGGCGGCGATGAGGATGACGCCCTCGTTGCCCTCGAAGCCGTCCATCTCCACCAGGAGCTGGTTGAGGGTCTGTTCGCGCTCGTCGTGGCCGCCGCCCAGGCCGGCGCCGCGGTGGCGGCCGACGGCGTCGATCTCATCGATGAACACGATGCAGGGGGCGCTCTTCTTCGCCTGCTCGAACAGGTCGCGGACGCGGCTGGCGCCCACGCCGACGAACATCTCCACGAAGTCGGAGCCGGAAATGGAGAAGAACTGGACCTTCGCTTCGCCGGCGATGGCGCGGGCGAGGAGGGTCTTGCCGGTCCCGGGAGGGCCCATCAGCAGCACGCCCTTGGGGATCTTGCCGCCCAGCTTCACGAACTTGGCGGGGTCCTTCAGGAATTCCACGATCTCGCGCAGCTCCTCCTTGGCCTCGTCACAGCCGGCCACCTCGGCGAAGGTGATCCGCTTGGCGCTGCTGGACAGCCCCTTGGCGCGGGCCTTGCCGAAGCTGAGGGCCTTGTTGCCGCCCATCTGGGCCTGGCGCATGAACACGAACCACAGCACCACGAAGACGAGCAGCGGCGCCCAGAACATCAGGACGTAGGCGAAATTGTTCTCGCTGGGCTTGGCGGCCTTGAACTCCTCCAGCTGGCCTTCGGTCTTCCAGCTGAGGATGACCTTGCCCAGGTCCTGCATGGGAGGCGCCACCGTCCGGAACTTCTCGATCGTCTCGCCGGTCTTGGCGTTCTTTTCCGGCTGCTTGTAGGTGCCTTCGACGTCGAAGCCCGACAGCGTCACGGATTTGTACTTGCCCTCCACACCTTCCGTATAGAAGGTCGAGAAGGGAATCTCGATCTGGCGACTGTTCTGGGGGATCTGGCGGAAGGCCAAAACCAGGAGGGCGATGATGCCCAGCCAGACCAGAACGCTCTTCATCATGGAATTCAAAGGGGGACTCCTTGGGGCGCTAGCCCACGGTGGCCCTCCAGTGTACTAGCCCCGGGAAGGCGGCGGGTCCTGTCTTAGATGCACATACTCGCCATTCGGTTCGGGGTTTAGACAGAAATGTCCCCAGGACGCCCTTTTCCGCCCCCGATTCACCCGCTCCGCGAGCCAGGGGGCCAGTCCCCGGAGGAGGGCCGCTTCCCTTTGCCAGCCGAGCTTTCGGAAGGCGGTATCCAGCGTCCAGCGCAGGTCGCGCTCGCTCCAGGGCTCCCGCCGGAGGGCGACGGCTTCCTCCGTTACGGACCAGCGGGTGCCCTCCCATCCCGCCACCAGCGCCTGGGCCAGTTGTTCCGCCTCCTCCGCCTGGCGGTGCGTTTCCACCAGGTGGCGGTCCAGTTCGGGCGCCTCCCGCCGGATCTCCTCCAGCAGGGGCCGCCAGCGGTTTCGCGGGGTGAAGGGCTCGGCGTTGGTGGCGTCCTCCTGCCAGGGCACGCGGTGGGCCGTCAGGTAGGCGCGCAGCTCCGCCCGACGGAGTTCCGCCAGAGGCGACCAGCGGAGGCCCTGGCGCGGCGCCAACGGATGGAGGCAGCCCAGGCCGCCGCCCCGGGCCAGGCGCAGGAAGACGGTTTCCGTGTGGTCGTCCAGGGTGTGGCCCGTGGCCACGGCGCAGGCGCCCTCCCGTTCGGCCTCCTGCCGGAACCAGCCCCAGCGCAGCTCCCGGGCGGCCATCTCCAGCCCGATGCCCCGCTCTGCCGCGTGGGCCTGCACGCCGAGGGAGGCCTCCGCCAGATCCAGATCGAGGGCGCGGCAGAGTCCGCGGACGGCCTCCGCATCGGCGGGGGATTCGGGCCGGAGGCCGTGGTCCGCGTGGAGCACCGCCAGATCCAGCCCCAGGCTCTTCCGCAGCGACCATAGGAGCACCAGGAGCGCCACCGAATCTCCTCCGCCGGAACAGGCCACCAGCACCCGCCCGCCCACGCCATCGCCGCGGCGGCGGATCTGGGCGAGGAGATCGGCTTCGAGGCGGTTCACCTCAGGGCCTTTCGAGAGCGGCCACCAGCTCAAGGAGGGCCCCGGGCACGGGCCGGTCGCACCACAGGGCCTCGGCCCAGTCGCACATCCGGAGCGAGCCCCAGTGCATGGCGCGGCCCTCCACGCCCCGGCGGAAGGCCGGATGGGCGATGCGCGTGGCGGGCTGGGAGGGGTCGGGGGCGAACTGGCTGCCGAAGGCGTCGAGGGCGGCCATCCGCCGTTCCCAGGTCGCGGTGACGTCCACCAGGAGGTCGGGGCGGCCGGGGTTCTCGCCGCCCACCCAGGCTAGGGCCTCGGGCCGCCAGGGCTCGCCGTCGCAGGGATAGTTCTTCAGCCCGGCGCAGTAGGCCGCTTCGCGAGCCAGCCGATGGGCGCGCCGATGGTCGGGATGCCGGTCCTCGGGGGCCGGCAGGATCATCACCCGCGGCCGCAGGCGCCGGATCTCCGCCATCAGCCGCACGCGGTAGGTGCCCTCCTCGGTGAAGCGGCCATCGGGGAAGTCCATGACCCAGCGTGAGACGCCGAGGATGGCCGCCGCCTTCTCCGCTTCGCTCCGCCGGGTCTCCGGCGTGCCGCGCGTGCCCAGGTCACCGCTGGTGAGATCCAGGATGCCGGCTTTCATCCCCCGGTCCGAGGCCAGGGCGAGGAGGCCGCCGACGTGCACTTCCACGTCGTCGGGATGGGCGCCGAGGGCGAGGATGTCGAGGCCGGAAGTCATGGTTCCTCCACCAGGATCACGGTCGCCGCGCCGTCCATGCGGGCGAGGATGGTGTCGAGCAGGGCGCCGTTCCGCAGCCAGGGCACGCCGGGCATCACCCGTTCCTGGGGCGCGCCGAAGGGGAAGAGGGCTTGCCGCAGCCGCTCGGGATCGCCCCCCACGGCTGCTTCCGCGGCCCGCCGGTGCAGCCGCTGGTCCAGCTTCGCCAGCCGCTGGCGCGTGCGGGCGAGCTCCTGCCGGAACCGGCCCTGGAGCGAGGCGGGCCACGCGGGATCGGGCGCGGCCTCGGGAAGGGTCTCCGTCGGGAAGGTTCCCGTCCAGGAGGCAAGCCGGTCCCAGGCGCCCAGCCGAAGCGCGTCGAGCTGGCCCGGCGCCGCGTGGAACCCCTTGGGCACCACGAACACGCTGGGGCGGGGAAGGATCTCCGGCGCGGACAGCCCCACCACGTCCCACAGGGGCTCGCACAGGCGCCAGTAGGCCCGCTCGGAAGGCCCCAGCACCACCGCCACCACAGGCAGGAGCAGGGACTGCATCAGCGGCCGAAGGGCGGCGCCGGGGCTCAGCCACTGTCCCTTGGGCAGAGGCATCCCGCGCTCCAGCCGCTGGCGGCGGCCCGTCGCCGGATCGAGGGAGAACCACGCGGCCTGGACCCGGGGATCCAACGGCAGCGGGGCGCGGAGCGCCTCCAGCGCCACCGCCTGGCGGATCAGGCAGGCTTCCAGATCCAGGGCCCGCCAGCGCTCCAATTCGGACTGGATGGCGCCGCGCACCGCGGGATCGGTGGGGGAGAAGGGGCGCAGCCCGCGGTCCCACAGTGGACGGCCCAAGGCGAGAGCATGTCCCCGCAGCGTGGGTTCGGCAGGTGGAGGCAAGGGACCCCACAGGCCCTCGGCTTCGGCCTGGTGCCCGGGGGTCCAGGGGAGCCAGCCGGTGGCGGTGCCGAGGCGGGCGTCGAACCGGAAGCGGTGGCGAGCCAGGCGGCCGTCGCGCAGGCCCACCACCGACGCCACCTCCGCGCGGTCGTGGTCCTCGTCCGCCAGCCAGTAGACGGCCTGCGCTCCCCGGCGCCGGGCTTCCGCCAGGGCGGCGAGGGCCTTGGCGACGGACAGCGCCGGGCTCCAGCCGGCGCCGATCTGCTGGCCGGTGGCGATGACGGGAAGGGGTGCGGGAGGAGGGGCCGTCATGGGCGCCCTCCGGCGGGGGCTGGGGGTGGGGTCCATCCGCGCGGGGGCGTCGTACGCATGGGCCCCAGCCTACCCGATCTGCCATGCTCGACGGGATGGAGCCCCTGGAGCCCTGGATCCCGCCGGTCGTTCCGGACCTGGCCGCCCTCGCCATGCAAGCCGCGGACGAGGCGGGTGCGGCCTCTTTGCGAAGTTGGCCCCAGGTGGAAAAGGGCGGCGTGGGGTTCGAGAACCTGCCTCCTTTCCTGTGCTGGCGCGGCCGCGATGAATCGGGTTGGCACCTCGTTCTCCTCCAGCCCCGCGAGCTGGGCGCGCTGATTCCCGGCGCCCGCACGGCCTCCCTGCCGCCGAATTGGCTGGCCAAGCTGGATCTCGACGCCCTGGCCCGCCCGCTGGCGCTACATCCCGATTTCCCGGGCGGCGCCTCCGTCCATGTGGTCCACGTCCCGGAGCCCGGCCGCGCCGACGTCCGGACCTTCGGAAAGCCGGCTCCCGATCTCGTCGCCGGCGTCCTGACCCGCACCACGCATCTGTCCACCTGGAACCTGGCCGATTGACCGATAGACCGGCCGCGGAGCGCCCATGCTGAGCCTCGATCTGTCCACCCTGAAGGAAGCCGCCATGGCCGTGGCCCTGGGCCTGATGATGGGCCTGGAGCGGGAGCGCAGCGGATTCGAGCGGAGCCTGGCCAGCCGGGAGGAAGCCGCCCGGCGCGAATCCGATCGACTGGAGGAGAGCCGCGGCAGCCTGGGCGCGCGGACCTTCGCGCTGCTGACGCTGTTGGGGTGGCTGTCCGTCAAGGTGGGCGGCTCGGGATTGGCGCTCCCCATCGCGGTCCAGGCCTTCGCGGCCCTCCTGATCGGACTTTTCTACTACCACGGCAGCACCGTGGCGAGCCGCGGCCTCACCACGGAGATCGCCGCCCTGGCCGCGCCGCTGCTGGGAATGCTCCTCATCCGGGACGCGCTCCTGGCGGTGGCCGTCACGGTCATCGTCACCCTGCTGCTCCTCTCTAAGCCCTGGTTCCGGGCGTGGATCCCCCGGCTGAACCGCGAGGATCTGAACGCCGCCATGCAGTTGCTGCTGGTGTTCGCCATCCTCCTGCCGATGCTGCCGTCGCGAGCGCTGGATCCTTGGGGCGTGCTGTCCCCACAGAAGGTCGGCTGGATGGTGGCCCTGGTGGCCGCCACGGATTTCGGAGGCTACGCCATGAACCGCACGCTGGGCGCCCGCCGCGGCGCGGTGATGGCGGGCATCGTGGGCGGGATGGTGAGTTCCACGGTGGTGGCCATCTCCCTCTCCCGCCAGGTGAAGGAGGATCCGTCCCTCCGCGGGCCGGGGCAGGTGGCGGTGATGCTGGCCTGCGCGGTGATGGGGATGCGCGTCGTGTTGCTGGCGGGGGTGGTGGGCGGCGCGACCCTCCTGCGCCCCCTCTTCGTGCCCATGGCCGCCATGGTGGGCTCGCTCCTGGTGGCGGCCTGGTGGATTCTGCGGACGGACGCCACGCCGGAGGCCGAGGCCGATCCCGTGCCCGTGCGGAATCCCTTTCATCTGAAGCGGGCTTTGGCCTGGGGCTTGGCATTGGCGGCGATGCTGCTGGTGTCCGCCGCGGCCCGCACGGAATTCGGGGACCGCGGGCTGATGATCGCCGCCGCGCTGTCCGGCGTGGCGTCGGAGACGGCCATCACCCTGGCCGTGAGCAGCCAGGTGAAGACCGTGGGCCTTCCGGCGGCCACCGCCGTCCTGGCCATCGTGCTGGCCATCGGCGCCAGCACCCTCGCCAAGGCGGGGTTCGCCTGGATCTCCGGCGGACGCGCCTTCGGCCTGCGCCTGACGGCCGTGCTCGCCGTCTCCTTCGCCGTCACGCTGGCGGCGGCGCTCATTCCGTTCTAGATAACGCCCTACTTGCCGCGGTTGCTCATCCGCGTGTGGGCGACGCCGCTCTTGCCCTGGGGCTTGGTGGAAGCCTTGACCGCGGGCTTGGGCGAGGAGGCCGGCTTGGGTTTGGCGCCCGATGCGGCGCCTCCCACCGGCTTGTCCGTCGCCTGGATGCTCTTCAGGAGATCGGCGGGGACGAGGGGCTTGGTCATGGGGGGACTCCTGGAGCGAGTCTACCCCACGAAAGCCCCGCCGGACGGGAGCGGATGTGACGATGACTGGGGAGCCGTCGGTTAAGCTGGACGTGGCCAGGGGCTGGTCAGACCACCGATGGGGAGCACGGGAGCGATGGCGTTGGACGGGACAGCTGCGGCTGCGGAGCGGGCCTTCGAGGCCTGGAAGGAGTCCTCCCGCCTGGAGCGCCGTCGCCTCATCGACGCCTGGCTGGAGCAGGTCGGGGCCGTCCGCGAGGAACTGGCGCGCCTGCTCGTCCAAGAGATCGGAAAGCCCATCACCCTGGCCCGCGCCGAAGTGGCGCGGGCGGAAGCCACTTTGCGCGCCACGGCGGAGGTGGTGGCGGCGTTCGGAGAGCAGGCCGTTCCCTACGACCTGATGGCTGGAGCCGAAGGGTGCCGCGCAGTCCTGCGGCGGTTTCCCGTGGGGCCCGTCCTCGCCATCACGCCCTTCAATTTTCCGGTGAACCTGGCGATCCACAAACTAGCGCCCGCCCTCGCGGCCGGGTGCAGCGCCCTGTGGAAGCCCTCGCCCCAGGCGCCGGAGACCTCGCGCCTGCTGTGGGAGAGCTTCGAGGCCGCGCGCCTCGCCGTGGCGGCGCCAGTCCATCTGCTCCAGCTGCTGGGCACGGATCCCGCGGCGGCGGAGGAACTGGCCCGGGACCCGCGCATCGCGGCGGTGAGCTTCACCGGCTCCGAGCGGGTGGGCCGCTACCTGGAGCGGGCCCTCGCCGGCAAGCGCCTGCTGCTGGAGCTGGGCGGCAACGGGGCCGTGGTGGTGGACGAGGGCGTGGACGCCGGGGCGGTAGCCCGCCAGCTCGCGCCCGCCGCCGTCGCCGGAGCCGGCCAGAGCTGCTCCAAGGCCCAGCGGATCTACGTGCATCGCGCCCTGTGGGACGCCTTCGCCCCGGCCTTCGTCGCCGCGGTGGAAGCCCTGCCCGTGGGCGATCCCCTCGATCCCGCCACGGTGGTGGGACCGCTGATCGACGAAGCCGCCGCCCGGCGGGTGGACGAGAGCGTGGACCGCGCCGTGGCCGCGGGAGCCCGCGTCCTGCTGCGGGGGGAGCGGGCGGGGGCCCTGCTGCCCCCGGTCGTCCTCACGGGCGTTCCCGAGACCGATCCGCTCCAGTGCGAAGAGGTCTTCGCGCCGGTGGCGGTGCTGACGCCCGTGGACACCTTCGCCGACGGCCTCGCGAGGGCCGCCGACACGCGCTTCGGACTGCGGGCCAGCGCCTACAGCCGGGACCAGCGGCACCTGCGGCTGGCCGCGTCCACGTTTCGCGCAGGGGGCGTCCTGCTCAACCTTCCGCCCACGTTCCGGCTGGACGCCGCGCCCTTCGGCGGCGTCCAGGCCAGCGGAAACGGGTTCGAGGGGCCGGGGTGGGCCATGGAGGGCTTCACCGAAGGGCGCCTCATCGTGGAAGGCCCCGCCCTGTGATTCTCTTTCCGGAGTGCTGACCATGGTTCGCGCGCTGCCCTTCCGTCCCGGGGACCTGGTCGTGGCCCTGCTCCAGTCGCCCCGCGAGCGGCTGTGGGGGCGGCTTCTGGATCTGGACGCCAGCGGCTTCGCCCTCCGGGGCGTGGACCTCTCCCCCTGGGAGGAGATCCTGACCCTCGTGCGCACCGGCGAAGCGGACCAGGTGGCCCTGGCCACCCGGTTCATCCCCATGCACCGCCTCGAAACCCTCTACCTCGACGAGCCCAGTTCCGGCGCCCCCAGCCTCTCGGAGACCTTCCGGGAGCGCACGGGCCGGGAAGCCGTGGATTTCCTCGGCGAGCCCCCTTCGTCCACCCCCCCGTCCGACTCCAGGAGGAATCCATGACCCACGCCAACCACGCGAACTGGATGGAGCGCTTCCGCGCCCGCGCCAAGGAACTCCAGCGCCACATCGTCCTGCCCGAGGGCCGGGACGACCGCACGCTCCAGGCCGCCCAGCTCCTGCTCGACCAGGGCCTGTGCCGCCTCACCATCCTCGGCGATCCCGCGGACATGGTGGCTCGTGGCGCGAGCCTGGGCCTTTCCCTGAAGGGCGCGGAGATGGTGGATCCCGCCGCCAGTCCCCTCCTCCAGGAGCTGGCCGGCGCCTACTATGAGCGCCGCAAGGCCAAGGGCGTCAGCGAGGCTCAGGCGCTCGAAGCCGTCCACAATCCCCTGTGGTTCGGCGCGATGCTGGTGCAGAACGGCCACTGCGACGGGATGGTGGCGGGCGCCCTCAACACCACCGCCGAGACCGTGCGGGCCTGCCTTCAGGCCATCGGCGCCGCCAAGGGCATCAAGACCGTCTCCAGCTTCTTCCTGATGATCCACCCCGACGCGGCCTTCGGCGAGCAGGGCGCCGTCCTGTTCTCCGACTGCGCGGTGGTGCCCGATCCCACCCCCGAGCAGCTGGCCGACATCGCCCTGGCCGCCGCCGGGAACGCCCGCAGCGTCATGGGCGTGGAGCCCCGCGTGGCGCTCCTGAACTTCTCCACCCGCGGCTCCGCCGAGCACCCCCGCGTGGACAAGGTGCGCGCAGCCCTCGCCATCCTGAAGGAGAAGGCCCCCGACCTCGCCGTGGATGGCGAGCTCCAGGCCGACGCCGCCCTCGTGCCCTCCGTGGGCCAGCGCAAGGCCCCGGGTTCCGCCGTGGCCGGCCGGGCCAACGTCCTCGTCTTCCCCGATCTGGACGCCGGCAACATCTCCTACAAGATCGCGGAGCGCATGGGCGGCTGCGCCGCCATCGGGCCCTTCCTCCAGGGCCTGGCCAGGCCCGCGAACGACCTGAGCCGGGGCTGCAGCGCTCAGGACATCGCCGATACGGTGGTCCTCACGGCCCTTCAGTGAAGCGCGTCGCTTTCTTCATCTCCGGTACCGGCGGCAACGCCCTGAACCTGCTCAGGGCGTGCCGCGAGGGCCGCGTCCCCGCGCTGCCCGTGCTGGGCCTCGCGTCCACCGCGAAGGCCGCGGGCGTGGCGCGGCTGGAGGCGGAGGGGTTGCCGACCGTCGTCGTGGCGCGGAAGGACTTCGATTCGGACGAGGCCTTCTCCGACGCCTGCTACCGGGCGGCGGAGGCGGCGGGCGCGGAGGTCATCTGCCTCTGCGGCTGGCTGAAGAAGCTGGCGGTGCCGGCCCGCTGGGAAGGGCGGATCCTCAACATCCATCCGGGACCGCTCCCCCAGTTCGGCGGCCCTGGCATGTACGGAATGCACGTCCACCGGGCGGTGCTGGCCGCGGGCGAAGGTGAGTCGGGAGCCACGGTCCATGTGGTGGACGGCGAGTACGACCGGGGCCGCATCCTGGATGCCGAAGCCGTGCCCGTCCTTCCCGGCGACACGCCGGAGGATCTCCAGAAACGTGTCTACGCGGCGGAGATGGCGCTGTACCCGAGGGCTCTGGCGGCCTACCTTAAACTGTCGGAATGATTCCCCTCCTCACTGCCGACGAGATGCGGGCCGCGGAACGCCGCGCCATCGAGCGGTGGGGAATTTCATCCCTGGTGCTCCAGGAGCACGCCGCTCTGGGTGCCCTGGCCCTCCTTCCGCCGGGCGAACCCATCCATGTGCTGGCGGGGCCGGGGAACAACGGCGGCGATGCGCTCGCATTGGCGCGGCTGGCCCGTCTCCAGGGAAGGCAGGTCTCCGTGTGGGGTCTCACCGGCTCCTCCGGATGGAAGGGTGACGCCGCCCTCCAGGCCCGGCTGTGGAAAGGGCTCGGCGGTACGGTGGAAGCGCCGTCGGAACCCCTCGAAGTCGTAAAAGGTTGGCGGGGCTGGGTCGTGGACGGCCTCTTCGGCTTGGGCGCGCGGCCCCTGGAAGGAATCGCGGCGGCCTGGGCGCGGGCGGTGAATGACAGCGGCCTGCCGGTGCTGGCCCTCGACCTGCCTTCCGGCCTGGATCCCTCGTCGGCGGATGTGAGCGGCGAGGTGATGCGGGCCACGCGTACCGCCTGTTTCGGGGCTTTCAAAATCTGCCACGGCCTGCTGCCCGCCCGGCTGCTGTGCGGCGAGATCACGCGGGTGGCGCTCCCGCTGGACGCCGAACCTGCGGGGCGGATCCGCCTCCTGGAGCGGCCAACCCTTCCGGCCCGCGCCTGGAACTCGCACAAGGGCACCTTCGGCCACGTGGCCATCCGCGCGGGGAGCGAAGGGATGAGCGGCGCGGCGGTCCTGGCCGCCCTCGGCGCCCTTCGGGTGGGCGCCGGGCTCGTCACCGTGCTGTCGGAACCGGAAGTCCGCGCCGAGATCGCCGCCCAGGTGCCCGAGGCGATGGTGCGGGCCTGGCGCGGCGCGGTGCCCGCGGGAGCCGACGTCCTCCTGGTGGGGCCGGGTGGCATTCCCGTGGTGCCCGACTGGAGCGGTCCCCTGGTGGTGGACGCCTCCGCCCTTGGCGAAGGCGCGGGATCCCGATGGATGGCCCGCCCTGATACCGCCATCACCCCCCATCCCGGAGAATTCGCACGGCTGTTCGGCGCCCCGATTCCTGGAGGCACGGACGGTCGGCTGGCCCAGGCGCGTCGGGCGGGAGAAGGTCAGCCGGGCGTCCTCTTGCTCAAGGGCGCCCAGAGCGTCGTGGCGGGGGGGAACCTGGACGAACTGTGGATCAATTCCACCGGCCATCCCGGCCTCGCCACGGGCGGCAGCGGGGACCTGCTCGCCGGGATGGTGGCGGGGTTCCGGGCCCAGGGGCTGTCCATGCGGGAGGCTGTCGCCGCGGCGGTCTGGTTCCACGGCGCCGCGGCGGACCGGCTGCCGGGGGCGGGGCTCCTTCCCCGGGACGTGGCGGATCGGTTGCCGGAGCTGCTCCGTGGCTGAGCGGTTCCTTCCGGACGACGCGGCCACGGAAGCGCTGGGCGAAAGCCTGGCGGCGCTCACGCCACCGGGCGGGACCTGGCTTCTCCGGGGGGAGTTGGGCGCGGGGAAGACCACCTGGACCCGCGGGTTCCTGAAGGGGCTGGGGGGCGATCCCGACGATGTGGCGTCGCCCACCTATGCCGTCCTCCACCGCTACCCGCATCCCGGCGGTCGGCTTTTCCACCTCGATCTCTATCGCCCCGGCCCTTCCGGAGCCTGGTCCCTCGGCCTTGAAGAGACCCTGGAAGGTTCGGATCGCCTGGTTGTGGAATGGGCGGGCGCAGAAGGGCCGTGGCCCACGGACTGGGTGGCGGAATTGGCTCTGACGCCGCAGGCCGGGGGCCGGCGCGCGGAATGGACACTGCCTGTCCGAGGGGAAGGGCGATGATGGAGGCATGAGCCTCCTCCTGGTGTCCTCCCTGGTGGCGTGCGGCGCCGCAATCCTGGCCGCGTGGGCGGCGCTGAGACGGGATCCCGCCCCCTTCGAGGCCCTTCGCCGCCATGCGGAAGACCTGGCCTCCCGGAACCGGGGCGAGGTCCAGCAGGCCCTGGCGGCCCAGCTCCAGCCGCTGTTGGCCGATCTCCGCCAGCTGCGGGCCGCCCAGGCGGAGACGCTGGGCGAGGGCTTTCGCGTGGTATCGGCCTCGGTGCAGGAAGCTCTGCGGGCCTCCCGCGGCGAGCAGGCCGCTCAGCTCGCGCAGGTGCAGGAGCAGGTCCAGCGGCGGCTGGAGGCCATCCAGGCTTCCAACGACGCGAAGCTGGAGCAGATGCGGCGGACCGTGGATGGCCAGCTCCACGAGGTGCTGGAGAAGCGGCTGGGCGAGAGCTTTGCCCTGGTGGCGCAGCGGCTGGAGCAGGTCCAGAAGGGACTGGGCGAGATGCAGTCCCTGGCCCAGGACGTGGACGGGCTCAAGCGCGCCCTCACCAACGTCAAGACGCGCGGCGTGCTGGGGGAGGCCCAACTGGGCGCCCTGCTGGAGCAGTTCCTCTCCCCGGGGCAGTACGCCGCCAACGTCAAAGTGCGGCCGAGGTCTCCGGAAATCGTGGAATTCGCGGTGAAGCTGCCGGGAGCGGAGGAGGGGGGCACCGTCTGGCTTCCCATCGACGCCAAGTTCCCCCTGGAGGACTACCAGCGCCTGACGGAGGCCTGCGAGGCCGGGGACGCGGTGGGGATGGAGGCCGCGGGCCGGGCTCTGGAAGCCCGGCTGCTCTCCCAGGCTCGGGACATCCGGGACAAGTACGTCGCGCCGCCCCACAGCACGGATTTCGGGTTGCTCTTCCTTCCCTTCGAGGGGCTGTACGCGGAGGCGCTCCGCCGTCCGGGGCTGTTCGAGCGCATCCAGCGGGACTGCAAGGTCGTCCTGGTCGGTCCCACCACCCTGACGGCCTTCCTGAACAGCCTGCAGGTGGGCTTCCGGACCCTGGCCATCAGCCGGCAGAGCGGCGAGGTGTGGAAGGTGCTCGGCCACGTGAAGGCGGAATTCGGGAAGTTCGGTTCCGCGCTGTCCGCCGTCCAGGACCGCCTGGATGACGCCAGCCGGCGCCTGGGCGAGGTCTCCAAGCGGAAGGAGCTGATGGAGCGGCGGCTGGCGGAGGTGGAAACCGCGCCCGAAGCCCATGCGGGGCCAGTGTTGGATTTGCAAAGAATCGGCGAATAATTTCCTTCCAAATCTTCGGAATTGCCTTAGGATTCGGCCCATCCGGAGGTGCGATGCACAAGGGGAAGGAACGCCTGGGGACGGCCGAAGTGATCGCGGTGGACCGGAACTACGTTCCCATGCAGGAAGTCAGCCGCCGCCGCGCCCTGTGCGCCGTCGTGGCCGGTCGCGCCCATGTGCTGAACCCGGCGACCTTCGAGCGCCATGGGAACCTGGAGGGCCGGCTGGAGCTGATCATCTTTCCCCATGCCCAGGCCTGCAGCGACTCCAAGCTGTTGCTAGGCCGCCTGGAACGGCGGGTCCTGCGCCGGGACCACTACCTCTGCCAATACGAGGGCTGCCAGCGGAAGGCCACCACCGTGGACCACGTCGTGCCCCTCTGCCAGGGCGGATCCACCACCTGGCAGAACCTGGTCGGCTGTTGCCTTCCTTGCAACCAGACAAAGGGCGGACGGACGCCGGATCAGGCGGGGATGGTCCTCAAGCGTTGGCCCAAGGGCCCCCGGGCCCATCTGTTCGAGCGGTTCGAGGAGCTGCTCAAACGGTCCAGCGCCGCCTGATCAGCCGGTGAGGGCCCGGGTCTTGAGGAGAAGTTCGGCCCACTCCCGTTCCGGATCGCTGCGGCGGGTGATCCCTCCGCCGGCCCAGTAGCGCAGGCGATCTCCGGCGATCTGGGCGGTGCGGATGGGCAGGGCCAGATCGAGGTCCCCGTTGGGGCCGATCCAGCCGAGGGCTCCGCAGTAGAAGCCCCGGGGCCCGGCCTCGGCGCGGGCGAGGTGGGCGCACACGGCGTGCTTGGGTGCCCCGGTCACGCTCCCGCCCGGCAGCACCGCCCGGAGGAGTTCCGCCAATCCAAGCCCGGGGCGGGCTTCCGCTTCGACGGTGCTCACGAGGTGCTGGACGGTGGGGTAGGTTTCCACCGCCAGGGCGCGGGTGACGGCGACGGTGCCGGTCCGCGCCACGCGGCCGAGGTCGTTCCGCACCAGGTCCAGGATCATGGTGTGCTCGGCCCGCTCTTTGGGATCCGCGGCGAGGGCGACCGCCGCCTGCCGGTCGGTTTCCGCCTTGCCGGTGAAGGGTGCGCTCCCCTTGATGGGCTCGGACCACACGCGGTTCCTCCGCCGGGCGAGGAGGCGCTCCATGCTCAGGCAGAGCAGGGTCAGGTCGCCCAGGTCCAGCAAGGCGCCGAAGGGCGGGCGGGCCCGGTTGAAGGCCGTGCGGGCCAGGGTGGAAACCGGGCCTTCCCATTTCCCCTCAAACGGAACGCACAGGTTGGCCACGTAGAATCCGCCGTCCCGGATGCGCGCTTGAACCACCTTCACTGCCTCGCGATGAGCGTGTTGGGTCCACTGGGGAAGGAGGAGCAGGTCGGCTCGCGCCGGGAAAGGGTGGTCTAAGAATAAGGGGTAATTCAAAACTTCAGGAGGCTTGTCTTCCCACGACCATGCTTCCGTTCCGGCCGGCCCCGCATAGAGGGCTCGCCGCAGCGCCGTCCAGCGCTGGCCGAGAGTGCCCTCGACCAGGGGCTGGCGGGGGAGGCTGGCTTCGTCGCAGGCCAGTTCAAAGGTCGCCGCGCCCACCCATGGACCGGCCTCTTGAGGCTGGATCGCCTCGAGGGCCTCCCAGGGGGAGCCGGAGAGGAGGCGGCCATCCACGCGGCTTTCCCAGGCCGAGCCGGTCCAGCGGGATTCCAGGACCGGACCTCCCGGCAACCCGAGCAGGTCTTCGCCCGTCCGGCCGTCGTGGAGCCGGAGGCCGCCGGGAATCGCGCTGGAAGGGTCAACGCCGGGCGTCCAGGGGGTGCGATGGCGGGGGGAAAGGTCCATGGGGCCATCATCCCATCGGTGGCGCCAGGGGTGATTCCGCACTAGCGTCGAAAAAGGAAGCGCTAACAATATTGGCTGGCGAATCAAATAATGACGTAAATCCTTCTTTTCTTTTTTCAAGGTTGGACCTAGGCTCTTGGGTCAGGAGGAACTCCCATGCCTTCAGTGGATATCAGTTCTCAAACCGGGAAAGACTTCGCGGGCGACGCGCTGATCGTCCCGGTGTTTTCCGGACGTGAACGCCATCGGCTGCCGCTGGCCATCAGCAAGGTCGCCCGCCAGGTGATGGATGAGGAGGATTTCAAGGCCGACTATCTTGAAGTTGTGCCGCTGCATCACCCCAATGGCGTCAAGGAGAGCCGCTGGATGGTGCTGGTGGGGCTGGGCGACGAAGAGAAGGTGACGCTCAACAAGATCCGCAAGGCCGTGGGCGCCGCCGCCCGGTTCTGCCTCAAGAAGAAGTGGAAGAAGATCGGCATCCTGTCGCCTTCCACGTCCACGCTGGAGCACGACTCGGTGCAGGTGTGCGTGGCCGAGGGCGCGCTTCTCGCGAACTATGACCTGGTGGCCTTCAAGGGCGGCAAGCCCGACGCGAAACAGTTTGCGTCCATCGAGATCTTTACCAATGGCGACGACACCCGCAAGGCGCGCCGCAAGCTGCCCATGGTGGAGGCCGGGGTCGCCGCCTGTCACCGGGTGCGGGACCTGGCCAACACCCCTCCGGGCGATCTCTATCCCGAGGTCTTCGCCGAAACCGCCGCCAAGCTCGCGAAGCAGCACAAGCTCCACTGCGAGGTGCTGGACGTGCCCGCGCTGGAGAAGGGCGGCTTCCGCTCGGTGCTGGCCGTCGGCCAGGGCAGCGTCCGCCCGCCCCGGGTGGTGAAGCTCGAGTACAAGCCCAAGGAGAAGCCCAAGAAGCACATCGTGCTCGTCGGCAAGGGCGTGTGCTTCGACTCCGGCGGCCTGTCCCTCAAGGACGCCTCGGGGATGGAGACGATGAAGGACGACATGACCGGCGCCGCCATCGTGCTCGCCACGCTGGTGGCCTGCGCCCAGCTGGAAGTCCCCGTGCAGGTCACGGGCCTCCTGGGCCTGGTGGAGAACATGCCGTCGGGCAGCAGCTACAAGCCGGGCGACGTTCTCCGCAGCCGCAGCGGGAAGACCATTGAAGTCCTCAACACGGACGCCGAGGGTCGCCTCGTCCTGGCGGATCTCCTGCACTACGCGGGCGAGCTGGAGGCGGATCACATCGTGGACCTGGCCACGCTGACGGGCGCGGCCCTGGTCGCCATGGGCGATGGCGTGTCCGCGGTGATGGGCACGGACCAGAAGCTGGTCGATGGGCTGCTGGACGCCGGCAGCGCGGTGGGCGAGCACCTGTGGCAGCTTCCCCTCGTCGAGGAGTACGCCGACCTGCTGAAGAGCCCGCTGGCCGACCTGAAGAACATCACCGGGATCCGCTGGGGCGGCACGATCACCGCCGGCCTGTTCCTCCGCGAGTTCACGGGCCAGGCCTCCTGGGCCCACGTGGATCTTTCGGGGAGCTGGTCGGGCAAGGAGCGGGATTACCGCACCCACGGGTCGAGTGGGGAAGGTCCCCGATTCCTCCTGGAATGGCTCATGGACTGAGGTCCCGCACCCCGTTGAAGAAGAGGGGGCTTCGGCCCCCTTTTTTTCAAAGGAGTGAAGATGTACCCCTTGACCGCGGCCCGGGGATGGGGATTTATTGAGGACTGCCTTCAATCTGTCCGATCCCACCCTACCTGGAGTTCCTATGGAAGCGATGGAGACCCTCACCAAGGCTGACCTGTCCAGACACTTGATGGAGCGCCTGGAACTGGGGAAGAAGGATGCCGATCTCCTCGTGAACACGTTCCTGGAGAGCATCGTCGAATCGCTGAAGACGGGCGAGGGCGTGGAGTTGCGCGGCTTCGGCAGCTTCCGCCTCCGCGACCGCCGCGCCCGCCAGGGCCGCAATCCCCGCAGCGGCGAGAGCATCCAGGTGCCGCCGAAGCGCGTGGTCTATTTCAAGCTGGGCAAGGAGCTCCGGAGCAAGCTGATCGACGAGTAGTAGTCCCCTTCACAAGGAGTCCCCATGCGCATCCGCAAGCTGCTCCTCGCCCTGCTGGCCGCCGTCGCCGTGGCGACTCCCGCGTTCGCGCAGAAGAAGCTGTCCAAGGCCGACAAGGCCAAGCTTCCCCGCATCGCGATCCTGGACTTCAAGGCCGCTCCCGATGCCTGGCACGGCTGGCGCTTCGGCGGGTGGGGCAACCAGATGGGCACCATCTCCAATCAGCTGCGCGACCTGTTCACCACCGAGATCGTCGAGAAGGGGCGGAACAAGATCCGCGTCATCGAGCGCGAGCGCTTGGCCGAGATCCGCGAAGAGCTGCACTTCCAGCAGAGCGGCGAAGTGGACACCGCCACCGTCCAGAAGATCGGCAAGCTGCTCGGCGTGAAGTACGTGATGACCGGCAAGGTCACCCGCTTCGCCTACAAGGAGAGCGGATTCGGCACCGGCTGGGGCGTGGGCGCGCTGGTGGGCCGCGTGACCGGCGATGGCATGGCCGGGGCCGTGGCGGGCAGCGTGAACGTCAAGAAGGCCTCCTTCACCGGCCGCCTGGATATTCGCCTGATCGAGGTGGAGACCGGCGAGATCCTGGGCGCCTGGAAGGACGAGGACAAGCTCTCGGACACCAGCGTGAAGGTGGCGGGAACGGGCGCCGAGGTGCAGTACGACGAGGAGCTGGTGAACAAGGTGTTCGAGCCCATCGTGGAGCGGCTCACGCCCAAGGTGCTGCGGGCCACCGTGGCCGCCGACGAGGACGAATAGCCTCCGCTTCGCAGCCGGACGGGAAGGGGGCCTCAGCGGCCCCCTTCGACATTCTGGAACCACTGGCCCGTGGCCTCGCGGATGGCCTCCGCGTAGCGGGGCCCTAGGACGTCCGCGCAGTGGAGGTGCCAGGTGGGGACCTCGATGATGCGCCCCGAGGCGAAGCGGGCGGCCAGGGCCCGCTGGACGGCGGGCGGCGCGAGGCGGTCCTCGGTGGCGAGGAAGCACAGGCTGGACGTGGCGAAGCGCGGCCCCGCGCGCTGGAGAAGGTCCGTCTCCGCGGGATCGTAATCCCCCATCCGACCTGCGGCGGCGCTGGCCATGGCGCCGATGGCGGGCGCGAGGACATGCCACCAGCGGTCCCGGGGGCCGCGGACCAGCCGTTCGGCGAAGCTCCGGGTACTGGCGGGCGCGCCTTCCCACACGATCCCGCCCAGGGGACCGCGTCCCTCGCGCTCCAGGGCTGCCAGCGCGAGCAGGCCCACCGAGGCCCCGAGGCTACGCCCCATCAGGACGATGCGGCGGCGGGGCGTTCCGGTTGCCTCCAGGTGGTGGACCATCCGCACGACTTCGGCGGACTCCCGGGCTCCGAAGGTGACGGCCGGCGCCGGTCCGCCGGCCCGCAGGGCGTCGTCCCGGCGGCGGTAGGTGAAGATGGCGGCGTCGAGGTTCGGGAACCACTTCAGCGCGGGACTGGTGCCCCAGCGGTCGTCCCCGAAGCCGTGCAGCAGAAGCACGACGCCCGGAGCGGGCTCGCGCCGCCGCAGCCGCCAGAGCTGCAGGCCGTCCACCTCTTCGGAGGACCAGGTGCCGCCGGGATCGCCGCCTTCGCCTTCGGCGAGGCCGCGATAGGTGGCTTCCACCCGCGCCAGGGGCTGCGGGCGATAGAAGGGCGGATCCACCAGCTCCCGGGCCACGGCCCGCGTTTTCCAGGCCATGAAGCCGCCGACGGCCAGCAGGGGCAGCACCCCCAGGCCGATCCACGCCCGGCGCCTCACCAGTAGCCCGTGGTCACGAGGATGGATCCTCCCGGATCGGCGACCCGGCACTGGCAGCTGAGGCGCTGGTCCGGCTCGGCGAGATTCCGCGCGAGGGCGCGCCGTTCCCGCAGGCGCGGGGCGCTGAGGCAGGTCGCGCCTTCTAGCACCGTGACCATGCAGCGGGCACAGGCGCCGCGGCCCGAGCAGGCGGACGCCACGGGGAGACTCGCCGCCAAACAGCGCGCCATCAGGGTTCCCCGTCCGCCCACGACGCGATCCGCCCGGCGGGTGCGGGCCACCAGGGCCACGGTTAGCGCACGAGCGCGGCGCTCACCCCGGGCAGCCCTTCCGCGGGAGGCAGGGGGTCCGGCTTGCCGTAGAGGACCGATTCCATCCGCTGGGCGAGGGCGACCACGTAGATGCCCTGGTCCGTCCCCATGTCCAGTTCGCCCATGTCGGGGCTGAAGGTCTCCCGCTGGCTCGTGAGGAAGTAGCGGTGCTTGCCCGCGGACAGGCCCTTGATCACGAGGCTCTTCGCGTCTTTGGGCAGCTGGGTCACGGGGATGCGGGCCCCGTCGAGGCTCAATTCCACCGGTCCACGGACGTCTCGGGTGAAGCGGAACACCACCGTTCCCGCCGGAATGGGCGACTTGGGCGTGAGGGGCACCTTCCGGCAACCGAGGAACAGGACGGCTCCCAGCAGCAACGCCAGCGTGGGAACGAGGAAACGGACCTTCATGCAGCCTCCGGGACCTTGATCATATGCCATCAGGAGCCGGGAGGTCTCATCGCCGCCCCGTCAGGGCAGCATCATCCACAGGGAGCCGCGCCACTCGGCGTTCCGCGGGCGCCGCGCCACGATTCCCGTGAGAGAGCCCGAACAGGCGAGTTCCAGCCGGCCGCCGGAGCGGTCCTCGAACTGGACGATGCGGGCGCGCGTCTTCTGCGTGGCGGACCAGCTGTCCGGATAGCCGCCGGGTTTGTCCCGCAGGATGCGCAGCATGTAGATTCCGCCCGTCTTCATCACCGTGAGCTGGAGCTCGAAGGGCGCGCCGGGTCCTTCGGGAACGAGCCGTCCCGTCAGGCGAATGAGCGCCGGAAGGCCGTTGCCCGCCGGCACCGCCATCACGGCGGCGGGCTCGAAGCGGTAGGCGGTTCCGTCGAGGGTGAGCGCGCCTCCGCCCCGCACGATTTCCTCCGCCTGGAAAGCCCGGGCGTCCTGGGCCGTCAGGAGGAGAAGGCAGGCCAGGGCGCGCGGGAAGTTCATGCTGACTCCAGAGGGGGCGGACTCTATTCTGGTGGTTTGATGCAGAGAGGTGAACCATGACCCGCGTGCTGTTCCAGACCGACAAGGGCGACATCAACCTGGAGCTTTTCCCCAAGGAAGCCCCGGGCACCGTGGCGAACTTCGTCAAGCTCATCGAATCCGGCTTCTACGACGGCCTGGCCTTCCACCGCGTGATCCCGGACTTCGTCATCCAGGGCGGCTGCCCCAACACCAAGGCCGGCGCCTCGGGGATGCCCGGCACCGGCGGCCCCGGCTGGAAGATCAAGTGCGAGACGGCTGGTAATCCCCACCAGCACAAGCTGGGCGCCGTCTCCATGGCCCACGCCGGGAAGGATACCGGCGGCAGCCAGTTCTTCGTGGTCAACGGCGACCGCCGGAACGTAGCGCACCTGGACGGCGTCCACACCGTGTTCGGCCAGTGCGCGTCCGACGAGGACATCAAGGTCGTCCAGGCCATCAAGCCCAATGATCGGATCCTCAAAGCCACCGTGGTGGAAGCCTAGGTTTCAGTCGAAAATAGAGATGGAAAATCGGGCGGCCTGGCCGCCCGATTCCATATCGGGGAGGGCGCATGGGCGACGGAAGACAGCGCTGCGGGTGGGCGGGCACCGATCCGCTCTATATCGCGTATCACGATGAGGAGTGGGGCGTTCCGGTCCACGACGATCGCCGGCTCTTCGAGTTCCTGATCCTGGAAGGCGCGCAGGCGGGGCTGAGCTGGATCACCGTCCTGCGGAAGCGGGAAGCCTACCGCACAGCCTTCCTGGGCTTCGATCCGGCGCGGGTGGCGGCGCTGACGGATGGCGATCTGGAGGCCCTTCTGCTGGATCCCGGGATCGTCCGGAACCGCTTGAAGGTCTTCTCCGCCCGGGACAACGCCCGCGCCTTCCTCGCGGTGCAGCGGGAGTTCGGCAGCTTCGACGCCTTCCTGTGGTCCTTCGTCGGGGGCGGTCCCCGGCTCAACCGTCCCGCGACGCTGGCGGAGGTCCCCGCGGTGTCGCCCGAAGCCGAAGCCCTCAGCAAGGCGCTCAAGAAAAGGGGATTCCGCTTCGTGGGCCCCACGATTATGTACGCCTTCATGCAGGCCGTGGGCATGGTGGATGACCACGTCTCGGACTGCTGGAGGCGGGCCGGCCGCGGCCCGCGCTAGACTGGAACGTCCGGAGCCGCCGTGTCCAAGCCCTTCTACATCACCACGCCCATCTACTACGTCAACGACCGGCCCCACATCGGGCATACGTACACCACGGTGCTGGCGGACGTCATCGCCCGGTTCCACCGGATGCGCGGGGAGGACGTGCGCTTTCTGACGGGCACCGACGAGCACGGCCAGAAGGTCGAGAAGGCCGCCGCGGCGCGCGGGATCACGCCCAAGCAGCTGGCCGACGAGGTGGTGGCCAATTACACCGACCTGTGGGCGCGGATGGGGATGACCCACTTCCGGTTCATCCGCACCACGGACGAGGACCACCGCGCGCAGGTCCAGCGCCTCTTCAAGCGCCTGCTCGACAAGGGCGACATCTACAAGGCCACCTACAAGGGCCTCTACTCGGTGAGCGACGAGGCCTACGTCACCGAGACCCAGGCCAAGGAGCTGCAGGCCCAGGGCCTGGCCCACCAACTGGTGGAGCTGGAGGAGGAGACCTACTTCTTCCGCCTCAGCGCCTACCAGGACCGACTGCTGGAGTACTACGCCGCGCATCCGGAATTCGTGCAGCCGGACTTTCGCTTCAACGAGGTCAAGCGCTTCGTGGAAGGTGGGCTCCAGGACCTGTCCATCAGCCGCACCAGCATCAGTTGGGGCATTCCTGTCCCGGGCGACGAGAAGCACGTCATCTACGTCTGGTTCGACGCCCTGCTGAACTACCTGACCGGCTGTCCCGCCAACGGCTGGCCGCCGGACCTGCAGCTGGTCGGAAAGGACATCCTCCGGTTCCACGCCGTCTACTGGCCGGCCTTCCTGATGGCCGCGGGAATGCTCCAGCCGACGACGATCCTGGCCCACGGCTGGTGGCTGATGGGCGAGGACAAGATGTCCAAGAGCAAGGGGAACGTGGTGCGGCCCGACACCCTGCTGAAGTTCGGGAACGACGCGCTCCGCTTCTACTTCATGCGCGACATGCAGGTGGGCCACGACCGCGCCTTCGGGTTCGACGGCTTCATCGATCGTCTCAACGCGGATCTCGCCAACGGCCTGGGCAACCTCGCCTCGCGCACGTTGAGTATGATCCAGCGCTACCGTGGCGGCGTGGTCCCTCTGCCTTCGGTCCTGGACGATCTGGACCGCGAGATGGCGAAGGGCCTGTTGGAGGTCTTCCCCGAATACCTGGAGAAGGCCCGGGCCAATGACTTCCATGGCGCGCTGGACGCGCTGTGGACCTATCTGCGCGCCCTGGACGGCTACATTGTCAAGGCCGAGCCCTGGAAGCTGGCCAAGGATCCTGTCAACGACCCCAAGCTGGATGCCGTCCTGGCGATCCTCTACCGCGCGCTTCGCGCCACGGCGCTGCTCGTGGCTCCCGTGATGCCCGAACTGGCGCAGGCCCTGTGGGAGTCCCTGGGCCACGCGACGAAGGTGGCGGAGAAGACCTTCCACGGCTTCGCCCTCGACGGTCCGGCCGTCGGTCCCATCGGCGAGCCCCGGCCCCTGTTCCAGCGCATCGACAAGGAGAAGGAAATGAGCGAGCTTGAGACCTCTGCGACCGCACCGGCCGAGGTGAAACCCGCGCTGGACGTGCCCGCGATCCGGGAGACCGTGGATGCGGACACCTTCTTCCAGGTGGACCTGCGCGTGGGCAGGATCCTCGAAGCGGAGCGCGTCCCCAAGAGCGACAAGCTCATCAAGATGAAGGTGGACATCGGCCTCGAGCAGCGCACCATCGTGGGCGGAATCGGCAAGGCCTACGAGCCCGCCGACCTGCTGGAGAAGCTGGTCGTCGTCGTGGCGAACCTGGCGCCCCGCAAGCTGATGGGCATCGAGAGCCACGGGATGCTGCTCGCCGCCAGCGACAACGCCAGCAAGCCCTACCTGGTCGCGCCGCCGAGCGACGCCCAGCCCGGGTTCCTGGTGAAGTGAAGCGCCCGGTCTTCAGTTTCGAGGCGGAGATCCTCACGGACGCCCCTTTCGAGGTGGTGGTCGCCCGGCTGCGGAATCCCGGTTCCGACGGCTTCCGCAGCCTCCAGAGCCTTCAAGGCTGGCAGGTCCCTCTCATGGAGGACGGCCGCTTGATCCTGCGGTGGACGAGGGCTCTGAGCGGCGCCGAGGAATCCGGCGCCCTCACCGTTTCTCCCGATCCCAAGGGGGCCCATCTGCGACTCGAAGGGCGGATGAAGGGATGGGGGAGCTTCCTGTTCTTCGGCCTGCTCCGGTGGAGGACCGACCGCCTTCTGGACCGCCTGGTGGAGGAACTGTGAAGCCCGTGCTGTGGATGAAGTCGAGCTGCACCACCTGCCGGAACGCCCGCGCCAAACTGGCGGAGCTGGGGATCGACGTGGAGGTGCGGGACTACTTCAAGCGGCCCCTGGAAGCCGCGGAACTGGAAGCGCTGCTGCCTACCGATCCCGCGCCGATGCTGGGGACGAAGAGCCCCAAGTACAAGGAGCTGGGGCTGAAGGACCGGCCCCTCACCAAGGCCGAGGCCATCGCGCTGATGGTGGCGGACAACAACCTGCTCAAGCGGCCCATCCTCGTGCATCCCAAGGGCGTGGTGATCGGCTTCGATCCCGCGGCCTACGCCGCCCTGCTTTCCTGACGGAGCCTCCCATGCGCTTCTACAGCTGGAACGTGAACGGTTTCCGGTCGGTCCTGAAGAAGGGCTTCATGGACTGGCTGGAGGTCGCGGAGCCCGACGCCCTGTCGCTCCAGGAGATCCGTTGCGAATGGGAGGAGGCCGATCTCGGCGTTCGCCGCCAGATCGAGAGCGCCTACGACGTCTGCTGGTTCCCGGCCACGAGCAAGAAGGGCTACGCCGGCGCCGCCACGCTGACCAAGAAGGAGCTGGGCTTCACCCACACCAAAGGGCTGGGCATCGGCCACTATGACGCCGAGGGCCGGATGATCGTGTCGCGGAAGGACAACCTCGTCCTCATCGCCGGGTACTTTCCCAACGCCTCCCAGGGGCTGGTCCGCCTGCCGTTCAAGCGCGAGTTCGCCAAGGACCTCACCGCCTTCGTCGCCAAGCACCACGCCGCCGGCGACCACGTGATCCTCACCGGCGACATGAACGTGGCGCCGGAGGAGATCGATCTGGCCCGGCCGCGGGACAACGTCAAGAATCCCGGGTTCACGCCGGAGGAGCGGGAGGACTTCAAGCTCTACCTGGGCGCGGGGCTGGTGGACGTGCTGCGGGAGCGGAATCCTGGCGTGCCCGGTCTCTACACGTGGTGGACGGCCCGCGGCGGCGCCCGGGAGCGGAACGTGGGGTGGCGGATCGACCTCTTCCTCGCCAGCCGGCCCTTGCTGGAACGAATCAAGGACGTGCGGATCCACGCGGACGTTCTGGGTTCGGACCACTGCCCCATCAGCCTCGAACTGGACTGATGCCGGGAGACGGACCCAAGGTTTTCTTTTTACCGCCAAGACGCTAAGGACGCCAAGAAAAGCAAATCTTTTTGGGCGCCCTTCTCATACCCATAGGCGATCAAGATCAAGACTTTCCTTTCACCGCCAAGGCACCAAGAAGCTCTACCCAATGGGGATACCTTCTTGGCGCCCTTGGTGTCTTGGCGGTGATCTTTCATCTTTTGAATGCAAATTGCCGGGCATAGGGACAAGAAGAAGGCCCCGGATCGGGGCCTTCTTCTTTTGGTGGGGGATGCTCTACTTGATCCGCCTCAGCGAGGGATCCTTCAGCATCTCCTTGGCGGTGGCGGCGTTCTTGCCGTTGGGCGCCAGCTCCAGGTACTGCTCCAGGTGGGTCTTGGTGCCCTTCAGGTTGTTGTCCCCGAATTCGACCATGGCGAGGAGGTAGTGGGCCTCGGCGTATTTGGGATCCACCTCGAGGGTCTTGTGGAACTGGGCCTTGGCTTCCTTCGTGTGCCCGGCGTTGAATGCCTCCACGCCCTTGTTGTAGATCACGTCGGGGTTGGGGCCCTGGAGAGTTTCGAGCTGCGCGGTGTACTTCTGCTCGGCGACCTTGTCCGCCTTCGCCTTGCTCACCTGGATGAGTCCGAGGAGCACCCGCTCGTCCTTGGGATTCCGCTCCAGAGCTTTCACGAGGTAGGGCTCGGCGTCTTCCTTCTTGGCGCCCGCCTGGGCCATGGTGATCCCGAGAACGCGCTCGATCTTGAGGATTTCCGGCGCCAGATCCGCTTTGGCCTGTTCGTCCTTCAGCTTGTCCTTGGCTTCCATCAGGGTCTTGTAGGCCTTTTCGATGTGGGGGAGGGCCTCGGCGTAGTTGCCCTCGTTGTAGAGGGGAATGGCCAGGTTGAAGGCTTCGCGGCCTTCCATGTCCAGGGCCGCGCCGGGATCCTCGGGGACGGCCTGACCGCCGGTGGCGGGAGCCTGGGCACGGGCTTCGGCGGGAGTCAGGAGGGTGATGTTCTTGATGAGGACGTCGGCGAGCGGGATCTTGATGTGCTCCTTGTAGTCGACGTAGCCTTCCGCGCTTACGGTCATATCGAACTCTTTGGGTTCGAGGCCCACCTGCAGGAAGTTGCCGCTCTTGTCGGCCATCAGATCCTTGGTCCAGTTCCGATCCGACCGCTTGAGATTCACTTTCGCGCCAGCCAAGGGCTTGCCTTCCTTGTTGACGACTTTTCCGGAGATCCGGCCCGTCTGTTCCGCATGGATGGACATGCAGGCCGCGGGGAGCATGAGCGTGACTATGAGGCGTCGCATGGTCTTCCTCCAAACCCATCCATCCTTCCACAGGCCGGCTTTTCCGCCGAGTGCTTTTCATCAAAAGGACCGGCCGTGCGGGAAATTCCCGGCTGTGATAGGCTTCCCGCCAGACAAGTCCTGAAAGCGTTCGAGGTAGCCATGAGTCCTTCGGTACCGGAAGCCTCCCTGAAGGCTCTGATGCATCTGCTGGCGGAGCAGGCGCTCATGGCGCTGGGCGTCCCGCATCCGATGATGAAGGAAGTCCCTCCCGCAAACCCAGCGGCGGCGCGGTTCTACGTGGATCTGCTCACCGTTCTCAAGGAGAAGACCGAAGGCGCTCGCACGGAATCGGAGACCCGCGAACTGGACGATCTGTTGTACGGCCTCCGAATGCGAGTGATGGACCTGAAGCCGGCCGCGGACGTGCCCGCGGATCCGAAGTGACCGGTACCAGGAGGATCGCCATGGGACTTCGGCGGGCCCTGCAAAGCGCGGTGGTGATGGTTCTGATGGCTGCCGTCGGAGCCTGGGCCGCGCCCGCGCCGCAACCGGCCGTGATAGTCCCGGTGCTCGTGGCGGACACGGGAGGGACGATTCCTGCCGTGGCCCTCAGCCACCGTGCCGTGCGGCTCTTCGCCGCGCTGTCCAAGGGGGACGCGGAGGCGGTGCGGGCCACGCAGGTGGAGATCGAGGCCCTCCGGCGAACCTATTCCGCGCTGGACGTCACGCCTCTCGTGGAGGCGGCCGCCTTCTGGGCCCGGGAGCAGGGAATCGCCGGGCGGCCCGCGGTGGGGCTGGAAGCCCTGCAGGCGGTGGAGCGGTGGGCGCCGGATCACCCCACGCTCCTGGGCACCCGGGTCATCCTGATGCGGCAGGAAGGGGTTCAGGGGTGGTTCTGGAGTTTCCCCGACGTCCTGCGGCTGACGCGCCTCCGGATGGAGCATCCGGCCCATCGCTGGCTGTGGCTGGTGCAGCACCTCGGGATGCTCCGCCTCGGCGCCACGCTCCTGATCTGGGGATGGGCGATGACCATGGCGCTGCGCTACCGCAACGTGTTCCGCCATCTCTGGGAAGATCCCCTTCGGCGGCGCGGCGTGGGTCCCGTGGTGGCGGCGCTGGTGGGCGCGGGGATCCTGGCTGCGCCGGTGATCCTGGGATTGGATCCCCTCGTCGCGGCCATGTTGTGGCTCATCCTTCTCGCGCCGTTCCTTCTGGGCGCGGAGGTCAAGGTCACCGTCTTCCTGCTGCTCCTTCAACTGGTCCATCCGGTCCTGGCGTTCATGGAGCCCTGGTCCGCGCGGGAACCCGCTCCCAGCCTCGTGACCCTCCAGCTCCAGCCCCAGGTGCGACCGGTCTCTGCGGAGACGCTCCGCTTCCTTCCGCCCGAGGATCGGGCTTTCCTCAAGGGGTGGGCCCAGCTCCAGGATCGGGCGTGGAAGCCGGCGGAAGCCACCTTCCAGGCCCTCGTCGGCCACCACCCCGACCAGGCGGAGGTTCTGAACAACCTCGGCGTCGCCAAGTTCCAGATGGGGGACGGAGCGGGGGCGGAGCGGGCCTTCGAGGCGGCGCTCCAGAGCGGGCCGCGGATGACGATCCTCCTCAACCAGAGCATCCTCTTCTTCAACCGGCTGGAGACCGATCTGGGCGCCTCGAAGCGCGATGCGGCCCAGGCGGCGGATCCGGGGAGCTATGCCCGGCTGATCGCCCTCAACGACGCCCAGAAGGACATCCGCACCTATCCGATGCCGCTTCTCGACACGCCGCCGCGGCTGGAGGCTCTGGCCGACGCCGGGGGCGGGCGGAAGCGCGAGGAACTCCCCTTCAAGGAGCCCGCATTCCTCCTGGGGATGATCCTGCCGCTGGTGGGCGCCGCCGCCTTCCTGGGGCGACTGAAGGCCAGCGTCCGCATGGCCCACCCGACGCAGTGCATCCGGTGCGGCGAGCCCTTCCACACCACCGACAGCCCCGATCCCGACGTGTGTCCCAAGTGTCATCATCTGTTCGTTCTCAGGGATGGCCTCCACACCGAGAGCCGGATCAAGAAGCTGGACGAGGTCGCCCATCACCAGCGGACCACGCGGTGGATCCACAAGGCCCTGATCGTCCTGCTGCCGGGCTGCGATCTGGCCTTCCTCGGCGAGACGCGCGAGGGCCTCATGGAATTCGTCCCCTTCTGCCTGCTGGTGGGCATGGTGCTGGCCACGGGGCGCTCCGTCCGCTATCCCGGCGAGATCCTCGCCGATCCCGCTTCTACCTGGCTGACGGTGGGAGCGGTCCTCGCGGGCCTGTTCTACCTCCGTTCCTGGCTGAAGCTCATCCTCAGGAGGGACTGACATGGCGCTGGAAGGCTCCCTCCGGGATTTCGACCTGTTTTCCCTGTTCAACATGATCAAGATCCAGGGGAAGAACGGCACCCTGGTCCTCTCCCAGGGCCAGGAGTTCGTCAAAGTCTTCTTCGAGAACGGCGAGATCGTCGGCTGCGACTCCAACCAGGTGCGGATGGAGGATCGCCTGGGCACCATGCTGGTGCGCCTGGGCCGCCTGACCGGCGACGAGCTGATGGGCATGGTCCAGATCCAGCGCCAGACGCTCAAGCGGATGGGCACGCTCCTGCTGGAGAGCGGGAAGGTGACGGTTTCGGACCTCCAGGACGCGTTGTTCGGCCAGGCCACCGCCATCCTCCACCGGACCTTCCGGTGGGTGGAAGGGGATTACCGGTTCGATTCCTTCCTGCCGCCGGATCTGGACCGGGAACACTTCGTTCCCATCCCCGTGGATACGGTCCTGATGGAGGCCGCGCGCATCCAGGACGAGTGGCCCGCGGTGGAGCGCCGCCTGCCTTCGCCGGACGTGCCGCTGGGAAAGTCCATGCGGGCCAAGACCCTGCACCTGGACATCGACCGCGAAGTCTCCACCGTGCTGGACGGCAAGGGACAGATCCAACACGGCTCCTCGGGTCTCACCCACGAGCAGGAGGTGGTGCTCTCGTACTTCGAGCATCCCCAGGGGCTGAAGGACGTCATCCAGATCAGCCGCTACGAGGAACTCGACACCTGCAAAGCCATCGCGGAACTGCTGGAGGCGGGGCTGCTGGAGCCGATCTTCGGCGGCGTTCCCAAGGTGGTGCGGCCCTGGGTGGACACCCAGGGGGCCTATCCGGTGGGCAGCTGGGAGCCCAGTCCGCTTCTATGGCCGCTGGTGGTTGCGGCCTTCCTCCTGCCGCTCGCCTTCTACGTCCCCCATCAGCGGGGCTCGGTGAACCTGGGACTCGCGAGTCTCCAGCCCGTGGACGTGCGCGTCGTGCCGGAAGGCCCCACCCGCCTGCGGCAGGCGTGGGCCCTCCGGATGGCCGCGCCCAGGGACGGAGGTGCCACACTGGCGAAGGCGCTTCACAGGCCCCTGGACGGGAAGAATCCCGCGCCGGACCTCACGCAGCTGCCCGACCCCATGTCGCCGGCCCCGGCCGCCCCTCCTTCTTCGCGATAAAAGGATGTTCCGATGTTCGTGCACCAGCGCCAGGGCTCCCTGGAGGTGATCTGCGGCCCCATGTTCTCCGGCAAGTCCGAGGAGCTCATCCGGCGCATCAAGCGGGCGATCATCGCCAGACAGAAGGTGCAGGTGTTCAAGCCGGCCCTGGACGACCGCTACGCCGCCGCCGCCATCGCCAGCCACAGCCAGCGCAAGCACGACGCCATTCCCGTGAAGAACACGGAGGAACTGCTGCGCCACCTGGATCCCCTGGCCGAGGTGGTGGCCCTGGATGAAGTCCAGTTCCTGGACGAGGGCCTGATCCCCATCATCGAAGACCTCGCGGACCGCGGCGTGCGCGTCATCGCCGGGGGCCTGGACCAGGATTCCAACGGCGAGCCCTTCGGGATCATGCCCACCCTCTTGGCCAAGGCCGAGTACGTCACCAAGCTCCAGGCCATCTGCATGGTCTGCGGCGCCCAGGCGGGCCGCACCCAGCGCATCGTCCAGACCGGCGGGCAGGTCCTGGTGGGCGCCGGCGAGGCCTACGAGGCCCGCTGCCGCCACTGCCACGAGACGCCCCACGCCACGGGAGGGCGGCTGCTGGAAGGGGAATAGATCCGGGCGAAAAAGTGGGAACGCCGACGAGCATCGGTTAAAAGCAAGGAGAGGCTTTTAACCGGGGTTCATCGGCTTTGATCGGCGTTTATCGGTGTTCGGTCTTTTTCAGTTCGTCAATGGATGAGCGCCGCGACAGGGTTTTCATTGGTCCGGGGGACGGATGGCCGAGGCCCGGGTTTGGCGCGGAGATAAACTGGCCGCGGCGCGCTGCTGCAGCGCCGTTTTCCCATCCCGCCCGAGGCTTCAGGGCATCCAGGAGGTTTCCATGGCCGGCGCCTACGCCACCTTCACCCACCTCACCGACTACATGGGCTTGGAGGGGCTGCTCACCGAGGAAGAACGGATGATCCGCGAGACCGCGCGGAGGTTCGTCAACGCCGAGGTCCTGCCCATCATCGAGAAGCATGCCCAGGAGCAGACCTTCCCCAAGCACCTGATTTCCAAGATGGGCGAGCTGGGTTTCTTCGGGCCCGCGCTGCCCGAGGAATACGGGTGCATGGGCGTGTCCAACGTGGCCTACGGCCTGCTGATGTACGAGCTGGAGCGGGGCGATTCGGGCCTCCGTTCCTTCGCTTCGGTCCAGGGCAGCCTGGTCATGTGGCCCATCTACGCCTACGGGAGCGAGGCCCAGAAGAAGCACTGGCTGCCCAAGCTGGCCGCGGGCGAGAAGATCGGCTGCTTCGGGCTCACGGAGCCCGACTTCGGTTCCAACCCCGGCGGAATGCTCACCAAGGCCGTGCGCGAGCCGGGCGGCAAGTGGCGGATCAACGGCACCAAGATGTGGATCACCAACGGCACCGTGGCGGACGTGGCCGTGGTGTGGGCCCAGACGGACGAGGGCATCCGCGGCTTCCTGGTGGAAAAGGGCACGCCGGGGTTCAGCGCCCCGGAGATGAAGGGCAAGTGGAGCCTGCGCGCCTCCACCACCTCCGAACTGGTGCTGGAGGACGTGATCGTGGACGAGGAGGCCTCCCTCCTGCCCAACGTGAAGGGCCTGAAGGGGCCGCTGGGCTGCCTCACCCAGGCCCGCTACGGAATCGCGTGGGGGGCGCTGGGCGCCGCGGATGCCTGCTACCAGTGCGCCCTGGACTACGCCCTCTCCCGCGTCCAGTTCGACAAGCCCATCGCCAGCTACCAGCTCCAGCAGGAGAAACTGGCCTGGATGGTCACCGAGATCACCAAGGGCCAGCTGCTGGTGCTCCAGCTGGGGCGGCTGAAGGACGCCAAGACCTTCACGCCCGCGCAGGTCTCCATGGCCAAGATGAACAACGTGAACGTGGCGCTCGAGATCTGCCGCAAGGCCCGCACCATCCTCGGAGCCAATGGCATCCTCGACGAGTACCCCGTCATGCGCCACATGGCCAACCTCGAAAGCGTGTACACCTACGAGGGAACGCACGATATGCACACCCTCATCATCGGTCAGGAAATCACCGGAATTCCGGCCTACCGCTGATTCGGGTGGCAGTCGTTCACCCGCGAACAGGCCCGCCGTATGGCGGGCCTGTTTCGTTTTTCACTTCTTCGGCGCGCGATTCTGCTCCGTCCTCACCACCAGCACGTCGCAGGGGGCCAGCCGCACGGCGCGGGCGGCGGTGCTGCCGAAGAGCAGGCGTTCCAGCGTGGAATGGCCGACCTGGGCCACCACCAGGAGGGTGCGGGAATCCGCGGCGGCCACCAGTTCCTCCGCGGGGCCGCCCCAGGTGACGGCGACCGTGGCGTCGGGGTAGGGCTTGGTCCAGCTCTCGAGCTGCTCGCGGGCATGGTCCTCCATCGTCTGGAGCCAGGCGGGGTCGGGCAGGGCGATCTGGGCTTCGGGCAGCATGGGAGCCGGCGGCTGGAGGACGTGCATGGCCACCAGCGGGACGCCCAGCCGCTCGGCCCAGCCTCCGGCCCGCTCCAGGGCCTGCCTGGACGCTTCGGAAAAATCCACTCCCACCAGCACGCGCGCGATCATGGCGCCTCCGTCGGATACGCCCAAGCTTAGGGTCCCGCTCCCCGCCGTCTCCAGTTTTTTTCCGGGGAGGGGTTGAATAATGAGTTGCAACACCTAAAATGACTTTGAAGGAGGCGCCATGATCACGCTGCGTCGCGCCCAGGACCGGGGACACTTCGATTTCGGGTGGCTGGACACCCGGCACACCTTCTCGTTCGGGGAGTATTTCGATCCCGAGCACAGCGGTTTCCGCGCCCTGCGGGTGCTGAACGAGGATCGCGTCCAGCCGGGGAAGGGCTTCGGCACCCATTCGCACCGGGACATGGAGATCCTCACGTGGGTGATCTCCGGTGCCCTGGCGCACGGTGACAGCCTCGGCACGCGCGGAGTGATCCGGCCCGGCGAGGTCCAGCTCATGAGCGCGGGCACCGGCATCCGCCACAGCGAAACCAATCCCTCGGACGCGGAGCCGGTCCACTTCCTCCAGATCTGGATCGTCCCCGCGTCGGAAGGCCTTCCGCCCCGCTACGACCAGAAGATGTTCCCGGAAGCCGATTTGAAGAATCGTCTGCGGCTGATCGCCGGTCCGGAGGCTGAGGAGGGGGCCGCGAAGGTGGTCCAGGACGTGAAGATCTATGCCGCGCGGTTGGATCCCGGGGCGGAGGTGAGGGCGGACTTGGCCGCTGGTCGCGCGGGCTTCCTCCACGTGGCTTCCGGAACGGTCTCCCTGCAGGGCGCCGCGCTCCGCGCCGGGGATGGCGCCCGCATCGAGGGGGAACCCTCCGTGGCCGTGATCGGGGAAACCGCCGCCGAAATCCTGTTCTTCGACCTCGCCTGAGGAGCTTCCATGCGCATCAAGCCCGTGGTTTCCGTCGTGTCCGGCCAACCCACCCGGGACGGCAACGGCGTCCCCCTGGTCCGCCTCGTCCCGGGGCAGGGGCAGAAGGGCAGCGGCGCGTTCCGGACGATGGATCCCTTTCTCCTCATGGACCACTTCGGCCCCATGGTGCTGCCGCCGGGGACGGATGCGGGGTTTCCGCCCCATCCCCACAAGGGCTTCCAGACCCTCACCTACCTCATCCAGGGCGCTTTCCGCCACCGCGACAGCACGGGCGGCGCGGGCCTCCTCCGTCCGGGCGGCGCGCAGCTGATGAACGCCGGGGCGGGAATCATCCACGAGGAGATGCCCGTTCCGGAGCACCTGGAAACGGGCGGACCCATCGAGGGCGTGCAGTTGTGGATCAACCTTCCGCGGGCGGACAAGGCCTCCGCTCCCGGCTACACCGACCTCCAGCCGGAATCCATGCCGTGGACCCCCGTGGCGGATGGTCGATTGCGCGTGCTGCTGGGGACCTGGGCGGGCGTCACCGGCCCGGGCCGCACGCCCGCGCGGATCGCCTATGCCCACCTGGAACTGGATGAGGGCGGGCGCTTCGAGCATGCCATCCCGGCCGGCTGGGTGGCGGCCATCGTGCCCCTGCGGGGAAACGTGCGGGTGGCGGACGTGGCCGTGCCTGCCAACAGTGTCGCGCTCCTGGGCGAGGGAGAGGCGCTGGGGTTGGAGGCGCTTTCCGACGCCAGCGTGATGCTTCTGGCCGGCGAGCCGCTGGCGGAACCCATCGCCCACTACGGCCCCTTCGTGATGAACGTGCCGGAGGAAATCGAGCAGGCCCTTGCCGATTACCAGCAGGGCCGCTGGGGCAGTCTCGACTGAACTTGAACCCCCCGCTTGAGGGGCCGATGGGAGAACCAGCCCCCAGGGAGATCCCATGTTCCGTCCCGCTCCCAGGCCCTCCCCGGACCGCCTTCTCGTCGGCGATGAGGCGGCGCTCGTCCGGGATCTGGGAGGGCTGGAGCGGGTGATCAACCGGTCGGCCGCAGGTGCCGCGCGGACATCCGCCCGGATCCAGACCCTGGCGCGGGAAATCGACCAGATCCTCGTCAGCACCCGCTCGATCCAACAGACCCTGGTGGGCCTTGATGACGACATCTCCCGCGCGGCCACGGCGGCGGAAGAGGGCGCCGACGCCACCCGCCGGACCGCGGATCTGACGGCGCAGGGGCGGCGGGAAAGCGCCGAGGCCGTGTCCACCGTGCGGGAGCTGCAGCGCCAGACGGGGCTCACCGCCGAGAAACTGGAATCGCTGTTGGGCCACATTGCCCAGGTGAGCGAAGTCTCGCAGGTGATCGGCGAGATCGCGGATCGGACGGGGCTCCTCAGCCTGAACGCCGCCATCGAGGCCGCCCACGCGGGTGAGGCGGGCCGCGGCTTTGCCGTGGTGGCCGACGAGGTGCGCAAACTGGCGGATCGCACTTCCCAGCAGACCGAAGAGATCGCCGCGCTGCTGGAGGCCATCCGGCGGGACCTGGACCCTGCGCGGGAGGCCATGAACCGCAGCGTGGGCTTGGCTTCCGAGACGCGGACGCGCGTGGAGACCGTGGAAGAGCGGTTTTCCGGAATCGCAGAGCTGGCGGCCTCGGCCGCGGGAAACGTGGTGAGCATCGCGCAATCCGCCGCCAGCCAGCACGGGGCCGCCCGCACCCTGGTGGAAGCCTCTGCCAGCCTCCTGGAGTCCACCGGCACGTTGAAAACCGAGGCGGAAGCCGTGTCCCGGGAGGCGTTCGCCGTGGCCTCCTTCACGGAAGAGGGCCATCGCCACCTCGCGCCCTACGACGTCGGTTCCCAGTTCCACCGTGCCCTCCGCCTAGCGCGCGACCTCTCGGCGGTGTGCACCCGCATCCTGGAAGCCCCCGTCCAGGAAGGGCGGATCCGTCCCGATCAGCTCCTGGCGCTGGACTACGCCGAGATCCGCGGGGCGGAGATCCAGGGCCTGGCGGGATTCTTCGGGGTGCGGCACGTGCCGCCCGAGGGCTTCCAGCCTCCGAAGTTCCGCACCGCCTACGATGCGCTGGTGGAACGGCCTCTGCAGGAAGCCTTCGACGCGGTGCTGGCGCAGGAGCCCCGCCTGACCTTCGCCCTGGCCATCGACCTCAACAGTTACGCGGCCTCCCACAACCGGCGCTTCACCCAGGATTGGACCGGACGGCCCGAGCAGGACCTTGCGGGCAATCGCGCGAAGCGCTTCTTCACCGACAACCGCGTGCTGGTGCGGGGGGCGCGCCACGGCCTGGGCGAAACCGCGGAATCCTTGCCCGATCGCGCACCTCGCGGAGACTTCCGTCGCGTCGCCGACCTGGCCCGCCCGGCTGCGAAGACGGACGACTTCCTCGTGCAGACCTACGCCCGCGACACCGGCGCGATCATCACCGTGCTGACCGTCCCCCTCTACGCCTGCGGCGAACGGTACGGCGCGACGCTTCTGGGGTGGTCGGACGAGGGCTAGGCGGCGGTCCTGCGACGTGCCAAAGGGGATATTGAGGTATAACTCAATACACATCAGCTATATAAATTCTTAACAATTTTTAATGTATCACTTGTCGGAATCTATTCCGATAATCGGTCACTTTGCCTCCCCAACCATCCGCCTTTCCCTGTTGATCTCCTGCCTTCGAGCTGGACTGAGGTCCCGCTTTTTTCTTATCTCTTTTCTGTGAGGAAGCCGTATGCATCGATTCCCGCGAAAATGCCTCGCCCTTTTCGCATCCCTCGCCGTGGGCCTCGGTCTGATGACGGGATGCCACTCGAGTTCCCATCCAGCCAAGGATGCGGACGCGAGATTGTCCGCCCTGGCGGTATCGGCGGGGATGCTGACTCCCGCCTTCGACGCCTCCGTCACCTCGTACTCCCTGACCGTGGCCGCCTCGGTGACCAGCACGACGGTCACGCCCACCGTCCAGAGTTCGCGGTCGACGGTAACGGTGAAGGGAACGGGCGTCGCCAGCGGTTCCGCATCGGGCGCCCTGGCGCTGATCGTGGGGGACAACCTCATTCCGGTGGTGGTCACCGCCGAAAGCGGCGCGACGAAGACCTATACGGTCAACGTGAAGGTCGTCCAGGACGCCGACGCCAGCATGGTGGGGCTATCTCCGTCGACCGGCCTCCTGACGCCGGCCTTCGACTCCGATGTGCACGCCTACACCGTGGATCTCTATTCGGGCCCCTCCAGCCTCACGATCCGGCCGATGCTGGCCAGCGCGAAGGCGACCGTGACGGTGAACGGCGTTCCCGTCGCCAGCGGCGCCACTTCCGCCGCGATTCCCTTGTCCGTGGGCCAGACACCGATCCAGGTCGTGGTGACTGCCGAAAACGGTTCCAGCGTGACGACGACGGTCACCGTCATCAAGCGGACGCCCTCCACCCCCGTCTGGGTGCTGGACTCCTCCAACGGCAGTCCGGTCCCCGGCACCATGCTGAGCGTGCTGGATTCCGCGGGAAAGATGCTGGAGAGCTGCATTCCCGTGGGCGCCAAGGGCACCGTGACCCTCGGGCTCGATCCCACCAAGAAATACATCCTTCGCGCCAAGGGGACGGGTTCCGCCCAGGCCTCCTTCGTGAATTTCGACCCCAGTAAGGAATCCTCCGCGAACCTCTACTGCCACCCCCTGGGCATGATCAACTTCCCCGCGGAGGCGCCCCAGATCACCCAGCTCTCGTACAGCGCCGACGGAACCACCTGGACGCCGGTCTCCAACAACCAGATCACCGACACCCTGGCGCACATCGCGTACCTGAAGGTGACGGCCATCGGAAAGGCCGGGATCAGTTCCACGGCCTGGTCCGGATTCGGGATCGGCACCAACGTCGATCGCCCTGCCTGGGCGTGGGATTACGTGCCCGCCTCCGCGATCGATGAGAATTCCGTCGCCACCCAGGTGGAGGGCCTCCCCTACTACCAGAGCACCTCCGAATTCGCGCTCACCCTCAACAACTTCCTTGCGGGGAACTCCCACTACATCGACGTGGTGGCCTACGACGTGGCGAACAACCGCACCGAGCAGCGGGTCTACATCACCGTGAATGACGCCGTGACCTACGCGGCCGATCCCGACATCTCGGCGGTGGCGCCCTCGGCCATGATCGTCCAGCTCGGGACCTACGGCCTCACCCGCGACGTCTTTGCCGTCACGCCCGTCGACCAGAAGAACATCACCTACTCCGCGATCATCCAGTTCAACGTGGGTTCCGGCGCCTCGGCTCCGGGCATCCGCGGATTCGAGGTCTACCGTTCCGCGGACGGGACGAACTTCAAGAAAGTGGTGACGAACCTGTACGGCACCCTCTACAAGGGCAGCAGCGGCGTCTACAGCTGCTATGACCTGGATCCCTCCCTGCAGGAGGGCGTCACCTACACCTACAAAGTCAAAGCCTTCAACGGGAACCTGACCAGCAACGGCGGTTATACGCCGGAATCGGTGCTCGTGGCGGCCCAGTATCTGCCGCCCTACACCGTAAGCCTCGCCGCGCCGGCCACCTACGCCGTCAGCCAGAGCCGGCAGCCCACCTTCAAGTTCGGGATCTCCAATCCGGCCCTCTTCGATCCGGCGGTCTCCGATTACTTCCGCTTCTACCTCTTCATCAAGGACAAGGTGGGCACCTCGATCTATGGCCAGGCCTACCGCTACAACTTCCTGACCGCGAAATTCGAAAAGCTGGTGGGCGCCAGCTATGTGGACGCGACTTCCGAAGTGTCCATCAGCGCCGATCACGCGACCGTCAGCATCATCTACCCGAATGCCACTACCCTCATGCCCGGCATCACCTACGAGTGGAGCATCTTCGGCACGAAGGGGAGCGCCAGCTATTCCACCTCCGACGCGTCCTCCTTCCTGAAGTACTACGGGACGGATACCGCGGGACGGGCCCTGTCGTACGGCAGCACGTACGAGAAGAGCTACGGCGCCATCAACGGCTTCTTCACGCTGACCATCGATCCCAATGCCCAGTAGAGAGGCGATCATGAACACACCACGCTTCGGGAGCCTCCTTCTCGCACTCGCCGCCAGCTTTGCGCTGATCGGCATCGGATGCGGTTCCCCATCTAAGACGGAGGCGGCGCGCGCGGTTCCCGCCGCCGTCTCCACTGCGCCCGCCGTGCAATACACCTTCTACAACCCGGCCTCCGAACAGGACCTCCGAAACGACACCGTCTACGGCTTTCTCATCGTGAAGACCTCGGCCACCTTCCGGGAGTCGCTGTTCGAGAGCCAAGGGCTCAAGGTGGCGGGCCGGTTCACCGCGAAAGGGTTCAACTATTACCACCTCCAGAAGGATGCCGGGCTCATGGAAGCCATGGACGACCTTCGGAAGATCTCCGGCATCCTCTACGTCGAGCCGGACGTGAGGCTGACGAAGGATTCCGGAATCGTCTACGACAACCCCGATCCCCGCGCCCTCAGCGAGGAGTATTCCCTCGCCCTCACGCAGTGCAAGCAGGCCTGGACGACCTACGGCTTCGGCGCGAACCGGCCCACCACCGTGGACATCGATACCGGCGTGAATTTCGGCCATGAGGATCTGACCGGGATCGTGACGCACGCCTTCTCGTGGTACGACCTCGACAACGGCGGCGCGCTCATCGACGGGTCCGACGATCCCACGGTCCAGCCGCTGGATTACCTCGGGACCGCGCGGACGAGCACCGACGGCGCCGGTCACGGGACCCATACGGCCGGCACCCTCGCCGCCCGGGGCAACAACGGAAAGGGCGTCGCGGGCGTCTGTTGGAACGTGGATCTCGTTAGCTACAAGGGGCTCTCGGACGCCGGCTCGGGAGGCACGTGGGCCATCTACGGTTCGCTCTACCACTTGATCCAGTGGAAGGCGGCGCACTACCCCCACACCATCGCCGTCAACATGTCCCTGGGCGGAAGCAGCGCCTCCCAGTTCGCCATCGACATGGTGGAGCAGTGCGTCGAGAACAACGTCGTCATCGTCGCTTCGATGGGCAACACCGGTCAGAGCCTGGCCCAGTACCCGGCGGGCTACGCCGGCGTGGTCGCCGTGGGCGCCACCAACGGCCAGGACAAGAAAGTCCACTTCTCCACGTCCGGACGCAACATTTCCGTGTGCGCCCCCGGTTACGACATCATCTCCACCTATATCGGATCCACTACGGAGTACGAGTCCGACTCGGGGACCTCCATGTCGGCGCCCTTCGTGACGGGGCTGGTGAACTACATGCTCACCTTCGCTCCCGACCTGAATCCCGCCCAGATCAAGACCTATCTGGAAGCGAATGCCGACTTCATCGAAGGCGCGACGGGCTACACCGAAGGCACCGGCTGGGGGCGTGTCAACGTGCTGAAGACCATCGCCGCCGTGGTGGCCGATGTGAACGCGCACACCACGCCCGCGTCCAACTACGTCAATGCGCCCCTGAAGGTGAAGGTCCTGAATACCTTCCAGGGCTCCACCAGCCCCTTCTCCGGAGTGGCCACCTACCTCTACCAGTGCGATTCCGCCGGTGCCATTTCCAATTACGTGGCCAGCAGCCTGACGGTGGCGGGAAGCGTCACTGGCGAGGACGGCGTGGCCTTCTTCAATCTGCTTCGACCCGGCTACTACGTCGTCAAGACCTACTACGGGAGCACCGCAGGCAGCAGCAGCGTCTTCCAGGTCCAGGCGGGACAATCCATCCCCGTCCAGACCATCAACTACGCGCTGCCGCTGTACTACATCCAGACCTTCCCCACCGCCGCCGGCGGCACGGCGGACGACATCATCACCCTCTACAACGCGGCCGGCGCCACGCTCACCACCTACGACGTAGGCGCCCTCGACACCCTGGCGGTTGTCCTGCCGTCGGCCACCTACACCATCCGGATCACGACCTACGGGGGCTTCTACGGGGAATACGCCCTGTGGATGGGGCCGGCCCTTCACGCCACGCCCGCTCCCAACACGTTCGCGACGGTCAACACCGGCGCGGGAGAGGTTCTCGGGAGCCAGAGCCATGTGAAGGCCACGCCCCAGGCCATCGGCCTGAACACGCTGGTCTACGGCAAGACGACCTCCGGCGCCACGGCGGGGGATTTCTACGCCGTGGTCATTCCCTAGCGCGTCGGGTTCCGGGAGGGGAGGCGAGGCCGAAGCGCCGCGCCTCCCCTTCGCATTTGCTTCGGCAGAAAGGCATCCGTGAAAGTGCTTCCAGGGCTTCTTTCCCTCATGGTTCTCCTGGCGGCCGTCCCTGGCCACGCAGGCCCGCCCGTGCTCGACCTGCGGCAGGTGGAAGAATTCAAGGTTCCCTCCGATTCCTTCCCGTCTTTCCACCTGCGTTTCCTGGCCGGCCATCCGGTCCTGTTCACCTTCCGGGCAGGCATCCCCGTCCTCCAGGATCCGGAAGCTCTCGCCATTCCGGAGAAAATGTCCGCTCTCTGCACCCTGAGGGCGGAAGATGCGAGGCCCCGCCGGCGAGCGAAACGCGTCCGGTGGGGGGTGCTGAAAGCGCTTCTGCTGAGCGATTTTCCCCCGATCGGGAAGGGGAACGCCTTCTTTGCCGGCGCGGTGGTTCGCGGTGCGGATTCCCACCGGCGGGAATTCGTCCCGGGCGAAGGCAAAGACAGGATCGCCCTGGAATCGGGAACTCCGCTTCCCCCCGGGCCCGCCCTGATCCTGGGCCATCTCGACGAAACCCGGGCGTCCAGCTCCAACCGGCTGGAACCCTACCTCGTCGTCGGAGCGTGGATCAGCCTCTGATCCGGTCTCACAGCGGCTTCGCTTCCAGCTTCCGCGCCAGGCTGAACTTCCCCTGCGCCAGTTTGGCCACGGCGCGGGCAAGGGCTTCGCGGCTGCAGGCCAGCTCGGCGCTCCAGGCTTCCAGTGGCAACTCGCCCCCTTCGGGGTGCTCCTCGATCCACGTTTCCCATCGCCCAGCGAGGGCCGCCGCCTCGGGCTCCTGGCGATCGCGCCAACTGCGCTCCTGGGGCCTGCGGGGCTCGTAGAAGGCCTGGCTCCGCAGGCGGTCGGGGAGGAAGGCCTGTTCGCGGTCGTAGTCGTTGTGGGAGTAGTGGTAGCCCGTGCCCATGCCCGCCTTCCGGGCGGTGGAGGTGTGCGAGTCGCGGATGGCTTCGGGAATGGGGGCGTCCTCCGCGGCGAGGGCGGCGTCGATGCCCATGACGGTGGCGTTGCTCTTGGCGGCGTTGGCCACGTAGATGACCGCCTGGGCCAGGGGGATGCGGGCCTCGGGCCACCCGATCTGCTCCACCGCGCGGCTGGCGGCTTCCGCCAGGATGAAGGCCTGGGGATCGGCGTTCCCGACGTCCTCGGCGGCGCACACCATCAGGCGGCGGGCGATGAAGCGGGGATCCTCCCCGCCGCGGATCATGCGGCTGAGGTAGTAGAGCGCGGCGTCGGCGTCGGAGCCCCGCAGGCTCTTCTGGAACGCGCTGGCCAAGTCGTAGTGGCCATCGGCGCGGTCGAACATCATCCGGCCGCCCAGGGCGCCCTGGAGAGATTCCAGGTCCGCATCCGGCATTTCCATCCAGGTCTCCAACCCGGACAGCGCGGCCCGGAGGTCGCCCCCCGCCCAGTGGGACAGCCATTCGAAGACCTCGGGCGGTTCCGGCTCGCCGTCCCGTTCCTTCGCCCAGGCCCGCGCGAGCACGCGCTGGATGTGGGCGGGCTCCAGGCCCTTGAGGGCGATGAGCTGGCAGCGGCTGCGGAGCGCGGGATTCAGGTAGAACGCCGGGTTCTCCGTGGTGGCCCCGATGAGGACGGCTTCGCCGCGCTCCAGGAAGGGCAGCAGGATGTCCTGTTGGGCGCGGTTGAAGCGGTGGATCTCATCCAGGAATACGACCGGCGGGACGCCCCGGAATAGGGGCATGTCCCGGCTTTCCTGGAGGAACTTCTTCAGTTCCGCCGCGCTCCCGCCGACGCCCGAGAATTCCCGAAAGGTGTGACCCGTGGCCTCCGCCAGGATGCGGGCCAGCGTGGTCTTGCCCGTTCCGGGCGGTCCCCACAGCACCATGGATGGGAGGCGGCCCCCGGCGGTGAGGCGGGTCAGCCCTCCTTTGGGGCCGAGCAGGTGCTCCTGGCCCACCACCTCGTCGAGGGTCGTGGGGCGCAGGCGCTCGGGAAGGGGGGCGTGGGACATGGCGGACCGGCCTTCCAGACTAGCCGCTGTGCTAGGCTCCCGGGATGATTCCGGCCTACGAGCGCGACCCCTACGCCACCGCCCTGGAGACCCGGGTACTGCGTACAGGAGAAGAAGAGGGTCGGCCCTTCGCCATCCTGGAGGACAGCCTGCTGTACCCCGAAGGTGGCGGCCAGCCCGCAGACCGGGGGTCGCTGGGTGGGATTCCCGTCCTCGACGTGCAGAAGCGCGCGGGGGAAATCCGCCACTACCTGGCCGCTCCGGCGGTGGAGGGCGCGGTTTCCGTGGCCCTCGACTGGCCGAGGCGCTTCGACCACATGCAGCAGCATACGGGCCAGCACCTGCTCACGGCCGTGGCCCAGGATCGCTTCGGCTGGGGCACGACGGCCTTCCATCTGGGGCCGTCGGTGTGCGACATCGAACTGGACGCCGCGTCCATCGCCCCCGCCGACCTGGAGCGGCTGGAAGAGGCCGTGGCGGCGGAGATCCGGGCGGCCCGGGAGATCACGGCGCGGCGGGTGAGCCCTGAGGAATACGAGCGGGAAGCCGTCCGCTCCCGCGGCCTGCCCGAGGGCCACACCGGCGACATCCGCCTGGTGGGGATCGCGGGCCTGGACCTGAACACCTGCGGGGGGACGCACCTGCGCCACACGGGCGAGATCGAAGCCCTGAAGCTGCTGGGCACCGAACCGATCCGCGGCGGCACCCGCCTGTTCTACGTCGCGGGAGGCCGCGTCCGGCGGCGGCTGGGCGTTCATGAGGCCCGGAACGCGGCCCTCCGCACGCTCCTGGGCGCTCCGGATGACGGCCTCGGGGCCGCCCTCCAGGGCAAGCTGGACCAGCTGCTCGCCGCCGAGCGGCAGGGCCGGAAGCTGGAGGAGGAACTGGCCGGATTCCAGGCCGCGGACCTGGTTTCCCGGCCGGAAGCGATGGTGGAAGCCCACTTCGCGGGACGGGACATGGCCTTTCTCCAGAAACTGGCGCGACAGGTCCTCGCGGCGGATCCGGCCAAGGCCGTCTTCCTCACCGCGGAGACGGGCGGGGCGGCGATTTTCCTGCTGAGCGCGGGCGAGGCCGCTCCCCTCGACGTGCCCGCCGCTGGGAAGGCCGCTGCGGCGATCCTCGGCGCCAAGGGCGGCGGTTCGGGGAAGAGCTTCCAGGGCAAGGCCCCGGGCCTGGCCGGGCGGGAGGAGGCGCTGGCCGCGCTGCGGAAGGTGGGACAATCGGGGTCATGGAGCTGATCTACCTCGACCACAACGCCACCACCGCCCTGGATCCGCAGGTCTTCGAGGCCATGCGGCCGTGGTTCACCGAGCGCTTCGGAAACGCCAGCGCGGCCTACGCCCTGGGGCACCTGTCGGACGGCGCCGTGGTCGCGGCGCGGGAGCAGGCGGCGGCCCTGGTCGGCTGCGCGCCCGCGGAACTCGTGTTCACCTCGGGCGGCACGGAGAGCCTCAATCACGCTTTCAAAGGCGCGTGGGAGGCCTTTCCGACGAAGCGGCACCTCGTGACCACCGCCGTGGAACACCCCGCGGTGCGTGCGCTGGTGGCCTGGTGGAAGGCCCAGGGGGGCGAGACGACGGACGTGGGCGTGGATGGCGAGGGTCGCCTGGATCTGGATGCCCTGGAGGCCGCTGTGCGCCCTGATACCGCGCTGGTGGCGGTCATGGCCGCCAACAACGAATCCGGGGTTCTCTTCCCGGTGGCCGAAGCGGCAAGGCTGGCGAAAGCGAAGGGTGCCCTATTTTTGGTGGACGCCACCCAGGCCGCGGGGAAGATCTCCATCGACGCGGCCGCCTGGGGCGCGGATCTGCTCAGCCTCAGCGGCCACAAGTTCCACGGCCCCAAGGGCACGGGCCTGCTCATGATCCGCCGGGGCGTGCGCTTGAAACCCTTGATCCTGGGCGGCTCCCAGGAGCGGGGACGCCGCGGGGGAACGGAGAACGTCCCCGGAATCGTGGGACTCGGCCGCGCGGCGGAACTGGCGCAGGCCCGGTTGCCGGGGATGGACACCGTCCGCCGCCTGCGGGATGCGTTGGAGGCGCGGATCCTGGCGGAGATTCCGGACGCGCGGATCCACGGCGCCGGCGCCCAGCGGCTGCCCAACACCAGCCTCGTCGGATTCGCGGGGCTCGACGGGGAAGCCCTTCAGCTCAAGCTCGCCGAGCGGGGCATCTGCGTGTCCACCGGCAGCGCCTGCAGCACCGGCATGCGCGAGCCCAGCCACGTCCTCCGGGCGATGGGGATCCCCGACGTCTACGCCCAGGGCACCGTCCGCTTCAGCCTCGGCCTGGATGCGACCGAGGCGCAGATCGCCGTAGTTGCGGGGCTTCTCCCCGGGCTGGTGGCGGACCTGCGCGCGCTCGCCATTCGCTGAGGCGACGGGAAGAAAGGAAACACCGTTAGCTGATAAAGCATTCTCTTTGGCTTGTCTTGGTGCCTTGGTGGTGAATCGGTTCTCTTCTTTCACTGGCTGAGCAGTTCCTTTGCGTAATGCGCCACGGCGTAGGGCAGCCAGCGGCGGCCGGGAAGATCCCGGCTGAGGTAGCCCATGTGTCCGCCCTGCGCTTCGAGATGGAGGTGCACCGCCGGCGGGAGATCTGCTTGGGCGACGTGCTGCCAGGGGATGAAGGGATCGTCCTTCGCCGCGAGGATGACGGTGGGCACGGTGATCTTCGACAGGTGGGGGCGCGCCGAGCATTGGGCGTAGTAATCGTCGGCGTCCCGGAAGCCTGCAGCGCGGGTGGTGTAGGCGTCGTCGAACTGCCGGAGGCTCATGAGAGGGCCCGTGCGGTAGGCGTCGGGGATGAGTCCATCCTCCAGGCGTTGCCGGATGGCGGCCCGGCAGCGCCGGATGAAGCGCAGTTCATAGAGGCGGCTGAGCCCGGCGTGGATGGTGCGGGAGCAGGCGGCGAGATCCACCGGCGGATTCACGGCGATGGCGGCGTCGGGCTGCGCGGCGGGTGCGGGCAGGCCGCCGCCGAGGTTGAGCAGCAGGGCGTTGGCGGAGAGGGAGTAGGCGATGGCCAGTTGGCGCAGGTCCGGATGCCGTTCGCGCGCGGCGGCGAAGGCGGCGCCCAGATCGTCGCCCGATCCGCTGTGGTAGGGCCGCTTCGCGAGGCCCCGTCCCGCGCCGCAGCCGCGGTGGTTCACGGTCCACACGTGGTGCCCCGCTTCCCGCGCGATGGCGACCGTGCGGCGCACGTAGTGGGCCTGATCGTCCCCGCCCAGGCCGTGGAATACCAGAACGAGGACGCCCGTCTCTCCCGGATAGTGGCGCCCCGCGAGTTCATCTCCGTCGGGTAGCGCGATCCGGAACGGGGTGGAGGGATGGGCTGGCGGTTCGCCCGGAAGGTAGTTCCCCAGGATCGTTTGCAGATGTCCCGAAGCCGCCCACCAGGGCGCGCGGCAGGGCAGGGGCGGGGGAGCGGGCGGACGCATCCCTCCAGTGTGGCCCAGGGAGAAGAGGCTCAGTCCTTCCGCTTGAACACCAGCTTGTAGGTGAAGGGCGCCTCCAGTTTGGGATGGGCGTAGGTCACCTGGAGGGCCAGCGAGTCCCCATCCTTCCGCATCACGTAGGCGTAGGTCAGGGTGTAGCTGTCGCCGACGAGCGTCTGGGTCATCGTCCGTCCCTCTTTGGCGAGGGTCGCCTTGAATGTCGCGTCGTCGCTGCGTTTCCACGGGCTTTCAGTGCCATCCGTGGGCGTGTCGATGGGGCGCTCGCGGCCCATGGTGACGGAAAGGCCGTCCCCCGCGAGGATGTCCAGCTTGTCGAAAGCGCGGCAGGCGGATTGGAGCTTCCGCTTCCAGAACAGCTTCATGGCGAAGTTCTGATCCTGGAGATGAGCATCGATTCGTTCGTCGATCCTGTCGCTCTGGGAAGGGGCGAGGGTCCATTCCCCGTCCCAGGCCACTTTGGCTTCCTTGGCGGGCTGTACGGCCTTCGAAGCGGGTTTTGGCTGTTGTGAAACAAGTGGTAAGACCATCAGACCACATATCAAAAAAGGCAAACAGCGCATGGGATCTCCGGAAAAGGGTTGGTGGATCGTAGCTCCGCTGCGGGCGCAGCGGAAGCGCCGCATGTGATCCCCGCCACAATGGCGGCGATTGAGGACCTTTCAGGAAGGTTCGCGGAACGCGACGTGTAAGCTGGGGGCACTCAGCCCAAAAAAACAGGGCACTCGTATCCAAGGAGTGTGGCCATGACACGTAAGCAGGAAGCCCTCGACTACCATTCGCAGGGACGGAAGGGGAAGATCGAGGTGGTCGCCACCAAGCCGTGCTCCACGGCGCGGGACCTCTCCTTGGCGTATTCTCCCGGCGTGGCGGAACCCTGCCTGGAAATCGAGAAGGACAACGAACTGGCCTACACCTACACCGCCAAGGGCAACCTCGTGGCGGTGATCTCCAACGGCACCGCCGTGCTGGGCCTGGGTGACATCGGCGCCATCGCGGGCAAGCCCGTGATGGAAGGGAAGGGCGTCCTGTTCAAGCGCTTCGCGGACATCGACGTGTTCGACATCGAAGTGAACGAGAAGGACATCGACAAGTTCTGCCAGGTGGTGAAGGCTCTCGAACCCACCTTCGGCGGCGTGAACCTCGAGGACATCAAGGCTCCCGAGTGCTTCGAGATCGAGACCCGCCTCAAGAAGGAAATGAACATCCCCGTCTTCCACGACGACCAGCATGGGACGGCCATCATCAGCACCGCGGCGCTGATGAACGCCTCCGAGCTGATCAAGAAGAAGCTCGGCGACATGAAGGTGGTGTTCAGTGGTGCCGGGGCCTCGGCCATCGCCTGCGCGAACATGATGGTCGAAGCGGGCGTCAAGCTCGAGAACCTGTGGCTGTGCGACACCAAGGGCCTGGTCTTCGAAGGGCGCAAGGAGGGCATGAACGTCTACAAGGAGAAGTTCATCAAGAAGTCGGACCTGCGGACCCTCGGCGAGGTGATCGTCGGCGCCGACGTCTTCGTGGGCTGCTCCAGCAAGGGCGTGCTGACCCCCGACATGGTGAAGAGCATGGCGAAGAATCCCATCGTCTTCGCCCTCGCCAACCCCGACCCCGAGATCGACTACCCCACCGCCAAGGCCACCCGCGACGACATCATCATGGCGACGGGCCGCAGCGACTATCCCAACCAGGTGAACAACGTCCTGGGCTTCCCCTTCATTTTCCGCGGCGCGCTGGACGTGCGGGCCTCCGAGATCAACGAGCCCATGAAGCTCGCCGCCGCGAAGGCTTTGGCGGCCCTGGCCAAGGAGGAGGTGCCCGATTCCGTGGTGAAGGCCTACTCGGGCCAGAAGTTCACCTTCGGCCCCGAGTACATCATCCCCAAGCCCTTCGATCCCCGCGTCCTCCTGTGGGTGGCTCCCGCCGTCGCCAAGGCCGCCATGGACACCGGCGTAGCCAAACAGCCCATCGCCGACATGCAGGCCTACATCGAGCGCCTGGAGGGCCTCCAGGGGCGCAGCAAGGACGTCATCCGCAGCGTCGTGAACCGCGCCAAGGCCGATCCCAAGCGCGTGGTCTTCCCCGAGGGCGACCATCCCCTGATCCTCCAGGCCGTGTCCCAGATGGCGGATGAGGGCGTGTGCAAGCCGATCCTCCTGGGCGATCCCGCCAAGGTGAAGGCCGTCGCCGCCGAATACGGCGTGGAGCTCGACGGTGTCGAGATCCTGGATCCCCACGCCGTCACCTGGCGGGAAGAGGCCGAGGACGCCTTCTACGAACTCCGGAAGCGCCGCGGCATTACCCGCTTCGAGGCCCAGCGGAAGATCCGCGAGCGGATCTACTTCGGCGCGATGATGTGCCGCATGGGGAAGGCGGACGGCCTGATCGCGGGGCTGACCATGTACTACCCCGACACCATCCGGCCCTGCCTCGAAGTGATCGGAACCCGCCGCGGGGTGAAGCGCGTGTGTGGCGTCTACACCATGGTCCTGAAGAACCGCGTGCTGTTCTTCTCCGACACCACCATGAACATCGAGCCCAACAGCGAGGAGCTGGCGGAGATCGCCCTGCTTACCGCGGACCTGGTGAAGGACACCTTCAACATGGATCCCCAGGTGGCGATGCTGTCCTTCTCCACCTTCGGAAGCGTGGACCATCCTCTGGTCCGCAAGGTGCAGAAGGCCGTGGAGCTGGTGAAGACCCAGCGTCCCGACCTCAAGTGCGACGGCGAGATGCAGGCCGACACCGCCCTGGGCGAAGGGATCCTGGCCGAGAACTACCCGTGGGTGGACCTGCCCGGCGGTCCGAACGTCCTGATCTTCCCCGACCTCACCAGCGGCAACATCGGCTACAAGCTGGTGCAGCGGCTGGCGGACGCCGAGGTCATCGGGCCCATCACCTGCGGAATGGCCGCGCCGGTCCACGTGCTCCAGCGGCACAGCGACCTGCACGACATCATCCACCTCACGGCCCTCACGGTCGTCGAGGCCCAGCAGAAGCAGGCGAAGTAGCCGCCGGCCTTTCGCCGTCGGTTCATACGCGGGGGCCTTCGGGCCCCCGCGTCGCGTTCAGGGGCGAGGGGAGGGCAGGGGCTCCAGCAGCTTCCGTACGACCTCTTCGGAATCCCGGTCCCCTCGTTCGAGGGGACTCTCGCCCTGCCAGAGGGCCTGCCCCGTTTTCGGGTCCAGAAGCTGGACGAGGAGGGTCCCGCGGCCGGTCCTTCGCTCCCCCGCATCCCGCGGCGCGCCCTCTCCCCGGGGCGGGCCTCCGCCGCCCCGGCGGCCCGCGCCCCGCGCCGGACGGGAAGGACCGGCGGATCCTTCCTCCCGTGCCTCGACCAGGAGATGGACGGCCACCCACAGGTCCGCGGTTCCGGCAGCCTCGGGGCGATATCCGCGCGCGGTCAGGGCCGAGAGGACGGCTTGGCGGCGGAACCCTGGATCGACGGGCCGAAAGCCCTCCCGGATCAGCACCTGATCCGTCCGGAGATCGAGGGCCACCGTGCGGTAGGCCCCGCCGCGGAAGGCCGGGTCGGTGCGGTAGACGAAGCGCGGCTGGGAGCAGCCGAACAGCAGGAGGAGCGCCGACAGCGCGGAAGCCGGACCGATCATTCGCATGCTTCAGGAATGCGCGGGCGAGCCGTCAGGTTCGTCAGCGTTGCAGTTGCTGGAGCCAGGCCTGCACTTCGGGATCCTCCCCCGAACCGAGCCGCTGGGCTTCCTCCAGGTCGACGCGGGCCTGGTCGGGCTCGTCGCGCTGGAGATGGACGAAGGCCCGTTCCTTGTGGGCGCGGGGATTCTCGGGTTCCAGAAGGATCAGGTGCGTGCCCGTCCACAGGGCCTCTTCCCAGTCCTCCGCGTGGAGGAACCGCAGATGGAGGTTGCGGACCAGCCGGGCGAGGATCGTCCGGTCCGGTGCAGGCCGGAGCATCTCCCGCTGGAAGGGAATCCGCCCGCCCGTGGCGGCTTTCACCAGATCGGCGCCGGCCTCTTCCCCCACGGGGCGGCCCTGGTGGAAGGGATCGAAGCAGAGGAGGCCCATGTCGGTCCGCAGGGCCGCGATGAAGTGGCCGGGCAGCCCCACGCCGACGGCGTCGAAGCCCATCCGCCGGGCCAGAGCCACCCACAGGATGGACAGGGAGATGGGAAGCCCCTTCCGCCGCGATACCACCGCCGGGAGCAGCGCGTTGAGCGGATCGTCGTAGGTCTCGCGGTCGCCCTGGAACCCCAGTTCGGTGAACAGCAGGTGATTCAGGGCGTCCAGGGCCTTGTGCGTGTTCCAGGGCAGGGGCATCCGTCCCGCGAGGATGAAGGCCCATTCGTTGATGTGCATCACGATGTCGGCGGGATCCGGATCTTCCAGCGCCGGCGCCACGGCGTGGATCGCCCCCTCGGCGAGGTTGCGGCAGTCGGGATCGGTCCGGAGGTATTCCAGCAGCGACATCAGCGGCGCCGGCGCAGGATGGCGCGAAGCACCAGGACCACCGCGAGCGCCCCGAGGGCGATCCAGGCCCACCGCTGGCCGGAATGGGCGGCGGTCTGGACTTTCTGCGCCTCCTCCGCCTTGCGGATGTTCTCCTCGATGGAAAGCTTGGACTGCGCCTCCCGGGCGTCCTTCACCGCCTTCTGGGCGGATTCGCGCGACGCCTGGAGGTCCTTGGCGGCGGCTTCCTGTTCTTCCTGGACGCCCAGGACGGCCACCTTCTTCTGGGTGGGCTTCAGAAAACTGGCGGGGACGGCCGAGGCGTCGTCCTCCCAGGACGCGGCGCCCCCGCTGCTCTCGATGGAATCGGCGAGGGCCTGGATGTCCTCCCGCAGGCCCTGGAGCACCTGGTTCTGGCGATGGAGCTGGGCGCCCTGCAGCCAGAGCATCGCCAGCTGGAGGCCCAGCAGGACAGGAATGCTCCATCGAAGGGCGGAACGGCTCATGCGTGCTCCCTACCCAGGATAAACAAAGTCCGGTCGTCCCGGTTCTGCGTGTCGAAGGCGGACACGTCCTGGAAAACGGCCTCGCAGGCGGCCCGGGGACTGCCCGTTCCCCATAGCCGGCGGAGCTGTCCGCACAGCCGATCCGTGCCGTACAGCTCGCCTTGGCGGTTCATGGCCTCGGACAGGCCGTCGCTGTAGAGCACCATCCAACCCTTCGGAGGCAATGTGCCTTCGATCACTTCCCAGTCGCCGGGACCGGCGGGGCGGAGGCCGAGGCCCCGTCCTTTGGGGATCACCTCGGTGAAGCAGTCCTCGGGCAGCCCCTTCAGCAGGAGCGCGCCGGGGTGGCCCGCCCGCGCGAGGCGGTAGTTCCCGCGCTCGTCCCACTCCAGCAGGATCAGCGTGAGGAAGCCCCGCTGTCCCAGGAGCTGGCGCAGGGTGCGGTCCAGGGAGCAGAGGATCTCCTCCAGGCCCTGGTCCTCCCGCTGGACGGCCTGCTCCAGGAGGGCGGTGGCCTGGGCCATGTAGAGCGCCGCCGCCAGTCCCTTTCCGCACACGTCGCCCACCGCCGCCAGCCACGCGCCGCTGGGGCGGCGCTTGACGAACAGGAGGTCGCCGCCCGTCTCCAGGGCGGGCTCCAGGCGCAGGGCCACGTGGAAGCCGGGAATGGGCGGGAGCTGGGAGGTGATCAGGCTTTCCTGGATGCGCCGGGCGGTCTCCAGTTCCTGGCTGAGGCGCTCCTGGGCCAGCAGGCGGCCGTGCATCACGGCGGTCTCCAGCACCTGGCCCGCTGCCAGGGCCACTTCGCGCAGCAGCTCCCGGTCCTCGCGACCGTAGTTCAGCTCCGCGTATTTCCCTCCCAGGAGGACCGCGGTGTGGGCCTGGTCCCCCGCGAGGATCAGCAGGAGGAGCTGGGCCTCCAGGGCGTCCACGTGGGCGCGGAGGTGCTCGCCCTGCTCGCGGATCCAGTCCGCTTCCTCGCTGCCCAGGCCGAGAACCAGTTCGCGGTTCTCCCGGGCGAGGCGGAGCAGCCCCGCCGGAAGGTGGAGCGGCTGCGGTGGGAAACGGACGCGGCGGTCATCCCGGCCCTCGGACTCGGCGGCGGGCAGGAGGATCTGGCGGTCTTCGATGGGCAGGATCTCCAGGAGTTGGGGCTGGAAGGCCTCGCTCAGCGCCCGGCGGAGGGACTTGAGGAGGGCCTCCTCGCTGAACCGCTTGCGGGGCTCGCGGACGGCGCCCAGGGCGATCTCCCGGGTGCTGGAGAAATCCCGCCGGAACCGGCGCCGGATCCCGCGGAGCAGCAGGCGCAGCGCCCAGCCCAGGGGCAGCGCCAGGAGCCCGATCAGGGCGCCGGCCCAGCCGGAGGGAATGGAGGCCAGGTGCGAGAACGCCCACGCCAGGCCGCCCAGGTAGAGCGCCACGGTCAGCGCGAGGATGGCCATGTAGCTTACCCAGCGCAGCAGCACCTTCCGCACGTCGAACAGCCCGTGGCGGAAGATGGCGTAGGCGAAGCTCAGGGGCAGCAGCGGCGCCGGCAGCATGAAGATGAACGTCTGCCGCTGGAAGAGCAGGCTGGTGCCGTAGCGCCCCTGGAGGACGGACCACGCCACCAGGTCGAGGCACAGGGCCGCGGCCACGATGAGGGAGGGCAGCACGGCCCGGCGCAGCCGCTCCGACGCCCGGAAGGCGCCCGCCACGAAGAACCCGAGGCCCGTCAGCGCCGCGGCGGCGTAGAGCGGCGCGGGAATGGCGCCCAGCAGGGTCCGGAGGATGGTTTCCGGCCCGCCGACGGGCGGGCGCACCGCGCCGTCATTGAGGATGAACCACAGCCGGACGCTCAGCTGGATGAGGGCCATCGCCGCGAAGGTGCCGTACAGGGCCCGGAGGAAGCGGCGGTTGCGGCGCAGCGCGAAGGGATGGGGGAAGCGGAGGAAGAAGTGGACCCACAGGGGCGGCAGCAGCGCGACGGAGACGGTGGCCATGAGGGCGATGCCCACGCGGATGGCCGTGGGCGCGTTCCCCGACGCGATGATTCCCGACAGGAGCAGCGCCGTCGCCGCGAGGTAGAAGAAGTGGCGCGAGCTCTTGCGCTCCGGCGCCGACAGCACCACCAGCAGGCCGATGGCCCAGGCGACGAGGCCGTTGAGCAGCAGCGCGAGCTGCACCAGGTTGATCGGCTTCACCAGCCGGACGGGAATCAGGATCTGGCGGCCCTGGCGCTTCACCGTGTAGATCAAGTACGCATTGGCGGGCTTCTCGTTGATGAACCGCTGGGCCTTGAGCGTCCCTTCCAGCGTCGCCGGGAAGGTCCGCCCCTGGATCTTCACCAGCTCGTCGCCCTCCAGCAGCCCGGCCTCTTCGGCCACGCCGTCCGGCAGGATCTCGCGGATGATGATCTTCCCGTTCTCCACCACCCAGGAGCACTGGTCGTCCGAGGCCGCGTACATCCACTGGTTCAGGGCGAAGGAGCCCGTCGAGAGCAGCACGCAGGCCAGGCTGATCCACAGCAAGCGCCAGCGAATGCGTTTGAGGTAGGGATTCATGGGGCCTTTGTGGAAGAATGCCCGGATGGAGCGGATCTCGCGGAATGGACGGCCCTGCTTCGTGCTGGTGGGCGGAAGGCAGCGGCTGGGACGCGCCCTGGCGGAGGATCTGGCCCGGGATCACGACCTGGTGCTGACCAGTTCGGGAGACTGGGAATCGGAAACGTGGGTGGAGGAGCTGTCGAAGACGGCACGGGTCCGGACGCTTCGGTGGGACGCGGAGAGCCCGGAGCTGGTGTCCCGCATGATGGCAGATCTGGACGGCTTGGCAGCAGAGGGATGGACGGTCGCCGGCGCGATCCTGGTGGCGGGCACCTTCCCGGAGCAGCTTCTCGGCTCGTGGGAGCCCGAGGCCCTGGCGGCCACCTGGCGGCTGAACCTGACCTTTCCCTTCCTCTGCGCCCAGGCCCTCGCGTCCCATCTGGCCGAAGGCGCCTGCCTCCAGCTTCTGCTGGACACCTCCCTCCACCAGCCCTGGCTGAAGCGGCTTCCCTACAGCGCGGCGAAAGCGGGCCTCGCGGCCCTGGTTCCGGGCCTGGCCCAACTGCTGGCGCCGAAGATCCGGGTAGTCGGGCACGCCCTCGGCGCGGTGCTGCCCGCCGAGGCGCGGGAGACGGCCTTCCTGGCGGAGCGGAGCCTGGTGAAGCGGATCGGCGATCCGTCGGACCTCTGCCGAGCCGTGCGCTACGCCGCCGCCAGCCCCTTCCTCACGGGCGAGATCCTCACCCTCGATGGCGGCCGGCGTTGGGTCTGACCCCTTTCCCCATGGGAGAATCGTTCCCAAGGGGTTCCGCCGGATGAAGTTCAAGGTCAACGAAGTGTTCCATTCCATCCAGGGGGAGGGCGCCCGGATCGGACGGCCGTGCCTGTTCATCCGGCTCTCCGGCTGTCCCCTGCGATGCGCCTACTGCGATACGGAATACGCGTTCCACGACGGGACCTTTCGCGAGCTGGAGGATCTCGTGGAGGAGGCTCGTCGCCGGCTGGGGCCGCCGCGGAAGGGACCCAGCGCCCCCTTCGTGGAGCTGACCGGAGGCGAGCCCCTGGCCCATCCCGGCGCGCCGCAGTTGCTGGAGGCCCTCCTGGAACTCGGCCACGAGGTGGCCCTGGAGACCGCGGGCAGCCACGACCTGGCGCCGTTGCCCCGGGAGGTGATCAAGATCGTGGACCGCAAGACCCCCGCCAGCGGCGAAGGCCATCGCTGGCTGGAATCCAACCTCGACCACATGGTGCCCGGGCAGGACGAACTGAAGCTCGTGCTGTGCGACGAGGCCGATTACGCCTGGGCCAAGGCCTGGTGCGCCGAGCGCGCCGCCTGGGACCGGTGGGAGGTGCTGTTCAGTCCGGTGTGGGGGAAGCTGGATCCCGCCTGGCTGGCGGAGCGGATCGTCGCCGACGGCCTGCCCGTCCGGATGCAGGTCCAGCTCCACAAAGTGGTGTGGGGCGCGGCAAAGAAGGGCGTCTGACGGGAAAAAACGCGCCGCGCGAATTTTTCTGTTTGAACCGCAATAATCCGCCCATTCATCCGTCCTGGGTAAGGTAAGGGGAAGGTCTCCAGGCCGATCCTCGGAAAGGGACGGCCGACATGGAGGCACGACCGGGAAGACCGGAATGCGTGATGCAAGGCACCAGCCGATGCGGGAGCAGCTGCCGCGGATGCGCGGTGGGAATGGCCTTGGGAATGAAGCGTAACCACACCAAAAGGAGCGGGTCGATGCGGGGCAGCTGGATGAAGGCGATGGCGGTATTCATGGGGGTGGCGGCGTTTTCCGGCGCTTCCCCCGCGGATCTGGGCGTAGGCGGGCGGCTGGAGCCCTTCGCGCTCCAGGACCAGCGCAGCCAGCAGCACCGCGTGGACGAAAGCACGCGCCTCCTGCTGTTCTCCCGCGACAAGGGCCTGGCCAAGATGGCCTTCCACGTCCTGGACCAGAAGGGCGGCACCTACCTGTCCGACCGGCGCGCCTGCATGATCCTCGACATCAGCGCCATGCCCGGCGTCATCACCTGGGCCATCGCCAAGCCCCGGATGCGGCGGCATCCCTTCCCCCTGCTGCTGGACGCGGGCCCCGGGCCCACCAAGAACCTCCCCACCCAGGACAAGAAGCTGACTCTGGTCTACCTGAACCGGCTGAGCGTGGAGCAGATCGCCTACGTCGCCAACGAGGCCGAGCTGGAGAAGGCGCTTCAGGGGCTCAAGCCCTGAACCGCCGATTCGAGTTCGAAGGAAGGAACTGAAAGAGCACCGCCAAGAAAAGCCGGATGCCGGCCGTTCTTGGCGGTGCTCTTCAAATCTTCGGATCTACTTTTCGCCCTGCCACGCCGCCAGTTCCTTCTCCCGGTCGGCGGTGTATTCCTTGGGCGCCTTGCCCCGGGACAGCTCGATGGCCTTCTGAAGCTGGGCCAGGGCCTCCGTCCGGCGACCGGCGTCGCGGTCGATGCGGGCGGCGGTCTCGTGGTTCCACCAGCTGTCCCCGGCCTTGAGGCTCTTCTGGATCCAGGCCTGGGCCTTCGCCGGCTCGATGCCCTGGGCCTGGCAGTAGGCGGCGGCCTGGTACCAGGGGATCCAGTCCGTGTCGGGCGCCTTCTTCAGGGTCTCCTCCAGGTGCGCCCAGTAGAGGGCCTTCGTGTCGAATTCCACCGGAAAGCCCACCCGCAGCTTCTCCCAGCCCAGCTCCACCACGGCGCGGCCCGTGTCCTGGGGGACGATGCGGTAGTCGAGCCATTCCAGGAAGGGGCCGGCCGCGGGCGCCGCCTCCCAGCGCACGACGTCGTCTTCCGCCTTGTAGTCGTAGGCGCCCCACTGCTTGGCCTTGCGGTTGAGGATGAGGGTCCACGCCTTCTCGCCGGGAATGGCGAAGAACCCGTAGGTGCCCGCCGCGACGGGCTTGCCGGCCACGCGGGCGGGATGGCTGAAGGTGAAGGTGGTGGCGGTGTTGGCCCCGGCCCGCCACACCTCGCCGAAGGGAACCAGATCACCCCAGATCTTCCGTCCCTTGACCGCCGGGCGGGCGAAGGCGATCTCGATCCGGCTGAGGCCGATGTCCTGGGTCACGGTGCAGGCGGGGCTCACCCGCAGGGGCGTGAGGCGGACGGGCGCGGGCTTGTCGTCCGCGGACAGGGTCGCGGCCAGGAGGGAAGCCGCCATCAGGGCGGGGAAGAACCGTCTAGGCATGGGGGACTCCGGAGGGGGAAGGCGCGGGGAAGGCGCCCTTGGGGGGTGGAAGGAGGAACCGGCCGGGTTCGCGGTTGAAGGCCTTGAGGATGGCCCATCCCAGGCGCCGGCTGGCGCGGCCGCCGAGATCCCGGGCGCGGAGGGCGGTTGCCAGGGCCAGGGCGAAGGACACGGCGAAATTGAGGGCCCCGATGAGCCCCACGCCCAACAGGCCCCACAGCACGTCGGCCCACCGCAGGCTCCCTTCCGCCCACAGGCTGGCCGAAGCCAGGGCCAGGGAGGCCGCCTGAAGGGTGACGTGCCGGACTTCGACGTGGATGCCCGTGAACGCGAACAGCATCGGCACGAAGACCAGGAGGACGCCGAGGGCCGTGTAGCCCGCGAATCCCGCCAGGTGCTTCTGGACGAACCGCCCCAGCCCGGCGGCGCCGCGGGATCCGAACCAGGCCGTCAACCTCCCGCTGCGGGCCAGGGCTTCAGGCAGACAGCGATAGGCGCTCCAGTTGGCGGTCCATCCCGCGGCCAGGCTGGAGAGCCACAGGAGGACGCCGGTCAGGGCGGCGAACGCCAGCGTCCAACCATGGAAGGGGTGGCTCCCGTGGAGGCCGTGGAGGGCGGACGCCGTTCCCAGCGGACCGTGGCCCGTCAGGCGGATCCACAGGGCGGCGACGCCGACTCCCGCGGGAATGGCGGTGAGGACGTTGCCCAGGGTGGCCGCGGTCTGGGTGCGGGTGATGGCCGCCACCAGCTCGATCTCCCGGAGCTGATCCTCCGCCTTCTCCTCCAGGGCCGCGGCCAGCGCGGCGGCGGTCATGGCCGGCTGCTTGGAGGCCAGGCTGAACCCCAGCAGCTGCATGGCGCAGAAGCTCAGGGTGTAGTTGGCCGCCAGCGAAAGCCCCGCCACCAGCGGCGCCAGGAAAAGGGCGGAGAGCCCGAATTTGAGCAGAGCCGTGCCGGCCGTGAGCGCTCCGCCCCCGGCGGCGGAAGCCCCCATGGCCCACCATTCGCGGCGGGAGGCCGCGATGTAGTGGCCCCCCGTTTCCCCCGTGTGCTCCACCACCTTCCGGGCGAGCCGTTTGGCGGTGGTCCGCAGGAGGGGCATGAGTCCCCGCTGGCGGGCGCTCCCGCGGACGAGATCCGCCGCGAAAGCCGGGCCGTTTCCCCGCCCCACGGCGAAATCCAGAAGGAGCCCGATGCGCGCCAGCTGGGCCTCCAGCAGCTCCAACCGGAAGACCAGATCCGAGGACACGCCCCGTTCCTCCAGGCGGACATGGGCGTAGGCCAGAGAGGCCACGCAGCCCGACCGGCAGGCCTCCCATGCGGCTTGGGCGGCGGGCGCCTCGGGATGTTCCCCCGCGGTGTGGACGGCCCGGGTGAGATGGAAGAAGGGCGAATCCGCGTCGCTGCCGTCGGGATCCAGGGCCAGCAGATCGCGGGAAAGGCCCACGGCCGCGGCGCGGTGGGCCAGGAGCCGGGCGGCGTGGGCCCAGGCCTCCGGGGGCGGAGCCACGACGGCGCCCCACGCCTGCAGCAGATCCGCCGGCAGGCTTTCGACCCACCCGGCGTCCTCCTCGCCCAGGCCCAGCCTGTCCAGCAGGGCGTAGAGGTCACCTTCAGGGTCGAGGCGCGGAATGACGCGGTCCACGATCCGCAGGAGGCCTTCCCCGGCCAGGGTCGTGCGATCCGGCAGGCCCGTCTCCGCCAGCAGGCGGACGGCGGACGCGTGGTTCCAGGCCTCCGCCAGGGAGTTCATCGCCCCTTTCCGCTCCGCGGCGGCCTGGAGAAGCCGGAGCCGGGCCGTGCGGGCCGCGTGGGTCGGAGCCTCCAGCAGCCAGCGCAGGAGGGATTCCAATTCGGGGGCGTCGCCGTCCATCAGCTGGTCCAGCCTGGGATCGGGCAGGGACATCAGGACTCCGGGAGGGAATCCCCAGGGTGACACACGGCCGGAGCGCCCGCCGATCCTTGGATCGTGCTTGTAATGCAAGATTTTTGTTTCAACTATTTGGAAATCATTCTTCAGCTGGCTTTCAAGCGCTCGCGGTGGTCGAGGAACCGCCGCACGGCTTCGGGATCCACGGTGGCGGGGGTGCCCGACCAGGCGCGGGAGGGCCGGAGCATCGCCAGCATGTCTTCCGGGCAGCCCACCTGCTCGTAGAGGTGCTCCACGCGGCGGGCCAGTTCGGCGGAGGTCGTTTCCGCGGCGAGGGCGGCGCGCAGGATGGCTTCCCGCCACCGGTCCTGGGCGCGGGCCCAGCGGTCGCTCCCGGGGCGGGGCGCCTTGCCCACGGCCTCGGCGCAGGCTTCCCACAGGCGGGCCTCGAAGGTCCGGAGCTCCTCGCCCGCCAGGGCTTTCAGGCGCTGGGCGGCGGGGCCTCCTCCCGCGATCTGGGCCTGGATCTCCAGGGAGGTGAGGAATCCGAAATCCTGGGCGGCGACCAGGTCGTCCCAGGTGAAGGCGCCGTGGAGGGAGAGGAAGGCGTCGACGGGAGCCATGGTTCAGGCCAGGAGGTGAAGAGCCACGTGCACGGCGTTCCGGGCGGTGGTCTCGCCCCCTTCCAGGGAGGGCGCCAGTTCCATGAGGTCGGCCCCCACCCAGGGTTCGGGCCATTCCCGGGCGGCGCGCACGAGCCGGAGCACCTCGGCGAGATCCAGGCCGCCGGGCACCGGCTCCGCCACGGCGGGCGCCAGGGCGGGATCCAGGACGTCCAGGTCCACGCTCACGTAGGCGGGACCTTGGCCCACCCGGGCGAGATCCTGCTCCAACCGGGGAGCCAGCAGCGGGTCCCGCAGGTCCGCCGGAGTCCACATCCGGACGCCCGCCGCCTGGAGGAACGCCAGTTCCCCGTCGTCGAAGCGCGGCGCCCGGAGGCCCGCCTGGACCACCCGCGAAGGGTCCACCAAATCCTCTTCGAGGGCTTGGCGCAGCCACGTTCCGTGGTGGACGGCCGTGTCCCAGGCGGCGCCTTCCGCCGCGTCCGGGTGGGCGTCCAGGTGGAGCAGCCCCAGGGGGCCGTGCTGCACCGCCAGGGCCCGGAGGGCGCCGAGGGTCAGCGAGTGGTCGCCGCCCAGAAGGAGCGTGCGGCAGCCGGTCAGCGCCCAGGCGCCGACCATGGCCTGGACGGTGGCCAGGGCTTCCGCCAGGGAGAAGGGCAGGGTGGGGATGTTCCCGCCGTCCACCCAGCCGGAAGCGGCGGAAGCGAGGGGCGGAATGCTCTCCCGCAGCCGGTGGGGCATGGGCTGGAGACCCACGCCCATGGAGGCGGCGCGGAGGGCCCAGGGGCCGAGGCGGGCGCCGGGGCGGTTGATCACGCCCGCGTCGCAGGGCACGCCCAGAACCACGCCCGCGGCGGGCTTGGGATCCACGCACAGCGGGAGGCCGAGGAAGGGAGTCAGGCCCGTGCGGAGGCCCTGCATGAGCACATCAGCGGACATCGGAACTCCTGGGGGCGAGGGCGGCGCGGAAGGCGGCGATCCAGGCGTCCGCATCGCCGAATTCCCGGGGATGGAGGGGCGTCTCGGCCGCCACTGCCACGGGCGTCCGGGTGGCGAACAGGGTGCGGAGGTGGGGCATCAGGGTCTCGTCGCCGGTCCACGGATAGTGGGGGGCGGGGCTGCTGAGCCGCACGGGCTGGGCGGGCAGGCCCAGGTCGAAGGCCGCCCGGAGGCCGCCCTCGTAGAACGGCGCCAATTCCTCGCCGCGGGTGGTGGTGCCCTCGGGGAACAGCAGCATGTCCCGTCCGCTCTGGAGGGAGGCGGTGAAGCTCGCGAGGGCTGCGGCGCGGCTGGTGGCGTCGTGCCGGTCCACGAAGTGGATGCCGGATTTGCGGGCCCAGCGGCCGATCAGGGGATAGGCGGTGACCTCTCCCTTGGCGATGGTCCCCATGGGGCGGAGGCTCATCAGGACCACGGGATCGACCCAGCTCAAATGGTTGGCCACCCACAGCGGAACGTCGGCGCGCAGGGCGCCAGTCACTTCCACTTCCACGCCGAGGGCCGGCAGCAGCCTCCGGGCCCAGCGGTGCATGCCGGGGTGGGGCTCCGCGCCCGCCGCCAGGCGCGGCAGCAGGGCGAAGGTGGGCCACAGCACCCCGGCCCACGAGGCGAGCTGGGCGACCACTAGCTCACCAGCTTCAGGCGGGTGTAGCGGGCCCGGACGCGCTCCAGATCCTCGCGGGTGATGGCGGACCACAGGCGGGTGTCGCCGGGGGCGTAGTAGTCCTGCACCTCGGCCACCACCCGGGCCCCCAGGGCGTTGTGGACGCTGCGGGCGTCCGTGTTCCCGGGCTCCACCAGGAAGCGGCATTCGTCCACCTGTTCCTGCAGCAGCTTGGAGACCATGGCGCGGATCAGGAGGTAGTTCACCCGGCCCTTCTGGTAGTCGGGATGCACCGCGAGGGTGGCGCAGTAGACCGTGGTGCCCTTCACGAAGTTGAGGACGTAGCCCACGGGCCGGTCGCCGTCCAGGGCGAGGAAGCACCAGTCGCCGTAGAGCTCGGTGCAGAGGCGGAGGTAGTGGGGGCAGAGCTCGCCGGCGCCGTCCCCGGCCCAGATCTCCGCTTCGAGGCGGCGCAGGTGGGCGAAGTCGTCGCTGGACAGCGCGCGCACCGCGTAGCGGGCGCCTTCCGGATGGGGGGCGAGGGTTTCGATCGTCATGTTCCATCTCCCTGGTGTCGCCACCAGGGTCGGATCCGGACATGACAGGTTTGCGATGGCGCGGGGATTTTCGTGCGACTTCCCGGCGCCCGCGCCGAAACTCGCGTCAGAAGAAGGGCGCCACCAGCTTGAGGAAGCCCGCCGCGAGGAGGGCGCTGACGGGGATCGTCAGGACCCAGGCCACCATGATGTTTCCCGCCACGCCCCAGCGGACGGCGGAGACGTTCATGCTGGCGCCGACGCCCATGATGGCGCCGGAGATCACGTGGGTGGTGCTGACGGGGATCCCCAGGTGGGCGGTGGTGAACAGGACGATGGCGGCGGAGGTCTCCGCCGCGAACCCGTGGATGGGGCGGAGCTTCACGATCTTGGCGCCCATGGTCCGGATGATCTTCCACCCGCCGGACATGGTACCGAGGCCCATGGCGGTGGCGCAGGCCAGCTTCACCCAGATGGGCACGTCCACCTTGGCGCCGTGGCCGTGGAGCTTCCCGTAGGTGATCAGGGCCAGGGCGATGATCCCCATGGCCTTCTGGGCATCGTTGGTCCCGTGGGTGAAGGCCATGGCGCCCGCGGACACGAGCTGGAGCTTGCGGAAGGCCAGGTTGACCCGGTGGCCCGCCTGGCGCCGCACGATCCACAGGATGAGGATGATCAGCACCATGGCGATGAAGAAGCCCACGATGGGGCTGACGATCAGGAAGGTGCCCACCTCTTCGAGCTTGGAGGTGTGAAGGGCGCCCATGCCGGCCTCCGCAACCACGGCGCCCGACAGGCCGCCGACGAGGGCGTGGCTGGAGCTGGAGGGGATCCCGAAGTACCAGGTGATCAGGTTCCAGGTGATGGCCGACAGGAGGGCGGCGACGATCACCGCCGGAACGACGAACTGGCTGTCGGCGATCCCCTTGGCGATGGTGGTGGCCACCTGGGTGCCCGTCAGGGCCCCGCCGAAGTTGAGGACCGCGGCCATGAGGATGGCCTTGCGGGCGCTGAGGACGCCGGTCGAGACCACCGTGGCGATGGCGTTGGCCGTGTCGTGGAATCCGTTGATGTAGTCGAAGGCCAGGGCGAGGCCGACGATCACCACCAGGGCCGGAAGGAGGCCTGAGAACATACGCGGCTCCGGCCTAGGCGTTCTTCATGACGGTGGATCCGATGACCTTGGCCACCAGTTCGATCCGGTCCGTGGCGTCCTCGATCTTCTCGAGGAGCTCCTTCCACTTGATGAGCTCGATGGCGTTCTCAGGCGCCTCGAAGATCTGCGCCAGCGCCGCGTGGTAGATGGAATCGGCCTTGTTCTCCAGGGCGTGGACGCGGCGGATGCGGTCGCCGATCTCCTTCTGGTTGGACATGTTCCGCAGGGATCGGGTGAGGTGCAGGATCTCCCCGGCGCCCTCCACGATGATCGAGCTGATCTCGGTCACGGCGGGCATCACGTGGCCGATGCGGTAGAGCAGCAGCCGCTCGCAGACGGAGTGGATCCGGTCCACCACGTCGTCGATGGCGTGGGCCAGGGCGAGGATGTCCTCCCGCTCGATGGGGGTGACGAAGGTGTGGTTCAGGCGGTCGATGATCTGATGGGTCAGGTCGTCGCCGATGTGCTCCAGGTCCTTGGATTGGCGGCGCAGCTCGGCGAACCGGGCGGGATCGCCGCTGCGGATCTCGCGGTCGAAGAGCTGGGCGGCCTGATAGGCGTTCCCGGCGGCGGACTCCAGCAGATCGAAAAAGACCATCTCCTTGGGCTTCAGCCAACGCATCACGGCATTCAAGGACATGGCGGGTCTCCACAGGTCGACCTTCAACTGTACCGGGTCCCGCCCTGTAACTGGAGCGTAAATTGGGCGGGAAGCCTGGATTGGCGCGGCCCCGGCGATGTTAAGGTCTGGGATCATGGAACGTCCGGAATCCTCCAGAGGCGGTGGGCCGGGACTCCCGGTCTTCCTGGTGCGCGCCCTCATCTGCCTGGGGGCCATGCTCTTCCTGGGCCTGGGACTGGGGATGAGCCTCCACAAAGGCACTTCCGCGCCCTGGACCCTCGGCCTGGTGGCCACCCTCGCCATCGTGGTGATCCTCATGGCCCGCTGGCAGGTGCGCCCCGTGGCCGAACCCTTGGGCCAGCTGCTCGGGGGCTCCCGTCCCCGCGCCATCGAGGATCTGCCCCGGGCCTGGTCCGCCCTGGAGCGGGAAAACCTGGACCTGCGGGAGCGGGCCGCCCGGGACGACCGGCTGCTGCCCAGCATCATGGCGCGGCTGGAGGAGGGCGTTCTCCTGTTCGGCGGTGCGGGCCGGTTGGAGCAGTTCAATCCCGCCGCTCAGCGCCACCTCGGTCTGGGCGCGCCGCTGGGGACGGGGATGGCCGTGGCGGAGGTGCTGCGCGACGCCGCCAGCGCCGCCGAGGTGCAGAAGGCCTACGGGGGCGTGCCCGCCGAGTGGCGGATGGGGCGCGCCGCCCGGATCCTGCGGGTGCGGGCCATCCCCTTCGCCCCGTTGGGTACCGTGAGCGGGGTCCTGCTCACTTTGGACGACGTCACGAGCCAGGAAGCCCTGGAGACCACCCGGCAGAAGTTCATCTCCAACGTCAGCCACGAGCTGAAGACCCCCGTGACCGCCCTCCGGATCGCCGCCGAGAACCTCCTGGACGAGCCTCTGGACGCGCCGGTCCGCGCGGGAGCCGAATCCATCCTCCGCTCCGTGGACCGCCTGACGCTGCTTCTGGGCGACCTCTCCGAGCTGAGCCGGATCGAGAGCGGCGCCCTCCGCCTCGACCCCGTGCGGCTGGATCTGGCGACCTTCATCGCCTCCCTGGTGAAGGATCAGCAGGAGCGCTTGTCCGCCGCGGACGTGGCTCTCGATACCGTCGTCGACGCGCCGGAGGACGCCATGCTGCTGGCGGATCCTTTGCGCCTGAGCCAGGTCCTGGAGAACCTCATCTCCAATGCCATCAAGTTCAGTCCGGTGGGTGGCCGGGTGAAGCTCGCGGTCCGCCTGTCGCCCCAGGGCCAGCTGTGGGAAGTGGCCGACCAGGGACCGGGCATCCCCGAGGCCGAATTGGGGCGGATCTTCGAGCGCTTCTACCGCTCCCAGGCGGCCAAGGCGAAGCCAGGCACCGGCCTGGGCCTGGCCATCGTCAAGCACCTGTGCCGCCTCATGGGGGGCGAGGTCACGGTGGAGAGCCGGCCCGGCGAAGGCGCGGTCTTCCGGGTGATGCTCCCGCCGGTTCCCGCGGGCGAGGACTAGGGCCTGTCTTCAAATGGGGGTGCGGCCGCGCGAGGGACGCCGCCCAAACGAGGCAAGGAAAGCGACGGAGGCTCCAGCTCCGGGAGCCGAAGGCGAACGGGAGGCATGCACCGCGTGCCGTCAGCTGGAGGCGATAGTGGGACTATCGGCGAGGAGTTTGACGCAGCATCGCGCCGGGCGCCGCCCCTCGCCCGGTTCCGCCCTCTGCCCGGCACTGGCTGGGCAGGAGCAGGCCCCATGCGGGGCCTGCGATAGGGAGAGGGGGACGGGGCCAGCCGCGCGCCCAGGTACGTTGGTGGCCTTGGATGATGTCCCGCATCGCCCCTGCGGCTACCGCCTTCCTGGATCACGCGGCTGGACTCGTCGCGGCTCGCCCTCATTTGAAGACAGGCCCTAAGCGTCGGCGGGCCCGCCCAGCCGGTAGCCCACGCCCACCACGGTCTCGATCAGTTCGGCCGCGGGGCCGCCGATCTTGGCCCGCACGCGGCGGACGTGGGCGTCGATGGTCCGGCTCTCGCCGAGGTATTCCAGGCCCCACACCTGCTGCAGGATCTTCTCGCGGGTGAGGACGCGGCGGGGATTGGCGAGAAAGTAGGCCAGCAGTTCGAATTCCCGGCGCGTGAGGTCCACGAGCTGCCCGTCCACCCGGGCCGTGTGCATGTCCAGGTCCACGGTGATGGGGCCGAAGGCGAGCCGGGGCGCCCGTTCGGCGACGTCGGCGGGGACGGCGCGGCGGAGGATGGCCCGGAGCCGGGCCGCCAGTTCGCGGGTGGAGAAGGGCTTGGAGACGTAGTCGTCCGCGCCGAGTTCCAGGCCCAGCACGCGGTCGATCTCCTCGCTCCGGGCGGTCACCAGGAGGACCGGCAACGCCCGGTGGGAGGCGTGGCCGCGGATGGCCCGCAGGACGTCGAGGCCGTCCATGTCCGGCAGGCTGAGATCCAGGAGGGCCGCGTCCAGCCTCGGTCCCGGGGCGTTGAGGGATTGGAGGGCGTCGCGGCCGGTGCCCACGCTGGTCAGGCTGAAGCCCTCCCGGCGCAGGTGCTGCTCCAGGCCCAGCCGGATCTCGGAGTCGTCTTCGAGGAGGAGGATGTGGGGCATGGGAAGGCCTGCGGCTAGTCTACCGGCTCGATCGGATCGATGCGGAGGTAGGGGTGCTTGGCGCTGCGCCCCTGGAGGATGAACAGCACCTCCTCGGCGATGTTGGTGGCCTGGTCGGCGACCCGCTCCCAGTTCTTGATGACCAGGATGAGGTGGCTGGCCCGCTCGATGCATAGGGGATCCGCCAGCATGATCCGGAGAAGGTCGCGGTAGATCTTCCCGTAGAGGGCGTCCACGCTGTCGTCGCTCTGGATCACGGCCTGGGCCAGGGCGGCGTCGCTGCCCACGAAGGCGTCCACCGCCCGGCGCACCATGCTGCGGGTCTCGGTCCCCAGCCGCTCCAGGTCGCCGGCGGCGAGGATCGGGGGATGCACCATGGACACGCGACGGGCGATGTTGGAACAGTGGTCGCCGATCCGCTCCAGCTCGGGGATGATCTTGAGGCTGGAGGCGATCAGGCGCAGGTCCGTGGCGGCAGGGGAGCGCAGGGCCAGGAGGTCGATGCAGTGCTGGTCGAGTCTCAGCTCCCACTCGTCCATCTTGCGGTCGAGGATGCCCACCCGCTCGGCCTTGGCCGGCGAGGGCTCCCCCAGGGCCTGGATGGTGAGGTCGATCATCTCCTCCGCCACGCCCGCCATGGCCATGATCCCGTCGCGGAGCTCCTTCAGTTCCGTGTCGAACAGCCGCATCAGCCGAACCTCCCCGTGATGTAGTCCTCGGTCATGCGTTCCCGCGGCGTCGTGAAGATCCGCTCGGTCAGATCCATCTCCACCAGTTTGCCCATCCAGAAGAAGGCCGTGTAGTCGCTGACCCGGGCCGCCTGCTGCATGTTGTGGGTGACGATGACGATGGTGAGGCTGGTCTTCAATTCGATGATCAATTCCTCGATCTTGGCGGTGGCGATGGGATCGAGGGCGGAGCAGGGCTCGTCCATCAGCAGCACTTCGGGGCTGACGGCCAGGGCCCGCGCGATGCACAGGCGCTGCTGCTGGCCGCCGCTCATCCCGGTGGCGCTCTCCTTGAGCCGATCTTTCACCTCGTCCCATAGCGCGGCCTTCCGCAGGGCGTCCTCCACCAGTCCGTCGAGGCTGGCGCGGTCGTTGACGCCGAACAGCCGCGGCCCGAAGGCCACGTTGTCGTAGATGGATTTGGGGAAGGGGTTGGGCTTCTGGAACACCATGCCCACCCGGCGGCGCAGGTCCACTTCGTCGATCCCGCCGCGGTAGATGTCCACGGCGTCGATCATCATCCGGCCGGTCACCTTCACGGCGGTGGAGACCTCGTGGATGCGGTTGAAGCACTTCAGAAAGGTGCTCTTCCCGCAGCCGCTGGGGCCGATGATGGCCGTCACCCGCTCGGCGTGGATATCCAGCGACAGGCCGTCGAGCACACGCTTCTCGCCGTAGCTGAACGCCATGTCCCGGACGGAGAGCTTGACGGGCTTGGTTTCGGGGGTGGAGGGACTGAGCATCAGCGGGTCCGCCGTCGGATGGCGCGGTCCATCAGCCGGACCAGCAGGTTCAGGGTGAGCAGCACTAGGATCATCACGGCGGCGGTGCCCGCGGCGATCTCCCGGGCGTCGGGCAGCGTGCCGTCCGAGGTGACGTACCAGAGGTGCACCGAAAGGGTCTCGCCGGGGACGGTCAGCCGGAAGTCGGGGAACTGGGCGCTGGCGTTGGTTCCCGCCGTGAAGACCAGGATGGCGCTCTCCCCGAAGGCCCGGCCGGCGGTCAGGACCAGCCCCGTCAGGATGCCCGTGGCGGCGTAGGGCAGGGCCACCTTGAGGATGGTCTGGAGCTTGGTGGCTCCCAGTCCGTAGCTGGCTTCCTTCAGTTCCCGGGGCACGGCCTGGAGGCTGACTTCGGTGACGCGCGTGATGACCGGGATGTTCAGCAGCGCCAGGGTCACGGCGCCGGAGCGGATGGAGAAGCTCCAGCCCATGGCCTGCACGAACACGATCATTCCGAAGAGGGCCAGGACGATGGACGGCGTGGCGGCCAGGGTCTCGATGCACAGCCGGAAGAAGCGTAGCGCCCGGCCCTTGCCCGCGTACTCCGCCATGTAGACCCCGGCACCGAGGCCGATGGGCAGGGAGATTCCGAGGGACAGGACCACGAGGTAGAGGGAATTGAAGATCTGGGGCTTGATCCCGCCGCCGGCATCCAGCGTTTCCGGCATCCGGGTGAGGAAGCCCAGGTTGAGGACGGGCCATCCCTGTTTCAGGATGGCACCCACGAACACCACGAGGACCGCGATGAATCCCAGGGCGATGGCCCATAGGACGACCCGCATGAGGCGGTCGACGACCTTGGCGGTCCGGGAAGGGCGGAGCACGGCGGACATCAGGCCTCCGTTCCGCGGCCCAGGCGCCGGGTGGCGAGGATCAGGAGCATGGTGAGGAGGTAGAGCAGCAGACCCATGGCGAACAGGACGTTGTTCCAGGGACTGCCGGCGGCCGTGTTGGGCAGCTCCTGGACCAGTTCGGTCGTGAGCGTCGCGGCGGGGGTGAACAGGGCCCGCAGCAGGGGCGCCCGCTCCGTGGATTCGCGCATCAGGGCGATCCACTGGGGATTGTTTCCGATGACCATCTGGACGGCCATGGCCTCGCCGATGGCCCGGCCCAGGCCGAGAACCGCCGCGGTGATCAGGCGGGAACTGGCGGCGGGGATGAGGACGCGCCAGATCGCTTGCCACCGGCTGGAGCCCAGCGCCTGCGCCCCTTCATCTAGACTGAGGGGCAGGGACTCGAAGGCGTCCGTGGACAGGCTGACGATGGTGGGGACGATCATCACCGCCAGGATCATGGCGGACACGGCGAAGCCCGAGGCGGGGGCGTCCGACAGCCAACTGCGGCTCACCAGCGGCAGCACCACCGTCAGGCCGAAGATCCCGTAGACCACCGAGGGAATGCCCACCAGCAGATCCATCACCTGGCGCATGACGTTCCGCATCCAGCCCGGCGCGAGCTTGGCCACGAACACGCCCGTGAGGATGCCCGTGGGAGCCGCCAACAGCAGCGCAGCCGCGGTGACGCCCAGGGAACCCGCGATGAAGGGGAGGATGCCGAAGCGGTCCGAGGAGGGCGCCCAGTCGGCGGAGAGAAAGACCTCGGAAAGCGACAGGGCCCGGCCCGTATTCCCGGCCAGGGGCACGAAGGCCGCGAGGCCCCGGGTGGCCAGGAAGAACAGGATCCCGCCGATCAGGAGCACCACCAGCAGGCTGCAGGCCAGGAAAACCAGGTGCGCCCACCGGTCCGTCAGGCGGTGGAGGCGGCTCTGGCGGAAGGGCGAAGGCCCGGGTTCGATCCGGGGCTGATCGGGAACGGCAAGAACTGGAACAGGCGAAGACATGGGGCCGGCCTTGAACGGCCCACCCGGCCGGGGTACGGCCGGGTGGGGAGGTGTGGGTCCGGCGGAGATCAGAGCTTGGCCTTGAGCGACTTGACGTAGTCCACCGGCAGGTAGCCCGCCTTGAGCACGTTCTGCTGGAACTCGGCGCTGAGGACGAAGGCCAGGAAGCCTTCCACGGCCTGCTTCACCTTGGGATCACCCAGCTTGGCGGGGTTGGTATAGGCGTGGCCGAAGGAGAAGATGGGGTACTTGCCGGATTTCACGGCATCGTTGGTGCAGACGACGCCGTTGTAGGCGATGCCGGCGACCCGGGCCTTGTTCTTCTCGAGGTGCTCCAGTTCCACGAAGGAGACGGAACCGGGGGTGGTGGCCACCGCGGTGACCACGGCGCCGGTGGAATCCTGGATCAGGACGTCCTTGCTGAAATCCTGGTCGTGGAGCAGTTCCTTCTTCTGGACGGCGCGGGTTCCGGAGGACTCGGGGCGGATCACGCGGACGATCTTCTGGTCCTTGCCGCCCACTTCCTTCCAGTTGTTGATCTTGCCGGTGAAGACCTGTTCGGCCTGCTGGGAGGTGAGGGAGGCCACGCCCACGCCGGGGTGGGCGATCAGGGTGAAGGGCTGAACGACGATGTTGTGGTTCTTGAGACCGGACTTCTCCTGATCCGGCGTGGCGAACACGTCGGAGATGCCGATGTGGCATCCGCCGCTGGTCACCTGGTTCAGGCCGGTCATGGAGCCGCCGCCGCTGACGGCGATCTGGACGCCCGGGTGGCCCTTCATGTAGTCTTCGGCGGCCTTCTTGACGATCGGGCCGAGCGCGGTGGACCCCATGACCGTGACGGTCTGGGCCTGAGCGGCGCCGGCGAGGAGCAGGCCTCCCAGGATGGTCTGGGCCAGGATTCGGATTCGCATGGAGTCTCCCTCAGATGGTTTCGATCCTGGAATCCGGGGATGAAGGCCGCGGGCCCTGGTTGTGACATCCGTGTAACTTCACTTCGGGAGACTCCCTTGCCTTGGCAGGAATAAATGGGTTTAATGCTTGGAGATCCTGCGGGCGGACTGTGGCCTCGCCCTTCGCTTCCGGGGATCGCGACCATCCCTTTTTTCCCATTCCGGGTGGCCGAAGTCAGGGCAGGGGCCCCTTCGGTTTCCCGATTTCCCATCCGACATCCACGTCCAGGCCGCCGGGCACGCCGTGCGCCAGCCGCAGCCTGGGAACCACAGGAGAATCCTTGAATCCCAAGAAGATCATGATGATCAACGCCACCGATCCGGAAGAGATCCGCGTGGCCACTCTCATCGACGGCGTCCTGTTCGATTACGACGTCGAGTTCCTGCACAACGAGAAGATCAAGGGCAACCTCTACAAGGCCCGGGTGGTCCGGGTGGACACCAGCCTCCAGGCCGCCTTCGTCCACTTCGGCGGCCAGAAGAACGGCTTCCTCCCCCTGGGCGAGCTGCCCCGCGACCTGAGCGGCGACGGCCGCCGCGGCCGCATCCAGGAACTGCTCCAGCGGGACCAGGAGATCCTGGTCCAGGCCGTGCGCGAGGAACTGGGCTCCAAGGGCGCCATGATGACCGGCCAGGTCAGCCTGGCCGGCCGCTACCTGGTGATCACCCCCGGGAACCCCGTCAACGGCATCAGCCGCAAGATTGAGGCCACCGAGGAGCGCCGCCACTTCAAGCAGCTGATCGACACCCTGGATATCCCCGAGGACATCGGCGTGATCGTCCGCACGGCGAGCCTGGGCGTCACCAAGGAGGACTTCCAGCGCGACCTGGAGTACCTCCTGGACACCTACAAGGAGGTCCTCAACCGCTACAAGCACCGGCACGGCGCCGGGCTGGTGTGGCAGGAGGACGACGTCGTCACCCGCACCCTGCGCGACACCTTCAGCGCCGACGTGGAGGAAGTCCAGATCGACGACCTGGACACCTTCCACGCCGCCCAGTCGTTCTTCAAGCGGACCATGCCCCAGCACCTGGACGTGCTGAAGCACTACACCGGCAAGAAGCCGCTGTTCTCCCGCTTCCAGCTGGAAGAGCAGATCGACCGCATCTACGGGCGGAAGGTGCCCCTCGCCAGCGGCGGCGCCCTGGTCCTGGACCAGACCGAGGCCCTGGTCGCCATTGACGTGAACAGCGGTAAGACCTCCGGCGACGGCGTGGAGGACATGGCGTTCAAGACCAACATGGAGGCCGCGGAGGAAGTGGCCCGTCAGCTGCGCCTGCGCGACCTGGCCGGGCTGATCGCCATCGACTTCATCGACATGAAGCGCGACTCCCACATCCGTGCCGTCCAGGACCGCCTGGTGGACTGCCTCAAGGCCGACAAGGCCCGGATGGAAGTCGGGAAGATCAACCGCTTCGGCGTCCTGGTGATGACGCGCCAGCGCATCCGGCCCAGCCTTCAGCACGTCAACCACGAGACCTGCCCCACCTGCGTCGGAACCGGCAAGGTGAAGACCATCGAGGCCCTGGTGCTCTCCGTGATGCGCCGCATCCACGGCGTCCTGGCCAAGGGCGGGATCGGCGAGATCCGGGTCAAGCTGGCCCCGCAGGTCGCCACCGCCGTGCTCAACGAGAAGCGCCGCGAACTGATCCAGATGGAGGAGCAGAGCGAGGCGAAGATCGTCATCCAGGCCGACGCCTCCATGAGCTACGGCGAGATGACCGCCGAGATCGAGCGGGCCGAAGAGGCTCCGGCGGAAAAGGCCGCTCCCCGACCCCATCGGGAGAAGGCCCCCTCCGAGGACGAGACCGTGGTCCTGGGCGGCGACAGCCCGATCTCCTTCGACAAGGCCCTGGGCGACGGTAACCGCGAGCCGAAGAAGGAAGCCTTCAAATACGATCGTCGGGACCTCCAGCGCGCCGCCCTTGATGAGCGGGAGCGCCTCCGCGCCCTGTTCGAGAGCGCCAAGCCCGAGGAGGACGAGGCGGAGGAAGGCGCCGAGGAATCGGCGGATGACGCCAAGGGCGAAGGCGCCAAGCGCAAGCGCCGCCGGCGCCGCCGGAAGGGCGGAGCGGATCGGGCTGAAGCACCCGTCCACGCGGCCGAGTCCACGGCTCCCGCGGAACCCCGCGCCGCCGGTTCGACCGAGCGATCCCAGCCTGCGGAACCCTTCGCCGAGCCGCCCCAGGTCACGGCGGATCTCGTGGCGAGCCTGCTCACGCCCAGCCGCCGCCCGCGGATCGGCGCAGTCGCCCCGCCGCCGGTCGAAGCGGCCGCGGCTCCGGCCAAGCCCAAGCGGACCCCCCGCGCCAAGGTCGCGCTGACTTCCGAGCCTGCGCCTGCCGCAGTGGAAGCGCCAGCTCCCGCCGAGGCCGCGACGCCCGAGCCCAAGAAGAAGGCCGCGGCGAAGCCCAAGGCGCCGACCAAGAAGACAGCCAAAGCTGAACCCGCCGTCGAGCCCCTTTCCAAGCCCAAGGCCCCCCGCGCCAAGAAAGCCAAGGCCGAGTAGCCGACCGTGTCCCTCTACTGGCTGGCTCCTCTCGCCTCCCTGGCCACCCTTCTGGGTGGCTGGGGGGTGGTGCGCTTTCTCCATGGCCGCGCCCAGTTCATGCGCCTCCTGTCGGGCGTGGCCGCGGGCTACCTCCTGTCGCTGACGGTGGTGCGGATCATCCCGGAATGCCTCGAAGCGAAGGGCGGAGAAGGGAACGCCCTGTGGGTGCTGGGGGGCTACCTGCTCATCCACGTGATGGAGCACGGGATCACCATGCACTTCCACTACGGCGAAGAGACCCACATGGACGGGACTCCGCTCAGCGGCGTGCTCGCCCTGGTGGGCCTGTCGCTTCACAGCCTGATGGACGGCGTGGCCATCGCGGCGGCGCTTTCCACCCACAGCAACCTGGGTCCGCTCGTGCTCCTGGGGATCCTCTTCCACCGCATCCCCGAGGGGGGGACCATCGCGTCCATTTTCCTCGTGCGGGGCTTCGGGAGGCGCGGCGCCCTTCTGGCCGCGGCCACCCTGGCCCTGGCGGCATTGCTGGGGTCCGCCGGACAGGCCTACCTGGATCTCCCCACCGGGCCGATCCTCGGATTGACGGCCGGATTGGCGCTCTACGTGGCCAGCTCCGACCTGCTGCCTGAAGTCCAGAAGGTCTCGGGAATCCGCAGCACCGTGGCCCTGCTGTCCGGAGCGGGGATCTTCCTTCTCAGCGCGCGGCTGCTGCCGCACCACCACTGATCCCGTGATCGCCCTGCGGAGGAGCCGTGGTCTGATCCTGGGCGCCCTGCCGCTCCTGCTGGCGGCCCAGGGCCTGCCCCCGATCCCCCGGCCCGCGCCCCTGGAAGCGCCGACGCCCGCGGAGCTGCTCCCCCTCCGGCCCTTCCGCTTGGAGCCTGGGCCCGGCGTCTCCCGCGTGCCCTTCGATTGGCGCGGAGATCGCGTCCGAGAGCAGGGCGATGTCTGGATCCTGGAGCAGGGTGCCATCCAGGCCGAGGGCCTCCTCCTGCTCGCGGACCGCATCGAGTACCGGCTCGGGGAAGGGCGCCTGACCGCGGAAGGCCACATCCGCCTGGAGGCGCCCGATCTCCGGCTTCGCGCCGAGCGGCTGGAGATGGACTGGGCGCGGCAGGCGGGAGAGGCGTGGGCGCTCCAGATGGACCTGCCGCCCACCTGGACTTTGCGCTCCGACCACGTGGCCTTTCCCACCCTTCGCACCTGGGCCTTCGACGGCGTGGAGCTGAGTCCCTGCCCCGAGGAGAAGCCGGGCTGGCGGGCCCGCCTCTCCTCCCTGAAGGTGGACCTCGACGGGTTTGCCACCCTGTGGAATGCCCGGGTGCTGATGGGTCCCGTGCCCCTCTTCTACGTGCCCTACGCGCTCTATCCCGCCCGGCCGGAGCGGACGTCGGGGCTGCTGCCGCCGCAATTGGGGCTGTCCAGCGCCTTCGGTACCACGCTGGGGCTGTCCTACTACCAGGTGCTGGGGCGGTCGGCGGACGTCACCTTCCAGCCCGAGTACTTCAGCAAGGAGGGGATGCTGTGGGGCGGCGAGGCCCGCTGGCAGCCGGACGTCACCCACGAGGGCAGCCTTTCCGGCCAGACCATTCAGCAGCGAAGCCTCGATGCGCGGCGGTACCGCTACAGCCTCAAGGAGGTCTGGCAGCGCGAGGACGGCTGGCAGCTGACGGCGGACGTGAACCAGGCGTCGGATAACCTCGTGGACGCGGACTTCGGGAAGGGCCTCGGCTACCTGGGCGCCACCAGCTTCGATTCCGCGCTCTATCTGGGACGGGCATTCACCTTCGGCAGCCTCAGCCTCTCCGCCGCCGAGCAGCGCAGCTTCTTCTTCACCAAGGACCAGGGCGATCCCTTCTACAGCCCCGACTTTCCCGCCTCCCTTCGCCGCCAGACCCTTCCCCAGGGGGAATTCCGGTTCTTCCCGCTCCCGGTGTTCGGCCAGTTCTACCTGGACGGCGGCATCCGCCTCGGGCGCTTCGCCTACCGGATCGAGGACAGCGCGGGCGCCCCGAACCGCACCTTCGCCTGGGACCGCCAGGACGTCAACACGCGGCTCCACGGCCGCCTGGGCCAGTGGGGTCCCTTCCGGGCCGACCTGGAGCTGATGGGCCGGGCGAGCCACTACAGCGCCACGCTCGAGACCCCGGTCTTCGATCCCTCGGGGGGCGGAAACGATACCGCCGTGAACCCCGCCACCAGCCCCTTCCTCGTGGATGGCCCCGCGGCCACGCGGTTCCTGGGTTCCAGCCACCTCCGCCTGTCGGGGCCGCAGGTGGGCCGCAACTACCCGGATGTGTCCATCCTGGGCTACAAGGGCGAGCTGAAGCACGTCCTGGAGCCCTATTTCGGCGTGACCCAGACCAGCGGCTACTCTGAGGCCGGAACCATCCCCCGGTTCGACAACGTGGATTCCTTCCCCGGCGTGAACGAGAGCGCTTCGGGAGAGCGGAGCCTCGAACTCGGCCTCAAGCAGCACATCCTGGGCCGCCCCGGAGCGGGCGAGGGCTTCGCCGACTTGGCCCGCATCCGGATCGCCACGCGGTACCACGCCTCGCCCATCATCCTGAGCGACGGCCGCTACAAGCAGGGCTGGGCCAGTGTGGACACGGACGTGGATGTGGAGCCGAACGACCGATTGCGCCTCAGCCTCCGGCGGTCCTCGGACCTGGGAGCCGGGGGATCGGACAACGCCCTGAGCCTGGACCTCAAGGCCAAGGACGGAAGCCGGTTCAACCTCGCCTACTTCTCCACCGGGCTCAACCGCTTCCTGGTGCGGCAGCGGGGCCTCCAGTTCGGCGGGATCCAGCGCTTCTGGGACGACCGCCTGCGGCTGGAGTTCAGCGCGAACTACGACTTCCAGGAGAAGGGCTTCGCCTCCAGCCAGGCGGCCCTCGCCTACGTGGAGCCCTGCGTGGCCTACGTCCTGAAGTACACCCACGTCTCGCTGAACACGAACCTGGTCTCCGGGGGCCGCGAGGACCGCATCGACCTGACCCTCACCCTCCGGGGCCTCGGCGACCTCTTCAGTTTCCGGCGCTGAGGCTCCGCCGGGGCTGGTCCTCCTCCTCGGCCACCACGACCCGGTTCCGGCCCAGCCGCTTGGCGTGGTAGAGGGCTTGGTCCACGCGGGCGAGCAGTCCCGTGGGGCTCTGGAGGCCGGGGCCGCCCACGCCGAAGCTGAGGGTGGGGAAGATGCTCTGGCCGTCGGACAGGAGCAGAGGTTCCTCGTCCACGCGGTGCCGCAGCTTTTCCGCCACCTCGGCGCCGGCTTTCAGGCTGGTCTCGGTGAGCAGGACCGCGAATTCTTCCCCGCCGATCCGGAACGCCAGATCGGCCTTGCGGAGGGCGGAGCGGATCCGCACCGCCAGCTCCCGCAGGACCTCGTCGCCCACGGGGTGGCCGAAGCGGTCGTTGATCAGCTTGAAGTGGTCCACGTCGGCCAACAGGAGGACGAAGGCGCGGCGGTGCCGCTCCCATTGGCGGATGGCGTGCTCCAGGTTCTGGTCGAAGGCCCGCCGGTTGAGCAGCTCCGTGAGCGGGTCGGTCAGCACCTCGTTGCGGAGGGCGGTGGCCTCCTGCTCCAGCACGCTGCGGCGCTCCCGTAGTTCGTGGATGGCGGATTCGTACTCGGACTGGATGCGCCGCGAGTGGACCCACTCGATGGCCCGCTTGCAGGCATGGAGCAGCCGGGGCGCGGAGAGGGGAAGGGAGACCCAGTCGGAGACGCCCGCCAGCAGGAGCTTGCGCTGGGTGGCCTCGTCCCGTACCTGGCCCACCAGGATGGTGTGGGGCAGGGAGCCCTCGTCGCGCATGCGCTCCAGCCGGGCCTGGGCGCTGGCGGCTCCGCCGGCGAGGCCCAGGAGCATCACCGGGGCGTTGAGCGCGCGCTGGGCTTCCGCCGCGTTCCGGGCGGGCGGAGTGTGGACTTCCATGTTGAGGGGGCGCAGGAGTTCCCGGGCGCGCTCCACGAGATCCGGCTGGAGCCCGAAGGCCAGGATCGGCACCAGCTGGGGCTCCCCCCGGGGTGCCATTCCCGTGACCACCGGCCCCAGCCGGTTCAGGAGCTGCTGGAGGGATTGGCGGAGGGGAATGAACCCGTCTCCGTCCACTTCCCGCAGGGCTTCGCGGTCCTCCTCGGTGGGCTGGCGGTCGAGCAGCAGGAAGATGGGCAGGTTCCGGAACAGGATCCGGGTCTCCCCGCGAAGGAGGCGGCAGAGCCGGTACCCGTCCATCGGATCGCCCTCCGCATCCACCAGGAGGACGTGGATCTCGCTCCAGATGTCCTTGGCCAGGGCCTCCAGGGGATCGTTCACGTGCAGGATGTGGCGCCCGGCCCCCTCGAACGCCATTCGGAGGCGTTCGACGAACTCGTCATGGCGGGAAACGACCATCAGATTCATAGGCAGCCATAGTCAGGTGCCTCATGTTAGGCCGGAATCCAGGCAGTGCCTATGGAAAAAAACGGCGAACAATTCGACGATGAAGGGCGCAAGCCAATTCGTACGGAATGGTACCAAGGGTTTGGGCCAGTCGCTCCAGGCTGTGGGGGGCTACTGGGTCGGCGCTGTAGAGCACCATCGGATCCCCGGGCGCCACCGCCACGTCCAGCGGGAGGGCCACCGTGAGGTAGTCCATGGAGATCCGCCCCACGACGGGAAACGAGCGCTCCTGAAAGCCCACCATGGCCCGGTTTCCCAGGTCGCGCCGGTAGCCGTCGGCGTACCCGCAGGCCAGGGTGGCGATCTGGAGTGGATGGGGCGCGACGAAGGTCCGCCCGTAGCCCACGGTAGCGCCGGCCGGGACGGCCTTCACCCGGGCGACCTCGGCCACCAGCTCCAGAGCGGGCTCCAGGCCCAGGGCCCGGCCCTCCGGCACCATGGCGAGGCCGAACAGGGCCAGCCCCGGTCGGACGTGGGTGTCCTGGTCCAGCAGGCCGCGCAGGCAGGCGTCGCTGTTCCCGTGGTGGCGCTGGGCCGGCTCGATGCCGGCGTCCGACAGCTGGGCCAGGCACAGGTCGAAGACCCGCCGCTGGCGGTGGGCGAAGCCCCGGTCCGGATCGTCGGCGGTGGCGAAATGCGCCATCGCGCCGTCCAGCCAGGGGCTCAGCCGCTGGAGGTGGGGAAGGCACTCCCCCAACTCGGAAGGCAGCAGTCCGAAGCGGCCCATGCCGGTGTCCAGCTTGAGATGGAGACGAACGGGGTGGTCGGGCAGGATCCGCGCGTAGTCGGCCAGGTGCTCGGGGCCCACCACGGCCACGGACAGCCCCTCGGCGCTGGCGGCGGGTAGGGCCTCGGGACGGAGGCCGCCCAGCACGAGGATGGGACATTCGATTCCGCCGCGGCGCAGCTCCAGCCCTTCTTCCAGGCTGGAGACGGCGAGGCCGTGGATGCCCGCCTCCTCCAGCGCCCGTCCCACGGGGACGGCCCCATGGCCGTAGGCGTTGGCCTTCACCACCCCCCACACGCTGCGGCCGTCTGCGGCGGCGCGGATGCGGCCCAGGTTGCGCACCACGCGCCCCAGATCCACCTCCGCCCGCAGCGCCCGGCCTTCGGGATGCCGCCTCAGGGGTTCGAGATGCTGTTCATTCACTCGGCGAGGCCCCGCTCTGCGAGCCAGCGCTCCGCATCGATGGCGGCCATGCACCCGCTACCGGCGGCGGTGATGGCCTGGCGGTAGACGTGATCCTGGACGTCGCCGCAGGCGAACACGCCCTCCACGGCGGTGCGGGTGGAGCCCTTCTCCACTTGCAGGTAGCCGGTCTCGTCCATGGGCAACTGACCCGCGAACAGGCCGGTGTTGGGCTGGTGGCCGATGGCCACGAACAGGCCCTCCACGGGCAGCTCGGACTCGGAGCCGTCCACGGTGTCCTTCAGCTTGAGGGCGCGGATCTTCTCCACCTTCTCGCCCATGGGGGTTTCCTGGACGGTGGTGACGACGTCGAGGACCGCCTTGTTCCACAGGGGCTGGATCTTCTCGTTCTTGAAGGCCCGCTCCTGCATGGCCTTGGAGGCCCGGAGCTTGTCGCGGCGGTGGATCAGGTGGACCTTCGTGGCGAACTTGGTAAGGAACGTGGCCTCTTCAATCGCCGTGTCGCCCCCGCCGACCACGGCGATCTCCTTCCCGCGGAAGAAGAACCCGTCGCAGGTGGCGCAGGCGCTGACGCCGCCCCCGCCGCGGGAGAGCTCCTCATCCTTCCCGATGCCCAGCCACTTGGCCGAAGCGCCCGTGGCGATGATCACGGCGTCGGCGGTGTATTCGCCCTTGTCCGTGGTGAACACGAAGGGGCGGACCTGCAGATCGGCCTTCAGGACGGTCTCCGCCTTGATGACGGTGCCGAAGCGCAGGACCTGCTCCCGCATCTCCTCCATCAGGGCCGGGCCGGCCACGCCCTGCCGGAAGCCGGGGAAATTCTCCACTTCCGTCGTGATGGTGAGCTGTCCGCCGGGTTGGACGCCTTCGAACACCACCGGTGCCAGGTTGGCCCGGGAGGCGTAGAGGGCCGCGGTATACCCTGCGGGACCGGTCCCGATCACGACGACTTTGTGGTGGCTCACGGATGCTCCTGGTGGGGAAACGGACGGCGGCCTGCGACGGCAGTCTACCGCGCCAGCCCCCGCTCCCGCAGCAGGGCTTCGGCCGCGGCCACGTCCGCGGGCACGTCCACGCCCAGGCTCAGGAAGGGCGTATCCGCCACGCCGATGGGAATTCCGGCGGCCAGGGCGCGGAGCTGTTCCAGCATCTCCATCTGCTCCAGCGGGTGGGGCGCCAGCCGGGTGAAGGCCTTCAGCGTGTCCGGCCGGTAGGCGTAGAGCCCCAGGTGGCGCTTGAAGCAGGCCAACTGCTCGGGCTTCATCCAGGGTCGGAAGTCGGGCTCGAAGATCGCGCTGTTTCGCAGGTAGGGGATGGCGCTGCGGCTGAAGTACAGGGCGCGCTGGCGGTCGTCCGTGACCACCTTCACGGCGTTGGGATTGAACAGTTCGTCCGGGTGGGCGAAGGGGCAGGCGGCCGTGCCCATGGGCAGGTCCGGCTGGGCGCGCATCAGGGCCACCACGGCCGCCACCGTCTCTGGATGCATGGCGGGCTCGTCCCCCTGGATGTTCAGGACGCAGTCGAAGCCGCCGCCCAGGGCCTCCAGGGCCGCCGCGGTCCGATCCGTTCCGGAGGGCAGGGTCGAGTCGGTCATCACCGCCTCCCCGCCGAAGCCGCGCACGGCCTCGGCGATGCGGTCGTCGTCCGTGGCCACCACCACCCGGTCCACCCCTTCGGCTCGGCGGGCGGCCTCGAAGACCCACTGGATCATGGGTTTTCCCGCGATGGGCGCCAGGGGCTTGCCCGGGAAGCGGGAGGCCTGGAAGCGGGAAGGGAGGACGGCGAGGGTGCGCATCGGGCCAGTGTAGGACAGGCCCCAGACTCCAGGCTTCCCCCTCTTCTGCCGATTCCGCGAGAATCGGGAGTGCCATGGATCAATCCTTCGATGACGTGTGGGCCGAATGGGAGGACCTGTTCGCGCAGGCCCACCAGACGCTGGGCGAGCTGAAGAAGCCCCAGCCGGCGCACGTGATCCAGAAGGCGGTCAACGCGCTGTTCCGCACGACCCACACCCTGAAGGGAATGGCCGGGATGCTCGGCTTCCCGTCCTTCAGCCGGGCCGCCCACCGGATGGAGGACATCTTCGACCTGATGCGGAAGGGCCGCCTGCGGTCGACGGATTCGCTGATCGAGACGCTGGAATCCGGCATCCACGCCCTGGAATCGGGCCTGGCCGGGCTTCGGCGGGGCTGGGCGGAGCCGGATGACTACCTCCATGGGATCCGCCGCCAGCTGGGCGAACTGGAGGCCCTGGCGCGGCCTTCCGACGGAGGGTCCCAGGACCTGACTTCGCTCCTGGACCTGCCGCCGGAGGTGCTGAAGGCCCTCTCCGATTACGAGCACACGCGGGTCACGGCCGTCCTGATGGCCGGGATGCCCATCCACGGCGTGAGCATCTGCCTGGACTTCGCCACCTTCGACGAGCGGCTGCGCGCGCTGAGCGAAGCCGCGGCGGCCCAGGGGGAATTGATCTCCACCCTGCCGTGGGACGTGCCGGAGGACCGCGAGGGCTTGGCCTTCCTCCTGCTCATCGCGGCGCCGGCAGTGGACAGCGACAGCCTGGGCGCCCTCCCGGACGAGTTGCTGGAGCTCCGCTGCCTGGCCGAGCCGGAACGGATCCCCGCCAGCGTGCGCGCCGAGGCCGCAGCGCCCGCCCCGGAGCCTCCGCCTCCCGCGCCGGTCCCTCCGGCGGTTCCGGCCGCGTTGCCCGCGGTGGACGTGGAAGTCCTGCGGCTCCCCGCCCAGCGGGTCGAGGCCCTGGAGGCGCGGCTGATGGAAGTGGCGCAGCTCCGGGATGCGGTCAGCCAGCTCCTGCGCCAGGGCTCGGCTCAAGGGCAGGCTCCGGGTTCCGCCGATCGGCCCCTGGGCATCATGGGAGAGATCGAGACAGGCCTGCTGGAGGTCCAGAAGTCCCTCCTCCAGATGCGGATGGTGAAGGTGGAGAGCCTCTTCGCCCGCATCGACCCGATGGTGAAGACGCTGAGCCGGGATACGGGCAAGCCCGTCCGCCTCGCCTTCCACGGCGGCGAGCTGGAGTTGGAGCGCAACCTCCTGGGACGGCTCACGGAGCCCTTCCTGCACTTGGTGCGGAACGCCCTCGACCACGGGCTGGAGACGCCGTCGGAACGGGAAGCCCAAGGCAAGAGCGGAACGGGCTCTTTGCGCATCTCCGCCTCCCAGCGGGGCCGGAACCTCCGCTTCGACATCCGGGACGACGGGCGCGGGTTCGACCTGGCGCGGATCGAGGCCCGGGGGATCTCCATGGGCCTGCTCAAGTCCGGTCAGATCCACACCCCCGAGTGGCTCCACCGCCTCACCCTGGAGCCCGGTTTCTCCACCCAGGAATGGGCGTCGGAGATCTCGGGCCGCGGGGTCGGAATGGACGTGGTGCGGTCGGAGATCGAGGGCCTGGGCGGCGAGATCCAGATCTCCAGCGAACTCCGCCGGGGCAGCCTGGTGCGGCTGAGCCTGCCCCTGTCCCGGGCGGTGGTGAACTGCCTGAAGGTGCGGTGCGGCGGCCAGGCCTTCGGGATTCCGCTCGGCAGCGTGGTGCGCGTGCAGGCCACGCCGCAGCCCCTCCGCGGCGGCGACCACGTCGGCGTGCTGGGGCTGGACCTCCCGATGGAATCCCTCCAGGCCTGTTTGGGCCAGCCCGAGCCCCCGGGGGGCCAGCGGCTGGTGGTCGTCCTGCGCCAGCAGGGTTCCGCGGCCTCGGGCGTGGAGATCGCCCTGGGCGTGGACGAGGTGGTGGGGCGGACGGACCTGCTGCTCCGCAGCCTCCCTGAACTGGCCCACGCCGAGGGGATCATGGGCGGCAGCCTCCACGGCGAGGGTCTGCTATGGGTCCTCGATCCCGAGGTGGTGATGGGCTTGGCGATGGATTCCCTGATGCGGCGGGTGGCGCATGTCTGAGCGCACTTCGCTGCTGCATGCCCGCGGGGGGGGACGGGAACTTCTCCTGTCCGTGGCGGACCTCCAGGAAGTGGTGGCCTTCGCCCCCGTGACGCCGCTTCCGGGCGGGCCGCCGGGGATCCAGGGCGTGGTCATCCACCAGGGCGAATTCCTGCCGGTCCTGGCCTGGAAGGACCTGCCGGGCTGCGCCGCTGCGACGGGCGAATCCACGGCGCTGGCGGTGTTCCGGCGCCGCCTGGGGATTCCCCTGGAGCGGCTGGTGGGGACGGTCGATACGCCCGCGGGAGACTGGGCGCCCTGCGCTGACGAGGATCCCTGGAATGCGTTCGCCTCCGGGATGTGCGAGGTGGAGGGTGAACGGCGGCCGGTGGTGGACCTCGATCGGCTGCTGGTCCTGCTGCACCGCTTCAGGACGGAGCGCTGACGCGGCGGGCCTTCCGTGCGATGATGGCCGTTTCGTGCCGGAGGCCCTCTTGAACCGTCGCCTTGCCGCCCCCGTCGGAATCACCGCTACCGGGCAGTGCTTCCCCCCTCGCGTGGTCACCAACGACGATCTGTCGAAGATCATGGAGACCAACGACGAGTGGATCCGCACCCGGACGGGGATCCGCGAGCGGCGCTGGGCCGAGCCGGGCACCGGCGCGTCGCAGCTGGGCGCGCCCGCCCTCCAGATGGCCCTCCACAACCGCGGGATCAAGGCTTCGGAGCTCGACCTCATCCTGGTCACCACGGTCACGCCCGACACGATGTTCCCCGCCACGGCCTGCCGCATCCAGAACATGGTGGGCGCCGACAACGCCTTCGGATTCGACCTGAACGCCGCCTGCTCCGGCTTCCTCTACGCCCTCACGACCGCCGCCAGCCTGGTGGCCGCCGGCGGCATCCGGAAGGCCGCGGTGGTGGGCGTGGACATCATGTCCACCATCATCAACCGCGAGGACCGCGCCACGGCGGTGCTGTTCGGGGACGGTGCCGGCGCCGTGATCGTCGAGCGCGTCGAAGAGGGCCTGGGCATTCTCGATTTCGAGCACCGGGTGGACGGTTCCGGCGGCAGCTTCCTGTACATGCCGGCAGGCGGGTCGCTCAAGCCCGCCACCGCCGAGACCGTGGCTGCGAAGGAGCACTACATCCACCAGGCCGGGAGCGAGGTGTTCAAGAACGCCGTGCGGGAGATGGCCGACAACAGCAAGCTGCTGATGGACCGCAACGGGTTCTCCGGCGACGAGCTCAAGCTGTTCGTGCCCCACCAGGCCAACATCCGGATCATGGACGCCGCGGCCAAGCGGCTGGAGCTGGATCCCTCGCGGATGATGGTGAACATCGACCGCTTCGCCAACACCACCACCGCCACCATCCCCACGGCCCTGCACCAGGCGGTGGAGGAGAAGCGGGTGGCCAAGGGCGACCTGGTGGTCCTGGCCGCGTTCGGAGCCGGGTTCACCTGGGGTTCCACCCTCGTGCGGTGGGCCTACTAGGCGGATCCTGATGCGCGTCATCGCGGGTGCCCTCAAGGGCCGCAGGCTCATGGCGCCCCCGCCGGGCGACCTGCGGGTGCGTCCCACCTCGGATCGGGCCCGGGAGGCGCTGTTTTCCATCCTCCAGAGGTGGCCGGGGGGCGAGTTCCTCGACCTGTGCGCCGGTACCGGCGCCGTGGGCGTGGAGGCCCTGTCCCGGGGCTACGAGCCGGTCACCTGCGTGGAGTCGGCGGATCCGGGGTGGTCCAGCCTGGTCCGGAACACGCAGGGCACTCCGGTTCGCACCCTGCGCGCGGACATCCGCCGCCTGCCGGCGGATGCCTTCGGGAACCAGGCCGTGATTTTCATGGATCCGCCCTATGATCACGCGGAAGATCTGTGGGTGAAGATGGCGGATAGGCTCAGATCGTGGATTGCGGCGGATGGTGTGCTGGTCTTTGAAACGGAGGCCCGCACCGCGTTGGAATTACAGCCGGGATGGGCGCTTGCCGAAAGGCGTGAATATGGTGCGGCCCGATTCCATCTCTGGACCCCGGCCTGAGTTCGGGACGGCGGAACCCGTCCAGCTCAGCGCTTCCGTCCGTGCTCTCGTCCTGGCGCGCCTGCGCCTGGGGACGGGCGTCATCTGGGTTCTCGCGTACATCATCGGGCTGCTGCTCTTCTTCTTCACCGCGCCACCGGGGTTCCACCTCACGTTCCCCGGGGTGGCGGCAGCCTTCGGACTGGTTCTGCTGGCGGCGATGGCGTCCTTCTTCCAGATCCGGCATCTGGGGCGGGCGCTGGGCGGGACCCTGGGACCGGAGCTGTACCGCTCCCTGACGTGGTTCCCCCAGAGTTCCTCGCTCCTGTTGTTCTACCTGACGGCCTGCCTCAGCGCCATGGCATACCTGTGGGTGAAGCTCCAGCTCCAGCAGAGCATCTGGGTCAGCTTCCTCACCGTCGCGCTGTTCCTGGTGATCGGCGCCCTTTCGGCCATCAGCCAGTACTTCCTGTCCAAGCAGAACCTGATGAAGGTCTACCAGCTCCTGGCGGGCCAGCCCGGCTTCCATGAGTCGGAAGCCCGGTTCTCCACGAGCCTGCGCGCCAAGTTCGGGTTCGGCATCCTGGGCATGACGGGCGGCGTGGTGCTGCTGTCCATCCTAGTCTCGGGCCTGACGCTCCAGTCCTCCATCCGCACGAAGGTCACCAGCTACGCCCAGAACGAACTGGTGAACCTGGCGGATTCCGTGGCCTTCGTCCTGGAGATGAACACTCCGCCGGAGGATCTCCAGGCCTTCCTCGGGACGCTCAAGCTGGGTGCCGGAGGCACGGTGTCCCTGCGGCTTCCCGCCAGCCGGGGCGGCGCGATCCTGGGGGCGAAGGGCCGGGTGGCGCGGCCGGGCGACATCCTGGTGGTGCAGCCGCTGCCGGACGGGTCCGAACTCCGGGCCCTGGTGCCCGAGGCGGAATACGCGGACGCGGTGTGGCGGGCGCTGCGGCCCAACGCCGCCATCTTCATCCTGGCGTCGATCTTCCTGATCTATTTCATCCAGCTGATCCTCCGCGACGTGCAGCGGCCGCTGGTGCTGCTGAGCCGCAACGCCCGCCGGGTGGGCGAAGGGCACATCGACAGCCTGGAGACGGTCTACAGCGACGACGAGGTGGCCGCCCTCAGCCAGGGTTTCGGCCGGATGGTGGGCAGCCTGCGCGGGATGGTGGTCCAGATCCGCGCCGCCAGCCGCGATCTGGCCAAGGCCTCGAGCGCCATCCGCGAATCGGCCGACGGCGTCCGCCAGTCCAGCCACGGCCAGCGCGAGCTGATCGAGTCCTTCCACCAGGAGATCAACGAGCTGACCGACACCTCCATCGGGATCAGCGCCAGTTCCATGGAGCTGAGCCTGGCCTCCGAAAGCACCAACGCCACCATCGTGGAGATGGCGGCCAGCGTGCAGCAGATCAACCAGAGCATGGACGAGCTGCTGATGGTGGTGGAGGGGATCACCTCGGCCATCCGGGATTTCGACAGCGCCATCAAGAACGTGGGCAAGAACGTGGACCACCTCGCGGGCCACGCGGTCCACACCAAGGAGTTCGCCGAGAATCTGGAGCAGAGCACCTCGGCCATCGACGACAGCGTCAAGATCGCCCAGCGCTACTCCAAGAAGGTGATCCACAACGCCGCGCGCGGCATGGAGCTGGTGAGCCGCAACCGCGAGAAGATCCAGGTGATCGAGCGCGTGGTGCAGGACTTCCACGGCACGACGCGGACCCTCCTCCAGCTCGGCGCGGACATCGCCAAGATCCTGGACTACATCGGGGATCACGCCCAGCAGACCAACCTGTTGGCGCTCAACGCCGCGATCATCGCCTCCCAGGGCGATTCCGCGGGCGACGGCCAGGCCAAAGGCTTTTCCGTGGTGGCCGACGAAATCAAGCAGCTGGCGGGACAGACGGGGCGCTCCACCCAGGAGATCCAGCAGATCATCGGCACCCTCCAGGCGGAGATCCGCAAGGCCTACCAGCAGGTGGAGCTGGGGCTGGACGCGGTGCGGGACGGCGCGGAGTCCGTCGGGCAGAGCGAAGAGGCTCTCCAGGCCATCCTGGAGTCCGTCAGCGAGACCGACAGCGTGGTGGAGAGCATCTTGAACGAGACGCTCCAGCAGGCGGGGCAGGCGTCCCTCATCCATGAGGCCAACCGCAACATCCACAACCAGGTGGAGACGATCCGGTCGGTCATCGCGGAGCAGCAGCAGACCAGCAACTACATCCTGTCCCTGGCCATGAACGTCCAGCAGGCCACCAGCGTGGTGCGCGATTCCACCAAGGAGCAGAGCACGGGCAGCGACGAGATCGCCCGCGCCACGGAGCAGGTCCGCGCCCTGGCCAGCAGCCTCCACGAGATCCTGGCCCGGCAGGAGGACCACGTCCTGTCCCTGAAGGAGACGATGAACCGCGTCCTGGGCAAGGCGGTGGAGAGCGAGCGCGCCATCGAGGCCTCCAGCGGCGCCGTGGAGCAGCTGGGTGTGCAGGTGCACATGCTCAACCGCGAGGTAAACATCTTCAAACTTTAGGCTCTGCTTTCAAGGTGGGGTGCGGCCGCGCGAGGGGCCCGGCCCCTCGCCCTTCGGGATGGGTCCAGCCGCGCGCCCAGGCGCGTTGGCGGCCTTGGACGATGTCCCGCATCGCCCGGCGGCCACCGCCTTCCTGGATCACGCGGCTGAACCCATCGCGGCTCGCATCCACTTTGAGAGCAGACCCTAGGGCGCTGGTAGGCTGAAGCGGATCCCGGGCCCTCCATGTACCGTCTGTCCCTCAAGACCAAGCTGAGCGCCGTCATCAGCCTCCTGGTCCTCCTGTTCGTCGCCTTCGACCTGCTGTACTACCCTCCCTGGGTCAGACGGCAGATCCGATCCCAGGCGGAACTGAGCGCGCGCCAGGTGGCCGAGACGGCCAGCTATGCCCTGGGCCCGGCCATGAACGCAGGAAGGGCCACCGATATCCGGCGGGTGCTCCAGGGCGTTCAGCACCTTCCGGCCTTCCGGTTCAGCGCCGTCTACGATTCCGAAGGCCAGCCCCTGGACCTTTCCTCCACCACGCCTGCCTGGGCGGGGGACTACCTTCCGCAGGACGGCCTCTCCCACTTGTACTTCCGGGCCGGAAGCGAGCTCCTGGTGGCGGCGGGACCGGTCTTCTACGAGGGTCCCCGGGGCCCGCGGACGGGCGGGCTGATCCTGGGGTTCACGACCGAGGACACCCAGCGGGCGGTTCGGGAGACCATCCGCGTCAGCCTGGCCGTGGGATTGCTCGCGCTGGGGGTGGGCATCGGCGCCGCCGTATTCCTGTCGAACCGCTACCTTCGCCCGGTGATCCAGTTGACCAAGGCGGCCCAGAAGGTGGCCCAGGGGAACCTGGAAGCCGTCTCGGTGGAGGTCTACACCCGGGACGAGGTGCAGGACCTGAGCCGGTCGTTCGCCCTGATGACCGACAAGCTGCGGGTCTCCCGCGATGAGATCGAGCGCCAGAACCGGCTGCTGGAATACCGCGTGCAGGAGCGCACGCGCCAGTTGATGGAGACCATCTGGGAGCTGGAGGAGGCCCGCACCAACCTGGAGCACGTGGTGCAGGAGCGCACCAAGGGATTGGAGCGGACCCAGGCCGAGCTGCGGGCCTGGGCCACGACCCTCGAGGAAAAGGTCGAAGAGAAGACCCGGGAACTGCGCGAAGTGAACGACGATCTGCTCACCAGCTACGAACAGCTGAAGGAGGTCGACCGCCTGAAGGACGAGTTCCTGGCGAACATGAGCCATGAATTGCGCACGCCCCTGAATGCGATCATCGGATTCTCGGGGATGCTGATGCAGAATGCAGAAAGCCGACTGGACCCCGAAGCCGGGGAGGATCTTCGGATCATCTACCAGAACGGGCGGTCCCTCCTGGGACTGATCGACTCCATTCTTGACCTGTCGAAGATCGAGGCGGGCAAAATGGAGCTGGAACTCGAAGGGGTGGATCCGGTGGCACTGCTCGACGAGGTGAAGGCCATGGCGGCGGGTCTCGTCCAGGACCGGCCCCTGGCCCTGTCCTACGCCCGGCCAGACGCCCCTGTGCGCGTCCTCGGCGACCGGAACCGCCTCCGCCAGGTCTTCACGAACCTGGTGGGCAACGCCGTCAAGTTCACGGAAGCGGGCTCCGTCCGAATCTCCACCGAGATCACCGACAGCCTCTTCCGCGTCTTCATCGAGGACACGGGAATCGGCATGTCCGACGAGGAGCTGGGGCGGCTGTTCAAGCCCTTCCAGCAGGTGGACGGCGGGATCACCCGGCGGTTCGGGGGCACGGGCCTGGGCTTGGCCATCAGCCAGCGGTTCATGCGCCTCATGAAGGGCCGGATCCGCGCCGCCAGCAAGAAAGGGGAGGGTAGCACGTTCGTGGTGGAGATGCCGCTGGCGCCGGAGGGCCTCGCATGAGCGGCCCGCGGATCCTGTGCATCGAGGACAACGCCATGAACTGGCGGCTGGTCCAGCGCCTCCTTTCCGAAGCAGGCTACGAGATGCACTGGGCCGACGATGGGCTGAAGGGCTGCGAGGTCGCCGCCCAACTCAAGCCGGCCCTGATCCTGCTCGACATCAACCTGCCGGGGCTCTCGGGCTTCGAGGTGGCCACCAAGCTGCGCCAGAATCGCGACCTCGACGCCACCCTCATCATCGCCCTCACGGCCAAGACCATGCGGAGCGACCGGGAGACGGCGCTGGTGACGGGCTGCGACGGGTTCATCTCCAAGCCCATCGATCCCTTCCTGTTCGTCAGCCAGGTGGAAGCCTATCTGGGCGGGCACCGCGATCGGCTGGAGCACGGACGGGAAGGCGAGGCCCTCCGCCAGTTCACCCAGAAAGTGGTGGAGCACCTGGAAACCCAGTTGCGAGAGGCCCAGGAGGGCAACCGGAAGCTGCTGGAGGCCCAGAGCGCCCTGGAGCTGCGCAGCTACCACCTGTCCAGGCTGCTCGCCCTCAGCAAGGAGATCATCCCCCTGCGGGAGGAAGAGGAGATCCTGTCCCGCGTCCTGGGCCGGCTGCGGGAGGACCAGGGGCTCGATCACCTCAGCCTCTATCGGCTCCACCCCAGCGGGACCTACCTGCACGGCCTCGCGTGGAAGGACGCGGCGTTTGGCGAGACGACCGTCCTGCCCGGCGCCCATCCGCTCCCGGTCCGGGCGGGAGCCCTCCCCCTGACCGGCGTCCTGCTCGACGCGGATCTGCGCCAGACCGCCATGTGGGAGCAGGGCATCGACCTGGGGCTGTGGGATCCGCGGAACCAGGCGCTCTTCCTTCCCCTCCGCAGCCGCTCCCACGAGGCGGGGCTGTGGGGTTTTCTCGCCGCCGACCGAGGAGGGAAGCCGTTCCAGCCCTTCGAGGCGGAACTGGTCGCCCTTCACGCGGGGCTCCTCCAGGTCAGCCTGGAGAACGCCGACCTGATCGCCCACCTAGACGAGACCAGCCTGGCCCTCGGCACCAGTTACGAAGGGCTGGAATCCGCCCACGAAGCCCTCAAGGAGGCCCAGCGCGCCCTCGGAGCCAAGGACCGCAAGGCCGCCCTGGGCGACCTGTTCCTGCGGATGGCCCAGCGCCTCCAACTGCCCGTGACCACCCTCAAGGCCGAGAGCCAGGCGATGTCGGCCCTCATCGACCGGACGGAGGGGGGCGGGGAATTCCATGTGGAGTGCCGGCGCGCCATGGATCAGATCAGCCGGGCCACCACCCAGGTGGAGAGCCTGTTCCGCGCCCTCCTCCGCCGGGCGGGGCAGGGGGAGACCAGCACGCCCGAATGGATCCACCTTCACGAACTGCTCCGCCAGGAGGTGGAGCTTTCCCGCGCGGAAAGCAGCGGCCCCGCGGGGCTGGCCGTGCATTTGAACTTCCAGGCCTCCCGTGACCTGCTGTACGGGGTGTACACGGATTTTTCGGAAGCGCTGAAGTACCTCCTCGCCCATGCCCGGGGTGGGGAACCCGGGCCCATCCGGATCCGCACCTGGGGCGGGAACCGGCACTTCCGGCTGGAAGTGGAGGACGAAGGCGGTCCCATCCGCCAGGAGGACATGGAGCAGGCGTTCGAGCCCTTTTCCACCCTGCGCGGCGTGGAACCGGGCCCCGGCCGCCGTCCCGGCAAGGGCCTGCCCCACTGCGTGCAGCTGATGACCGCCTACGGAGGCACCGTCGTTCTGGAATCTTCGGAAGGCGGGACCCGCGTGCGGATCAGCCTGCCGATGGAGTGACGCCCGGGCGGGTGACCACTTTCTCGATTCGCTTCTCGTAGGCGGTGCCTAGCACCAGACGATGGACGAAGATGCCGGGCGTGTGGATGGCATCGGGATCCAGGTCGCCCACGGCGACGATCTCCTCCACTTCCGCGATGCAGATCTTCCCGCAGGTGGCCGCGGCGGGATTGAAATTGCGGGCGGTCTTGCGGTACACGAGGTTGCCCAGGCGGTCCGCCTTCCAGGCCTTCACCAGGGCGAAGTCGGCGACGATGGCCGCTTCCAGGACGCACTCTCGCCCGCCGAACAGGCGCGTCTCCTTGCCTTCCGCCACCGGCGTTCCGGCGCCCGTCGGGGTGAAGAAGGCCGGGATGCCGGCGCCTCCCGCCCGCATCCGCTCGGCCAGCGTGCCCTGGGGCACCAGGTCGACCTCCAGCTCGCCGCTGAGGAACTGGCGCTCGAATTCGGCGTTCTCTCCCACGTAGCTGCTCACCATCTTCCGGATCTGGCGGTTCCGCAGCAGGATTCCCAGCCCGAAACCATCCACGCCCGCGTTGTTGGAATAGCAGGTGAGATCCTTCACGCCGGTTTGAGCCAGGGCGGCGATCAGATGCTCGGGGATCCCGCAGAGCCCGAATCCGCCCACGGCCAAGTGGGCGCCGTCCGGAATGTCCTTCACGGCTTCCAGGGCGGTGGAGACGCGCTTGTCGATCATGGGTGCCTCGGATGTGGATGTGCCCCAGTGTGCCATCTCTGGCATCCTGCTCCAGTTCCCGTTCCACCAGGAAAGGACCGGCCATGCTCCGCGCGATCCTCGCTCCCCTCTGCTTCTTGTCGCTGGCGGCCACGGCCCAGCCCGCGTCCGAGAATCCGCTCCACGAGCCGCGCGAGACCCACCTCCGGAACGTCAAGAAGCTCACGGGCACCGGCTCGAACGCGGAGGCCTACTGGTCGAACGACGGGAAGCGGATCGTCTTCCAGAGCACCCGCGACGGCTATCCCTGCGACCAGCTCTACACCATGAACGCCGACGGCTCGGCCCAGATGCGCGTCAGCACCGGCAAGGGCCGCGTGACCTGCGGCTGGTTCCTGCCCGGCGACCGCAAGATCCTGTACGCCAGCACCCACTGGGCGGGCCCGGAGTGCCCCGAGGCGCCCCCGTTCACCCCCGGGAAATACCGCTGGCCGGTGTTTTCCGGCTACGACCTCACCATCGCCAACGCCGACGGCAGCGATCCGAAGCCGTTCCTGCCTTCGCCGGGCTACGACGCCGAGGCCACCGTCTCCCCCAACGGGAAGTGGGTGGTGTTCACCAGCGAGCGGGGCGGGGACGTCGACCTGTGGCGGGCGGATCTCGATGGCAGCCACCTCCTCCGCCTCACGGACGGCGTGGGCTATGACGGTGGCGGCGTGTTCAGTCCCGATTCCAGCCTCATCGCGTGGCGGACCAACTACCCCAAGGGCGAGGCCGCCACCGCCGCCTACCGGGAGCTGCTGAAGCAGCACCTCGTCGAGCCCATGGAGATGGACATCTGGGTGATGAAGGCCGACGGCAGCGGCAAGCGGCAGGTGACGAAGCTCCCCGGCGCGGCCTTCGCGCCCATCTTCACGCCGGACGGCAAGGGCCTCGTCTTTGCCAGTAACCACCACGATCAGGAAGGGAAGGGGCGGACCTTCGACCTCTTCCGCGTGGGCCTGGACGGCAAGGGACTGGAGCGGCTCACCTGGACGGGCCTGTTCAACTCCTTCCCCCACTTCAGCCCCGACGGAAAGAAGCTTCTGTGGGTCAGCGGTCGGGCGCCTCGGGGACCGCGCCTGTTCGACGTGTGCGTCGCGGAGTGGCTGCCGTGAGCCCGAGTTCCATGAAGCCGGCGGTTTTTCTGGATCGGGACGGGACCCTCAACGAGGAGGTGGACTACCTCTGCGATCCCGAGCGGCTGGTGCTGATTCCCGGCGCCGCCGCCGCCGTGGCCCGGCTGAACGCCCGGGGCATCCCCGTGGTGGTGGTGACGAACCAGAGCGGGATCGGCCGCGGAAAGTACGGCTGGCAGGAGTTCGCCGCCGTGATGAGCCGGATGGAGTCCCTGCTGGCCTTGGAGCGCGCGCGGATCGACGCCGTCTACGCCTCCGCCCACCACGAGAAGGGGCAGGGGGAGTACGCCGTGGCGGACCATCCCGATCGCAAGCCCAATCCCGGAATGCTGCGCCGCGCCGCGGAAGAGCACGGCCTGGATCTGGGCCGGTCGTGGATGGTGGGCGACAAGGCCCTCGACCTGGAGGCGGGCCACCGGGCGGGGTGTCGATCGGCGCTCGTCCGCACCGGCTACGGTGCCGGTGTGGACGGCTCTTCCGCGGATCTCGTCGCCGCCGATCTCGCCGAAGCGGTGGACCGCATCCTGGAGCAGTGGCCGTGATCCTGCTGGAGAAGACGGGCCTCGTCGCGGGAACGCTGGTCCAGCGGTACAAGCGCTTCCTGGCCGACGTGCAGCTGGCGGACGGCTCCGTCGTCACCGCCCACTGCACCAATACCGGGTCCATGCGGACCTGCTGGGAAGCGGGTGACCGCGTGCTCCTGGAGCGCGCCGCCAACCCCGATCGGAAACTGGAGTTCACGTGGCTCGCCGTGGCCCGGGGCGACGGCTGGTTGGGCGTGGAGACGGGGATGCCCAACCGCGTGGTGGCCGAGGCCGCCCGGCGCGACGCGCTGCCGGGATTGGCGGGCCTCCGCGACGTCCGGACGGAAGTGAAATACGGGTCGGAGAGGAGCCGGATCGACGTGCTCGCGTCGGATGCGGACGGGCGGAGCGTATTCATCGAAGTGAAGAACACCACCCTGAAGGAAGGTTCCTGGGGCCTCTTTCCCGATGCCGTCACCGAGCGCGGCACCAAGCATCTGCGGGAGCTCCAGGCCATGGTCCGGGAGGGCCATCGCGCCGCCATCGCCCTCTTCGTCCACCGCGGCGACGTGGACCGCTTCGACGCCGCCCGGGAGATCGATCCGCTCTACGCGGCGGAACTGGATCGCGCGGCGGAGGCGGGCGTGCTCGTCCTTCCCCTCGCTGTGCGTCTGGTCACAAGCCCCGAAAACGGCGATCTGTGGCGCCTCGGCTGGGAATTGACGGGCCTTCTGCCGTGGGTGAGGCGGGGCTAGACTGGAGGCTCCCGCCGGAGTTCCCATGGCCACCGCCACCGATCTGATGAAGACCCCCCTGAACGCCGCGCACCGCGCCCTGAACGCCAAAATGGTGGATTTCGGGGGTTGGGACATGCCCGTTCAGTACCCGACGGGGATCATCGCCGAGCACGAGGCCGTCCGCACCCAGGCGGGGCTGTTCGACGTCAGCCACATGGGGGAGATCCGCGTGAAGGGCCCCGGCGCCCTGGCTCTGGTTGAACATCTGACGCCCAACGCCGTCTCCAAGCTCGCGATCGGCCAGGTCCACTACACGGCCTTCCTCTACGAGAACGGGACCTTCGTCGACGACCTGCTGGTCTACCGCGAGGGCGAAGAGGAATTCCTGCTGGTGGTGAACGCCGGAAACGTGGACAAGGACTTCGCCTGGGTCCAGCAGCACGCCCCCGCCTTCGACTGCACGGTGGTGAACGAGAGCCCCGCCACGGGCCAGATCGCCCTCCAGGGACCGCTCGCCGAAACCATTCTCCAGCCCCTCACCGCGACGCCCCTGGCGCCCATCGGCTACTACTTCTTCACCCACGGTGAAGTCGCGGGAGTCCCGTGCCTCATCAGCCGCACGGGCTACACCGGCGAGGACGGGTTCGAGTTGTACTGCCCCGCCGGGGACACGGAGCGCCTGTGGAATGCCGTGCTGGAGGCGGGAAAGCCCCAGGGCCTCGTTCCCGCGGGCCTCGGCTGCCGCAACACGCTCCGCCTGGAATGCAAGATGGCGCTCTACGGCCACGAGATCGACGACACCATCCATCCCCTGGAAGCGGGCCTCGGTTGGATCGTGAAACTGGACAAGGGCGACTTCATCGGCCGCGACGCCCTGGTGGCCGCCAAGACGGCGCCGGCGCCCCGGAAGCTCGTGGGCTTCAAGACCCTGGAGAAGCGCGACATCGCCCGCGACCACATGCCGGTGGTGCAGGGCGGACAGCAGGTCGGCTTCGTCACCAGCGCCGCGCCGTCGCCCACGTGCGGGTTCAACCTCGGCCTGGCCTACGTCCCCACGGAAGCGGCCAAGGTCGGCGGCCGCATCCAGATCGAGATCCGTGGCCGGGCCGTGGATGCCGAGATCATTCCCACGCCCTTCTACAAGCGGCAGAAGTAGCTGCCGGTCCCCCGCTCCACCTTCCCTGCGACCCCTGGAGGATCCATGTTTCCCGCCGACCTGAAGTACACCAAGGACCACGAGTGGGTGAAGCCCGCGAGCGACGGCACGGCGCTGGTGGGCATCACGCAGTACGCGCAGGAAGCGCTGGGCGACGTGGTGTTCGTGGATCTGCCCGAAGTGGGCGCGGCCTTCGAGCGCGGCGAGGAATTCGGGACGGTGGAATCCGTCAAGACCGTGTCGGAGCTGAACATGCCCACCGCCGGCGCCGTGGTGGACGTGAACGCCGACTTGGCGGACCATCCGGAAGCCGTGAACGAGGATCCCTACGGCAAGGGCTGGATGGTGAAGATCAAGCTGTCGGGGGAACTGGCCGGCGACCTGCTGGACGCCGCCGCCTACGAGGCGCTGGTGGGCGCGGAAAGCCACTAGGCTCATGGCGCTGCCGCTCCTGACAGCCCTCCTCTGGGGGGCGGTGCCTGCGCAGGTGCAGGTGCCGCCCCCCGCGTCGCATGCGGCCGCGGCCCCTCCGCGCGCGCCCGAATCGGACGCCGCCCGCACCGCGCGCCTCCGGGCGCTCGTCGAGGCGGCGGAGCGCGCCCTGGAGGCGGAGGACGAGGAGACCGCGGGGACCCGCGCGGACGAGGCGGACGTGCTGACGGCGGACTGGTCGCCGGAGCTGCTGCGCCGGCCGGAGATCCAGGCGCTCCTCCAGCGGCTGAAGGAAGTCCAGGACCAGCTCGCCTCAGAGGAGGTGGAAGCGGGCCAGGCCCCCGAAGCCAATCCCGGCCTCAAGGCGCCGGAAGAGGTCGTCTCCCTCAGCGGAGTGGAGCTGCGGACGGAACTGGAGCGGGTTCGCGCGGCGGAGCAGGGCGCCACCTACGACTTCCCCCTGGACCTGAACGACAAGGTTCTGACGTGGGTGAGCCTCTTCACCAAAGAGAAGCGGGGCTTCATGGAGAACGCCCTGGGGCGGGCGTCGGTCTTCATGCCCATGGTGCGCCAAGTGTTCGCGGAAGAGGGCGTGCCCTCGGACCTCGCCTATCTCGCGGTCATCGAATCGGGCTTCCGCAACGAGGCCAAGAGCAAGGCCAAGGCCGTGGGCATGTGGCAGTTCATCCGTTCCACCGGCCGGATCTACGGCCTGACGGGGAACGCCTGGGTGGAGGAGCGCCGGGATCCGGTGAAGGCCACCCGCGCCGCGGCCCGCTACCTCAAGCGGCTCTACGAGATCTCCGGCGACTGGTACCTGGCGGTCTCCGGCTACAACGCCGGGCCGCTCACCCTGGAGCGCGCCATCCAGAACCTCGGCACCCGCAATTTCTGGGACCTCGCCCGGTCGCGCTGGCTGCGCACCGAGACCAAGAACTACGTGCCCGAGCTGTGCGCCGCGATCCTGGTGGGACGCAATCCCGAGCGCTACGGCCTCCGCATCCAGGCGCTGCCGCCCTACGCCTACGAGACGGCGATGGTGCCCAACATGACCAGCCTCACCGTGCTCGCCCGGTGCGCCGGAACCGATTTCGCCACCCTCAAGACCCTCAACCCCGAACTTCTCCGCGGATCCACCCCGCCGGGCGCCTACCCGCTGCGCGTTCCGCCCGGCAAGGCCGGCGAATGCCTCCGTCAGCTCGCGAAGCTGCCCGCCGGCAAGCGGCTGGACTTCCAGCACTACACCGTCCGCAAGGGCGACACGCTCGTGAAGGTGGCGCGGCGCTTCAAGCTCACGCCCGACGACCTCCTGGACGCCAACGACATCACCGCGAAGCAGTTCCGTCCCGGCCGCCGGCTGCTGGTTCCGCCCGCTCCTCCGCTGGTTCTCGACGACCGCGATCTGGCGCCCAAGGTCGAGCGCGTCAAGCTGCTGGGCGACAAGCCCCTGGATCCGCTTCCCAACGTTCCCGCGGTGGAGCCCTCTCCGGCGGCTTCCGCGCCGAGCGAGCCCGCTCCAGCGCCGCCGGTGGAGATCCGGAAGCCTGGCGCGAAGCTTCCCGCTCCGACGCCGATCCTGTCCCCCGAGGACGAGCGGAAATCGCGGTCCGCTCCTGGAGAAGAGGCGGAAGCTGGCAGCGTCTACCGGGCGCGTTCCGGCGACACCCTGGCGAAGATCGCGCGGGCGAAGGGCGTTCCGCTGGGCCAGCTCCTGCGCCTGAATTCCCAGGCCGCCAAGGGCCTACATCCCGGCGATGCGGTACGGCTCCCGGGCGGGGTCGCGCCCGCGGCTACCGGCGTGCGCACCCATGTCGTGCAGAAGGGCGAGACCCTCGCCGCCATCGGCCGGAAGTACGGCGTGGATGCCAGCGATCTCAAGGTCTGGAATGGCCTGAAGGGCGACCGGATCGAGGCGGGCCGCCGTCTCCGGCTGGCGCCGCGATAGATCTGTGCTTGCAGAAGCGCGGAAGGGGTGTGATACTAGGTTTTCCCGAATGGGGCCATAGCTCAGCTGGGAGAGCGCTTGCATGGCATGCAAGAGGTCGTCGGTTCGATCCCGATTGGCTCCACCAAACAGAAGGCCACCGAAAGGTGGCCTTCTTGCTGAAGGCTGAACGACGGACATGCTCGCCTCCCTCAATCACGTCGACCTCCGCTTCGGCCCTCAGGAAGTGCTGAAGGACGTCACCTGGGCGATCCAGGAGGGCGAGTGCTGGGGCGTGATCGGCCGCAACGGCGCGGGGAAGAGCACCGTCTTCAAGCTGCTCCTCGCCCAGTTGGAAGCCGACGCGGGCACCGTGGTGCGGCCCACGAAGGAGCGGGGAATCCGCATGGGCCACTACGCCCAGGATCTCGTCCCCGAGACCCAGGGCAGCGTGCTGGAAGAAGCGCTGGCGGCCTTCGGCGACGTAGAGCGGCTGCAGCACGAGATGCGCGACCTGGAGCACCGCATGGGCGAGGCCGGGGCGGATCTCGCCGACGTGATGGCCCGCTACGAGACCGTGACCGAGGCCTTCGAGCGGCTCGACGGCTTCAGCATCCGCGCCCGCGCCGAGAGCATCCTCCAGTCGCTGGGCTTCGCGGCCTCCGATTTCGAGCGCCCGGTGGAGACCCTCTCTGGCGGCCAGAAGAGCCGCGTGATGCTGGCCAAGGCCATTCTCCAGGGCCAGGACCTGCTGCTGCTGGACGAGCCCACCAACCACCTGGACCTGCCCAGCCTGCGCTGGCTGGAGGACTTCATCCAGGCGACGGACGCCACGGTGGCCGTCATCAGCCACGACCGCTATTTCCTGGACAAGATCGCCACCGAGATCCTGGAGCTGGAACTGGGCCGGTCGCGCGTCTACGAAGGCAACTACTCCGAGTTCATGGAGAAGAAGGAGCAGGAGCTGGAGCTGCTCGAGCGGCACTACGAACAGCAGCAGACCTACATCAAGAAGCAGGAAGAATACATCCGCCGCAACATCGCCGGGCAGAACACCAAGCAGGCCCGGGGCCGTCGCACGCACCTCTCCAAGCTGGACCGCATCCAGAAGCCCTTGCAGGACCGCCGCAAGGTCAAGTTCAGCTTTCCGGAGACCCAGCGCAGCGGCGACGTGGCGCTGGTCCTGGAGAACGCCAGCGTGGGCTGGGGCGGGAAGCCCCTCTACGCGCCGGTGGAGCAGCTCCAGATCAAGCGCGGCCAGAAGCTGGGCATCGTGGGCCTCAACGGCACCGGCAAGTCCACGCTCCTGAAGGCCGTGGCGGAGGAGATCCCCTTCATCACCGGCCGCGCCCGCCTCGGCAGCCAAGTGAAGCTCGGCTACTTCGACCAGCACCACAAGAATCTGGATCAGCGGAACACGGTGTTCCAGCAGATCCACGGGGTGAATCCCCAGGCGGTGAAGCAGGACGTGCTGGGCTTCCTGGCCAAGTTCCAGTTCCGCGGGGACGACGTGGACAAGCCCGTCACCGCCCTTTCCGGCGGCGAACGGGCCCGGCTGAGCATCGCCACGCTGATCCGCCAGGGCGTGAACCTGCTGCTTCTGGACGAGCCCACGAACCACATGGACATCCCCAGCATGGAGGCCATGGAGGACACCATCCTGAGCTTCAGCGGAGCCGCCATCGTCGTGACCCACGACCGCTACCTGCTGGGCCGCGTGGCGGATTCCCTCCTCCGCATCCACGAGGGGAAGGCGGAGCTGCGCGAAGGCGGCTACGAGGATCATCAGGCCTGGGTGGACCTGGACCTGGGTGCCGAAGACGAAGCGGGCAGCGTGGAACCGGAACCTCCGAAGAAGGTGGAGAAGAAGCCGGAACCCCCCGTGAAGGCCGCCCCAGCGGCCAAGGCGCTCTCCCCCGCGAAACCGCAGGGCCCCATCGACAAGGACAAGCAGCGCGCGGTGAAGCGCTTCGAGAAGCACGTGGCCGAAGCTGAGGCCAAGGTGGGGGAGCTGGAAGCCCGCCTCGCCAGCATCCAGAAGGAGATGGCGACCATGGATCCCGCCGGCTGGCAGGCCTTCAGCGCCAAGCTGGACGCCCAGAAAGGGCTGGAAGCGGACCTCGCCTACGCCATGAGCGACTGGGAAGCTGCGCAAGGCGCGTTGGAAGAAGCCCAGCGCTGAGGCAGGAAGCACTGCCAGCCACCGATGAACCCCGATAAATGCTGATGAGCACCGATAAAGACGAGTTCTCCATCGGTGTTCATCTGATTTAATCGGCGTGGATCGGGGTTCCCGCTTTGACGTCTACGCCCAGGCCATCTCGGCGGTGAAGTGGCGGAGGTACTGGCTCTGCTTGACGAGTTTCACGCCGCGGATCTCCTTGGCTTTGGCCTTCACTTCGGCGATGACTTCGGCGGCGAAATCGAAGTGGCTCTGGGTGTACATCCGGCGGGGGAAGGCCAGGCGCACCAGCTCCATGCTGTGGAAGGTCTCGGTGCCGTCCTCCAGCCGCTTGCCGAACATGACGGATCCGATCTCCACGCCGCGGATCCCGCCCTCCAGGTAGAGGGCGTTGCACAGGGCCCACGCCGGATACTGCGCCACGGGCATGTCGGGCAGGACCGTCTTGGCGTCGATGTAGACCGCGTGGCCGCCGGTGGGCTTCACGAAGCCGACCCCCGCGGCCTCCAGCTTCTCGCCCAGGTATTCGGCGGTGCGGAGGCGGTAGCGCAGGTAGGACTCCTCCATGCCCTCCTCCAGGCCCACGGCCAGGGCTTCCAGGTCGCGTCCGGCGAGGCCGCCGTAGGTGGGGAAGCCCTCGGTGAGGATCAGCATGTTGCGGACGGGATCCAGCCACTCCTCGCCGCGCAGCATGATGAAGCCGCCGATGTTCACCATCCCGTCCTTCTTGGCGCTCATGGTGCAGCCGTCGGCGTAGCTGAACATCTCCTGGCAGATGGCCTTGATGGGCGTGTCCTGGTAGCCGTCCTCGCGCAGCTTGATGAACATGGCGTTCTCGGCGAAGCGGCAGACGTCCATGATCAGGGGCTTGCCGTACTTCCGGAGAAGCTGCGAATAGGCGCGGAGATTGGCCATGGAGACCGGCTGCCCGCCGCCGGTGTTGTTGGTGACGGTGATCATCCCGAAGGGGATGCGGTCGCCTTCGGCCTTCAGCAGGGCCTCCACCCGCTCCAGGTCGATGTTTCCCTTGAAGGGGTGGATCAGGCTGGGCTGGAGGCCTTCGGGAATGACCAGATCCGCGGCCTCCACGCCGTTGAACTCGAGATTGGCGCGGGTGGTGTCGAAGTGGCAGTTGTTCGGCACCAGCTCGCCGCGCTTGCACACGGCGCTGAACAGCACCTTCTCGGCGGCGCGGCCCTGGTGGGTGGGAATGAAGTGGGCCATGCCCGTGATGTCCTGGAGCACCGCCTCCAGCCGGAAGAAGCTCTTGGCGCCGGCGTAGCTCTCGTCGCCGATCATGATGGCGCCCCACTGGGCGGAGCTCATGGCGCCCGTGCCCGAATCCGTGAGCCAGTCCAGCAGCACGTCCTCGGCCCGCAGCTTGAACACGTTGAGCTTGGCCGCTTCCAGCAGCTCCAGCCGCTCCTGGGCCGAGGTCATGCGGATGGGCTCCACCGACTTGATGCGGAAAGGCTCGATCATGGTGCGGGGCATGGCGGCTCCAGACGAAAGGCCCAGGGTACCGGAGCGCCCGGAGACCCGCATCACAAGGGGCTGGCGGCTCGGATCGCCTCCGGCGATGCTGGAAGGCTCGGAGTGAGCATGAGTCTTCTGTTGGCCGTCGATGTGGGCAACACCAACGTGGTGCTGGGAATCTACGATCTGTCAAAGGGTCCGGACTCCCCGCTGGTCTGTTCCTGGCGCCTCGCCACGAGCCGGGAGCGCACGGTCGACGAGTACGGCGTCTCCGCCCTGGCCCTCATGCGACACCAGGGGATCGAGGCCGGCCAGATCAAGCACGTGGCGATCTCCTGCGTGGTGCCGCCCCTGCATCCCATCCTGATGAGCCTGTCGAAGATCTACTTCGGGGTGGATGCCTTCTACGTGGAGCCCGGCGTCAAGACCGGCGTGAAAGTGCTCATCGACAACCCCGCGGAACTGGGCGCGGACCGGCTGGTGAACGCGGTGGCGGGCATCGAGGCCTACGGCGCGCCCCTGATCGTCGTCGACTTCGGGACGGCCACCACCTTCGACGTGGTGAACGCCAAGCGGGAGTACCTGGGCGGGCTGATCTGCCCGGGCCTGAAGATCAGCGCCGAGGCCCTGTTCCAGCGGGCCAGCCGCCTGCCGCGCGTGGAAGTGGCTGAGCCCGAGCGCCTGGTGGGACGAAACACTGTCCAGGCCATGCAATCGGGGATCTTCCACGGCTACGTCGGAATGGTGGACGGGATCCTGGAGCGCCTCCTCCAGGAGATCCCCGAGGCGGGCATCGTCGCCACGGGCGGTCTCGCCAAGGTCATCTCGCCGCACACCCGCCACATCCGGCGCGAAGCGCCGGATCTCACCCTCGATGGCCTCCGCATCTTGTGGCTGCGCAACCAGAGCAGCCGGAAATAGCGTGGCGGTGCTCCTGATCCGCCTGGCCGAGGTGGATTCCACCCAGGCCTTCCTGCGACGGAACGCCCATCTGGGCTTCTGCGCCGCGGTGGCGGACCGCCAGATCGAAGGCCGCGGCCGGCAGGGCAACCGCTGGGAGAGCGCGCCCGGCGCGGGGTTGTGGCTGTCGGCGGCCCTGCCTCCGCCCGCCGATGTGGCGCCCGGCATCCTCCTCCAGCGGGCCATGGCCGCCGCCGCGCGGATCCTGGATCCGGAGGGGAAGCACCTGGGCCTCAAGTGGCCCAACGACCTGGTGGCGTGGAGGGATGGCCGACTGGTGAAGCTGGGCGGGATCCTGGGGGAGCAGTCCGGCACCCGCCTGATCCTCGGCCTCGGCGTGAACCTCTTCTCGGCCCCCCACCTCCCGGAGCGGGCCATCCCCCCCGCCTGCCTGAAGGATCTGGGGCTGGCGTGTCCCGATCCCGCGGCGCTGGCCATTCCTATTCTTCATGCCTGGAATAACTTGGAGCAGGATTCTCAAGTCCTCTTTCGGTGGCCCGACGCGGGTGTGCCCATCCGCTGGGAGGATGGCCAAGGCACCTGCCTGGGCTGGGAGCGCGACGGGCGGCTGAAGGTCACCACCGCCGACGGCATCCGGCGGCTCAGCGCCGGGGACGTGTCGGGTCTGAACTGATCACAGGACCGCCCGGATCTCCGCCTCGGTGAGGATCTTGGGACTGTTCTTGGCGGTGCGGAGGATCCGGTCCACGCGGTCGGGGCTGGGGTCGTAGCCGTTCATCTCCAGCCAGTAGACGGCGTTGCTGCGCCCCGCCATGGGCCCGATCTCGATCTCCTGGCGCCGGCCCACCAGGGCGGCGGGCACGCCCGAATAGACGGCGTCGGCCAGGCCCACGTCGCCCCGGTGGAGCGCCTTCGCGATGGCGGCGGCGTGCACGCCGGTCCCGGTCCGGAAGGCGTCCCGCCCCAGCACAGGGTAATTGGCGGGGATCTCCACGCCGCACAATTCGGCCACCCGCGCGGCCAGCGCCGGCAAGCCCGACAGGTCGCCCTTGGGATGGCCCATCAGGTGCAGGTTGATCATCAGCTGGTCGAGGGCGACGTTGCCGCAGCGCTCGCCGATTCCCAGGATGCTGCCGTGGAGCCGGTCCGCTCCCGCCTCAAAGGCCGCGATGGCGTTGGCCACGCCCAATCCGCGGTCGTTGTGCCCGTGCCAATCCAGGCGGACGCTCCGGTCCTTCACGACTTCCTCTTTCACGAAGCGCACCAGGCGCCGCACCCCGTCGGGTGTGGCGTGGCCGCAGGTGTCCGACAGGCAGAGAGACTGGGCGCCCTCGTCCAGGGCGGCGCCGTAGACCGCTCGCAGCACGTCGGGACGGGCGCGGGTGGTGTCCTCGGTCACCATCATCACGGCCACCTCGTGGCGGCGGCAGAAGGCCACGGCCTGGCGGGCGGCGTCCACCAGGAAATCGAGGTCCCACCCTTCGACGTCCATGCGGATGGGACTGGAGCCCAGGAACACGCCCGCTTCCACCGGAAGACCCGCGCGCTGCTGGATCTCGGCCACCTGGGCCAAGTCGGCCTCCACCGTGCGGACAGCGACGTTGGGATGAAGGCGCAGCCGGTGGTCCCGGATCTCCACCATCAGGGCCCGGACGGCGGCCAAGACCTTGGGACCGGCGCCCGGCATCCCCAGGTCCAGCGCGTCCACCCCCAGCCGGGCCAGGCGATGCACCAGGTCGCGCTTGGCGGCGATGTCGGGATCCCGCACGGACGGGCTCTGGAGGCCGTCCCGCAGGGTCTCGTCGTTGAGCTGAGGAATGCGCGCATCGCCGGGCAGGGGATCGTTCCAGTCGTGGATCAGCTCGTCGAGGGTCATGGCCGTTCAGCCTACGGCGACTTCGAGCCGGCGGTCCAGCAGGGTCCCCAAAAGGGCGCCCTTGTCGAGGAAGGCGGCGGCCTCCGCTTCCACGTCCCCCGCGGCCTCCAGGCGGACGCGGAGAACTTCGTCGCTGATCTCCAGCGACAGATTCCGCACCGCCTGCCGCCGCCGTCCGTCGAGGGCGACCGCTCCCCGCAGGATGGCGGCCAGCTTCCGCACCACCTGTCGGTGCCAGGGCGCGAGGGCGCGGAACCCGTCGTGCCGGGCGTGGTGCGGCGGCTTGCCGCGGTGGAAGCGGACCACCTGGGCCAGCACGTCCACCTCTTCCGGCCAGAAGCCGGGCAGGGCGGCGTTCCGGACGAGGTACTCCCCGTGCTTGTGGTGCCCCTTCTCCGAGACGGAAAGCCCGATGTCGTGCAGCCGGGCGGCGAAGGCCAGCCACTGGCGCTCCGTGTCGCCCAGTTCGAAAAGGGGCTGGAGTCCTTCGAACAGCTGGTCCGCCAGCTTTGCGACGTGCAGGCTGTGGCCGGGGTCCGGATCCAGCCGCGCCGCCAGATGCTCGACGGACGCTCGGCGCCGGTCCGCCAGCGGCGGGATGGCCGCGCCCCCGTGCTTGAGGGCCTCCCAGATCATGCCTTCCCGGAGGCCCACCGGCAGGTGCCGCAACGGCGGGGCGCCCAGCCATTCCATGAGCGACAACGCCCAGATGGCGCCTACGTGGAGCACCTCCGCCCGCTTGGGATCCACGCCCAGCCGCGCGATCCGCTGGGCGGCGTCCGTCCGCCACAGCTTCAGCGCGTAGGCCCGCAGCTGTTCCAGGGTGAAGGCGCGGCCGCCGGCCGCCCCGCGGGCGAGATCCTCCAGCGTGCCCGACGTGCCCAGGATCAGCGCCGGCTCCGGCAGTTCGGAAGGAAGGTCTTTCCGGGCTTTTTTGAGGATACGGCGGATCATCTTCCGCAGGTGCCGGAGGTCGGCGGCGCTGGGCGGATCCGCCGTCTGGGCCGCGTCCGCCAGGCGCTGGAGGCCCCAGGGCAGGGAGATGCTGGCTGCGACGCGTCCTCCCTGGACCCAGGTGAGTTCGGTGCTTCCCCCGCCGATGTCCACCAGGGCCACGGGCTCCTGGGGGAAGGGGATGGCGTGGGACACGGCCTGATGGATGAGGCGGGCTTCCTCCTCCCCGGAGATCACCTGGATGGGCAGGCCCAGGGCCTCCGCTTCCAGGACGAAGGCCTGGGCGTTCTTCGCGTCCCGCAATGCCGCGGTCCCGCAGGCCATGACCGTCTCGCACGCGAAGCCCCGGATCACGCCGGCCATGCGCCCCAGGGCCTCCAGCCCCGCGCGGAAGGCCTCCGGCCCGATCTCGCCCGAGGTCGCCTCGCCGCGGGCCAGCCGCACCATCGCCTTCTCTCGGGCCAGAACCCGCTGTCCGCCTGCGGGATCGGCCTCCACCACCACCATGTGGATGGAATTCGATCCGACGTCGACGGCAGCGATCCGCATGGGACGATTGTGGCGACGGCGGCCGACGGCCACCAGGAATCTTCGGAGGTCCCGTGCTGCGCTGCCTGCTCCTCGCGCTTCTGGCGCTGCCGTTGTTCGCCCAGCAACTAGCCTTGAGCCTGGACGACGCCCCCTTCCTCCACCCGGCCCCCCGCATGGAGGCCCCCGCCCAGCACCGGGCGATGCAGGCGGCCCTGAAAGCGCGGAACGTCCGGGCCATCCTGTTCGCCAACGGCGTGAACGGCGGCGACACGCCGGAGGGGAAGGCCCTTCTTCGGACCTGGGGCGAAGCCGGCCATCTCCTGGCCAACCACAGCTACAGCCACCGGGACTTCAACCGGGAGGACGTTTCGCTGGAGGCCTACGAAGCGGACGCTGTGAAGGGCGAAGCCATCATCCGCGACCTGCCGGGCTTCACCCGGCTCTACCGCTACCCCTTTCTCCGCGCCGGAAATACCGCGGCCAAGCGCGACGGGTTCTACGCCTTCCTGAAAGCGCGGAACTACGCCATCGGCCACGTCAGCATCGACACGGCGGACTACCTGCTGGACGAACGCCTGCGAAAGCGTCTTGAGAAGGAACCCGGCGCGGACCTCGCCCCCTACCGCGATCTCTACCTCAAGCACCTGTGGGCCTGCGCCCGGTTCTACGACGCGTGGAGCCGCGATATCTTCGGGCGCGAGATTCCCCACGTCATCCTGATGCACAGCCGCCTGCTCAACGGCTTCTTCCTGGGCGACGTCATCGACTTCTTCCGCGGAAAGGGCTGGACCTGGATCGACCCCATGAGCGCCTTCCGGGATTCTGCCTACGCGCTCATGCCCAGGAACCTGCCCGCCGGCGAGGCGCTGGCCGACGCTGTCTCCGCCGAGCGCGGGCGGAAGGGTTTCGTCCAAGCCTGGCGGGACGGGCACACGGGCCCTGACGACCTGCTGTTCTCCGAGCGCCGGCTGACGGAGCGGATGGATCAGTTGGGGCTGTAAGGGGCGGAAGGAGTGTGGTCGAATGGTGATCCATTCATCATCAAAGCAAAGGAGCCTCGCATGTTCCGCCCCTGGTTCATCGGATTGATCCTTGGCGCAAGCCTCACCGCCGCTCAGCCGGCGCCCCGGACGCAGGCGTGGGTGCTCGCGCTGGATGGGCGCGGCGGGGTGGTGGGCGATCTGAAACCCGAGGAATTCCAGGTGAAGGTCGAAGGGAAAGGCCGGTCCGTGGTCCAGGTGAAGACCCCTGCCCAGACCGCCGAAGCCGCCCAGTCCTGGACCTTGGTGTTCGAGCCCATCCGGGATACCAACCTCCGGGCGGTGGCCTTCGTCGCCGCGGCCGATTTCCTGACGAAGGTCCCGGAAGGGGACCGCGTGTTCATCGCGGCGCGGGGGAAGGACTCGCTGGAATCCCTGATGCCGGGCTTCTCCGCGCGTCGGAGCGTATGGGCCGCGGCCCTCGCCCGGGTGCCGGACATGCTTCCCGAGAGCTTCGTCGGAAGTCCGAAGGAGAGTCTCCAGGGATTGGGATTCAACCCCTCATTTGCCGATCAGCCCGAAGGGCCGGAAGGCCAGGAGGCCTTGATGGCGCTCGTGGCGAAGTTCCGATCCGGCGCTCCCGGCTGGGCCAAGGGCACCAATGATCTCCGCGGCGTGAATGTCCTCGACCGCCTCAACTTCAACAATCCGTCCTACATCACGGGGCTGCTCGCTACCATCGCCCGGGAATCGAAGGCGCTGGAATCCGTCCTCGACCATCTCGCGCCGCTCCCAGGACAGAAGCACATGGTCGTCTTCTCCCGCTGCGAAGCGGACGACATGTCCCATCCCAGCGTGAAGCGGGCCATGACGCAGCGCTTCCGACGCGAACGGGGCGACGCCGGAGGACCGGCGGAATCCGCCACCCTTGCGACCCGCGACATGACCATCCTCCAGGCTTCCTTGCGAGCCAAGGCCGCAGAAGCGGGAGTCACCCTCTTCTCCGTGGCGGGAGCGGGACAGAATGTCCTGGGTCACGTGGGAGCGGTGGCCTCCGCCACGGGAGGCTTCTCATTCCCCTTGAACACGGGGATCGAAACCACCTTCGGGCAGGGCATCCAGGTATTCGGGTCCCGCTATCTCGTCGCGTGGAGCGAGGATGCCGCCCCCCAGAAAGCGGGAAGCCTGGAGATCGCCACGACGCGGAAGGACGTGAAGCTGGTCCTGCAGGCGACCCGCTAGCCCGCCGCCTGCCTGACTCCTGGTAACCGTTGCGCGCACCCGCCGCGCCCGGCCATGCTCGATCCACATTCCGAGGTGACCCCATGGCGTTGACGGTGGACGGCATTTTCGCGCTGATGCCCGAGCTTTTTCTTCCGGAAAAGGCGCAGGGGCTCACGGTTTCCGTCTACTACCAGGTGACCGGAGAAGGCGGGGGCGACTACACCTGCCTGATCGAGAACGGCGCCTTTTCGCTGAAGCGCGAACCCAAGCCCGACGCCACGTCGGTGGTGGTCATCGGCGCCGAGGACTGGATCGCCCTCAACGAGGGGAAGCTCGATCCGATGCAGGCCTTCATGACCGGCAAGCTGAAGGGCACCGGCGACCTGGGGCTGCTCCAGAAGTTCCCCAAGTTCTTCAAGAAGCCCCAGAAGCAGGGCGGTCCCGTGAAGGCGCTGAAGGAGCTGGTCCCGGCGCGGTTGGCCCTGGCCGGCGCGGGGATCAAGGTCAGCGTGGGCGCCGACCATTGGGGTGAGGGCGCCGAGGTGAGCGGCGAGGAGGCCGCCGTGCGGGCCCTCGTCTCCGGCATCTCGGATCCTGGTCCCGCCCTTCTGGGCGGACAGCTCCGGTTCTCGGGCGATCCCGCCCTGCTTCGCCAGGCCTGGAAGGCCTGGTCGGCGGAACCGGAGATCGCGTTCCCCGACACCCCCGGCGGCAAGGCCCTCGCCACCCTCCGGAAGCGCTACAAGGGTGGCGCCACCGGCACCCTGGAAGTGAAGGTGGATGGCGTGCCCTACCGGCTGGACTTCAGCCCCGAAGGCCTCTCCCTGCGGCCCGGGGAGGTGGAGGGCGGCGCTGCCCTGGGCATCTCGGATGGGGACTTCGCGGCCCTGAATGCCGGCAAGCTGAACCTCGTGGCGGCCCTGCTGGGCGGAGCCATCACCGTGAAGGGCGACATGAGCCAGGTGGCCGCCTACACGGCCCACTTCGACGCCGACGTGAACCCGGCCCAGGGGCTCCTGGAATCCATGCCCGAGCGGTTCAATCCGGAAAAGGCGGGCGATCTGGAGGCCGCCGTGGGCTATCAGATCGACGATCTGGCTTACACATTGTTCATCCGAAACGGCGTATGTCTGGTCTTCCCTCGCCTGATGAAGCCCTGTGATACGCTCCTCAAAGCGAAGGCCGACGACTTCGTCGCAATGAGCACCGGAACGCTGAACGCCCAGGAGGCCTTCATGACCGGCAAGATCCAGATCGAGGGCGATCCCCTGCTCATGCAGAAGGTGGCGAAGAGCTTCAAGCGGCCGCAGGCCTAGGAGGCGACGTGGCCGGCGAGAGCGCACCCAAAGTCCGGAGGCCTCTTCTGGCGCGGGACGGCGTGGTGCGCGCCGTCAAGTTCATCCCCCGCATGGTGAAACCCGCTTCCGAAAGCACCGCGGCTCCCGCCATGGGAGCGGAAATGATCTGTTCCGGCCACTGCGGGCGCTGCCGGTGCAACCCCTGCCGCTTGCACACCCCGGCCTGATCGCGAGAGCGGATCAGGCGTCTTCCCACAGCTCCCGCAGCCGCTGGTAGCCGGTCCGGCTGACGGGGAGCCGCGCGCCGTCCCGCAGCACGGCGTCCCGATGTTCCTTGGTGTCCTGCTCGACCCGCACCAGCCGGTCCAGGTTGAGGATGTAGCTGCGGTGGATGCGGATGAAGCGCGCCGGATCGAGCTGGGATTCCAGGCTGGCCAGGGTCTGCTGCTTCAGCAGGTTCTTGCCCTCCGTCCGCAGGAGGACGTAGTCGTCCTGGGCCTGGATCCAGTCCAGGCGGTCCAGATGGACGACGGTCACCTTGGGACCGTCCTTGACGACGATCCGCTCCACGGGTTTCCCCTGGCGGGCCGCGGCCGCCAGTTCCGTGGCGGGGGGAGGAGCGGGCTGGGAGGTTCGGAGGCTGCGCGCCTTGGCCACGGCGGCATCGAACCGCTCCCTGGAGAAGGGCTTGAGGAGGTAGTCCACCGCGTGGGCCTCGAAGGCCCGCATGGCGTGCTGATCGTAGGCGGTGACGAAGACGACGGCGGGCCGCTTGCCCTCGGCCTCCAGTAGCTCCAGGACCTCGAAGCCGTCCAGCTTGGGCATCTGGATGTCCAGGAAGATCAGATCCGGCTGGTGCTGGGCCGCGGCCTTCAGGGCCTCGAACCCGTTGGCGCACTCGGCGGCCACCTCCACGTCCGGATGGGCGGCCAGATGCTCGCGCACCACCGCGCGGGCCAGATCCTCGTCGTCGATGATGAGGGCTCTCATGGTTCGGTCTCCAAAGGGAAGACGAGGGTCGCGCGGTGGACGCCGTCCTGCACGCCGGCCTCGAAGCGGGCCCGGTTGCCGAAGCGCCCGAGCAGGCGCTGGCGGATCTGGCGGAGGCCGATGCCCAGGCCCTGGGGCACCGGCGCGTCGGAATCCAGGGGATTTTCCACTTTCAGAAGGACGTGGGCCTCCCGCACCTCCGCCGCCACGGCGACGACGCCGCCTTCGGGGAGGGCCGCGATCCCGTGCTTGATGGCGTTCTCCACCAGCGGCTGGAGCAGCAGAGTGGGGAGAAGGGCGGCCTCGGCGGCGGGGTCGATCCGCCATTCCACCCGCAGGCGGGCGCCGAAGCGGATCTGCTCGATGGCGAGGTAGGCCCGGGCCAGGTCCAGTTCCTCCCGCAGCGCGACCAGGCGGCGCTCTCCCAGCCCCAGGCTCCGCCGCAGGAAATCCGACAGGAGGACGCACATCTCGCGGGCGCGGGCGGGATCCACCGCCGTCAGCGCCGACAGCGAATTGAGGCTGTTGAACAGGAAGTGGGGATTGAGCTGCGCCCGCAGGGCCTTCAGTTCGGATTCCTGGGCCAGGAGCTGCAGTTCGGCGCCCTTGCGCTCGGCCTCCAGGGCCCGGTCCTGGGCCAGCATCAGATAGCTGAGCGCCACGGAGGCCAGGTAGAGCAGGATGCCCAGGCCCGTGAGCACGGGAAGGGCGATCCCCACCCGCTGGGGAAGCCCCTCCAGGCCCGGGATCCAGGCCAGCATCCGGGCCAGCAGCCAGGCGAGCCCCGCCCACAGCCCGCCCATGATCACCGCGGCCATCCCCCACGCCGCCCCGTGGGCGCTCAGGCCGTCGCTGACCGCCCCGAGGGGAAGGGCGCGACACAGGAACCAGGCCGACAGGAACAGGAACGCGGCGAGCAGGCAGAGGGGCAGGGCCAGCGCCCCGGCCTCGGCCCAGGTCCATCCCTGGCTGCGGGCGATCCCCGCCAGGAGCAGGGCGATGGGAGCCCACCCCAGGAGGTAGGCCCCCAGGCGCGCCCGGCTGGCCAGGAGGGGATGCATCAGGATTTCACTTCCGTGCCGCCGAACAGGATCAGGCCGGTGACCACCAGCCGCGGGCGGCCCTCGGCGGGCGCGGGCCCGTGGTGGGTGCTGTCGTCCAGGGCGCCGGCGATGGCGGTCGCGCGGTTGACGATCTCCCAGCCCTCGGGCACGCGGATCTCTCCTCCGCCGAACAGGACGAACACGTCGATCCGGGCCAGGCCGTTCTCCAGGGCCGCCTGGCGGAGATCCACCTCATAGCCGCCGAAGATGGCCGTCAGCTCGCCGCCCTTGAACATCTGGGTGGCCACCCGCCGCTTGAAGCCCCCGAAGATGGCCGTCCCCTGGAGGAAATCCTCCGAGCGGGCCAGTTCTGCGGGCACGCCTCGGGTCTGCTTCAGGGCCTTGACCACGATGAGGATGCCCACGCCCACCACCAGCATGGGCGCCAGGGCTTCCGCCAGGTGCCCCCGGGCGAAGGTGAAGAGCAGCAGGAAGGTGCCGCCCAGCACCAGGAACCAGCCGCCCATCCCGCCGCCCTCGCGGTCCTGGCGGATCTTGGCCACGCCCATGGCCACGAGGATCAGGGGCCACAGCTTGAAGACGGTGTGGGCCTCCACCAGCCCCAGGTTGTCCAGGGTGAGCATCAGGCCGGCCACGATGATTGCCACGCCCAGCACCAGCTTGGGGCCGAAGGGGCTCGGAGCCTTGGTGTCGGGGGCGTTCATGGCTGCACCTGCTGGGAATCGGATCCAGGATCACAGGAATCGGGGGGCGAAGGGGGCTGGGCCCCGCGCTTGGGGCGCCGCGGGCGCTTGGGCTGGGGGAAGATCGCCCGGAGGGTGACAAGGATCCCGCCCCACACCAGGAAGATCGGCCACCAGCGCTCCAGCAGGCCCCAGGGGCCGAACTGGGAGATGAATCCCCCCACCGCGAAGCCCAGCCAGACGTGCCCGCGGAAGCTGAGGAGGCCGTCCTGGACGATGCGGGCCACGCCGAAGGCCGCCAGGGCCAGGGGCCACCACGCCATCAGGTGCCAGGCGTCGTACCAGTGGAAGGTATCGGCCAGCAGGATCAGGCCCACGGCGATGACCACCAGCCCCAGGACCAGCTTCGCGGAGAAAACGGGAGGGCGCGCTTCGACGTTCATGACCGGTGCTCCTTTCGTCCGCCACCGACGGGAAAACAGAAGGCCAGGCTGGACAAGCCGAACGCCAGCCACCAGCCCAGGCTGTCGATGACCCCTCCCGCATGGAACATGATGTCCTCCCGTGTGACCAAGCTACGGGCGTCCCCACAGGAAATGGCCGGGGGATCGGCGAACGGCGGACGGGGACCGGCGAGCGGTCAATCCCAGTGGATGCTGCCGCCGCGGCTGCGCTCCCGCCAGGCGCGATCCAGGATGGGGACGAGTTCCGGCGGGCACTGGAACCGGAGCGTGGCCCCGTCGCCCTCGAAGGTCTGCTCCAGCGTTGCCGCACTCGGATGGGCGCCCAGCAGAGCGAAAGGCAGATGAGACTGGGCGGGAGCCACGCGAATCGATCCGGTGCGGAGGATGCGGACTTCCTCCCACAGGCCCTGGGCTTCCGCTTCCAGCAGGGCGCCCTGCACGCCCTCCGTATAGGCCCGCACGAGGCCGCCCGTGCCCAGCTTGGTGCCCCCGTACCAGCGGATGCAGATCGCGATCAGGTCCGTCGCGGCGGCGCCTTCCAGCACCGCCAGCATGGGGCGCCCGGCGGTGCCGGAGGGCTCCCCGTCGTCGTCGGCGCCGAAGGCCTCCGCGGGCACGCCCTCGCGCCACGCGCTGCAATGGTGCGTGGCGTCGAAATCCCGCTTCCGCAGCGCGGCGAGGACGGCGGCCCGTTCCGCCGCGTCCCGGGCGGGATGGAGTTCGGTGAGGAAGAGGGAGGCCTTCTCCCGGAAGCGGTGGGTGGCGATCCCGGTGAGCCGGCGCATGGATTCAGAATGCGGGGAGCTGTGACCTGAATCAACCTGCCGGAAACCCGCGGATCCTATGGTGGAAGAGGGATCTTTCGAGGAGACGGCCATGGATTCTGTTGCGCGGCCTTTCGTTCCCACGGCGCTCCACCGCAGGACGCCCGTGCCCTCCGACCTGGAGATCGCCCAGGCCGCGGATCTCAAGCCCATCGCCCAGGTGGCGGCGGAGCTGGGCCTGCGCGAGGAGGAATGGGAGCCCTACGGCAGCGCCAAGGCCAAGGTGCGCCTCGAGGTTCTGGAGCGCCTGGGGAACCGCCCCGACGGCCGCTACATCGACGTCACCGCCATCACCCCCACGCCCCTGGGCGAAGGCAAGACCACCACCACCGTCGGCCTCAGCCAAGCCCTGGGCGCCCACCTGGGGAAGCGCGTCCTCACCTGCATCCGCCAGCCCAGCCAGGGACCCACCTTCGGAATCAAGGGCGGCGCCGCGGGCGGAGGCTACAGCCAGGTGGTCCCCATGGAGGACTTCAACCTCCACCTCACGGGCGACATCCACGCCATCACCGCCGCCCACAACCTCTGCGCCGCCGCCATCGACGCCCGGATCCTCCACGAGGCCGGAGCCACGGACGAGCAGCTGTTCGAGCGGATCTTCCCGAAATCGAAGGGCGCCCGGAAATTCCCCCGCTCCCTCCAGCTCCGCTGCGCGAAGCTCGGGATCCCGCAGGGCGATCCGGAAGCTTTCACCTCCGACGAGCGCCGCCGCATCTGCCGCCTGGACCTGGATCCCTCGGCGGTCTCCTGGCGCCGGGTGGTGGACACCAGCGACCGCTTCCTGCGCGGCGTGACCGTCGGAAAGGGCGAGGAGGAACAGGGCTTCGCGCGCGAGACCGGATTCGACATCGCCGTCGCCAGCGAGATCATGGCCATCCTGGCCCTCGCCACCAGCCTCCCCGACCTGCGCCACCGCCTGGGCGCCATGGTGGTGGGCCTCGATCGGGCGGGGAATCCCGTCACCGCCGAGGATCTGGGCGTGGCGGGCGCCATGACCGTCCTGATGCTGGATGCGCTCAAGCCCACGCTGATGCAGACCCTCGAAGGCACCCCGGTGCTCGTCCACGCCGGGCCCTTCGCCAACATTGCCCATGGCAACAGCTCCATCCTGGCGGACCGCATCGCCCTCAAGCTGGCGGACTACGTCGTCACCGAATCGGGCTTCGGCGCCGACATGGGCATGGAGAAGTTTTTCGACATCAAATGTCGCGTCTCCGGCCTGCAGCCCGATGCCGTAGTGCTCGTGGCCACCGTCCGCGCCCTCAAGATGCACGGGGGCGGTCCCAAGGTGGTGGCGGGCAAGCCTCTGGATCCGGTCTACGTCGAGGAGAACCTGGAACTCCTGCGCCAGGGCCTGCCGAACCTCCTGCACCACATCGCCATCGCCCGGAAGTTCGGCATCCCCGTGGTGGTGGCCGTCAACGGCTTCGCCACCGATTCCCCGGCGGAACTGGAGCTGGTGCGCCAGGCCTCGCTGGAGAGCGGCGCCGAGGACGCGGTCGTCTGCCTCAACTGGGCCCTGGGCGGGGAAGGGGCCCTGGATCTCGCCCGGGCCGTGATGCGGGTCTGCGAGCGTCCCTCGGATTTCCGGTTCCTCTACGAACTGGACCGGCCCATCAAGGAGAAGATCGAGACCATCGCCCGCGAAATCTACGGCGCCGACGGCGTGGACTACAGCCCCGAAGCCGAGGCCAAGATCGAGAATTTCACCCGCCTGGGCTACGACACGCTCCCCATCTGCATGGCCAAGACCCACCTCAGCCTTAGCCACGACCCGACCCTTAAAGGCGCCCCCACGGGCTTCCGTCTCCCCGTCCGCGACATCCGCGCCAGCGTCGGCGCCGGCTTCCTGTATCCCCTCGTGGGAAAGATGGCCACCATGCCCGGCCTCCCCACCCGACCGGGGGTCTACGACGTCGACGTGGATCCGGAGACGGGGAGGGTGGTGGGGTTGTTCTGAGTCTAGGAAGCGGGTTCGGAAATTCCCACGAATGGGATCCCCTTCCTTAACGGAACTTAACATGACGCCTATCACAAGGTTGTTGGCTCTAGGATGGTTTCGTCTTTCCTGGGATGGCCATGTTCCGACGATTCCTGTCCGTGATTGCAGTCTGCCTCTGCCTGACGGGCCCCTTCGTGGCGCCCTCTTCATTGGGAGCCATGCCCCCGAATGAAGGAGGGCCGGAGGATCCCGGCAATCCAAGCAATCCCTCCTCCCCGGCGCCCGTGGGCGAGACGCCCCAGATGAGCCGGATCATCGCAGTGGGAGCGGGATCCGTGGATGCCGTCAGCGGCAACCTCCATCTGGGCATTCCCCTGGGGCCTCGGCTCCCGGGCCGCATTCCTCTGGGGTTTTTCTGGACCCACGATGTGAGCAAGACTCCGGACGAAAGCGCTCGAAATGGCGGAGAGCTCCGTCCCGTCGTCTGGCCGAGCCTCTACCTGAACGACGGCTTCCTCCAACTAACCGTGGGGCTCCAGGGAGATTCCGTGGTGTTCTACCGGGGCATCGATCCCGGCCGACTGCCCTCTTCCGCCGCCCTGCTTCAGGCCATGGCCGACCGGAAGGTTCAGGTCGTTCCCCCCGTCGAAGCCCCGGCCGGATATCAACTGGTCCAGGCCGGGCCCTTCGTCATCCGGGAAGTGCTCCCCACCAGCGACGAAAGCCGCATCCTCGTCGTGTTCGGCTACCAGTCGACCCTCCGGGCGGCCAATGGAGCCACCACCACTGCTTTTCTCGGAAGCGGTGCGTGCATCCTGAGCGGCGCGGACGCGATCTGGTTCCAGGAGGGCGGAGGTACCGTTCCCCAGAACCATGTCATGTCCCACTTCACCAACCGATGGGGAGACCACGTCCAGGTGGATGAGGCCTATTCCAGTCTCGCCGCGGGATTCTCCGCGCTCCAGTCCATCCAGATCCGGGACATGGTCCAGACCGGGGTCAGTTTGACCCTCCAGCTGACACCAACCTCGAGCGTCTGGACCTCCTCCAAAGTGCATTACAGCTATCCCGCCGGACAGGTGGTGAAGACGACCTATCCTTGGCTAACCGGTTTCGACGGTTCCATCCGCATCACCAATACGCTCGGCCTGCCCGAAGTTCGACTTGCGGGAGCGTTCTATTCGCAGCAGCGATTTCTGCCCTGGCGGGACCCTTGGGGGCCCAATTTCAATGCGTTCGCCACCCCGCCTCCCCCAGTACCCGAAGGAAAATGGGATTCCGGTTTCAATCCCACCGACATCACCACCGCGGCCTCGGATGGAACCTCGCGCGCCCTCCGGATGGTCTGGCAGGAGATCTATCAGAACTGGCCGCAGGCGCCCGTGGAGATCCACCATCCCAGCGGCCTCGTCGAGACCTTCGCCTACGGGCAGGTCAGCAACCTCTCGTCCCTGAGCTTTTCCCGGTGGGACGGAAGGTGGACGGGCTTCCGGAGTTCGGTAATGGACAGGAGCACCCTCCCGGCCAGCTTCGAACCCCTCACCGAATGCCGCCTGGGAGTCACCCAGGTCCGGCGTTGGGACAGCGGGGGCAGCGCCGGACAGGGCATCCGGATCCTCCGGATCCGCCCCACCTGGCGGATCACGAGCCCGGCAGGGACCACGCCCATCGTGTGGGCCTGCACGGAGACGAGGAACCTCACGGCCATCCTGGATTACCCCACCGCCGATCCGGCGGGACCCTTCCGAGCACTCCGCATCACGCACCCCACCTTCAACGCCGCCTACGAGGGCCAGGTGGACTCCCGCCAGGGTTTCCTGTTCGCCATATCGGCGGCGCTCTCCAGCGAATGGCTCACCGGGACCGGGGTTCCCTCCTCTCCCCTGGATCTGGGGAATCAGGTTTACCAAGTCGCCGTCCATGACGGCTTCGACCTCTCGAGCTGGGCCAATCCTTTGGGCGCGCTCACGGGAGGGCTGCCCACCAATGCGGTGGCGCGGCGCACCAGGACGTATGCGAAGGATCTCCCCACACGCACCACGGTGATGGGCAACCCCAACGTCTCCGGGGCATCGGACACCTACGGCCCCGTGCTCACCGAGGAATCCACCAGCGCGACCCAGACCTTGCCCAGTGCTGACGGCACCGCCGTTCCGATCTGGAGCGGATCGCTTCCCTCAGAGGAACCTTCCCAGTCCATCCGGCGCCGCGGACGCATCCAGCGGAGTTTCGATGTGCCCTTGATGCGGCTGCTGCTGTCGACGGATCAGAAGACCCTGGACGGTGCGGGGCTTCCGACGCTGCGGTTCTCGGCGCCGAACGGGCAGGGCGGAGCCCAGGCGCCATCGGCCGGGATCGCCTCGGCGGATTTCGGGACGACGACGTACGCCTATGATGCGTTGGGCCGGATTTCGAGCCAGAAGGGGGACCGGGGCGGGTTCACGGCGGAGGAGCAGCGGAGCTATGTGGACGGGCTGCCGCTGCTGCGGGAGACCACCCAGAATGCCCTGACGGGGCCCGGCGGGCCCTACTACCCCAATCCTGACAATTCCGGCATGGTGGCCGGAAAGGTCTACACCTGGGCGGACACGCACGTCCAGGGAGGTCCCTCCACGGTGAGGGACAAGATCGACGGGCGGACGGAGTCGTTCCAGTACGACGACCTGGGCCGGGAGACGGGCCACACGGACGTCCTGGGCATCACCACCACCACGAGCTACGACGCCTGGGGACGGAAGTCGCAGGTGACGCGCCTGGCGCGGGGCGGTGTGGGCGCGGTCACCACCGACTACGCCTACGACGTGAACGGGACGTGGAAGGACGAGACCCTCACCGCGGATGGCAGGAGCCTCCGCACCCGGACGAACCTGGACGCCTTCGGGCGGGCGGTGAAGGTCACGGCCTACGACGCCAATGGAATCCAGGCCACGTCGCAGAGCTTCGGCTACGACGGGTTCGGGCAGAAGGTCCGCCAGAGCCCCGTCCTGACAAGGACCCAGGCTTCCTGGGGAAACGAGACCTGGGCCTACGACGGCCAGGGGCGGATGACGGACCACTGGGACGCCCAGGGACGGCTGCTCCAGCATGTGACCCTTCAACCCACCTGGACCACGATCGGCGGAATCACGGCGGTATGGACCACGATCCAGGACGACCGGGGCTTCACCCGGTCGGAGGCGGTGGACCTGCTGGGGCAGAAGCGGGCGGTGATCGACCAGGCGGGCCAGCTGAGCGAGTCCTTCTACGACCAGGACGGCCACCTGATCCAGACCCTGCAGGGCAACCAGCAGCGGAGCTACACCTACAACGCCATGGGGTGGCTGACCAGCCGGACGGAGCCCGAGGAGGGGACGACGGTCTATTCGAAGTTCACCCAGGCCGGAGCGCCGCTGGTGGTCCAGCAGTACGGCCGGAGCGGGGGGAGCGTCCGGAATGCCTTCAGCACGGTCCTGAACGACCAGCTCCTGCCGGCGATCCAGAGCGCCTCCGGACCCGAGGGAAGCGTGGTGCGGACCCTGACCTATGACCCCGCCACGCGGCTGCTGACGGCGCTCCAGGAGACCCAGCCCAACGGGACCCTGACGGAGGCCTACGGCTACGACGACCTGTTCCGCGTTTCCAGCAAGACCGTCTCCGACGGCGCCCAGAGTTTCAATGTCAACCGCGCCTTTGATGCGGCGGGACGGGTGACGAGCCTCACCTATCCCGCCGCCGCCGGCCGCCGGGACGTGGTGGGCTACACCTACGACGTCCTGGGTCGGATGTCGGCGGTGACGGTGAACGGAGAGACCCGACCCCGGGGATCGATGGTCTACGACCAGGTCTCGGACACCTCCGTCAGCCAGGTGCTGACCTACGGGAACAACGCCTGGACCACCAGTCGGGCCGATCGCGGGGAATTGGCCCAGGTGACCCACGTCGCGCCCGCGGGCACGTTGGAAGACCATACGATGGCCTGGACCCCCGGGGGCCTGCTGACGCGCCGGGGGACGGACACCTTCGGCTACGACGCCCTCCAGCGGCTGAGTTCCGCCCACGTGCTCAACCCCCAGACGGGAACGTATGTGGACCAGGGCTTCAGTTACGACCGCTACGGAAACCGCACGTCCAGCACCACCACGGCCCCCGCGGGCACCCTTCCGGCCACGTCCGAAGCCCTCACCTGGACCGCCGCCTACGGCAGCAGCAACGACCTGCCCGCCACTGTGGCCGCCGTGGGCGGGAGCCTCGCCACCGGCGCCCTCTACGACGACCTGGGGCGGATGAAGCAGGCGTGGACCACGCCGGGGCAGGCCGCCACCCAGACCGCGTGGACCTACGATCCCTCGGGGAGGATCGTCAAGGAGAACGGGACCAGCTACCTGCTGGATGCGGAAGGCCTGAGGTTCAGACGGTCGAAGGTGGATGGATCGGTCAATTACACGGTCTATGGCTTCAACCGGGAACCACTCATCACATTCTCAAATGCATTCCCTGGTGATTCAGGAAGCGCGCAGATAATCAATCAATCGGGGGCTGCGGGGGGCCCCACCTTTACAACGCATGGGGGAAGCAAGGCCCTTCGCATTTGGCATAAGCAGGGAACCAACTGCAGCCTTGGGAGGTCCCTTGGAACCTTTTCAGCCGGCGATGTGGTTACCGCGACGGTTTGGTTTATGGCCCCTCCAGGCGTGCATGGCCAGGTGTTTCTGGGGGATGATGACGGGAACGACCGCTACGACAACTTTGAACAAACAGCAGTGATGGGGAATGGCCAGTGGCAGTGCATCACCCTCACTCACACCATGACCCATCCGGACGTGATGGCGATCTACCTCTATGGAGATCGTGACGGCACGACCAGCGACTCTGTCAGCGTGATTTACGACGACGTGTCTGTATCCAGTGCCCTCCAGGGTCTTGTTATGAACGACAGTTTCGAATCCGGATTGGGCTCCTGGCCAAACGGAGCTGGACAGCTTTGTGAGCTGGTCACGGCTTCCACGGCCACAACCTACAATGGAAGCAAGGCCCTTCGGATTTGGCACAAGCAGGGAACCAATTGCAGCCTTGGGAGACCTCTGGGGACCTTTGCAGCCGGGGATGTCGTCACCGCGGCGGTTTGGTTTATGGCCCCTCCAGGCGTACATGGCCAGGTGTTTCTGGGGGATGATGACGGGAACGACCGCTACGACAACTTTGAACAAACAGCGGTAATGGGGAATGGCCAGTGGCAGCGCATCACGCTCACCCACACCATGACCCATGCGGATCTGATGGCGATCTACCTCTATGGAGATCGTGACGGCACGACCAGCGACTCTGTCAGCGTGATTTACGACGACGTGTCTGTATCCAGTGCCCTCCAGGGTCTTGTTATGAACGACAGTTTCGAATCCGGATTGGGCTCCTGGCCAAACGGAGCTGGACAGCTTTGTGAGCTGGTCACGGCTTCCACGGCCACAACCTACAATGGAAGCAAGGCCCTTCGGATTTGGCACAAGCAGGGAACCAATTGCAGCCTTGGGAGACCTCTGGGGACCTTTGCAGCCGGGGATGTCGTCACCGCGGCGGTTTGGTTTATGGCCCCTCCAGGCGTACATGGCCAGGTGTTTCTGGGGGATGATGACGGGAACGACCGCTACGACAACTTTGAACAAACAGCGGTAATGGGGAATGGCCAGTGGCAGCGCATCACGCTCACCCACACCATGACCCATGCGGATCTGATGGCGATCTACCTCTATGGAGACCGTGACGGGACAACCAGCGACTCCGTCAGCGTGATTTACGATGACGTGTCCGTATCCAGTGCGCTGCAGGGTCTTGTTATGAATGACAGTTTCGAATCCGGATTGGGCTCCTGGCCCAATACAGCAGGTCAGCTCAATGAAATTGTTCAAGCAACCAATCTCCTTTGGCAGCGATCCATGATCTACGGCTTCGGTCAGCTCCTCAGCGAGAGCCGGCCGGATGGGGTGATCTACATCCAGGGGGATCAGGTGGGGAGTCCCAACGTGATCACGAATGCCAGCGGGGTTCTCGTGAACCGGACGAAGAACCTGCCCTTCGGGGAACGACTGGTGGACGGGTTGCCCAACGCGCCCAAGAGCCTGCGGCGGTTCACCAACCACGAGGAGGACCCGGATTCCAACGCGATCTACATGCAGGCAAGGACCTACCTCGCAGGCTACGGGAAGTTCGCCCAGGTCGATCCCGCCTACGACCAGACCAAGGAGGATCCCGAGACCTGGAACCTCTACAATTACGTTACGAACAACCCCGTCACCAAGACTGATCCCGATGGCCGAATGACCTCCCAAGGCGCCATGCTCGCTTCGACAGGTTCTTACATGGACAACGACGGGCATGTGCATTTCGCGGAGGACATGCTGAGTGGGGCTGCGCAGCAGGCAACCATAGCCACCGAGCCTCCACAGCAACGCACGACCACAACGGCAGGGGGGAATCAGGGAACCTCAGCGGGAACGACGGGAGGAACCGCTACTCCTGTGGAGGCTCAGGGACCAGTGGCTCGGACAAGAACCGATGCCTTGGTGAGTTCGATTCCAGTTGAAGTAAAACGAGCGATTCAGAAATCTCTAGATGCCAGTAACTCACCCACAGCCGATGACAAAACTGGACGGTTTCACGAAGAAGGGGGGCAATGGGGCAAAGGCGTTGATGGCAATGTCCTCATTTACCCAGCCGTTCCAGGGAAGGTCAGTAAGCCGGGCGATAAGGAAGCCAATGTTGACTCTGGTCAAGCTGTTGATCAGGAAGGAAAAAATAACAATTTAGCTACGACAGATGGTAAGTGGCACATTCATCCGGCAGGAGATGGCTTAAACGGGAAGCGAGGTTTTTTTCAAGGACCCAGTTCAGGAGATTTGAATAGACCTGCCGATGAGTTCTTGCCCACGAATATTGTTGTGGGTGCCGCGAGCCGTAGAGTCTACTTCTATGATGCTAAGGGCGTAATAGCAGACGTAAGCTTGAGTGACTTCATGAAGGGGGTGAACTGATGAAAGCTCGAATCACGATTTTGATAGCCCTATGTATCCTATCTCCAACTCGCTCACTCTGGGGAGTGGAGAAGAAAGGAATGGACCATATTCCAATTATTTCTTCTGCCAAACTACCCATTTATCCTGCTAATGCTCGAATCGCGAATATTAGTGGCATCGTTAAGGTGAGGGTCTCTACTGATGGCATTTCTGTGGCGAAGGTCACCTCGCTTGAGGGCCCGCCAATGCTTGTAGGTGCTGTAAAAGATATGATTTCTGAATGGAAATTCCTTCAACACGAACCTGCGGAGTTCACCGTTACGATCCAGTATCTTCTAACGACATGTCCGGTTCGCGTTAGTGATGTCGTTGTCTTCGATTTAGAAAAGAAGATTGTAATTAAGGGAGTTCGAACGAAAGCCTAGGTGGATTGAAGATTTCTTCTCTATCCAACCTCTCAGAGGACGGAATAAACCTACATCCTGACGGCCTACAACGATACGGGCTCCTCCACGGCGCAGGTGACGGTCACCGTGGACGAGGGAACCCTACCGCCGGGAAACCCCTCCACGGGGCATAACCTGATCTACGGGTTCGACCAACTCATCAGCGAAAACCGTTCGGATGGGGTGATCTACATCCAGGGGGATCAGGTGGGCAGCCCCAACCTGATCACGAATGCCAGCGGGGTTCTCGTGAACCGGACCAAGAACCTGCCCTTCGGGGAACGGCTGGTGGACGGGTTGCCCGGCGCGCCCAAGAGCCTGCGGCGGTTCACCAACCACGAGGAGGACCCCGATTCCAACGCGATCTACATGCAGGCAAGGACCTACCTCGCAGGCTACGGCAAGTTCGCCCAAGTGGATCCCGCTTACGACCAGACCAAGGACGATCCTGAAACGTGGAACCTCTACAATTACGTCACGAACAATCCTGTCACCAAGACTGATCCCGATGGGCGAATGACCTCCCAAGGCGCCATGCTCCTTTCCACGGGTTCCTACATGGACAAGGATGGCCACGTGCATTTCGCGGAGGACATGGTTAGTGGAGCTGCACAGCAATCGAAGGCGGCCACCGAGCCTCCCGAGCAACGCACGACCGTGACGGCGGAGGGGAATCAAGGAACTGCCGGCGGAGCGCAAGGAGGGGGTGGTACTCCCATAGAAGCGCAGAGGCCGTCAGTGGAAACGGGCGGAATCCCAGCCCTGACATCTGAACAACAGAATGGGACGAAAGATGTCCTTAGCGGTTCCGGGGCCCTGATGAAGAACGGGACCCCTCCACTCCAGCCGAGCCCAGATCAGGACGTGGTGACTCTCGTGAGTCGCCCGGTTGATACAACTGGAATGGGGGGAGTGAAGGGTTTAGTTGTGGGGATGTTCGAGCACTCCGGGACGGTGATTCAGACAAAAACCGGAGATTACGTGGTGCAATCGGGGCCTGCTCAGGATGGATCGGGGCAGAATCTGGCCAATGTACAGCGTTTTGATTCAGGCAAGGGAGTATCTACCTTTGCGCAGGGTGGGCAGGTGACAATTGTTGCCAAATGGTTTGTCTCATCGGGTAGCATTACGCCTGCAATGGTGAATGGGTTGGTTAAACAATGGAACGGAATGAACCACCCCTATAACGCTCAAAATGGGAGTACCACCTGCAATACATTCTCCAGGTGGTTTGAGGGGAGGCTTGGGCTTCAAGTCCCCTCTAACACTTCCTTCTGGATGCGTGGGTGGAATACGGTGATTCCATGAGAGGAGCGGTCATGCACTTGAAGTTGATAGCTGCGATAGTTTTTGCGGCAAGTGGAGTTGAGATGAATGCACAACAGGCTCTATTGCTAGATAGTTGGAGTGCTATTGCGTACAAAAACTTCAAAATCTCGTCCATAGAATTAAAGGTATCTAATGATGAGAAGACATTTCTATATGACGGACAAACCTACCCTTATAGTGGGCAGGCTTACTGGGCCATGGTGGAGAACAATCGGAAGAAATTCAATGTTCTCGACCACATCAGGGTGGAGAAGGGAAAGCTCTTTTTCGATGGGGTTGTGATGGATGTGGGAGGTCCCGTCGAACAGATCTATCAAGCCTTGAGTTGGGGAGACTCCATCGCTTGTTTGGGATACATTCCACATACCCCGAAGGCATGGTGGGAGCCTAAAAAGGCGCATGCGATCTTCGTGTTCTCTCCAACGGAAAAGCAGGGGAGTTACTTGGGACTGACACTTGCAGGCAAGGTCAATTACCAACTCACATTGATTGACCCTGTTGAAAAAGGGGAATGATCCCACTTGAAAGAAGTAACCATTGACCCTCTAGCTTTCCCCCGGCACCTACGTAGCCATGTTCCTGGGCAACGACAGCGGCCCGAACACCTATGACAACGCCACTTGGATCGCGGTCCGAGGCAACGGGGAATGGCAGCAGATCACGCTCAGCCAGCGGATGACCCACGCGGACAATATGGTGGTGGCCGTCTACGCGGAGACCTCGTGGATGCCCTCCAGCGGCACGGCCACGGAGGCGGACAGCGTCCTCTACGAGGATGTCGTGGCGGCCAGCATCCAGCGAGGCGTGGTGCTGCAGGAAGGTTTCAAGAACGGGATCGAGGCCTGGGGAACGGCCGGGCAGCCTGTGGAGGTGGCGACCGCCTCCATCGGAGGCTCCATCCTGATGGCCGCCGAAAGCACGGCCACCAGCAAGGGCGTCGCCGTTGTCGCGGGAGGGAAGACGGATCTCTCGAAGAAGCCCGGGGAGGGCATCGAGATGGCGCTGGGGCACTCGACGCCGTGGATTTCTCTCACGGCAGAGCCTTCCACGATCCGGCCCGCAGGAAGCGCGGTCCTCACCTGCGACGTGATCAACGCGACCTATTCCGAGCTGTCGGAGTATGGCGCCTTGGGCTATTCCGACGACGAGCTGATCGAATACGTCACGGTGAGGCCCAGCACCACGACCACCTACATCCTGACGGCCTACAACGACGCGGGGTCCTCGACGGCGCAGGTGACGGTCACCGTGGACGACGGAACCCCGCCGCCGGGAACTCCCTCCACGGGGCACAACCTGATCTACGGGTTCGGCCAGCTCATCAGCGAGAGCCGTCCGGATGGGGTGATCTACATTCAGGGAGACCAAGTCGGGAGCCCCAACCTGATCACGAATGCCAGCGGGGTTCTCGTGAACCGGACGAAGAACCTGCCCTTCGGGGAACGACTGATGGACGGGCTGCCCGGCGCGCCCAAGAGCCTGCGGCGGTTCACCAACCACGAGGAGGACCCGGATTCCAACGCGATCTACATGCAGGCGAGAACCTATCTGGCCGGCTACGGCAAGTTCGCCCAGGTGGATCCCGCCTACGACCAGACCAAGGATGATCCTGAAACGTGGAACCTCTACAATTATCAACGAGGCCCGCAAAAGCGGGCCTCGTTGATTGGTGAGCGGCATTGAAACCTCGAACTACATCCCCTCCACAATCCAATTCAAAGTCCCGCTCGGCCGCATGGCTTTGGCGGTTTTGGTCTTGTCGGGGTGGTAGTAGCCGCCCATGTCGACGGGCTGGCCCTGGGCGGCGATCAGTTCGGCGGTGATGCCGGCTTCGTGGTCGGCGAGCTGCTGAGCGACGGCGGTGAAGCGGGCGCGGAGGTCGGGGTCCTTGATCTGGGCGGCGAGGGCCTCGGCCCAGTAGAGGGCGAGGTAGAAGTGGCTGCCGCGGTTGTCGATCTGACCCACTTTGCGGGCGGGGGACTTGTCGTTGTCCAGGAACCGCGCGATGGCCTGGTCCAGGGTCTCGGCGAGGACGGCGGCCTTGGCGTTCCCGAAGGTGGTGGCCAGGTGCTCCAGGGAGGCGGCGAAGGCGGAGAACTCGCCCAGGGAATCCCAGCGGAGGTAGCCCTCCTTCTGGAACTGCTGGACGTGCTTGGGGGCGGAGCCGCCGGCGCCGGTCTCGAACAGCCCGCCGCCGCCCAGGAGGGGGACGATGGACAGCATCTTGGCGCTGGTTCCCAGCTCGATGATGGGGAACAGGTCCGTGAGGTAGTCGCGCAGGACGTTGCCGGTGACGGAAATGGTGTCCTTGCCCGCGCGGATCCGCTCGCAGGACACCTTCATCGCTTCCACGGGAGACAGGATGCGGATGTCCAGATCCTTCGTGTCGTGGTCCTTCAGGTAGGTCTCCACCTTCGCGATGAGCTGGGCGTCGTGGGCCCGGGCCTTGTCCAGCCAGAAGATGGCAGGCGCGCCGGTCAGGCGGGCGCGGGTGACGGCGAGGCGCACCCAGTCGCGGATGGGGGCGTCCTTGGCCTGGCACATCCGGAAGATGTCGCCGGCCTCAACCTTCTGCTGGAGCAGGACGGTGCCTGCCTCGTCCACGACGCGGATCACGCCCTCCGCGGCGGCGATGAAGGTCTTGTCGTGGGAGCCGTACTCTTCGGCCTTCTGGGCCATCAGGCCTACGTTGGGGACGCTGCCGATGGTGGCGGGATCGAAGGCGCCGTGCTTCCGGCAATCGTCCATGACGGCGCGGTACATCGTGGCGTAGCAGCGGTCGGGGATCAGGGCGAGGGTGTCGTGCAGCTTGCCGTCGGTGCCCCACATCTTGCCGGAATCGCGCACCACCACGGGCATGGAGGCATCCACGATGATGTCGTTGGGCACGTGCAGGTTCGTGATGCCCTTGTCCGAGTCCACCATGGCCAGGGCGGGGCGGGCGGCGTAGACGGCCTGGAGGTCGGCCTCGATCGCGGCGCGCTGGGCTTCGGGCAGGGCCTGGATCTTGGCGTAGAGGTCGCCCAGCCCGTTGTTGGGGTTGACGCCCAGCTCGCGGAACGTGGCGGCGTGCTTGGTGAAGACGTCCTGGAAGAACACCGACACCGCATGGCCGAACATGACGGGGTCCGAGACCTTCATCATGGTGGCCTTGAGGTGCAGGGACAGCAGCAGCCCTTCCTTCTTCGCGGCGTCGATCTGGGCGGCGTAGAAGGCGCGCAGGGCCTTGGCGCTCATGACGGAGCTGTCGATGATCTCGCCCGCGAGGAGGGCGGTCTTCTCCTTGAGGACCTTCGCGGCGCCGTCGGCGCCCACGAATTCGATCCGGACGGTGGTGGCGGCCGGAACCGTGGTGGAGGTCTCGCTGCCGTAGAAGTCGCCACCGTCCATGTGGGCCACGCGGGATTTGGAGTCGGGGCTCCACGCGCCCATCTTGTGCGGGTGCTTCTTCGCGTAGTTCTTGACGGAAAGCGGGGCGCGGCGGTCGGAGTTCCCTTCGCGCAGCACGGGGTTCACGGCGCTGCCGAGGACCTTGGCGTAGCGGGCCTGGATGGCGCGCTCGGCGTCGTGCCGGGGCTGCTCGGGATAGTCGGGAATGGCGTAGCCCTGCTCCTGCAGCTCGCGGATGGCGGCCTTCAGCTGGGGGATGGACGCGCTGATGTTGGGGAGCTTGATGATGTTGGCTTCCGGCCGCAGGGCCAGCGCCCCAAGGAGGCCGAGGTTGTCGGGGATGTGCTGGGCCTCGGTCAGGTTCTCGGGGAACGTCGCCAGGATGCGGCCCGCGAGGGAGATGTCGGAGGTCTCGACGGCGATGCCGGTGCCCTTGGTGAAGGCCTGGATGATGGGAAGCAGCGAATAGGTCGCCAGGGCCGGCGCTTCGTCGATCTCGGTCCAGATGATCTTCCAGGGGGTCATGGGCTCTCCTTGGTGGCCGTCCCCGGGGCCCGCCCGGAAAGGGCCGATGGCTGGATCACTGCTTCCGGCGGCGGGGAATCAAGGCAGGCTCCCACGGCCAAAGCCTTGCCGCAAGCGGGTTTCAGCGGGACAACGGAGATTTGGGACTTCGGTCACGGAGCGGATTTCAGCCCGCCACCGCCAGGGCCGAGCCGGAAGCGGCCTTCACGGCGCCGCGGGCCACGGTGAAATCCATTCGGCCGAGGTTCACCCCGCCGAAGCCCACCTGGAAGATCAGGGTCTCCCCCTGGGCCTGGGGCAGCCGCTTGGGCTCGTCCATGAAGGTGTGGCTGTGGCCGCCGATGACCACGTCCACGCCCGGCACCGCGGCCGGCAGGCGCAGGTCGTCGTGGGCGGCGTCCTTCAGGTCGAGGCCGAGGTGGGAGAGGACCACCACCAGGTCCACCTTCTCCCGCTCGCGGAGGCGCTTCACGATCGGCTTCAGGCTTTCGTAGGGATCCTTCCATACGACGCCCTCGTGGTTCTTGGGCGCCACCAGGCCGGTGAAGGCCACGCCCACGCCCGTGATCCCCACCTTCACGCCCGGAAACTGGCGGATCACGTAGGGCTGCAGCCGCTTCTGGAGGGCCAGAGCCCCCGTGCAGTCGAAGTTGCAGTTCACGAACTGCACCGGCGGGTGGGCGTGCTTGAGCTTCTCCATGGATTCCATGGCTTCCACCAGCAGCGGGACGCCGTTGTCGAAATCGTGGTTCCCCAGCGTGCCCGCGTCGTAGCCCACCATGCGCATCAGCTGGTAGTCCAGGCGGCCCTTGTAGCGGTTGAAGTAGGGCGTTCCCTGGAAGGTGTCGCCCGCGTCCAGCAGCAGGACCGGCCCGAGCTGGGCGCGGAGCTGCTTCACCAGCGTGGCGCGGCGGGCCACGCCGCCCTTGCCGCTGATGGCGCCGTTGCCGGGACCGAAGGGCTCGATCCGGGAGTGGGTGTCGTTGGTGTGCAGGAGGGTGATCCGCCCGGCGGCCGGGCCTTCCGACGCCCGCAGGGGCACCCGGGAGGCGAGAGCGGCGGCGCCGAGGGAAGCGAGGAAATCGCGGCGGTCCATGGGAGCCTCTACCGGAGCTGAAGGGTCTTGTCGCGGATGGCGTCCTGGATGGGCGCCGGCACGTCGTAGCGGCCCGGGGCGGGAGCCTGGAGCGGCTGCTTCGCCTTGTCCAGCTCCGCGCACCGGTCCAGGAGGAGCTGCCGGAGGGTGAGGCCGGTGGTGAAGGGCTTGCGCCCCTTCCGCAGGGTGGGAATGGTGTCGCCCCCGCCGTACAGGTAGTCGCTGGTGGCCACCTTCACCACCGCGGCGGGATCGATGGGCCGCCCGTCCTCCCAGGTGACTGTCAGCACCGCCTTGTCGGCGGGGCCTTCGAACTTCGCCTTGACCCCGGAGGAGGGCTCGCCCCCGCGCCGCAGCAGGCCTTCCTTCACCACCTGGACCACCTCGGCGCCCGTGAGCTCGACCACCACCAGCTCGTTCTCGAAGGGCATCACCTCGAAGATGTCGCCCACCTTGAGCTTGCCCGGTCGGAGGTTGGCCCGGAGCCCGCCGGAATTGGTGATGGCGAAGGCCACCGGGGCCCCCACCGCGGTTTCCGCCGCGCGCCGCATCACGTCCGCCACCCAGTAGCCCAGCAGGTTCTCCTCGCCGCGGCGCCCGCGGGCGAGGCCATCCGGCGCCTGGACCAGGGGCTGGTCGAAGCTGGCCTTGATCTCCGCCGCCAGCGGCGCGATGACCTTTCCGATCTCGGGATCGTCGGGAATGGCTTCGGTGACGGGAAGCACCTCCGCCTTGGCGGGCTTCACCCCCTGGGCCGCCAGCGGAAGGGAAAGGAGGGAGACGAACAGGGCGCTAAAGAATTTGGACGTCACGGGACTCTTCTTTCAGGGTGGCGCGGGCGGTTCGCACGGCGGCGTCGTGGACCCAGAACAGGGCGGAAGCGCGGAGCAGCCAGCCCATCAGCCAGGCGTTGAGGACCGTGGCCAGGAGCTGCAGGCCCAGCAGCGCCGTCACGCGGAGCGTCGTTCCGCCACCCAGCCGCCAGGCCAGCAGCAGGACCAGGAAGGGAAGAAGGGAGCGCACGGCCGCGCCGCCCACGCACACGGCGCCCCACTGGATGGGGTGCGTCCACAGACGGAGGAAACTGTCCTTCAGATGGGCGCGGTAGCCTCGCGAAAGGCCCGCGGCCCGGCCCAGGCGGCAGAACCACCACTGGAGGTTGAGGGCCGCCGCGGCGCCCATCGCGAACAGGGGTACGCCAATGAGGGCGCTCCAGCCCAGCCCGTCGATGCCCATCTCCCCCAGCCAGCGCAGGGCCGCGATGCCGCCCCAGGCCACGAGTCCCAGGGGCAGGAGGCCGACGAGCAGGGTGTCCAGCGCTCCGAGGAGCCACGCGCGGAGGGTCGCCTTGCCGCCCGCGGTCTCCGCCTGCATCCGCCAGCCGCACCACAGGACGATGACGATGCCGAGTCCCAGGAGATGGACCGTGGGCGAACTCGCCGCGCGGTGGCGCAGCCCGCCGTTCTCCCAGAGTTCCCAGATGTCCCGGGCGCTGATCCCCTCGCCCCAGTGGCTGGGCAGGGCGCTCCACCGGACGGCATGGCGCAGGTGGCCGGCCCAGCCCAGGGTGGGTCCCAGGAGGACCAGCACCCACCCGGCGATCAGGCCCCACCCCCAGCGGGTGAACCCGCCGGGCAGGGCGGCCCGGAGGAAAGACCAGGGCGCCCGAGGGGTCAGGGCCTCCTCGGCGTGAATGGTGGTCGGGCGTTCCTCGATCATCTGCGTCCGCAAGCAACCCTTCATCAAACCACACTTGACAGGCCCCGCGCCGGTGGGGTTTCATCGCTTCCATGCCGCTGTCCCTCCCGTTCCCCAGCCGGGGCCTCCGTTCCGAGGTCTGGTTCTGGCGCATGGGCTCGGACGGCTCCTCCGGCGAGGCCTGACGGCCCATCGCCCTTCCGGACCCTCCGAGCCCGACCCCCTGGTCGGGCTTTTTCGTATCTGGACGCCCCATGTTCCTGCTCCGCCACCCGCTTCCCGCGGACCTGCTCACCCCCTTAGGGGCCTATCTGGCCCTGCGGCCCGCGGGCGCCAGCCTCCTGCTGGAGTCCTGCGACCAGGGCGAGCGGGTGGGACGGCACAGCTTCGTCCTGCTGGAAGGGGCCGGAGAATGCCGCCTGGAGCCGCCCGCCCGGGGTTGGGTCGAAACGCTGCGGTCCCTGGCGGAGGTGGCGGTCCTGGACGCGCGCCACGATCCCCTCGCTCCGCTGCCCGCGCTCCGGAACCCGCTGCCCGTGGGCGTGGGCTGCGCCGGCTACCTGGGCTTCGAATCCGTCGGCGCCCTGGAACCCTCCCTCTCCCTGCCCACTCGCGACAGCCTGGGCCTTCCCGGCCTGTGGGTGAAGCGCTTCGGCGCGGCGCTGGTCTTCGACCACCTCCATCAGGTGGCGGAATTGCAGGCGCTGGCCGCTGATCCGGAGGAGGGCTTCGCCCGGCTGAGAGAGCTTGCGGACCGGCTGCGGGCGGGCGTGGGAGACCCCCCGGCCGCCTCCCCCGCCGATCCCCGGGCCCAGGCGCTGAGCACCCGGGCGGCCTTCGAAGGCGCTGTGGTCCAGGCCCAGGCGCGGATTCTGGACGGGGATGTCTACCAGCTCGTGCCGAGCCAGCGGTTCCGCGTGGACAATCCGCCGCCGCCCCTGGCCGCCTACCGGCGCCTCCGGCGCCTCAACCCCAGCCCCTACGGGTTCCTGCTGGAATGGGACGGCTTTGCCCTGGTGGGCGCGTCGCCGGAGATGCTGGTGCGGGTGCAGGACGGCGAAGCCGAGACCCTGCCCATCGCGGGCACCGTCCGCCGGGGCGCTGACGTGGAAGAGGACGCCGCCCGGTTCGAGGCCCTGAAGCGGGATCCCAAGGAACTGGCCGAGCACCAGATGCTGGTGGACCTCGCCCGCAACGATCTGGGGCGCGTGGCAGTTCCGGGCGGCGTGCGGGTGGAGAAGCCCCTGGCGCTCCAGCGGACCAGCCACGTCCTGCACCTCACCACCACGGTGAAGGCGCGGCTGCGGCCCGGGGTGGATGCCCTGGATGTGCTGGCGGCGGCCTTCCCGGCGGGAACCGTGAGCGGCGCCCCCAAGCTGCGCGCCTGCCAGCGCATCGCCGAGTTGGAAGGGGAGGTGCGCGGTCCCTACGGCGGCGTGCTCCTGCGGTGGGGGGCGGACGGCGCCCTGGACACGGCCCTCATCCTGCGGACGGCGGTCTACGCGGGCGGCGCGGCCTACCTCCAGGCCGGCGCCGGCGTGGTGCGCGCCTCCCGGCCGGACGCGGAGTACTTCGAGACCCTGCACAAGCTCGGCGCCGTGGCCGAAGCCCTGGGCGTGCGGCTGGAAGGGAGCGCGGAATGATCCTCCTGATCGACGCCCTGGATTCCTTCACCTACAACCTCGTGCAGGCCTTCGAAACGCTGGGCGCCGCCGTGCGCGTTGTCCGCCACGACGCCATCGATCTGGACGGCGCGCAGGCTCTGGCGCCCGACGCGGTGGTGCTGTCCCCCGGGCCTGGCCATCCCACGGAAAGTCCCGCCCACATGGCCCTGGCAGGCTCCGATTGGAGGGTTCCCCTCCTGGGCGTGTGCCTGGGCCACCAGGCGCTGGCGGCCGCCGGCGGCGGCCGGGTGACGCGCGCGCTGGAGCCGCTGCACGGCGAGGCCACGCCCCTGGACCACGACGGGACGGGCCTGTTCCAGGGGCTGCCCCCGGGCTTTCCCGTGGGCCGCTACCACAGCCTCATCGCCGATCCGGCGACCCTGCCGGCCTGCTGGCGGGTGACGGGGCGCAGTCCCGGCGGCGAAATCATGGCCATGGCCCACCGGACCCTGCCGCGCTGGGGGGTGCAGTTCCACCCCGAGAGCATCCTCACGCCGGACGGCCCGGCCATCCTCGCCAACTTCCTCCGACTGGCCCGGGAGGCCCGATGACCCTGCTCACCACCCACAACCCGATCCGCCCGCTGCCCGAAGCCACGGCCGCGGAGCTCATGCGGATCTTCGTGGACCAGGACACGGACGCCCTGCTGGTGGGCGCCTGCCTGGCCCTCCTGGCCCAGCGGGTGCCCGAGGCCCACGAGCTGGCGGCCTTCGCGGGGACCCTGGCCGAGGCGGCGGTGCCGTTCCCGGCGGTTCCAGAAGGGACCCTGGACACCTGCGGAACCGGCGGCGACGGCGCCTCCACCGCCAACCTCAGCACCCTGGCGGCCCTCCTCCTGCCCCGGCTGGGCGTCCCCGTGGTCAAGCACGGCAACCGGGCGGCCACCAGCGTCTGCGGGAGCGCCGACCTCCTGGAGGCCCTGGGCTACGACCTGGCCCGCGCCGGCGTGGACCTGGCCGGGGACCTGGAGGCCCGCCGCTTCGCCTTCCTGTTCGCGCCCGCCTACCATCCGCTGCTGGGCCGCCTCCGGGAGATCCGCCGCCGCCTCGGGATCCCCACCATCTTCAACCTGCTGGGGCCGCTGCTCAACCCGGCCCAGCCGCCCCTCCAGCTCCTGGGCGTGGCGCGGGAGGAGCTGCTGGCGCCCATGGCCGGAGCCCTGGCCCGGCGCGGAACCCTGCGGCGGGCCTTCGTCGTCCACGGCAAGGACGCGGAAGGGAAGGGCCTGGACGAGGCCTCCATCGAAGGTCCCACCGTCGTCCTGACCGTCACGGACGGGCGGGTGGAAGGTTCTCAGGTGCTGGTGCCCCGAGAACTGGGGCTAACGCCTCCCCCGCGCCACGCCCTGCGGGTGGCGGACCGCGCCGAGGCCCTGGCGGTGGCCCGGGGCCTGGCCGCCGGCGCCGACCATCCGGATTTCCGCCCCGCCGTCGCCGACGCGGTCGCTCTCCAGGCCGGGCTGGGACTCCTCCTCCATCGGGACCTCCGGCTGGAAGCGCTGCCCGCAGCCTTCGGGGAAGCCCGCGGCGCCCTGGACCACGGTTTCGCCTGGCCCTTTCCCCCCTCGGAGGCGCGGCCATGACGCTTCTTCCCGATCCCGCGGACCTCGTCCGCAGCGCCGGCCTGCCCGCCCGCTCCCACCTCCAGCGGGTGCTGGCCTCCGAGCTGGTCCGCCTGGCGGAACTGCCGGCCGCGCCCTCCTCACGCGCTTTCCTCCGCGAACCGGGTTCTTTCGAGTCGGCCCTGCGGCGCGATGCCGAGACCCGCGGCGGAGCGGTCATCGCGGAGTACAAGCAGGCCTCGCCTTCGCTGGGGCCCTTCGCCGCCGGGACTCCGATGCTGCCCCAGCTCCAGGCCTACCGCGACGGCGGCGCCTCGGCGTTCTCGATCCTCGCGGAGCCCGTCCACTTCCGGGGCGATGCGGCGCATCTGACCGCGGCGGCGCCCCTGGCGATGCCCCGCCTGTACAAGGGGTTCGTGATCGCCGAGGCGCAGCTGGCGGAAGCGGAGGCCTGCGGCGCCGAAGCGGTCCTGCTGATCGCCCGGGTGCTGAGAAACCACACGGCCGCCTTCGCGGACGCCGCGCGACGCCGGGGGCTGGAGCCGCTGGTGGAGCTGCACGACCTTACGGAAGTCCCCTTCGCCCAGGCCGCCGAGGCCCGGCTGGTGGGCATCAACGCCCGCGACCTCTCCACCTTCACGCTAGGCGTCCCCACCGCCGCGCCCCTCCGGAAAGCCTTCCCCGAGGCCGTCCTGATCCGCGAATCGGGCCTGGCCACCCCCGAGGACGCCCGGGCCGCGCTGCGGGCCGGATTCGACGCGCTCCTCATCGGCGAGGCGCTCATGCGGAGCGCCGATCCCCGGGGCTTTCTGGAGCGGATCTTCGCGGACCTGCGGCAGGAGAGCCGATGACCCTTCTGGCCAAGGTCTGCGGACTGGTCCGCGCCGAGGACGCCGCATTCGCCGCGGCGGAAGGGGCGGATCTGCTGGGCTTCGTAGTCCACCCCCCCAGCCCCCGCCACTGCGCCGACCTGACCGTTGCCGCGCCCTTCCTCGACCGCGCCGTCCTGGTGATGGTGGCCGACCGGGCGGAAGCGGTGCTCAACCTCGCGCGAGCCCACGGGTTCCGCCGCGTCCAGCCCCATCTGCCCCCCGCGGAGCGGGAACGGGGCGCTCGGCTGCTGCGGGAGGCGGGTCTCTTCCTCCTCCAGCCCTGGGCGGATGAACCGGATCAGGAACCCGTCCCCGCGGACCTCTACCTGTGGGAGCCCAGTCCCACGGCGACGGGCGTGCCGGGCGGATCGGGACGAGGGCATTCCCTGGCCTTTCCGCCTCCGGGGCCTTTCCTGCTGGCGGGGGGAATCCATGGCGGGAACGTCGCGGAGCGCATGGCGGTCCTTCCGGCGGAGGCCCGTTCCCAATTCAGGGGCTTCGACGCCGCCAGCCGCCTGGAAGCCGCTCCGGGTCGCAAGGATCCTGCGCGGGTCGCCGACTTTCTTTCCGCTGTTCGTTCGTTGGAGTGCCCATGACGACCGCCTTTCATTTGCCCTCGCGATTTGGTGCCCCGGGCCTGGGCGGCTGCTACGCGCCGGAGACGCTCATGCAGCCGCTCCTGGATCTGGAGGCGGCCTTCCGGGCCGCGGTGGAGGATCTCGCCTTCCAGCGCGACCTGAAGGAGGAGCTGCGCCATTTCGTGGGCCGGCCGACGCCCCTGACGCCCGCGCCCCGGCTGGCCGCGCGGCTGGGGCTGAAGGGCGTCTTCCTCAAGCGGGAGGACCTCGCCCACACCGGCGCCCACAAGATCAACAACGCCCTGGCCCAGGCCCTGCTGGCGAGGCGGATGGGCAAGGGGGAGATCATCGCCGAGACCGGGGCGGGCCAGCACGGCGTGGCCACCGCCGCCGCCTGCGCGCGGCTGGGGCTGACCTGCACCGTCTACATGGGCGTCGCCGACATGGCCCGCCAGGCGCCGAACGTGGCCCGGATGCGGCTCTTCGGAGCTCGGGTCGAGCCCGTGGCGGCGGGGCAGGGCACCCTCAAGGAGGCCGTGAACGAAGCGCTGCGGGCCTGGGCAGGCCGCTGCGACCGGGCCCACTACATCCTGGGCTCGGCCCTGGGTCCCCATCCTTTTCCCACGCTGGTGCGGAGCTTCCAGACGGTCATCGGCGAGGAGGCCCGGGCGCAGGTTCTGGACCAGGCCGGCGCGCTGCCGGACGTCGTCCTGGCCTGCGCGGGCGGCGGCAGCAACGGCCTGGGCCTGCTGGTTCCCTTTCTGGGGGATGCCCTGGAGCGGGTCGCCGTCGAAGCCGGCGGCCACGGCAAGGCCCTCGGGGAACACGCCGCGCGGCTGGAGGGTGGAAGGTTGGGCGTGCTGCACGGATGCAAGACCCTTCTGCTCCAGGACGGCCACGGCCATACGGCGGAGACCGCCAGCATCAGCGCGGGGCTGGACTATCCCGCCCTCGGCCCCGAACTGGCGGCCCTCGCGCTGGACGGGAAGGTGGCGGTGCGCCGGGCCTCCGACGACGAGGCCCTGGCCGGAGCGCGGCTGCTGTGCGAAACCGAAGGCATCCTCCCCGCCCTGGAGAGCAGCCACGCCCTGGCCGTTCTCCCCGCCCTCGCCGCCGCAGGGGCGGCCACGGTCCTCCTGGGCCTCAGCGGCCGCGGGGACAAGGACCTGTCCACCTACCAGTCGCGGCTGGGGATCTAGGGGTTTTAACCGCAGATGTCGCAGAGGGCCGCGGATGAAAAGAAAAACGGACGAGTTCCTTCATCTGCGGTTCCCAACCAAAGGACTTCCATGAATCGCCTCCTTCCCTTCCTGATGGCCGGCGACCCAAGCCTGGAGGCGCTGCCCGGCCTGCTTTCCCAGGCCAAGTCCTTGGGCCTCGAAGCCCTCGAATTGGGCCTCCCGCACTCGGATCCCATCGCGGACGGCCCCGTCCTCCAGGCTGCGGCGCATCGGGCGATCGGGAGCGGCGCCACGCCCCGGCGCGTCCTGGAAGCGCTCGCGGGGATCCGCGACAGCCCTGATCTCATCCTCTTCACCTACCTGAACCCGCTGCTCCAGATCGGCGCCGGGCCACTGAAGAACCTCCTGGCGTCCACCCCGGTGAAGGCGCTGCTGGTGGTGGATCTCCCCTTCGGGGAGGAACCCGGATTCGAGGCGGAGCTGCGCGATGCGGGCTACCCCTTCGTTCCGCTGCTGGCGCCGACGACTTCCCAGGCCCGGGCGGAGCGCCTGCTCGCAGAGCGTCCGGATCCCGGCGCGGGAGCCCCCTTCGCCCAGCGTTTCGCCTACGTGGTGGCGCGCCTCGGCGTCACCGGGACCGCGACGAACATCGACCTGGCGCCCGTCGCGGGCCGAGTGGCCGCCCTGCGCGCCCTGTCGGATCGCCCGCTGGCCGTGGGTTTCGGCCTGTCCGATGCGGCGAGCCTGGCGGAGGTCAGGTCGCTGGGCGCGACGCCGATCGTAGGATCGGCGCTGGTTCGCGCGTTGGACGAGGGTCGTACATTGAAGGAGTCCCTGCTCCCCCTGCTGGGTTGACGATCGCAGGATCGTGAATTGGCGCGGCTTGGGGGGTCCCGGGAAGGTTGCAAGGGCGTAACGATTTGGTATCGTGGTCCATCTTGCCCTTCGGAAACGGCTGGCAACAGCCCCCCACCCCGGGGAACCGGGACTAGGAGCCATGCCCCCATGACCCACCGCTCACGCCTCACCCTCACGGCCCTGACCCTCATCGCCGCTGGCGCCTTCGCCCCCGTGGCTCAGGCCTCCGGCTTCCAGCTTCGCGAGCAGAGCCCGAGCGCCCAGGGCAATGCTTTCGCGGGCATCAGCGCGGGAGGCAACGACATCAGCGCGCTGTTCTTCAACCCCGCGGTGATGACCCAGTACGACGGCCTCCAGTTCTCGGTGGGCGGCACGTACATCGGCCTCAGCGCCAAGTTCTCGGAGGGCTCCGCCAACCGCACGCCGGCCCTGGCGGGTCTCGGGTTCAACGTGGCTCCGGCCACCGGCGCCAGCCTGAGCCCCATCTCCGGCCCCGCCTCGCACGGGAACGCAGCCATCTCCGCCGTCCTGCCCGAATTCAACATCATGTACAGCGTCAGCAAGGACCTGAAGGTCGGCCTGTCCGTGAACGTGCCCTTTGGGCTTACCACTGAATACGACGCCAACTGGATCGGCCGCTACCACGCCCTCAAGTCCGACCTGATGACCATCGACATCGCCCCCAGCCTGGCCTACCGCGTGAACGACCAGTTCTCCTTCGGCGTGGCCTTCGTGGCCCGCCGGGCCGACGCCGAGCTGACCAATGGCGTGGACTACGGGACGGCGCTGGCCCTGAAGGTGGGGCAGGGCCTGGCGGCAGCCGGCCTCTCCCCGGTCGCCCCCTCGCCCACCCAGAACAGCCCCGTGGCCAATGTCGCCATGGGGGCACCCAACGCCACCCTCGGCACCCCCGGGTACGCCATTCCCGGCGCCTGGGACGGAAAGGCGGGCCTGAAGGGCGACGGCTGGGGCTACGGCTGGAAGGCCGGCGCCACCTGGCAGCCCAACGCCGACTTCCGCCTGGGTGTCGCGTACAGCGCCGCAATGACCATGACCCTGAAGGGCGACGCCTCCTTCGAGTTTCCCTCGAACATTCCCCCCACGGACCTGGCTGCCCTGAACGCTGCGGGCCTCCACAACGGCCGGGGCGAGGCCGACCTGGCGCTTCCCGCCACGGCCTCCATCGGCGTCGACTGGAAGGTCACGCCCACCTTCTCGCTTCAGGGCGAGGTGGCCCAGAGCACCTGGTCCCGGTTCAAGGAACTGCGCGTGAAGTTCAATACGGGCGCGCCGGATTCCATCACCGACGAGAACTGGAAGGACACCTGGTTCTACTCCCTGGGCGGCACCTGGAAGGTGAACCAGACCTGGACGCTCCGTGCCGGCGTGGCCTTCGACCAGGGCGCCGTGGATGAGACCCACCGCACGCCCCGCATCCCCGACAACGACCGCAAGTGGGTCTCCGTGGGCGCCAGCTATACGCTCTCCAAGCGGACCGCCTTCGACGTGGGCTTCACGCACATCTTCGTGAGCGACGGCCGGGTCAACCTCTCCGCGGCGGGGGACAACACCACCCGCGGCAGCCTGAGCGGCATGATGAAGGCCGAGATCAACATCCTGGGCTTCCAGGTGCGCCACAGCTTCTGAGTCGGCGCGACAGAAGAAAAGAAAGGGCCCGCCAAGCGGGCCCTTTCTTCGTGATGATCCTTTTCTGCAAACGGATCGCTAGACCCGCTCCACCGCCATGGCGATGGCGTTTCCGCCGCCGAGGCACAGGGCGGCCACGCCGCGCTGCTTGCCGTGGCGCTCCAGGGCGTGGAGGAGGGTCGCCATCACCCGGGCGCCGCTCGCGCCGATGGGATGACCCAGCGCCACCGCTCCGCCGTGGACGTTCACCCGGCCCGCGGGCAGGTTCAGCTCCTGGAGGGTGGCGACCAGCTGCACCGCGAAGGCCTCGTTGATCTCCCACAGGTCCACGCTGTCCGCGGTCCAGCCGACCTTGGCCAGCAGCGTGCGGATGGCCTCCACGGGCGCCATCAGCACCCACTCCGGGTCGAGCCCGGCGGTGGCGGTGCCCAGGATCCGCGCCTGGATCGGCAGTCCGTGGGCCTTGGCGTAATCCTCGGTCGTCACCAGGGCCGCCGCCGCGCCGTCGTTGACGCTGGGGGCGTTCCCCGCGGTCACGGTGCCATCCTTCTTGAAGGCGGGGCGCAGCTTCGACAGGGATTCCGGCGTGGAATCCGGCCGCGGGCCTTCGTCTTCGGATACCGTCACATCGCCCTTCTTCCCGGGCACGGCAATGGGCACGATCTCGGCCTGGAACGCGCCGGCGCGCATGGCTTCCACGGCTTTGCGGTGGCTTTCGGCGGCCCAGGCGTCCTGAGCCTCGCGGCCCACGCCGTACTTGGCGGCCACCAGCTCGCCGGTGTTCCCCATGTGCTGGTCCGTCATGGCGCACCACAGGCCGTCGAGGATCATCGCGTCCTTGGCCTCCGTATGGCCCATGCGGGCGCCCGCGCGCAGCTTGGGCAGGAGGTAGGGCGCATTGGACATGGATTCCATCCCGCCGGCCAGCACCACGTCGTGATCGCCCAGCCGCACGGCGTTGGCCGCCAGTTGGATGGCCTTCAGCCCGCTGCCGCAGACCTTGTTCACCGTGAGAGCCGACACGCTGGCGGGAAGCCCGCTGCGGAGGGCCGCCTGGCGGGCCGGAGCCTGGCCCACGCCCGCGCTGACCACATTCCCGAAGATGGCCTCCGTGGGCGCGGCGCCCGGCACGGCCGCCAACAGGGCCTTCGCCACCTGGGCCGCCAGCTCCGGCGCCGTCAGCGGGGCGAGGCCGCCCATGAACTTGCCGATGGGGCTGCGCAGGGATTTCAGGATCACGGCCTGGGACATGGGGACTCCGGAAGGGGGCGGCTGGCGCGTGCGATCACTCGTCGCCCGTGGGACGGCGGGGCGGGGTGGTCTCGTCCAGGGCTCCGAGATCGAGGTGCTCCAGGTTCAGCGTGGGCGCCGGAGCCACGTACATGTCGGGCGCCTCCTCCTGGATGTGGCGGCGTGTCCGGTCCATCAGCGCCTCCAGCTCCCGGAAGTAGCGAATGCGCTCCATCTTTAGATTGCGGAGCTGGACCTCCAATTCCACCACGTGCTGCTGGGCTTCGCGGATGATCTCTTCCGCCTTGAACTGCGCCTCGCGGAGCATCAGTTCCTTTTCGCGGTTCGCGCCGTCCAGCACGTCCTCGCGGGTGCGCTGCGCCTGCAGCAGAGTCTCGCGGAAGATCCGGTCCTGGTCCTGGTACTGGCGGAGGCGCTCGCGGCTGTCGAGGATCTCCTCCTTCAGCTTCTGGTTCTCGGCGAGGACCTCTTCCCATTCCCCGGCGATCTCGTGGAGGAAGGTGCGGACTTCCGACTCCTCCAGCCCCCGGAAGACCTTCTCGAACTCGCGGCGCTGGATGTCGAGGGGAGTGTATTTCATGGCGGACCTCAGGAGACCACGGCCTGGAGGAGGATCCTCCGGACCAGGCCCAGCAGCAGCACGGCGATGAGGATGTCGAGACTGAAGCCTCCGATCGGAGGCACGAGGGCGCGGATGGGGTGCAGGATCGGATCGGTGATCGCGTGCAGCAGGCGCATCCACCTGTTTCGCGGATCGATGGGGAACCACGACAGGATGGCCGCCGCCAACAGCAGGTAGATCAGGGCGTCGAGGGCGTAGTAGGCGATGGTGAAGAGAAGGGGCATGGGCAGGATCCGGGGAACCCGTTCATGATAGCTGGGAGTGAGGCTCGTTCATGCGCATCGGCATCTCCTGTTACAGCACCTTCGGCGGTTCCGGCGTCGTGGCCACGGAGGTCGGCAAGGCCCTGGCCGCCCGCGGCCACGAGATCCACTTCTTCAGCCCCAGCGTGCCGCCGCGGCTGGTGGGCTTCGAGGACCGCATCAATTTCCATGAAGTCCGGGCCAGCCCCTACCCGCTGTTCGAGGACGCGCCCTTTTCCATCGCCCTGGGCTCCAAGATCGCCGACGTGGCCGAGCACCACGGCCTGGAGATCATCCACGCCCACTACGCGATCCCCCACGCCATGGCCGCCCTGCTGGCCCGGATGGCGCTCGGGAACAACCTCAAGGTCGTGACCACCCTCCACGGGACGGACATCACGGTGGTGGGCAGCGATCCCAGCTACCTCTCCATGGTGAAGATGGCCATCCGCGAGAGCGACGGCGTCACCGCGGTCTCGGAGTACCTCCGCCAGGAGACCATCCGCCTGTTCGGCACGGAGCGGGTCATCGACGTCATCGGCAACTTCGTGGAGCCGCCGCGGAAGGGCTGCCCGGAGTGCCGCGGGTGGCTGGCGCCCAAAGCGGCCTTCGTGCTCACCCACATCTCGAACTTCCGCCCCGTCAAGCGGGTGATGGACGTCCTCAAAGTGTTCGAGCAGGTCCGGAAGGAAGTCCCCGCCCGCCTCGTGATGGTGGGCGACGGACCCGACCGCCTGGAAGCCGAGGCCTATTGCCGCGAGCGGGGCTTCGCCGCCGAAGTCCGGTTCACCGGCAAGCAGCTCGACATCGACACCGTCCTCGCCTGCACGGACCTGTTCCTGCTTCCGAGCGCCACCGAGAGCTTCGGCCTCGCCGCGCTGGAAGCCATGGGCCACGGCGTTCCCGTGGTCGCCAGCCGCGTGGGCGGGCTTCCCGAAGTGGTCCGCCACGGGGTGGACGGCTACCTGGAATCCCTCGGCGACGTGGAGGCCATGGCCGCCGACGTCCTCACCCTCCTCCGCGACGAGCCCCTCCGCCGCGCCATGGGCGAGGCCGCCCGGGAGCGCGCCCTGGGCACCTTCGCCGAAGGTCCGGTCGTGGACCAGTACGAGGCCCTCTACCGGCGGGTGCTGGGATATGACGAAGCGGAGGTAGGCAGACCCGCAGGCGCGGAGCAGCACGCCTGAAGCCTCTTTGCATTCAAAAGATTAAGGATCACCACCAAGGCACCAAGAAAAGCTCTACGCACCGTGGATGCGGTTCTTGGTGCCCCTGGTGTCTTGGTGGTGAGAAAAAAACCTCGGCTCTTGGTCGCCCGTTGGAATGAAGCCCCAGGACGACCTCAATCCGGCGAATTCTCCCGGATGGCGGAGCCGCGGACGCGCTTCGGAGCGTGTCCCGTGGCCCGCTTGAAGGCGTGGCTGAACGCGCTTTCCGAGGTGTAGCCCAGGGCGTAGGCGATGGTCGAGATGGGCGAGTCGCCTTCCAGAAGGGAGCGCTTGGCGAGCCGCATGCGCCACTGGGTCAGGTAGGCGAGGGGGGGAATGCCCGCCGCCGTTTTGAATCGCGTGGCGAAAGTCGTGCGGGACATCCCCGCGGCTTTGGCCAGTTCATCCAACTGCCAGGGACGGCCGGGTTCTCCGTGCATGAGCCGGAGGGCGGGGGCGAGCTGTTTGTCCGTGATCGCTCGGAGCCATCCGGCCGGGAAGCGGTCCGTTTCGGCGAGATGGGCGCGCAGGATGTGGATGAACAGCAGGTGGGCCAACTGCGCGGATGCGACGCCGGCGCCCGGCAGTTCGGCGGCCCGTTCCTGCACCAGCTGCGCGAGGAGCCAATGGGACATGGCCGCGTGGGTGGATCCGGCGCGGGCCAGCAGCAGGGGAGGGAGGACCGCCGTCAGCAGGTCGCCGCTGCCGGGGGCCAGCTCCACATGGCCGCCCAGCATCTGGAATTCATCCCCGCTCCCGAGGCTCGCCACGACACCGGGACAGTCCCGGAACACGGCCACCGCATCCAGGGGCTCCAGCTTCCGCTCGCTCGCCAGGGTGAAGGCGCGGGGCGCGGCCAGGAGGAAGACGTCCCCCGCTTCCAGGCGCTGATCCGGCTCGCCGTCCACGCACAGCCAGCAGCTTCCCTGCGCGATTCCGAAGAACTTGATCATGTCCGGCGGCGGGAACTGGATGGCCCAGGTGCCGCCGGCGTGAAGGGCGCCCGTGATGACCGACTGGGCGTTGGCCAGCCCGAGGATGTCCGAGAAGAGGTCCGCCATGTCCGAACGATCGCGCAGATATTACGCACTTACAAGCATTCGCCGTTCGGACCTCGAACCGTATCTTGGCTGCGGGATCGAGATCATCCCGAGGGAGCGCGACGCATGCCGACCTTGCAACGACCCGTCGATTCGGGATTCGGAGCCACCACTACCGCGGAAGACCTCGTCCAGGGCCTGGACCTGTCGGGCAAGACCGTCCTCGTCACGGGCGGGTATTCCGGCATCGGCCTCGAGACCACCCGCGTCCTCAGCGGAGCCGGAGCCACCGTAGTCGTCCCGGCCCGCACGCCCGCCAAGGCCCGGGAGAACCTCGCGGGCCTGTCGCGGGTCGAGCTCGGCGAACTGGACCTCCAGGATCCGGCCTCCATTGACGCTTTCGCGGCCGGCTTCCTCGCCACCGGGCGGCCCCTCGACCTGCTGATCCTCAGCGCCGGCGTGATGGCCGCACCCCTCCTCTGGGACGGGCGCGGCTACGAGAGCCAGTTCTCGACCAATCACCTGGGCCACTTCCAGCTCACGCTGCGGCTCATGCCCGCGCTGGTCCGGGCCGGCGGCGCCCGGGTGGTCGTCCTGTCCTCCCGCGGGCACCGGTATTCCGCGGTGGACTTCGAGGATCCCCATTTCGAACGCCGCGCCTACGAACGGTGGCAGGGCTACGGCCAGTCCAAGACCGCCAACGCCCTGTTCGCGCTGGGCCTGGACCGCCGGACGGCGGAGCGCGGCGTCCGGGCCTTTTCCGTCCACCCGGGCGGGATCCTGACCGACCTGGTGCGCCACCTGACGGACGAGGACCTGGACCGTTTCAACTTCATGCGCCGCGCCGACGGCAAGGTGGTGCCCGATCCCGCCAAGCCCGCCTTCCCCCTCAAAACCGTCGGGCAGGGCGCTGCGACCACCGTCTGGTGCGCCACCAGTCCCAAGCTGGCGGGCCTGGGCGGCGTCTACTGCGAGGATTGCGAGATCGCCGAGGTGGTTCCCGGGGACGTTTCGACGCCCACCGGCGTGGCGCCCTGGGCCTGCGATCCGGATGCGGCCGAACGGCTGTGGGCCCTCAGCGAGCGCCTCACCGGCGCCCGGCTGGACCTGTAAACGCGAGTTTGTCCCGTTCCACTTCACCCCTTTCCCAAGGAGCCATCCCATGCGACTCGACCACTACGTCACGCTCGGCCACTCCGGCCTTCGGGTCAGCCCGATGTGCCTCGGCGCCATGACCTTCGGCGAAGACCTCGGCTGGGGTTCGAGCGTGGAGGAATCCCAGCAGATCATGGACCGCTTCATCGATCTGGGCGGAAACTTCATCGACACCGCCAACTTCTACACCCGCAGCCACTCGGAAAAGATCATCGGCGACCACATCGGCCGCCATCCGGCGCGGCGGGATCGGCTGGTGATCGCCACCAAGTTCAGCGGCAATCTCTATCCCGGCGATCCCAACGGCGGCGGCTCAGGCCGGAAATCCATCATCTCCGCCTGCGAGAACTCCCTGCGGCGCCTGCAGACCGGCTACATCGACCTGTACTGGCTGCACAACTGGGACGTGCATACCCCGATGGAAGAGACCATGGCGGCCCTCGACGCCCTGGTGCAGGCCGGAAAGGTGCGCTACATCGGCGTGTCGGACACCCCGGCGTGGAAGGTCGTCGAGGCCAACATGCTGGCCCGCTTCCGCGGCTGGTCCGCGTTCGTCGGCCTCCAGATCGAGTACTCGCTCCTGGAGCGGTCCGTGGAGCAGGACCTCGTGCCCATGGCTCTGGAATTCGGACTGGGCATCACCCCCTGGTCACCGCTCAAGAGCGGCGCCCTCAGCGGAAAGTACCGGCGCGACAAGTCCGGATTCGACACCCGCGACCGCAGCCAATTCCTCGACCCGTTCCTCAATGAGAGGACCTTCGCGCTCGTGGACGAGCTCGACGCCATCGCGAAGGCGCACGAAAGCACGGTGGCCCGCGTGGCCCTCGCCTGGGTCGTGGGCCGCCCCGGCGTGGCTTCCACGATCATCGGCGCGCGGCGGCTTTCCCAGTTGGAAGACAACGTGGGCGCCCTGGATCTGAACCTGACGGCCGAAGAAGTCGCCCGCCTGAATGCGCTGACCGCCCCGGCGTTCGGATTCCCCCAGAGCATGCAGCCGATGTTCCCCGCCATCCACAACGGCGGGACGACCGTGAACGGCCTCCACGCCCCGATTCCTGGATTCGGCATTCCGGTCAAGGGTGAAGCCCCTTATTGAAAAGAGTCCGCTCGTCCGAACCACGCCAAGCGCCGCCTCAACGCGGCGCTTGGTGTTGAAGGCGCGGTCCGAGCACGAGAAAGATCCCGGCTACGATCTCGCAGGACTCTGACCGGAATTCGATAGGTGAGTCGATCTCCCAGGGACACGGCGAGCATCATTACCCATCAAGCCATCATCAGATGCGGATGAGATGCGCTGCACGGGACATCGATCCTTTAAAAAGCGATTCCAATGGTCTATGTTGAATACTCTAGCCTCAAATGGATTGGACCAACCACGAGGAGGTCCTTTTAGAAATCCGATGGCCTTAAGGCGATCAGACAACGTCGAAAGCAACTGCACATCTAAGGTTGGAATCTCAAGAAGGGCAAAATAAAAGAGTTTCTTCTGGGAAAGGCGTTCATCCATAACCCAGTAGATCAACGAGTCATGGAACTTTGGATACAGTTCCTCTTGAAAAAGAGAGTCAGATAGGAGCTTTACTTGAAAAGATGAGAGCTGAGCCTCTCGATGCTGAGATGGAATTTGAGTGGCCGATGGATCCTTGACTTCAATGAACCAAATTTCATCTTTCCATTCAACTACAAAATCTACCGTGTGAGAGAGGTTCGAAATATTTGGACAATTAGATAGGATCTCAGGGTAACGGGAGGCGGAACCTTTTCTCCGATCATCGATAGGGACCACACGTAGAGCCTTGGAGAAGTCAAAAAAAAGTTCGTTCTCCTGCCAATCTGGATTCAGAGAAGCAGCACTCATGCTTTACCGCCCAATGCCCGTTTTAGTTCTTCGTCATAAATTCTTAAATATTCATCAGCGATAGCATTTGGTTGAATTTGGATATATTGATTAAAAGTATTAATACTTACTTCTTGAGAGGTTTGCTTTCCTGTAAAGTAGAGAGCATAATAATTAATTTTGGTAGTCTTCTTACGGGCCAGTTCTAATTCTTTAAGAAATGCATAATTATGAGTAGCTACAAAAATTTGCGTCCCAAGAGCTTGGAGATCTACAAGGATTCTAGCCAGATGAGGCATCATTGAAGGATTCAAATTGGCCTCAGGTTCATCCCAGAAAAGCACGCTCTTATTGTAGAGTGCACCATTCTGAATGAGCTGCCATACGAGTGCTAACTTACGCATACCTTCTGCAACTAGAGGTATTTCTAAACGACTATTTCGTTGTTTCAAAAAAAACTGTTCACCTTTTAGTTCTACAGTTCCCCTTACAGCCGCAGAAATGCTTTCGAGAATCGATTGTAATTTTTGTGGCTTGATGCCTCGCGTCGGAGGCAAATACGCCAATTCAAGTATGTCGTAATAGATCTCCTCGAATTCTAGATCATATTTGTTATATAATGATCGAAATCCAGGTGCAAAGGAAAGTGACTCCTTTACTGGAATGTAAACAGGCATTCCCTTGAATTGGGGAGGCTGCCCTTCAACTTTCCAATTTCTTTTATTGCTAAATTTGATTTCAAATTCAGTTCCGTCCCAACTCGCTTTCACTGAACATTCTGAGCTCCCCTGAATGCGACGTACTAGCCGAGATACTTGTCTTTCTGAAGGTCGGAATACACTATTCAGTTTGCGTTCAATAGGTGTGCCCTTGTGCCCCGAAGCCATCAGGCAGTAGAGCAGTTTCATCAGATGTGTCTTTCCTGTGCCATTCACCCCAATAAGGGCGTTGATGCCAGGAGATAAATCCAGGGCAAGCTCATTGAAAACCGTGAAATTTTTCACTTCGAGTCGAGTGAACATCCGTCATCCTCCTTACCCCACTAATTGTCTTGACCCCTGCGAGCAGGTTTCTAAATTTACCGTAATCATTCGGATGCTGTCATCCCCTCTGAAAGTTTGCCACCTCGGAAGTTTAAGAGTCCTTCGTCTTCCACTCATCAAGATGACCTCTTGCCCCAGCAGCAGAAGGCTTGCTTGGTCATATGCTACAGCTGGCAGTATGAGATTACGCCACAGTCTTAGCAGGTGTGTCTCTCACTCTTGAAGTTCTGCGAGGGACGATCTGCGAACCCACGCTTTCCAGCACCGAACTCCTCCAGGTCCACTCCAGCAGAGCTCTGAATTCCAGCAATACAAAAAAGCGCCACTCGGGTGAGTGGCGCTAATTACTTTGCTTTTTGGTGGCTGGAGGCGGACTCGAACCGCCGACCTAGGGATTATGAGACCCTCGCTCTAACCACCTGAGCTACCCAGCCGGAAGGAGCAGTGTAGCGTGGGTGTGGGCCTGCGTCTACGTCAGATCATCCACCAGCACGACGATCAGGCGCTTGGGGCCGTGGACGCCGTACGCGAGGGTCTGCTCGATGTCGGCGGTCTTGCTAGGGCCGGAGATCATCAGGGCGTTGGGGGGCAGGGCGCGGCCCCAGCCCAGGGCCTTCACGGCGGACCAGAAGGTGTCCTGGATGGTGGAGGCGCGCAGCAGGGCGATGTGGATCGGCGGCACGAGGGACATGAGCCGCGGCTCGGCGGGGCCTGGCATCAGCAGCAGGCCGCCGGTTTCGGCGACGCCGCCCACGGTGCTGGTGAAGCCCGCCTCGATCGAGGTGAACAGCTCCTGCTTGAAGGCCTCCACCGGGCGGTCGTAGGCGAGGAGCTGCGGACCGTCGGGGGCCCAGGCGGCGGCAAGGGCCGCGCCGTCCTCGCTGGCGGGGCCGTAGAGCAGGTTCTTGAGCCCCTCGCGGTCGCAGAAGGCGCGGACCACCGCGGGCCAGGTATTCGGCGCCGCTTCGAGGAACTCGGTGTGGACGGCTTCCATGCCCTTGCGAAGGCGAGCCGCGCGCTCGGCGGCCGGCCACTGGCGGCGTTCGAGGACGGCGGTGTCGAGGTCGGGCAGGGGGCCGGAGGCGTTGTCGACGCGGAGGCGGCCCAGGATGGCGGAACGGGAATCAGGCATGGGGAACTCCCTCGGCGCGGACGCGCTCCTGCAGGGAGCGGCGGGCGGGCACGGGCTTGGTGCGGGATCGGGTCCAGTTCTTGATCAGGGGGGCGCCGGCGGGAAGGGCCTTCCCGAAGCGCGTGGCGAACCAGGCGGCGAGGCGGTAAAGCCCCGGGCGCTTGATGACGCCGGCCCACAGGCGCCAGGCCAGATCTTCCGTGCCGGTGCGGCCGGTGCCCTTGCCCATCACCTGGGAGGCGGCATCCTCGTGGGTGGCTTCCCGACGGAGGCGCACGAGGATCTCGGGGATGGGGATCTGCACGGGGCACACTTCCGCGCAGGCCCCGCAGAGGCTGGAGCCGTGGAGCAGGTCGTGGCGCACGCCCACGCCCTCCATCTGCGGCGTGAGGATCTTCCCGATGGGACCGGGGTAGACGGCCTCGTAGGCGTGTCCACCCACGCGGGTGTAGATGGGGCAGTGGTTCATGCAGGCGCCGCAGCGGATGCAGCGCAGGGTCGCGCGGAGCTGGGGATCGCCGTAGATGCGGGACCTGCCGTTGTCCAGGATGACCAGGTGGACTTCCTGCGGACCGTCCTTCTCGCCCGTGCCGCGGGGACCTGTGATCATGTTGAAGTAGGTGCTCACGGGCTGGCCGGTGGCCGAGCGGGTGAGGAGGGCGTAGAGCGGCGCCACGTCCTCAAGCTGCGCGACGACCTTCTCCAGGCCCATGACCGCGATGTGGAGGGGCGGGACGTGGGTGCTCATCCGTCCGTTGCCTTCGTTCTCCACGAGGCAGAGGGTTCCCGTTTCGGCCACGGCGAAGTTGACGCCGGACAGGCCCGCGTCCGCCTCCAGGAACTTCTGGCGCAGGACGCGCCGGGCCATGGCGGTGAGCTCGTCCACGTCCTCGGTGTACTTCGCATCCTTGATCTTCTGGCTGAACTGCCGGGCGATCTGATCCTTGTTCTTGTGGATGGCGGGCATGATGATGTGGCTCGGCGTCTCGCCGTCGAGCTGGATGATGTACTCGCCCAGGTCGGATTCCAGGGCTTCGATGCCCTTGGATTCCAGGAAGGCGTTGAGGTGCATCTCCTCGGAGACCATGCTCTTGCCCTTGACCAGCGTCTTCGCGCCGCGGGCCTTGAGCAGGCCGAGGATCAGCTCGTTGGCCTGGTCGCAGGTCTCGGCCCAGTGAACCTTGATCCCGTTCTTGGCGCAGTTGGCTTCGAGCTGCTCCAGCAGATCCGGCAGCCGGAGGAGGCTGCGGGAGCGGATGGCCGTGCCCAGGTCGCGGAGATCCTGCAGGTCGCGGGGATCGGGGAACTGGGCGAGGCGCTTGGCCATGAGCCCGTCCATGGCGCGGCGGAAATTGGCCCGCAGCTGGGGATCGAGGAGGGCCTTGGAAGCGGATTCGCGGAAGTGGACTTCGGTCTCAGCGTGCACTGGTGCGCTCCCACAGGAATTCGGCGATGTGCTGGACGCGGAGCTTGCTGTCCTGGGCCTCCAGCGCGCCGCCCACGTTCATGAGGCAACCGCCGTCCGTCGACAGCACCACGGAGGCGCCGGTAGCGACGGCGTCCGCGGCCTTGTCGCAGACCATGGCGCCGGACACTTCGGGCTGGCGGACCGCGAAGGTGCCGCCGAATCCGCAGCACTCCTTTTCCCGGGCCAGGGGCGCCAGTTCCACATTGGAGAGCTGGGCGATGAGGGCCTGCGGCTCACCCTTCAGCCCCAGGTCGCGCACGGCGTGGCAGGAGCTGTGCCATGTGACCTTCACCGGCTCGCCCAGATCCTTCAGCTGGACGTCCAGGACGTCCACCAGGAACTGGGTCAGCTCGTACACCCGGGCGCTGAAGGCCCGGACCTGGGCCTCTTCGGGATGGCCGTGGAACAGCTCGGGGTAATGGACTTTCATCATTCCCGCGCAGCTTCCCGAAGGAAGGATCACGGGCAGATCCTGGGGAAAGAGGGCGACCTGGCCGCGGGCGACATCCCGCGCCTCCTCCCAGTAGCCGCAGTTGAAGGCCGGCTGGCCGCAGCAGGTCTGGCCTTCGGGGAAGATCACCTCCACGCCGGCCCGGCGCAGGAGCTGGATGCCGGCCATGCCGGCATCGGGGAAGAACAGGTCTACGAGGCAGGTGCCGTAGAAGTAGACCTTCTTGGGCTTGTCGCCGTTCACTTGGAGGCCTCCGGGCGGGTAGCGGATTCGAGAAGGTAGAGGAAGCTGCGGTAGACCTGGCCGGTGGAGCGGGTCAGGCCCACTTCGCAGGTGCGGCTGCTGGAGAAGTAGCCGTCGAAGGACTGGGCTTTCACTTCGCGGGCCTCGTGCTTGGTGGCCGAGGCCGTCAGCTCGGCGTGGGTGAAGCCCCGGTCGCCCGCGAACCCGCAGCACCCGGCGTCTCGGGGAACCGTTACCTTGTCGGCGCAGGCCTTGGCCACGTTCTCAAGCTGGGGGACGAGGCCCAGCTTGGTGACGGAGCAGACCGGATGTAGGACAGCCGATCCGATCTTCCGCGTGACCTTGAGGCGGGGCAACAGGATGTCGTTGGCGAACGTGGTGCTGTCGAGGATCTTCAGCTTGTCGAAGCGGGCCTGGTTTTCGGGCGTCAGGTAGGCGCGGCTGGTGACCACGCCGTAGGTGCAGGGGCTGGTGTCCATCACGATGGCCAGGCGGCCCTGCTGGCTCCATTCCCAGAACTTCTCGATGGCGTGGTTGATGGTGTAGCGGTGGGCCTCGTCGTAGCCCTTGGAGCTGAAGGGCACGCCGCAGCAGGTGCCTTCCACGTCGAAGGGGATGTGGACGGGGTAGCCCGCCCGCTCGGACACCTTCACCAGCGCCTCCACGAGGCTCATGTCCTCGGGTTCGCCGGGCAGGTGGCCCATCATCCGGGAGATGCAGGCGGGGAAATAGATGGCCTGGGCGTTGACGGCGGAGGTGACGGGCAGCGCGGCTTTCGCCGGCTTGGGCATCTCCGGGCTCCACTGGTGGGAGGCGCCGAAGACCTTCATGGCCCGGGTGATGAGGGGCATGGCCTTGGGACCGAACACGCTCTGGATGATGTGGCCGGAACGCAGCGCCAGGCGCATGGCCGGCTCCACCGTGGCGAAGTTGCGGGCCACGGCGAGGGCGATCTTCTGGGCCCGGCGGGTGTGGCTGGCGCGGCGGAAGCGCTTCGTGAGCTGGCCCGTGTCGATGCTCACGGGGCAGGCCGTGGCGCAGAGGCCGTCCGCGGCGCACGTGTCCAGCGCCATGTAGGGGAACGCCTCCTGCAGGGATTCCAGCAGCGCCGGGTTCTCCCGATTCCCTTCCAGGCGGGCCATCTCGCGGCGGACGACGATGCGCTGGCGGGGCGTGAGGGTCAGTTCGCGGCTGGGGCACTTGGGCTCGCAGTAGCCGCACTCGATGCACTTGTCGACTTCCTCCTCCACGCCGGGCATGGGCTTGAGGTCGGACAGGTGGCACTTGGGGTCGGAGTTGATGATCACGCCGGGGTTCAGGAGGCACAGGGGATCCACCAGGGCCTTGAGCTTCTCCATCACGCCCTTGGCCTCGGGGCCCCACTCGGCTTCCACGAAGGGCGCCATGTTGCGGCCCGTCCCGTGCTCGGCCTTGAGGGCGCCGTCGTACTTGTTCACCACCAGTTCCACCACGTCGTCGATCAGGGCGGAGTAGCGCTCCACGGCAGCCTGATCGTTGAACGACTGGGTGATCACGAAGTGGAGGTTGCCATCCTTGGCGTGGCCGAACAGGATGGCTTCGTCATAGCGGTGCTTGGCGAAGAGCTTGGTTAGGTCCACCGCGGCGTCCGCCAGCTTCTCCACCGGGAAGGCCACGTCCTCGATCAGGACGGTGGTGCCGCGCTTGCGGACGGCGCCCACGGAGGGGAAGGTGCCCGAGCGGATCTTCCACATCAGGGCCTGTTCGACGGGATCGTGGGTGAAGCGGGCGGGCTCCAGCAGGGTGAGGTCCGCCGCCGCGGCCATGGCCAGGCTCTCCAGGCTGGCGCGGGCGGATTCGTCCTTCCCGTGGAATTCCACCAGCAGCGCGGCAGCGCCCTCGGGGAGGGTCTTGATGGTGGGCGGGGTGCCGGCCTGGTTCTCCACGGAGCGCAGGGAGGCGCGGTCCAGCAGCTCGAGCGCCGCCGCGCCCGCGTCGCGCAGGGGGATGATGGCGGCGCAGGCCGCGTGCAGGTCGGGGAAGATCAGGAAGCCGGTCACCTTCACGGGAAGGTCGGGCACGGACTTCAGGACGGCTTCCGCGATGAAGGCGAGGGTCCCTTCGGAACCCACCAGGACGTTCCGGAAGATGTCCACCGCCCGCTCGAAGTCGATGAAGGCGTTGAGGGAGTAGCCGGTGGTGTTCTTCATCCGGTACTTGGCGCGGATGCGCTCGGCCAGGGGACGGTTGGCCTCGATGTCGGCCTTCAGCTTGAGCAGGCCCTCGGCGAGGGCGGGCTCCGCCTGGCGGAACTTGGCGTCCGCGTCCGGGGCGGCGGTGTCGATCACCGTGCCGGAAGGGAGGACGAAGGTCAGGGATTCGAGCGTGTGGTAGGCGTTCTGGCTGACGCCGCAGCACATGCCGCTGGAATTGTTGGATAGGATTCCGCCCACGGTGCAGGTGTTGATGGACGCCGGATCGGGGCCCATCTTGGCGCGGTAGGGGCGGAGGGCGTAGTTCACGTGGGCGCCGATGACGCCCGGCTGCACCTTGACCTTCGCGCCGCCGTCCAGCACCTGGATGCCGCGCCAGTTGCGCGCCACTTCCACCAGGATGCCGTCGGAGACCGACTGGCCGGACAGGCTGGTGCCCGCGGCGCGGAAGGTCATGGGGACGCCGATCTCGCGGCTGAGCTTGAACAGGGCCCGGACCTCCTCCACGCTGCCGGCGAAGACCACGGCTTTGGGGATGAGGCGGTAGAAGCTGGCGTCGGAGGCGAAGGCGATCAGATCCACCGGCCGGTCGAGCACGCGGTCGGGACCCACGATGGAGACGAGGGAGTCCCTCAGGGATGCGGAGATGGCGGCGGTGGTCATAAAGACGTCCTCTCCCCCTTGCGGGGCGGCAAAAGGTCCCGCCGACGGGGGGTAGTCGGCGGGACCCAGATTATGCGTCGAAAGTCCGCCGGGCTACTTGGCCGGAGCGGGGGCGGGCAGGGCGGTCGCCGGAGCGCCGGGGACGGCGGGAGCGGGAACCGTGGCCACCGCGGGGGCGGCGGGCGGAAGCTGGGGCATCCAGTGGGCGGGGAGGACCTTCGCGTAGAGGAAGACCACCACGCCGACCATGGCGGCCAGCGACAGGCTGTGGAAGAACACGTAGCGCAGGATGGTGCCTTCCTCGCCCTGCTGGTTGGTGGCCACGGAAGCCACCACGAGGCTCTGGGCGTCGATCATCTTGCCCATGACGCCGCCGGTGGTGTTGGCCGCGGCGGTGATGATGGGGTTCAGGCCCAGCTGCTGGGCGGTGATCTTCTGGAGGCCGCCGAACAGCACGTTCGCGGAGGTGTCGCTGCCCGTCAGGGCCACGCCCAGCCAGCCCAGCATGGCGCTGAAGAAGGGGAACAGGGCGCCGGTGCTGGCGAACGCGAGGCCCATGGTGGCGTCCAGGCCGGCGGACTTGGACACGAAGCCCAGGGCCAGCATGGCGGCGATGGTGAGCAGGGAGATCTTCACGCGCTTGACGGTGTTGCCAAAGATCTTGAGCAGTTCCATGGGGCCGAAGCCGACGAGGAGGCCGCTGCAGATGCCGGCCAGCAGGAGGCTGGTGCCGGTGAGGGAGAGCCAGTTGAAGGTCCACACGGCGGCTTCAGCGGAGGGCTTGGCGACGACGGGGGGAGCCTTGATGACGTTCTTGTGGAGGATGGGGATCTCGAAGTTCTTGACGGTGTAGCCGTAGAGGAAGTTCGGCTTGTCCTTGGTGCCGCCGTTCAGGAAGGTCTTGACCTGAGGGGTGCCCCAGGCGAACACGAAGAGGGACAGGAACACCCAGGGCATCCAGGCCTTCACGACCTTGCCGGTGGGCTGCTCGACCTTGACCACCTTCACGTCTTCCTCGCGCTCGTGCTCATAGCGCCAGAGGGTCTTGGGCTGCCAGATCTTCAGGAAGAAGACCAGGGCCAGCATGGAGACGATGGCGCCGATGATGTCCACGAGCCAGGGGCCGTGGAAGTTGCTCACCAGGAACTGGGTGATGGCGAAGCTGCCACCGGCCACGAGGCAGGCAGGCCAGACTTCCATCATCGCCTTGCGGCCGGCCATGGTCCAAATGATCCAGAAGGGCACGATCAGGGAGAAGATGGGCAGGATGCGGCCGGCAGCGGCGCTCAGCATGTCCAGGGGCAGGCCGGTGACGCCGGCGAGGGCGATCAGCGGGCTGCCGAGAGCGCCGTAGGCCACGGGGGCGGTGTTGCCGATGAGGGCCAGACCGGCGGCCTGGAGGGGACGGAAACCGAGGCCGATCAGCATGGCCGCGGAGATCGCCACGGGGGTGCCGAATCCGGCGGCGCCCTCGATGAAGGCGCCGAAGCTGAAGGCGATCAGCAGGGCCTGGATGCGGCGGTCACCGGCGAGCCCGGCGATGGAGTGCTTCACCACCTCGAAATCGCCCGACTTCACGGTGATGTCGTAGATGAAGATCGCGTTCAGCACGATCCAGCCGATGGGCAGCAGGCCGAACAGAGCGCCGTGGACGGCGGCCATGCCCACCATGGGAACGGGCATGCGGTAGACCAGGATCGCCACCAGGGCGCAGGTGATGAGGCCCAGGATCGCGGAGTAGTGCGCCTTCACGTGCTTCGCCAGGAATCCCAACAAGACGAAGACCGGTAACGCGGCGACCAATGCCGATAGGAAAATATTCCCCATCACGGGGGAATAGACTTGGGTCCACGGGGTCATGAGGCCTCCAGATGGGTGGTAGGAAGGTGATGAAGAGGTGGTTTGGGAAAAGAACCTGGGGGAAGATTACAATGGGTCTAGTGGTCAGACCATATGCTGACCAGACGCATTTGGTCACATCTTTCATATCTCAGTTATTTCATCAGTTAGAGTGTGATGCATGGAGTTCGCACCCATCAAAACCAGGCGCCTCTACGAGGAAATCGTGGAGCAGATCAAGCAGCTCATCACCGACGGCAAGTTGAAGCCCGGTGACAAGTTGCTCGCCGAGAGAGATTTGGCGGAACAGTTTCAAGTGAGTCGCGCCTCCGTGCGGGAGGCGATCCGCACGCTGGAGATGCTGGGCGTCATCGACATCCGCCCCGGCGAAGGCACCTTCGTGCGCGGCACCGAGACCGACGACATCATCCGTCCGCTGGCCATGTTCCTTGCGGTGGAGCGGAACTCGCTCCTCGACATGTTCGAGATGCGCCGCATCTTCGAGACCGCCACCGCCCGCCTTGCCGCCGAACGCGGCACCGAGGAGGAGCTGGACCAGATCAAAGCCATGCTGGAGAACATGCAGGACCGGCTGAACGTGCAGGATCCGGAAAAGGGCGAGGAATTCGACGCCGCCTTCCATTACGCCGTTGCGGAAGCCACCCACAACAGCCTGCTCATCAAGCTGTTCAAGACCGTCTCCGAGGAGTTCGCCAAAGCCAACTCCGTCGCCCGGCGCCAGCTGTACCACGACAACGTCGAGAACGCCCAGCTGATCATCGACCAGCATTCCGAGATCTTCGAAGCCATCCGCTCCCGCTCGTCCGAAGCCGCGTCCCAGGCCATGCTGGCGCACCTGATCTTCGCGGAGAACGAGCTGAGGAAGTGGATCGTTTAGTGCGACTGCCGAGCGTGTTTCCCACGCCCGGCAGTGGCCCGGTGGCTACTAAATAGCAAATTCAAAGTAGTGTAGATAAATAAGTTAAATCAATACATGATGGCGTGTTGCCCCCAAATCTGCCCCCGTCGCTACAGGTTAGCCATCGCCCATCTCCAAAAACGGGACCGAGCCGCCCTACCGTGGATGAAGAACGGGTCCCAGTCGACGAAGCGGTGGACGCTGCCTGCACCGTGGTGGTACGGGGTGGGAATCTTATGATCGAGAGCGCTCTGGTCTGCGTGCCCTCGCCCAGCTATTCGGGGGATCCGGTGCCTGTGCCTAGCCGCCCACCCACCGTCCTGCCCTCCTCCTACCATGCAGACATCACAACTTCCCCACAAAGATCCTCTCCGGGAAGGCATACGCAACCCTCCGAATTGCGCGTAATGGGGACAAGGCCGAGAATCGTGAAGAGAGTCCTACCGGATTGCGGGCTGGAAAGGTAGAGGAGACCGGATGGCTACAAACGGCGATTCACCACTACCCCACGGCCTGAAGAAGCTCGATCTGGGTGGTGCAGTCCTGGCCTTCCTGGGCGACAAGATTACCTTCAACCCCAAGAAATCCCACTACCACTACACCTTCCACTTTGGCCAGGTGACTAAGGTCATGGATGTCCATCGCACCCGACGGGTGAAAGGCGAACCAGAAGTCCATGAGACCCTTTTGAAGATCCCCTACGAGCGTCTGCCGACCTTCATCGAAGGTATGGGGCAGGAAATTCTGGACGCTTATTGGTCTGTGCTTCGCCCCCTACGTATCGGATGGATGGCGCGGAACCGAATTGGCGCGGAACCGGCCCTCTTTCCTTCTGAAACGGGATGGCCAGAGGTCACGTCTGCTCGAAAGGGGCGCCTACATATTGATGAAGAAAAGGTCGCCGCCCGAATGGGACAGCTGGAGTTCTTGGATGATCTGTACGACCTTCCCATGGGCCAATGCTTTTCGCTGATCAGTTGCAGGAATCCTTACCGGTGGAAGACCTTCGGCTTCGGCATCCGGCTGGTAGGAAGACACGGGCAACCAAAGCTCTTCTGGTGTCCCTATCGGGCAATCAGTCGTCGGTTAAACCAGCTGGGCTCGAAGATGGAGGCCTTTATCTTGGCTCTACAGAAGTCTGGACCGGCCGACAACGATCACCCAGCATCTGTTACGGTGTGACTCCGGTTAGCCCTGAATTTCTTTCGGGACACGCTTAATTCGCTCACCCCCGGTGGGGAATCGCCTGAAAGTATTTGAAACTCTGCTGTGATGAATTACGCCCCCATTGGTAGTGTAATGACCCATCGAAAGCTGCTCAGGATGGGTTGTTAAGCAGGTAGGTCTGACGGGGGGTGTTCATGCCGAGGGCCTGGTGGGGCCTTTGGTGATTGTAGAAATGAATCCAGTCGCCGACGACGCGGGAGGCGTTCTGGAGGGTTTCGAATCGGTGGCGGTGGACGCACTGCTCCTTGAGGGTGCGGATGACGCGCTCGCAGAGGCCATTCTGCTCGGGGGTGTGGGGGGTGATGAATTCCTGGCGCAGGCCGTAACTGCGGACCAGGGCGGTGTAGCTGCGGGAGGTGAACACGAGGCCGTTGTCCGAGCGCAGGAGGAAGGGGTCAGCGACTCGGCCCAGGGTGCCGTATCGGGTGAGGAGGGCCTGCTCCAGGGCGGCCTCGGCGGTCCTGGACTTGCCGGAGCGGGAGAGGTGCCAGCCCAACAGCTCCCGGGTGCAGCAGTCGATGACGAGGGCGAGGACGGCCCATCCGTCCGGTCCAGATCCGGCAGAGGTCCGTGGCCCAGCGCTGGTCGGGCGCGGCGGCAATGGAGGGCTTGACCTCCACGCGAGGCCGGAATCCCACGGCGCGTTTCCGGACCTGCCATCCCATTTGCTGGAACACCCGCTGGACGGTGTTCTTGTTGAAGCCCAGGAGGTGGGCCACGGTGCGGTAGCCGTAGGAGGGCTCCCGCTCGATGAGCGCCTTGATCGGCTGGACGAATCGGTCCTGAAGGACGGGTGGCTTCCTCCGGGGCCGGTAGTACATCGTCCGCCGCGGCACCTCGAACCATTCGCACAGGCGGCTGAGCGGGACGGAGAGCCCCTCGTCTTTCAGTCCCTGCCGGACCGAGGCGATCACCTCTCGTCCGCGCCCAGCAGGGACGCTGCTTTTTTTCGGGCGCGCAGCTCCAGCATCGCCTCGCCATAAGCCTCCTGGAGGCCCTTGAGCTGCCGCTCGTACTGCTCCTTCACGTCCAGGGGCTTGGCCCGGAGGGCGTTCTCCATCCCGCGCTTGCCATCCTCGATCCAGCCCTCGATCTCCGAGGGCGGAAGGTCGAAGGCCCGGCTGGTTTCCGCCACCGTCGTCTTCCCCTGGATGATCTCCATCACCAGCGCCGCCTTCCGGCGTGCCGTCCATCGTTTGATCTCGTCTTCCATTGCTCCACTCATGGGGTCTCCTTTGGAGTATCTCCTGAGCAGCTTTTCAGTGGGTCATTACATGACAGGCGAAACCGAGAAGCGAGAGGTGAGAAGGAAGGTATGCCATACATGCATGGGGAGAGTCGAACAGAGGTTGGGCAGTCGGGTTGAGAACTCGTGATGGCCGACGGAGAGAGGACGCAGTAATGTCTGAAATCAACTCGATTTTGTAATAATCTTCATGCAGGAGGAACGCATGCCGGAAATTATGACCTGTGGTGCTTGCAGTGCAAAGTATGAAGTCGTAAAAAAGGATCTTCCATTCCGTGATCGCGACAGCATCGAGTGCGATTGTGGAGAGGAGCTTCTTTCTTGGAATGGCGGTGTCTGCTACATCGCCATTCGTCTGAAAGATTGATTGCCCAATAAATTAACGACTTACAAGGTTACCTGGGCTCCTCCTTGAGAAGGGCCACCCACTCATATTTTGAGTGGGTGGCCCTTCGTTTCATTTAGGTGCAATTGGACAAACCTGTAGATCACGGCCTAAATAATAGCGGTGACATGAAGAGTGAAGGTGTTTGTTGATTTTTCCGAGGGCTATCTTGGAAATTTTTGATAATTTTGAATTGCCAACTAATGCAATCTGCGGGTTCAGTGGGATAAATGGTTCTTCTGGTGGTGAATCAGGCACAATGAATTCACCGGCATCAGCCCGAACAATCATCCATTGATAACTTTCTAGATGGTCACAAATACGATCAATGTGAGTTTGAATTTGAATTCCTGTCATTTGTCGCCCTGCGATCGTTAAATTCGACCTTGCGAAGACATAGCCATTCTTCTCCAAACATTCTTCCTCATCTTTGGTCAATTCCCTTTCAACTCCTAGTGCATTCAATTTCACGTCTGGTAAAGGGTCCTTCTTAAAATGGGCTCGGCATTTCCACAGGGCAAAAAATCGAGTTGCCACCAAAGACGTATTCTCATCAAGGGAGCCCTGACGCGAAAAGATCACTTCACGAGCTAAGTCCTGAAATTCGTCTTCAATCCCTCTCATATACCCTTTTTCTGCGCGTTCATCCCAAGCCCGTTCTGCACAAAAAAGAGAGTGACTTGACTCTAGATGTAAATATTTTTTTGAAGTAATTAATCGCACATGAAGCCTGCCATCTTTATTTGAAAAGCGATCGAGGCTAGCAACCGGAAATACATGCTGTCGTACTACCAGATGATGTGGATTTCCCTTTTGGGTCGGCTCGGGTTTCACGAAAGTCCTAACGAAGGAATCAACCCGGCCCCGCCAGCACCGAGGTGATAAGCGCAGTCGATAAGGCAAAACGTTAAGAGAGCGGAAAGTGATGAAGTCGGGGTTCGCGTTGAGCGGGGTGTAAGGCCCTGAATGCAGATCCAAGGGACTTTGTTCATCGCCATAGCTGTGCCCATGGATGGGAGACCTTCGGCAATTGAAGATTACCAATCCGAGAAATCAGTCGAAGCTGAGCAAAAATGCGGTGGTGAGATTGCCAGGAGGAGAGGATGGATTGGTCTTCGATTACTGCAACTGTGCCACCTTGTGAGCCGATTCGAACATTCAAAGGATTGATCTGGTTATTTAGGCAGAAATCAAAGAGGAGTCTATCAAAGGTCTGCGGGGGAGTGTGGTCTACTGCGTAATTTTGGCGAGTGATGATTTCATTAGTGTACGGGCAGATCAGGGGCTGCCGAAGCTCTCGGTCACGGAACTCATAAATCTGAGGATTAACTGCCTCGCGCGCGGCATTACGAAAATCGCGCAACGCTTGCGGGAGAAGGGCCATTGTTGTCGAGTTAGGAACAAGACGAATTGCATGAGCAAAGGAAATATCGATCCGATCACCAGTCGATTTCTGAAGAACAAAGCAGCGAGTCCCTTGAATCGTTGTCTGAGTGGAAATCCCTGTTACACCTCCGCTTGATTTTTCCAGCCATTCATCATGGTATTGGAATAGTGTCATGAGAAATGGAACAGGGTCATCTGCAACGAACGTTGCATCAGGTGTTGCTCTAAGGATCTCTCGGCATCGTGCTGTAATGGCCTCTTTGGTTGCGAAAAGTTCCTCTGCGACCAGATACGGCATTGGATTGGTGCTCCTTGTCGGTCTAACTCTGTTCAAGTGGTACGTGGGGGCCTGAGGTCGCCTTCAGGCTTACATCCAGGACATGGACCATCAGCCTATGACGTATTTCGGAGGGGATCTGAGCCTCAAGGCGTGCTTTAAGCTCTCCTGGAGTAGCGGGCTTCTTCCGATCGGACCCCATGGGATCATCAATCGGGTCACACTTCAGTGTTTTCTAGGCTTTTTGGATGTTGTCGGATGTCACGGGATGTTGACTTGGTGGCCCCGGTGGGGTTCGAACCCACGACCAAGCGGTTATGAGCCGCCAGCTCTGACCGCTGAGCTACAGGGCCGGGGCCAGTTTAGCCACATGCCGCGGCGCTCCGGATCACACCGGATCCGTCCTTAAAGGGAAAGGCCCACTATCCCTTGAGAATCCGAAGACAGGGACTAGCTGCGAAGGGAGCGGCCGCCTTGCGCGAAATCGAGGAGCTGGATCATGCGCTCCGCGAGGGAAGGCAGGTCGGGCGCCTCCAGCAGGAATTGGCGTTCCGTCGGTTCGAAATCGAGGGCCATGGCCAGGGTGTTCAGGCGCGCGGCATCCTCCAGGGGAAGATCCAAAAGCTCCTTGAGCTGGGCCTCAATCCCCTCCGACGCCGCGTAGGCGTGAAGGGAATCCATCAACCGGCGGCGGTGCGGCCCCGGCCACAGCACGGAGGGATCGAAAGTCAACCGCTCCGTCCGGGCCTGGCGGAAGCTCTTGCCGGGGGCTTCATCCAGGATCCTCACTGTTTCCTTACCTTGCACGAGAAGGTTCCAGCGCCCACCCGTGAGTGGCTCGGCTTTCACCACCTCCGCGAGACAGCCCACGTCGAAGGTGGAAGCCCTTTCTCCGAAGGGTCCCGCGTCCGGGGTTTCCCGCATGAGCACCAGGACGAAGTGGTGGTGCCCATTCAGCACTTCCACCGTCATCTCCTGATAGCGCGGCTCGAAGATGTGCAGGGGAAGGTAAGTCTGAGGGAACAGCACCACATGGGGCAGGGGAAAGAGAGGAAGAATGGCTGGTAGCATGAACACCTTGCTGGCCATCGCATCGGAGTCGGAACCGTGAAGGATGAGAACGAGGCCGCTGGAGCGGGAAGGGCCGGAGAGGCCGTGCTGGACGCCGCGCGCGAAGGGCTCGCGGATCTGCGGGAGACCTGGGATCCCCTCCAGGTCGATGCGTGGTGCGCCGCGATCATGGGGCGCCCCGGCCGGGTGGTGCTCACCGGCATGGGGAAGTCGGGCCTCGTCGCCCAGAAAGTGGCGGCGACCCTCGCCTCCACGGGCTGCCCCAGCTTCTTCCTGCATCCGGCCGAAGCCCTCCACGGCGACGTGGGCATGGTCACGCGGGAGGACTCGGTCCTGGCGCTCTCCAACAGCGGGGAAAGCGAAGAGGTCGTCCGGTTGCTGCCGAGTCTCCTCCGCCTGGGAATCCCCCTCGCGGCCATCACCTCGAAGCCCGAGAGCAGCCTGGGGCAGGCAGCTCAATGGACCTTCGCCTACCGCCTCCCCTTGGGCGAGGGATGTCCCTTGGACTTGGCACCCATGGCCAGCACGACCCTGCAACTGGTGTGGGGAGATCTCCTCGCCGCCAACCTGATGGCGCGCCGGGGCTTCACTCGGGACCACTTCGCGCTCAATCATCCCGCTGGAAGTCTCGGTGCAAAACTAATGAAAGTAAAAGATTTGATGCACAAATCGTGGCCGATGGTCGCTCCTTCCGCCAGCCTCACCGTCGTCCTCAAAGCCATGACGGGAGGCCGGCTGGGGATGACGAGCGTAATGGAGGGGCCTGAGTTGCACGGTCTCATCACCGACGGCGATATCCGCCGCGCTCTGGAGGCCGCGGAGTGGGAAGGTCGGAACCCCCTGGAGCTCCGGGCGGGCCAGATCATGACTCGCCGCCCGATCCAGATCAGCGATCGCGCCCTCGCCATCGAGGCTGCCGCCGACATGGAGGCCCGGAAGATCACCTTTCTGATGGTGGAGCGGGAGGGCCGTCCATGCGGCGTGATCCACATCCACGATCTGTTGGCAGCAAAGGTCTTGTAAGATCCTTTCTTTGTTCGAGGCTTGTTTTTGATGTTACATAATATACATTATCGAAAGTTAAATTTGGACCTCTCGTGCCTTCAGTTCTGACCCGCTACGTCCTCCGCCGATGGAGCTTTCCCCTCCTGGGAGCCCTCCTCTTCTACGGCCTTCTTCTCCTGGCCAACGAGATGGTGGCCATCGCCAAGGAGATCTTTTCCGAGGGGGCGCCGCTCCGCTGGCTACTGCCGCTGCTGCTGACCTCCTTGCCGGAAATCCTGGGGATGGTCCTTCCCATGGCCGCGGTGCTCGGGGGGCTGATGGGCACCCAGCAGTTGATGGAAGGCTCTGAATTGGTGGCGGCCCAGGGGCTTGGCGCTGGTCGGCGAACCTGGCTGGCCCCTTGGGGCTTCCTCGCCGGAGCCCTCCTGGTCCTGGCCACTTTGAACGCCCACCTGGTGGTGCCGGCTGCGGCGCGAGTCCAGCAGCACCTCCGGATCCGGATGACGCAAGAGGCGCAGGCCCGCTTCCTTCGGCCGGGCGCCCCACCCTGGTTCCCTCCCAGTGCCCCCCAATCCGCGTTCTGGGTGTCGCCGGAAGGCCAGATCCACATCATGGAGTCCACCCCTCAGGAGGTGCAGCACCTGACGGCCGCCACCATGACCTACGCGGTGGAAGCCAAAGCGGACGCCTCCTCGGAGCTGCAACTCCACCTGTCCGGGATCCAGGGGGTTCTCTATCAGACCGCCGGAACGGGCAGCGTGATCCACCTCCATCAGGAAAAACAGGTTCTGAGGTTCCCGGTTCCTTCGGCCACCCGCCTGTTGCCGCCCACGCCCCTCCGCTACGAGGGGACCTTCGCCCTGTTGAAACAGGCGCGGGAAGCCCCAGCCGACACACCCGAAGCTCGTGAACGCCAGATCCTCGCCTTGATCGAGGTATGCCGGCGCACCACGCTCCCCATTGCCGCTGTGGCTCTCCTTCTTCTGGGCATCGGCCTTGGGTTCGGACATCCCCGCTTCTATCGGGGAGGGGCTATTCTGAAGAGCATGCTGGTTATCGTCGTCTACTACTTGATGATGAAATACTTTGAAAACATGTGGTTGGCTCAAAAATTGAAAACGGTTGTGCCCCTTCTTCTCGTTCCCTTCCCATTTCTCATCGCCGGATGGCTGGTCCTTCGTCAGCGGCTGAAACCCCACCATCCCAGTCGCTTCGGACGAAACCTCTCGCCCCTTCTCGGGCCGTTTCGCACGCGCTTTGCCCCGATCTTTGGCGGAGTAGCAAAAGTGAAGGCCAATTTCCTCTGCTGGATCCACGGCAAGGGGACCCAGCACGGCATTCTCCGCCACTGGTCGAGCCTGGCCTGGTGGCGCAACTGGATGTCCACCCTGGGCAGCCTGCTGGTATTGAATCTCCTGGTGGAATACGCCACCCTCGCTGGAGATCTATCTAAGAACGGCGTGCATCTTCATGTCTTTGTTCGTTATTGGTTCTGGAACCTCCCCCCCTTCCTAGTAGTTGCGCTACCCATGGCCTTCCTGCTGGGAACCCTCCTCTCCCTCTCGGAGGCGGCTCTCAGCCGGGAATGGCTCGCCATGCGAGCGGGAGGCGTCAGCCTTCTCCGCTGGCTATGGAGCAGCCGCTATGCCTGGGGAGTGGTCACGCTGCTCACGATGGTGCTTCAGATCTGGGTGGCGCCCATCGCCATGAATCACGCCAACAAGCTTTACCGAAGAATTCTCAATCGGTCTGAAATCCAATCTTCGGCCCATCCCTGGCTTCACCTGGGCTCCACCGGGGTCCTGTGGCATCTGCAAGCCGATCAGCGGTGGGGGTTTCCACTCAAAGCCGCCGGCGAGGCCCCGATCCTGCTCCATTGGCGCCTGGGCGCTCCCTATTCCGAAGCCTTGGCCTGGGGGGGGCTCGGACTGGTCCAGGGGCCCGCGGCGGATCGCCTCTTCCCCGCGGAGGCCCTCAGGGAATCCGCCTCGGCCGAGGAATCCCGCACCACGGATCTCTTCCATTGGCAGCGGTGGGCGCCCGATCCTCAGCGCGCCTACATGCTGTGGAGCCGACTGCTCGGCTGGCTGGCGGGCCCCTGCCTCGTCGTGGCCATGCTTTCCTTCGCCTTTCCCGGCCCGCGGCAGGGACGAGGTCAGGCCCTGGGCGCGGGACTGGTGGCGGGGTTGGTCTACCTCGGTCTGCAGACCCTGTTCGGGGGCGCGGCCCGAGCCGCCGAGATCCCCGCCTACTGGGGAGCCGCCGCTCCCCTTCTCTTCCTATTGTCGATCTCTCTGCTGCGCTTGCGCCGCCTGAAGACCTAGCCGTGTGTTCCCTCCTCCTGGAGACCGCCCTCGCCCCCTTGCGGAAACATCCCACGCTACGCCCGGGGAACCGCGTACTGGCCGCCATGTCCGGCGGCGTGGACAGTTCCGTGATGGCGGCGCTCCTGCAACACGCCGGTTATGAGGTCATCGGCGTTTCCATGCAGTTGTTCGACAAGAAGACCGTTCAAGCTTCGGATGGCAAGTGCTGCACATTGGATGATTTCCAGGATGCCCGGCGAGTGGCTCATGAACGTGGGTTCGCCCACTACGTGATGAACTTCGAGGAGCGTTTTCGCGAGACGGTGATTCAAGGCTTCATCCAGGGCTACCTGGATGGGGAAACCCCCAGTCCTTGCATTCGCTGCAATCAATATCTCAAGTTCTCCGCCGTAATGGAGCGGGCCGAGGCGTTGGAGGCTCCCTTCGTGGCGACGGGCCACTACGCGTCCATCCGCCAATCCCAGGGGTATTGGCATCTCCACAAGGCTTCGGATCCCGCCAAGGATCAGAGCTACTTTTTGTTCCACCACACCCAGGCGACCCTGGCCCGGACGCTCTTTCCCTTGGCCTCTCTCACCAAGCCGGAGGTCCGGCTGCTGGGCGCCGAGTTGGGGCTGCATTTGGCGGAAAAGCCCGAAAGCCAGGAGATCTGCTTCGTCACCCAGGATCGCTACGACGCCTTTCTGGAAGAGGAAGGCTGTGCTCCGGCAACTGGAAGCGGCGACATCCGCCACCTGGATGGCCGCATCCTCGGCCGCCACCGGGGCTACTGGCGGCACACGGTGGGCCAGCGCCGGGGGCTGGGTGTGGCCTATGCGGAACCGCTGTATGTCGTCCGCCTGGACCCCGCGACCAACACCGTCTGGGTGGGCGTGGAGGCAGATCTGTTCACCCGCGACCTGGTGGCCCGGGAACTGAGCTGGGTGACTGAAGCGCCGGAGGGCCCCCTCGTCTGCGAGGCGCGGATCCGCAGCCGATCCCCGGAAGCCGAGGCCGTGGTGATTCCCCTGCCGGACGGGCGGGTGAAGGTGGCGTTCGCGGAACCCCAGCGAGCCATCGCCGCGGGCCAAGCCGTGGTTTTCTACCGGGACGGAGAAGTGTTGGGCGGCGGATGGATCGACGGGCGTTCCGGCTCCCTGTGACCCTCGCCCGCAACTCGCGCCGATAGCCTTCCAGGATGGACAGCTATCGCCTCTGGGTTCAGGCCCATCCCTTCCTTTCCGCGGCCCTTCAGTTCGCCATCCTCGGGACCCTGGGCGAGGCGGTGGCCGCCAGCCTGCGGAACCGCCGGCCCTCCCTGCCCTGCACCTTTCCCCAGCTCCTCGCCAAGGCCATCGCGTGGGCGGTCCTGGGCTTGGTCATCAAGGCCGGTTTCGTGGGAATGAAGGGGTTCACCCGGGCGCTGGTAGACCATCACGTCCTTCCCGCCTTCCTCGGCGCGGGCTTCGGCTGGGCGCTGGCGCTCTCCACCCTCACGAATGTGTTTTTCGGTCCGCAGATGATGCTGTTCCACCGCGTGGAGGACAACCTGATCCTCCGGCGGCGGGGCTTCGACGGGATGGCGCCCGCCCTGTGGACCCTCCTGTGGTTCTGGATCCCGGCGCACACCCTGACCTTCAGCCTGCCCGCGGACTATCAGGTGGGGTTGGCCGCGCTGTGGTCCTTGGCGCTGGGGATCATCCTCGGCCTCCGCGCCCGGAACTGATCACGGAAGCGCGTACGCAACGGCCGGATAGCTCACGAAGTGGTAGAGGTTGGCCTCCGCGGTGACGCCGAGGCCGAGATCTCCGACAGGGAGCTGCGGAAAGCCGATGGACGTTCCGAACGCCACGGGCCGTCCCACCGGCGCGGGCAGGCCCAGGTTCCGAGCCGCTTCGCCCAGCAGCAGGAGGCCGAACGGAATGGAGAAGCGCCCGCACCAGGGCATCCGGTACTCGTCCGGGCTCTCGGGGTTGACCACCGCTTCGAAGAATGCCCGGGCCTTGTCGGAGGACACCGGCCCCGCCAGAGGTCCCGTCAACAAGCTCCGGTCCTTCGCCACCGCCGCCGTGTAGGCCGCGACCCCACCCAGCCCGTGCGGCGTGTACTTGAAGTCCGCGCCGTAGTGGATGCCGTCGGAAGAGATGACCACCGCGACGTCCTTCCCCAGGCGCCACTTCCGGACGGCCATCGCGTCGGCGAGAGCCTTTCCCAGGTGGGAGGCCATGTCCTGGAACCGGGGGAACGACGCGGAAGGCACCAGGATCGGAATGATCTCGACTTCCGGATTCTGATGCTTCAGCCAATAGGCGATGGCTTCCACGGAATGCTCGCTGTCGTACATGGCGGCGCTCCGGAGGACATCCGCGGGAGGGAGGCGGGCGAGCAACTCCTCTCGAAGGCCCGACACGGGGATCTCCCCATCGGGCGAGCGCCAGGAACGGTAGGGGTCGAACACCAGCGCGTCCTTCGCCCCGAACTTGCGGTACTTGTGGAAGACGCCCACCAAAACGATGGTTCGGGCCGTCACCAGGGGGAGGATCCGGCGGTAGACCCGACCCGCGTACACGTAGTCGTCGTGCGGGCAGATCACTCCCGCCACGCCGGGCGATGGCGGAGGGCCGAAGACCTCCGGTTCCGGCGGCAGCGCGGAGAGGTCCCACACCTTGGCCATCGTTTCGGCACGAGACGCGAATCCCACCGCGTCCCGCTGGCCGCGCACGTCGCCGCGCGAAGGAATCCCCATTCCCTTCCGGACTTCCTCCAGGCTCGGCGGCGCTTGAGCAGAAGCGCAACACGCGAATAGGAAGCAGGACGCGAGGACAGCCGGGACCAGGGACATAGGCGGAGGGCTCCGGCGCCAACGTAGCACCTCCAGAAACACGCGGTGCGCCGGACCACCTGCGTGCCTGCCGCGATTCAATTCCGACCGACGCGAAAAAGCCCCCTCGCGGGGGCTTCGTCTGGAGGCGCCGATCGGAATCGAACCGATGGATACAGGATTTGCAGTCCCGGGCCTTACCACTTGGCTACGGCGCCTTGGTCTTGCGGTGGAGCGTTCAAACAATGCGGGCCGCTTTCGCGGCCCGGTGAGTGGAGCGGGTGATGGGATTTGAACCCACGACTTCAACCTTGGCAAGGTTGCACTCTACCACTGAGTTACACCCGCGTGAGACCTCAAGACTAGCGGTGGTGCGCGATTCGGTCAACGGTCTTTTTCGGACCGGCAGGTGGGACACACGCCGAACAGCATGAGTTGATGGCGCGTGACGCGGAACCCGGAAAGGCGTTCCAGCTCCGTAAGGGAGGCGTCGATGCCGCAGCCGTCCACCTCGGTGGTGCGGCCGCACCGCTCGCATTGAAGGTGGTGGTGGTGATGGCGCGAATCGCAGCGGACGAAGCGCATCACCTGGTCGGGACCGACGATGCTCTCGGCCCAACCTTCGCTTACGAAGCGCTCCAGGTTCCGGTAGACGGTGGGCAACCCCGACCGCCGCTCCGGCATCCGCTCCCAGATCTCCTCCACCGTGAGGGGCCGGTCCGAATCCTTCAGCACGCGAAGGATGCCTTCCCGCTGGGGAGTCTGCCGCATCCCCGCGGCGCGCAGGGAAGGAGTGGGTGCGGTGGCTTGGTCCGACATGGCTTTAGCATGGCAGATTCGGGCATTCTGGGGCCTATGCTCCAGCGCACATTGGGCCGTCTGGGTGGGCCGGATTCCAGTCCGCCTTTCCTTCCCCTCGCCTTCCGGCTGTTCGCCAGCTTCGGCCTGCTCATTCTGCATCTAGCCCTGCCCGAAGAGGGCCGCGCCGCGGGGCCGGGAGAGGGCATCTACCTGGCGAGCCTGGGCCTGCTGTTCGCCGAAGCCGCCTGGGAATGCGGCCGGGGGCTGCGGCAACACGAGGCGCTCTTCCCGACTCCCGCCCTCGTGTGGATCCGCTGGAATCTGGCGCTGGACCTGCTTCTGGTGGCCCTCGTCCTCGCCTTCCAGGGCGTGATGCAGGAGCGCCTTTCCACGCTGTACATCTTTCCGGTGCTGGCGTCGGCGTTCTACCTGGGCACCGTGGAGATCGTGTGGGTGGGCGTGTTGTCCTCCTCCTCCCACATCCTCCTGGTGTCGGCCTTTGCGAGCGGCCTTCTCCCCCCCTTCGGCCTGTCGGGGGAGGGCGCCGCGCCCGAAGGTGCCCGGCTGGCCTTCCTCCTGGGCATCGCCTCGCTCCAGATCTTTGCGACGACGCTCGTGGTGGTGCTCATCCGGCGCAACCTGGAGCGCCTCCGGACGGATCTCAGCGCCAGCGAAGCCACGGTGGACGAACTGGCGGCGCTCCATCGCCGGGTGGTGGATTCCATGTCCTCGGGCTTGATCACCCTGGATCCGGCGGGACGGATCACCTCCGCCAATCCCGCGGCCGAGGCCATTCTGGGGCGGGCCGTCTCCCTGGGCGCGCCCCTCCAGTCCTTCCTGCCAGGGGGAGATCCCCTGCCCGCCCAGCACGGATGGGAGCACCGCTTCGAGCGGGTGGTGGTCCTGGAGGGCCGCGGCCAGCGCATCCTGGGCGGCCACCTCACCTCGCTTCGGGGAGCGGATGGGAGGGAATCGGGCCAGCTCCTGCTGTTCCAGGACCTCACGGAACTCAAGGCGCTGGAGGAGCGGACGCGCATCAGCGAACGCCTCGCCGCCATCGGCCAGCTCACCGCGGGCTTGGCCCACGAGCTGCGGAATCCCCTGGCCTCCATCAGCGGATGCGTCCAGCTCCTCCGTCAGCGGGAGGGGCCCCCGGACGTCCAGGAGCGGGTTCTCGGCATCCTTGAGCGGGAGACCCACCGGGTAGGGGCCATCGTCTCGGATTTCCTCGATTTCGCCCGCCCCGAGGCCCCTCCGGGCGTCCGGTTGTCCCTGGCGAAGGTGCTGGAGGAGGCCCGGGCCAGCTGGGAGATGGATCCCCGCGCGGAGGGGCTCTCGTTGGTCATCCATCCTCCGCCGAAGGCTTTTCTGTGGGCGGATCCCCTGGGCCTCCACCGGGTGCTGATGAACCTCCTCAGCAATGCCCGAAAAGCCGTGCAGGGACGGAAGGAGCCCCAGGTCAGCCTGACGGCCAGCTTGAGGGAAGGCGCCCTTCGCATCACCGTGGCCGACAACGGGTGCGGGATGACGCGGGAACAGCTCGACCGCCTGTTCGTCCCTTTCGCGGGCAGCTTCGAGGAAGGCTCTGGGCTCGGAATGAGCCTGGTCTACAAGTTCACGGAGGCCATGGGCTGGCGCATCGCCGTGGACAGCCGGCCGGAAAAGGGCACGCGGGTCCAGATCATCATGCCCGGCGCGATCTCCGAGGAGACCCTGGCGGATCCTAGAGATTCACAGTAAACTTCCGGCAGTCTTCCAGCATCCAATCAGCACACACCCTTGCGGGGTCCGCACGGCACCTGCCACAGTGGTTCATTCCCTTCCCGTCTCTTCGGTTCCAAGCCCTTCGCGGCAGGCGCTGTCCAGATTTCCGGAATGGAAGGCCCTTCGCCGACGCCTTTGACATCCCCGCGCCGCCTGCCGGTCCAGGATCCGCCATGAACCGTAAGCTCATTCGACCGAACCTCAGCGAGCTCAAGGATAAGCTCGGGCTGCCCGCCAAAGGAGGGAGCGCGGAGGCGATGACGCCCGTTCCGCCCGCCCTCACCGCCAGCGGCGAACCGAATCCCGCCACCAATCCAGCGGCGCCCACGGCTCCGCAGGGGCTCGGGAGCCCCCGCCGGAAGATCGCTCCCCCGGAGCAGACGAACGCCGAGAGCTTCTACTACCTCAAGCAGATGCAGTCGAAAACGCCGATGGTCATCGTCCTCCAGGACGACGAGAAGGTTCGCGGCGTGATCGAGTGGTACGACAAGCACTGCCTGAAGATCAATCGGGTCAAGGAGCCCAACGTCCTCGTGCCCAAGCACAACATCAAATACATCTACAAGCAGGAGGAGGAACCGCGGATCCGCCGGAGCCGTGCGGCCAAGAAGGAGGAGCCCGCGCCCGCCGACGTGGAGGTCCCGGTCTTCGACTGATCCATGGACCGCCGCCCCCGCCTCGCCATCACCCTCGGAGATCCTTGCGGGATCGGACCCGAGTTGCTGCTCAAAAGCCTGCTGGCCATCCGCGCCTGGGCCGACGTCGTGGTGGTGGGCGCCCGCGCGGGACTGGACCTGCTGGAAGGCGTACCGGGAAGCCCCGTCGCGTGGCATTGGCGGACATCCGGATTCGAGGGCGCGACCGGCGAACTGGTCGTGGAAAGCCCCAACGGATCGGCATCGGCCCAATGGCTGGACCCCACGCCTGAGATTCTTGCGAAGGACCTGAGCCTGGGCGCGGGTTCGGCGGCCTCGGGCCGCGCCACGGTGGAGGCCATCCGGCTCGCCGCCGGCATGGCCCAGCGGGGCGAAGTGGATGCGCTCGTCACCCTCCCCATGGCGAAATCCGCCGCCCATCTCGCGGGGTACGACATCCCCGGCCACACCGAGTATCTCCAGGCCCTCGCAGGGGCGCCCCTGACCCGGATGGCCTTCGTCAGTCCTCGCTTGTCCGTGGTGCTCCACACCGTCCACCAGAGCCTCCGATCCGTCGTGGAGGAACTGGATTCGGACGCGGTGGCCGAAACCCTTATCTTCTCGGCGGACCGCTTCATCCAGCTCACGGGCAATCCCGCGTTGCGCGTCGCCCTTTGCGCCCTCAACCCCCATGCGGGGGAGAACGGGGCCTTCGGAAACGAGGAAGAGGGCCTGTCCGCGGCCCTCGAGCGGGCCGCTGGCGCTTTCCAAGAAACAGCAAGCGCCGGACCGTTCGCCGCCCTGCCCTCGCCCTTTCCGCCAGGTCCCCCGCCGGAGGGATGGCGTCTCCATCCGGACCAAGAGCCTCCCCGACCCACGCCTGAGATGGGACCTGTCTTTTCGGGCCCCCATCCCTCCGACAGCCTCTTCCACCGGGCGGCTTCCGGGGAGTTCGACCTGGTGGTGGCGCTCTACCACGACCAGGGCCTGATCCCCATTAAGCTGCTGGAGCCCGTCCGCGCGGTGAATCTGACCCTCGGGCTGCCCTACATCCGCACCAGCCCCGACCACGGCACGGCCTTCGACAAGGCGGGCCGGTGGATCGCCGATCCCCGGAACTTCCAGGAGGCCGCCGCGCTGGCGGTGCGGCTGGCGGGAAGGGCCCGCCACCAGCCCTGGTCCGCGCGCGTGGCCCCATGAACGCCTCTGCCCGCGCGGTCTTCGGTCCCGGGGCCACCGATGGGATGGGCGAGTCTCCCCTTTCGCCCCGGCCTCGAACGGCCCTGCCCGTGCGGGAGGGAACCCCGCGTCACCTCGGAGCCCACCTCGCTCGGCTGCGAGCGGGCGCCCGGGCCCTGGGCGAAGACGTTCCCTGGCTGGAGGCTGCCACGGACGAACTGAGGACTTGGCTCGCCATCCAATCGCCGAAGGAATCGGCGCTCCGGCTGGTGCTCCATCCCCAAATCCTCGTGGCAACGCTGGAGCCCCTTCCGGTGGCGCCGACGCCCTATCGCCTGGCGCTCCTGCCCCATCCGATGGGCGACCTGCGTCCGGATCCCTTGGCTCGCCATAAGGGCCTTTCCGGCCCGTGGTCCGCGGCCGCGCTGGAAGAAGCACGGAGGCGGGGGGCCGACGATGCGCTCCTCAGCTGGCCGGACGGCACGGTGGTGGAGACCGCCATCGCCGCGGTGGCGCAGGAACGGAATGGAAGGCTCCATCTGCCGCCCGCGGAAGGCCGCGTGGCCAGCGTGGCGGAGCGCCTGGACCTGCCCGCCTGGGCCGCGGCCCGCGGCTGGACCGCGGACACGGGCCGGATCGCGCCGCGGGAAGGCCGCCTGTGGTGCATGAATGCGCTCCGCGGGATCTGGCCGGCGGAGCTTCTGTGAGACTCTACCGCCGAGGAGCGCTCCCATGGCCTTCGCGGACCTGATCGCCGCCCTGCTGCTGCCGTTGCCGCCCCTGCTGGGGTTCTGGACCTTCCGCCGGACGGGCCGGGCGGGCCTCGGCCATGCGTATTTCCTGGGCGGCCTGCTGGCGGTCCTGGCGCTCCCCTGGGCGCAACTGACGGGCGTGCCCATCCCCGCGCCGCAGGTGGGCGCCGCGCTCCTGGGCTTCACGCTCTTCCTCCAGGCCCAGCGAGAAGGCGTGCAGGGGGTGCGCTATCTCGCGCTCGGGGTGGGCGGCATCAGCCTCTTCCAGGTGTTCCTGCTCTTCCACCTCAACCTTCCGTGGCAGGAGATCCCCCGCTTCTGGTTCGGCGCGGCCCTCGAAGGCCTCCTGTGGCTGGTCCTGTCGGACCTCGCCTACCGCTGGACCGGAGGGCGCCAATTGGAGCTGCGGATGCCGCTGGTGGGCGCCTCGGCTCTGGGTTTGGGCGTCCTGGCCCAGATCCTCCTGCCCGCCGGCCTGCCCCGCCTGTCCTGGCCGGCCGCGCTTCTGGGCGGGCTGCTTCTGGGCTTGGTGGCCCTCCTCCAACTCAAGTGGCTGCGCGAGCAGGGCGCCTGGGTGGAAGGCCGGGGCCAAGGGCTCCGCGTGGCCCTGGCGCTGCTGGAGAAGAAGGTCGAAACGCCCGCCTCCTCGGGACTCGCCCTCGGCCTGGACTCCCGGCAGGCCATGTGGATGGTGGACGACCAGGGCCGCGTCCTGGAATCCAACGGCTCCTTCAGTCAGCTGGTGGGATTGCCCCGCTACCGCCTGCGGGGCTACGCCCTCGACGCCCTCTTCCAGGGCGGCGAAACGCCGGTGTGGGAGGCCGTGCGCCAACAACTGCTCCAGTTCGGCTGCGCCACGGTCCACGCCACCCAGGTGAGCGAGAACGGCACCTTCCGGCCCGTGTCCCTGGAGGCTTCCACCTTCGACCGGGGCATGGCGCTGCTGTGGATCTCCGATTCCTCACCCGGATCGCTCGTACTGCGCGGCGGAGGGGGCGCGCGACGACCGGGGGGCGATGACGACGGACGGCGGCTGGAAGCCAATGCCTCCCTGGCTCTGGCCTCGGCCTCGGAGCGCCTCGCCGCCAGTGCGCCCGAAGGACCGCTGCACCGCGCCGCGGTCCACGCCCAGACCGCTTCGCTGCGGCTGGGCCAATTCCCGCCGCCCGGCGAGACGGTGGACGGGCGGCTGTTCCTGGAATCGCTCCTGCCCAAGTTGCGGCGCATGGTGCCGCTCCACAGCGAATTGAGCCTGCGGGCCGATCCCCTGGCGCTGGAGACGGATCCGGAGGCCCTGGAGCGCCTCGCCATCCAGCTTCTGCTCCACGCCGGCGACCGGACGGGCCGCGAAAGCCTGGTCCTGGCCCTGGATGCGGTGGACCTGGGCGGGCGCAGTTTCGCGCTGCTCCACGCCGAAGCCCGGGGCACGGGGCGGAGCCGCCCGCGGGAATTGTTCGGCCTGGGCTGGCTTCGCCAGTCCGTGCGGGAGGCCGGCGGCATGCTCGAACTGGTGCAGGAGACGCGGCACGTGCGCCCGCGCATCTACCTTCCCGTCGCCGCTTCGGCGCATTCCCTCGCGGGGCCGCTGCTTCAGGGGCGGGTGCTGTGGATCGTGGACCGGGATCCGCTCGTCCAGGAGAGCCTCGTGGACCGCGTGGAGAACCTCGGGGGACAGGCCCTGGCCTTCGGGGATCTGCACGAACTGCTGCGCGGCAGCCGGGGAGAGGCCCAGCCCGACCTGCTGGTGCTGGAGCGCACCCCGCGCCTGGAGCGCTTCCAGCGGGCCTTGCGCGCCTTTCAGAAGGAGCCGATCCCGACGCTGGTCCTGGGGATGGGCCAGCCTCTGTCCCTCGACCCGGCCGCGCTGGGCCTGCGGCGCCTCGGTTTCCTGGAGAAGCCCTTCGAACCCGAGGCCTTCTCCCGGGCCGCCCTGGCCCTGCTCAACGGGAGCCCTGTTGTAGGCTAAGAAAGGAGGCGACATGGCGACAGTGGCGGTGATCCTCGCGGCGGGACTGGGAACGCGGATGAAATCCCGGCTTCCCAAGGTGCTCCACCCCATCCTCGGCGATCCCTCCCTCCTGTGGGTCCTCCGCACCCTCCCGCCGGACCTCGGCGGCGCCGTGGTCGTGGTCCACCACGGCAAGGACCAGGTGCTGGCGGCCCTGGACGCCTGGTCGAAGGCCGGCCTTCTGCCCTGCCCCGTGACCGCCGTGGACCAGGGCGAGCCGCTTGGAACCGGCCACGCCCTCCAGGTTTGCATTCCCGAACTCGACCGCCTGGGCGCGTCCAAGGTGGCGATCCTGTGCGGCGACGTGCCCCTGACCTCCGCCGCCACGGTATTCCGCCTGTGCGCCGCCGAGGCGGTCCTCCTGGCCATGGACCTGCCGGCTCCCGGTTCCTATGGCCGGGTGCTTCAGCACGCGGACGGCCGCCTGGCGGGCGTGGTGGAAGCCAAGGACGCCACGCCGGAGCAACTCGCCGTGCGGCGGGTGAACGGCGGCGCCTACGCCCTGCCCTGGCCCGCCCTGAAGCGGGCCCTCCAGAACCTCACCAACGCCAACGCCCAAAAGGAGTACTACCTCACCGACGCGGTCGCCGCGGTCGCCGCGGAGCTGCCGGTGGCGGTGGAGATCTGCGATCCGGAGGAACTCGCCGGGATGAACTCACGCCTGGACCAAGCCGCGCTCCAGGCGGCGGCCCAGACTCGGATCCAGCGCCACTGGATGACCGAAGGCGTGACCTTCCTCCACCCCGACAGCACCTTCGTCGGACCGCGGGCCGCCTTGGGCCGGGACGTCGTTCTGGAACCCGGCGTCCGCCTGGAGGGCTCCGTCTCCGTGGGCGAGGGCTGCCGCATCGGCCAGGGCACCGTGATCCTCGATTCCACCCTCGACGACGGCGCGGAAGTCCGCCCCTACTGCGTTCTGGAGCACGCCCGCGTGGGCGCGGGCGCCAAGGTCGGCCCCTTCGCGCGCCTGCGGGAGGGCACGGAACTGGGCGAAGGCGTCCACATCGGGAATTTTGTGGAAACCAAGAAAGCCCGGCTCCAGCGGGGCGCCAAAGCCAACCATCTCGCCTACCTCGGCGACACCGAGATCGGCGAGGGCTCCAACATCGGCGCGGGCGTGATCACCTGCAACTACGACGGCGTGAACAAGCACCGCACCACCATCGGCCGGAACGTGTTCGTGGGATCCGACAGCCAGCTCGTCGCGCCATTGACCATCGGTGACGGCGCCCTGATCGGGGCGGGGAGCACCGTCACGCGGGACGTCCCGGCCGACGCCGTGGCCCTCAGCCGCACGCCCCAGACCCAGCGCGAAGGGGCCGCCTCCCGCCTCCGCGACCGCCAGAAGAAGCAGTCTCGGGTAAGCTAGCCCTTTGCGTCCCGGAGCCCCATGGTCTTGACCTTCTTCGACAAGATCGGCGCCCACGTCCTGGGTGCGCTCGAAGTGAGCGGGGATTTCACCGTCCTCGCCGGCCGGACCTTCGCGGCCATCTTCAGGCGTCCTTTCGACGGCAAGAACCTGATGCACCAGTTCCAGGCCCTGGGCGTGAATTCCCTCCCGGTGGTGATCCTCACCAGCGTGGCCGTGAGCATGGTCTTCGCGGTCCAGCTCGCCTTCGGATTCCGCCAGTTCCAGGCCGAGGGGCTGGCCTCCCAGGTGGAGGGCCTCGCCATCGTCCGCGAGCTGGGTCCCGTGATCACGGGCCTGATGCTGTCGGGCCGCATCGGCTCGGCCATGGCCGCGGAACTGGGCACCATGCAGGTGACGGAGCAGATCGACGCGCTGGAGTGCCTGGCCACGGATCCCATCCACTACCTTTTCGTGCCCCGCTTCCTGTCGGCCATCGTGATCGTCCCCCTGCTCACCGTGGTTTCCATCTACGTGGGCTTCTGGGGCGGCTACCTGATCCTGGTGGGCGTGGAAGGCCAGAGCGCCTACGTCTACAGCGGCGAGTTCTACAAGCTCCTCGCCTTCCGCGATCTCCGGATCGCGCTGATCAAGGCCCTGGTGTTCGGGATGATCATCGCCCTGGTGGGCTGCTGGAAGGGCTACCGCACCCGCGGCGGCGCCGAGGGCGTGGGTAACGCCCCCACCAGCAGCGTCGTCACGAGCTCGCTGTGGATCCTCGTTTCCGATTTCTTCCTCACCAAGCTCCTGCTGGTGTGACGACATGGCGCTGATCGACGTCGTCAACCTGTCCAAGGCCTTCGGGCCCAAGGTGGTGCTGTCCAATGTGAACCTGCAGGTCGAGGAAGGCGAGAGCCTCGTCGTCCTCGGCGGCTCCGGCACCGGCAAGACGGTGCTGCTGCGCAACATCATGGGCCTGCTCACTCCGGATTCCGGCCACGTGGCCATCGAGGGAAAGATCATCGCCCAGCTCAGCCGGAAGGAGCTGTTCGAGGTCCGGCAGAGCATCGGCATGTGCTTCCAGATGGCGGCCCTGTTCGATTCCATGACGGTCTTCGAGAACGTCGCCTTCGCCCTGCGCCGCCACACCACCATGACCGAGGCGGAAGTCACGGGCCGCGTGGAGGAATGCCTCACGCTGGTGGGGATGAAAGAGACCGAGAAGCTGAAGCCGGCGGAGCTTTCCGGCGGGATGAAGCGCCGGGTGGGGTTCGCCCGCGCCATCGCCCTCAAGCCCAAGATCCTGCTGTTCGACGAGCCCACCACCGGCCTGGACCCCGTGATGACCGACGTGATCGGCCGCGTGATCCTGGACCTCCAGCACGAACTGGGCGTCACCACCATCACCATCACCCACGACCTCAAGTCCGCGTTCGCAATCGCGGACCGGATCGCCCTGCTCTTCCGGGGAGAGTGCCTCGCCTGCGAGTCCCCCGAGGACTTCAAAGCCAATCCCCACCCCGTCATCCAGCAGTTCCTGCGCGGCGACGCGGACGGTCCTTTCCTCCAGGACCCTCCTCCCCCCAAGCGCAGCACCCAGGAGGCCCGCGCATGAAGCTCGAAACCAAGGTCGGCCTCTTCTTCACCGGCGCGGTCCTTCTCCTCGCCGTGCTCGTCTTCCGCACGGAGAAGCTGGAGATCGGGAGCAAGCGGAACCAGAGCGAGCGCATCACCTACTTCGACCAGGTGGCCGGACTGAACGTCCAGGGCGCCGTGCGCATCGCTGGCGTGAAGGTGGGCGACGTCCGCGCCATCACCCTGGAGAACGGCAAGGCCAAGGTGATGCTCGGTCTCGGCCCCGAAGTGCAGGTCTACGGCGACGCCGTGGTATCGCTGGGCTCCATCGGCATCCTGGGCGAGAAGTACGTGGACCTGGATCCGGGTCACAGCGCCAAGGGCACCCTACCCGAGGGTGCGCCCCTGCCCAGCAAAGCGGGCGTCAGCCTCGACAGCCTGATGGACACCCTGGCCGACATCGGCAAGAACGTGAAGGGCGTCACCCAGGCCCTGAACGAGTCCATCGGCGGCGAACAGGGCCGCCAGAAGATGGACGAGATCGTGGACAACATCCGCGTCCTGACCGCCGAATTCCGCAGCATGGCCCAGGAGAACCACGGCGCCATCAACAACACGATGGCCAATGTGGAGGCCATCAGCGTGGACCTGCGCGATCGCCTGCCGAAGCTGGCGCAGCAGTTCGAATCCGTCGGCCGGAACCTGAACGCCATGCTGGAGGAGAACCGCCCTGAGCTGAAGGGCGTGATGGGCGACGTGCGCAAGCTGGCCCAGAGCTTCCAGGGCACCGCCGACAACCTGAAGGTTCTCACCGACCGCATCAACAAGGGCGAGGGCACCATCGGCAAGCTGCTGAACGACGACACCACCGTGCGCAAGATCAACGAGGCCGTGGACAACGTGAACGGCCTGCTGGGCGGGTTCAACAAGATGGACCTGCGCCTCGACATGAGCGCCGCCCAGTGGGACAAGCGCAAGGACAGCCGCGTGGGCCTCGGAATCGAGATCGCGCCGCGCCCCGACTACTGGTATTCCCTGGGCCTCGCCTCCACGCCGGACGGCAAGCTGAGCGAGAGCACCCGCAGCATCACCCAGCTCGATCCCATCACCGGCCAGCCGATCACCGTCATCGACCGCACCCAGTCCGTGACCACCGACAAGAGCTTCACCCTGTCGGCGCAGTTCGCCAAGCGCCTGGGCGCCGCGGTCTTCTCCGCCGGCATCGTGGAGGGCAAGGGCGGCGCCGGGGTGGAGTTCCGAGCCCTGGACGACGACAAGCTCCGGTTGGGCCTCCTCGCCTACGACTTCAGCAAGCGGGACGACAAGCCCAATCCGCGCTACCGCTTCACCAGCAGCTACCAGTTCTGGAAGGGCGCCTACGTCCAGGCGGGCGTCCAGGACTTCGGCAACAAGGATCTCCGGACCCTCTTCTTCGGCGCCGGCCTTCGCTGGAAGGACGACGACCTCAAGAAGATGATCGGCTTGGTCGGAACCTCCAAGTGAAGGAACCCCGCGCCCTGCCTGCGCCGGCTCCCCTGCCGGCCGAGCGGGGCGGGCTCTTCCTGGCGGTGCGGCGGGGCCTTCCCCTGCTCGTATCGGCCGCCGCTTTCACCGGGGCGGCCCTCCACACCGAGGGCCGCGGCTGGTGGCTCCTCGCGGCCACGGCCGCCCTGGCGGCGGCGTGGCCCAGCTTTCTCCGCGGCGGAGCCTTTCTTCGGAACCGCACGGCGATCATGCGCCAGGACGCCCTGTGGGCGCACGCGGTCCGGCCTCTGGCCCGCTGGCTAGGCCTCGAGGACGCTTGGATCCTCGCCTTCTGCCGCCACAACAACGGTCGCGTCCGGGAGGCCTTCGCGGAGCGCAAGGCGCGCCGCGCCCTCATCCTCCTGCCCCACTGCATCCAGATGGCGCGGTGCAAGGCCGGCATCCTGGACGACCTTGCCGCCTGCTACGACTGCGGGCTGTGCCCCGTGGGCGACTACCTGAACGCGGTGCTCCTCCACCAGTGGGAGGGCCGGATCACCAACCGCAGCCACAAGGCCTACCGGGAAGCCCGCGAGTACCGGCCTGATCTCATTGTCGCCGTGAGCTGCACGGACCGCCTCCTCAAGGGGCTGACCAAACTGCCGGAGATCCCCTCCTACGTGATCCCCCTGTCCCTGCCCCACGGGATGTGCGTGGACACGGATTTCAGCGTGCCCCACCTCCTGGCGGCCATGGAGGCCCTGGTGGAGCCCCGCCGCCCCGGCGCCATCCAGGTTCTCCGCCACGAGGGCATCGCGTGACCGGGGAGGCCTCCCGCTTCCCCATCCGGACCTTCCTGCAGCGCCTCATCGGGGCCGAAGCCCTGGCCTACCTGCTGCATCTCCGCCCCCTGGAGTGGCCCATCATGACGGCCCACTTCCTCCTGGGAACGCTCCTCGCCGCGGGGTGGCCTCCATCCGTGGAACCGGCCCTGCTGGGCTGGCTGGTGTTCGTGGTCCTGCTCAACGGGGGCACCCTCGCCATCAACAGCGCCTTCGACCGGGACGAGGGCGACATCGGCTACCTCAAGGCGCCGCCCAAACCGCCGGCGCACCTGTTCGCCTTCGCGACGGTGCTCCTGGTGGCGTCGGCCCTGGGCGGCTTCCTCCTGCCCCGCGCCTTCGCCCTGCTCAACCTGGCCTGCGTGGCCATGAGCTGGCTCTATTCGGTCCCCCCGGCGCGGCTCAAGGCCCGTGCGGGCTGGGATCTTCTCATCAACTGCCTGGGCTTCGGCCTGTTCACACCGTTGGCGGGCTGGGCCCTGACGGGGCGCCCCTTCGCCGCGGGAATCCTGTGGGCCTCCCTCGGGTTCGCCCTGCTGTTCGCGTCGCTCTATCCCATGACCCAGATCTATCAGGTGGCTGAGGACACGGCCCGGGGGGACCGGACCCTGGTGATCCGGCTGGGCGTGGGCCACAGCCTCGTACTGGCGCTGGGCGCGGCCCTGGCCGCCCACGGGCTCTTCGCCTGCGCCGCCTTCAGCCGGAACCGGCATCCTGTGTTCCTCCTGCCCTCCCTCATCGCGTGGCTGGGCGTCCTACTCCCCTGGCTGGCCGGATGGCGCGAGTGGACCGACCGGCGCCACGAGACGGGCATGTACTGGGGCCTCGCGGCCTGGGCGGTGACGGACATCAGCCTGCTGATCCTCCTTTGGCCGTGAGGACTTGAGCAAAAGACCCCCGGATCCGATAGACTGGGAAGACGTGACGACAATCGGAATCTTCAAGGGAGCATCCATGGGTTTCAGCCGGGGGAAGGGGTTGCTGGGCGTTCTTCTGGCCACGGCGGGGCTCGCTTTGGGCGCCGCGTCGTCCCACATCCCGACCGCCCTGGCCCTGAAGTCGGCCTCTGCCCTCGTCCTCGATCAGACCACCGGCCAGGCGCTGCTGGAGAAGCAGCCCGGGGCCGTCCAGCCGATCGCCTCCCTCACCAAGCTGATGACCGCCATGGTCGTGCTGGACGCCCACCTGGACCCGCAGGAGACCCTCACCATCACCCGGGACGACATGGACATGCTGCGCCACAGCCGGTCCCGCCTGCCCGTGGGCACCCGCCTCCCCCGGGAGCAGGCCATTCTCCTGGCCCTCCTGGCCTCCGAGAACCGGGCGGCGCACGCCCTGGGCCGGACCTTCCCGGGCGGGCTGTCCGCCTTCGTGGGAGCCATGAACGCCAAGGCCCGTGAACTGGGGCTGGTGAGCGCCCGCTTCCAGGATCCCGCCGGCCTCTCCAGCGGGAACGTCGCCAACGCCCAGGATCTGGCCCGGATCGTGGAAGCCGCCTACCGCTATCCCGAGATCCGCGACTTCAGCACCCGCCCCGAGACCACCATCCGCTCCGGCCGCCAGAGCATCCAGTTCCCCAACACCAACGCCCTCGTCCGCAGCCCCAACTGGACCATCGGGCTGTCCAAGACCGGCTACATCCAGGAAGCGGGCCGCTGCCTCGCCATGCAGGCCATGCTCGCCAACCGGCCCGTCCTGATCATCCTGCTGGATTCCTGGGGCAAGTACACCCGCCTGGGCGACGCCAACCGCATCAAGCAGTGGCTGGAAGCCCGCCTCGCCAAGAACTGATCGGCCCGTGCTGACGCCCGGCATTCAACCGCCCTTCCCCCTCGACTGGGGATTCTCCACCCGCCTCGATTCTTCCGAGACGCTCCCCCCGCGGCGGCTGGACCAGGTCCATGGATGCGGCATCGTCGAAGCGTCCGATGCGGTCGTGGAAGGCGACGGGCTGTGGACCACGAAACCGGGGATCCGGATCGGCGTGCGCGTGGCGGACTGCGTCCCTGTGCTCCTGGCCGGCCCCCTGAACGACGGAACTCCCTGGGTGGCGGCGCTCCACGCGGGCTGGCGCGGCGCCACCGGCCATGGCCCTTCCCCGGCGGAAGGCATCCTGCGGCGGGGCGTGGCCTGGTTCCGCAACCTGGGCGGAGAACCCACCTCGCTCGTGTGGGCCTTCGGACCAGCGATCCTCGCCTGCCATTTCGAGGTGGGGGAAGAAGTCATCGGCGCCGCCCGCCAGGACCCCGCCTGGCAGGAGGAACTCCGGCATCCCGGCCCGGCGGGCAAGCCCCACCTGGATCTGCACGGCTTCCTCCGCGCCCAGGCTCTGGACCTTGGGCTGGATGCGGGAAAGGAAGGCAGCGTGGCCCTCTGCACCATGTGCCGCGCCGATCTGCTCCACTCCCATCGCCGCGGCGACACCGGCCGGCAGTGGGGCTGGATCGAGATCCGCTAACCTGGAAGCTGGCTCCGCCCTCGGCGGAACGCATTCGAGATCCACCCTGGGGAACGCCATGCTCAACATCACCGACATCCGCATCACCAAAGTCGAAGGCGACGACAAGCTCCGCGCCTTCGCCGCCCTCGTCCTGGAGGACTGCTTCCTCGTGGGCGACCTGCGCGTGGTGGAAGGCGAGGACGGCTACTTCGTCGCCATGCCCAGCCGCCGCAAGCGCGACGGCAGTTTCAAGGACATCGCCTATCCCCTGAACAACACCCTGCGCGAGCAGATCGAAGAGCAGGTCCTCCTGGCCTACGAGACCGCCACCGGCCACCGCGCCCTCAGCCGCATCGAGCGCGGCGAAGCCGCCCAGGTCCGTCCCGACCTGCTGGGCGTCGAGGAATTCGGCTTCACCTCCAAGCCCACCTCCTGAGGCCGAGAAGGGCCGGATATCCCACCGCCAAGAGGGCCTTGGGCCAGACGCGAACCCGCGCTATCCTTGCCTTTCCGCCTGGGGAGTAGCCAAGTGGTAAGGCAGCAGGTTTTGATCCTGCGTATCGAGGGTTCGAATCCTTCCTCCCCAACCACCAAGCGCCGGACGGTTCGTCCGGCGCTTTTTTTCTCAAATCTGCAGACATCGCGGCGGGCGAAAGCCTATCGCCGCCGCCAGAAGCGCTTTTTGAGTTCCTTCAGGATGAAATCGATCAATTCCTGGGCGAAGGAGCCGAAGCCCGGGATGGCTCCGGCGAGGCTGCTGAGGATGATTCCGCTCTTGTCCAGCACTTCGGCAAGCTCGTCCTGCCTTCCCGATGTCTGGAAGCTTTGAAGCGACGATTCGAAGGACGCCAGCTTGAAGTTCAATTGGGCTCCGATGAGCCCGGCATGTTCCATCTCCTCATACCTTTCGGGATCCTGAAGGTAGGGATGATCGGAGAGGCCGCGCAGGCGGCGGATGGCTTCTTCGATGGCCCGGGACAGGTCGGCGCGCAGGCGGGCCTCCACCAGGACGGCTCGGCATTGCTGGACGACCGCCAGAAGCCCGATCGTCTCTTCCAGAAAAAGCCGCAAGTCTCGGACCTGTTCCGGCATACACCACTCCTTGAACGGGGACGCCGGCAGGAAGGCCGGATCGGGTGGGCGCGGTACTGCGTCTTCCAGGGTGCAGGACAGGTTAGGTCCACCCGGACGGAAGAACCAGCCTGAATACGCCGTGCCTGGAGTAATCCGTCGCCGCTAGAGGGGGAACCTCAAGCCCTTGTTTCCTTTGACCTCCACGGTCTCGCTCTTGCTGCCGCGGGAGCCGCGAACCGTGACGGTGTGGCGGCCTTCGGTCACCTGGACGCTGCTGCCGTCGCTCTCGATTCCGGCGTCCTGGCCGTCCACCAGGACCTTGCCGGTGCCGGGGAAGGTCTCGACCGTGAGGGTGGCGAGGGCGGGAAGGGCCACGGAGACGACTTGGCCGGGAGAAACGCCCACGGTCCGGGCGTCCTTATAGAAGTGCGAGGGGCTGGCGAGTTCCAGCTTATGGGTTCCGGGAGGCAGCGGCAGCTTGGAACCGGGGCTCGCTTCGCCCAGATCCTTACCGTCCACCTTCACGCGAACGCTGAAGCTCCCGCTCAATTTGAGGGCGCCCGGCGCGGCGGGATCCAGAGCGGGTTCCTGACGGGTTTCGGCCGTAGTGGCTTCCTTCAGCTCGAAGACCCGCCCGCCGGGGACTTCCCCGGGCCCGAAATCCGAGGCGGCGCCCAGCTTTCCCTTGGTAAGGGTGAGGCGATGGGCCTGGGCTTGGTTCCAGCGCACCTTGAGGGGCGTCGCGCCCTCCAGGGGTTTTTCGTCGAGGACGATCGTGGCGCCGGAAGGGGTGGAGTCGATCAGTTCCTCGCTGACCACGGGCTGCAGGGCAAAGGCTGCGGGGGCATTCCCCGCCCTGAACGCGTAATCCACGGGTTTGTGGCCCTTCAGTTCCAAGCGCACCTTGTCGCCGGGGCGGAGCACTTGGCTCAGGGGGGTGACTCCCGCGGGTGCGCCGTTCACCAGGACCTGGGCGCCCGCGGGGAGCGAGTCGATCCGCAGCCGCCCGCCTTTGGGAGCGAACAGGAACCATCCGCCCGCGACCAGGACAGCGGCGCCCAGCCCCAGCCATAGCGGAGCGAGGCCGCGCCGGGCCGGACGCGCCATGATCACGGTCTCGTCGGCGGAGGGCGAGGTAATCTCGGGCAGCCGGGGCTCCCCGGTCCACTTCAGCAGCCGCAGGATCTCGTGACGGTCATCCTTCCCCAGGTCCACCACGGCATCCACCAGGTCCCGGATGAAGGCCGTACAGGTGGGGGGACGCTCCTCGGGCCGCTTGGCCAGGACGCGGTCGAACACGCGCCGCCAGCCGTCGGGGAGGACGCCGAGGACAGGCGGCTGGACCTCCACGGGGGGCTCGTTGACGATGCGGTAAAGAATCGTATTGATGGAAGTGCCCGGGAAGGGCGACTGGCCGCTCATCAACTCGAAGACCAAAACTCCGAAGCTGAAGATGTCCGACCGGCTGTCCACCCTGCCCTCGCGGATCTGCTCGGGGCTGGCGTAGCTCGGGGTGCCCAGGAAGGTGCCGGTCTGGGTGAGGCTGGCGTCCTCCCGCTTGGCGATGCCGAAGTCCATGAGCTTGGTGCGGCCGTCGTCGGCCACCATCACGTTCCCGGGCTTCACGTCGCGGTGGACGACCCCCATGGCATGGGCGTGGTCCAGGGCTTCGGCGATCCCGATCGCGATCCGCAGCCGTTCCTTCAAAGGCAGGGGGGCGGCGCCCTTGATCAGCTCGTCCAGGGGATGCCCGGGGACGAACTCCATGGCCAGGAAGGGTCCCAGCCCCTCTTCCTCGCCCACATCGTAGATGGCCACGATCCCCGGGTGGTTGAGGAGGCCTGAGACTTCCGCTTCTCTCTGGAAACGGAGGAGATATTCGTGCCGATCCGCCTCGGTGCGAACGGAATCGAGCCGCACCAGCTTGATGGCGACCTTGCGCTTGATGCGGGGGTCTTCCGCCAAGACGACGCTCCCCATGGCGCCGGATCCGAGCAGGCGCAACACTTGGTAGCGGCCGATCGCTTGGGGAAGGTTCTGGTGGTCGAGGTCGCCCATGGTTGACATCCTATCGGCCACGTCCCGGATGAAGCTGTAGATCATCAGGTTTTTCGTGGATTTTCCAACCTGCACTGCCACACTATAAACATGTCCGCTTCCGGGCTGTGGGAGGTCTATTCCGGTGGAAGTCGTCAAGACCGTCGTGCTCGTCACCTACTTCACGCTGCTCACCATCCTCAGCATCTATGGGGCGCACCGCCTGTGGATGCTCCTCCTCTACTACCGCCACAAGAAGGACGTCCCCCAGCCCGTGGGCGACGATTCCTACCTGCCGGTGGTGACGGTCCAGCTCGCCGTGTTCAACGAGATGAACGTCATCGAGCGGCTGATGGACCATGTCGTCCGCATGGACTGGCCCAAGGACAAGCTGGAGATCCAGGTGCTGGACGATTCCACGGACGAGACCGTGAAGGTCGCCAGCGCCGTGGTGGACCGCTACAAGGCCCTGGGTTTCGACATCCACTACCTGCACCGGACGGACCGCACGGGCTTCAAGGCCGGCGCCCTCTCCGAAGGCCTGAAGGTGGCCAAGGGCGAAGTCGTGGCGATGTTCGACGCCGACTTCCTTCCCACCGAGGACTTCCTGCGCAAGGCCGTGCCCCATTTCGCCGACGGCAAGGTGGCCTTCGTCCAGGGCTGCTGGGCGCACCTCAACCGCGAGTTCTCCCTGCTCACCCAGGTCCAGGCGATCCTGCTGGACGGCCATTTCGTGTTCGAGCACACCGCCCGCCACCGCTCCAAGGCCTTCTTCAACTTCAGCGGCACTGCCGGAATGTGGCGCGTGTCCGCCATCGCCGACGCCGGCGGCTGGGAGCACGACACCATCACCGAGGACGCGGACCTGTCCTACCGCGCCCAGCTCAAGGGCTGGAAGGGCGTCTACCTCAAGGACCTCGTCGTTCCCGCCGAGCTGCCCGTGGAGGTCAACGCCTTCAAGAGCCAGCAGCACCGCTGGGCCAAGGGCAACGCCCAGGTCATCCGCAAGCTGATGAAGGTCATCTGGAAGAGCGACGAGAGCCTGCACACGAAGCTGGAGTGCTGGTTCCACCTCACCGCCAACTGCAACTACATGCTGATGGTGGTGCTGTCCGTCATCATGGTACCGGCGATGGTCTTCCGGGCCGGAACGCCCGTGGACGTCCTGCTGATGACCGACGGCCCCTTCTTCCTGCTGAACGCCGTCAGCGTCGGCCTCTATTTCGGCCTGTCCCAGAAGGAACTGACCGACAACACCGGCTGGAAGGACCGCCTCAAGTACATCCCCGGCCTGATGAGCCTGGGGATCGGCCTCGCCCTGAACCAGGCCAAGGCCGTGCTGGAGGGCTTCTTCACCGACGACAAGGAGTTCAAGCGCACCCCCAAGCTGGGCGTCGACGCGAATGGCAAGGCCATCAGCAAGCGCGCCTACAAGGTGCCCAAGAGCCTGCTCACCTTCCTGGAGCTGGGCTTCGCCGTCTACTATTTCGGCGCGGTGATCGTGGCCATCTCCATCCGCAAGTGGGCCTCCGTGCCCTTCCTGCTGCTGTTCTTCAACGGGTTCGCCTACATGAGCATCCTGTCCCTGGCGGACATGAAGCTGTTCCGCCGCCTGGCCATGGAAGAGCCCTCCGACGACGCCCAGAGCGCCGCGAACTTCATCCAGTAGCGCGGATCACCCGATCAGGGCCCATGGCCCGTCCCGCCTCCTCCCGCCCCCGCGCCGCCGCCCTGCGGTACCGGCCCGAGTCCCCGTTCGAGGACGCGGCGCCGCGGCTGGTGGCCAAGGGACAGGGGTTGCTGGCGGAACGCATCCTGGAGCTGGCCAAGCAGAACGGCGTGTCCATCTCGAAGGATCCCGATCTGCTGGCGGCCCTGGAGCCCCTGGACGTGAACCGCCTCATTCCTCCGGAACTCTTCCAGGCCGTCGCAGTCCTCCTGGCCGCCCTCTACCGGGCCAACCGGCAGATCGCGCCGCCTTCCTGACACGATGATCGACCTCCACTGCCATACCCTCCATTCCGATGGGACCGACACGCCCGAAGGGCTGGCCCTGCTCGGGGATGAGGCCCGGCTCACAGCCCTCTGCCTCACGGACCACGACACCCTCGGCGGAATTCCCGCGTTCCTGGCCATGCAGCCGCAGGTGAAGGTGCGCCTCCTGGTGGGCACTGAACTGAGCTGCAGCTTTTTGGGGCGCTCCCTTCACGTCCTGGGGCTGCTGGTGGATCCCGCCGACGCCCGCTTCCAGGCCCGCCTGGAGGAGCTGCGCGGGCGCCGGGACGACCGCAACCGGCGGATGCTCACGCGCCTGGCGGAACTCGGCTGTCCTCTGACCTACGCGGATGTGGCCGCCCAGGCGGACAGCCCCCTGCTCTCCCGTCTCCACTTCGCCCAGGCCCTCGCCGCCCGCGGTTTCGTGAAGCGGCCCCACGAGGCCTTCGAGCGGCTCATCGGCGACGACTGCCCCGGCTACGTTCCCCGCGAGGAGCTGAGCCCTTCGGAAGCCGCCCTCTGGATCCGCGAGGCCGGCGGCGTTCCCGTGGTGGCTCATCCCGGACGCTTCGCGGGCGGCGGCTTCCGGTGGGACGACGCCATGCGCGACCTCCAGCGCGAGGGGCTGGAAGGGCTCGAGGGCTATTACGGCGAATACCGGGCGGCGGAGCAGAAATATTTCGTCGCCTTGGCGGAGCGCCTCGGAATGGTGGTCACCGGCGGCAGCGACTACCACGGAAGGAACAAGCCGGGACTCCGCCTGGGCGCGGGCCGTGGCGGGCTGAAAGTCCCCGACGACCTGCTGGAGCGCCTGGAAATCCGCCGGAGCCGTGGCGCCTACCGCTGAGTGCGATAGGCTGAAGACCCTCTGAGGCCCCCATGTCCGAGCGCATCCTGCTGGTGGAAGACGATCCCATCAACATCAAATTCATCCAGACCGTCCTCGTCAAAAAGGGCGGCTACGAAGTGCTGGTCTCCGAGGAAGTCGACGAGATCCTGCGGTTGGCCCGGGAGGCCGATCTGAAGGCCGTCATCATGGACGTCAGCCTTTCCCGATCCAGCTATGAAGGGCGGAAGGTGGACGGGATCTTCATCACCAAGCTGCTGAAGCAGGACGAGGCCACGCGCCGGATTCCCGTTCTTCTCGCCACCGCGCACGCCATGTTCGGGGACCGCGAGAAGTACCTGGAGCTGACCGGCGCCGAAGGCTACATCGCCAAGCCGATCCACGATCCCGCGGCCCTCATCGAGGCGGTGAAGACCGTCATCGGGAGCTGAAGGTGGCCGTGAAACCCCCGCCCATCGCCGCGTTCCGGCTTCTCCTGGAATACGACGGCAGCCGCTTCCAGGGCTGGCAGAAGCAGAGCCTCAAGCAGTCCCGAGAGGGCGTCCGGACCGTGGCCGGCAGTCTGGAGCACGTCCTCCACGAAGCGGGCTTGCGGCTCGTCTATCTGGGCGGATCGGGTCGGACGGACGCGGGCGTCCACGCCCTCGGCCAAGTCGCCCACCTCCACCTCGAAGCCAAGGGCGCCCCCCGGCCCGGCGAACTCCGGCGCATCCTGGACGCCGCCCTGCCCCAGGACATCGCCCTCCGAGATGTACGAAGCTGCCCGCCCCGTTTCCACGCCCGGCACGACGCCGTGGACCGCACCTACCTCTATCAGATCAGCCGCCGCCGCAGCGCCTTCGGCAAGCCGTGGATCTGGTGGGTGAAGCGCAGCCTCGATCTGGAGAAGCTGACCCGCGCGTGGACCGCCTTCGAGGGGAACCAGGATCTCAGCGCCTTCGCGGATCTGGACGCCGAAGAGGACGGCCGGGCGCGCATCTTCCGGTGCGAAGTCGCCGAAGCCGGTGCCCTCGTGCTCCTGCGGGTGCGCGCCACCCACTTCTACCGGCGGCAGGTGCGCCGGATGGTGGGCGCCGCCGTGGCCTGCGCCCTGGGCGAAGAAGAGCCCCGCCGCGTGCTGGAGGATCTCCGCGCGCCCACGGAGGCCGCCAACCTCTCCTGGGGCGCCAAGGCCGCTCCCGCCTCGGGCCTGTGCCTGGAAGCCGTCCGCTACGCCGGCGATCCCGAACCCGCCCCGCCCCGCCCCACCCTGCTCGTTCCCTGAAGCGCCCGAGATGCTCACCCGCGATGAAGCCTGGCAGCTGCTGTGCGAATGGACACCGTCGGCCAAGCTCCGCATCCACGCCCGCGCGGTGGAACTGGTCATGCGCGACCTCGCCGCGAAGCTCGGCGAGGACGTCGAGCGATTCGGCCTGGCGGGCCTCCTCCACGACGCGGACTACGACCAGTGGCCGGAGGAGCATCCCCGGCGCATCGTGGCCTGGCTGCGGGAGCGCGGAGAGGCGGATCTGGCCCACGCGATCAGCGCCCACTACACCCGGTGGGGCGTGTCCTACGACCACCTTCTGGACCGCGCCCTCCTGGCCTCCGACGAGATCACCGGCTTCGCCATGGCCTGCGCCCTGGTGCGGCCCGGCCGGACCGAAGGGCTCGAGCCCAGGAGCGTGAAGAAGAAGCTCAAGGACAAGGCCTTCGCCGCCGGCGTGGACCGCTTCGAAGTGGCGGAGGGCTTCCGCCTGCTGATGGAAACCGCCGGCGGCGCGGAGGAAGACCACCTCGCGCGGATCATCGCCGTCCTCCACGCGCACCGCGAGGAACTGGGCCTGGCGCCGATCTAAGGCACGAAGGTTTTTCCCACCCGCTCGGCGATACGCTCCCTCCGCAGGTGGAGAAGCCTGAGACGCGCCGGATCAGGGGAGAGAACCCGGCGCTCCGCCTCGGCAATGCGGACCACGCGGATCTCGCGGGAGGCATCGGCGCCCCAGGTGTTGTCGGTCCACAGCGGTTCGAAACGGATCTCCGCCAGGTGCAGGGTCTCGCCCTGGCGCTCGAAGGTCGCCACCAGAACAGCGCCGTCCCGGCTGTCACCTTCGGCCGCGGGCGACTGGACGCGGTACGTCCGGTCCTGGTTGCTGATGAAATTCCCCAGCGAGTAGGCGACCAGCGCCTTCCGCCCGCCCGCTTCCACCACCTCCGCGGGCTGAAGGACGTGGGGATGATGGCCGAGGAGCAGGTCGCATCCGGCCTCCACGAACCGCCGCGCCCAGAGCCGTTGGCGTTCCGTAGGCTTCCGTTGGTACTCGTTGCCCCAGTGGAGGCTCACCACCACGAGATCCGCTCCCCGCCGGGCCTCGCGCACGGCGGCGAGGGCCGATTCCAAATCCAGGGGGCGCACCCACGGTTCCTCATCTCTATGGTTCAAATCCGCGTTGAAGACTCCCGTGAACGCAAGGAAAGCCACTTTCACGCCCCTGCGCTCCAGGAGTTGGGCGGTTTCGGCGCGGCGCCTGTCCTCGCCGCTGCCCACGGCCACCAGCCCTTCCGCCCGGAGGCGCTCCAGGGTCTCCCGCACGCCGCGTGGTCCCTGGTCGAAGGCGTAGTTGTTGGCGGTGGAGAGGATCGCCAACCCGCTGGCCCGCAACGCCGCGGGAAGAGAGGCCGGGGCGTTGAACTGCATGGGAACGCCCGGGCGGCCCGTGGCGGGAGCGATCGGCGTCTCCAGGTTCGCGAAGGCGATGTCCGCTTCCTGGAAGAGTGGCGCCACGTCCTCCCACAGGCCGGAAAAGCCCCGGGGATGGCGTTCGGCCGCGGCTTTGACGTCCCCGTGCATCAGGATGTCGCCCACCGCCGCGATGCGGATCCGAACGGGCGGAACCGGTGGCGGAGCGTTCTCCTTGCGGGCGCGACAGGCGAGCCCCAGAAGGGCGAAGCCGACCGTCCCCAGCGCGAGCGCGATCCGCTGGAAGAGGCGCGTCAGGCCCATTCCTCCGGCCCGTAGTAGACCTCGACGGGGAGGCCCGGCAACCGGAAGCGGAGGCTGGCAGCGAGGGCGTCCATCTCCACCCGCGGAAGGGGCCGGGCTTCCGGCTCCGGGGTGGGGCGGGCGACGGTGTAGAGCTGAACGGCGCGCAGCCGTCCGCCCTGGTTGCGGATGGCCTCCAGCCGCCCGCAGTAGGCGTCCATTTCGTCGCTGGAGGGGCCCTGCCCTCGCCAGCTCAGGAAGAGCGTCTGAATGATGATCGGCCAGCGCCGGGCAGTGGCCAGCAGGTTGTCGAGGATCCGCTGGAAGGGGATCTGGCTGCGGCAGATCTCGCGGTAGTGGGCCTCGGTTCCGGCGTCCAGCTTGGCCCAGATCTCCCCCTGGTTGGCCATCAGGGTCTCCAGCCCCTGGAGCACGTCGGGCGCCTGGAGGCGGCTGGAGTCGGTGATGAGCACGAGCTTGACCAGGTCCAGGCCCCGGGCCCGCTTCAGGTGCGCCACGCGCTCCACGGCTTCGGCAAAGGCCGACGCCGTGGTGGGCTCTCCGTCGCCGCTGAAGGCGATGTCGTTGAGGCGGCGCTGCTCGGGCCGGGCCGAATCGAAGGGCGGGATCTGGTAGATCTCCCCGCTGGTGGCGAGGTCCAGCAGAAGCCCCAGTTCCTGTTCCAGCAGCGTCAGGTCAAGGTCGCGGCGGTGGGGGGGGACGAGGCGATCCACCTCGCAGTACACGCAGTCGAAATTGCAGACTTTGTCGGGATTCAGATTCACGCCCACGCTCAGCCCGCGGCTGCGCCGGGCGATCACGGGGTAGCAGTAATCGAAGTCCCGCCAGATGCGACGGTGGTCCAAGTGGGCCTTGATGAGTTCCGTCATGCCCCCAGGATACGCTCTTCAATCTCCCTTCGCTCGGCTGTCGATGCGCTCCGCCCGCGCCGCCTCCGCGGCACGGATCATCTCCGGCTTCCACACCAGGGGCTCGGGCCGGAGATCCGCGTCCACCGCCACCATCACGAATTCGCCGCTGGTGACGTCGCGCCGCTCGTCGGAGACGGGCGCGTACACCTGGACTTCGATCTGCAGGGTCAGGCTGGTGCGTCCCCGCCGCCCCACCGACACGTAGAACTCGATGATCTCCCCGGTGCGCACGGGGCTGTGGAAGACCAGTTCCGAGACTTTGAGGGTGAGGAACCGCCGGTTGCGGGACAGGAGCGAGGCCGCGATCCCGGCCACCTTGTCCATCCGGGCCATCATGTCGCCGCCGAAGAGGGTGGCGTTCAGGCCGATGTCCTGCTCGAGGACCATTTCACGCGAGATGAGCACAGGAACTCCTGGGCACCAGGATAGCGGCCTAAGCACATCTACGATGCATTTCGTATATCCTTCATCCCATCCGGAGAAACCATGGCCATCCCCCTTCCCCTGGCCTTTCCTCCCGCCGTCCAGGCGCCCCTGCCACAGAGCCGGATCGCCGTGCGGATGGACCTCTCCGAGGCCGACGCCGTGCTGGCCCTGCTGGATCTCCGCGCCCGCGGCCAGGAACCCGGCGACGCGGACTGGGCGAAACTCTTCGCGACGGAGGGCTACCGCCGGTTGAAGCGCCGGGAGGCATCCATGGGTCGCCCTTTCGAGGACGTGGACTTCCGGGCCTTCGTCCTGTCGGCGGACCTGCTCAGCCGCGCCCTAACACTGAAGAAGGCTGTGGAGACTTGGCGCCGCCTGGATCCGGCCGCGGCGGCCCACCGCGCGCTCGCCTACCTGCCCGCGGAAGCGCGGATCCGCGCCACCCTCTATCCGGTCATCAAGCCGCAGGGAAACTCCTTCGTCTTCGAGGCGGAGACGGACCCGGCCATCTTCCTGTTCGTGGATCCCTCGCGCAGCGGCGCCCAGGAGGAGAACACCCTGGTCCACGAGTTCCACCACATCGGCTTCGCCAGCGTCCGTCCCGCGGAAGACGAGAGCTTGCCCAGTCCGCGCCGCCTAGCCCTGCGGTGGACCGGCGCGTTCGGAGAGGGCTTCGCCATGCTGGCCGCCGCGGGGAGCCCGACGGCCCATCCCCACGCCGTCAGCCCGGCGGCGGACCGGGCCCGCTGGGACCGGGACATGGCGGCCTTTCCGCGGGATTTCGACCGCCTCGCCGCGTTCCTCGGCCGCCTCCTCGACGGCTCCCTCCGAGGCGAACAGGCGACGGAAGCGGCCTTCGCCTTCTACGGCGTCCAGGGTCCCTGGTACACCGTGGGCTGGCGCATGGCCAGCCTCATCGAGACCCGCCTGGGGCGCGCCCGGCTGCTGGAGGTCTACCGCGACCTGTCCACGCTGTACCGGACCTGGAACGAGGTCGCCGATCTGGAGGCGAAAGCCACGGGCCAGGCGCTTCCCCATTGGTCCCAGGCTCTGGTGGAGGCCGTGGAGAGGCGGCGCTGAATCCCCCGTACGCAACCGCGCGGCCCGTCGGGCCGCGCGGTTGGTGAAAACGACGGGACTCAGACCTTCTGGGCCAGCTTCTCGGCCAGGGCCTTGCCCATGTCCGCGGGGCTCTGGACCACGGTGATTCCGGCGGCCTGGAGGGCCTTCATCTTCTCGGCGGCGGTGCCCTTGCCCCCGGAGATGATGGCGCCGGCATGGCCCATGCGGCGCCCCGGAGGGGCCGTCTGGCCGGCGATGAAAGCCACCACGGGCTTCGTGACGTACTGCTTCACGAACTCGGCGGCCTCTTCCTCGGCGCTGCCGCCGATCTCGCCGATCATGATGATCGCGTGGGTGTCGGGATCATCCTGGAACAGGCGCAGGGCATCGATGTGGCTGGTGCCGTTCACCGGATCGCCGCCGATGCCGATGCAGGTGCTCTGCCCGATGCCCAGGGCGGTGAGCTGGCCGACGGCTTCGTAGGTCAGGGTGCCGGAGCGGCTGACCACGCCGACGTGGCCCTGCTTGTGGATGCGGCCGGGCATGATCCCGATCTTGGCCATGCCGGGGCTGATGATGCCCGGGCAGTTGGGGCCGATCAGGCGGCTCTTGGGGTAGTCGGGAAGGACGCGCTTGACCTTCACCATGTCGAGGACGGGGATGCCCTCGGTGATGCAGACGATCAGCTCGATGCCCGCTTCCAGGGCTTCCAGGATGGCGTCGGCGGAGCCCACGGGGGGCACGAAGATCATGGTGGCGTTGGCGCCGGTCTTGGCGACGGCCTCCTTGACGGTGTTGAAGACGGGGAAGCCCTCGATCTCGGTGCCCCCTTTGCCGGGCGTCACGCCGCCGACGACGTTCGTGCCGTAGTCGCGGCAGCCCTTGGCGTGGAAGAGCCCTTCCCGTCCCGTGATGCCCTGGACGATCAATTTGGTGTGGTTGCCCACCAGAACAGCCATGTCATACCTCTCTGGATTCGAATTCGGGTTCCGTGGATGACCTACTTGATCGAGGCGACGACCTTCTCGGCGGCGTCCTTCAGGTCGGCGGCGACGATGAGGTTCAGGCCGCTGTCCGCGAGGATCTTCTTGCCCTCTTCGACGTTGGTGCCTTCCAGGCGCACCACGACGGGGACCTTGATCCCGATCTCCTTCGCGGCCTTCACGATGCCCGCGGCCACCACGTCGCAGCGCATGATGCCGCCGAAGATGTTCACGAGGACGGCCTTCACGGCCGGGTCCTGCAGGATGATCCGGAACGCGTTCTTCACCGCGTCCTCGGTGGCGCCGCCGCCCACGTCCAGGAAGTTGGCCGGGGAACCGCCGTGGTACTTGATGATGTCCATGGTGCCCATGGCCAGGCCCGCGCCGTTCACCATGCAGCCGATCTGGCCGTCGAGCTTGATGAAGTTCAGGTTGAACTTGCTCGCCTCGATCTCCTCCTCCGCCTCCTCGTTGAGGTCGCGGAAGGCCAGGACGTCCGCGTGGCGGAACAGGGCGTTGTCGTCGAACCCGATCTTGGCGTCGAGGGCGGTCACCTCACCCTGCTTGGTCACCACGAGCGGATTGATCTCCACCATGGAGCAGTCCTTCTCGATGAAGAGCTTGTAGAGGTTCTGGAGGAACACCACGCCCTTCTTGAATGCGTCGCCTTCGAGCCCCAAGGCGAAGGCCACCTGGCGGGCCTGGAAGCCATTGAGGCCCAGTGCCGGATCGATGGCGACCCTGACGATCTTCTCGGGGGTCTTCTCCGCCACTTCCTCGATTTCCACGCCGCCTTCCGTGGAAGCCAGGATGGTCACGCGGCTGGAGGCGCGGTCCACCAGGAAGCTGAGGTAGAGTTCCCGCTCGATGTCGACGGGCTTGGAGAGGAACACCGTCCGAACCTTGCGGCCCTCGGCGCCGGTCTGCTTGGTGACGAGCTGCATGCCCAGCATGGCCTTGAACAGCTCGGCGGCCTTGTCGGGATCGGTCGCGAACTTCACGCCGCCGCCCTTGCCCCGGCCGCCCGCGTGGATCTGCGCCTTCACGACGCTGGCCCCGCCGAATTCCTTGGTGATCATGCGGGCGTCTTCCGCGTCCTGGGCCACCTTCCCGTCGGGCGTGGCTACGGCATACCGCCGCAGAAGCTCTTTGGCTTGATATTCATGGATGTTCATGAATGTGTTCCCCTTAAACGGTGGGTCCATTCTATAGCCGCACCTCCGCTATTGCCAAATGCGAAAAAACAGGCTTTCTTATAATTGAATTATCGAACCTTTCCCAACCTGTTCCACGGACTCGGTGCCCCCCTCCGGAGCGCCACATTTATTCCCCGACTGTGACGCGCGACGCTTTCTGCGCTCAAGCCCGAAGGGGTCCTGCACGATTCCGAGCTTGAGGGGTTCCGTTCCCCGCCGGAGGTCGAATGGCGCAGTTGGACAAGCTCCTCCAGTACGTCGTGCCGCGGGGAGGCAAGCGCCTTCTGCTGGAACCCGATCGGCCGCCGGTTCTGGAATTGGCCTCCGGCGACCGGACGCACCTGCTGAGCAATCCCCTGCCCGGCGTGATGGTGGAGGTGCTGGCCTCGGACATCGTTCCTTCCCACCAGAAGAACGCCTGGCAGTCGGGCCAGGGCGTGAGCTTCGACTACCGCCTCGGCGAGCAGCTCTTCCGCATCCAGTGCCTCAAGGAGCAGGGCACCTCCAGGATCCTGGTGGAACCCACCGGGGCGGCGCCCGCTTCCTCCGCGCCCCTCCCCGAAGCGCGGGCAAGCATGGATTCGGTCGCTCCTCCCCGACCTCCCGAACCTGCAGCTCCTGCGCCCGAACCCGCCGTTCCCGAGCCACGTCCGATCCCCGTCTCCGCATCGGCCCCTGCACCCATGGGAGAGCGGCCTCCCCATCCCCTCGCCACCCAACTGTTCCGCGCCCTCCTGGAGGCCCGCGGCTCCGACCTCCACTGTTCCTCCTACGAGACGCCCCTGGTCCGCGTGGACGGGGATCTCCAGGATCTTCCGGGCGATTTCGGCGTCCTCGGCGGGGGACAGCTCCTGGAGCTGATGGAGGCCGTGGCGCCGCCCGACGCGTGGCGCGGTTTCCGCGACCGGAGCGACGCGGACTTCGCCTACGCCTTCGAAGAGGGCGGCTGCCGGCTGCGGATGAACTTCTTCATGGACCGCGTGGGTCCCGGCTTCGTCTGCCGCGTCATCCCCGACAAGCTGCCGGACGCGGACCAACTGGGCCTGCCGGAGCACCTGCGACGCCTGGCGGGGCTCGCCAAAGGACTGGTCCTCGTCACGGGCCCCACGGGCAGCGGCAAGTCCACGACCCTGGCCGCCATCCTCGACCTCGCCAACCAGAAGCGGAAGGACCACATCCTGACCATCGAGGATCCCATCGAGTTCGTGCATCCGCGGAAGGGCTGCCTGGTGAACCAGCGGGAGGTGGGCACCCACACGGACAGCTTCAAGAGCGGGCTGCGGGCGGCGCTGCGCGAAGATCCTGACATCGTGATGGTGGGCGAGATGCGCGACCTGGAGACCATCGCCATCGCCCTGGAGACGGCCATCACGGGCCACCTGGTCTTTGGGACGCTCCACACCAGCAGCGCCATCGGCACCATCGACCGGATCGTGGACCAGTTCCCGGCGGACCGCCAGCAGCAGATCCGCGTGATGCTCGCCGATGCCCTGAAGTGCGTGGTGAGCCAGACCCTGCTGAAGAAGGTGGGCGGAGGCCGCATCGCCGCGTTGGAAACGCTGTTCATCAGCCCCGCCATCGCCAACCTCATCCGCGAGGGGAAAAACTTCCAGATCCCCAGCGCCATGCAGACCGGCCGCAGCTACGGCCAGCGGCTCATGAACGACGCCCTGGTCGAGCTGATCAAAGACCGCAAGGTGGAGCCTATGGAGGCCTACCTCAAGTGCCCCGACAAAGAGAGCTTCATCGCCGCCTGCAAGCGCGCGGCGATCCCCTTCGACCTGCGGCTCGGCGATCTGGAGAACTGAAGCCGCCTTGCGATTCAAGAGATAAGGATCACCACCAAGGCACGAAGACACCAAGAAAAGCTCCGCGGGTTTCGGTTCTGTTCTTGGTGCTCTTGGCGTCTTGGTGGTGAATCTCTTTTAAAAATCCTGAACAATTCTTGGCCGAAGCCTACATGCTCCGAGACAGCAGGGCCTCGGGGATCTCCCGCAGGAGGTCGCCGGTGTCGCGGTCGCCGGAGAGGTCCGCCAAGTGGGCCACGGCGTTGCGGGAAGCGCGGGAGGCTAGGTCCCGCGTCTCCGCCAAGGCGCCGTGCCGGTCGATCAGTTGGCGGAGCTTGGCCTCTTCCGCCTCGGGAATGGGAACTTCCTCCCCGCGGTCCCAGATGGTGCGGATCAGGGGGCGGACCTCGTCGGGGGCCCGCTCCAGGAGGGTCAGCATGGGCAGGGTGAGCTTGCCTTCGCGGAGGTCGCTGAAGGCGGGCTTGCCGAGCTGCTCGCTGGTGGCCGTGTAGTCCAGAAGGTCGTCCACAAGCTGGAAGGCCCGACCCACTTCGAGCCCGTAGAGGCGCATGGCACGGCATTCGTTCTCACTGCGGCCGGTCAGCACCGAGCCCGTCTCGGTGCAGCCGCCGAACAGCAGCGCCGTCTTCCGCTCCTGGATGTCGAAGTAGTCCTTCCGGCTGGTGTTCAGCTTGAAGAGCACGTCGTTCTGGATGAGCTCGCCCTCGATCATCCGGGTGGTGACTTCCGCGAAGATCTCCATCATCCGCCAGCTGCGCCCGGCGATGGCTTCGCTCATGGCCACGAGGTACAGCACGTCGCCGAACAGCACCGTCAGGGTGTTGCCCCACAGGCGGTTGAGGGTCGGCATCCCGCGCCGGAGCTGGGCGTGGTCGATGACGTCGTCATGGACGAGGGTCGCCGTGTGGGTCAGCTCGAACACCGCGGCGAACCGCACGTCCGCGTCGCCCTCCACCCCGCAGAACCGAGAGGAGAGCAGCACCAGCGCCGGGCGCAGGCGCTTCCCCTGCCCGCCCCGCACGTGGTCCGCCAGCTTCTGGACGACTTCCACCTCACTCTGGAGGATGCGCTGCAACTCGATCTCCACCCCCGCGAGCTTGGGGGCGATGGGGAGGAAATAGCGCGAGAGGTCGAGTCGGCTCAAGGTCAGCCCCGGTAGTTCGTGAACTGGAGATCGAGACCCTGGTCTTCCTTCTTGAACAGGGCGATGGCCTCCTGCAGGTCGTCGCGGTTCTTCCCGCTCACGCGGAGCTGGTCGCCCTGGATGCTGGCCTGGACCTTGATCTTGGCATCCTTGACCGCCTTGATGAGGCCCTTGGCCTTCTCCACGGGGATGCCCTGCTCGATGGTGACCTCCTGGCGGACGCTTCCCTTGGCCGCGGGTTCGACCTTTCCGTAGACCATGCTGCGGATGCTGACCCCGCGCTTGTGGAGCTTGGTCTGGAGGACGTCGACCACCGCCTTGAGCTTCACTTCGTCGTCGCTGGCGAGGACCAGCACCTTGTCGTCCTTCAGCTCGATCTTGGAGACGGAGCCCTTGAAGTCGTAGCGCTGCCCGATCTCCTTCATGGCCTGGGAGACCGCGTTCTTCACCTCATCGAGGTCCACTTTGCACACCACGTCGAACGAGCACTCGCTGGCCATTCCACCCTCCGGTTTCCCTACAGCCTACCGCAAGGACCCCGTCGGCCGCCTACGCCCTTGCGGCTTCGAGGCGCGCCCGGAGGGCCGGCCAGCCCTCCCACAACCCCAGGAACTGGAAAGCGGACAGGACTAGGGCGTGGTGGATCTCGCCGCGGCGCATCCGGTCCTCCCACTCCGCCCAGGCGCAGGCCCAGACCTGCAGTTCCTCCGTGGGATCCAGCGCCAAGGGGCCGGCGGAGCGGCATTCCACGGCGAGGAAGGTGTGGCACCGGTTGTTCTGGGTGGCTGGATTGGGCGTGCAGGAGCCCAGGAACGTCCAGTGGTCCGACACGAAGCCCGTCTCCTCCTGCAGCTCCCGCCGGGCGGATTCGGCGGGGGTCTCTCCGCTGTCGCAGGATCCGCCGGGGATCTCCAGGGTGGGCGCGTCGATCCCGTGGCGGAACTGCTCCACCACGAGGAGCTCGCCCCCTTCGGTGAAGGCCACCACGTTCACCCAGTCGGGCCCCTGCAGCCGGTAGAAGGCGTGCGGCCGGCCCGTGTGGGGGCTGCGGCGCTGCGCCACGATCTGGCGGAAGAGCCGGGAATCCTGGCGCACGCTCTCGGAGTCCTGGAGCCAGGGGACGGCGGGGTCGAAGCCCTCGGGGTGGCTGTGGAGGAGGCGCATCAGTAGCGGGGCACCGAGGGATCCATCTGGCTGTAGGCGTCGATGCCGCCCGCCAGGTGGGCCACGTCACGGAAGCCCGCCGCCTGGAGAAGACGGAGGGCGTGGAGGCTGCGCATCCCGTGGTGACAATAGGCGGCCACGGGCTGGGAGGGATCCAGTTCGGAAAGCCGGCTTTCCAGCTCTCCCAGGGGAATCAGGACCGCACCCGGGATCCGCGCCAGTCCGTGCTCCCAGGGCTCGCGAACGTCCACGCGCTGGACCGTCTCCGGGAGGGCGCGGTAGCGCTCCGGCGAAAGGTCGATCCCGTCCTCAAACACGGCGGCCCTCCCCGCCATCCAGCACCCGGCTGCAGATGTGGTGGGTGATGGCTTCCATGGCCGTGCGGTTTTCCACGCCCGTGGGAACGATGAGGTCGGCCCAGCGCTTGCTGGGTTCCACGAACTCCAGGTGCATGGGCCGGACGCTGTTCTCGTACTGGTCCATGACGCTCTCCAGGCTCCGGCCCCGCTCCTGGGTGTCGCGGCGGATCCGGCGGAGGATGCGGATGTCGGCGTCCGTGTCCACGAAGACCTTGATGTCCAGCTGGTCCCGCAGCTCCGGCAGGGCGAAGAGCAACAGGCCCTCCAGGATCACCACCTGGGCCGGCGGAATGGGTTCTTCCCATCCCGTGCGGTCGGAAATCGTGAAGTCGTAGACGGGCTTGCGGATGCTCTCCCCGCGGTGGAGGGCCGACAGGTGCGCGGCCATCAGTTCCAGATCGAAGGCGTGGGGATGGTCCCAGTTCACGGCCCGGCCGTCGAAGCGCCCCTTCACGATCTCCAGGGGGGCGTAGTAGGCGTCCATGTCCAGCAGGAGGGTCGCGACCCCGCGCTTCTTGAGACGCTTCAGCAGCTCGGCCGCCACGGACGTCTTGCCGCTCCCGGAGCCCCCCACGATGCCCGCCAGCATCGGCCTGTCGTTCATGCTCCCCCCTTTCCTTCATCCTACTTCACGCCGTCTGCTAAGGTTCATGCCATGAACGCGCCACGGGAACGGAACGCCGCCTGGGACGGGCCTCGAGCCCGGAACTCCGCCCGCGCCCTCCTGCTTGTCGGCGTCGCTCTGCTCGCCGGAATGGGCTGCAATTCCGAGGATCCGCGGCTTCCCGGCAACCTCTACGAAGAGGCGCGGAAGATGAATCTGGAGGGCCGTGGCATGGAGGCCCGGTCCCTCATGCGCCAGCTCATCGAGCGCTATCCGGGCACGGAGGCGGCCCAGCAGGCCCAGCGCGACCTTTTCCTCATCGAGGCCTTCGTCAACCGGGACGTGGCGGATCGCCAGAAGCAGGTGCGGGCCTCCCTCAAGCGCGTGGTGGACGCCCTCACCCGCTACCGCGGGAAGCGCGGCGAATACCCCTCCGAGCTGAAGAACCTCGTGCCCGATTACCTGGACCGGATCCCGGAGACCCCCTGGGGCCACCCCTTCCTCTACCGGCCCTACGTCCTGCGGCCCATTGAAGAGATCCCGGTGAAGCGCGGCCCTGTCCGCCAGAAGTTCAACACCAAGTTCGACGGCTACTACCTCGCCAGCCTGGGCATCGACCTCCTCCCGGGCGGCGAGGGGCTCGCGGCCGACCTCCTCGTGAAGGACGGCCAGCCCTGGGGCGAACCCACCTTCCCGCCCATTCCGCAGCCTCAGCCCACCCGCTAGGGCCGTCCGAAGGGAAACGAAGAAGGAGCGCCTTCAGCGCCCCTTCTTCGTTTCGGAACGGCGTCTACTTCACGCCCCAATCCAGGATCACCTTCCCGCTCTGCCCGCTCCGCATGGCGTCGAAGCCCTTCTGGAAGTCGTCGATGCCGTAGTGGTGCGTGATTACCGGGGTGATGTCCAGGCCGCTCTGCACCATCGCCGCCATCTTGTACCACGTCTCGAACATCTCCCGCCCGTAGATGCCCTTCAGGATCAATCCCTTGAAGATCACCTGGCTCCAGTCGATGGCACAGTCGCCCGGCAGGATGCCCAGGAGCGCGATGCGGCCGCCGTGGTGCATAGCCTCGAGCATGGACTGGAAGGCGCTGCGGTTGCCGCTCATCTCCAGACCCACATCGAACCCCTCGGTCATGCCCAGGTCCTTCATGACCTCCGGCAGCGCTTTCTGCATGGGGTTGACGGCCACGGTGGCGCCCATCTTCCGCGCCAGGTCCAGGCGGTACTCGTTGACGTCGGTGATGACCACGTGGCGGGCGCCCACGTGCTTCGCGATGGCCACGGCCATGATCCCGATGGGACCGGCGCCGGTGATCAGAACGTCCTCGCCCACCATGTCGAAGCTGAGGGCGGTGTGCGCGGCGTTCCCGTAGGGATCGAAGATGGACGCCACGTCATCGGGGACGTTGTCGGGCACCTTGAACACGTTGAAGGCCGGGATCGACAGGTACTCGGCGAAGGAGCCCGTGCGGTTCACGCCCACGCCCACCGTATTCCGGCAGAGGTGGCGCTTCCCGGCGCGGCAGTTGCGGCAGTGGCCGCAGGTGATGTGGCCCTCGCCGCTGACGCGGTCGCCGGGCTTGTAGCCCTCCACCTCGGCGCCCACCTTCTCGATGACACCGACGTACTCGTGCCCCACCACCATGGGCACGGGAATGGTCTTCTGGGCCCACTCGTCCCAGTTGTAGATGTGGACGTCCGTCCCGCAGATGGCGCTCTTGTGGACGCGGATCAGGACGTCGTTGGGACCCATCTCCGGCATGGGCACCTCGCCCATCCAGATGCCTTCTTCGCGCTTGGACTTCAACAGGGCTTTCATCTCGGGCCTCCAACCGCACCATTTCATCATCAACGGGAAGAAGAGGCCAAGCGACCGGCTTCCCGCTTGACGATTCGCGAAAGCGGCCCATATAGGAAGCACCCATGTGCGGCATCCTCACCATCCTCGGGCTCGATCCCGCCCGGTCCCGCTCCGCCGAGCTCCGGCGGCAGGCCCTGGCCATGGCCCGGAAGATCCGCCACCGGGGGCCGGACTGGAGCGGGGTCTACAGCGACGACCAGGCCATCCTGGCCCACGAGCGCCTGTCCATCGTGGACGTGGAGCACGGCGCCCAGCCCCTGGTGGACAGCCTCCGGGGCGCGGTCCTGGCGGTCAACGGCGAGATCTACAACCACCGGGACCTGCAGCGCGGGCTGCGGGAGGCCCACAACTTCCGCACCGCCTCCGACTGCGAGGTGATCCTCTACCTCTACGACGAGCTGCCGCCCCGGGACTTCCTGAACCGGATGAACGGGATCTTCGCCTTCGTCCTCCACGATCCCAAGCGCGAGACCTTCCTCATCGCGCGGGATCCCATCGGCGTCGTCCCGCTGTACCTGGGCTGGGACCGGGACGGCCACCTCTACGCGGCCTCGGAGATGAAAGCTCTGGTGGGCCATTGCGAGCGGATCCAGGAATTCCCGCCGGGGCACTACGTCCTGGGCCACGAGGCCGAGAAGGGATTCCAGCGCTACTACGACCCGGAATGGGCCCGACCCGGCTTCGTGCCCACGGACCCCTTCGACCCGGCGGTCCTCCGGGAGGCCCTGGAAGCCGCCGTCCGCCGGCAGTTGATGTGCGACGTGCCCTACGGGGTCCTGATCTCCGGAGGCGTGGATTCCTCGCTGGTGGCGGCCATCGCGGCCCAGTACCGCGACGGCCGCGTGGAGGAGGACGGCGCGTCCCCCGCCTGGTGGCCCCGGATCCACTCCTTCGCCGTGGGCCTGGAGGGCGCGCCGGACCTGGCGCCGGCCCGGAAGGTGGCGGACCACATCGGCGCCATCCACCACGAGATCCACTTCACCGTCCAGGAAGGGCTGGACGCCCTGTCCGACGTGATCTACCACCTGGAGACCTTCGACCTCACCACCATCCGGGCGTCCACGCCCATGTACCTCCTCATGCGGAAGATCCGGGCCATGGGCATCAAGATGGTCCTGTCCGGCGAAGGGGCGGACGAGGTCTTCGGCGGCTACCTCTACTTCCACAAGGCGCCGGACGGGACGGAGCTGCACGCGGAGACCGTCCGCAAGCTCCAGAAGCTCCACCTCTACGATTGCGCCCGGGCCAACAAGGCCAGCGCCGCCTGGGGCGTGGAGGCCCGCGTCCCCTTCCTGGACCGGGAGTTCCTCGAGGTGGCCATGCGCCTGGATCCGGCCGTGAAGCTCCCCCGGAACGCCCCTCGCCCCCGTCCCATCGAGAAATACCCCCTGCGGAAGGCCTTCGAGGGGCTCATCCCCGACGAGGTCCTGTGGCGCCAGAAGGAGCAGTTCTCGGACGGCGTGGGCTACGCCTGGATCGACGCCCTGAGAGCCACCGCAAACCGCGACGTGAGCGACGCCATGATGCGGGCCGCCGCCGAGCGCTTCCCGGTGAAGACGCCCGAGACGAAGGAGGGCTACCTCTACCGTCAGCTGTTCGAGCGCCACTTTCCGGATGCTTCCGCCGCGGAGTGCGTGCCCCATGAGCGGAGCGTCGCGTGCAGCACCCCCACCGCGCTGGCCTGGGACGAGGCCTTCGCTCGGGCGGCGGATCCTTCGGGCCGGGCCGTGGCCGACGTCCATCACCAGGGACGGGCCTGAGATCCGCGCCGCCGCGCTATCATCATCGGGACCCCATTTTGGATTCCAATGGTGACCGCCCCTTCCGACCAGCGCCAATTCCCCCGGCTCCCCATCAGCTACCGCGTAAAGCTGGTGGTGGAGGACCGCATCATCGCCCTCCCTTCGGCGGTCAACATCAGTCTGAGCGGGATCCTGGTGAGCGGCGCCGAGCGCCTGCCCCTGGGCACCGAGTGCGGCGTGGCCATCCTGCTGGAGGAGGCCGAGGCCGGAAAGCGCGTGGTGACGCGGGGTACCGTGGTGCGCTCCGATACCCGCGGAATGGCCATCGCCTTCTCCCGGGTGCTGGACGCGAACAGCCTGGAGTCGCTCCGCGCGCTGATCCGTTCGCTGTCGCCCGAAGCAGCGCCCGGCGCCGGCGGCGTCTACGATTCCCGCATCCGCCCCTGCGGCTAGCCTTTCCGGATCTTTCGATGGACACGCCCGAAGCCGCCCTCGCCCGCCTCATGGAATACGTCAAGCCGGGCTCCCGCGCCCGGGGCGCCGACGACGACGGGTGGGCGCCTCCGGCCTTCGAGCGCTACGAGGAGGTCCGCCAGTGGCTGTCGGAATCCGTCCTGAGCGCCACGATGTACGAGCGCTACCCCGACCGGCGATGGACCATCCAGCTCCTCCTGAAGGAACAGGATCCCGGCACCTACCGCTACATCGTGCTCTGAGCGGAACGCCGTGCCCTTCCCGCCCCGATCGACTCCCCTCCGATGCCTGGCTCTCGCGGGACTGGCGGTCGTGGGAGCCCTGATCTCCAATGCCCTGGCCTCCCCGGCCCGGCGGCTGGCGTGGATCGTAAAACCCCTTCCGCCGCCTCCAACGGCGCCTCCCCCAGAGGAACCCGCTCCTCCGCCCCCTGCCCCACCCAGCCTTCCTACGAAGGCGGAAGCGCCGATCCGCCCCCTGCCTTCTCCGCCCCGGCCTTCTGCCCCGCCTTCCCCAGCGCCCGCGGGTCCCATCGTGGAAATCAGCAGCCAGGCCGCCTGGGAGACGTTCCAGGCGGGCGTTCCCTTTCTCGACGCCCGCCGCAGCTCGGAGTTCGCGGAGGGCCACATTGCCGGGGCCTGGTGCGCCCCCGTGTGGGAAGCCGATCTGGAGGACCGCCTCTTCGCCTTCAAGGCCGCCCGCCGGCCCGGGCCGGAGGATGCGATCGTCCTCTACTGCAGCGGGGGTGACTGCCGCGATTCGCATCTGCTGGCCGAACGCCTGCTAGCGCAGGGCTACTTCCATCTGCTCATCTACCGCGACGGCTTCCCCGACTGGGCGGCCCAGGGCCGGCCCGTGCAGAAGGGGCAGCCATGAGGCGCTGGGTGCTGCATCCCCGCGTGACGCTGGCCGCCCGAGTCATCCTGGGCCTGGTGTTCATCGCCGCGGCGGTCCCCAAGATCGGGGATCCTCCCGGCTTCGCCAAATCCATCTGGGCCTATCAGCTGGTACCGGCCGCCCTCTTGAATCCCCTAGCCCTGATCCTTCCCTGGCTGGAGCTCCTCTGCGGGCTGGCGCTCCTGGCGGGCATCTGGCTGCGGGCCGCGGCCCTGTGGACGGGCGCGCTGCTCCTCGTCTTCTGCGCGGCGCTCGGCGTGAATCTTGCCCGCCATCGGCCCGTGGACTGCGGCTGTTTCGGCGCCTCCGCGCCCAAGACCGAGGCCCAGCGGCTGGCGGACATGCGGTGGGTCCTGCTGCGGGACGCCGCCCTCCTGCTGCTGGTGGCGCAGGTGTGGACGGCGTCCCGAAAGGCGGAGCGACCCGGGGCGGGCGACCCCCGCTAGGCGGGGATCACGCCCAATTCCCGGCCCACCTTGGTGAACGCGGCGATGGCGTGGTCGAGGTCGGCGGTGGTGTGGGCGGCGCTCATCTGGGTGCGGATCCGCGCCTGGCCCTTGGGCACCACGGGGAAGAAGAACCCGATCACGTAGACCCCTTCGTCCAGCAGGCGCTTGGCGAATTCCTGGGCCAGGGGCGCCTCGTACAGCATGACGGGAACGATGGGGTGCTCGCCGGGCAGCAGCTTGAATCCGGCCTTTTCCATCCCGGCCCGGAAGTGGCGGGCGTTGTCGTGGACGCGCCGGATCAGGTCTTGGCTGGTCTTGAGCAGGTCCAGCACCTTGAGGGTCGCCGCGACGATGGCCGGGGCCACCGAATTGGAGAAGAGATAGGGGCGCGCCCGCTGGCGCAGCCAGTCGATGGCCTCGCGCTTGCCGGCAATGTAGCCGCCGGAGGCGCCGCCCAAGGCCTTGCCGAACGTGCCCGTCATGAAGTCCACGCGGCCCATGACGCCGCAATGCTCGTGGGTGCCGCGGCCGCTCTCGCCCATGAAGCCCACGGCGTGGCTGTCGTCCACCATCACCATGGCGCCGTACTTCTCCGCCAGATCGCAGATCTCGCGGAGCTTGGCGATGTAGCCGTCCATGCTGAACACGCCGTCCGTCACCACCAGCTTGAACCGCGCTCCCGCGGCATCGGCCGCCTGGAGCTGCGCTTCCAGATCGGCCATGTCGGAGTTGGCGTAGCGGAACCGCTTGGCCTTGCACAGGCGGATGCCGTCGATGATGGAGGCGTGGTTGAGGGCGTCGCTGATGATGGCGTCCTCCTCGCCCAGGAGGCCCTCGAAGATGGCGCCGTTGGCGTCGAAGCAGCTCGAGTAGAGCTGGGTGTCCTCGAAGCCCAGGAAATCGGCCAGTTTCTCCTCCAGCTCCCGGTGGATGTCCTGGGTGCCGCAGATGAAGCGCACGGAAGCCATCCCGAACCCGTGGCCATCCATCACGCCCTTCGCCGCGGCGATCACGTCCGGATGGTTCGCCAGACCCAGGTAGTTGTTGGCGCAGAGGCAGACGACGTCCTTCCCGTTCGCGGTCATGCGGGGCTGCTGGGGCGAGGCGATGATCCGCTCGGTCTTGTACAGCCCGGCCTCTTTCAGCTGCGCGAGTTCGCGGGTCAAGTGGGCCAGGTAGCCAGGATTCACGGCAATCTCCTCGTCTGCGGCCCCATAGGATACTCCCCGGTTGCGTGACGGGCGCCCGGTTGTGTCACCATCCTTGCGAACCGGAAAGGATCGACATGCGCCATGCCCTGCTCCTGCCCGCCCTGCTTCTCACCCTGGCCTGCAGCTCGAAACTGGACCGCGCCAAAGCCGAGGACATGATCCGCCGCGAATATCCCGTGGTGGTCCCCGTCACCGTGCCGGAGCAGGCCTCCGCGGAGAAGGGAACCTCCGAACATGCGCGCCTCGCGACCCTCAAGGAGAACCTCGACCGCAGCGGCTGGTTCGACAGCGCGGTCCGGACCGAAAGCGGCCGCGAGGTTTTCACGTTCCGCCTGAAGGCCAACGCCCCCAAGGCGATCAAGGCCGCACCGAAGGGCTTCTCCATGCCCGCGGCGGAGGCGGTCTTCGTCCGCGCCGTCCGGATGGAGCCCACCCGCGAAGGGGCCCGCGTCGTCTATGAGATCCGCCTGGAGAACCCCACGGACCAGTTCCCGCTGTTCCAGGCCCTGCATTCCGACGTGAAGCCGGGCGCGGTCAAGCAACGGCACGCCACGTTCGAGCGGCTCCGCGGCGCCTGGACCCTCACGGGGACCGACGAGGCCTTCCGCAAGGCGGAGTGAGCGACTTTGACGCGGGTTACAGCCTCGTCACTTGGGGCTCGGCGGGGGGTCCGGTACCCTTGACGACATCGAGGTTCCCTTGGACCACAGTCCCGCCTACCGCCTTCGCAGGTTCCTCAACTGGTTTCCCCTGGGGCTGACCTACGCGGCCATGTACATGGGCCGCTACAACTTCAACATCGTGAAGAACGACATCGGGGCCTGGTACCACCTCGACAAGGCGCAGATGGGGCTCATCGCCTCGGCGGGGTTCTGGACCTACGGTCTGGCGGTGGCGTTCAACGGCCCGCTGGCGGACCGCATCGGCGGACGGAAGGCCATCCTCCTAGGCGCCCTCGGCGCAGCCCTCGTGAACCTGGCGATCGGGTTCATGTTCCTGGGCACCTCGGGCACGCAGATCCTCCTGAGCATGAGCCTGCTCTGGAGCCTGAACATGTACTTCCAGAGCTTCGGCGCCCTCTCCGTGGTGAAGGTGAACAGTACCTGGTTCCACGTGCGGGAGCGGGGCGTGTTCGGCGGCATTTTCGGGATCATGATCAGCTCGGGCTACTTCCTCGCCACCACCATCGGGGCCTGGCTGCTTGCCAGTTTCCGAAGCTGGACGGTGATCTGGTTCGTCCCCGCGGCGGCCATGGCGATGATGTTCGCCGTGGACTGGTTCCTGGTGCGCAACCGGCCGAGCCACGCGGGGCATCCGGACTTCGACACGGGCGACGGCTCCGACGCAGGCTCGGCCGACGAAACCCCCCTTCCCTTCCGCGAGCTGATGCAGAAGGTGTTCCGCAATCCGGTGATCGTGTCGCTGATCTTCGCCGAGTTCTGCACGGGCTTCGTCCGCCAGGGCGTGATGCTGTACTTCACCGAATACCTCCAGGAGGTCTACCACCTGGGCAAGAAGGAGCACCTGTTCTGGTGGACCGGCGTGGCCTTCATGTTCGGCGGGATCCTGGGCGGCCTGCTGTGCGGGTGGATGAGCGACAAGCTGTTCCAGTCCCGGCGCCCGCCGGTGGCCTTCATCTTCTACCTGATCCAGGTGGTGATGCTGGCCCTGCTGGGCATGTCCTTCGGCCGCGGCACCTGGGGCGGCCAGGTCTGGGCCGTCATTCTGCTGGGCCTCACCGCCATGTTCATCTTCGGTGTCCACGGGATGCTCAGCGGCACCGCCAGCATGGACTTCGGCGGCCGCAAGGCCGCGGCCTCCGTGGCCGGCGCCCTGGACGGCATCCAGTACATCGGCTCCGGCCTCACCGGCTTCGGCCTGGGCTCCCTGCTCCAGCGCCACGGCTGGGACGGCACGCCCATCCTCGCGGGCCCCGCGGCCCACCAGCCGGCCCACGCCTGGGTCTGGGTCGGGGCCATCATCCCCTTCAGCCTGATCGGCGCCTACATCATGACCCGCATCTGGAACGCCAAAGCGGGCGCCGGGGCGCACTGAACAGGAATTTTTAACCGCAGATCGGCGCAGATGAAAAGCATTTGAAAGCTTTTATCTGCGTTCTCTGCGACATCTGCGGTTAGAGGCTTTTACTTCTTCGCCAATTGGTCGAACGCCGCCTTCAGGCCGCTGTGGATGGCATCCACGTCGGCAGGCTTCCACGATTTCTGGTCTTCCCGGACGAAGGTGGTCAGATCGCCGCGGTTGTCGAAGCGGGCGACGGGCAGGTGGTAGATCTTGGCCTCGTAGCGGTCGCCGATGGGGACGATGCGCTCCACGCGGATGGTGCCGGGACGGTCGCTCTGCTCCATCAGCCAGGCCATGTCGTCCGTGCCGTACTGGCCCAGCATAACCTCCATGGGGACGCTGTGGTGGAGGATGCTGCCCTGGCCGTTGGGACGGCCGCGCTCGATGTTCTTGCGGCGGCTCTCGACGGGATCCACCCAGACGTAGAGGACGGACGCCTTTTCCAGAATGGCGGGAGACAGGGTCTGGAAGGCCGTGTCGTAGCCCTGGGGGGGACACAGGGGAAAGGCGAAGCCGTGGGCGCCGCCGCGGGCGGCTTCGATCACCAGGGTGCGGCCGGCCTTATCCTGGGCATTCTGGCGGTTGAGGGCGTCCAGCTCGGCACGGCACTCGGCTTCGAGGGCCTCGGCCATCCGCACCCGAAGGCGATGAGGCACATTCCCGAGGTACTCGGGCAGCCCCACCTTGACGTGGGCGGCGTCCAGCCGGTCGAACAGGTGCTGGGCGGCGCTTCCCACCTCGACCTGACGGCTGCCCATGAGGTTGGCGTAGTCCTCGTTCAGCAGTTCGATGAGGACAGCCCATGTCCAGTTGTCACGAAAGGGGCGATTGGGGCCGTGGTAATAGGCGTAATCGAGCCCGTTGGCCTTGAGTTCGTCGTCGATCCGGTGCATCAGGTGCACGTACGGATAGTCGTCCAACTGGAGGGTCGGACCCATGTGGAAGTCGTTCCGGCACTGGTCGGGCGTGAGGCTCGCCAGGTAGCGGCGCACCTCCGACTTGCCGGATGCCGGCAGGCTGAAGAGAAGGATCGTGTCGAGAAGCTGGCTCATGGGTTCCACCGTACGGAACTTTTAGGATGCCATGTCCGCGGGAAATGAAAATCCCGGAAGGGGGAGCAGCCCGGACCAGCGCGCGATCGGGGCGCGACGAAAGCGGGGGTATGCTGAAGGAGGATTTTCTTCCCCTGTCCTCGGCCCCCTCCGCTTCCGCGAGCGGGGTTTCTTCTTTCCGGGATGCTCCAAATCCATGCGTGACCGCGAAATCGTCGAGCGCGTCCGGGACGCCACGGACCTGCTGGCCCTGGTGGGCCAGGCGGTGAAGCTCCGCAAGCAGGGATCCTCCTTCGTGGGCCTGTGCCCCTTCCACGCCGAGCGCAGCCCCAGCTTCCAGGTGGTGCCCGCTCGGGGCTTCTACCACTGCTTCGGGTGCGGAAAGCACGGCGATGCCTTCGCGTGGCTGATGGAACGCGAGGGGATGACCTTTCCCGAGGCGCTGGAGCAGCTGGCCCGGGCGGCGGGCGTCGACCTGCCCCAGCGGCGCGAGCGCCCCGCGGCGGAGCTGGACCTGGAGACGCGGCTGCGCGCCGCGCTGGACGCCGCCCAGGCCTTCTACGAGCGCCAGCTCGAGCGGCGGGAGGACGTCCAGGCCTACCTGCGCCGCCGCGGCTACGAGGGTCCTTTTGTGGCGGAAGCCGGGTTCGGCGCGGCGCCCGATGCCTGGGATTTCCTGGTGACGCATCTCCGCGGCCTGGGGTTTTCCGGTGAACTGCTGGAACAGGCCGGGCTCGCCAGCCGCAGCGACCGCGGCACCCAGATCGACTTCCTGCGCAATCGCCTCACCCTGCCCATCCACGATGTCCGGGGGCGCATCGTGGCCTTCGGGGGCCGCGTCATGGGGGACGGGCAGCCCAAGTACCTCAACACCCGGGACACGGCCCTGTTCCACAAGGGCGAGACCCTGTTCGGCTTTCATCGGGCCAAGGGCGCCATGCGGGACGGAGCCCTGGTGGTGGAAGGCTACTTCGACGTGCTCCAGCTCCACCAGAACGGCATCCACCAGGCCGTGGCGCCCCTGGGAACGGCCCTCACCGAAGAGCACCTCAAGGCGCTCGGCCGCTTTACCCGCCGGGTGGTCCTGTGTTTCGACGGGGACGCCGCGGGTCGCCGCGCCATGGAAAAGAGCCTGCGGCTGGCCCTGCCCCTGGGCTTCGAGGTGCGCCTTCTGGAACTGCCGCAGGGCGAGGATCCCGACACTTGGTGTCTGCAACTCGGGGGCGAGGCCTTCCGCGAACTACTGCACGTGGCGCCGGACTGGACGGCCTTCATGATCGACCGGGCCATGGAAGGCAAGGACCTCCGCCGCATCACGGACCGGATGGCGGCCTTCAAGGACCTGCTGGAATTCCTGCCCTACCTGCCCCGCACCACCGAAAGCCGCGATCTCTTCGCCAGCCTGGCGCACCAGCTCCAGGTGCCGCTCCAGGAACTGGACCGCGCCGTGAAGGGCCGCCAGCCCGCGCCGCGCGAAGTCGAAGCGCTCGTCCGCGCCGAGGAGCCGGAGCTGGACGAGCTGATCCGCGGCCTCGTTCTGCTGGCGGGAGCGGGGGAATGGCGGCGGGTGCAGGAGGTTCCCCACGCCTGGTGGGAAAGCCTCCCGGGAGCGCCCATCCTACAGGCCCTGCTGGACGCCGAGGGCGACCCGGCGCTGGTCCCCGATGGGGTGCTGGCGATCCTCCGCCGGCTGGAGGCCCTGGCCAGCCGCCAGGGAGAGGCGGGGCGGGACGCCGAGGCGCTGTTGGCCAAACTGGAGGCCCGCTTCGTGGACCGCGAAATCCAGGCCAACAACCGCCTCTTGCAGGATCCCCGCACCCAGGCGGAACCCGGGCTCGCGCTCCGCGTCATGACCCGCCAGAACGAGCTGCTGCTGCGCCAGAAGGAACTGTCCCGCCGCCGCCGGGGCCCCCGCTGAGCCCGGCAGGCAAGACCGCGCCCTTGCCCTCCGGGGTGGATCTCTTATACTGAAAGGTCCGCTTTCGGCCGGTACATTGGCCGGATTCTGCTTATCCTCGGCCGCCGGCATTGCCGGCCCGGCTTTCCAGCGCTCTTTGAGGTCCGAATGGTTCCGACGCCACCGCGAGAAGCCTACTACGCCCTGACCAAAGCCCTGATCTCCATCGGAAGGAAAAACGGATTCCTGCTGGTTGACCAGCTCAACGACTTCCTCCCCGACACCGCCTCCAGCCCCGCCGATCTCGACGTGGTGCTGAGTCTGTTCGCGCGGCTCGGCGTGGGGGTGGGTGCCACGGAAGAGGACGCGCTGGCGGCCCGGGAGGCCATCGAACCCGAATTCGTGGCCGTGGAAAGCGCCTCCAAGGGCGACAAGGATCTCGACGCCATCGAGATCGACAGCCCCGACAGCGACAAATTCAACGATCCCGTCCGGATGTACCTGAAGGAAATGGGAACCGTCCCCCTCCTGAAGCGGGAGGACGAGGTCGAGATCGCCAAGCGGATCGAAGTGGGCGTGCGCAGCGTGATGCGCGCCCTGTCCCGGTCCCGCCTGGCCGCGAGCCTGCTCATCGACATCGGCAAGATGCTGAAGGAGAACCCCGGCAAGATCCGCGAGGTCGTGGGCCTCTCCGACGAAGTGGACGACGACGAGGATGCCGAGAGCACCTCCGCCACCCAGCACGTCCACCACCAGTTCGAGAAGCTGCTGGTCTACGACCAGGCGCTCCAGGAGCTGCTGGACCTCAAGCTCCAGGTGGACGCGGGCACCAAGACCCTGCCCAAGAAGCGCAAGCTGGACCGCGAGATCCTCCAGGCCCGCGGCCGCCTGTCGCGGCAGATCCGCAAGCTGGGCCTCAACAGCCTGGCCGTCACGCGCCTCATCGACCGGATCACCCACCAGCACAGCCAGGTCATGGCGGGCGAGCGCAAGTGCCGCGAACTGCGGGATCGCCTCAAGAATCCCGCCTTCGCCAAGCTGAAGGACCGCTATAAGGACGAGCTGACGCACATCGAGAAGACCCTGGTCGAATTCTTCGCCAAGTACGAGACCACCAGCGAGCTCTTCCACAAGGACTTCAACGGGCTCAAGGGGGCGGAGGGCATCAGCCGCTCCGCCAAGGCGGAACTGATCGAGGCCAACCTCCGCCTCGTGGTCAGCATCGCCAAGCGCTACACCAACCGCGGGCTGCAGTTCCTGGATCTCATCCAGGAGGGCAACATCGGGCTGATGAAGGCCGTGGACAAGTTCGAGTACAGCCGCGGCTTCAAGTTCTCGACCTACGCCACGTGGTGGATCCGCCAGGCCATCACCCGCGCCATCGCGGACCAGGCCCGCACCATCCGCATCCCCGTCCACATGATCGAGACCATCAACAAGCTCATCCGCACCCAGCGAGAGCTGGTCCAGAAGCTGGGCCGCGAACCCTCCAGCGAGGAGATCGCCCACGCCATGGACATGCCCGTGGGCAAGGTCCGGAAGGTGATGAAGATCGCCCAGGAGCCCATCTCCCTGGAGACCCCCATCGGCGAGGAGGAGGATTCCCACCTGGGGGATTTCATCGAGGACAAGACCGTGGTGTCCCCGGTGGAGCAGGTGGTTCAGCAGCGCCTCAAGGAGACCGTCCGCAACGTCCTCAACACCCTCAGCGAGCGCGAAGAGCGCGTCCTCCGCATGCGCTTCGGCGTGGGCGACGACGGTTCCGAGCACACCCTGGAGGAAGTGGGCAGCGAATTCGCCGTCACCCGCGAGCGCATCCGCCAGATCGAGTCCAAGGCACTGCGTAAAATTCGCCACCCGCGCTATTCCAAAACACTCAAGGCTTTCCTGGGGTGAACGCGGGAGCGCCGGCCGCATGGGTCGGCGAATTTGTGAGTCATCCGAAGGATGCGAACAGGATTCGCCATCCGCGCTATTCCAAGACGCTCAAGACTTTCCTGGGATAGCAGCGCTCGAAAGGATCACCACCAAGGCACGAAGACACCAAGGAAATGCTTTTTGCAGTTCTTGGTGCCTGGGTGCCTTGGTGGTGAGTTTTTTATCTCAACCCCACGAAAATCCTTGGGTAGCCTGAACCTGTGAACCGACCCGCCAGTCCCCTCGCCCCGCTCAAGAATCACCTCTTCCTGGCGATCTGGATCGCCGCCATGGCTTCGAACGTCGGGACGTGGGTCCAGAGCGTGGGCGAGAAGTGGGTGATGGGCGAACTCACCCGCTCGCCCCTCCTCATGAGCCTGATCGAGACCGGCTCCACGCTGCCCATGCTGATCCTGTCGATGCCCGGCGGCGCCATCGCCGACATCGTCGACCGGCGCCGGCTGCTCCTGATCACCCAGGCCTGGATGCTGCTGGTGGCCGCGGCCATGGCCCTCATGTCCGCGTTGCATCTGGTCACGCCGGCCCTGCTCATCACCATGTCCCTGCTGCTGGGCGTGGGCGCGGCCCTCAACGCCCCGGCCTGGCAGGCTTCGGTCCCCGATCTGGTGCCCAAGGACCAGATCGCCGCGGGCGTGGCCCTGAACAGCGCCGGATTCAACGTCAGCCGCGCCGTGGGACCGGCCCTGGGCGGACTCGTGGTGGGCTGGCTCGGGGCCACCTGGGCCTTCGCGCTCAATGCGGTCTCCTTCGTGGGCGTCCTGATGGTGCTCCAGAGCTGGAAGCGGCAGCCGGTCCCGACGGATCTGCCGGCGGAGCGCTTCGCCGCGGCCATGAAGGTCGGATTGCGCTACACCCGCCACCGCAAGGCTCTCCAGGTGATTCTGCTGCGCGGCGGCGGGTTCGTGTTCTTCGGAGGGACGATCTTCAGCCTCCTGCCCACCCTCGCCATCCACCATCTGGGCCTGGGTTCCACCGCCTTCGGCGTGCTCCTGGGATGCACGGGCGCGGGCGCGGTGGGAGCCACCCTCGTTCTGCCGGCCCTGCGGGCGCGGATGTCGCCCAACGCCCTGCTGGCGGCTGCCACGTCCACGTTCGCGGCCGGCGTGTTCGTGTTGGCCTTCGTGGTCCACGCCGTACCCGTCGGCCTGGCGCTCCTGGTCTGCGGCGCGGGGTGGCTGTCGGTCCTGAGCACCTGCAATACCGCAGTGCAGCTGTCCGTGCCCTCCTGGGTGCGGGCCCGCGCCCTCGGCGTCTATATCACCGTATGGGGCGGCGCCATGGCGGCGGGCGCGGCCTTCTGGGGCTGGGTGGGCGAGCACTGGGGAATCCACACGGCCTTCGCCTGCTCCGCCGCGGGCCTCCTTCTGCTGCTGGCCTTCACGGGGCGGTTGCGCATCCAGGCGCTCCACGAGCCCATGGACCTCAGTCCCCACCGCCTTCAGCCGCACTCGCCCGAAGCCATCCATCCCGACGAGGGCCCGATCCTGACGGTCCTGGAATACCGCGTCCCCGAGGACCGCAAAGCCGCCTTCCAGGAGGCCATGCGGGAAGTGCGCCGGATCCGGATCCGGGACGGGGCCGTGCGCTGGTCGCTGTTCCAGGATCTGAAGCGCCCGGAAACGGGCGTGCTCCGCTTCACCGAGAGCTTCCTCAGCTCCAGCTGGGGCGAGCATCTCCGCCAGCACCACCGCGCCACGGTGGAGGACCGCGATATCTTCCGCCAGGCCTATGCCCTGGGCGCCGAGCAGGCGCCGAGGATCCGCCACCTCATCGCCGCGTGGGAGGATCGGGGCTCCTTCCTCGACCGCATCCTCGAATAGGATTCGCGCCGCGTTTCGGTCATGCTGAACCCATCGTTTCGGAGCCCGCGCCCGTGCTTTCCAAGGACCAGACCCTGGGCAAATACCAGATCCTGGATCGCCTCGGGTCCGGCGGATTCGGCGCCGTGTACCTCGCCATCGACACCTGGGTGAACCGGAAGGTGGCGCTCAAGGTGCCGCACCAGCAGGAGGACGAGATCGTCGACCTGCTGAAGGAGCCCCGCATCATGGCGGGCCTGAAGCACCCGAACATCGTTGAGCTGATCACGGTGGAGCGGAAGAACGGGATCTTCTTCATGGTGCTGGAGTACGTGGAAGGCGAGAGCCTGGATCGAATGATCCGCCGGGAGCGCGCCCTGCCGCCCACCCGCGCCCTGGAGATCGGCGTGGACGTGTGCAGCGCCATCGCCTTCGCCCACGGCCACCAGATCCTGCACCGGGACCTGCGGCCCGCCAACATCCTGGTGAACCGCGAGGGCGTGGCCAAGGTCACGGATTTCGGCACCTCTCGCGTGCTGGAGATGCAGCACGTCCCCTTCGCCCCCACCCGGATCGGCTCGCCCCCCTACATGGCGCCGGAGCACTTCCGCGGCCGGGCCGTGTTCCAGTCGGACCTGTGGTCCCTGGGGATCACGCTCTACGAGATGCTGACGGGCACGGTGCCCTTCTACGACGCCGATCCGTTGAAGATCGCCCAGGCCTTCACCAGCCAGCAGATTCCCGCCCCGCACTTGCGGAACGCCGCGGTGCCGAAGGCCTTCTCCGAAGTGGTGATGCGGGCTCTGGCGGTGAACCTGGGTGAACGCTACCTCTCCGCCCAGGCCTTCCTGGAGGCCCTTCGCCGCCTCAAGGACAACGTGGCCCGCGAAACCCGGCCGCTGGGCACCGCGGTCCTCTCCTCCAGCACGTCCGGCCCCCACGCGACGCTGCGCGCGGTCACCCAGGCCCGCCTCTGCCGCTTCTGCTACCGCCAACTTCCCCGCATGGCCACGACCTGCCCCAACTGCGGGGAGAGGACCTAGGTGGCCTGGAGTTCCCTGAAGCCCGCAGTGGGACGGCTGTGGAGCCGCCGCTGGGTGCGCCGCGTGTCCTACGTGCTGGTGGCCGGAACCGGAATCCTGGTGGTGGCGCCCTGGGTCGCCACCCGGTCCTCCGTCCTCCGCTGGGCGATGACCAAGCTGGATGGCCTGGTGCGGGAGGAGACCGGCCTTTCCCTGGCCATCGGCGACCTGGAACTCCACCCCGCCCTCGGATCGGTGGTCGTGCGGGACATCCGCCTGGGCGGAGATTTGCTGACGATCCAGCGCCTCGAGCTGCGGGCGGATTTCGCATCCCTGTTCTCCCGTTCCCCGCGGATCTTCGCCCTCCGGGCCGATCACCCCCGGCTCCGACTGACGGAAGCGGGGCTCGCCCAGATCAAACTGAAAGAGCATCCTCCCCGCAAGGGCCCCCTGCCCCAGGTGCGGTTGGACCTCCTGACCCTTACCGAGGGGGACATCGAGATTCCCCGGGCCCTGGGAACCATCCCCGCGCTCCACTACCACTTCGGGCTGAAGGCCACGGGCCACGGCCCCAACCGCCTGTGGGTGGAGCTGAACGGCCCCGTACTGTCCATCCAGGGACCGGCCGGCTGGGAACACGGCCGCCTGGACCTGAGCGGCGAAGTCTCCGAAACCTTCGTCCAGGTGCAGCAAGCCGCGCTCAGTCTGGGTGACAGCCGGGCCATCATCAGCGGGCGCTTCGAGGGCGGAACCGCATCGACGCCCGGGCGCCTGGAAGCCCACCTCGCCGGCGCCGTGAACCTGGCGCAGGCTGCCCGGTGGGGGAACGTCCCTCCCCCCATCGAAGGCGCCCTCACCGTGGACGCCACGGTGGCCGGGCCGCTGCCCGCGCCCCAGGGCACCCTCAAGGTGGAGGGATCGGATCTCCGCCCCGCCCATCGCGCCTTCCAGCCCGGCCGGTTCGAAGCCCGGGCCAGCGGGGGGCTGGAGGCCGTCCGCGTAGAGCGCGTCCACTGGAGTTCTCCCCAGGGCGAGCTGGAGGCCCACGGCACCTGGTCGCGGAAGGTTCCTCTCGAAGCCTCGCTCCAGGCCCGCGGCATCGATCTGGAAGCGGTGGGCCAGGCGCTCCACGCCCCCGAGCTGCGCGGCGTCCGGGCCACCCTCGACGCCCAGGTCCAGGGCCCCCAGGATCCGGCCACCCTCGCGCGCTTCGACCGGTGGCGGGCCACCGCCCGGGCGGCCTTCACCCAGGGGGGACGGGAAGCCGGCGGCCTGCGGGCGTCCCTGGAAGGGGGAAAGGCGGTCCTCCCTTCCCTCAACCTGGATCTGGAGGCCCTGAAGCTGTCGGGAACGGGCCACGCCACCTTCGGCCCCCGCGGCCTCGTCCGTCTCGATGGCGAGGGACGGGCGGAGGTGAACGCGGCCCAGGTCGCGGAATCGCTTCGCGCGTGGAAGATCGTGGACCTCGATATGGAAGGCCCGACCCACGCCCAGGCGAAGGTCCGGTGGAGCAAGGGGCCAGGGCTGGAGCTGGAGGGATCCGTCGAGGTGGCCGCCCCCCGCTGGCACGGCGCCCGGGTCGACGCCCTCCGGGCCCAGGTGGAGATCCGGGACTCGGACCTGTGGGTCAAGGGCATCGAGCTGACCAAGGATGAAGGCCGCGGCAGCGGCGACCTGTGGCTCACCTGGCGGAAGACCCTGCCCGGCGAGTCGCAGATGGACATGTGCTACACCGCCTTCCGCCTTCCCGCGGCCGAGGGCCTCAAGGCGGCAGATCTCGGCGATCTGCCCATCACCGGCACTGGCAGCGGCTGGGTGCGCCTCCAGGGCCCCTACGACCGCATCCAGATGTGGGGCGCCGCCCAGGCCGAGGCCGGCCAGGTCTACGGAATCCAGGTCCCCGCCGCCTCCTCCGATTTCTCGATGGACATCGCGAACCTGCGGCTTCGGCTCGAAGACGTCCGGATCGCCGAGCGCCCCGAGCAATTGGGATCGCCCGCCGCGGCCCCCGAGGGCGCGCTGGCCTTGAAGGGCCGCGCGGACATGGATTTCGACCGCCGCACCTGGCGCGTGGAGCTGGCCGGACGGGTGGATTCGCAGCTCCTGGCCCTACCGGGACCGCGGATCCAGGCCCAGGTGGACGCCCGGCTGCTAGGGCCCATCGTCGCGCCCTTCGGCCCCTTCGACCTTCCGGAGGGCAGCGTCCGCTGGAGCCGCGGCCGGATCTTCTTCGGTCCCCGCAGCCAGGAAGGGCTGGAGGGCTCGCTGAGCCTGGAGGGCGGCCGGTTGGAGACCCGCCTTGGACTGGAGGGCATGGCCGAACCCCTCCTGACCGCCCGCCTCCGGCAGGAGGGCGCGGAGCTGGTAGGAGAAGCCGCGGTCCAGGTCTCTCCGGCCAGCGCCCACACCGAGAATCTGGCCCGCAGTCTCAGCGAGGACCTCATGGAGGACCTGGGCCTGGCCGCCCGGTTCCAGGGCCGCTGGAATGGCCAGGATCTGCGCTGGAGCGGCTCCCTGGATCAGCTCACGGCGCGATTCCCCGCCTTCGAGCTGCAGCGGGTGGGCACCTCCGTCCTCCGCGGCACCGCCGCCGGCGCGGACGTGGACATCGCCCTGGAGGGGCGCGGCCGCAACCCCGCTGACGCCCCCGCGCAGGCTGCGGGGCTGCGCATCACGGGCAGCCTCCCCTTCTTCCCGTCGGCGCCCCTCGACGTGCGGCTGCTGGGGACCGCGAACCTCGCCCACCTCAAGAGCATCCTCGACCGGGTGATGGAAGTGGACGAGTACAACCTCCTGTCCGAACTTCGGGTGGAGGGCCTGGGCCGCCTGGACCTGCGGGCCCATGGGACCTACCTGGATCCGCGCCTGGACGGCACCCTGTCCCTGGAGAACGGCCGGGCCAACCTGCGCGGCTACCAGGGCGTGGAAGATTTGCGGGCGGATCTGGTCTTCAAGGACCGGATCATCTCCCTGCCGGAGAACAACCCTCTGCGGGGAACCCTGGCCCATGGGGACCTGCGGCTCTCCGGCGATCTCGCCTGGCGCCTGGGAGGGCTCGACACCTACACCCTGAAGGCGGCCCTCGCCAACTTCCAGCTGCGGGACCTGCCGGATGGACTCGACCTTCAGGGGACTCTCCGCGCCACCCTGGAGGGGAACCGGGACGGCGGGCTGCTCAAGGGCCGCCTGCGGGCGGACCGGGTGACCTACCAGAGCGAGATCAAGCTGGCGGATCTCATCCTCCGCAGCGCCCTCAGCGACACCGGGGGGCTGGTGGGGCTGGACCCCGACGATCCCCTGGACCGCATCCGCCTCGACCTGGAACTGGACCTGCGGAACCCCTGGAGCTTCGACACCAACCTCCTGAAACTGGAGGGCCGCACGGAAAGCGCCTTCCAGGTGCTGGGAACCCTGGCCCATCCCGTGCCCAAGGGGACGATGGTCTTCCAGCCCGGGGGACGGATCACCAACATCTTCCCCGCCGGCGACATGGTCGTGAACAGCGGCTCCCTGGCCTTCTCCGAGGCCCGGCCGCTGGATCCCATGATCAACCTCCAGGGCAGCATCAACTCCATCCCCGGCTACACGGTGAACCTGGACATCCACGGGACCCTGAGCAACCTCGCCATCGTCCCCAGTTCCACGCCCAGCCTGCGGCAGGACGAGATCGTGGCCATCCTCATCAATCCCGGAAACGTGGCGAACGTGGGCACGGCGGCGACCTCCTCCGGCACCACCCAGGGCGCGATCACCTCGGGCCTCGCCAGCGCGGGCTCGGGCCTGATCTCCACCCTGGCCTTCGCGCCCTTCCAGGAGCAGCTGCGCAAGAGCCTCGGCCTGGACCGGGTGAACGTGGCCCTCCGCACCACCAGCCTCGGCACCAGCGAAACCGAAGTCACCTTCGGGAAGAGCTTCAACCTCCTGGGGCAGCGCAGCGCCTTCGTGGTCTCCCACAAGAAGAGCGGGGAACTCAGCATCACCTCCGGCCAGGTGGAATGGCGCTTCGGAAACATCATCCTCCAGCTCGGCGCCAGTTCGGGGGGAGGCGCGGGCCTCAACCCCTCCGGCGAGATCCGCCACAACTGGAGCCCGAGGTAGGCCCATGATCACCGTGAAGTGCTTCGCCCGGTACCGCGACCTGCTGGGGTTCGGCGAAGTGCAGGTGCCTGCCGCCCGGACCCTCGCCGATCTCCTGGCGGATCCCCGCTTCGCCGCCCTGCCCCCGGACGCCCTGTTCGCCGTGAACCAGAGCTTCGCCCCGCGCAGCACCCCTCTGGCGGACGGCGACGAAGTGGCCCTCATGCCGCCGGTGTCGGGCGGATGATCAGCCTTCCCGCCGGATCTCCAGCACTTCGCCGCCGCTGAGGCGCAGCAGTTCCTGGAAGGCCGGTTCCCGGCGCAGGCGATCCTCGGGGCGGTCGGAAGCGGCCGCGGCCTCGTCGTCGAAGCGGATCTCCAGTTCCTTCAGCCCGGGGAGAACCGCCGCCAGGGCGGCCAGAACGTGCGGATTGGCCTTTTCCCGCTCCAGTTCCTGGAGTGTCTGGCGGACGTTGGCGGGAAAGCGGAAGCGCAGCACCGGCGCCTCCCAGCGCAGGTCCGTGGCCATCTGGGGCGCGGTGCCCAGGGTGCGGAGGCCCGGCACCCGGCCCAGCGCCTCGCCGCAGAGGTGGCGAAGCTGGGCGGACGTTCCGACAGCCGGGGGTGCGGGAGAGGGCGCAAACGGACGCGGAACCGCAGAGGTCGGGGCCGGCGCGGGCCTGCGAGGCCCCTCAGGCGCCGGCGCGACCTGAGGAGCCCGGGAAGGGACCGGCGGCGGGGCCGCGGCCGGTCTCGGCGCGCCCGCTGCGGCGCCCGAAACCAAGGCGTCCAGCGGCGCGAGATGGGGCAGTTGGGCGGCGGTCACCAGCGCCAGCTCCACCACCACCCGCGGCAGGCTGGTGTCCCGGAGGTCGCGCTCCCGGTTCAGGAGCAGCTGGAGCATCCGGGCCCACCGCAGCAGTTCCTGGGGGCCCCGGGCGGCGCGGGCCTCCTCCTCCAGGCGATCCCGGAAGGCCAGGACCAACTCCCGCCAGAAGGTGGCCCAGTCCGCCCCCTGCTCCGACAGTTCCCGGCAGGCCTCCACCAGGGCGGCGGTGTCGCCGATGGCCAGGGCGGACATCACGCCCTGGACGAGGTGGGCGCTCACGATTCCCAGCTGCTCGCGGACGGCCTCTTCCTGGACCGTGCCGTCCCCGGCGGCGATGACGCGGTCGAGGATGGTGAGGGCGTCGCGCATGGACCCCTGCCCCGCTTCGGCCACGAGGCGCAGGCTGCCGCCCTCCACCGTCACGCCCTCCTGGTCGCAGACGTGCCGCAGGCGGCCTTCGATCAGGCCCACGGGAATGAGGCGGAAGGGGAAGATCTGGACGCGGCTCTTGATGGTGTCCGGCACGTCCTGGAGTTCGGTGGTGGCGAGGACGAAGATCGCGTGGGGCGGCGGTTCCTCGATGACCTTCAGCAGGGCGTTGAAGGCCTCGGTGCTGAGCATGTGGACTTCGTCGATGATGTAGACCCGGTAGCGGCAGAAGGCCGGCCGGGTCTGCACCTGCTCGCGCAGCGCCCGGGCGTCGGCGACGGACGCCCGGCTGGCGGCGTCGATCTCGACGATGTCCAGGTTCTGGTCCGGTCGCTCGGCGGCGCGGCAGGAGTCGCACACCCCGCAGGGCGTGGCCGTGGGGCCCTCCGCGCAGTTGAGCGCCCGCGCCAGGATGCGGGCCGTGCTGGTCTTTCCCGTCCCGCGCACGCCCGCGAACAGGTAGGCCTGGTGGATCCGGCCGCTCTCCTTCGCCCGCTTCAGGGCGTTGGCCAGGGCCTTCACGCTGCCCTCCTGCCCCACGAGGTCGGAAAGGAGGCGGGGGCGGTACTTGAGCGCGAGGGTGGTCATGGCGATTCCAGTCTCCCACAAGGGGTGCCGTTTGCGCCGGTCGGAGCCCGCTCAGCCGACCTTGTCGAAGAGGCCCGGCTGGCGCACCGGCGGCGGAGGCGGCGGTGCGGCCTTGACGGGCCGTTCGCGGACCTCGCGGGGCGGCGGAAACACCTCGTGGAAAGCCTGGCGCACCTCGTCGGCATAGGCCGGGTCGAGCACCTTCAGCCAGCCGTGCTCGGCCAGGAGGCCGTAGAAGGGATCCCGCTTCAGCAGCCGCAGGCTTCCCACCCAGGCGCCTTGCGCCCCGCTGGCGCGGGCCCGCCGGGCGAAGGTCCGCGCGTCGTGGACCGCCAGCAGGGGCGCGACCGCCGCGGTGACGCGGATGCCCGCCCGCGCCAGCCGCTCCATGGCCGCCCAGCGGCTGGGAATGGCCGGGGCCCGCAGTTCCACCGCCTGCCTCACGGTGTCGTCGTCGGTGGGAATGGAGAAGCCCACGGACAGCCGGTTTCCGAAGCTCCGCAGCAGGTCGAGGTCCTGGAGCACGAGCGGCGAGCGCGTGTGAATGATCACCCGCGTGGTGGGGCACAGCAGCAGGACTTCCAGGCAGCGCCGGGTGAGCCGGTAGTCCCGCTCCAGGGGCTGGTAGGGATCGGTGGCCGAGGCCATGAATACCCGCTCGTTGTGCAGGCGGTGCCGCTGGGACCACAGCAGCTCGGGAGCGTTCAGCTTGGGGGAGACCCATCCGCCCCAGTCCTCGGGTCCGTGCAGGGCGTTGGGGTATTCCCGGACGTAGCAGTAGCGGCAGCCGTGGGCGCATCCCCGATAGGGGCTCAGCGCGAATCCGAAGCCGTACCCGTCGTTCTTCTGGGGCCGGAGGATGGAGCGCGCCTCTTCCGGTTCCACCTGGAGATCCCGGAACAGCGGCGGGGGATCCGAAGGCAGCAGCAGGGGCGTCATGCCCTCATTTTTCGCCTTTTATTCGCCAAGTCAAGGGGCCTCCTTGGGAATGACGTTGATCTGCCCGTTCGTTTCGAGAATGGCCACGCGCACGCCCTCGAGGTCCGCCAGCCCCGCGCGGCGGACCGCGGCCATCAGTTCGTGGTGGGTGATCCGCTCCGAATCCAGGACGGACTGGTTGATCACGCCGTGGTGGATCACGATCCGCGGACCCCCCTCGAGGACCCGCTCGACCCGCTTGCTGCGCCAGGTCAGCCAGGAGACGACCACGTTCAGCCCCATCAGCGCTCCCACCAGCAGGAAGCCCCCCAGGACGGTGTTGTCGCCGGCGTTCATGCTGTTCTGCACGGCGTTGCTGAGGATCAGGAGGAGGACCAGGTCGAAGGTCGCCATCTGGCCCACCTCGCGCTTCCCCATGAGCCGGAGCATCAACAGGAGGAAGCCGTAGACCAGCACGCCGCGCAGGATGAACTCCCACCAAGGCTGGTTCAGCTTCCACATGGAGACGGCAACGGGCAGCCCATCGAGAAGGGCGAAGTGGGGCATGGAAACTCCGGGAAAAGCGGCGTGCGGGGACCTGCCTACTGGATTTCCACCGTGAAGTCGGTGGTGCCGAGTTCCGCCCCATCCGCGCCGAGCACCTTCACCGTCCACCGCCCGGCGTCCCCGGCCCGGAAGGTGCGGTAGGCGTTCGTGCGATAGGGCGAGCGGGGAACGGTCAGCTCCTGCTTGGTGGTGCGGCCATCCAGGCTGAACACCACGGTGACGGTGCTGTCGGCGGCGCCCGCCACCTTGGTCCAGGCGTAGAGCTTCGTTCCCGCGGGCACCTTGAACTCGGACGCGGCGCCCTGGAGTTCCAGCTTCTCCACGCCCGTGCCGACCTTCACGTCGGCGGAGGGCTTGGAAGCGGGCTGCGCGGCGAGGACCGCGCAGACGAGAAGGGGGAGGAGAATCTGGCGCATGGAAACTCCTTGGAGGGTGGCCCCATTCTGCGCCCCGCGTCCGGATCTGTCAGGCCTCACAGCGTGATCACCAGCGAGGTGGTGAAGACCGTGTCCGTCTTCTTCAACTGGAAGGGCGCCTGGCCGAGGATCACGGGCGGCGTGGCGACGGGGGTCTGGACGACATCCACCCCCACCGAAGCGGGCTTGTTCCGGTAGGTCACGTCGTAGCCGACCTTCAGGGCCAGCCGGCTCGACAGGGTGGTGGTGAAGGCGTTCCGCCAGACCGCCAGGTAGTTCTGGCTGTCCTGCAAGCTGTCGGAGACATTCAATTCGGACGTGAAGCCCGACGTGGCGAACAGTTTCCGCTCGACCTTGGCCCCGAGGCGGAACGTGGCGAAGCGGTCGTCCGTCCCCGGCGGCAGGAAGACCGGCGTCTCCTTCGTGTACCCCAGGCCCGCGTCCGTGAAGAAGGTGGTCCGGTCGTGCTTGATCCACCAGTAGCCGAGCCCCACGAGGCCGGTGTAGCGCGCTTCCAGGCCCGCGGGGATGTTCCGCTCCCAGCCCGTGGACCCGAACCACTGCAGCCTCGGCGTCAGGGTGTGGTCGTACCGGAGGTTGGCGTAGTAGGTCTCGGTGCTGGTCTGGGTGGTGTCCGTCTCCAGCACCGTGGTGTCCGCGAGGGTGGCGCCGGAGGCCGACCGCTCGACGGTGGTGGTCCTCACCCGCACGCCGCCCGCGTTGAAGGCGAAGGCCGCCGCGTCCCAGGTGTACTTGAACTCGTTGGAGAAGCCCAGGGTCTGGCTGGAGGCGTTGCCGCTGGCGGCCACGTAGCTGAGGGCCGCCTTGTCCGACCAGGGCCGCTTGGGCGCGGCGTCCTGGGCCCGGAGGGACGGAAGGAGCAGAGGAATCAGCAGGAACGGAGCCCGGACGGACGGCATGACATCTCCGAAAACCAAAGACCATACCAGCCTGCCGGGCGCGACGTCAGCCGATCCAGACCTCCAGCCCCTCGAGGATGTCGCGCACGCCGGGACCGAACCGGGCGTTGCTCAGCCAGTCCACGCCGGCAGGCAGGCCTTCCAGCGCCGCCTTCACCCGGGCGCGATGGCCCAGTTCGGGACGGGGAATGGCCCGCTCGGCCCGCTCGTGGCGAGTGGCGGAGGGATCGCCAAGGACGGGGATCCAGTGCTTCAGCCTGGCGAAGACGCCCTCCCAGGTCTCCAGGTCCGCGGGCTTCCCGAAGGCGCCGCCGATGAAACTCCGCAGCTGCATGACGCCCTCCGGCGCGCTCTGGGGATCCATCCACGAAGGCACCAGCGAACCCAAGTAGCCGCGGCCCTCGGGCGGGTGGATGAGGAAGCCGAAACTGTCCTTCAGCGCCGGCAGCGGCGCGTGGCGGCTGTGCCAGAGGTCCACGGAGGTGTAGGGGATCGAGGCCAGGGCGTCGGCGCTCTGGGGCGCCACGGAACCGAGCAGAGCCGCCGCCTCGAAGGCGGGCAGCGCCAGGACCACGCGATCCGCCTCGCGGACTTCGCCCCCGCCGGTCGCGCGCCAGCGGCCGCCCGGCAGGGCCTCGAGGCGCTCCGCGCGCAGGCCGGTCCGCACGGCAGGAAGCCGCTCCGCGAGCCGCAGGGGCAACTGGCCCATCCCGCCTTCGGGGACGACCATGTGGCTCACGCCGCCCTTGCGGATCCCGTTCACCAGGCTGCCGGTGGACTCCCACTGGCGCAGCTTGGGGATGGCGTCCACGGACAGGATCTCGGGGGGGGCGGCGAGGACTCCGGCCACCATGGCGGGCAGCAGCTCGGTGGCCACGCCCTTCCCCAGCCGCCGGGCCACGAAGGCGCTGAGGCCCTCCTCCGGCTCCGCGGGACGCACCGGCTGGAAGGGTTCCAGCATCATCCGCAGCTTGGCGCCCAGGGGCATCAGGGGCGAGGTCATCAGGCCCACCGGCGAAGCGGGGACCGAGATCAGCCGCCCGCCCTTCCCGACCCAGCGCGCGCCGGTGCCCGGCGACCGGAAAGGCAGGTCGATGGCGCTGAACAGCCGGTCCACGGCCGTGCCCTTCTGCCACAGCACGCCCTGGGGGCCGGTCTCGAAATGGCCGCCCTCCCAGGGAAGCGTCTTCATCCAGCCGCCCACGGCGCCATCCGCCTCCCACACCTCCACGGACTCGCCCTTCCGGTGCAGATGCCAGGCGGCCGCCAGGCCCGTCACGCCGCCGCCGAGAATCAGAGTGCTCATGGGAGGATCTCCAGGACGCGCCGCGTGAGGCAGCGGATGTAGGCCGGGTCGGTGCCGGGCGCGGGAATGCGGCGGTAGGTGCGGATTCCCGCCTGGTCCGCCACGTGGCGGTATTCGATGTCGAGCTCGTGCAGGGTCTCGATGTGCTCGCTGACGAAGCTCATGGGCACCACGATCACGTCCCGCCCGCCCATGGATTCCAGCACGCCCTTCAGCGGCGGCTCCAGCCAGCGGACGGGGCCCGTGCGGCTCTGGTAGGCCTGGATGTAGCCGCCGGGAATCTCGCCGATGCGGGCGATCAGGGCTTCGCGGGTGGCGCGGATCTCGCGCTCGTAGGGATCGCCGGCCTCGATCTGCCGCACGGGCAGGCTGTGGGCGCTGAAGATCACCGTGGCGCCGGGAAGCTCGGCCAGGGCCGCCCGCAGCGGGCGCTCCAGGGCATCCAGATAGTCGGGATCGGTGGCGTAGTGATTCACGCCGGGGAGCAGTTCCATCCCCGCGCGCGTGGCTTCCACAGCCAGTTCCCGCAGGCTGGAGCCGGTGGTGGCGCGGCAGTCGTGGGGGTAGAGGGTCACCGGCACGAGCTTGCGGATGCCGTCCCCCTTGAGGGCCTTCAGGAGACCCGCGGCCCGGGGCCCGGCGTAGCGGAAGCAGAGCTTCACGGCCTCCTGGCGGCCGGCGGCCCGGAGGGCGCTCCGCAGCGCCGCGGCCTGGTAGGCGCTCTCCCGCAGCAGGGGCGAGCCGCCCCCGATCTCCGCGTAGCGCCCGCGCGCGCCGGGAGCCCGCAACCGGGCGATCAGCCGGGCGAAGGGGGGCTGGAGCCACGCGGGCCCGGGAAGGCGGATCAACTCCCGGTCGCCGAACAGCTCCCCCAGAAAGGGCTCCACCTGGCCCAGGTTCACCGGACCGCCCAGGTTGAGGAGCAGGATCGCCGCGTCTCGCATCGCCTTCCACCATACGCGAGACCTGGGTGAACTTTCGTCACGGAAGCCTGTGATGGCACGGATCCCCCGAGGCCGGCATCACAATGGATGTCTCAACATGGAGCCCCCATGACCTCCATTTCCTTTGCCGCCCTCCCCGATGAATCCCGCCTGTGGCTCCTCGCCTTCCACCGGGCTCCGGACCCCGCGAAGCTGGCGCCGGAACTGGACGCGCTGCTCGGCCGATGGCGCCACAAGGGCATCCAGTACGAGGCGACATGGGCCCTCCTGGAGGGCCAGGTGCTGGCGGTGGCGGAGCCCACCCTGGCCACTCAGCCGTCCGGCTGCGCCATCGACGGGATGCTGCGGGGCCTGAAGCAGTTGGCGGACCGGCTGGAACTCGGTCTCCTCGGGCCGCAGGTGGTCGTGGCGAAATTCCCCGGGGGGCTTCGCGCCTTCGATCGGGAGGAACTGGAGGCCCGCTTGGCGGACGGAACCCTGGACGGCACCACGCCCATCCTCGACCTGGGCCTCTTCTCCCTCGGCGACCTGCGCGGCGCGCGCTTCGAACGCCCGCTGGCCTCCACCTGGATCGGGCGGAAGTACAAAGTTCAGGCCCCGACTGCCGTCGGGGCCTGAACGTCCACGCTGGCTATCGGCTAGAAGATCGATTCGCCGGGCTTGCGGCGCCACGCTTCGGACCGCTTGGGGCCGTCGATCTTGGGCTTCGCGTCCTTGGCGGCGGCCAGGGTCTGCAGAAGCGACCCTCCCACCTTGGAGGCCACGCTCTTGGTCAGGGCCGGAGCGGGGGAAACGATGGGCGCGGTGACGGGGCCCGCGGCGGGCACGTCCGACACGGCCGTCTTCGCCGCCACTTCCTTCAGCCGCTTCTCGTACCACACCTTCCGCTTGGGATCGATGGTCCGGGTTTTCGCGACCTTCTCTCCCTTTTTCAGAACCTTGGGCTTGGGCTTTTCTCGGTCTTCCCGCAACACGGAATCGGGTTTCGCTGCTTCTTCGAGGATCTTCGCCAGATTGCCAAGGCCACGCAGGTTCATCATGTGCGGTTGCTGCTCCAGTAGGGGCGCACGGGCCACCGTTCATCAGCCTAGCGGCAATCCCTTTGCTTACATAGTGATTTTAGGCACGAGGTGCGGTTTTTTCGTTCGCGCCTCCCGTAGAGCCCCTGGGACACTGGCGGAATGAGGATTTCCACTCCCACCCTCAAGGCCCATCTCGATGGCCTCTGCGCCCGCTACGACATCCCCGCGGCGCTGGAGAAGGACCCCCTTTCCGTCCCCCTGGGCTACGACTCGCCCCTCGATCGCGAAGTCGCGGCCTTCGTGGCCGCCCACCTGGCCTACGGCCGCGTGGATCCCATGATCCGCGCCGTCCGGGCGGCCCTCGCGCCCCTCGGGGCCCATCCCGCCGCCTGGCTGCGGGAACACGGAGCCGACGAAGTCCGCCGGGAACTGGAAGACGCCCTGGCCGCCTGGGTCTGGCGCTTCCATACGGGCGCGGATCTCGCGGCCTGGCTCCTCGCCTGGCGCACCCTCGACGCGGAGAGCGGCGCCGGACTCGAGCCCCACCTCCTTACTCGGGGCGGCGAGAATCCGGACGCGGCCCTTTCCCGCCTGATCCAGCGCCTGCGCGCCGAGCTTCCCCCTTCCTACGGCGTGCGGTTCTCCCTTCCCGATCCCCTGCAAGGCGCCGCCTGCAAGCGCTGGCGGATGTTCCTGCGCTGGATGGCCCGGCCCGCCTGGCCCGACCTCGGCCTGTGGACGCGGCTTCCCATCGAGGGGCTGGTCATTCCCCTGGACACCCACGTGGCGCGGGTTTCCCGGTTCATCGGGCTCACCGCACGAGCCACGCCGGATGGCCGGATGGCCCGCGAGATCACCGACGCCCTCCGCCGCCTCGACCCCGCCGATCCTCTCCGTTACGACTTCGCCCTCAGCCACCTGGGCATCCTCGGGGACTGCCCCGGCGTCCGGCAGCGCAGCACCTGCGGAGGATGTCCGCTCTATGCCGTGTGCCGGGCGGGAGCCTGAGCGAGGGCAGGTCCGCGCTTTCCCGTCTTGAGGCACAAAAGGGCCGGGCTTGCCACGTGCGCAACCGCCGGGTGATGGAGCGGGCTCCGACGGAGCTCGCGAAATCGGGACCCGGCGCCGAGCGCATGCCAGTGCCGATTCGATCCGGCGCAGCCGGATCGATGGCAGCTCCGGCCCTTTTGCGCCCCAGGCGCGAAAGGGCCGGGCTTGCCACGGCACTCGGGGGAACGACTTAGGGCTGCTTCTTCCGACCTGACCCGGTTCATCGCACCCCGATGCATGGGGCCCGGCTTGTATTCAGCCTATCCGCAAGCCCGGGGATCCCGCCAGGGATGGGGGCCTTCCGCAAGGAACCGGCACGAAAGGAAAAATCCGTGGAGGGCCCTTGACGCCCCCATATCTTGGGGTCATCCTTTCCTTCCGGCACAACCCGTAGAGGTCGATTGCAAGGCTCCCGACTCCGGGGACGGCTTTGCGCACTCTTCTGGAAAGGCCGGATCCACGTCCTTCCTCACCCTTTCTCTACCAGGACAGCGCCATGAAGATCGCCCGCCACTTCACGAAGGCAGGTCAGGATCCGCTGGAGGGGATTCCCTTCGTCCCGCGGACCAGCCGCATCACCAAGCTCGACGGCACGGTGGTCTTCGAAGCCAAGGGCGTCCTGGTCCCCGAGACCTGGTCCCAGGTGGCGGTGGACATCCTGGCCCAGAAGTACTTCCGCCGGAAGGGCATCGACGCCCAGAACGGCGGGGAGAAGGACGCCCGGCAGGTCTTCCACCGGCTGGCGGGCTGCTGGCGGCACTGGGGCGAGACCCACGGCTACTTCGATTCCGCCGACGACGCCCAGGCCTTCTACGACGAGCTGACCTACATGCTCGCCAACCAGATGTGCGCGCCCAATTCGCCCCAGTGGTTCAACACGGGCCTGCACTTCGCCTACGGGATCTCCGGGCCGGCCCAGGGCCACAGCTACGTGGATCCCGCCACCGGGGAGATGCGGAAGTCCAGCTCCGCCTATGAGCGCCCCCAGCCGCACGCCTGCTTCATCCAGAGCGTGGCCGACGACCTCGTGAACGAGGGCGGGATCATGGACCTGTGGACGCGCGAAGCGCGCATCTTCAAGTACGGATCCGGCACCGGCACCAATTTCTCGAAGGTGCGCGGCTCGGAAGAACCCCTCTCCGGCGGAGGCCGCAGCTCGGGCCTCATGAGCTTCCTCGCGGTGGGCGACCGCGCCGCCGGCGCCATCAAGAGCGGCGGCACCACGCGCCGCGCGGCCAAGATGGTCTGCCTCGACCTGGACCATCCCGACATCGAGGCCTTCATCGACTGGAAGGTCACCGAGGAGCGCAAGGTCGCCATGATGGCCGCCGGCAGTGCGGTCCTCCGCCGCCAGTGGGACGCCCTGTGCAAGGCCGTGGAGGGCTCCACCGTCAAGGACGCGGATCCCAAGACCAACGAGGCCCTCCGCAAGGCCCTGGCCCGCGCCAAGCGCGAAGGGGCGCCCGCGGCCTTCCTCACGCAGTGCCTGGGCCGCCTCGTGGAAGGCGACTTCGAGCGCGACCTGGCGGGCTACGACACCTCCTGGGACGGCGAGGCCTACTACACCGTGGGCGGGATGAACTCCAACAACTCCGTGCGCGTCCCCGACGCCTTCATGCGCGCCCTGGAAATGGACGGCGACTGGGATCTGAAGCGCCGCGTGGACGGCCGGGCCTCGAAGAAGCTCCGCGCCAAGGACCTGTGGGAGAAGGTGAACAAAGCGGCCTGGGCCTGCGCCGATCCCGGCATCCAATTCGACACCACCATCAACGACTGGCACACCTGCCCCGAGGACGGGCCCATCCGCGCGAGCAACCCCTGCTCCGAGTACATGTTCCTGGACGACACCGCCTGCAACCTGGCGTCCCTGAACCTGTGCACCTTCCTCACCGCCGACGGCGGCTTCGACCTGGCGGGCTACCGCCACGGAATCCGCCTCTGGACCGTGGTGCTGGAGATCAGCGTCCTGATGGCCCAGTTCCCCAGCGATTCCATCGCGCAGCTCAGCTACGAGTTCCGCACCCTGGGCCTGGGCTACGCCAACCTGGGCGCCATGCTGATGCGCATGGGCATCCCCTACGACAGCGTGGAGGGAACCCAGTGGTGCGCGGCCCTCACCGCGATCCTCACCGGCGACGCCTACGCCGCCAGCGCCGAGATGGCCCACGAACTGGGCGCCTTCCCCGGCTACGCGAAGAACGCCGCCCACATGCTCCGGGTCATCCGCAACCACCGCCGCGCCGCCTACAACGCGCCGGCGTCGGAGTACGAACAGCTCTCCATCCGGCCCCAGGGGCTGCACGGCGCGGGCGTCCCCAAGCGCATCGTGGACGCGGCCCGCGAGAGCTGGGACACCGCCCTCACCTACGGCGAGCAGTGGGGCTTCCGCAACGCCCAGGTGACGGTGCTGGCGCCCACGGGCACCATCGGCCTCCTGATGGACTGCGACACCACCGGCGTCGAGCCCGATTTCGCGCTGGTGAAGTTCAAGAAGCTGGCGGGCGGCGGCTACTTCAAACTGGTGAACGGCGCCATTCCCGAGGCACTGGCCCGCCTGGGCTACGCCCCCTCCCAGATCCAGGACATCGAGCGCTACGTGGTGGGCTGGCAGCAGATCACGGACGAGACGCCCGGAATCACCCGCAGCATGCTACGCGGCGCCGGCTGGGCCGAGGAGGAGATCGCGGCCGTCGAGCAGAAGCTCCCCACCGCCTTCGATCCCTCCTTCGCCCTCGACGCCGAGCGGCTGAAGAAGGACTTCAGCGCCGACCAGGTGGAGGCCTTCCTCCAGGCCCTGGGCGGCACCATGACGGTGGAGGGCGCACCCCACCTCAAGGACGAGCACCTGCCCATCTTCGATTGCGCCAACCGCTGCGGCCGCCTCGGCAGGCGCTACATCGCCCCCGTGGGCCACCTGAAGATGATGGGCGCCGCCCAGCCCTTCCTCAGCGGCGCCATCAGCAAGACCATCAACCTCCCCGCCGAAGCCACCGTCGGCGAGATCGGGAAGATCTACGAAGCCAGCTGGCAGCTCATGCTGAAGGCCGTCGCCCTCTACCGCGACGGCTCCAAGATGAGCCAGGCCATGGCCACCAACCTGGACCTGCTGGACGGCGCCGACACCCTGCTGGACGAGGATGCCGCGCCGGCGGACAAGGCGCCGGTGGTGGCCCAGGCCCTCACTCAGCAGCTGGTGCGCACCTACCGCCGGCGGATGCCCAACCGCCGCGGGGGCTACACCCAGGCGGCCACCGTGGGCGGCACCAAGCTCTACCTCCGCACCGGCGAATACGAGGACGGCAGCCTCGGCGAGATCTTCCTCGACATCCACAAGGAGGGCGCCGCCTTCCGCGCCGTGCTCAACTGCTTCGCCATCGCCGTCAGCATGGGCCTCCAGCACGGCGTGCCCCTGGAGGAGTTCTGCGACGCCTTCCTCTTCACCCGGTTCGAGCCGGGCGGGATGGTCATGGGCAGCGACTCCATCAAGATGAGCACCAGCATCATCGACTTCGTGTTCCGCGAACTGGCCATCAGCTACCTCGGGCGCTACGACCTGGCCCACGTCGAAGCCGACCAGATCGTGAACGCCGCCACCGGCCTCCGTCCGGGCACCCAGGCTCCCGGCCTCGCAGGCGCCCTCCCCGTCCTCCCCACCGGCACACCTCTGCCCTTCCCCGAGGCGGAGAACACCCCGCAGCCCGCGCTCCAACCCGTCGCCGTCGGCGCCACCAAGACCGCCACCGCGGCCTCCGCCGCCCGGGCCGCCCGCGAAAAGGGCTACACCGGCGACCCCTGCCCCGAATGCGGCCACCTCACCCTCGTCCGCAACGGCGCCTGCATGAAGTGCCAGACCTGCGGCGCGACCACGGGGTGCAGCTAGAAAATCCGTTCACCCCAGAGAACGCAGAGAAAGCAAGGGCGGGAGTCATCCCGCCCTTTTCGTTGGGGCTTGGCTTATGGCTCAAAAGAAGGAATGAAAGCGGAAAGGCGGAGTCGCGAAGGGTGCGAAGAAAAAGTTTTGAACCGCAGATGTCGCCGATGACGCAGAAAGGACTTCATGCCAATAGGGGATCAAGACCCAAGGTTTTCTTTTCATCACCAAGGCACCGAGGGGCACTAAGAAGAGCGAGAGGATCGAACACACTTTTCTTGGTGTCTTCGTGTCTTGGTGGTGATCCTTATCTTTGAATGCAAGTGCTATCACACCGATTGAGAAGCCGGCTCACCCATGATGAATCGGCGCCCATCTGTGCCATCGACGACATCTGCGGTTTCAGCTTTTCAAACAGAGATCCACCGATCGCCCAGGTGTAAAGCTCTTCCGTCCTCCTGGCTTCCGCCCTTCTCCCCTGCTCGTTGTCTTTGGATCCCACCTCCAGATCAATCCGTGTCCATCCGCGTTTATCCGTGGCCGATCCTTCTTTCTCATCAGAAGATGTCGGCATGCCCGATCCCCTCGACCCCGCCGCCCTGGACTTGGCTTCGGACCCGGAGCTGGGGCCACTGCTGGCCGCACATCCCGACATCGCCCTCCTGCGGTTCCGCGACGGGGAGCGTCTCGTCGTCGAAGGGGAGGAGAGCCAGGACCTCTTCATCGTCCGCAAAGGCAGCCTGGTGGTGGAGAAGGCCCTACCGGACGGGACGGCACGGCCTTTGGCGCAGATCGAATGCGCTCCCGAGACGCCGACCATCATCGGAGAGATGGCCTACTTCGGCGCGCAGCGGCGCACGGCCACGGTGCGGGCGGTGGGGGCGTGCCAGGCGCTGCACCTGAAGCCCGCGCACCTCGACGCCATCATGGAAGGGTTTCCGAACCTCACCCGTATCCTGTGCCACCAGTTCACGGCGCGATTGAAGGAGGCCAACGACGAACTGCGCGAGCTCCGGACCCGCTTCCACCTGGCGCCGGAACGGCGGATGGTCGAGACGGGCGAGGTCATCTTCGAAGCCGGGTCGAAGGCCGACGCACTTTTCCAGGTGGCCATGGGAACCGTTCGCGTGGGAGACCGCCTCCTCCGCGCCGAGGATCTTTCCGGCGGCTTCCTGGAGTTGGAGGCCTACTTGCGCCAGCGCCCCCACGAGGCGACGGTCGTGGCGGAGGAGACCTGCTTTCTGGCTGTGATCCCCGCTTCCGCCCGCGCGGCCTTCGTGCGGACGCACCCGGACTTAGTATTGGAGATCCTTCGCGCCTGATGAAAAAGCGCGGGAGGCGGACGCCTCCCGCGCTTCTCTTTCGAAGAATCCCGCTACGCGAGGCCGAGCTGCTTCACGGCCTGGCGCTCTTCGTCGAGTTCCTTGGCGGTGGCGTCCATCTTGGCGCGGCTGAACTCGTTGATGTCCAGGCCCTGGACGATCTCCACCTTCCCGTTCTTCACGGTGACGGGGAAGCCGTAGACCAGGCCCTCGGGCACGCCGTAGCTGCCGTCGGAAACGAAGGCCATGCTGGTCCAATCGCCCTCGGGGGTGCCCAGCGCCCAGGAGCGCATGTGGTCGATGGCGGCGTTGGCGGCGCTGGCGGCGCTGCTGAGCCCGCGGGCCTCGATGATGGCGGCGCCGCGCTTGGCGACGGTGGGGATGTAGGTGGTCTCGTACCAGGCGTGGTCATTCACCAGGTCGTAGGCGTTCTTGCCGTCGACGGTGGCGTGGTAGAGATCGGGGAACTGGGTGACGCTGTGGTTGCCCCAGATGGTCATCTTCTTGATCGCGGTGACGGGCTTGCCGGTCTTCTCCGCGAGCTGGGAGATGGCGCGGTTGTGGTCCAGGCGCACCATGGCGTGGAACTGCGAAGGCTTCAGCTTGGGGGCGTTGGACAGGGCGATATAGGCGTTCGTGTTGGCGGGATTGCCCACCACCAGCACCTTCACCTCGCGGCTGGCCACTTCGCTGAGGGCCTGGCCCTGGGGCTTGAAGATCCCGCCGTTGGCGTTCAGGAGGTCGCTCCGCTCCATCCCGGCCTTGCGCGGAAGGGCGCCCACCAGCAGGGCGTAGTCCGCGTCCTTGAAGGCGACCATGGGATCGTCGGAGGTGACCACGCCCGCCAGCAGCGGGAAGGCGCAGTCGTTCAGTTCCATCACCACGCCCTGGAGGGCCTTCAGGGCTGGGGTGATCTCCAGGAGCTGGAGGATGACGGGCTGGTCGTCGCCGAGCATCGCCCCGCTGGCGATGCGGAAGAGCAGGCTGTATCCGATCTGGCCGGCGGCGCCGGTGACGGCCACGCGAACGGGAGACTTCATGCTGGGACCTCCTGGGAATGGTGGGCCCATTCTATACCCCGCCGGCGGGAACACTGCACCGGCAGGTCGGGAATCGTGACGCATGCCCGCGCCCGCGCATTTCATCTGGAAAGTTCCGCGATTGTTCTGCCGATCAGAGAGAAGCGGACCACCATGCCCTTTCCTTCTTTCCGATTTCTCCGATCCCTGTGCCTCGCCCTCCTGGCGCTGGCCCCGCTTCCGGCGGGCATGCCGGCGTCGGGTCGGATGGTGTTCCGGGCCTACGGGACGGCCGAAGGGCTGGAGCACCCCAGCCTCACCACCCTCGCCCAGGACGCGGAAGGCTTCCTGTGGGTGGGAACGGAAGGAGGCGCCTACCGCTTCGACGGCGCGGGCTTCCAACTATGGAGCCTGCCGGAAGGCCTTCCCTCCGCCTGGGTGCGGGCCTTCGGACCCGCGCCGGACGGAGGGCTGTGGATCGGCACCCGCGCGGGCCTCTGCTTCCTGCGGGGCGGCCGCGTCCAGCGCGTGGCGCCGGACGATCCCCTCACCGCGGCCCGCATCCACCGGATCCTGGCCGACGCGCACGGCGGCGTGTGGGTGGCGGCGGAGTCGGGCCTGTTCCGCAGCGCGGGACCCGGCTCACCCTTCGCTCCGGCCGAGGGCTGGCCCGGCGGACCCGCCTATTCCCTCGTTTCGGACGACTCCGGAATGTGGGTGGGCGGCGCGTCCGCCGTCCATTTCCGGGATGCGGAAAACCGGTGGCGGTCCCTAGGACCGGCGGAGGGCGTGCATCCCGGCCCCGTGAAAGCCGTGCTCCTGGACCGGGCCGGGACCCTCTGGGCCCGCACGCCCACCGCGCTTCGGATCCTGCGCCCCGGTTCCCTCCGAATGGTGCCGCCCGCGATGGGCCTGCCCTCACTGGCCATCAGCTTCTACGAGGAATCCCTCGCCGACGACGGGGAGGGCGGCGTCCTGATCCCCACCGCCAAGGGCCTGCTCCGTTTCGATTCCCGGACCGGCTGGCGGCTGCTGGACGAAGGGCGGGGCCTGCCCGGCGGCTGGGCCAACCTGGCCCTGGTAGACCGCGCGGGCAGTCTGTGGGTGGGCAGCCTGGGGCTGCACCGCCTCCAGGGCGGGGGCGCGTGGGAGAACTTCTCCCGGCTCGACGGCCTGCCCGCGGACAGCACCTGGGCCCTCCTGCGCGACCGCTCCGGCGCGCTGTGGATCAGCACCAGCGGGGGCCTCGCCCGCATGGGTCCGCGGGGACCGGAGCCGTTTCCCGCCGGCGCGGGCCTCGTCCTCTACGAATTGAGAGAAGGGCCGGACGGCAGCATCTGGGGCGCTGGGGAGCATCCCTTCCTCGTGCGCATCAGCCCTGATCGCAGACAGCTCACCCGCGTTCCCCTGCCCCCTTCCCCGGGTCTGGCCGTACCCATGGCCCTGGCCTTCGACAGCGGGGGCTCGCTGTGGATGGGCACGTCCACGGACGGCCTGTGGCGGATCAGCGAGCCCTCGAAGCGGCCCGTCTTCCGCCGGGCTCCCTTTCTGGACGGCGATCCCGGCCAGATCACCAGCCTGTACCTGGACGCCCAGGGTCGCCTGTGGGCCACCACCGGCCGCGGATTGGCGCGCCTGGACGGCGACCGCTGGCATACCTGGGGCTCGGATGTCGGGCTGCGCCCTGGCGCCCTCCGGGCCCTGGCCGCCCTGCCGGACGGCACCGCCTGGGTGGCCTATCTGGAGCCCTTCGGCCTCACCCGCGTGGACCTGCGCGGCGACACTCCGCGGGTCCTGGAGAACCTCGGCCGAAAGGAGGGGCTCGCCAGCGATTCGGTGTACAGCCTCACCGCCGATGCTGTCGGCCGCCTGTGGATCGGCGGTCCCCGCGGCGTGCAGTGCATGGAGGGGCGGAATTTCCGCCTCTACCGCCGGGAGGACGGCCTGGCCAGCACCGACTGCAATCCGTCGTCCACCTGGGCCGACGGGGACGGCGGGATGTGGTTCGGATCCACGGCGGGCCTGCTCCACCACCGGACCGAAGGCGCCGGCGTTCCCTGGCGCTCCCCCGCCGTCACGCTCCTTTCCCTCTCCCTGGGCTCCCGCCACTGGGACCGGCCCGGAGACAGCCTGGGCGACGTCCGCTACGGCGAGCGCAGCTTGTCCGCGCGCTTCAGCTCCCTGGCCTTCGAGCACGAAGGCCGGCTCCGGTTCCAGGGGCGGCTGGAGGGCCTGGAAAAGGAATGGAGCGATCTCCCGGGCAGCGAACTCCGGTACCCGGCCCTGCCGTCCGGAAACTATCGCCTCGGCGTCCGCGCCGTCCTGGAGGGCGCGGAGCCCGGCCCTGCCGTAACCGTGACCTTCCGCGTCCTGCCCCCCTGGTGGCGGCGGGGCTGGGCCTGGCTGCTGTGGACCGGACTGCTTGGCGCCGCGGGGGCGGCCGTCCTCCGCTGGCGGGTCCGGTGGCTCCGCCGGCGGAACGATGAACTGGAACTCCTGGTCTACGAGCGGACGGAGGCCCTGGAGCTGAGCAACCTCGCCCTCACCACCATCTCGGGGACCGATCCGCTCACCGGCCTCCGCAACCGCCGCTACCTGAGCGAAGAGCTGCCGCCCGCCATGGGCCTGGCCCTCCGCGCCCGGCGCAACCATCCCGGCCCCGGCCTGCCGGTGGACGGCTGCCTGGTGTTCGCGATGCTGGACGTCGACCACTTCAAGCGCATCAACGACACCTGGACCCACGCCGCGGGCGACCTCGCCCTGAAGGAACTCGCGGACGTGCTGAAGCGCGAGGCCCGAGCCTCGGATTTCCTCGTCCGCTGGGGCGGAGAGGAGATCCTGTTCGTGGGCCACACCGCCGATTTCGCGGGCGCCGCCGCGGCAGTGAACCGCCTCCATCACGCGATCCGGACCCATCCCTTCGACCTGGGCCAAGCCACTCCCGTGGCCCTCACCTGCTCCATCGGGTTCTCCCTGTTCCCCTTCCAACCGGACCGGACCGACGCCGCTGACTGGGAGAGCCAAGTCCGGCTGGCGGATCGCTGCCTGTATGCCGCCAAGCGCTCCGGCCGGGACGCCTGGCTGGGCGTGACGGCGCGCCCGGGCGGGCCTGCGGATCTGGTGGCCCGTTTCGGTGAGGCGCCCGATCGCTGGATCCAGGAAGGCGCCGTGGAGTTCCTCGCGGGGCCGCGGCAACTCGACGTCGTCTGGAGTTAGAGCCCCTTCACCATCCGCTCGCCGCCCAGTTGGCGCATCTGATTGAGGATCCAGGCCTGGCGGCCGCGGATGTAGTCGCTGGGCGCGTCCGCCCGGAACTTGCGGGGGTTGGGCAGGACCGCCGCGAGCAGGGCCGCTTCCGCGGGGGCGAGCCGCTTGGCTGGCTTTCCGAAGAAGGCGCGGGAGGCGGCCTCGGCGCCGTAGATCCCGTCGCCGAATTCCACGATGTTCAGGTAGACCTCCAGGATCCGCCGCTTGGACCAGCCGGCTTCCAGGAGGAGCGTGAACCAGGCCTCCAGCCCCTTCCGCGTCCAGGAGCGGCTGTTCCACAGGAAGAGGTTCTTGGCGGTCTGCTGGGAGACGGTGGACGCGCCCCGCTTCCGGCGGCTCCGCTCGTTGTGCTGGACGGCCTTCTCGATGGCCTGCCAATCGAACCCGAAGTGCTCGGGGAACGTCTGATCCTCCGCGGCGATCACCGCGGCGCCCAGGCAGGGGGCGATCTCCTCCAGCGGCACCCAGCGGTGCCGGGCGACGTAGGTCTCGGAACTACTCCACGCTTCCACCCGCCGCTGGACCATCAGGGCCGAAACGGGCACCGGGACGAACCGGAAGAACAGGACGACGATCGCGGTGGACCCGACGAATCCGCCCACCAGCCAGGCGAGCGCCAGGAGGATCCGCCGCCGCCATCCGCCCTTCGCTTTCGCCATGTCCCATTCCCATCGAAAACACCAGTTTGCCAGCCGCCGTGCCGATGGGTCTGCATGGGATCCTGAGCCGCCCGGCCCGGAACCCCGGAAGCCCTCATGACCCTTGAGCCCCGCGAACAACGGAAACATTCGCGCCTGAGCACCAGCGGCGGCGCGTACGGCATCCGGTTCCAGATTCGGGGACGCGAGGTCTCGGGAGGCCGGCTCGCCAACCTCAGCGCCGGCGGGTGCGGGCTGGAAGTCCAGATGGCCGACGCCCGGGAGCTGGAGGTGGGGGACCTTCTGGAATCCCTCTATGTGGACCATCCCGATCTGCCCCTGGTGCCCCTGTCCGCCGTGGTCCTCCGGATCCTGGGGAAGGTTCCGGGGAAGACCAGCGGCTATGTCCTGATGGGGGTGGAGTTTCAAGGCCTGACGCCCTTCGTGCGGGACCTCATCGACGGTCACGTGATCGCCGGCCTGGCCCGGGATTGACCGCCGCCGAGCGGCGAAACCCGGTCATGAAGCCCTTTTCCCCTGCCGATGGGGACCCATGGCGGATGGTGCATGAAGCAATCCTCATTTGAACTCTTTCTGGATCGGCTCGACCCCACCGAGCGCACGGACCAGCTCGCCTTCTTCCGCTTGGCGGGGGAGGAAGGGCTGACGGCCATCGAGGAACTGGCCCCCCGCGTCCAGAAGGTGTCCTGCTCGCCGGATCTGAAGCGGCTGGTGGTGGAGTTCAGCTACTACCATCCCTGGCCCCAGTGGCTGCCCGTCCTGACGCGGCTTCTCCGCCACGACAAGGATCTGGCGCTGTTCGAGACGGGGGCCCGCGCCGTGGGTCGGATGCGCACACCCGCCTCCCTCGCCGCCCTCAAGGAGCTGGCCCTGGGCCGGGCCACCGCGGGCTTCCGCGAAGCGGTCGAGACGGTGCTCCTCGAAGCCGATCCCGCCGAGGCCTTCCAGCACCATTTCTCGCGCCTTCTCCAGGGCAGCGCCCAGCCTTCCGAAGCCAATGAAGGCGCCCACCAGCTCGCCAAGCTCCTCACCGCGGACAGCCTCGAACCCCTCAAGAGCGCCGCGGCCCACCCCGATCCGCTGGTGTTCCGCCACGCCCTGCGCCTGCTGGGCCAGGTGCCCTCCGACGACGCGGCCGGCTGCCTGCTGGACCTCTTCCGCGAGGCCCACCGCGAGGCCCTGGAAGAGCGTGAAGTCCGGGCCCTCTTCAACGCCTACCGTTCCCTTCCGCGGGCCGAAGTGCTGGAAAAGGCCCGCCAGGCCCTCGCCCTTCACCAGCAGGAGCGCCAACCCCAGGCCGCCGCCGACCTGGCCTCCCAGGAGCCGGAGCGCCTGCCCGGCGCTCTCGCGGCCATCCGCGCCTCGGAACCGGGCCGCCTGGGAATGTTCCTCGTCGACACCGTCGCCGCCGCCCTGGAGGAAAAGCCCGCGGTTCTCGGCCGCCACCTGGGCCAGGCCGGCGATTCCGCCGTGCAGCGGGCCCGGCGCCTGGACTTCACTCTGGATACCGCCGCCCAAGGCCTGGCCGCGCTCGCCGTGGAGGGTCGGATCGGGAGGGAGCACCTGCTGGAGCCCTTCGCCGAGTCCCTCCGACAGGCCACCGGTCATGCGGGCGTCGCTGCCGCCCTCGCCCGCCTCGTTTCTCCCTCGTCGGAAGCCCTCCTGGACCTGCTGCTGGACCTGTCGGACGGCGCCCTCCGCAGCGCGGCGCTGGAGGTTCTCGGCGAACGGAAGGATCCGGAACTCCGGCCGGCGCTTCTGAAGGCCCGGAAGGACGCCATCACCGATCTCGCGGACCGCAGCCTCTGGCACCTGGGCCAATTGCCCGATCCCGAAGGCGCGGCGCGGGCGTTCCTGGCGGATCCCGAGGATCTGCTCATGGGGCTTCGCTTCACCGCGATGCACCGCCTGGAGGCCCTCGTGCCTGATCTCCTGGCCCTCGCCGCGACCAACTCCCGGGAAACCGTCCTCCTCGCCGTCCTCGAAGCCCTCGGCGCGATCGGTTCCACCCAGGCCGTGGAGCCGCTGCTGGAACTGCTCCATTCGGGACAGGCCCCCCGGATCCAGCTCGGGTTGGCAGAGGCCCTGCGGAACCTCGGCGATCCCTCCGCCGCCCTGGCCCTCTCCGGAAAAGCGGCGGAATTGAACATCTCCCTTCTGCACGCCGTGGCCGTGGAAGCGTTGGTACAGGCCCACGGTCCGCACGCGCCCCTGCCCCACGACGCGTCGGGCGCCCTGCTCCGGGCCGTCCACGGCGGCTGGGCCGACCGGCATCCGTGGCCCCTCCGCCGCCGCATCGCCGACGCCCTGCTCTCCCTCCACGCGGCGGACGAGAACCTGTGGCCGGAGCTGTCCGACCTGCTCCAGGCCACCCTCGCGAAGAAGCACGCGCCCGGCGAAGTCGCCCTGGAGGATCTCGTGCACCTCCAGTCCTGCGCCCGCGCCCTGGCCCAGCTCGCCTCCGCCTGACCTCGACAGGCGCGCCCTCCCAGGGCATCCTCCGGACGGAGGATTCCATGGAACGCTTGGACGGTCCCGAACTGGTGGCGCTGGTGCGGCGGGTGTTCCAGCCCCGGCCCGGCGAAGCGGCCCTGGCCATCCTCGTGGACCTGCCGGACGCCCAGGTTCGCGACGACGCCGCCTGGGCCGTGCGCCGCGCCATCGCCCAGGACTGGGCCGCGCAGTTGTCCGCCCACCGCGCCGAACTCGGTATGGACACGCGCCTGGCCGTCTATCCCAACGTCCACACCAACAACGGAGAACTGCCCGAGCGGGCCTGGTTCCACGCCGGCGGCCCCCTGCCCTCAGCGGATGCGCTGGATCCGGCAGCCTCGGTGAGTTTCGCCGACCTCTACGCCACCCATCCCATCCTCATCGCCCTCACCAAGTTCTCCGCCACCGCGCCCTTGAAGATGGCCGCGAAGAAGCACCCCATCCGCGCCGCCACCATGCCCGGCTTCGGCGTCGACATGATCCCCGCCCTGCGCCTGGACTACACCGAAGTGAACCGGCGGGTGGAGCTCCTGAAGGACCTGCTGGACCGAGCCGAGGGCGCCGATTTCCGGTTCGAGACCCCCGACGGCCCCTGCGCCCTGCACGTGGACCTCCGCCACCGCGCGGGCCACGCCTCCGGCGGGCTGCTTCCCAACCCCGGCACCGCCGGAAACCTGCCCTCCGGCGAAGCCTACATCGTCCCCTACGAGGGCGAGCTCGCCGGCGATCCCAGCCGCACCGCGGGCATCATGCCCGTCCAGTTCGGCAGCGAAATCGTCCGCTACCGCATCGAAGGAAACAAGGCGGTGGCAGTGATCTCCGAAGGCCCCAAATCCCGAGAAGAAGCCACCCACCTCGCGGAGGAGCCCACCTACGGCAACCTCGCCGAACTGGGCCTCGGCGTCCTCGCCGCCTTCGGAATCAAACCCATCGGCGAGATCCTCCTGGACGAAAAATTGGGCCTACATCTCGCCTTCGGCCGCAGCGACCACTTCGGCGGCCAAGTCGGACCCAAGGACTTCAGCAGTCTAGAGGCCGTCATCCACATCGATCGCGTCTACGTGCCTGAGACTCAGCCGGATGTGAAGGTAGTGTCCGTAAACCTCCAGATGACGGACGGGAACGACACGCTGCTCATGAGGGAGGGAAATTACGCAGTGGAATTCTGAACTTTTCTACATTCACCCCAATCACCTCCACAGCCTCATCGATCGAGGCCCTTGTAATTAAGGGCTCGTTCATCATGAAAGCCCCACCCTCTCTGGGCGGATATCAAGCCGGAGGTAATTTTTTTCAGTTTCTTTAAAAGCAATCCTACCGCTTGGGATACGTCGGAATCGCCGGGAAACTCGGCGTCGGGTTCTCCTTCAACTGCTTCAACAGGGTTTCGATTCCCGTTTCCAGCTGCCGATCCTGCCCCTTCATCAGGCTGGCCGGATCGTTCTCCACGAGGAGGTCGGGGTCGGCGCCGTGGTTTTCCACCCACCACTGGCCTTCCTTGCCGTAGAAGCCGTTGTTGCTCTGCTCGACGCGGCCACCGTCCAGGGTGAACTGGGTGTTGATGATGCCAACGAGGCCGCCCCAGCTGGGGACGCCCACGATGGTGCCGAGGTTGCGGGCCTTGACGTGCATGAGGAAGGCCTCGCCGTCGCTGCCGTTCTGCTCGTTGGTGAGGAAGACGTAGCGGCCATCGGAGGCGGTGCCGGGGTAGCGGAAGGGGCCCATGCCACGCAGCACGTTGAAGCCCGCCTGCTTGCGCTCCAGCTTGTCGATCATGAAGTACTCGGTCCACCCGCCGCCGTTGCCGCGCACGTCGACCACGATGCCTTTCTTGTAGCGGAACGCGCGCCAGTACTTGTCGAACTGGCCGATGTTCTGGTCGCCCATGGCGGTGATGTGCATGTAACCGAGCTGGCCGTGGGAGGCCTTGTCCACAGCGGCGACGTTGTCCGCCACCCAGCGCTCGTAGCGCAGGCTCGAATCGCTGACGACGGGCTCCACCTCCACCGTCCGCGCCCCTTCCATCGTGGGCTTCGCGTTCACGGTGAGCGTCACCTTCTGGCCTTTGATCACCTGGAGGCGCGCGCTCACGGCTTCCGGCGCCTTCAGCGGCTTCCCGTCGATGGCGAGGAGATACTCGCCTTCCTTCACTTTGGGACCACCGTCGGCGAGGGGCGCCTTGAGGTCCCGCGCCAAGGCTGTGGGACCGTACACCCGGGCGAAGCGGTAGACGCCGTTCTCGGCGCGGAAATCAGCCCCCAGAAGACCGGTGTACACCGGACTGGGCGCCGGCCGGGCGGGCCCGAAATCGCCGCCGGATACGTAGGTGTGGCTCACGTTCAGCTCCCCCACCATCTGGCTCAGCAGCCAGTTCAGTTCCTGGCGCGAATTCAGCTCGGGCAGCCACGCGCGGAATTTGGCGCCGATGGCCTCCCAGTCGTTGCCGTTCATGGTGGGGGACCAGAAGAAGTCCCGATACCACCGCCAGGTGTCCTCGAAAATCTGCTTCCACTCCGCCCGGGGATCGGCGGTCAGGGTCATGCGTTCCAGGTCGAGCTTTTCCGGCAGCGCTTTGGACGCGAACACCGCCGCGGCTTCGCCCGCGTGGAAATCCGGCCCCTTGCGGAGAAGCAGCCGCTTCCCGTCGGCGTCGAAGGTCCAGTCGCTGACGGGCTCCGCCAGCACCGCTTCCGGGTTCTTCTTGGCGGAAACGTCGTAGAGGTGCACCTTCCACTTGGCGGCGCCCCGGGGCGCGTAGAACTCCTCCACCACGCTGTCGTCCCAGCCTTCGGTCTCGTCCCAACCGACCATCCCCCGGCCGGCTTTGAGGTGGAAGTAGTTCCCGGCCTTCACGGGCAGCGGCGCGATGCGGTCGGACAGGCCCGCCACGTCGATGCGGAAGGGCGCCGACGCCTTGTCATCGCCCGCCTTCAGCTTCACGGCCATGACCTGGACGGGCGTGGGCTGGATATGGTTGTCCTGGCTGGGGTCCAGCCGCGTCTGGAAATTGCTGTAGCTGAGGAAGTAGAGCGTGCTTCCGTCCAGGTCGAAGCGGGGATCGACGCAGTCGTAGAACCCATCCGTCAGGGCAACCTTCTGCTTGGTGGCGAGATTGAAGAGGACGATGCGGCCGTTGCGGCTGGGCTCCACCAGGGAATAGGCCACCCACTGCGAATCCGGCGACCAGGCGTAGTCGCTCACCTCCCAGGTGAACTGGTCGTTCTTGAGGTCGTGGAACTCGTCCACCTTCGTCAGTTTCTTGGTGGCGAGGTCCAGGACGTGGATGGCGAAGCTCTTGTCGCCGAACAGGAGTTTCGTCCCGTCCGGGCTCCACTCCAGGTGGTAGAGCGCGGTCTTGAGGCCCGTGGGAATGCGCTCCGCGGAACCGCCCTCGGCGGGCTGAACGTAGAGGTCGTATTCCCCGCTGGCGTCGCTGAAGTAGGCCACGCGCTTGCCGTCGGGCGATAGGCGGGAGAAGCGCTCGCGGGTTCCCGGCGTCTGCGTGAGATTCTTCGCGGGCTTGGAGGCGTCCGTCGGCAGAAGGAAGACCTCGCCCCGGGCCTCGAAGACCGCGGTGCCGCCCACCAGGCTCATGGACTGGATCCAGTCCTTGGGATTGAGGGGGCGCGGCGCGGCCTTCCACCCGTCGCTGGCCGCGGTGACGGGCACGGGGCGCACCGATTTCGTGGCGAGATCCAGGGCCTGGAGCCGGCCCCCCTGGACGAAGACCACGGTCCGCCCGTCCGTGCTGGGCTGCTGGATGTCGAAGTCCTTCAAGTCCGTGAGCTGCTCCACGGCCCTGGTGGCGGGGTCCACGGCATAGAGGTTGGTGATGCCGCCGGCCCCGCGGTCGGACTCGAAGACCACCTTGTCCCCCGCCCAGATGGGGGCGCCGTTGCGGCCCACGTAGTCCGTGAGCTTCGTGAAGCCGCCGGTCTTCAGGTCCGCCAGCCACAGGTCCTGATGGCGGCCGCCCTTGTAGCGCTTCCAGTAGTACTCCACCACGCCCTTGGTGCTATAGGCCAGGCGCTGGCCGTCGGGCGCGAGGGTGCCCTGCACGCCCCGGGGCACGGCCAGGGCTTCGGGCTCGTGGCCGTCCAGATCCACGGTGAACAGCCGTTCGACGGGACGGAAATCGTAGCCGCCGAGGGACTTGAACACGATCTTGCGGCTGTCCGGGCTCCAGCCCTGCACCGTGACCGAACCGGTCCAGGTAAGACGCTTCGGCGCGCCGCCCTCCGCGGGCATGACGTAGGCCTCGGTGGCGCCGCCGTACTGAGCGCTGAAAGCGATCCACTTGCCGTCGGGGCTGAAGCGGGCCGCGGTTTCCAGCCCGGGATGGGTGGTGAGGCGCCGAGCGGGACCGCCCTTGAGGGAGCCCAGCCAGAGGTCGTCCTCCCACGTGAACACCACGCGATCGCCGTTCACATCGGGCGAGCTGACGAAGCGTGGAGCGCGGTCCTGGGCCACCAGAGCGAAGGCCACGAACGCGAGGGCGGAGGCGCGGAAGGTCGACATCAAAGACTCCGGAGAGGGTGCGTCATCATACCTCGTGTAACGAGGAACAAAAAGCCAAGCAACCGCGAAAGGCGCGAATGGACGCGAAAAAGGCAAATACAGGCTCTTCTTTCGCGAATTTTCGCGCCTTTCGCGGTTCCTAGAAGAGCTTCCCGACGAGCGCCGCGAGGGCGGTTTCGGTGCGGAGGATGCGGGGGCCGAGGTCCAGGGGGCGCAGGCCCGCTTCCAGGAGGCTTTTGATCTCGGCGTCGATCCAGCCGCCTTCGGGGCCGATGGCCAGGGTGACGGGCCCGGTCAAGGGGCCGGGCACGGAGCCGCCTCCGCCGGGATGCGCCAGCAGGGCCGTTCCCCCGTCGAGGAGGCCGGGCAGCTCGTCCTCCACGAAGGGGCGGAACAGCCGCGCCAGGCGCAGCTCCGGCAGGGCGGTGTCTTTGGCCTGCTCCAGGCCCAGGATCAGCTGCTCGCACAGGTTCTCGGGCTTCATCCGGGGGCTGGCCCAGTAGGCCTTCTCCACCTTCCAGGCATTGAGCAGGACGATGCGGGCCGCGCCCAGGCTGGCGGCAGCGGCGACCACGCGGTTCAGCACCTTCGGGCGCGGCACGGCGATCACCAGCGTCAACGGCAGCTTCGGGGGCGGCTCGCGGTCCAGCTCCAGCGCGAGTTCCAGGGCCTCGTCATTCAGGTGCACCACCCTGCCCTGGCCCATCCTCCCGCCGAGGACTCCCACCGCCAAGTCATTCCCCGCCTTCGCGCGGTGGACGTCCCGCACGTGCCGCAGCCGGCGGCCCGCCAGGCGCGCGCGATCCGGAGCGATCAGATCCTCGGGCAGCAGCAGGACCAGGTTCAAGGGCGCGGCTTCCGCTTGGACTTCACGCGGAAGGCCACCGCCACGGCCTTGGCCATCCACGGGGCGAGCTGATCCGGATCCTCCAGCACCTCCGCCGGCAGCTCGTAGTACTGCATGGGCTTGGCGGGATCGCCGAAGGGCAGGAAGGGTCCCATGCCCGCCGCCTCGAAGTCCGGACGGTTGGTGTCGTCCACTTTGAAGTAGAGCGTGTCGCCGGCCGCCAGGGCGAAGGCCCGGCCCTCCACGAAAAAGGTCAGCCCGCCGAACATGGGCCGCGTGGTGACGGGGCGGACCTGGCCCAACTGCTCCAGGAGGTATGTGCGGAAGCTCACGGAAACGGCCATGGGGACCATGCTACCTTCCCGAGGACCCGCCGGCGCGCCCGGCCTTTTTGACAGGAACCGCCATGCGGATCGAGACCCTCGACGACCTGCTCCGCGCCGTGAAGGATCGCCCCCGCAAGCGCCTGGCGGTGGCCTGGGCCAACGACGCCCACACCCTGGAGGCGGTGAACGCGGCGGTGGAGGCGGGGCTGGTGGAGGCCATCCTGGTGGGCGATCAGGCCGTCATGGAGAAGGTCTGCGCCGAACTCGGCCTTCCGACGGAGCGCTTCCGGATGGTCCATGTTCCCGTCGATACGGAAGCGGCGACCCGCGCCGTGGCGCTGATCCATTCGGGCGAGGCGGACTTGCTAATGAAGGGCCTCCTGAGCACGGACAAGTACATGAGGGCCATCCTGAACAAGGAACAGGGCCTGCTTCCGCCCGGCGCCATCCTCAGCCACGTGACGGTGATGGAGCACCCGGGCCACGCCAAGCTGCTCATCGCCGGGGACGTGGCGGTGATCCCGGAGCCCGAGCTCAAGGAGAAGGTCGCCATCCTGGGCTACCTCGTCCGGACCGCGAAGGCCCTGGGCATCGCCACGCCCAAGGTGGCCGTCCTGTCCGCCACGGAGCAGGTGCAGCCCAAGTTGCGCTCCAGCGCCGAAGCGGCCCTCATCTCGAAGATGGCGGAGCGCGGCCAGATCACCGGCGCGCTGGTGGACGGCCCCATGGCCCTGGACGGCGCCATCGACCCCGAGGCCGCCCGAATCAAGGGCATGGGCGGGCCCGTCGCCGGCGACGCGGATTGCCTCCTCTTCCCCAACCTGGATTCGGGCAACACCTTCTACAAGGCCGGCACCAAGCTCGGCGGCGCCGAGATCGCGGCCGTCGTCGCTGGCGCCAAGGTCCCCTGCGTCCTCAGCAGCCGCGGCGACACCGCCAAGACCAAGCTCAGCTCCATCGCCCTGGCAGCCCTGCTGGCCTGAGGAGGCCCCATGAAGCCCCTCGACGCTGCCGCCGTGGACGCCGCCATCACGGGCCGAAGGTCGATCCGCGCCTTCCTGCCCACGCCGGTTCCCAAAGCTGTGGTGGAAGAGATCCTGGAAGTCGCCTCGCGGGCGCCCTCCGGCACGAACATCCAGCCCTGGCAGGTCCACGTCCTGATGGGAGCCACTCGACAGCGGTTGTCCGATCGGATCCTCGCGATCTACGCCGATCCCGCCCAGCTCGCGCAGCACGAGCGGGAGTACGACTACTACCCCAAGGAATGGACCTCCCCCTACCTCGACCGCCGCCGGAAGGTGGGCTGGGACCTGTACGGCCTCCTCGGCATCGAGAAGACGGACAAGGCCCGGATGCACGACCAGCACGGGCGAAACTACCGCTTCTTCGACGCGCCGGTGGGCCTGATCTTCACCATCGACCGGAGCCTCGCCCTGGGAAGCTGGCTCGATTACGGCATGTTCCTCCAGAACATCATGGTGGCGGCCCGCGCCCGAGGCCTCGACACCTGCCCCCAGGCGGCCTTCACCCAGTTCCACCGCGTCATCGCCGAGGAACTGGCCCTGGCGCCGAACCAGATGGTGGTCTGCGGTATGGCCCTGGGCCACGCCGACTCCGACGCCGTCGAGAACACCCTTGTCACCGAACGCGCGCCCATCTCGGAATTCGCGCGGTTTCATGGAGAATGAAGACTGAAAAGCTGTAACCGCAGATGGCACAGATGACGCAGAAGCGGCTCCGGGTCTGGAGATTCACACGGGTTCCAGATCGGTACCCATCTGCGCTATCTGCGTAATCTGCGGTTTCAACTTTTCTTCTTCCGCCTGGTCCGCGTGAGCGAGTTCGCGGGGTTTTACGGGGATTGAAGGTGAGAAGAGGATTTTAAAAGCGGAGGGGAGCAGAGGAAAAACGGAGGAAAGCAGAGAAAGATCTTTTTCCGCGCTCCTCCGCTTTACCTCAGTTCTCCTCCGCTTTTAGCCTTCTTGCGGCGGATAGTCCTGCGCGGTCTCGCGGCCGGAGAGGACGCGCAGCGCGCCCTTCGCGAGGGCGGCCATTTCGTTCTCGCCGGGGTACACCTGCACTTCGCAGCCCAGGGCGGCCGTGAGGCGGCGCAGCTCGGCCACCAGCTTGGACGAGCGGGCCATCCCCCCGGTGAGCAGGACGGCGTCCACGGGCTCGCCGTCGAAGGCGGGGAGCAGGGCCGTGATGCCCTTGGCGACCTGGTAGGCCAGGGCCTCCCACACCAGCGTGGCTTCGGGGTCGCCGGCGTCCACGCGGCGCTCCACCTCGCGCATGTCGGCGGTACCCAACAGATCGATGATCCCGCCGCGGCCCTTGTTCAGCAGCTTCAACTCGCCCTTGGTGTACTTGCCGGAGAAGCACAGGTCGATGAGCTGGCCCGCGGGCAGCGTGCCGCTGCGCTGGGGGGAGAACGGCCCTTCGCCATCCAGGCCGTTGTTCACGTCGATGTAGCGGCCCTTGCGGTGGGCACCCACCGTGATCCCGCCGCCCATGTGGGCCACGATGACATTGATCCGCTCGTAGAAAGTCTCGCGCCCCTCGGCGTAGCGCCGGGCCGTGGCGATCTGGTTGAGGGCGTGGCTGACCACCCGGCGGGGCAGTTCTTTCAGGCCCGAGACCTTCACCTTGGGATCGGTCTCGTCCACCACGACGGGATCCACGATGTAGGCGGGCTTGCCCGTCCCCGCCATCAGCTCGGCGGCAATGAGGGCGCCCAGGTTGGAGGCGTGCTCGCCCCGGGCGCCGGCCTTCAGATCCGCCAGCATGGCCGGTCCGACGTTCCAGGTGCCGTGGGGGATCGGGCGCAGCAGTCCGCCGCGGCCCGCGACGGCGTCGAGGTCGCCCAGGCCCAGGCCGCGGTCCGCCAGGAAGCCCAGGATCGCGTCCTTGCGGAAGGCGAACTGATCGGTGATGGGCCGCCCCTCGAAGGCTTTCAGCTCCTCGGCGGGGTGCTGAATCTCGTCGGTGAACCGCTCCTCGTCGCCTTCGTAGACGGAGGTCTTGGTGGAGGTGGAACCCGGGTTCAGCACCAGCACCCGGTGGCGGCGGAAGAAGGTGTCCTTCGGCGTGCGCTGCCACTCGCCGTAGGCGTGCAGCCGCATGACGGAGGCCTTCACCGCCAGGCGGATGTCCTCCGGCGTGCAGTCCATGGGCAGGTCCACGCCCTGGAACCACAGGCCGAACATCACCGGGAACTTCTTCGCGTCGGGGAAGCGGGTGGCATAGAGGTGGTACAGCAGGTTCCCCATGTCGAGGTTGGGGCAGACGATGACGTTGGGACCGCCTTCCCAGGGGAGCCCCTCCGCCTGGTAGAGGTCCGCGGAGCGGCGCGACAGGGCGACGCTCACCTTCACCTCGCCGCGGATCTGGATGCTGGCGTAGCGCGGGCTGTGGGCCACGCGCTCGGCCAGGATCCCGGGCACCAGGTCCGCCGCCTGGCGCACCAGTTCCGGGGAGGGGCCCTCGTCGCTGCCGCGGTTGGAGTAGGACACCATGGCGCAGCGGATCTCGGGCAGCACGTCCTCCGGGATCAGATCGCGGGCCACGGCGCAGGTGCCCACCGCCACTTCCGCCAGGGTCTGGGGCGTCATGCTGGCGTTGACGCCGACATCCCCGAACACCACGATGTTGTGGGCGTAGACCTCCTGCGGATGGTCGTCGGGCAGGACGAACACGCCGGCCTCGCAAGCGACGCTGCGCTGCGCGAGCAGATCCACCATGGGGCGGAAGAATGCCTTGGGCTCGTGGATGGCGCCGCCCACCACCATGTCGGCGTGCCCCCGCTTCACGGCCCAGATCCCGAACCGGCCGGGCTCGGAGACCAGCGCCCGCGCCTCGTCCAGGCTCAGGGCCCGATCGTGCTCCTCGCCGAAGGCGACGCAGGCCGCGGCGAATTCCTCCACCAGGTCGGGCCGCGACGCGGGGTCCACGAACGCGCTTTCGGAGAGGGTGTAGGCCAGCCGATCCTCGCCCAGGTGAGCCAAGTCCTTCACGGCCACGGCCCGCACCTCGGCTTCGGGCGCGAGGAAGACCGGACGGATGAACCGCCCCAGGAAGCACGCGGCTTCGATCGTGCGGGGATCCAGGGCTTCGGGGAACACCACCGTGGGGCGGTTCCGGGGCGCGGCCAGGAGACGGCTGTCGAGGGACGCTTCGATGTCAAACATGGGGCTCCAGGGGCTGGACAGGCCTACCAGCGGCGAGTCTATCAGGCGCTGAATTCCATTTTGCCGACTCGCCGGTCACATTCACCGGCCGCCCGCCTCAGCGGTCTGCGGCGCGGGCGGACTCCACCCAGATCACCTCGCAGGAACCGTCTCCGGTATCCGTTCGCGTCAGGCTGCTGATCCAGTGCCACCCGTCCCGGCCGTCCGCGCGGACCAATTGCCCCCGGAGCGTCACCACCTGCCCGGTCCGCACGGCGAGAAGCCGCTTCGCCACCACGTCCGTGGCGGGAATCAGGTGCATGTTGGCGCTGTGGGAGCTGACCTGGTCCTCGGAAAGGGGCAGATCTGTGGAACTCCAGAAGTACCAGCGGCCGTCCTGCCGGATCCGGATCGCGTCCAGCACCCGCGAATCCGACATGGGACCCCAGCCGAGGGCGAAGTCCACCGGCGACAGTTCCGCCGCCCGGTCGAACCGGTAACGCTCGGTTCCCAGCACCCGGGCCCGGATCTCGAACCGCGCCAGGGGCGTCATCGTGTGGTTCCGGAACGTCCACGGGGCGGCGGGATCCGGCGACGTCTGGAGAGGTTCCTCCGGCGCGAGCACGCCCGGCGGCTGAGAGACGGGGCGGTTCCATGCCCATGCGACGCCCGCAAGGCCGAGGAGCGCCGCCACCGCGAGCCCGCCTCGCCGCGCCCTGAGCCAATCCCGCCATTCGTCCATGTTCCAGGTTAGCCCGGGAACGGTGACGGCCGTCACGGCGGCGGGAGGTCGCACGCCTATGTTTCACGCTCTTATATGGCTCTTTCCTCGCAGGATTCCAGCCGCCCGCTTCCCCCGAAGCCGGGGCGCGGAACCGCGAAGGGCCTCCGGAACCCGGGCGAGAGGGCGCGCCGGGGCGGTCCCCCTCTCCCCTTCCCTCCTCTGGAGTCCTTATGGACCTCACCTGGTTCGCCGGCCACCCCGGCCTGAGCCTCCTCGTCCTCGTCGGCGGGGCCTTCGTACTGCTGCTTCTCGGCAAGTGGATCCGCTACATCCCCAACAACCGCGTGGGCATCGTGGAAAAGCTGATCAGCGGCAAGGGGTCGGTCAAGACCGGCCTCATCGCGCTGGCCGGCGAGGCGGGCTTCCAGCCCCAGCTGCTGCGCGGCGGCTGGCACCTGCTCGCCCCCTTCCAGTACCGCATCCACAAGATGCCCCTGGTCACCATTCCCCAGGGCAAGATCGGCTACGTGTTCGCCCGGGACGGCCAGGATCTGCCCTCCACCCAGGCCTTGGCCAGCAACGCCCGCGGCGCCGATTTCCAGGATCTGATCGCCTTCCTCCAGAACGGCGGGCAGAAGGGACCGCAGCGCCAGATCCTGCGTGAAGGCATCTACGCCATCAACCTGGCCCAGTTCGTGGTGCTCACCGAGGACCAGCTCTACTACCTGCCGCTCGACCGCAGCGAGCTGGAGACGTTCCAGAAGATGAGCGCCATCATCGCCGAGCGCGCCGGCTGGCGCCCCGTCATCATCCGCGGGACCGACGACGCCGTGGGCATCGTGACCGTCCACGACGGCCCCTCCCTCGCCAGCGGCGAGATCATCGCCTCCACCGTGGGCGAGGATCCGCACCAGGTCGCGACCTACCACAACAACTTCCAGGACGCCGACAAGTTCCTCGTGGCCGGAGGCCAGCGCGGACGCCAGTACCAGGTGCTGGTGGAGGGCACGTACTACATCAACCGCCTGTTCGCGACCGTGGAGCTGATCCCCAAAACCGTGGTCGAGGTCGGCACCGTGGGCGTGGTGGTCAGCTACACCGGCGCCGTGGGCGCAGACATCAGCGGACAGGAGTACCGCCACGGCGAGCTGGTGGCCAAGGGCAGCCGCGGCGTGTGGAGCGAGCCCCTGCTGCCCGGCAAGTACGCCTTCAACACCTACGCCGGGAAAGTGCTGATGGTCCCCACGACCAACTTCATCCTCAAGTGGAGCAAGGGCGAGGTGGGCAGCCACAAGTTCGACGAGAACCTGGCGGAAGTCAGCCTCATCACCAAGGACGCCTTCGAACCCAGCCTGCCGCTCTCCGTGGTGGTGCACATCGACTACCGGAAGGCGCCCCTCGTTATTCAGCGCTTCGGCGACATCAAGAAGCTGGTGGAGCAGACCCTCGATCCCATGGTCAGCGCCTATTTCAAGAACATCGGCCAGACCCGCACCCTCATCCAGCTCATCCAGGACCGCAGCGCCATCCAGGAGCAGAGCGGCGTCCAGATGAAGGAGAAGTTCGCCCAGTACAACCTCGAGCTGCAGGAGGTGCTGATCGGCACGCCCAGCAGCGGCAGCCAGGGCGGCCAGATCGAGCAGATCCTCATCCAGCTCCGCAGCCGCCAGATCGCCGACGAGCAGGTGGAGACCTACGGCCGCCAGCAGAACGCCGCCGCCAAGGAGCGGGAGCTGCGCGAGGCCGAAGCCAAGGCCAAGCAGCAGACCGCGCTGACCGAATCGGCCATCAGCATCGAGGTGCAGAGCAACCAGGGCAAGGCCGACTACGCCAAGGCCCAGCAGCAGGCGGCGCAGATCCAGACGCTCGCGGGCGCCGAGGCGGAGAAGGTGCGACTCATGGGCGAAGGCGAAGCCAAGCGCATCAAGGTCATGGCCGAAGCCCAGGCCGAGCAGGCCGCCCGCGTGGGCATCGCCCAGGCCATGGCCATCGAGGAGCAGGTCCGCGCCTACGGCGGCCCCCAGTTCCAGCTCGTCCAGCAGGTCATGAACCGCTTCGCCGAAGCCATCGAGAAGTCCCAGGTGGACGTCGTGCCGAAGATCCACATGGGCGGCGGCGACAAGGGCGGCGGCAGCCTCATCGAGAGCCTGCTGGGCCTGCTGCTCAGCGAGAAGGCCGGCCAACTGGCCGGCGTCGTCCCGGGCGCCCCCAACCCCGAGGCCGAAGCCCTCAAGGCGGTGCTGCGGCAGAATCTGGGGAAGTAGGCCCTCCAGCGCGAGCCGACGGAAAGGGGCGGCCAAGCCGCCCCTTTCCAATGCTAGGTTGGGAGGAAATGCCTGTTTCCGGATGCCCCATGATTCCCCTGTTTCTCGCTTTCCCTGCCGCCCTGATCCAGTCCCCAGGCCTTCCCAGCGACATTCTGCCTCCTGCGGCGAATGCGCTGATCAAGGCCCAGGATTGGCCCGGGTTCGCGGACTGGTTCGAGACCGTGCCGCCCGCCACGCGGGGCGCGCATTACGAATTGTGGATCCAGAGCCTCAACCGCAGCCGGCGTTGGGAGCGTCTCCTGACCGTCTGCGACGCCCTGCTGCCGCAGATCGAAGCCAAGACCGGCCCCCGCCTGTCCACCTGCCGCCTCTGCCGGGCCCAGGCCCTGACCCAGTTGCAGCGCCACGGCGAAGCGGCGGCGGCCCACGCCGAGAACGGGCGGCTGGGCTATCCCGACGGCCTCCCCAACGCCTGCGCCGAGGCACGGCTGGCCCAGGACTGGCCGGCCCTTCTGGCCCACGCCGAGGCCCTGCTCTCCTCGCGCCCCGACGATGCCCAGGGCCTCGCCGGCAAAGGAGAGGCTTTGGCCCGCATGGACCGCTTCACGGAGGCGGAACCCCTCCTCAACGCCGCCGTAGCGAAGGACGGAAGCATCGCCTACGCCTGGAACAACCTCGGCCGCTGCCTCAACGAACGGAAGGCTTGGCCCGAGGCCATTGCCGCCTTGGATCGGGCGCTCGCCCTGGAGCCGGGCCAGGTGGAGGCCCTCTTCAACCGCGGGCGGGCCCGTTTCGAGCTGAAGCGCTACGCCGAAAGCCGCGATGATTTCCGGGCGGCCCTGGCGCTGCGCCCGGGCGATCCGGTCCTTGCGGAGAACCTCCGCCAGGCTGAGCGCTACGCCGCCCTACCCTCTCCCGCCAAGCGGAAGTGAGGACGGAACCGTGATTTCCCGCGCCCTCCCCGCCTTCCTTTTCGCGGCATTCCAGGTCGGGGGCAAACCCGTTCCTTCCGCCCCGCCCGCGCCGTTCACCCTCATGCAGGCCTGGGCCGGCCCCGACGCGGCTGGACTCGGCTTCACCCTGGACCAAACGCAGGCCTTTCTCCGGGCCCGCTCTGCGGACATCCGCGCCGGGCGGTCGGCTCCCTGGTCCGATTGGCTGAAGAAGCTCGAAGGCGCCCACAACCCCAGCCTGCGGGCCTGGGCCCTCGCCCGGCGCGTCGAAGCGGGCGACTACGCCCCCTACCTCGCCTTCCAGGAAGCGCTCACGGAGCACCTGCTCGGAATCTCCAAGCCCGGCAGCGGACGCGCCGACCGCATCCTCTTCGAGCCGCCCAGGGACCTCGGGCTGCCGGACATGCCCGAGGCCTTTCGCCTCGACCACGCCAGCCCGTTCTGGACCTCCCTCCGCAACACTCTCCTGGCGGCGCCGGACCGCGGGATAGACGCAGGCATCTACGCCATCTGGTGCTACGGAACGCATCCGGACCAGAAGGACTTGATCTTGGATCTCGCCCGGCACGTGGACACGCCCATCACCATCCGAAACCAGACGTCGGATCCCTGGAACGATCCGCGGTTCTGGATCGTCCTGGACTGGACGCTGGTGTGGAGCACCCGGAAGGACCGGGCGGAGATCCAGGAAGCCCTTGCCAAGGGGCCCGCAAGAACCGCCTTCGACCGGATGGTCCGGCTTGCGGAGAAAGTCCCAGCCTTCTTCCCGGAACCCCTCGAAAAACCTCCCACCGCCCCGACCCCGCCCGGCGACGGCTCGATGGCGAAGCCCTCCCTTCCGCCGGTGGATTTCGACTTCATCCAGGTCCGCGTCAAGCGGCAGCCCGCGGCCCCCGGGTATCCCGACGAGGCCAAGCAACGGCGGATGATGACCAACCTGGTGCTGGAGATCGTGGTCGATCCCGAAGGAAATCCGGTCTCCTGCCGCCCTCTGCCCGGCCCGTGGCTGGCGTTTTTCGCCGCCTCAGGCGCCGCTTACGGCATGGAGTGGCGCTTCCATCCCGAGAAGCTGAACGGGGTCGGGCTATACGCCAAATTCCGCCTCACCATGCCCTTCCGCCTGCGGAACTGACTCAGCCCGTACACTGGATCCATGTCCGACGCGCTCCTCCACGACCTCCTCGACGGCTGCCGCCGCCTCCACGCGGGCGGGCTGCTGGCGGCTTCGGACGGCAACCTGTCGGTGCGCCTGCCCAACGGCCTGATCGCCATGACGCCCAGCGGCGTGCCTAAGGCCAAAGTCCGGCTGGAGGATCTCGCCCACCTCACGCTGGAGGGCGACATCTTGTCGGGCAGGCCGAGCAGCGAGCGGGCCATGCACCTGGCCATCTACCGCGCGGTGCCCGAGGCCCGGGCAGTCGTCCACGCCCATCCGCCCACGGCCATCGCCTGGTCCCTGGCGCGGCCGGAACTGGCGGAACTGCCCTCGGACGGGCTGCCCGAGGTGATCCTCGCCGCGGGCCGCATTCCCATCGTGCCCATGGCCGTTCCCGGCACGGAGGCCATGGGCGCGAACCTGCTTCCCTTCCTGCCCGCCCACCGCCTGATGATCCTCGCCCGCCACGGCGGCCTCTGCTGGGGCGAGCACCTCGATGAAACCGTGGGCGGGCTGGAGCGGCTGGAACAGGTCGCCGAGATCCTGTGGAAGGCCGAAGCCCTCGGCGGCGCCAAGCCGCTGTCCGCGGCCGATCTGGAGGAACTGCGAGCCCTGAGAGCCAGGATCGGACCAAAAATCATCTGAATGAGAACCGCAGATGACACAGATGCTCCTGCCTCAACCTTTGTTCTTCATCTGCGCAATCTGCGACATCTGCGGTCAGAAACCAAAGGCTTTCCATGCACCCCTTCGAATCCCTGGGACTGAAACACGATGGCCGTAAGCTCTGGGTCTTGGACCAGACGCAGCTCCCCGACGCGGAGGTGTGGCTGGACGGAAGCGAGCCCGAGGCCATGGTCGCCCTCATCAAGCGCCTGGCCGTCCGGGGCGCGCCGCTCATCGGCGTGGCGGCGGCGGCGAGCCTGGCGACCTTCGCGCACCGCGGGGCCTCCGCCACCGAGTACGCCGCCGCCTGCGCGAGCCTCCGGGCAGCGCGGCCCACCGCCGTGAACCTGATGTGGGCCATGGACCGGATGAAGGACGCCGCCGATCCCGTGGCCGAAGCCCGGGCCATCTTCGAGGAGGACGTGCGCCTGTGCGAAGGCATGGCGATGCACGGCGCGGCCCTCCTCCAGGACGGCGAGGGCCTCCTCACCCACTGCAACACCGGCGGCCTCGCCACCGCGGGCATCGGGACGGCCCTGGGCGTCATCCGCCGCGCCCACGAGCAGGGCAAGCGCATCCACGTCTACGCGGACGAAACCCGCCCCCTGCTTCAGGGCGGCCGCCTCACGGCCTGGGAGCTGTGGAAGCTGGGCATCCCCTCGACCCTGATCACCGACAGCATGGCCGCCCTGCTGCTGCGGGACGGCAAGATCCAGCGGGTGCTGGTGGGCTCGGACCGCGTAGCCGCCAACGGCGATTTCGCCAACAAGGTGGGAACCTACGGCCTGGCCGTTCAGGCCCGGTTCCACAGCGTGCCCTTCCACCCCGTGGCCCCCTTTTCCACCGTGGACCTCGCCTGCGCCGACGGCGCCGCCATCCCCATCGAGGAACGCGATCCCGCCGAGGTTCGCGGCTACGGCCCCTGGCGCTGGGCGCCTGAAGCCATGCCCGCGTGGAACCCCAGCTTCGACGTCACGCCGGCCGACCTCGTCACCAGCCTGGTCCTGGATCGAGGCGTCTATTCCCGCGCCGACCTCCAGCGCGGCGTCCTGGCCGAGGTGGTGGGGAAAGAAAAGAGCGAATAAAGCTGAGGAAAACGGAAAACGAAGGAGGAAAACGGAGAACGATCTTTATCTCTTTCTCTGTTTTCCTCCCTCCTTCCGCTGCCCTCCGCTTTGAAAATCACCGTTTCCCAGAAAACGAACGCTTCAGTGTCCGCGCCCACTCAGCGCCTGGAGCCCCACGCCCATGACGATCACCGCGAGCGCCACCCAGCGCATGGGCGTCATGGCCTCGCCGAGGAAGGCGCGGGCCATGAGCGCGTTGGCGAGAAAGCCCAGGGCGAGGAAGGGATAGGCGTAATTCACCTGCACCAGGGACAGCGCGCCGAGCCACACCACCACACTCACCGCGTAGCAGGCGAGCCCCGCCAGCACCCAGGGTTCGACCATCAGCCTCAGGAGCGGTCCCGCCGCGAGCTGCATGCCCCCGGCGGCCTGAAGCCCCTTCTTCAGGCAGATCTGGGCGGCGGCATTGAGCAGCACGCCCAGGACGATGAGGGGGATGGCTTTGACATTGGGGCTCATGGGGCCTCGGCAAGGGAGAAGGCGGCGCTCACGGTTTCCGCCTCAGCAGCAGGATCTCACCGCCGCCCGTGGGCACGGCGAGGAGGATCTCGAAGCGGGCGCGGAGGGCAGGGCTCATGCCCCACGCGTTCTGTTCCCACTCGCCGCGCTGGGCCACCAGCCGGGCTTCGGGATCCAGGCGCTCCAGGGCCGCGGCCGTCCGCAGCTCCGGCATCAGGTGGTCCGTGTAGACCATGACGCCGCTGCGGATGGTCTGCCAGTAGAAGACCTGCCGCCCGGCGATCAACGGCTGGACAGCGGCTGTCCAGCGCCGGTAGCTCTTGGCGGGGTCCAGCAGGCGGAAACCCCAGGTACCTCCGACGAGGTAGATGAGGCCCAATCCCAGCGCCACCGCTGGAACCAAAGCAGCGGCCTTCTTCCTCCAGGCGGCCCATCCCGTGGCGATCGCGACGGCGAGAAGCCCGATGGCCATGAGTCGCACCGCGCCCAGGAAGGGCGCGAGCTGCGCCTGGAGTTTCGCCCCTCCGGCCCCGAGGCCCGCCGCACAGAGGATCCCGGCCGGAAGGACCAGAGCGATGGCCAGCACCAGGCCCAGCCGCCGCGCGCGCGCACCGTCCATCCTCCGGATCAGGTCGCCCAGGAGCAGCGCCAGGAAGGGATAGCTCATCAAGAGGTACTTGCCCTGCTTGCTCTGGACGGCGCTGAGGAAGATGAACGGCACGGCGAAGGCCAGCAGGAGGAAGCGCTTCGCGGGATCGGCCAGCGCCCGCTCCCGTCGCAGGTGCAGGATCAGGGCGGGCAGAAGCAGCACCCAAGGGAAGAAATCTCCCAGCAGGTATTCGCCGTACTTCCACCAGGGCTGGATGTGGTCCCAGGCCTTCGTGGCCCGCTCGAAATTCTGGAACACGATCAGTTCGTAGGCGTAGTGCGCCCCGCCCTTCAGCCCCGCGGCCACGTACCACGGCGCCACCAGCAGGGCTGTGATGCCCAGTCCGGCGAGAATGCGCGCCCGGCGGAGGACGGCGAAATCCCGCTGCCAGACCAGGAATGCGGCCAGCACCAGCACCGACAGGACGGGCGCGAGCGGGCCCTTGGCGAGGAAGGCCAGGGCCAGCCAGAAGTAGGCCTTCAGGAACCAGCGCCGGTGCTCTCCAGGCACCTGCTCCGCTCCGCCGCGCAGCAGCAGGTAGCCGCCCAGCCAGCAGCACCAGCTCCAGGCGAGGAGGGCGGAAAACAGCATGTCGATCTGGATGAACTGGCTCTGCCAGAACCATAGGGGCGTGGCGGCAAGGATCAGGGCCGCGGGCTCGGCGGTGCCCGGCTCCAGGAAGCGGCCGGCCCAGCGGCGGAAGGCCGACAGGAAGGCCACCGCGGCGATCACGGAGGGCAGACGGAGGGCCCAGGCGGCGACGCCCTGGGTGAAGCCCAGGCCGCCGGTCAGGGCGTCCAGCACCACCGCGAAACCCTTCATCACCCAGTAGTAGAGGATCGGCTTCTCGCTGTAGGGCGCGCCGTTCAGCCAGGGCAGCAGCCAGTCGCCGCGCAGGCGCATCTCCTTCACGCACTGCGCGAAATCGGGTTCGTCCGGCGCCCACAGGTCCCGCATGGGCAGCACGGCGAGCAGCAGCAGCGCGAACAGGATCTCGGGCGCGTGGGCGCGAAGCCAGCTCCTCAGCGGCGTACGGAAAGGCGGGGCGATCGGCGGAACGTCCATCCCTTCATCTTCTCCGGAAAGGGGCCGCGGCCTGTCTTCAAAGTGGGTGGGAGCCGCGATGCCGCGCAGCCGCATCCAGCATAAAGCCCCTTGCGCGACCGCCCTTCACGTTGAAGACAGGCCCTAGCGTCGCCGAGCGATCACCGCCGCCGGATTGCGCGCCACTTCCTCCCAACCGGCCTTTTCCTCGGCGCCGAGCTGCTTCCACAGCGCGGTCTTGGCGAGGACGAGGACGGGCCGGGCGGGATCCTCGGCCTTCAGGCGATCCGCCACCGTTCCCAGGGCCGCGGGATCCTCCTCGAACCAGGCTCCGGGATCCGGCAGGCGGTCCCGGCCGTAGGCCAGTTCCCCTGTGCCCGCCACCACCACGGTCCGCGTGCGGGCGTAGAAGGGGAGGCCCTGGAAATAGGTCCCGTAGCTGATCCACCGGGCCTGCGGCGGCGCCTGGCGCACGAGGGTTGCGACGGACTTGCCCGGTCCCGCGGCGGCCTGCGCCCCCACGACGAGGAGCCACAGCCCCGCTCCCAGCGCCGCCATCAGGCGCGGCCCCGTGAGGCCCTTGGGACGGTGCGCCCAGGCGCCGAGGCCGATGAACGCGGCGGCCAGCGCCAGCATCCAGCCGCTTCCCGCCAGGTCCTTGCGGAAGACGACGGCGGCCAGGAGGAAGACGCCTCCCAGCAGCGCCAGTTCCTTTCCGGTGCGGCGGAGCGCGCGCAGTTCTTCGCCGTCCCGCTCGAACACGCAGGCCAGGGCGGCCAGGGGCACGAGGACCGGAAGGATGTAGGGCGGCAGTTTGGAGCCCGACAGGCTGAAGAAGGCGAGGGGCCACAGGAAGGCGACCACGAGGATCCCCACCGTCCACCGGGCCACGTGATTCTGCCCCCGCGGGCCGCGTCCGCGGAGGAACGCCCAGGACCGCTGAAGCCCCACCACCGTCGCCGACAGCCACGGCAGCAGGCCCACGCCGAGGATTCCCACGAAGTAGAGCTTGTCCAGCAGCCAGTTGTTGGAGCCCTGCCGGGAATGCTCGTGGGTGAGGAAGCGGGTGAAGTGCTCGTGGATGAAGAAGAACTGCGCATGGCCGGGATTGGCGCGATCCACCAGCCAGAACCAGGGCACTGTCGCCACCAGGTAGAGCAGCCATCCCAGCGGATCGAAGGCCGTGCGGAGGACGGCCCGGCGCAGGCCGGCGTCCTTCCACGCGAAGGGAAGCGAGAAGACCAGGATTCCGCCCATGAGGATCACCTGGGCGAGGCCCTTGGTGAGCATGGCGCCCGCCAGGAAAGTGAAGGCCGCGAGGGTCCAGGCGAGCCCGTCCCGCCCTTCCCGGCGCTGGACCACCGCTTCCACGAAGGCGGCCAGGGCGGCCACCAGGAAGGCGCTGAACAGGGCGTCCAGGGTCAGGGTCTGGCCCACCAGGAAGGCGAGCAGCCCCGTGGCCGCCATGAAGGACGCCCACAGAGGCTGGCGCGCGCCCAGGCGCTTCGCCAGCCGCCAGGCGGCCCACAGGATGAGGGCGGACGCCAGGGCCAGCGGAAGCCGGGCGGCGGCGCCGTTCACCCCGAACAGCTTCATGCTGATGGCGGACAGCCAGTACTGGAGCGGCGGCTTCTCGAAGTAGAGCACCCCGTTGAGGCGGGGCGTCAGCCAGTCGCCGGTGGCGAGCATCTCCCGGGGGATCTCGGCGTACCGCCCCTCGTCAGGCTCCCACAGGGGCCGCACCAGCAGGGGCAGCAGGCCGAGGCAGAACCACAGGGCGAGGAGCGTGTACCGTTCGCGGCGCGTCATGGCTGGAATCCCACCCGATGGATCAAAAGAACAAATCCCACCACCGAGGCACCAAGAACTCTTTTGCTTTTCTTGGTGCCTCGGTGGTGATCGGTTGAAGTCTGGAAAACCTAGTTCTCGGTCTCGACGACCTTCTCCAGAGCCTTGTGCTCCTCGACGAAGAAGTCGATGGCCTTCTTGAGGGAATCCTTCATGGAGACCGTGGGCTGGAAGCCGAAGGTGCTCTGCATCCGCTTGATGCTGGGGGTGCGGCGGGCCACGTCCTGGTAGCCCTTCCCGTAGAACTCGCCGCTGCCGGTCTCGACGGTGCGGCCCTCAGGAATGCCCCGCTCCTTGCGGAAAGGATGCTCCTTCCAGATGTCGATCATCATCTCGGCGATCTCGCGGACGCTGTAGTCGTTGACGGGATTTCCGATGTTGAAGATCTGGCCGTCGGCCTTCCCGCCCTCGTTCCGCAGGATGGCCATCAGGCCGTCCATGGCGTCGCTCACGTCGCAGAAGCAGCGGTGGGCATGGCCGCCGTCCACCAGGTTCAGGGGCTCGCCGTTGAACAGGTTCCAGCTGAACTGGGTCACCAGGCGGCTGCTTCCCTCCTTGGCGGTGTTCAGGCTGTCGAGCTTGGGGCCCATCCAGTTGAAGGGGCGGAACAGGGTGAACTTCAGGCCCTGCTGGAACCCGTAGGCCCAGATCACGCGGTCGAGGAGCTGCTTGCTGGTGCTGTAGATCCAGCGGTTCATGGGGATGGGGCCGGTGACGAGGGGCGACTCGTGCTCGTCGAACTCCGCGTCGGGGCACATGCCGTAGACTTCCGAGGTGCTGGGGAAGACCACGCGCTTCTTGTACTTCACGCACTGGCGGATGACGCGGAGGTTCTCCTCGAAATCCAGCTCGAACACGCGCAGGGGATCGGTGACATAGACCTTGGGCGTGGCGATGGCGACCAGCGGGAGCACCACGTCGCACTTCTTGATGTGGTACTCAATCCATTCCTTGGAGATCGTCACGTCGCCCTCCACGAAGTGGAAGCGGGGATTGGCCAGGTGGTCGGAGACCTTGTGGGTGCCGAGATCGAGGCCGTAGACCTCCCAGTCGGTGTCCCGCATGATGCGGTCCACCAGATGGGACCCGATGAAGCCATTAACGCCCAGAATCAGGACTTTCACGGAAGCACCTCGCACAAACGAACCAGTCTACCCGTTCCGGAGGCTCGGGTCCCTTGAAGATTAACGAAGCCAGCCCTTCCGCCGGAACCAGATCCAGATCCCCAGCGCCGTGACGGCCATGAGCCCCATCACCAGGGGATAGCCGAAGCGGTGCTCCAGCTCGGGCATCCGCCGGAAATTCATCCCGTAGATCCCGGCGATGAAGGTCAGGGGCAGGAAGAAGGCGCTGAAGATCGTGAGCACGCGCATGACTTCGTTGGTGCGCTGGCTGGCGAGGTTGATCTCCAGGTTCATCAGGTGGGTGGCGCTCTCCAGCAGCTCGTCCGCCCAGGTGTGCAGCCGGTCGGCCTCCTCCACCACGTCCGCGAGAAGGCCGTGGTCGTCGCGGGCCTGCTCCTTCAGGTTGCCCAGGGCCGCGCGGGTGCGCCACAGCGTGCGCTTGACGACGGCGCAGCGGCGCTTGATGCCGTAGACCTGCTTGATGCCCAGGTGGGGCGCTTTCCGGCTGAACAGGGCCGTCTCGATCCGGTCCAGCTTCTCCTCGCTCTCCCGCATGGGTTCGTCGAAGGATTTCACCGCGGCGGCGCACAGGGCGAGGACCACCTGCTCGGGACGGAGAGGGGGGCCCCCCGCGGCGTGCCGGGCCGCCTCTGCGAAGAAGGGCTGCTCCCGCCGGTGGACGGTGATGAGGGCGCCTTCCATCAAGAGGAGCACCAGGCGCCGCGTCATGGCCTGGATGGTGTCGCCCCGCTTGGCCACTTCATCGTAGGCGCGGAGGATCAGGAGCTGCTGCCCCGGGAGGCGCTCGTACTTGGGCAGGTGGGGCTGGTTGAGCAGGTCGCGCACGGCGGCGGGATGAAGTCCGTAGCGCGCGGCGACTTCCGCCATCTCGGCGGCGGTGGGATCCACCAGATCCACCCAGGTGAAGGTCGAACCCTCGGGAAGGGGCAGGTTCCGCAGCATCAGGGCACCCGGCAGACCACCTTGCCGAAGCCCTGTCCGGCCTCGAGGTGGCATTGGGCCGCGGGATAGTCGGCCAGGTCGAACACGCGGTCCAGGACCGGCCGGAACGGCGGATTGGCGGGCCGCTGGGCCAGCAGGGAGATCAGGGTCCACAGGTGCTCGCGCCGCCCCATGTACGAGCCGCGGATCTGGATCTGCTTGGCGAACAGAGCGCGGAGGTCGAAGGAGGTCTCCCGACCCGTGGTGGCGCCGCAGGTGACGATGCGGCCGCCCCGCGCGCAGGCGGACAGGCTGGCGCCCCAGGTGGCGGCCCCGGTGTGCTCGAAGACCACGTCCACGCCCCGCTTGCCCGTGAGGTCGCGCACCTTCCCGGCCAGGGCTTTCATCTCCCCCCGCACCAGGACGTGTTCCGCCCCCAGTTCCCAGCAGCGGATCGCCTTGGCTTCGCTCCCCACCACGGCGATCGCGGTGCCCCCGAGCGCCTTCACCAACTGGAGGGCGGCGCTGCCGACGCCGCTGCCGCCGCCCCACACCAGCACGGTCTCGCCGGGGCGGAGCGCCGCCTTGGGGACGAGCATCTCCCAGGCGGTGAGGAAGACCAGGGGAAAGGCCGCCGCCTGCTCGAAGCTCCAGTTCCCGGGGATGGGCAGGAGGTTCGCCGCGGGCACCAACACGTGGGTCGCGGCGGTGCCGTCGCAGGCGTGGCCCAGGATGCCGTAGGAGGGGCACAGCATGTCGTCGCCGCGGAGGCAGGCCGGACACAGCCCGCAACTCAGGCCCGGCGCGATCATCGCGCTGCCGCCCAGTTCCACGCCCTGCGGGAGGCGCGTCCCCTGCCCCACCGCCTCCACGAAACCCGCACCGTCGCAGCCCGGCGTGAGGGGCAGAGGCAGCGCGAAGCCGGGAATCCCCTCCGTCGTCCACAGGTCGAGGCGGTTGAGGGCCATCGCTTTCACCGCGATCCGCGCCCACCCCGGTTCGGGATCGGCGGGGACGAAGGCCTCCCGCGTGGGCGTTCCGACGGCGCCGTGCTGGGTCACGCGGAAACGGAAGGCTTCGCTCACGGGGCTCCTCTCGGGAGGGGTCGGCGGGATAAGGGTGCGGGGCGTCCAGTGTAGGCCGCGCGAAAGCGAATGCGTGAACCCCGCCTGGAAGAACCCGCGAGCGCTCGGCGCCATCTCGGACATGGCGTTCCCGGATCAGGGGCAAGCGGAGGGACTCGGAAGGTATCGGAGCCTTCCAGGCGATCAGAGGTCCCGCGACGCTGAGGACGTGGATCGATCCCATGCCGCAAATGTGGTCGGGCCGGGCTTTCGCCTGATTTCAGAGGTCCTCCCGAAGCGCTTTCTTTCACCCCTCAATTGAGACTGAGTCGCCCTTGTGACACCAATCACAGGCTCCTACCCCCGAATAGTGAGGAAGATCATTCATGACCTTTTGGACGGTAAAGGTCGCCGGAAGTGGATGATGCGATTTCACCCCTCCGCCGCATCGCCTCGACCGTCCGTCACCCGCGCGCAGGACCCCATTCGAAGTGTTCCAGCCCGCCGCGGCCGGAACGATTTTCACGAGACAGTCGCCCTTCAATTTTGGAGAAATCATGGTGCTACCTCTGACAAAGCCGTTTCGGCGGAAGGGTCCCCTCGCCCTTCTCCCTCTTGGGGGAACCCGCGGTGCCGGCGTGAAAACGGCTGTCGCCACGCTTCTGCTGTGCGCGGGGGCGAGCCCGGTTTTCGCGGCGCCTCCTTCCATCTCCGTGCCCATCACCTCCCAGCCGGACGGCCAGAAGGATTCCTTTTCCTTCCTGAGCAACCTCGAGCGCAGCAACTTCTTCCTGGGGGACATGTTCGGCCTGCGCCCGACGCTCGGGACCTACGGCATGACCGTGGTCGTCCAGGAGACCAGTGAGGTGCTCGGGAACGTCAGCGGCGGGATGAAGAAAGGGGCGGCCTACGACGGCCTGACCCAGCTCATTCTCCAGATGGATACGCAGCGCGCCTTCGGCTACTACGGCGGCCTGTTCAACATGAGCGTGCTGAACCTCCACGGGACCAACTTCAGCGCCGAGAACCTGGGCTCGCTGCAGACGTCCAGCGGCATCGCGTCGAACCGGGCGACCCGCCTGTGGGAACTCTGGTACGAACAGAAGTTCCTGGAAGAGGACCGCCTCAGCGTCCGCGTGGGACAGCAGAGCGCCGACCAGGAATTCATCGTCAGCTCCAATGCCCTGTTCTTCGTCAACACGATGATGGGCTGGCCCGCGGTGCCCTCCTACGATCTGCCGGGCGGCGGACCCGCCTACCCGCTTTCGGCGCCGGCGATCCGCGCGCGCTACCGGTTCGGCAACGCGTGGAATCTCCTCGTGGGCGTCTTCAACGGCAGCCCCGCCAAGACCAACGAGGGCGACGCGCAGGAGGAGAACAACCACGGCACCAGTTTCCCGATGCACAACGGGACTTTGACGTTCATGGAACTGCAGTACGTCTATCCCTCCGTCGGAAGCCTGGTCTACCCCGGCGAGAAGGCGCCCCTGTCCCGGACCTACAAGCTGGGCGCCTGGTACAACTCCCAGCCCTTCGACCACCTCCGGTACGACCAGAACGGCCTCTCCCTGGCCAATCCCGCCAGCAACGGTACGCCCGCCACGGCGCACGGCAACCTGTCCATCTACGCCGTCGCGGACCAGATGCTGTGGCGCAACGACAACGATCCCAACAACACCATCAGCGCCTTCACCCGGATCATGGGAACCCCGAAGACGGATCGCAATCCCATCAGCTTCAGCATGAACGCGGGCCTCGTCTGCCGCGGGCCCATCAAGAACCGGGCGAACGACACCCTCGCCGTGGGAATGGGCTTCGTGCGCGTCAGCAGCCAGGCGGCGGGCCTCGACCGGGACACCGCCCAGTTCGCGCAGGCCGCGGGCGACGGCGGCTACTACCCCGTCCGCAGTTCCGAAACCTTCATCGAGGCCACCTACCAGTGCCAGGTGACGCCCTGGCTGCAGATCCAGCCCGACATCCAGTACGTCTGGAACCCCGGAGGCGGGATCGCCAATCCCAACGCGCCGACCCAGCGCATCGGCAATGAACTCGTGCTGGGCGTCCGCGCCAACATCCTTTTCTGAACGGAACGATCATGAGCACCTTTCTCGCGACCCTCCCCCCCGCATCCAACGTTCAAAAGCGTCGCCGCACCTTCGGAGCCCTCAGCCTGCTGGCGCTCCTGATGGCGACGGGAACCGTTTCCATGCGCGCCGCAGAATCCGGCTGCTTTCTTGAAACCGTCCGCAAGCGCCGCAACCTGACGTCCACGGTCCCCGACAACGGCGACGTGAACCCCTACGCGATCGTGGTGGCGCCCGTGGCCGCCGGGAAGATCGCCAAGGGCGACGTGCTGGTGTCCAACTTCAACAACGTCTCCAATCTCCAGGGGACGGGCACCACGATCGTCCAGTACAACCCCGCCTCCAAGGCCACTACCCTGTTCGCGAAAATCCCCCAGAAGCTCCCGGAATGCCCCGGCGGCGTGGGCCTGAGCACCGCCATGACCATGCTGAAGTCCGGCTGGGTCATCGTGGGAAGCACGCCGAGCACCGATGGAACCACGGGGACCCTCGGACAGGGCGGCCTGCTGGTGATCGATCCCAACGGCAAGACCGTCGCCGTGTGGACCGGTCCCGCCATCAACGGCCCCTGGGGCAACATGGCGGTGGTGGACAAGGGCGACTCCGCCACGCTGTTCATCAGCATGGCCGGCTTCGACGTGCCGAGCCCCAAAGTGCTCGATCCCAAGACCGGCTTCCCGGTGGTGATCCACAAGGCCACGGTCCTGCGCGTGGAAGTGGCCATTCCCGAGGGCCAGCCCCCCGTCCTGAAGAGCCAGACCGTGATCGCCGACGGGTTCGCCCAGCGGGCCGACCGCGGGAACTTCCTGTTGGGCCCCACCGGCCTGGGCTTGAGCGAGGACGGCACCCTGTACGTCACCAACGGCCTCGACAACGTCATCACCGCGATTCCCGAAGCTCTGACACGGACGACCAGCGCCGGCACCGGCCGGGTCGTCACCCAGGGCGGCCTGCTCAGCTGGCCTCTGGCCATGACCATCACCCCTTCGGGCCATCTTCTGGTCTGCAACGGAAAGGACGGCCGGGTCGTGGAAGTCGATCCCATCGCCGGCAAGCAGCTCTGCGCGCAGTGGCTCAACTCCAACCAGGCCCAGACCCCTCCGGGCAATGGGAACCTGTTCGGAATCGCCATGACGCCCAATGGGGAAGGCTTCTACTACGTCCAGGACGACACCAACACCTTGACGTATGCTGGCAAATGAGCGCGTTCAGGTGACGCGCCAGGGAGTCGATTCGATGAATTCAGCCAATACGAAGAAGGCTCAGCCACGACAGCGTCTATCGCTGCTCGTGGCTGGGTTGCTATTGCTTTCCGGTTCCATCCTGGGCGCGGGAAAGCCCACGAAGGCAGTACCCGCGAAGGTCTCGCCGAGCGCGCAACCAAATCAGGTGGAGCCTTTTTGGGGAGAGCACCAGGGCGGCATTTTGACCTGGCCCATCCAACACCAGAATTACTTCGCCGCTTTCGACCTCGCGACGACCAAGCGGGAAGACGTCATCAAGCTGCTGAAGGCCTGGACCGAGGCGGCCGCGCGAATGACCGCGGGCGAAACGGCCCAGCCGCTTGAGGGCGGATTGAAGCTGGCCGTGCCGCCTGCCACGCCCGTGGAAGTCTTCGACACGCCCGATTCGGGCATCATCGCAGCCGATACCGGCGAGACGATCGGAATGTCCCCCTCCCGCCTGACCATCACCTTCGGATTCGGCGCGACCCTGTTCACCAAGGACGGCAAGGACCGCTTCGGCCTCGCTTCGCAACGGCCCGAAGCCCTGGTCGACATGCCCAAGTTCATCGGCGACCAATTGGCGGAGAACCGCACGGGCGGCGACATTTCCGTCCAGGCCTGTGCCGAGGATCCGCAAGTCGCGTTCCACGCCGTGCGCCAGCTCGCCCGGATCGCCGAGGGCGTGGCCCACATCCGCTGGGTCCAAATCGGTTTCCGGCCCAACACGGGATCCCGTCACCTCTTCGGATTCTCGGTGGAAGGAATGGAAAATCCCTCCGTGGAAGATCCCAAGGTGATGGCCAAGGTGGTCTGGAGCGGCAACGAAGGGCCGGAATGGATGCGCGGGGGCAGCTACATCGTGGCCCGCCGCATGCGCTTCGCGCTCGAGCACTGGGACCAGATGCCCACGAAGTACCAGGAGAAGGCCGTCGGCGGCGGGAAATACCACGGCAGCCCCATGATGAACCCCCATCAATCCGCGGAGCCCTCTCCCGCGGCCCTGGAAGACGACGATCCGGCCGCGCATCCTCCCAGCCACCTCGACATCGTGGGACCCCATGCGGCCACGATGTTCCGGCGCTCCTACTCCTACAACGACGGCGTGAACTTCACCACCGAGCGCTGGCCGCCCTGGCGCCAGGGCCTGGAATACGACGCGGGCATGTTCTTCATCTGCTACCAGCGGGATCCCCGCACCGGGTTCATCAAGCTGTTCGACATGATCGCCAAGCAGGATTTCCGCCTGAACCAGTTCTGGACCCACGAAGGCAGCGGACTATTCGCCTGCCCGCCGGGGGTCGAAAAGGGCGGCTACATCGGACAGGGCCTTTTCGAGCCCAAGTAAACCGGGTCGCCGCTCCGGCGGATCTGATCAGCGTCAACGAAATTGAGGAGCAGCAGCCCATGACCAGCACGCAACAGCCCCTGAAGCCCACCGATGTGATCACCCTCGACCAAGGCGGATCGCGGAAACAGTTCATCAGCGCGCGACGCGAGGGGTCGGACGAGCTGGCCATCTTCGATGCCTTCAAGCCCGGGTCGTCCACCGTGGTCGCCCAGATGGCCTTCGGCGGACTCGGATTCCACGATGCGGCGTGCGCCCGCATGGGCGGCGTGGAATGGCCCATGTTCTGGCTGCAGGGCGATGTCTGCCCCGGGGTTCACGTGGCCGGCGTTCAGTCCTTCGCCATGGAGGGCCGTCCCGTCCGCCGCGTGATGCTTTCCAATCGCGTCGTCGGCAGTTTCTGGTCGGACGAGGACGCGGACTATTGCCTGTTGGCCGGGCTCCTGCCGGCGGATCCCACCGCCGACCGCAGCGCCCAGACCCTCAGCAGTTTCGAGCAGATGGAAGCCGGCCTGAAAGAAGTCGGCATGGACTTCTCCCATGTGGTGCGGACCTGGTTCTACCTCGATGAACTGCTGGACTGGTACGACGAATTCAACGTGGCGCGGACCGCGTTCTTCGAAGCCCGGGGCGTTTTCGACCGCCTCATTCCGGCCAGCACCGGGATCGGCGCCAGCAACCCCGCCGGCGCCGCGGTGGCCTCTGGAGCGCTGGCCATCCGGCCCCGCCATGACCGCGTCCACATCCAGGAAGTGGAATCCCCGCTGCAGAACCCGGCCACCGAGTACCGCAGCTCCTTCAGCCGCGCGGTGGAGATGGCCTTCCCCGACCGCCGGGTGCTGACCATTTCAGGTACGGCCAGCATCGCGCCCGACGGGAAAACGGTGCATCAGGATGACGTCGTCAAGCAGATCCAGCTCACGCTCGACGTGATCGAAGGCATCCTGAAATCCCGCGGAATGGACTGGCAGAACACGACCCGCGCTGTGGCCTACTTCCACGACATCGCCGAACTGCCCACCTTCGATGCCATCTGCCGCGAGCGGGGCATTCCGCCCCTTCCGGTCGCCCCCGCCCACGCCACGGTCTGCCGGGCCGATCTCCTGTTCGAGATGGAACTCGACGCGGTTCTCGCTGTGCCGGCTTCCGGGAAGGCCTGAGCTCTTTCCAACCCAGCGGCTCCTCAGCCGTTGATGTACCACCCCAACCATGGAGTACACGACCTGCCCTCGGCGCGGCCCGCGCGATATCACGACGTCCCCTCCGGACGGAATCTCCAGGCCGCTCCAAGTGCATCCCCCACTCCCCTCTTTCCTGGTCCCCGTGGATATCGTCGAAACTCGCGCCCTGCCCTCGCCCGCCCAATTGCTGGCGGAATTCCCGAGGACCGAAAGCCAGGCCGGGTTCGTGGCGCGCGCGCGACGCGAAATCCACCAGGTGCTTTTCGGGGGCGATAGCCGGTTCCTGCTGATCATCGGTCCCTGCTCCATCCACGACCTGGATGCGGGCAGGGACTATGCCCAGCGCCTGGCCAAGCTCGCAAAGGAGGTTTCGGACCGGATCCAGGTGGTGATGCGGGTTTATTTCGAGAAGCCGCGCACCACGGTGGGCTGGAAGGGCCTGATCATGGACCCGCATCTCGACGGTTCCAATGACATCGCTACCGGCCTGCGCCTGGCCCGCACCTTCCTGCAGGACGTCCTCGATCTGGGCCTTCCGACCGCCACCGAACTGCTCGACCCCATCACGCCCCAATACATCGCGGATCTCATCTGCTGGTCCGCCATCGGCGCCCGCACGGTGGAATCGCAGACCCACCGGCAGATGGCCTCCGGCCTCTCCATGCCCCTGGGCTTCAAGAACGGCACCGACGGCAGCATCGCCACGGCGATCAATGCCATCCGGGCGGCCGCACAGCCCCATACCTTCCTGGGCGTCGACCTCGCCGGCTGCGCCTCCGCCGTCGTCACCCGGGGGAACCCCGACTGCCACGTGGTCCTCCGCGGCAGCCGCAGCGGTCCCAACTACTCCCCCGCCCACGTCGCCCAGGCCGAGCAACTGCTCGCCCAGGCGGGATTGAACCCCTCGATTCTCGTCGACTGCTCGCACGGCAACTCCGCGAAGCAGCCCGAGCGGCAACTCGACGTGATGGAGGACCTGCTCACGCAGATCTCCGCGGGCAATACCTCCATCAGCGGCGCGATGATGGAAAGCAATCTGGGGGCCGGAAACCAGCCATTCCCCCAACCGTGGGACAAGCTCCGCTACGGGGTTTCCATCACCGACGCGTGCATCGACTGGCAGACAACGGCGGCGCTGATCCGGCGGGTCCATGCTGCGCTCGCCCCCCGGTTTGCGCAGGCGGCCGGCCAATAGCCCCCTTCGAAGCACCTGAACTCCGCAAATGGGAAGAGGTGGCCGCCCACCGCCGCTGTCCTGCATCTTCGTCGAACGGGAGAACTCACATGCCGACCGTGGCCCTTGCGGGCAATCCCAACTGCGGAAAGACGTCTCTCTTCAACGGGCTGACTGGCGCGCGCCACCACGTGGGCAACTGGCCGGGCGTCACGGTGGAAAAGCGCTCGGGCATGGTGGAGGTGGACGGGGTCTCCGTCGAGATCGTGGATCTCCCCGGAACCTACTCCCTGTCCGCCCAGAGCGAGGACGAGCGCATCGCCTCCTCCTTCCTGTCCCAGCCGGGCGTGGACGTCATCGTGAACGTCCTGGACGCCTCCAACCTCGAGCGGAACCTGTACCTCACCACCCAGCTCCTCGAGCTGCGGAAGCCCATGGTCTTCGCGCTGAACATGATGGACGACGCGGTGCGCCAGGGCCTCGAAGTGGACATGGAGGCCCTTTCCCGGCTCCTCGGCGGACGCGTGGTGGCGACCGTGGGCAACCGGAAGGAGGGCCTCGACGACCTGAAGGCGGCCATCCTCCAGGCCGCCCAGAACTCGGATCCCGCGCGGGATCCGACCCAGGGATCGCCGCGCGTGGCCTACGGCGACGACATCGAGGGCGAGGTCCGGAAGCTGGCGGAAGAGGTGCGCCGCGACGAGAAGCTCACCGAGCACCTCTCCGGCCGCTGGTGGGCCCTCCGCCTCCTCGAAGGGGCCCGCGACGCCGTCGAGCAGGCCGAGGCCAGCCACGCCGGCAAGGCCATCCGGCAGCAGGTGGAAGCCAGCCGCGCCTTCCTGGAGGGCCACCTCGGCGACGACTGCCCCACCCTGCTCGCGGAGCGCCGCTACGGGTTCGCCCGGGGCCTCGTCGCGGAAGTGGCCACGCGCCGCAACGCGAAGGCCGAGCGGGACCTCACCGACCGCCTGGATTCCGTCCTGACCAACCGCGTGCTGGGCATCCCGATCTTCCTGGTGATCATGGTGGCGGTCTACACCCTGACCTTCGTGATCGGAAAGTATCCCCAGGACGCCATCGGCGCCGGGATGGGCTGGCTGCACGACACCGCCGCGGCGCACCTGCCGCCGGGGGAACTCACCAGCCTGTTCGTGGACGGCGTCATCCCCGGCGTCGGCTCCGTGGTGGTGTTCCTGCCCTCGATCATGATCCTGATGGGCTGCGTCTCCTTTCTGGAGGACACGGGCTACATGGCGCGGGCCGCCTTCATCATGGACCGGCTGATGCACCTGATGGGCCTGCATGGGAAGAGCTTCATCCCCCTCGTGATGGGCATGGGCTGCAACACGCCCGCCATCCAGGCCACGCGCACCATCGAGGCCAAGAGCGACCGCTTCATCACCATCCTGGTCGCCCCGTTCGTCTCCTGCTCCGCCCGCCTGCCCGTCTACATCCTGCTGGCCGGGGCCTTCTTCAAGCCGTTCCAGGGCGCCCTCGCCGTGGTCGCCATGCACGTCCTCGGGTTCGTCGTGGCCATCGCCGCGGGCAAGTTCCTGCGCGTGAGTTTCTTCCGGGGCGAGAACACGCCCTTCGTGATGGAACTGCCTCCCTACCGCCTGCCCGTGCTGCGGACCACCGCCCTCCACATGTGGGAGAAGGGGTCGGTCTTCCTCCGCAAGGCCGGCACCGTGATCTTCGCGGGCGCCACGCTGGTGTGGTTCCTCAGCAACTATCCCGGCCTGGCCGACCGCGCCCTGACGGCCGAGCGGCAGACGCAGAAGGAGGCCATCCAGGCTCAGAAGCTCCCCGAAGCCGAAGAGAAGGAGAAGCTCGACGACCTCGATTTCGCCTACCGGGGCCGGATCATGAACTCCAGCCTGGCCGCCCGCTTCGGCAAGGTCCTCCAGCCGGTGTTCCGTCCCTTCCTCGATCCCGACCGCCGGCGGCCCGAGGCGTGGAAGGATGGCGTGGCCCTCACGGCCGGATTCGTCGCCAAGGAGATCGTGGTGGGCACCATGGCGGTGGTCCACCAGGCGAAGGCCGAAGCTCCGGAAGGCGCCGAAACGACGCCCCTCCAGCAGAGCCTCCGCGAGAATTCGGGGATGACGCCCCTGACGGCGCTCGCCTTCATGGTGTTCACGCTGATCTACACGCCCTGCCTGGGCACCGTGGGCATGATCCTGAAGGAGACCCGCAGTTGGGCCTGGACTGGGTTCTCCGTGGGCTACGGCATCGGCCTGGGCTGGACGCTCGCCTGGCTCACCGTGGTCGCCGGCCGCGCCCTGGGGTTCGCGTGAGCGTCCAGGGCTGGCTTGCCCTCCTGGTTGTCGCGGCCACCGCCGCCGGGCTCATCTGGCGTCTCCTTCCGCGATCCGGCGCGCCGGGCTGCGGGTGCGGCGGAGATTCCTGCGCTTCCGAGAAGAAGAAGCGCTGACTTCTTGAAGGATCACGACCCGCGCACCAGGAATGGGAGGCCCTGTTCCTGCTCCTTCTTGGTGCCCTTGGCGTCTTGGCGGTGATTCCTTTCCGCGCCGAAACGAAGGACGACCACTCCAAGTTGCCTGATCGGGCAGTTCTTGGTGTCTTCGTGCCTGGGTGGTGGATTTTATCTTTTCGAGGGGAAGCGCCTACTCCGACTTCAGCGACCGGGTCATCAGACGGTGGACGGCTTCTTCGGGGGGCTCGCCGTTCAGCAGGCGCTGGACCTCGGCGGCGATGGGCAGGTCGAGGCCGTGTTCCCCGGCCAATTCCAGGGCGGCCTCAGTGGTGAACATCCCCTCGATGACCTGGCCTCCGAGGGCGTCCCGGGCGGCTTCCACGGTATGGCCCTTCCCCACCAGTTCTCCGAAGGTCCGGTTGCGGCTCTGGGGACCCGTGGCGGTGAGCAGGAGGTCGCCCATCCCGGCGAGGCCCATCACGGTGGCCGGCTGGCCTCCCAAAACCTCCACCAGCCGCGCCATCTCGGCCAGCCCGCGGGTGATGAGGGCGGCCCGGGGGTTGTAGCCCAGCTTCAGCCCGTCCACCAGTCCCGCCGCGATGGCGAGCACGTTCTTGAGGGCGCCGCACAGCTCCGTCCCCACCACGTCGCGGCTGAGGTAGATCCGGAGCCTGTCGCAGGCCAGCTGCGCCTGCAGGGCCCGCGCCCGCTCGTCCGAAACCTCGGGCGGCAGCGCCATGGTGATGGCCGAGGGGACGCCCCGGCTCACTTCGTCCGCGAAGGTGGGGCCCGACAGGGCGCCCACGGGCACGTCCAGGACGCCGGTCAGGGCCTGGGAGAGCGTCTGGTGGCTGCCGCGGAGGATGCCCTTGCTGACGTGGATCACCAGTTCGGGCGTCTTCGGCGCCTGGGGGCGCAGCCCGCGCCAGGCCTCCGGCGTCACCTGGGTGGGCATGGCCGAGATCCACAGGGGCGCTTCGAAGGCCGCCGCGGGATCGTTTGAGGTCTCCAGCCCGTCGGGAAACACCACGTCCTTCAGCCGCAGGTGGCGCCGCGTGGCGGCCATCTGCGCCATTTCCTCCTCGAAGGGCCCCCACAGGGCCACCTTGGCGCCCGCCCGGGCCCAGGTGATGGCCAGGGCCGTGCCCCAGGCACCGGATCCGAAAACGCCGATGTCAGCCCTGGACATGGACATCCTCCTTGGCCGCGCCCCACAGCTTGGATTCCGTCCCCGCCTGGAGGCGCAGGATGTTCTCGCGGTGCTTCCAGATCACCAGGAGGGCCAGGGCCGCCCAGGGGAGGAGCGGCGACACGGCGGACGGGAGGGGATGTTCGCCCAGGCCCCGGAGGAGCTGGACGGGCACCATGGCCGCCGCGAGGATGCTCCCCAGGCTCACGTGCCGGGTCAGCCACAGGACGAAGACGAACATCCCCAGGGGCAGAAGGACCATCGCCGGATCCGCCGCCACGATCACGCCCAGGGCCGTGGCGACGCCCTTCCCCCCCTGGAACTTCAGCCACGGCGTGAAGACGTGGCCCAGGACCGCCGCCAGCGCGAACAGGGCCAGGGCGTCGGCGCCGAAGCCCACCTTCTTCGCCAGGAAGACCGGCAGGAATCCCTTCAGGACGTCGAGCAGAAGCGTGACGACGCCCAGGGCCTTCCCGCCCACGCGGCTGACGTTGGTGGCGCCGATGTTCCCGCTGCCGTGCGTCCGGACATCCCCCTTCCCGGCCAGCTTCACCAGCAGCAGGCCGAAGGGGATGCTGCCGCTCAGGAAGGCCGCGAGGCACCACAGGACCGGGGAAGACGGGAGCGTCAAGGGCATGGACGCAGTGTATCAGCCGTTCCGCAGGGCCCGGCGCAGCAGGTCCAGGGCCCATCCCACGCTGCGGAGCCGCACGTCGGCGCGGTCCCCGGGCACGTTGAAGTGCTGCGCCACGGTCCCTTCCGGACCCGCCAGCGCGATGAACACGCTGCCCACCGGCTCGCCGCTTTCGGCGGTGGGACCGGCGTTGCCCGTGAGCCCCAGCCCCCACGTGGCGCCCAGCTTGACGCGGATCCCTTCGGCCAGGGCGCGCGTGGTGGCCTCCGACACGGTGCCCTGGGCGGCGAGCGAAGCCGGTTCGAGCCCGGCCAAGGCGGCCTTGGCGGGGGAGGTGTAGACCGTCGCCCCTCCCGCAAACACCTCGCTCGCCCCCGGGATGGCGGTGATCCGCGCGGCGAGGAGGCCGCCGGTTACGCTCTCCGCCGCCGCCAGCGTCTCTCCCCGCGCCCTCAGGTCATCCAGAACCGCATCCTCCAGATCGCCTTCTCCTGCGCAGGCCAGATCCTCGCCGAGGACGGCTTCCAGGTCGGCCCTGGCCACGTCGAGGGCCGCCGCGTCGGGGCCGCGGACCAGCAGCTCTACCTGGGTGAGGCTGGCGAGGATGGTCCATTCCAGGTGGGCGTGGCGCTCGCGGACGGGGCGGATCCGCTCGTCCAGGGTGCTCTCGGGCACGCCCGCCACCACCAGCCGGAGGGTGTGGACGGGCCGCCCCGCGAGGGCGCGGAGCCGAGGTTCCACCTGGGTCTCCCACATCCGCTTCATCTCCCGGGGCACGCCGGGCAGCATGACGATGCGGACGCCCGGATGCCCCGAGGGGCCCTCCCACCACACGCCGGGCGCCGTGCCCACGGGGTTCGGCAGGGCCTCCGCCCCGACGGGAATCAGGGCCTGCTTGAAATTGGAGGCCGCCGGCACGCGCTTGCGCGCCGCGTAGAAGGCCAGCATGTCCTCCCGGCTGCGGGCGTCCTCCCGCAGCTCCGCGCCGAGGATCTGCGCGAAGCACTCCTTGGTGAAATCATCGAAAGTCGGGCCCAATCCCCCCGTGATGACGATGAGCTCGGACCGCGTCAGGGCCTCCCGGAAGAGTGCCTCCAGATCCTGCCGGTCATCGCCCACCGCGGTCTTGCGGTGGAAGCCCAGTCCCAGGGCGGCGAGCCGTTCTCCCAGCCACACGGAGTTGGTGTCCAGGCGGCGCGTGGTGAGCAGCTCGGTGCCGACGGCGATGCATTCGATGCGCATGACTGGAATGGAACCACGGGAGCGGCGGCCCTCCAAGGGCTCAGGAGTCCAGCCATTCCCGCGCGGCCCAGCGCCCCACCCACAGGCCGACCCCGCTGCCCACCATGCTGAGGACGACGCCGGTGGTGAAGCCCACCAGGGCGCCGAGGTACCAGCCCACCAGGCTGACAACGGTGGCGCCGACGAATCCCATGAGCTTTTCCATCGGGCGTCTCCAGGGGATGCTGGTGCCTCAACGAGGTGTGCCCATGATCATCCCCGATCTCGACGACCTGGTGCTGGAATCCGACGAGGAATCCGGCCTGCGGGAACTGGGCCGCAGGTTCCTGGCCCGGGGTCCCTGGACCACGGTGGCCTTCCTGGTGAAGACCAAGACGGATCCGGAGGGCGAGTGGGAAGGCCCCTTCCTGTGGCTGCACCGCTACCAGAAGGTGGCCCAGGGCTGGAAACTGGTCAGCCGCTTCCGCACCACGGAGACGGCCCAGTTGGCGGCGCTGGCGGACGCGATCGAGGGGTGGAAGGGCTACTTCAGCGACGGGAGGTAGCGTTCCCGCACCACGGCGAGGTGGTGGGCGGTGTGCCCGGCGCAGATGAAGGGAAAGCACCGCGCGATGATGGACCGGCCGTTGGTGGTGCCCTGGCGCTCCCACGCCCCGTCGGAGAGCCCCCGGAACAGGGTGAGGCTGGCGCTCCGCGCCGCCCACCAGTCCGCCAGGAGATCCGCCATGGAGCGATCGTCGGCCGCCGCCGCGGCGGCGTAGGCGTCCTCGTCGAAGCCCGGAAGCGGCGTGGTGTCGCCCCGCCCGATGCGCAGGCAGCGGTACGCGAAGATCCGCTCGGCGTCGGCGCAATGCTGGAGCAGGTCCTTCAGGCTCCATTTGCCTTCGGCGTAGCGGAACGCGCCTTGGACCTCCGTCAGGTTGCCGAAGAGCAGTGCGACTTCGCTCCCCTGGTCCTGGAGGCGCAGGAGCACGTCGCCCTCTCCGGCGGCGGCGATGTAGGGCGCGTAGGCTTCGGGGTACTCGCTGGGAGAGGGAAAGGTCAGGCCCATGGCGACTCCTAGAACGTCATCACTTTCATGGTGTTGGTGCTGCCCGTCTTCCACAGGGGGAGGCCCATGGTCATCACCACTCGGTCCAGCCCGCCCAGCTCGTGCTTGGCCACCAGCAGCTCCCGCACCACGGCCACCATCTCGTCCGTGTTGGTGAGGCGGGGGATGAGCAGGGACGTGACGCCGCGGAGCAGGCCCATCCGGCGGGCCGTGATCTCGTCCACCGTGGCGCCGAGAACCGGCGTCCGCCCGGCCAAGCGGCTCACCATCCGCGCCGTGCCGCCGCCCTCGGTGAAGGCCACGATCCACCGGGCGTTGATTTCGTCCGCGGTGCGGCACGCGGCGAAGGCCACGGAGATCTCCGTCCGAGCGAGCACCTTCTCCGCCAGTTCGTCGGGAAGGGTGGGCGTGCGCTGCTTGACGTTGGCGTCGGCCTCGGCGGCGATCCGGGCCAGCCACTGCACGGCCTCCACGGGATAGGCGCCGGTGGCGCTCTCCGCGCTGAGCATCACCGCGTCCGTCCCGTCCCAAATGGCGTTGGCCACGTCGCTGGCCTCGGCCCGGGTGGGCTGCGCGTGCTCGATCATGCTCTCCAGCATCTGGGTGGCGGTGATCACCGGCTTCAGCGCGCGCCGCGCCGCCTTGATGATCTGCTTCTGGAGCCCCGGGACGCGCTCCACGCCCAGTTCCACGCCCAGGTCGCCGCGGGCCACCATCACGCCCCAGGACACGTCGAGGATCTCGCCGAGGTGCGCCAGCGCGGTGGGGTGCTCGATCTTGGCGATGATGGGCTGGTTTCCGCCCAAGTGCTGGATGATGGCCTGGAGCTGCTGGATGTCGGAGGCCCGCCGCACGAAGCTCTGGGCGAACAGGTCCACGCCGTGCTCCACGCCCCAGCGGATGTCCGCGTGGTCCTTCTCCGTGAGGGGATCGGTGTTGATGTCCATCCCGATGGGGTGGACGCCCTTCCGCGCCTTGAGCAGCCCGCCCACGACGACCTCGGCCTGGAGCAGGTCGCCGCTGACCGCCAGGATCTTCACCGTCAGGGCGCCGTCGTCCAGGAGCCAGTGCTGGCCGGGCTCGGCACCCTCGAACAGCTCGGGATGCGGGAGGGGCGCGGCCCAGGCGGCATCGGCGGGCACCGGCCTTCCCGGCGCGTAGAAGCAGCCCGCGCTGCCCACGGGCAGGTCGATGGGCGCCTCCAGCAGACCCACGCGCCACTTGGGCCCCTGCAGATCGAGGAAGACCGGAATCGAGCGGCCCAGTTCATGGGCGATCTCGCGGACCTGGCGGAGGGCTTCGGCCCGGCTTCCGGGCTCCCCGTGGCTGGCGTTCAATCGCACCGCGTCGGCTTCGCGGAGGGATTCCCGCAGGCGATCCCCCTGCATGAGAGCCGGTCCCAACGTCATCACCAGTTTGGTCTTGCGCACGTTTTCCCCCGTCGCCTGCACAGGCATTCCACACACTTTTCCACAGTCTGCGCCTGCGTTTGGCCCTTGTCACGGGGCTTTCCATCACGTCTTCCCGGTGCTACCTTTTGGATCCCGATACGGCTGATGGAGATGGCGGAATGCGTGAGAAGCTGCGAGTCCTCGTAGCCGAGATGGTGCGTGGCGGCGTCCCCCTGGAGATGGCCCGCCGGGAGTTCGAGCGCCTCTACCTGGAGGAAGTGCTGACGGCCCATTCGGGCAACCACAGCGCGGCCGCGCGGGAGTTGGGCATCCACCGCAACACCCTCGCCAAGAAGCTGGAGGCGCCCCTCAGCCGCCTGCGCCAGGTGAGCCTGGCGAGCTGAGCTTTCGCCCTTCCGTTTCCGAGCCCGGCTCCGGCCGGGCTTTTCATTTCGTCAGGTCCTGGTCGCTTTTCCTTCGACAGGAGGGGATGGGACCGCTACAACAAGGGACTCGGAGGACGTCATGAAGAAGGTGGCCATCAACGGACTCGGACGCATCGGGAGGCTGGTCCTGCGCCACCTCATGAAGGTTCCCCACGTCCAGGTGGTGGCCGTGAACGACCTCACCGACGCCGCCACCCTGGCCCACCTGATGAAGTACGACTCCGTCCACGGGCGGGCGGATTTCCCCGTGGCCTCGGACGGGAACCACCTCGTGCTGGACGGCCGCCGCATCCGGGTCTACGCCGAGAAGGATCCCCAGCTCATTCCCTTCGGCGCCCTCGGCGCGCAGGTGGTGCTGGAATGCACGGGCAAGTTCGTCAAGCGCGCCCAGGCCGCCACCCACCTCCAGGGGAGCGTCAGCCACGTCCTGATCAGCGCCCCAGCGGGGGACGCGGACCGGACCGTGGTCATGGGCGTGAACGACACGGCCCTGGATCCCGAGAAGGACCGCGTGATCTCCAACGCCAGCTGCACCACCAACTGCCTAGCGCCGATCGTGAAGGTCCTCGACGACGCCTTCGGCCTCGATTACGGATTCATGACGACGGTCCACAGCTACACCAACGACCAGCGCATCCTCGACCTGCCGCACAAGGACCTGCGCCGCGCCCGGGCCGCCGCCGTGAGCATGATCCCCACCAGCACCGGCGCGGCCAAGGCCATCGGGCTGGTGATGCCCCACCTGAAGGGCCGCCTGGACGGGATCGCCGTGCGCGTCCCCACCCCCGACGTGAGCATCGTGGATCTCACCGCCACCCTCAAGGCGGACGCCTCGATGGAAGCCGTGCAGGAGGCCTTTTCCCGCGCCGCCGCTTCCGGCCCCCTGGCGCCGTACCTCGAAGTTCTCGACGCCGAACTGGTGAGCGCGGATCTGGTGGGCAATCCCGCCAGCGCCCTCTACGATCCCTTCCTCACGAAGGCCCTGGGGCCGCGCCTGGTCAAGGTCTTCGCCTGGTACGACAACGAGTTCGGCTACGCCGCGCGCCTGAAGGACCTCTGCATCCACGTCCTGGACCGCATCTAATCCATGACGGGCATCGCCCTCAACGGCCTCGGCCGCATCGGCCGGCTGGTGGTCCGCATGCTGGGCGCCGCCCGGCCCGGCCTGCTGTGCGCCGTCAACGACCCCGCGCCCCTGGACCAGATCCTCCACCTGCTGCGCCACGATTCCATCCACGGCATCAGCCCGCGCCCCATCGAGGGGTTCACCGAGGATGGCCGGGATTTCCTGCTGTTCGGCGACCGGCGCGTACCGTTGTTCCACGTGTCGAATCCTGCGGAAATTCCATTCCCCAACGCGGCACGGCTGGTAGTGGAGGCCAGCGGCCGGTTCACCCGGCGGGCGGACGCGGCCCAACACCTCAAGGGGCCGGTCTCCCACGTGGTGATCAGCGCGCCCAGTCCCGACGCGGACTTCACCGTCATCGCGCCCGTGAACGGGGCCGAGCTGGATCTGGACCGCCACCGCGTCATCTCCAACGCCAGCTGCACCGCCCACGCCACCGCGCCCATGCTGCGGATCCTCGACGACGCCTTCGGCATCGAACACACGGGCATGAGCACGGTCCACGTGGTCACCAACGATCAGCGGCTGCTGGATCTGCCCCACAAGGACCGCCGCCGGGCGCGCGCGGCCTTCCTGAGCATCATCCCCACCACGTCGAGCGCCTTCGGCGCCCTGCACCGGGCCATGCCGGCCCTTCCGCCGGACTTCGACGGCGTGGCGCTCCGCGTGCCCACCCTCAGCGTGAACCTGGTGGACCTGACCGCGACCCTCCGGCGGGACGCCGATCCCGCCGCGGTCCAAACCGCCTACGAGGCCGCCGCCGCGGGACGCTGGAAGGGCCTGGTGGGCTTGGCGGATCCCCACGCCGTGAGTTGCGACATCACCGGCCGAACGGAAAGCGTGTTGATGGACCTGGAGCTCACCCGGATGCTGGGCTCGCGCTTCGTGAAGGTGTTCGGCTGGCACGACAACGAGACGGGCTATGCCGCGCGGCTGGGCGACCTGGTGATGGATCTGGCCGGCAGGCTCTAGAACGATCCCGCCGCGTAGCCGGTGCTGAAGGCCGCCTGGAGGTTGTAGCCCCCCACGGGACCGTCCACGTCCAGCAGTTCGCCGCAGATCCGGAGGTTCTCCCATCCGCGGAGCGCCATGGTCCGGGGATCGACGGCGGCCAAGTCCACGCCGCCCGCGGCCACTTCCCCCCGGGCCAGGGGAACGGGCTGGGGCTCGCCCAAGGGCAGCGCCGTCGCGAGTCCCACCAGGGCCTTCCGCGCCGCTCGGGGCAGCTCCTTCAGGGCGAGGGAAGGGCTCACGTCCTCCTCCGCCAGCAGAGGTTCCACGACCCGCTCCGGCAGATGGCGCCCCAGCCACGTCGCCGCCTGGAGGCGGGGATTCGCGCGGGTCTCGGTGAGCAGCGCCGCGTCCACGGCTTCGGGCGGTTCCCGGAGCACGGCGTAGGACAGCCACGCAGCACCTTCCCGCCGGGCACGCTCCACGGCCTGGCTCAACTCCAGGGCCGCCGGGCCGCTGATCCCGGCCTTCGTGAAGAGCACGTCGCCGGCGAAGGCCCCGAGGCGCGCGCCTTGGGAGCCGGCCGTCAGCCGCAGTTCGCCGCCACGCACGGCTACGCCTTCCCAGGCCGGGCGGGGACGCTGGAGCGGGATGGGCGCCAGCGCAGGAAACCAGGGCTTCACGGGGGCGCCCAGCCCCTTCAGCCAGCCCAGGACCTCGCCCCGGGTCCCCGTCTCCGGATAGCTGGCGCCCCCGGTGGCAAGGATGAAAGTCTCGGCTTCGATCCGCTCCTCTCCCAACCACAGCCCTTCCAGGCGGGGGGCGCGACCCAGGAGTCCCGTCACGCGGGTGCTCGTCCGCACCGTCACGCCCGCCCGGCGGGCCAGGGTTTCGAATGCTTCCACCACCGCGGCGGCGCTTCCGGGTCGGTCCAGCGGAAATATCCGCCCGTTCTCCCGAACGTAGGTCTCCACGCCCTCCCGGCGCAACAGGTCCATCACGGCCGCGTTTCCGAAAGCGTGGACGGAAGGCCGGAGGAAGCGCGCCTGGTCCCGCGCGAAAGCCGCCAGAAGGGCCTTGGGCGGACCGTCGTGGGTGATGTTGCACTTTCCGCCCCCGCTGATCCGCAGCTTCACGCCCAGCCGACCGTTGGCCTCCAGCAGGAGCACCCGCCGCCCGAGGCTGGCCGCCCGCCACGCCGCCACGAGCCCCGCCGCGCCTCCGCCCACCACCACCACCACGTCCGCCATGGATCCATCATGGCCGAGGCGCAGATACACTGGGAGCTCGCGCGTGGAGGCAGCATGACGGGAGCGCCGCCCGCAGGCCTCATCATCTTCGCCGACTGCGCTGGCTCATACCCAGGGGCGATCAAGACCCAAGATTTTCTTTTCACCACCAAGACACCAAGGCACCAAGAAAAGCTCTACCTACTGGGAATGCGGTTCTTGGTGTCCTTGGCGTCTTGGTGGTGATCCTTATCTTTTGAATGCAAAGTGGTATCAGGCCTCGGATCCGAGGGTCGTTCGAACGCCATTGGGAGAGAAACGCTATGACGGGAGCACCGCTGGTCGGCCTCATCATGGGAAGCCGCTCCGACTGGGAAACCATGGAGCACGCGGCGGAGACCCTGCGGGAGCTGGGCGTGCCCTTCGACGCGGAGGTGGTGAGCGCCCACCGCACGCCGGACAAGCTGTTCAAGTACTGCGAGCGGGCCGAGGGGCGCGGGTTGCGCGTGATCATCGCCGGAGCCGGCGGCGCGGCCCACCTGCCGGGGATGGCCGCGGCCAAGACCGCCCTGCCCGTCCTGGGCGTGCCGGTCCAGAGCAAGGCCCTCAACGGAATGGATTCGCTGCTGTCCATCGTCCAGATGCCCGCGGGGATCCCCGTGGGCACCCTGGCGATCGGGAAGGCCGGTGCGATCAACGCCGCGCTGCTGGCCGCGGCCATCCTGGCGGGCGGCGACGAGGCGCTCCGCACGCGCCTCCGCGCCTACCGCGAGGCCCAGACCCAGAAGGTGCTGCTCAACGACCGGCTGCCGTGAAGATGCGCCGCCAGCGGTAGACTCGGAGCATGTCCGACATCGGCTTCTCCGTTCCCCGCCCCGCCCAGCTCCGCCGCTTCGGCCGCGTGTTCTACGCCGCCGGCCTGGGGATGCAGAAGACCCTGGCGGAGCATGTCAGCCAGGACGGAAATCCCGACCAGCTGGTGATCCTGGAGCACGACCCGGTGTTCACGCTGGGGCGCAACGCCACGCCAGCCGACATCCACGTGAGCGACGATTTCCTGGCCGCCCAGGGGGTGGGCGTCCACCGCACGGACCGCGGAGGCGAAGTCACCTACCACGGCCCCGGCCAGATCGTGGCCTACCCCATCTGCAACCTCCGCGGGGGGCGGGAGGACGTGGGGCGGCTGGTGCGGGGCCTGGAAGAGGCCATGATCCGCACGGCGGCGGACTTCGGCGTGACGGCCGACCGCCTCAAGGGCGCGCCCGGGATCTGGGTGGACACGCCGCGCGGGCCCGAGAAGCTGGGCGCCATCGGCCTCCACCTCAGCCGGTGGATCACCACCCACGGGATCGCGTTCAACGTGCGGCCCAACCTCGATCATTTCCGGTGGATCACCCCCTGCGGGTTCACCGACAAGGGCGTGTGCAGCCTGGCCTCCCTCCTGGGCGAGGACGCGCCCACCTGGACGGAAGCCGCCGACCGCCTCCAGGCTCACCTGCTGACCTACCTCGCGCTCGACCTCCAACCCACTCCCCCGGCGAGCCGCAGCGTGTCCGTCCTCACGTGGCGGCGCGGCCCAGAGGGGCCGGAGCTCCTGATGATGCTCCGCGTGCCCGAGCGCGGTCTCTGGTGGCAGAGCGTCACGGGGATGCTGGAGCCCGGCGAGACCGCCGAGGCGTCCGCCCACCGCGAGCTGCAGGAGGAGACGGGCCTGGCGGGCCGCCTGGAGCCGCTGGACCTGTCCCACAGCTTCTGGATCGATCCCGCTTTCGGCCGGTTCCCGGACGCGCATCTCCTGTTCAACACCGAGACCTGCTTCGCCGCGGAAACCGAGCCGGGCACCGCTGTCCGGCTGGAACCCGCAGAGCACAGCGAGTTCCGGTGGTGCGGCTTCGAGGAGGCCCGCGCGCTAATGCCCTGGGACGGCTCGAAAGCGGCGCTGAGGCTGCTGGAGGAGCGCCTTCGGGTTTCCTGCGGGGCTTGATAATCTGGACGACTCCCCCGGAGTGCCCATGTTTCCCGCCGTCACCGAGGATCAGTCCGCCATCCGCGCCGCCGCGCGCGAATTCGCCATGTCCGAGATCGATCCCGGCGCGGCGGCCCGGGACGCCAGCGGCGAATTTCCGGCCGCCATCGTCAAGCAGCTCGGCGAGATGGGCTTCCTAGGAATGACGGTGCCGGAGGCCTACGGGGGCGCGGGGGTCGATTTTCCCGGCTACATCCTCGCCCTGGAGCAGATCGCCTACGCGGACGCATCCGTGGCCGTGACCATGAGCGTCAACAACTCCGTGGCCTGCGGGCCCATCCTGGCCTTCGGCACGGAAGCCCAGAAGCGGAAATACCTGGCGCCCCTCGCCAGCGGCGCGGTCCTCGGCGGGTTCATGCTCACGGAGCCGGACGCGGGGTCGGACGCCTCGGCCCTCAAGACCCGCGCCACCCGCGTGGAGGGCGGCTGGCGGCTCAACGGCGCCAAGGCCTGGATCACCAACGGGGGCGTCGGGCGCTACTTCATCACCATGGCCCGCACCGATCCCGACCAGGGCAAGCGGGGGATCAGCGCGTTCATCCTGGACGCCGATCAGCCGGGCGTCGTGATGGGCCGCCCCGAGGACAAGATGGGGCTGCGCTCCAGCAAGACCGTGATGGTGGCGCTGGAGGACGCGTTCGTGCCGGAGGACGCGCTGCTTGGCCGGCCCGGCGACGGGCTCAAGGTCGCCTTCGGCGGGCTCGACGGGGGCCGCATCGGAATCGCCGCCCAGGCTCTGGGCATCGCCCAGCGGGCCCTGGACGAGAGCGTGGCCTACGCCAAGGCACGCCGGTCCTTCGGCCGGGTCCTGGGGGACCACCAGATGATCCAGACCTACCTCGCGGAGATGGAATCCCGCATCCAGGCCGCGCGCCTGCTCGTCTACCACGCCGCGGCGCTGAAGGAGGAAGGGCGCCCCTGCACCAAGGAGGCCGCCACCGCCAAGCTGTTCACCACGGAAAACGCGGTGTGGATCTGCGACCGCGCCGTCCAGATCCACGGGGGCTACGGCTATTCCCGCGAATACCTCGTCGAACGCCTCTACCGCGACGTGCGAGTCACCACCATCTACGAGGGCACCAGCGAGATCCAGCGCATGGTGATCGCCCGGGAACTGCTCAAGTAGACATTTTCAACATATGATGAAATCCCCTTGCCCTCATCATGCGAGGCCGGCATCCTGCTTAGCGGGGCCCATCTAAACCGGCCCCGGGGCCCGTCCGTAGGCAGCCTGTCCCCTGGCGGCTCTTTTCGACTCTCAAGGAGTGGTGATGACGCGTCTCCCCATTTTCCCGGCCCTGCTCGCGGCCGTCTCCCTGGTCGGCCAGGAGGCCCCGAAGCCCGCCGGTGCGCCGAGCGCCGCCGTTCCCACCAAGCTGACCCTCACCCTCCAGGGCGCCATCGAGACCTCGCTGAAGAACAACCTCCAGGTGGAGATCGCCACCCAGGCCCGCGATTTCACCCGCGCCGGGGTCCTGATTGAATCGGGCGTCTTCGACTGGAAGCTCAACAGCGGCCTGAGCGTCACCAAAGTCCGCGACGGCGAGCGCTATCAGAACCTCGACGGCAGCTACAGCCTCGTGGACGCGACGATCTTCAGCCGCGCCCTCACGGTGGGCACCACCAAGAACTTCGGATGGGGCGGCAACCTCAACCTGAGCTACGCCCCCAGCTACTCCTCTTCCCGGACGAACAACTTCACGTCCTCTAACCTTTCCAATCCCTATCCCTACGACGGCAGCTTCACCGCCACTTACACCCAGAGCCTTCTGAACGGCTTCGGCCGCGCCACCACCGAGAGCCTCCTCCTCGTGGCCCGCAAGAACGCCCAGGTGGCGGATCTGACCTTCCGGAAGTCGATCATCGACCTGGTGGCCAGCACCGAGTCCCTCTACTGGGATCTGGTCTTCGCGCAGCGGAACCTGGAGAACAAGCGGCAGGCCCTCGACCTCGCCCAGAAGCAGCTCAACGAGAATCAGATCCGCGTCCAGGTGGGCACGCTCGCGCCCATCGAAGTGACGTCGTCGGAAGCCTCGGTGGCCCAGCGCGAGCAGGACATCATCGCCGCCGACGCCCAGCTCCTGAACGCCCGGGACGCCCTGGTCCGCGCGCTCTATCCGTCCACGGAACGGCCCGCCACCATCGAGTTGGCGGACGCCCCCAGCGTCAAGCCCCTGGAGATGAACGAGGCCACGGCCGAGCAGCAGGCCCTGGCCAACCGCATCGAACTGAAGAGCGCCCACCTGGACGTGGAATCCAAGCAGGTCTTGGAGCGGGCGGCCAACAACCGCATCCTGCCCCAGCTGGACGCCTTCGCCTCCTACAACGGGAACGCCGCCCCCCAGACGCCGTCGGAGGGCCTGACCGCCGTCAACCGCGATCTCACCAAGGGCAACTACCCTGGCTACACCGTGGGCCTGCAGTTCTCCCTGCCCATCCAGAATCGCTCCGCCCGCGGCTACCAGGCCCAGGCCCGCGCCAATCGGCGATCCAGCGAGCTGAGCCTCCACGACCTCGAACTGGGCATCACCCTGGAAGTCCGCCAGGCCTTCCGCAACGTAGATGCCTCCGCCAAGGGGGTGTTCGCCGCCGAGAAGACGCGCATCTTCCGCGAGAAGGACCTCGAAGCCGAGCAGAAGAAGTTCGAGAACGGGATGAGCACCAACTTCCTCGTCCTCTCCAAGCAGAACGACCTGGACACCGCCAAGAGCAGCGAGCTCCAGGCGCAGATCACCTACGCCAAGGCCGTCACGTCCCTGGAAAAGGCCCTCGGCCATCTGCTGGAAGCCCGCCACCTCGAAGTGCGGTAAGGGATTCCCAATTCACGAAACGGGCCCGCAAGGGCCCGTTTCCATGTCCGTCAGTCCATCCGCAGGCTGAGGTCCGCCGCGGGCGCGCTGTGGGTGAGGGCGCCCACGCTGAGGAAATCCACGCCCGTCTCGGCCACCGCCCGCGCCCGGTCCAGGGTCAGGTTGCCGCTGGCCTCCAGGAAGAGTCGGCGCCCGCTGCGGTCGCGCCGCGCCACGGCCTCCCGCATCGTGTCGAGGTCCATGTGGTCCAGGAGGATGCCGTCGACTTCCGGCAGGGTCAGGCACACGTCGAACTGGTCCAGGCTCTCCACCTCCACCTCTATCTTCACCAGGATCGGCGCGGCGCAGCGGGCAGATTCCACGGCGGCCTGGATGCCTCCGGCCGCCGCGAGGTGGTTCTCCTTGAGAAGCACGCCGTCGCCCAGGGTCAGCCGGTGGTTCACGCCGCCGCCGCAGCGGACCGCGTACTTTTCCAGGAGCTTCAGCCCCGGGGTGGTCTTCCGGGTGTCGAGGATGCGGGCGCGGGTTCCCTCCACCGCGTCCGCGAACCGCCGCGTCAGGGTGGCCGTGCCGGAGAGGCGCTGGAGCAGGTTGAGCATCACCCGCTCCGCCAGCAGGATCCCGTGACTCGAGCCCTCGATCCGCATCACTTCGGCACCCTTGGACACCCGCTGTCCATCGGATGCTCCCAGCGTCACCACCAGCTCCGGATCCGCCAGAAGGAACACCTCGCGGGCAACGGGGAGGCCCGCCAGCACGAGATCGGCGGCCTTGGCCACCACGCGCGCCGACATCGGCCGGTCCGGCACTGCGGCGGTGGTCCAGTCCTGAGTGCCCCAGTCCTCCCGCAGGAAGGCGCGCAGCTGGTCTCGGTAGGTCTCGGGGTGCGGGGGATGGTGCATTAGAGGCTCCGCGCCCAGCGTACAATGATCCCCACACTTCCCAAACCAGGAGTCCCCATGCCCTTCGTTCTCGTCGAGAAAGCCGACCGCATCGCCTGGGTCACGCTCAACCGGCCCGAAAAGCTCAACGCCTTGAACAATGAAGTTCTGCATGAGCTGGAGCGGGTCTTCGCGGACCTGGAGCACGACGCCGAGGTGGGCGCCGTGGTGGTCACCGGCGCCGGCGAGAAGGCCTTCGTGGCGGGTGCCGACATTTCCGAACTGAGAAGCCTCGACACCGCCGGCGCGCGGGTCCAGGCCCTCCGCGGCCAGGCGGTGTTCCAGCGCATCGAATCCCTGCCCAAGCCCGTGATCGCCGCGGTGAACGGCTTCGCCCTGGGCGGCGGATGCGAACTGGCCCTCGCCTGCCACGTCCGCATCGCCAGCGAGAACGCCCGCTTCGGACTGCCGGAAGTGAGCCTGGGGATCATCCCCGGCTACGGTGGCACACAGCGGCTTCCCCGGCTCGTGGGCAAGGGCGTGGCTCTAGACCTCATCCTCAGCGGCGAAATGGCCTCCGCCCCCGACGCCCTGCGCATGGGGCTGGTCAGCCGGGTGGTGCCCCAGGCGGATCTCAAGGCCACGGCCGAAAAACTGGCGAAGACCATCCTCTCCCGCGGTCCCCTGGCGCTGCGCAGCGCTCTGGCTGCGGTGAACGAGGGCATCGAGATGCCCCAGGAACAGGGACTCCAGTACGAGGCCGCCCTTTTCGGCCTGTTGGCCGCGACCCAGGACATGCAGGAAGGCATGGGCGCGTTCCTGGAGAAGCGGCAGGCGCAGTTCAAGGGCCTGTAGCCAAGCTCTTGAACCCCGCGCGGTAGAGGTCTCCTACCGCTTTGCATTCAAAAGAGAAGGATCACCACCAAGGCACGAAGACACCAAGAAAAGCTCTGTCCACGGTGGACGCGGTTCGTGGCGCCTTGGTGATGAGAAGAAATCCTGGGTCTTGATCGCTTATGGGTCTCAGCGCTTGGCGGGCGCGCCGAGGCTCACTGCGGCGGTCTGCTCGTTCTGGTGCTGATCCATCACCTTGATGAGGATCCGGTCCCCGCGCATCGCGTCGCGCGGGACCACCACGTCGAACCGCTCCTCCTTCTGGTCGAACACCCGGTCCTCGGGCACGACCTGGAGCCAGTGCTCGCCGTCGGCGCTGACCGCGGCCTCCCGCAGGATCGACGTCTCGTCCCGGGCCACGAAGCGCAGGCGCACGCCTTCGCCTTCCGGCACCGCCGACAGCTCGGACAGGGCCGGCGGCGTGTGGTCGACGGTGAAGGGCGCCGTCCGCCAGACGCTGGTGAGCGCGGTGTTGAAGGGCACCGCGGGGGCGTCCGTGGCGGTCACTTCCAACCGATACCGGCCGTCGGGAACCGGCAGAGTATCGAAGCTGAAGAAGCGCTCCTTCCAGGCCTTTTCCAGCAGCAGCGGCGACCCCCGCTCGGGAATCAGCCGGATGGCGAACTGGAGCGCGTCGCCGTTGGGATCGTTGATCCGGAACACGAAGCTCTGGCCCGCGCGGCGGAAGCTGCGCTTTTCGGCACCCATGTAGCCGAGCACGGGAATGAGCTTCTGGGTCTCCAGGGGAATCCGCTCGATGCCAATGTCGTCCGGCGGCGCATTGCGGGTGATGATCAGGCCCGGCGGCATGATGTCCACGCCTTCCCACACGGGGGCGAGGTTGCGAGGCGCCCAGTGGAGGCTCACCGTCTCCACCACCGGCGACGCGCCGCCCCGCGTGCTGCTCAGGCGGAGGCGGAACTGGGCGAAACGGGAAGCGGGAAGCGCCGGGCGCTCGCCGCTGCGGAGGGGCGGCGTCCAGGGGCTCCAGGTCGCGTCGGGCGTCTCGGTGCTGCCCGTCCGGAACTGGAGCTCCACGCCGGTACCCGAGGGAAGATCGCTCTCCAGGTAGGCGCGGCCCCAATCCGCGAGGGGCGTGCCCTTCAGGATCCGCGATTCCAGGGTTCCTTCCGTGGCCTGGGCCTCGGACAGGAGATGGAGTTCGGCGGGATTGGAGCCCACCACCAGCAGGTCACCGCCGGATGGCAGGAAGGCCGTGGCCTGGGCCGTGCCCAGTTCCTGGACCGCGGCGAAGGGATCGGTATCGCGGGTCTTGCCGAGGGGCACGGAGAACAACCGCGAGCGGTTGCCGGTGCCCACCAGCAGCTGGCCCTTCCATGGCGCGAGGGCGTAGACCTGGCTCTGGGCGCTCTGCCACAACACTTCAGGCACGCGGTCGCGGTCCATGCGGATCACCGCGGAGCGGGTGGCGGTCGAAGTGTCCGCCTGGAGGTAGCCCTCCCGGCGCTCCAGTTGCCCCGTGCTGAACTTGGGGGTGAGGCCGTTGTCGGCGCCGATGTAGAGCTGCCCGTCCGCCACGGCGAGGGCGCGCACTTCCTCGAAGGGCGTGTCCATGAGCGTCTCCAGGCGGTCGCCCTGGCGGCTGTACCGCAGGACCAGGCCGCGGCCGTGGCTGCCCAGGTACCACCCGCCCTGCCCGTCCGACGTCAGGGCGGTGAACGCGGTCTCGTCGCCCAGTTCCGCCAGGCGGCGGCTGGAGCCCTCCCGGGCCTGGATCAGGACGGCGCCCTTTTCGCTGCCGCCGGCCACGATCACGGCGTCACCCTCGATTCCCAGCGCCCACACGATCCGCGCCTCGATGTCCGCGAAGGGCTTCACGTCGCCCGCCGGGTTCACCCGAAACAGCTTCCCTTCACCGGTGGGCGCCACGATGAGGTCCTGGCCCAGCCGGGCCATGGCGAACACGATTCCGCCCTTCACCTGCCCCAGGGGCCTCACCTGGCCACCGGCGTAGTGGAACAGCTTCCCTTCGGTGCCCGCGGACAGGAAGGCGCCGCCGGAACCATCGGATACGGCTGCCCAGATGACGCCCTCGGGTACCTGAGCCACGCGCCGGAGCCCCGGCGCCAGCCGAAGGCGGCCGTCGGCGCCGATGCGCACACCGCGGGCCTCCGAACCCAGCCAGTCATTGAAGGACGAGAACACCGCGGTGGGCTGCTCCGCCAAGGCGGACGCGCCCAGGACGGCGGAGAGCAGCAAAGTCAGGCAGCGCATAGAACCCCTTCCCGGACGCACTATTCGATCTCCACTTCCAATTGGCTGATGCCCCGGACTTCACGATCCAGGGGCAGCAGGGCGCGGCCCACGATCCGGCGCTGGAGCCGGTTGTCGCTGCTGGCCCCATCCGCGCCCACGAGACTCGCCACCGTGGGGGGAATCCCCTCGATCCGGCTCCCGCGAAGGCCCGCTCCCGGCTGCGCCTGGACGAGCAGAGCATAGGCGTGGTTGTTGCGCAGGGCACCGTTCAGGATCCTCACAACGTCGCCGAGGCTCGCCACCTCAATGGCCCGTTCGTCCGGATCCGCCGCCATGAGGCTGAAGCCGTCGCCCACCATCAGCACGGCCTTTCCCTTGGCGGCCGAGGAGGGCACCTGGATGTTGAAGGTGGCCGTCTCCCGCACGCCCTGGATGTTCTGGAGGGTCACCAGGACCGGCAGGACCTCGCCCCGCTTGGCCCGCGCCTTCAGCAGCCGCACGCCGGCGATCCCGGTGAGGTCGAGCCGCTCCTCCGCCTTGATGGTCAAGGAGACGCCCTCGAACACCGGCCGCTCGAAGGGATTGAGGCAGACCGCCTGGAGCATTCCGCCCACGTACTGGGCCATCCGGCTGGGATTGAGGTCGGCAATGACGCTTTCGATCTGGATGGTGGGGTGGCCGGCAAGCTTGATGTTTCCCTGCATGGACAGGCTCTGGAAGCCGAGCGCCCGCACGTGCGCGTCGAGGGTCTGCGCCACGGCGGTGGCGGCGAGGGCCGGGGTCGCCACGGGGTGATCCATCAGGTCGAAGCGGAAATTGAGGGTGCGCTTGCCGCCGAGGTTCAGCCCGATGCGGAGGGGAACCAGCCGCGCTTCGGCGCCCAGCAGGCCCGCCACTCCGGAACTGCGGTCCAGGCGAAGGGCGCCGACGGGCGCCACGGGCATCGCGAGTTTGAAGGAACTCTGATAGGTGGCCACGGTGCTCGCCACCGTCGCCGACCATAGGGGCAGGTCCACGGGGCCCAGGTTGAACAACTGGTGTCCGAACAGAAGGACCCGCTTGCCGGAGACGTAGGTGATCGTTCCCGCGGCGGCGAGATCGAGGTCTCCCTGCATCAGCGTGATGGCGACCATTCCGCCGGGCTCCAGGGGACTGGCCTCCTCCCGGCCTCCCGCCAGGACCGGGGCGGCCGCGAAGGTCACGGGCAACCCGGACCAGATCCGCTGCGCCTCGCTTCCGAGGGCACTGCCCGTGAGCGCCATGGGGAGCGCCTGGGGATCCGGTTCGCCCATCAGCGTCCGGAAATCCAGCATCTGGCCCACCAGGGCGGACTTCAGCACCTTCGGTGGCTCGAGCTTGGGAAGGATCAGGGGCGTCCGGCTGGCCGGAGCCTCGGGAATGTCCCGGAGCTGGTCCAGCATCTCGGCAATGGGTGTGATGCCGCCGATGGGTTCCTTTTCGAAGGCGATGCCGGTGCTGAGGGCGCCGATGAGCTTGCCGTCGATGTAGCACGGGCTGCCGCTCATCCCCGCCAGGATGCCGGTATCCGCCAAGGGCCCTCCCGAAGCCCGAACCATGATCCGGCTGCGCCCGGGGGCCGCGTTTTTCTGGATGCCCAGCACCTCGAACTCGAACCGGTCGATCCGCCCGCCCTGGAAGACAGTCCGGCCGTAGCCCTTCATGCCCGCGCGGATCTCGGCCACGCCCATGGTGGCGGGCCCTTGAGCGTAGAGAGAGGCCCCGAGGAGGAGGGCGGAGGCGGAGAGGGCCAGTTTCATCGAGCGTCTCAAGGAAAGAATGAAGCCTAACAGGCCGGTCCCGGCGAGCGGGACCATCCCGACCAAGCGCCTCCTGTGACCATCTGGTGCGTCAGGTGACATTTTCGTTCCTTGACCGTCTGGTCCCTTTAATACGAGGTGCTCCGAGGCTACCCTGGGAGCACGGAGGAATTTCTCATGCGTTCAAGGCACTTGAGCACTTCAACGTTGGCGGCCCTGCTCGTCGCGGCGGCCCCCCTCATGTCCCAGGGCGTCTCGGCTCAGCTGGGCGGCCGGGTTCTCGATACCAAGGGCGCTGGTCTGGCCGGTGCCACGGTGACCATCCGCAACACCGAGACGGGCCTGACTCGCACCACCCAGACCAACGCCGACGGCCGCTATCTGGCCACCCTGCTGCCCGTGGGGCCCTACAGCGTGACCGTCACCAAGGCCGGCTTCCAGACCGCCAGCAACGTCAAGGTGAACCTCAACCTGGGTGACGCCGCTCCCCTCACCATCAAGCTCGCCTCCGAGACCGGCGCCGTGGTCGAAGTGATCGCCGCCGCCTCCCAGGTCGACTCCGAGCGCGCCAGTGCCGCCGCCATCGTCTCCCCCGACAACCTGACCAATCTGCCCGTTCTCAACCGTAACTTCACCAACCTCGCCACCCTGGCCCCCCAGGTGGTCGTGGACAGCAGCCGCGGCAACCTCGCCATCGCCGGCCAGCGCGGCGTCAACACCTCCATCAACATCGACGGCGGGGACAATAACGAGCCCTTCTTCGGTGGCGCCACCGGTGCGGCCGAAGGCAAGACCCCCTTCACGATCTCCATCGAAGCCATCCGCGAGTACCAGGTGGTGACCGACGGCGCCAGCGCCGAATTCGGCCGCATGGGCGGCGGCTACGTGAACGCCATCACCAAGAACGGCACCAACGATTTCAGCGGCAGCGTCTTCTACTACCAGCGCCCCAAGGGCTGGGTGGAAGCCGGCCCGACCCTGCGCCAGCCCACCGGTTCGTTCACCACCAATCCCGTGGGTGACTTCCAGCAGGAGCAGTTCGGGTTCAGCATCGGCGGCCCCATCGTCAAGGACAAGCTGTTCTTCTTCGCGGCCTACGACGCCCAGCGCCGCAAGGACCCCATCAACATGGTGTGGGGCGGCAATAGCCCGGTGACCCTCGATCCCGTCGCCAACCCCAATGATGCGGTGCTCGTCTCCAAGCTCGGCTCCTACGCGCCCAAGTCGGATTCCGACGTGTACTTCCTCCGGTTCGACTGGAATCCCACCATCGACCACAACATCCAATTCCGCATCAACCACTCGGACTTCAAGGGCGCGACCGGCGCCAGCACCATGGCCGCCTACGAGAACCTGGCCACGGACAACGTGAAGACGGACTCCTATGTTCTCCAGTGGAACTGGGTGATCAGCGCGAACTGGATGAGTGAGTTCCGGGCGACCCAGACCAAGGACGACATGCCCCGGTCGACCTACTCGAACATCCCCGAAGTGAGCATTTCCAACGTCGGCTACTACGGCGCGTATCCCTTCGACCGCACCTACAATACCAAGCGCACCGAGTACCAGGAGAACGTCAGCTACGTCACGCCCACCTTCCAGCTGAAGGCCGGCCTCGACTACAACGCCATCGACGTCTCCGAGTTCTTCGCCGGCAACTGGCAGGGCGTCTACAGCTTCAGCAACCTGGCCAATTTCCGCGCCGGCAACTGGAGCTACTACCGCCAGAACTTCAGCCTCATGCCCGGCCAGAGCATCCAGCAGGCCGGCCTCTTCGACACCAGCTACAAGCAGATGGCCGCCTTCATCCAGACGAGCTGGCGCCTGACCGACACCTTCAAGCTCGACGTCGGCGTCCGCTGGGACCGCCAGGAGAACCCCGACTACCCGATCCTGGACATGAGTAACCGGCTGGCGACCTCCATGCCCGTGACGGCGAAGATTCCCAGCGACAGCCAGTACTCGCCGCGCCTCTCCTTCACCTGGACTCCCGGCTTCGACCAGGGCAAGACCGTCGTCCGCGGCAGCGTGGGTCGCTACGTCAGCACCACCCCCGCCGTGTTCTTCTATCAGGTCTATGCGGCCAACGGCGTCCGCACCGGCTCCAAGGACTTCCAGCCGACTGAAGCCGCCACCTACGGCATCCCCCGCGGCACGGCCTTCAATGCGGCGAATCCCCTGTGGCTCTCCAGCACCCCCACGGGCTTCTCCACGTTCAACATCTGGACCTTCGACAAGAACTTCAAGAACCCTTACACGGACCGCGTGAATCTGGGCGCCGAGCGCTCCTTCTTCAACGACCTAGTTCTGGGCCTGTCCGCCACCTACGCGAAGGGCAACCAGCTGGAGCGCACCGCCGACGTCAACCTCGGCACGCCCGTTCCGAACGCTTCTGGGCGCCTGATCTATCCCAGCACGATCAGCGCTGCGGGAGCCTACACGGCGGTTCGTCCCAACGCCGCCTACGGCACCATGGGCGTCTACTACTCCGACGCCACCAGCCTCTACCACGCCTACACGGCCAGCCTGAAGTACCACAAGGATGGCAGCGCCTTCGACGCCCAGCTGTTCTACACCTACGCCATCAACAAGGACAGTGACTCCAACGAGCGCAACTATTCTGGTGTCACCATCCAGGATCCCGCTTCCCTGGGCAACCAGTGGGGCTACGCCGACACGGACCGCCGCCAGGTGTTGACCGGCTACTTCAGCTTCCTGGACAAGAACGTGACCGGAATCCTGACGTCGGTCTCCGTCCGCTATCAGACCGGCACGCCCTACACGCTGACCTACACCGCCGACGTGAACGGCGACGGCAACAGCACCAACGACCGCTACTTCCAGAACGGCGTGGACACTGGCCGGAATACCCAGCGGATCGGTTCCACCCTGACCTTGGACCTCGGTCTCCGCCGGGACATTCCCCTCTCCAAGGGAACCAAGCTGACCCTGTCCGCGGACGTGTTCAATCTCCTCAACCGGCAGGACACCTACTTCTCCCGGCGCGTCTCCTACACCAGTCCTGTCACGCCCGCGACGGTGGACGCGAACTCTGCCAGCAACCTCCAGCCCCAGCAGAACTGGATCGGCTCGGCCCGTCAGGTCCAGGTCGGTGCCCGCTTCTCCTTCTAGTTCCACCCGCACCACGAAAGGGCGGCGCTCCGGCGCCGCCCTTTTCCTTTAGGCTGGAGGGATGAGGATCCTGGCGCTGGGCGACGTGGTGGGGGAGCCGGGACGGCGGCTGGTGGAGGCTTTCGTGCCCGAACTGCGGCGGGAGACCGGCGCGGATCTGGTGATGGTGAACGGGGAGAACGCGGCCCATGGTCACGGCATCACGGAGGGCATCGCCCGCGAATGGCTCGACCGCTGCGACGTGGACGTGATCACCACGGGCAATCACGCCTTCGACGTGAAAGGGATCGACGCCTACTTCCGGCAGGAGCCGCGGCTGATCCGCCCCGCCAACCATCCGGCGGATACGGCGGGAAGCGGGTGGATCAAGCTCCATACGCCCTCGGGAGCGGAGGTCCTGGTCGTCAACCTGATGGGCCGCGTCCACATGCCGCCCTGCGACTGTCCCTTCCGGTGCGTGGACGCCCTTCTTCAGAAGGAACGCGCCGACCTCGTCGTGGTGGACATGCATGCCGAGGCCACCAGTGAGGCCCAGGCCATGGGCCACCATCTGGACGGACGGGCCGCGGCGGTGTTGGGAACCCACACCCACGTCCCCACCCTCGACGCGAAGGTCCTCCCCGGCGGCACGGCGTACGTCACGGACATCGGAATGACGGGCCCCTACGGCGGCGTCATCGGAATGAAGAAGGAAGCCAGCCTCGGGCGCTTCCTGAAGGTCCAGCGTCCGCGGTACGAGGTCGCCGAGACCGACTTTCAGCTCCACGCCATCCTGGTCACCACCGAAGGCCGGAAGGCCACCGCCATCGAGCGGATCCTGCGCAGGCTTTGAGGGAAAGAAGAAAGCGGAGGCGCGCGGAAGGGCGGAGAAAAGCGGAGAAGGCTCTGCGGCTCAACCTCAAACAGCGCCTATTCTCCGCGGCTCGGCCTTCCTCAGCTTTTCCTTCTTGTGAATCCGCATTCCACCGCCATCAGCGGCTGCTACCAATAGGCGATCGAGACCCAAGATTTTCTTTTCACCACCAAGACACCAAGGCACCCAGAAAAGCTCTACCTACTGGGGATGCGGTTCTTGGTGCCCTTCGCATCTTGGTGATGATCCTTATATTTTGAATGCAAAGCGGTATGAAGCGCATTCTCGGCGCACAGGGCCCCGCTCCGCGCGGCATTCCGTCGCGTGCTCCGCGACCCGTCAGCCGCCTTCAGCGGCTGAAGCGCCTCAACATCCGCATGTTCCGGCGGTAGGCGATACCGCGGGTGAAGTTGATGGCGACTTGGCGGGGGAAGCGCGTGATGGAGCTGGCCAGGGTGATGAAGGTCCGGACGATCTGGGCCGGCTCGCGGCCCTGCCGGCTGGCGTTGTCGTAGTAGACCATCAGGGCCTGGCGCATGGTCGCCCGCGGAAGGTTGAAGAGGCCGTAGCTTTCGATCACATCGTGGTTGATGCGGCGGGTGCCGTCCTGTTCGGTGACGATGAGGTCTTCCGGGCGGATGTCCTGGCTCATGCGGCTCCTCGGATCTTGAGTGTATCGGCCAAGATACGGTGCGGCTGAAGGGGAAATGCCCGATTCTTCCTAACGCCATCCCAAGAAGGCCCCGCGAGGCCTCATCCGAGCCGGTCCCAGCCCGCGAGATAGGCGCCGAAGGCAGGATCGCCAATGGCCTTCTCCTGGGCCAGGGCGCGGATCTGGTGTTCCTCCGCCTCCATCTGCTGGGGCGTCAGGTGGCCGGATAGCGTCATCGCCCGCAACCACACGAGGAAGGTGGTGAGGGCGTCGAACTGGTTGTAGCGGACGATGCCCTGGACGTCGCCCGCCTTCCAGAGGTCGATCACGCTCTTGCCGTCGGTGCCCAGCTTTCCGGGAATGCCGCAGGCCGTGGCCAGCTCGTGAAGCGTGGAAGAGGCCTTCCCCCACGCTCCGGTGATCTCCCGCAGGTCCACGTGCTGGTTCCCGTAGCGGTCGAAGAAATCTCCCGCCGCCCACTTCTCCGCGCTGCGGCCCAGTCCGGGGATGGACAGCCGGTGGACCATGGCCCGCTGCACCAGGATCGGCAGGTCCGCGTCCCGGGAATTGAACCCCACGAGCTGGGGCTTCCGGTCCCCCAGGGCCAGGAGGAAGCGGCGCAGCAGCTCGTCCTCGGGCAGCGCCTCTCCCCCTTCCGGAAGGGCGAACAGCTTGTGGTGGACCTCGCCGTGCTTGACCGTGCGGATCACGGCGGCGATGGACACCACGCGGCACAGGATGGTCTTCAGGTAGGGCCGGGGCTCCGCCTCCGTCGCCCCACCGTACGCCCACATCCGCGCGAGGACCTCCTCGTCCGGCATGTCGGCGGGAAGGTCCAACACGCGCCGCCCCGTCGGGGGATCCGGCACCCACTCGGCATCGAAGGCGAAGAGATGGGGATGGGGCGGTCTCAGCATGGGCGGTCCCAGGATGGAGGAGAAGGCGATGCCCCATTGTAGGCTGGAGGTTTTCGCGGAAACCCCATGCTCCGGACCCTCGCCTTCGACGCCGACGACACGCTCTGGCACAACGAGACCCACTACGCGGAAGCCCAGGGGGCCTTCCGCGACCTGCTGCGGGCCTACCACGACGACGCGTGGATCGACGCCCGGCTCCACGACACGGAGATGCGGAACCTCCGCCGCTACGGGTATGGGATCAAGGGCTTCACCCTCTCCATGATCGAGACGGCCCTGGAGCTGACGGACCATCGCCTGGATGGCGCGGGCCTCCGGAAGGTGCTCGCGGTGGGCCAAGCCATGCTGGACAAGCCCGTGGAGCCTCTTCCCGGCGTGGTCGAAGTCCTGGAGGCCCTTCAGGCGGAGTTCACCCTGATGGTGGTCACCAAGGGCGACCTCTTCGATCAGGAGGCCAAGCTCGCGAAATCCGGGCTGGCTTCGCAATTCGAGCGGATCGAGATCCTGTCGGAGAAGGACGAGGCCGCCTACGCCGCCCTGCTGCGGCGGCACCGGCTCGCGCCCGGCGAGTTCACGATGGTGGGCAACTCCGTGAAGTCCGACATCCTGCCCGTCCTGGCCGTGGGCGCCCGGGCCATCCACATCCCCTACCACCTCACCTGGGCCCATGAGGTGGTGGCCCCTCCACCGGATTCGGCCTTTCCCGTCCTCGCGTCCATCCGCGAGCTGCCCGCCCTCCTGGCCGCCTGGTGACGAACCGAGGGGTCGGGAGGTTAAGCTGTGGGAACATTTGGAGGAATCCCGCATGAGCATCCAGACCATCGGCGTCATCGGCGCGGGTCAGATGGGCAACGGCATCGCCCACGTCTTCGCCCAGGCGGGCTTTTCGGTCCTGATGCAGGACGTGGCCGAGGTATTCGCGGCGAAGGGCCTGGCCACCATCGACAAGAACCTCCAGCGGGGCGTGGACAAGGGCAAGCTGACCGCCGAAGAGAAGGCCGCGGTGCTGGGCCGCGTCAAGCTGACCACCCGGCTGGAGGATCTCGCGGACTGCGACCTGGTGGTGGAAGCCGCCACGGAGAAGTGGGACGTCAAAAAGCAGGTGTTCGAGACCCTCGACAAGGTCTGCAAGCCGGGCACCATCCTCGCCAGCAACACCAGCAGCATCTCCATCACGAAGCTGGCCGCCATCACGAAGCGGCCCGAGGCCTTCATCGGGATGCACTTCATGAACCCCGTTCCGGTCATGCAGCTCATCGAGGTGATCCGGGGCCTGGCCACCAGCGAGGCCACCTTTGAAGCGGTGATGGACCTGTCGAAGCAGCTCGGCAAGACCCCCATCGCCTGCAACGATTTCCCAGGCTTCGTGAGCAACCGCGTCCTGCTCCCGATGATCAACGAGGCCATCTACGCGCTGTACGAGGGCGTCGCCACGGTGGAGAGCATCGACGGGATCATGAAGCTGGGGATGAATCACCCCATGGGCCCCCTCACCCTGGCGGACTTCATCGGGCTCGACACGTGCCTCTTCATCCTCAACGTCCTGCACGAGGGCCTGGGCGATCCGAAATACCGGCCGTGTCCCCTGTTGATCAAGTACGTGGATGCGGGCTGGCTGGGGAAGAAGAGCGGCCGGGGATTCTACGACTACGCTTCCCAGGCCCGATGAAGATCCGGACCCTGGCCCTCCTCCTCACCGTCGGGTCCGGCCTGATGGCGGAAGAGCCCCTGCATGAGATGGGCCCCTTCCCCACCCGGGAAATGTTCCCCATGTACCTCACGCCCATGGCCTATCAGCCCGCGGACCCCCTGCCCTTGGGCAAGGGCCACTGGCGATGGGGCCTCCATTGGGTGGAAGCGAACACGTTCCAGTTCTCCGATCTCTTCACCAAGGAATCCCCCCGGGATCCCACCGGCCGCATCGCGGTCACGCGGGGGACCTTCGCGTCCACGGTCGCGGCCTATCCGCAGATCCCCACGCTCTACTACTTCGATGAGGAGATTGCCCGGTTCGAGGTGGAGGGCCGCTACGGCCTGTGGGACCAGACGGACGTCTGGTTCCGGCTGCCGGTGCAGAACCACACGGGCGGCTTCCTGGATCCGCTGATCGAGAACTTCCACAAGCTGGGCTTCGAGCAGTACGGTCGGGACCGCGTTCTTCAGAACCAGGTGACCCTGGCCGTGGCCCGCAACGGGAAAGTCACCTTCTTCAGCGACGAGCGGATCCTCGGCAAGCCCCAGGATCCCGTGCTGGGGCTGACTCACCGCCTGCTCCAGACCGCCACCTGGACGCTGTCGGGGACCGCCAGCTTCAAGCTCCCGATCACGCACACCTACGATGCCTACCAGTCCGGCTGGGACCAGAGCTACGGCTTCACCGGCGCCTGGCGGAACGACGGGCGGCACGCTTTCTATTTCGGGGCTTCCTACCTCCGACGCCCCCACGGAAGCGAGGCCTACGACGAGATCGGCTACCGGGACGGCGTCGGCGCCCACGCAACCTGGGAGTACCGCCGGTGGCGGACCGTCCAGCCCTTCCTCCAGCTCTACTGGCAGAGCGGCTACCTCCAGCCCCAGCCCTACCAGGAATTCGACCGCTCCAGCCTCCAGCACGACGTGGGAATCCACTGGCACTGGACGCGCCGGACCACCCTGACCTTCCACTACATGAACAACATCACCCATCGCGGGAACACCGCGGACATGGCTCTGGGCGCGAGCCTCACGGCGCATTTCTAGGTAGAATGGCCGTTTGAATCCCTGCGAGGTGCTTCCATGGCCACGGCCAAAGTCCGCGAAATCCTCTCCTGGTACAGCTCCGAAAACCCCGGCGTGAAAGCCAACCTGGCGCGCCTCATGAACACGGGCCGCCTGGCCGGCACAGGCAAGTTCGTGATCCTGCCCGTGGACCAGGGCTTCGAGCACGGCCCCGCCCGCAGCTTCGCGCCCAACCCCGGCGGCTACGACCCCCGCTACCACGTCGAGCTGGCCATCGAATCCGGCTGCAACGCCTACGCGGCGCCCCTGGGATTCATCGAGCACGTGGCCTCGGACTACGCCGGCGACATCCCCCTCATCCTGAAGCTCAACAACAGCGACAGCCTCAGCAAGGGCCACGAGCCCTGCAGCGCCATCACCGGCAGCGTGGAGGATGCCCTCCGCCTGGGCTGCGCCGCCATCGGCTACACGATCTATCCCGGCAGCGGCGCCCGCAACGAGCAGTACGAGGCCCTGCGCGAGCTCATCCTCGAAGCCAAGGCCGTGGGCCTGCCCACCGTGCTGTGGGCCTATCCCCGCGGCGCCGGCCTCAGCAAGGACGGCGAGACCGCCGTGGATGTGGTGGCCTACGCCGCCCAGATCTCCGCCCAACTCGGCGCCCACATCATCAAGGTGAAGCCCCCCAAGAACCACCTGGAACAGGGCGAAGCGAAGAAGGTCTTCGAGAAGTACGGCATCCCCACCGAGACCCTGAAGGACCGCATCGCCCACGTCGTGCAGAGCGCCTTCAACGGCCGCCGGATCGTGATCTTCAGCGGCGGCGAAGCGAAGGGCACCGACGAGGTCCTGAAGGAGGTCGCCGAGATCGCCGCCGGCGGCGGGTTCGGCTCCATCATGGGCCGCAATGCCTTCCAGCGCCCCAAGGCCGAAGCCATCCAGCTCCTGCACGGCGTGATGGACGCCTTTGCCAAGGCGTAACCGCGAAGAGCAGAGAAACCGCGAAAAGCGCGAAGCCCTGCGGGCACGCGAAAAAGGAAACCGCCCAAATGGAGGGCGGTTTTCTTTTTTCCTTTTTCGGCCTTGTTCGCGTCTTTCGCGGTTCCTTGGTTTCTACTTGGGCGGATGCTCCAGGAAGGTCAATCCGGGGCTCTTCTCGGCGGTGGTGCGGCGCTGCCAGTCGTTCTCGAACAGGATGGCGGGATTCCCTTCGGTGTCCTCCACCAGTTCGCCCCAGAAGCGGCTGGGTTCGGGCCAGCCGCCCTCGATCCACCGGGCCATCTGGAAGCCGCGGGGTTCCAGGAGGACGGGGCAGGCGTACTCGTCCTTGAGGCGGTGCTGAAGCACCTCGAACTGCAGGCGGCCGATGGCGCCCAGGATCGGCAGGGGCGCGCCCCCCTTGGGCCAGAAGACCTGAACCACGCCCTCCTCGGCGATCTGGCCGAGCCCCTTCAAAAAGCCTTTCCGCGCGCCGGGGTCCGCCAGCCGCACGGAGGCGAACTGCTCCGGCGAGAACCGGGGGACGGCGTGGAACTCCACGGGGCCGGCGGCGCTCAGCACGTCGCCGATGCGGAAGAGGCCGGGGTTGATGAGCCCCAGGATGTCGCCGGGATAGGCCTCGTCCACGATCTGCCGCTCGCGGCCGAAGAACATGTGGGGATAGTTGAGCTTGATGGACTTCTTCTCGCGGACGTGGAGCGCGTCCATGCCGCGGTCGAATTTCCCGGACACGATGCGGGCGAAGGCCACCCGGTCGCGGTGCGCTTTGTTCATGTTGGCCTGGACCTTGAACACGAAGGCCGTGAAGGCCTGCTCGGGCGCCACCTCGCCGCCATTCATGAGCGGTCGCGGGCCCGGCGGAGGGGCGAGATCCAGGAACTCCTCCAGAAATTCCGCCACGCCGAAGTTGTTGACGGCGGATCCGAAGAACATCGGGGACTGCTCGCCGCGCAGGAAGGCCTCGCGATCGAAGGTGGGCAGCACGTGGTCCATCAGGTCCACATCGTCCTTGAGCTGCTGCAGTTCGGCGGGCGTGAGGAGCGCGGTGATCTCGGAATCGTCGAGACCGCCCTTCCCCGCCACCCGGGCTTTCCGGCCCGCCTTGGCCCGCTCGAAGACCTGGATCTGGCCCGTGGCCCGGACGTAGACGCCCTTGAAATCCGTGCCCGACCCGATGGGCCAGGTCATGGGGACGGCGTGGAGGCCGAACAGCTCCTCCACCTCGTCGATGAGTTCCACCGGCTCGCGGCCGGGGCGGTCCAGCTTGTTCACGAAGGTGAAGATGGGAAGGCGCCGTTCGCGGGCGACGCGGAACAGCTTCTTGGTCTGCTCTTCCACGCCCTTGGCGCAGTCCAGGAGCATCACCACGGCGTCGGCGGCAGTGAGCGCGCGGTAGGTGTCCTCGCTGAAGTCCTGGTGGCCCGGCGTGTCGAGCAGGTTGATGGCCCGGCCCTGGTACTCGAACTGCATGGCGGCCGACGTCACGCTGATCCCGCGCTCCTGCTCGATGCTCATCCAGTCCGAATGGGCCGCCGCCCCACCCTCCCGGGCTTTGACGGAGCCCGCGCGATCGATGGCGCCGCCGTACAGCAGCAGCTTCTCCGTCAGCGTGGTCTTGCCGGCGTCAGGGTGGGAGATGATGGCGAAGGTGCGTCGCCGCTGGATCTCTTCGGAAAGGGACATGAGCTTCCAGACATAGAAAGGCGCGGCCGGTCGCCGCGCCTCTCCATTGTCCCGGGTCCGGGCCCTGGACTCAACCCCGGGCGTTCAGGCGGCGCTGGATCTCGGCCTCGTCCACGTCCTCGATGTGGGTGGCGATCCACCAGTGGTTCCCCCAGGGATCCAGGACGCCCGCGTTGCGGTCGCCGTAGAACTGGTCGGAGGGTTCCATCAGGGAGGTGCCCCCCGCCGCCAGGGCGGCGGCGTAGACGGCGTCCGTATCGGGCACGTAGAGGTAGAAGCCCGCGGGCAGCGGTTTCCATGGATCCTGGGCCTGCGCCACCATCACCATGGAATCGCCGATCTTCACCTCCGCGTTGGCGACGCTCCCATCCGGACGGAGCGAGCAGCTGCGTTCTTCCGCCCCGAAGGCGGCGCGGAGGAACGCGAGCAGGCCGTGGCCATCGGCGACGGTGAGGTAGGGCGTGACGGTGTGATAGCCCGGGGGGACGGGGGAAACGGCCATGGTTGCCTCCTGATCGCCTGCGGCGTGGAGAAACCCTACTTGGAAATGCCCACCTGGGCCAGCATCCAGGCGAGCTCGAAAGCGCGGTCCTTCAGGGCGTCGTAGCGGCCCGAGGCGCCGCCGTGGCCGGCGGGATCCATCTTGATCTTCAACAGCAGCGGATTGGAATCCGTCTTGAGGCTGCGGAGCTTGGCGATGTATTTGGCGGGCTCCCAGTACATCACCTGGCTGTCGTTGAAACTGGTGGTGACGAGAATGGCCGGGTAGGCCTTCTTCGCCAGGTTGTCGTAGGGGCTGTAGGCGCGCATGTAGTCGAAGGCCGCCTTCTCGTTGGGATTCCCCCACTCCAGGTACTCGCCCACGGTCAGGGGCAGGCTGGCGTCCATCATGGTGTTCATCACGTCCACGAAGGGCACGGCGCTGTGCACAGCCTTGAACAGGTCCGGGCGCAGGTTGGTCACGGCGCCCATCAGCAGCCCGCCGGCGCTCCCGCCCTCGATGACGAGCCGCTCCTTGGCCGTCCACTTCTCCTTCACCAGGAATTCGGCGGAATCGATGAAGTCCGTGAACGTGTTCATCTTCTTCATCAGCATGCCGTCGTCGTGCCAGCCCTCGCCCAGTTCGTTGCCCCCGCGGATGTGCGCCAGGACGTAGACCACGCCCCGGTCCAGCAGGCTGAGGCGCGGGATGTTGAAGGTGGGGGACATGCCGAGGCCGTAGGAGCCGTAGGCGTAGAGATACACGGGGGCGCTGCCGTCGCGCTTGACGCCCTTCCGGTAGACCACGGACAGGGGCACCTTGACGCCGTCCCGCGCAGGCGCCCACAGGCGCTCCGTCACGTACTGGGACTTGTCGTAGCCGCCGAGGACTTCCGTCTGCTTCAGCAAGGTCTGCTTGCCGGTGGCCAGGTCGCAGTCGTAGACGCTGGAGGGCGTGACCATCGACTGGTAGGTGAACCGGAAGGTCGTGGACGTATATTCCGGCGTCCCCGCGGGGAAGGCGGAATACACGCTTTCGGGGAAGGTCACGTCCCGCCAGCCGCCCGTCTTCGCATCCTGGATCCGGAAGCGCGAGAGAGCCTGGCTCTTCTCGGCCACCACCACGAAATCGCGGAAGGTCTCGATGCCTTCGATGAGCACGTCGGGGCGGTGGGCGACGAAGGTCTTCCAGTGCTTGGGATCGGGCGTGGCCGCGGGAGCCGTGACCAGCCGGAAGTTCTTGGCGTCCCTGTTGGTGCGGATGTAGAAAGTGCCCTCGCGGTGCTCGAGGTCGTACTTGTGGCCCTTCTCCCGGGGCAGCAGAACGCGGAAGGCGTCCTTGGGCTGGGAGGCCAGCAGATAGCGCGTCTCCCAGGTATCGGTGGACTGGCTTTCCACCACGAGATACTTACGGTCCTTGGTGCGGCCCACGCCGATGCGGTAGAGCTCGTCCTTCTCCTGGAACACCAGTTCCGGCTTCCCCGCCTGGAGGTCGAGGCGCCACAGGCGATCCGATCGCTTGGTGACGTCGTCTTCGGTCACGAAGAAGATGTGGCGGCTGTCCGCGGCCCAGGTGCAGGACGTCACCCGCTCCGCCAGGGGAGCGCTGACGCGGCCCGTGGCCAGATCCTTGGTGAAGAGCTTGTACTGGCGGAAGCCGGTGGTGTCCGTGCTGAACAGCAGCGTGCGGTCGTCGTCGCTGACGACCAGATCACCCAGCCCCAGGAACTTCAGCCCCTTGGCCAGTTCGTTCTGGTCCAGCAGCACTTCCTCGGCGGCCCCGGGGTTGTAGGCTCCCCCTTCCCCGGCCTTGCGGCGGCATTGGATGGGGTACTGCTTCCCCTCTTCCGTGCGGGCGTAGTAGTAGTAGCCCCGCCGGCGCACGGGAACGCTCAGGTCCGTCTGCTTGATGCGGCCGAGCATCTCCTGGTAGAGCGCCTCCGAAAACGGCTTGAGGTCCGCCGTCATCGAGTCGGTGTAGGCGTTCTCGGCGTTGAGGTAGCCCACCACTTCGGGGTTCGCCTTGTCCCGGAGCCAGAACCAGGAATCGTTCACCTTTTCCCCGTGCCAGAAGGAAATGTAGTCGGCCTGCTTGGCCACGGGCGGAACCGGGGGCTGGGTCTGGGCGGGCAGAGCCGGGGCGACGCTCACAAGGGCCGCCAGGCCCGCGAGGCGGAAGGAACAGGGGAACATGGAAAGCTCCTGTACGACACGATGTCCACCGTACCACGAACGCGAAGGCCCCTCGGTTGAGGGGCCTTCGGATTAATTCTCTGTCAGGTTGCAGATGCAAGAACCGCGAAGGGCTCCTACTTCTGGCCCATCACGGGAATGCGCATCCCGTAGAACGAACGCCACACGAAGACCGTGGAGATCACGAAGAACACCAGGGCCGCGATGTGGGCGGTCATGGGATTCAGCTCGATGGCGAGCTCGACGGCGAGGAGGCCGAACAGGGTCGTGAACTTGATGACCGGGTTCATGGCCACGGAAGAGGTGTCCTTGAAGGGATCGCCCACGGTGTCGCCCACGACGCACGCGTCGTGAAGGGGCGTGCCCTTGGCCTTCAGCTCCGTCTCCACCAGCTTCTTGGCGTTGTCCCAGGCGCCGCCGGCGTTGGCCATGAAGATGGCCTGGTAGAGCCCGAAGACGGCGATGGAGATCAGGTAGCCGATGAAGAAGTAGTGGTTCACGCAGGCGAAGGCCAGCGTGGAGAAGAAGACCGCCAGGAAGATGTTGAACATGCCCTTCTGGGCGTACTGGGTGCAGATCTCCACGACCTTCTTGGAGTCCTCCACGGAGGCCTTGGTGGCGCCCGAATCCAGCTTGATGTTCTGCTTGATGAACTCCACCGCGCGGTAGGCGCCCGTGGCCACGGCCTGGCAGGCCGCGCCGGAGAACCAGAAGATCACCGCGCCGCCGGTCACCAGGCCCAGCAGGAAGAGCGGGTTGATGATGGAGAGGCCGCGGAAGACATTCTCCACGCCGAACTTGCCGTTGAGCACCTGGATGATCGAGAAGATCAGGGTGGTGGCGCCCACGACCGCGGTGCCGATCAGCACGGGCTTGGCCGTGGCCTTGAAGGTGTTGCCGGCGCCGTCGTTCTCCTCGAGGAACATCTTGGCTTCCTCGAAGTCGGGCTTGAAGCCGAAGTCCTTCTGGATCTCCTGCTCGATGCCGGGAATGGTCTCGATGGTGGAGAGCTCATAGACGGACTGGGCGTTGTCGGTCACGGGGCCGTAGGAGTCCACCGCGATGGTCACGGGGCCCATGCCCAGGAAGCCGAAGGCCACCAGGCCGAAAGCGAAGATCGCCGGGGCATCCATGAAGCCCGCCAGGCCGAACGTGGAGACGTAGTAGGCGCCGCCCATCAGGGCCACGATGGTCAGGCCCATCCAGTAGGCGGAGAAATAGCCCGCGACGATGCCCGAGATGATGTTGAGGGAGGCTCCGCCTTCCTTGGAGGCCGTCACCACCTCGCGGACGTGACCGGAGTTGGTGGACGTGAAGGCCTTCACCAGCTCGGGGATCAGGGCGCCGGCGAGGGTGCCGCAGGTGATGATCGTGGAGAGCTTGCACCACAGGTGGTCGGGCAGGTTGCCGATCAGCACCCAGGACAGGACGTAGGTCATCACGATGGAGACGATGGAGGTCAGCCACACCAGGGTGGTGAGGGGCACCTCGAAATCGAACTTGGAGGCGGCGCCGTACTTGGCCTTCGCCCACAGGCCGTTCAGCCAGTAGGAGCCGGCGGAGGTCACGATCATGCCCACGCGCATCACGAAGATCCACACCAGCAGGGACACCTGGATGGAGGGCTCCTTGACGGCGAGCAGGATGAAGGTGATGAGCGCGACGCCGGTGACGCCGTAGGTCTCGAAACCGTCGGCCGTGGGGCCCACGGAATCGCCCGCGTTGTCGCCCACGCAGTCGGCGATGACGCCGGGATTGCGGGCGTCGTCTTCCTTGATCTTGAAGACGATCTTCATCAGGTCGGAACCGATGTCGGCGATCTTGGTGAAGATGCCGCCGGCGATGCGGAGGGCGGCGGCGCCGAGGGACTCGCCGATGGCGAAGCCGATGAAGCACGGGCCGGCCGCGTCACCGGGAATGAACAGGAGGATGGCGAGCATCAGCACCAACTCGACCGAGATCAGCAGCATCCCGATGGACATGCCCGCCTTGAGGGGGATCTCCATGGTGGGGAAGGGCTTTCCGCCCAGGCTGGCGAAGGCGGTGCGGGAATTCGCGAAGGTATTGATGCGGATGCCGAACCACGCCACGGCGACGGAGCCGAGGATGCCGACGATCGAGAACAGCAGGATCACGATCACCTGTCCCCAGCCCATGGGCGTATGCGCCAGGAACCGGAAGTAGGCGACGATGATCACCGCGATGAAGGCCCACAGCAGGGAGATGAACTTGATCTGCGTCACGAGGTAGGTCTTGCAGGTCTCGTAGATCAGCTCGGAGATCTCGGCCATGGACTTGTGGACCGGGAGGTTCCGGATCTGGGAGTACTGCACCAGGCCGAAGGCGATCCCCAGGAAGCAGACGAAGAGCCCGATGGTCAGGAGGCTGTGGCCCGTCATGCCCAGGAACACGCCCTTGAGGGCCGGGATCTTCAGCTCCGCTTCGCCCGCGAAGGCCGCCGGACCCGTGAGCAAGGCGCCGAGGGCGAGAGCGCCCTTGGAGACGCGGGTGGACGCCAGGGCGCCGAGAAGGCGTTTCGTCATCGTGTTTCCTCCAGATGGATACAGGAAAGGGAGAACGGAAAGTCGGGGGAGATGAAACGAAGGGGTGGTCTGCACATCCCGGCAGTCCGCACCGAATCGGCGCGAGCCCCCTCCGGGGGCGACCCACCAAAGAGCATGTCTAGATCGTGTCCGAAGATAGCTGGGAACGGGCTTCCGCCGCAAGTGCGGAGGCCGCCGCCGCTCCCGTTCGACTGCGACGGCGTCTCGTTCCTGGCCCGATTTTCCGCGCTTCTCCGGGGCCGCGCAGACCGGCATTAGGGCTTGGGATTCGGAACGCCTCCGAGGATACTGGGGTCAGATATGGCCCCCATCTGAAAAGCGGACCCCACCGACCCCCCCGGGCGTCCGGATCCACCGTCCCGTCATCACAAGGAGTTCCCTATGTCCGTCGCTGAACACAGCATCGCGGGCGCCGAGGCGCGCGGCCGCGGCTTCATGGCTTCGTCCGTAGGCCGGAAGGTCGTCATGGCCGTCACCGGCGTCATCCTCTTCGGGTTCGCCACGGTCCACATGCTCGGCAACATGCAGGCCTACCTGGGATCGGAAGCCTTCAACGAGTACGCCAAGTTCCTCCACCACATGGTGCACGGCGCCGGCATCTGGATCTTCCGGGCCGTGCTGCTGACCGCCGCCATCCTCCACCTGTGGGCGGCCGCGAGCCTCACCAAGGCCAACATGGCGGCGCGGCCGGTGGGCTACCGCCTCCAGCAGACCTCGGCCTCCACCTGGGCGTCGCGCACCATGCGCTGGAGCGGCGTCATCCTGGCGGTGTTCATCGTCTACCACCTGCTGCACCTGACCTTCGGCAGCGTGCATCCCGCCTTCGATCCCGCCAATCCCCACCAGAACTTCGTGAAGGGTTTCCAGGTCCCCGCGGTCGCGGCCTTCTACATCGTGGCCCAGCTCTGCCTGGGCCTGCACATGTGGCATGGCGTGTGGAGCACCACCCAGTCCCTGGGCCTCGTGCATCCCCGCTACGACGCGCTGCGCCGCCACATCGCCACGGGCCTCACCCTCGTCGTCGTGGCCGGGAACATCTCTTTCCCCATCGCCGTCCTCACCGGCCTCATCCACTGATCCCAGGGAGCGTCCCATGGAACTCAATTCCCGAATCCCAGACGGCCCGATCGACAAGAAGTGGGACAAGCACCGCTTCGATCTGAAGCTCGTGAATCCGGCCAACAAGCGCAAGTACAAGGTCCTCGTGGTGGGCTCCGGCCTCGCGGGCGGGGCCGCCGCCGCCTCGCTGGCCGAGCTGGGCTACGAAGTGGAATGCTTCTGCTACCAGGACAGCCCGCGCCGCGCCCACTCCATCGCGGCCCAGGGCGGGATCAACGCCGCGAAGAACTACCGCAACGACGGCGACAGCGTCTACCGCCTGTTCTACGACACGGTGAAGGGCGGCGACTTCCGCGCCCGCGAGGCCAACGTCCACCGGCTGGCCCAGGTGAGCGTGGACATCATCGACCAGTGCGTGGCCCAGGGCGTGCCCTTCGCCCGCGAGTACGGCGGACTCCTCGACAACCGCTCCTTCGGCGGCGCCCAGGTGAGCCGCACGTTCTACGCCCGGGGCCAGACCGGCCAGCAGCTGCTGCTGGGCGCCTACCAGGCCCTTCAGCGCCAGGTCGGCCTCGGCACGGTGAAGATGCACGACCGCCACGAGATGCAGGAGCTGATCGTGGTGGACGGCGTGGCCAAGGGCATCGTCACCCGCGACATGGTGACGGGCGAGATCCGGTCCCACGTCGCCGACGCGGTCTGCATCGCCACCGGCGGCTACGGCAACACGATGTACCTCGCCACCTACGCGAAGGGCTGCAACGGGACGGCCCTCTGGCGCGCCTACAAGAAGGGCGCCGCCTTCGCCAATCCCTGCTTCACCCAGATCCACCCCACCTGCATCCCCGTCACGGGCGACCACCAGAGCAAGCTGACGCTCATGTCGGAGTCGCTCCGCAACGACGGCCGCATTTGGGTTCCGAAGCGGAAAGAGGACTGCGGGAAGCCCGCCTCCCAGATCGCCGAGGAGGACCGCGACTACTACCTGGAGCGGAAGTACCCCTCCTTCGGCAACCTGGCCCCCCGCGACATCGCCAGCCGCGCCGCCAAGCAGGTCTGCGACGACGGCCGCGGCGTCGGCCAGACGGGCCTGGGCGTCTACCTGGACTTCCAGGACGCCATCAACCGCCTGGGCGCCAAGAAGATCGAGGAGAAGTACGGCAACCTCTTCGAAATGTATGAGCGCATCACGGACGACGATCCCTACAAGACGCCCATGCGCATCTTCCCGGCCACGCACTACACCATGGGCGGGCTGTGGGTGGACTACAACCTGATGAGCACCATCCCCGGCCTGTTCGTGCTGGGCGAAGCCAACTTCTCCGACCACGGCGCCAACCGCCTGGGCGCTTCGGCGCTGATGCAGGGCCTGGCGGACGGCTACTTCGTGATCCCCTACACCATCGGCGGCTACCTCGCGGGCATCAAGCCCGGTTCCCGCATCAAGGCGGACGATCCCGCGGTCAAGGCTGCGGAGAAGGTCGCGGATGACCGGGTGAAGCAGCTCTTCGCCATCGGCGGGAAGGAGACCCCCACCCACTTCCACCGCGAACTGGGCAAGGTCATGTGGGAGTTCTGCGGCATGGCCCGCAACGAGGCCGGCCTCAAGAAGGCCCTCCAGCTCATTCCCCAGATCCGCGAGGAATTCTGGAAGAATCTGCGGATCCCCGGCAGCGGCGGCGAAGTGAACCAGTCCCTGGAACTGGCCGGCCGCGTGGCCGACTTCCTGGAGATCGGCGAACTGATGTGCCTCGACGCCCTGGAGCGCCGCGAGTCCTGCGGCGGCCACTTCCGCGAGGAATGGCAGACCGAGGACGGCGAGGCCCTCCGCGACGACGAGAACTTCTGCCACGTCGCCGCCTGGGAATACAAGGGTGAAGGCCAGGCTCCGGTGCGCCACACCGAGCAGCTCGCCTTCGAGAACGTCCACCTGGCGACCCGCAGCTACAAGTGAGGATCTGAGCCATGTCCAAGCACCTCAATCTCACCCTCCACGTGTGGCGCCAGAAGAACGCCAAGTGCGACGGCAAGTTCATCGAGTACCCCGCCGCCGACATCAGCCCCGACATGTCCTTCCTGGAAATGCTGGACGTCGTGAACGAAGGCCTCATCCGCAAGGGCGAGGAGCCCATCACCTTCGACCACGACTGCCGCGAAGGCATCTGCGGCACCTGCGGGATGGTCGTCAACGGCCGCCCCCACGGGCCCAAGGAGCGCACCACCACCTGCCAGCTGCACATGCGCAGCTTCAAGGACGGCGACAGCATCACCATCGAGCCCTGGCGCGCCGAGGCCTTCCCCGTGCTCAAGGACCTGATGGTGGACCGCGGCGCTTTCGACCGGATCATCGCCGCGGGCGGGTTCATCAGCGCCCCCACGGGGACGCCGCAGGATGCCAACGCCCTGCCCATCCCCAAGGAGAACGCCGACCTCGCCATGGATGCCGCCGCCTGCATCGGATGCGCCGCCTGCGTGGCCGCCTGCCCCAACGCCAGCGCCATGCTGTTCGTCTCCGCGAAGATCAGCCAGCTGGCGCTGCTGCCCCAGGGCCAGCCCGAACGCTACATCCGCGTCCGCGACATGGTCGCCCAGATGGACGCCGAGGAGTTCGGCACCTGCACCAACCACGGCGAGTGCGAAGCCGCCTGCCCCAAGGGCATCAAGATGGAGAACATCGCGCGCATGAACCGCGACTTCATCAAGGCCAGCCTCACCTACCGTCCCGCGACTGCGGGTGGCGGGGGCGTGGGCTAGACGCCTGCTCCTTCCCGAAGAAAACGCCCGGCAGCCGCCGGGCGTTTTCATGGCTGGACCGCTTCACTCACGGCTTTCCGTCCCCGATCGCGCCCGGAATGGCCTCCCGCATGGCCTCCACGAAGCGGCGCAGCCTCGCGGGGTAATAGCGGGCGTAGGGATAGACGAGGTGGACCGGCAGCGCGGGCGCCTGCCAGCTCGGCGCGAGGTGGATCAACCGCCCGTTTTCGAGATCCTCCGCCAGCATCCAAGCCGAAGCGACGCACGCCCCCAGCCCCATCACGGCGGCGCTGCGCAGGGCATAGAGGCTGTCGGTGCTCACCACCGGATGGATGGGGATCCGCGCGGTCTGGCCCGTGACGGCATGCGTGAGGGCCACTTCGTTGCGGTAGTAGGGGCGCAGGGCCAGCCAGGGGAGTAGGGCCAGCTCTTCGGCGCGCTCGGGGGCGGTTCCCGCCTTCAGCAGCGAAGGCGCGGCGACCGCGATGCGGGGCACTTCGGCCACCTTGATCGTCACCAGCGCCGGGTCGCGCACTTCCCCGACCTGGATGGCACAATCGACCCCCGCCGCGATGAAATCCTGGATGTCGTCGTGCAGCAGCCACTCGACCGTCACCCGGGGATGCCCGCGGAGGAAATCGGCCAGCAATCGGACGAGCAGCTCCTGGCCGAAGGCGTGGGGCACCACCACCCGCAGGATCCCTTCGGGCTGATCGTCGGTTCCCCGAAGCTCCGCCTCGAAGGAATCCCACCGGGCCAGCAGGTCCTTGGCGCGCTCGAAGCACCGCTCCCCGTCCACCGTGAGCCGCATGGCGTGCGTGGACCGCTGGAGCAACCGCAGTCCCAACGAGCACTCCAGCGCCTGTAGGCGGCGGCTGATCGTCGGCTGGGTGGTCCCCATCTGGGCCGCCGCCGCCGACAAGCTGCCGGCCTCCACGATCCGGACGAAGGTCTGCATCCGTTCCAGGCGATCCCCCGCGCCGGCTAACGGTGCGAAAGGGGATGAGGGGACATCATTCATGCAGTAAACGTATATCAAATGTGCGATGCGGGCCACTACCCTTCTGGTCCTCCGTCCCTAAAATCGCGATATGGCTTTCATTTTCGAGGAGCGCTCCATGACTTCCATTCTCAAACAACATGATAAGCCTTCAGAGGCTCTCCGCTCCTCGCTCATCCTCCTCCTCGCCGCCGGTGCCGGGTTAGCCGTCGCCTCCCTCTACTACAACCAGCCCATGCTGGGCGTCCTCGGCGCCGATCTGCACGCCTCGACCCGCAGCATCGGCCTGGTTCCCACTCTTACCCAGCTGGGCTACGCCCTGGGCATCCTGCTGCTGGCGCCGCTCGGGGATCGCTACGATCGGCGCCGCATCATCCTGGTGAAGTCGGCCTTCCTCGCGGCCGCGCTGCTGACGGCGGCTCTGGCGCCGTCCATCGGGATCATGCTCGCGGCGAGCCTCGCGATCGGACTGTCCGCCACCCTGGCGCAGGACATCGTGCCGGCCACCGCGACCCTGGCCCCCGAGGCTCAGCGGGGCAAGACGGTCGGCACGGTGATGACGGGGCTACTCCTCGGCATCCTCCTGTCGCGGGTCGTCAGCGGCTTCGTGGCCGAGCGGTTCGGCTGGCGGAGCATGTTCCTCGCGGCCGCCGCCAGCATCGGCCTCCTCGGCGTCGCCCAGTGGCGCGGCCTTCCGAGCCTGAAGCCCACCACCGACCTGCCCTACGGCGCGCTGCTCCGCTCCCTCACCGGCCTGTGGCGCCGCCACCGCACGCTGCGGAGCGCGGCTCTGGCGCAGGGATTCCTATCCATCGGGTTCAGCGCGTTCTGGTCCACCCTGGCCGTGATGCTCCACGGGGCGCCCTTCCACCTCGGCAGTTCCGTGGCCGGAGCCTTCGGGTTGGCGGGCGCGGCCGGCGCCCTGGGAGCCCCCTTGGCCGGCCACATCGCCGACCGCCAGGGCCCGGAGCGGGTCACCCGATTGGGCGCCGCCCTGGTCGCGCTCTCCTTCGCCGCCATGGGCCTGATGCCCCTGCTGACACCCCACGCCCGGCTGTGGCTCCTCGCCGCCAGCGCCATCGGGTTCGACCTCGGCGTCCAGGCCACCCTGATCGCGCACCAGACCATCATCTACAGCCTCGACCCCGGCGCCCGCAGCCGCCTGAACGCGGTCCTGTTCGTCGGGATGTTCATCGGCATGGCCATGGGATCAGCCCTCGGCAGCCTGCTGTTCGCCCAGTGGGGCTGGGGGGCGGTGACGGGATTGGCCACGGGCACGGCGCTGGTGGCGCTTCTCATCCGGATCGGCTCCGCGAAGAGACCGTGACCTCCAGAGCGGGAATCCCACCCTCCCCCGCGACATCGGGCTCGAATCGCTGGATCATGGTTTCCATGGACAGCCCGACGGACCAGGCTCAGGATGAGCCCACCCCCACCTCTCGACCCAACGTCATCAATACCAGTTCATGACCCAGATCGATCATAAACTCCAGACGTTCCCCACCAGTCGTTGCGCACCCGTGGATCGCTTCTTTTTCGGCTTCATCCGTACGCTAGAAATTCGGGGCTCTCCCCCTCGAATTCTGGTATACCAGGTACGCCAGTAGATTCGTAAAACCTATATCAAACTTGAATTGCTAGGGTTTTGCAGGGCTGTTCAAGTAAGAATAATCTCTACAATCATTAATCACAAACTGTCCTGGTGTAATTTGGTTATCGTTAAAAACTTTAGTAGGATCATCAGTAGCTAATTTGCTTGTAATCATCTTACCATTAATCACAAAAGTAGGAGCTCCCGCTTGAATTTGGGCTTTATTCTCTGGACTTGGATCCCAATAATAATTTGTTAATACTATCCCGCTCGGGAAAGTGGCAATAGGATCCCGATAAAAGTTAGGCATATAATTCGCACCATTCAATATTGAATAAGGGTTTGACCAAGCAGTAATTATAGATTTATCTAGATTTATTTTGTTGACCCCATTGTTAGCAGTGTGAATGAAGACACCACAAACTTTATTGTTGAGCATCGAGGAATTTGTTATATCGATGTTATAACCATCAGCAGCAGATTTGCCTTTAACCCCAACGGCTATTTCACAATCTTGAATTGTAACATTATTCATTTTCAGGTTCGTCGAATTAACGTAAACGCCATTACCACCTTCAGGGAAAGAGCTAGCAACTGAAACAGCATCTTTAAATACTCCTCCCTCAATATTTATATTCAAAACCTTGCCAGCATCCCCTTCAGCACAAACCCCCGCTTTGCCAGAGATAGGAGCAAGTGATTCATATAATAGCTCACCCCAACTGTTACAATATAAAAAATTGTACGTTCCATTAGAATTTATATTAGCATTAGTCCAATTATCGACAGCGTATGCTGCAAAACCTTTGGAGTTTGCATTTGAGAAGCAGTTTCTCAAAAAGATATTATCACAAGAAGACATGTATATAACTCCGCAAGAACCGGCTAATCTAGCAGTAATATTTTCTAAACATATATTTGATGACTCAGCGATAAAAATCGCATGTCCTCCACTAGATATTGCCCACTCAGCACGCTCGGAGCCATAAACGTTTGGCGCATTCACACTATCTACAAACCCCCAAAATTCACCTTTTGCCTCAATACGGATATTTTTTAATCTCACATTAGAACAATTATCTAATGCAAATGTGCTGTGATAGCAGGTGGGTTTTAATGCTTTATCCTGTACCGATGGATGAAGCCAAGTGGGCCAATTTGTAGAAGATCCTCCCTGTTTTGAAACTTGTCCTGAAATGGTGATATTATTTTTATTTCGCACTGCAATAGATCCAACATCTACATAGACTTTTTTAAGGGGGTCATAAACTAGGGCTGGTTCGACAAAATATTCTCCCGCAGGAATCACGATATTCCATCCGTCATTTATCACTCTATTGGCAAAATTTACAAATGTATTGTCTGATGATTTTGTTTTTACACCCCACCATTGCGGAATAACGCAAAAAGGAACTCCATCAATCTTAGGTAGGATATCTCCAGCATCGCCACCCACAGCAAAAACTGTTCTTAAATCTGCATAAATTGAATTATTTATTCTGAATGTATAATTATTAGCAAACTCAATACATCCTGATTCTTCAAATCGGAGAGAACTGCCAATTGGGATTCTTATATTTTTATCGCTTAATACGATTCTATCATAAACGATGATTTGGTTATTTTTTATACCTAATTTAATTTGTTCACCAGAGGCAAAATAACTTGTTACATCCCCCTTCAAATGAACCAAGTAGCTTCCCATTTCAATTCCGGTTAGGTTTTGATTTTTTGCAATATCTATAATATCATAACATTTAAAATTAGCATTAGAAACTACTATATTGTAATCAGAGGCAAAATCATATTGTAAATCATTTAAAATCATATATGTATCATTACCATCAAAGTTGATACCTTTAATTGATCCAAGATTTTCAAATTCTGAAGCCAAATTAATGGTATAGCCTACTTTAAAATCAGATCTTACGTCGCCTTGCAGGAATATCAAATAACTTCCGGATTCGTAATAATTCCCCGATGAAACGCGGGATGTGTCTTTATTTATTTCAAGAATATTATAATATTGCTGCGTTAGATCTGAAAACAGAAACCCATATGGAGGTATATAACTTAGAGTTAAATTATCCAAAACGACGAACGTTTTATCGTCAGCGAGCCCAACCCCTTTCACCAACCCTGCATTTTTAAAGCCTTTGGCAATTTTTATTTCAAGATTTTCCGAAAAACCATCTCGAACATCGCCTGACAGATAGATTAAGTAACTCCCTCTTTCATAGCTATTCCCAGACGAATTCCGAGTCAGATTCTCATTGATTCCCGCGATATTATAATATCTGTTTGTTGCAGAAGAATACAAATAATCATATCCCGGTTTGTAATTATATTTTAAACTATTTAAGACAACAAATGTATTTACACCTGCCAGTCCATAATTTTCAACTTTCCCTGAATTCTCGACATATGTTCCAAGATTTATGGTTGCTCCTATTGGATATCCTGACCTCACATCACCTGGAAGATAAATCAAGTAGCTACCAGTTTCACTATGATTGCCTGAAGAATCTCGTGTGGTGTTCGCATAAGCATCTATGATATTATTTTGTTGTTGTAATTTATCTGAAAACAAATAGTCGTACGGTGGTTCATAACTCAAATTTAAACTATTTAAAACAACGAATGTATTATTGCCAGCAAGGCCAACATTCTCCACCACTCCGGCATTTTTAAAGCCTTTGGCAATTTTTATTTCAAGATTCGCCGAGAAACTACTTCGAACATCTCCGGATAGATAGATTATATAACTACCGCTTTCATAAGTGTTTCCGGACGAATCTCGAGTCATATTTTCGCAAATTCCAGCGATATTATAATATCTATTTGTTGTAGAAGAGTACAAATAGTCGTAGCCTGATTTGTAATTATATTTTAAATTATTTAATATAATAAATGTGTTTACTCCTGCCAGTCCATAATTTTTAACATTTCCTGAATTTTCAAGTAACACATTAGTATTAGTACAGCCAATACCAGTACTGTTAATCATATCCTGGGCTCGTAAACAGAAGTTACACACCCAAACGAGTATCAATGCGCATAAACAGCGAGGGATCCATTTCATTACAACACTCCTAACGAAGCTACGTGCCCAAACACACGTTAAACTGGATTCTAGCATCTACATAGCAGGCCTAGTACAACCAGGGCAAGTGCATGATGCTAGCCCTCAACGCCAAGAGCGATCTCATCGCCTCTCTCAGATCATGCCTCATGCTAGGTCACGAGAAACCGCCCACGACTATGCGCTACATCGAAACACGCCCCAAGGGAGCCGCCGAGGCCCAGGCCAAGGTTGCAGAGGCAATGGGACTTGGTTCACCTCGTAGTTCACCCCATCTCGCAATAGGTGTGTAACTTGAAATATTTCAATCAATCAAAAGAGCTCCTAGACATGATCAAGTTCGAGCACACCGTCTTCGCCCTGCCCTTCGCGTTCCTGGCGGCGCTGGGGGCGGCGCAGGGGATTCCGCCGCTGCGGACGATCCTGTGGATCCTGGCGGCGATGGTGGGCGCTCGGACGGCGGCGATGACCTTCAACCGTCTGGTGGACGAGGACGTGGACGCGGACAATCCACGGACCGCGGGGCGGGCCTTGCCGGCGGGTCGGGTCTCCCGGGCGGGGGCCATGGTTCTGCTGGGGGCGGGAATCGTCCTGTTCGGCGTCGCGGCCGGAGCGCTGGGGCCCCTCACCTGGGCGCTGTCCCCGGTGGCGCTGGTGGTGATCCTGGGCTATTCGCTGTGCAAGCGCTTCACCAGCTGGGCGCACGTCGTCCTCGGCCTGTCCCTGGCGGGCGCCCCCCTCGGAGCCTGGATCGCCGTGGCGGGGCGGATCGAACCGCCGGCCCTCTGGCTGTCCGCGGGCGTCCTGGCCTGGACCGCGGGGTTCGACATCCTCTACGCCCTCCAGGACGAGACCTTCGACCGCGCCAAGGGGCTCCACTCCATCCCCGCCCGGCTGGGGACGGCCGGCGCCCTGGGACTGTCGCGGACCCTCCACCTTCTCGCCCTCGCCGCCTGGGCCGGTTTCAACCACCACATGGGCAGCCACTTTCTGGCCTGGGCGGGATGGGCGGCGGTCGGGGGCATGCTCGCCCGCGAGCAGTGGCTGGTGCGCGGAGGGGATCTCTCCCGGATCGACCAGGCTTTCTTCACCTTGAACAGCCTCGTTGGCCTCGTCTTTTTCTTGGGCCACGCCTTGGAATGGTGGCTTTCGCACTCGATGCTGGCGCCGATCTAGATCGTTCGTTGTAAGAAGGCGACTCGATCACGAACGCCTTCCCAGGTATGCTGGGTGTCCATGTCCAGTCCCCAGCCCGAACGTCGACGCGCCGTGCGCTCCAGCCGCCCCGATTCCGTGCGGTGGCTGACGGTCATGGTCGTCTTCAGCCACCGCACCTTCCGCTGGTCCCTCACCCGCCGGACGATGCTGTGGGTCCTGGGCTGCGTGGCGGGGTTCTCCGCGCTGGCCATGATCGGGTCCGGCTACGGGCTGTGGGCCACGAAAAAGATCATGAACTTCGGCCGTCTCCAGCGGGAAACGCAGGAGCAGCAGCAGCAGATCCGGTTGTCCCTCACCCAGGCCCAGGCCCTGGAAGCCGAGGTGGCCACCCTCCGCCAGCAGCACACGGAACTCCTGAAACTGCTGGACCCCAAGGCGCCCACCACGTCGCCCATCCCCGCCCCGCCGGACCAATCCAGCGCCGCGCCCATTCCGCCCGGCGCCCGGGAGCGCCTGTCCAAGCTGCGCCAGGATCTCGACTACACCGCCAAGCAGGCCGCCGTGGTGCGCGCCCGGATGGAACCCGTCCTCCGCGCCTGGAGCCATACCCCCTCGATTCCGCCCACCGCCGGCTACCTCAGCTCCGGATTCGGCGTCCGGGTGAGCCCCTTCTCCCGCGGGAACGAAGCCGGCGACGGCCTCCTCGGCTATCACTCGGGCCTCGACATCAGCAACGTCCTCGACACGCCCATCCAGGTCACGGCCGACGGGGAAGTGGTGGAAGCCGGATGGATGGACCGCTACGGCTGGGGCGTCCGGGTCCGGCATACCGACGAGGAAGAGACCCTCTACGCCCACCTCAACCGGGTGGACGTGAAAACCGGCCAGCAGGTGTCCCGGGGGGATATCCTGGGGACCATGGGACGCTCCGGCAACGCCACCGGCGTCCACCTCCACTACGAGGTCCGGCGGAACGGCAAGGCCGTCAATCCCCAGCCCTACCTCCGCCTCCAGCGCCAGTGGCTGAAGGCCCTCGGCAAGCCGTCCTGAAGGAGCGCCCATGGCCGTCTTCCGCAGCCGCAAACCCAAATCCCCCCCGGCTCCCGCGATCCATTCCCTGCTGGGGAAGGATGTCGTCCTGACCGGCGAGATCCACACCGGCGCCCGCAGCCTCCGCATCGAGGGCACCGTGGAAGGCACCATCCACTCCACCGGCGAGGTGTCCATCGCCCCCGGCGGCCTGGTGAAAGGCAACGTCTTCGCCAAACACCTGGTGGTGACCGGGCGGGCCGAAGGCATCATGAAGATCAGCGACTGCCTGGAGATCCACGGCACCGGCTTCGTCGAGGGGGATGTGGAGGTGGGGTCCCTGGTCGTGGACGAGGGCGGCACCCTGCAGGGAGTCTGCGTCCGCAGGGATCAGGTGCGGCCCGCGGAAGCTCCGGTTTCCGCTCCGGCCGTCGTGCCGGCGACCCCCGTGCACGCCCTGAACGGCGCCGCCAAGGGCGGGATTCTGCCCCTTCCGAAGGCCGGGGAACTCAAGAAGCTGGAAACGAAGTACTGAACCGGCGAGGGACGCGCTACCGGAACAGCGGCCCCGGATCCGGCTTCACGCCCAGGTAGATGTAGGCGGCTTCCGTCGCCTTGCGGCCTTGTGGCGTGCGGTCCAGAAATCCCACCTGCATGAGGTAGGGCTCCACCAGGTCCTCCAGGGCGCCTTCGTCCTCGCCCAAGGCGGCGGCCAGGGTGCGGAGTCCCACGGGCCCGCCGCGGTACTTGTGGCAGATCGCCTGGAGGTAGTCCCGGTCGAGGGCGTCCAGCCCCAGATCATCCACCTCGTGGAGATGGAGGCAGGCTTCGGCGGAGGCCGAAGTGATGGTGCCGTCGCCCTTCACCTCCGCGTAGTCCCGGCAGCGCCGGAGGAGGCGGTTGCAGATGCGCGGCGTGCCCCGGCTGCGGCGGGCGATGGCCTCGGCGCCTTCGGGCGCCAGGTGGATTCCCAGCAGGCTCGCGGATCGCGCCGCGATGATGGCGAGGTCGGCCCGGGTGTAGAACTCCAGGCGGTGCACCATCCCGAAGCGGTCGTGGAACGGTTTCGACAGCAGCCCCGCCCGGGTGGTCGCGCCCACGAGCGTGAACGGGCGGAGGTCCACCTTGAGCGTCTGGGCGCTGGGGCCCTGGCCGATCAGGATGTCCAGCTTCCGGTCCTCCATGGCGGAATAGAGCATCTCCTCGATGGGCGCCGACAGCCGGTGGATCTCGTCGATGAACAGGAACTCGCCGTCCTCCAGGTTGGTGAGGATGGCCGCCAGGTCGCCCTTCTTCTCCAGCGCGGGGGCCTGGATCACCTTGCACGGCGCGCCCATCTCGTTGGCCAGGACGTGGGCCAGGGTCGTCTTCCCCAAGCCCGGCGGTCCGAACAGCAGGAGGTGATCCAACACCTCGCCCCGCTTCTTCGCCGCCAGCAGCGCGATCTCCAAGCGGGCCTTCACCTTGGCCTGGCCGATATATTCCTGAAGGCGCAGCGGGCGGAGGGAATATTCGATCGGGTCCTCCGAAGGAGCGGAAGGATCGAGGTCGGGGTGCCGGTGCATGGATCTATTCCCTCACGGGACTTCCACTTGTGTCCAGCGAGGGGATGGATCATCTTGAATTCGCAGTCGGATTCCTCCAGCCCTCCTTCCCCCTGACGCCCGCCCGGGAGATGCCGTGGCCCAGCGCTACCAGCTCCTGATCCGAGACCGCCATGGATTCGAGCGCGCCGTTCCCCTCAGCCGGTCCTTGACCCTGGGCCGCCAGAGCCTCTGCGACGTGGTCCTCCCGGACGGGATGATCAGCCGCCACCACCTCCGGCTGGAGCTCCAGGGCGAGGTCTGGTGGGCGGAGGACCTGCAGAGCACCCACGGCACCCTCTACAAGGACCAGCGCCTGGGCCGTGTCGCCTGGGAGCCGGGCGTCCCCCTGTCCCTGGCGGACGGCGCCTACACGCTGACCCTGACGCGGCGGGACCGCACCATCTCCGAACTCCACCACCAGGCCATCCTTGAGACCGCCCAGCTCCTGGGCCACGAGGTGGATCTGGAGGACCTTCTGGAGAAGTCCCTGGACTGGCTGCTCGCCATCTCCGGGACGGACCGCGGGTTCATCATGCTGCTGGAAAACGGCGAACTGGCCCAGCGGGTCCAGCGCAACCTCGGGCCCGAGCTGGAAGGCCACATCCAGTTGTCGATGTCCAGCGTCCACAAGGTGTTTGAAACCGGCGACCCGATCTGGATCCTGAACGTGGCCGACGATCACGAGCTGTCCAGCCACCAGTCCATCCAGAAGCTCGAGCTGAAGACCATCCTCTGCCTGCCCCTGAAGCTCCAGGGCAAGCGGATCGGCGTGGTCTACCTGGACAGCCGCCGGCCGGTCACCGAGCCGCCGGACCGCGAGGCTTTCGAAGCCATCGTCTCCATCTGCGCCATCGCCCTGGAGCGCACCCGGCTGTCGGAAGAGAACCTGCGCAGCCACGTTCTCGCCACCGTGGGCCAGGTGGCCAGCTCCATCGTCCACGACTTCAAGAACGGGCTGTTCGTCCTGCGGGGCCACGCGGATCTGCTGGAACTCTCTACCGAGGACCCCAAGATCCGTCACCACAGCCGCAAGATCCTGGACTGCGTGGAGCGGCTGACCCTCCTCACCCAGGACGTCCTCGACTTCGCCAAGATCCGCGAGCCCAAGCGCGAGACCGTGGACCTGCGGGCCTTCCTGGAAGGAATCGTGGAACCGCTCGTCTCCCGGGCCCGGGAACTGGGGGTCACCCTCAAGGCCGAGGGCTCCCCCTGCTCCGTCAAGCTGGATCCCGCCCGGTTCACGCGGGTGATGGAAAACCTGCTCGCCAACGCCCTGGACGCGACCCGCGACATGAAGGGCGAGATCCTGGTGGCCTGGGGCACCGTGAACGGCGGCGTCCAGATCCGGGTGAAGGATCTGGGGCGCGGCATTCCCCGCCGGATGATCAAGCGGATCTTCGAGCCCTTCTTCAGCTACGGGAAGAAGAAGGGAACGGGGCTGGGGATGGCCACCGTCAAGAAGATCGTCGAAGAGCACGGCGGCACCTTGGAGTTCCTCAGCGAAGAGGGTGAGGGGACGGAGGTCATCATCGTCCTCCCCGAGTCGCCCCGCGGCGGGCGGGGCCCGGAAACCACGGGCGGGCGGCGGGTCTCCGAGGAGAAGCAGGCATGAGCGGCTTCCGGATCGGCCAGGGCTTCGACGTCCACCGCTTCGCCTCGCCCGAAGAGGGCCGCGCCCTGATCCTGATGGGCTGCGAGGTCCCCCACGACCGCGGGCTCGTCGGGCACAGCGACGCCGACGTGATGCTCCACGCCCTGATGGACGCCCTTCTGGGCGCGGCGGGCCTGGGCGACATCGGCCAGCACTTCCCCGACACCGATCCCGCCTACCGCGGCGCGGATTCGGCCCGGCTGCTGGAACGGGTCATGGCCGACCTCTCCGGCCGCGGCTGGCGGGTGGTGAACGCCGACGTGTGCCTCATCGGCGAGCGCCCCAAGGTGGGGCCCCACCGCCAGCGGATGCGGGAGCGCGTAGCGCCCCTGCTGGGAATCGACGCCGAGGCGCTCAACGTGAAGGCCACCACCACGGAGAAGCTGGGCTTCACCGGCCGGGGGGAGGGCCTCGCCGCGCAGGCGGTGGTTCTCATCGAGCGGGCCTGAGGCGGAGCCACACCACGCCGTCTCAAGAAAAAGAACACCACCAAGGCTCGAAGACACCAAGAAGAGCCTGTCTCTGTATCGTCCCGGACGCTGGAAGCCTTCGCGGCACAACGGACGAAGCACCTTCGTTTCTTGGTGTCTTGAGTGGTGAGCAGGATTTTTCAGCGGCCGGCCATCTCCAGCCGCTGCCGCGCCAAATCGGCCAGGGCCTCGGGGGTGTTGAGGGCTGGATCCTCGATCACCGCTTCCAGCAGCTGCCGCTGGAGGTCGCCCAGCCAGGGGCCGCCCTTCCGGTCCGCCAGTTTCATGAGGGCGGCGCCATCCAGGGCCAGCGCGCGGACGGACAGCGGGGGAGCCGCCGCTGCGAGGGCTTCCAGCCGTGCCAAGAGGCCGTCGTGCTCCCGCTCCCGGGCGTCCATCTCGATGCCCTTGGCCCGTTGATCCGCCAGGCGGAACGCCGCCCACCGGGCCAATTCCAGCCCGTCGTCCGCCAGCTTCCGGAGAAACCGCCGGCAGGCCGCGTCGCTCCAGGCTTCCGTGGGATGGGTGCCGTGATGGCGGATCAGGGCGAGGACGTCCTGCTGGAGGGCCTGGCTCGCCTTCAGGCGGGCGAGGACGGCGGCGGCCGCGTCGAGCGAACCCGCCTCGTGCCCGTAGAAATGCACCTCGCCCTCCGGCGCGGCGGTGCGGGCGCCAGGCTTCCCCGCGTCGTGGAGGAGCGCCGCCCAGCGCAGGCCGGGATCGGCGGGAACCTCCCGAACCGTCTCCAGCGTATGAGTCCACACGTCGAAGCGATGGTGCCGGTTCTGGCCGCAGCCCAGCATCGGCCGCAACTCGGGCATCCACAGGTCCAGCAGCCCCGTGCGGGCCAGCAGATCGAGCCCCGCCTGGGGCGCGGCGCCGCAGAGGAGCTTCGTCAATTCCGTGAAGACCCGCTCCACCGCCACCTTCCGCGCCACCTCCAGGCGCTGGGGGATGGCCGCCAGCGTGGCCGGTTCCACCTGGAAGCCCAGCTGGGCCGCGAAACGGCAGGCCCGGAGGGTGCGTAGGCCGTCCTCCGCGAAGCGCTGGAGGGGATCGCCCACGGCACGGAGCAGGCGCTTTTCCAGATCGGCACGGCCTCTGAAGGGGTCCACCAGCGGTCCGCCTTTCACGGGCAGTGCCATGGCGTTGATGGTGAAGTCCCGGCGGGACAGGTCCTCCTCCAGAGAAACGCCCAGCCGCACCGACTCGGGGCGCCGGCCATCCAGGTAGTCCCCGTCGCTCCGGAAGGTGGTGACTTCCACCGGCCGGTCCTCCAGCAGGATGGTGACCGTGCCGTGCTGCAGGCCCGTGGGAATGACGCGGAGACCCGCCGCTTTCGCGCGGGCCATCACCGTCTGCGGGAGCAGCTTCGTCGCCAGGTCCCAGTCCGCGTGGGGGCGGCCCAGCAGTTCGTCCCGCACGGCCCCGCCCACCACCGCCAGCTCCGCCTCCTCGCCCAGAGCGTCCGCCAGGCGGAGGAGGGGCGCCCACATCAGACGGTGGTCCGGGCCAGGCGATCCAGGGCTTCGCCTTCCACGCGGCAGGTGAGCCAGGAGCGCATGATCCTCGCGCCGTGGGCCTCGTAGAACTCGATGGCGGGCGTGTTCCAGTCCAGCACCTGCCACACGAAGCGGGTCCAGCCCTCCTGCACGGCCAGGGCCGCCAGGTGTTGGAGCAGCGCCTTCCCGATGCCCTTGCCCCGGAACGCGGGGCGGACGAAGAGATCCTCCAGGTAGATCCCGGGTTTGCCCTCCCAGGTGCTGAAATTCAGGAACCACAGCGCGAAACCGGCGGGCTGCCCGTCCCACTCCGCCATCGTCACCTTCACCAGCGGATGGTCGGAAAAAGCGTGGCGGAGGATGTCCGCTTCCGTGGCCACCGCGGCTTCCGGCTCCCGCTCGTACTCCGCCAGTTCGCGGATGTAATGCACGATGAGCGGGGCATCGGCGGGGGCGGCGGGACGCAGGTTCAGCATGCGTCTATGCTAACCCCATGGACCGCGAGACCGCCCTGCGCCTGCATGAGGCCATGCTGCTCACCCGCCTCGCCGAGGAGCGGCTGGTGAAGCTCTTCCGCCAGGGGAAGACCCTGGGCAGCGTGTACCGCAGCCTGGGGCAGGAGGCCACCGCCTGCGCCACCGCTCTGGCCCTCGGACCGGACGACGTGATCGCGCCGCTGATCCGCAACCTGGGTTCCATGCTGGTGCGGGGCGTCGCGCCGCGGGAGATCTTCCTCCAGTACCTGGGCCGCGCCACCAGCCCCACCGGGGGGCGGGAGCACAACAACCACTTCGGGGCCGTGGACCGCGGGATCATCGCGCCCACTTCGATGCTGGGCGCCCTGATTCCGGTGATGGCGGGCGTCGCCCTCAGCTTCCGGCAGAAAGGGGAACGCCGGGTGGCCATGACCTGGATCGGGGACGGCGGCAGTTCCACCGGCGCGTTCTACGAAGGCCTCAATTTCGCCGTGGTCCAGCGGCTGCCCCTCATCGTGGTGGGCGAGGCCAACGGATACGCCTTCTCCACCCCGCCCGACCGCCAGATGGCCGGCTCCCTCGCGCGCCGGTCCCAGGGCGCATTCACCCTCACCGTGGACGGGAACGACGCCGCGGCCGTCCATGCCGCCGCGGCCCAGGCCCGCCAGCACTGCCTCGCGGGAAAAGGCCCCGTGTTCCTCGTGTGCGAGACCTTCCGCATGAAGGGCCATGCCGAGCACGACGACCAGCGCTACGTGGATCCGGCGCTCCTCCGGGAATGGGCCGCCAAGGACCCCCTGCCCCGCTTCGAGGCGTGGCTGGCCCAGCGGGGTTGGACGCCGGAACCCGGCCTCGCCGCGCGGCTGGAGGCGGAGTTGCTCGCCGATGCGGAGGCGGCCCTGGAGGCGCCGTGGCCGAATCCGGATTCTCTGCTAAGCGGCGTTTTCTCAAGTTAAACCACCTGCGTGGCACCTTTCCCCGATTCAACCTGACCGCGGGTAGGCCGATGAAGGCCCAAGAGGTGGGGAATGGGTCTGGGCACGATCACTGGCAACTGGAAGATGCGCGAGAAGTTCAATTTGCTGCTCGCCATCCAGATCCTTGCCCTGAGCGCAGTGGGAGGCCTCGGCTGGTTCACGGTGGCCCGGCTCCAGCAGGGCCAGCGCCATGTGACCACCCAGCTCGCGAAGTCCTCCACCCTTTCCCGGGTCCTCAACGGGATGAACATCTTCCGGACGCTCCACACCAGCATGATCGGGGGCGCCGCCGATCCCGAGTATCTGGCCCAGCGGGAAGGCAGGATGAAGGAGTATTCGGACACCCTCACCAAGGATCTGGCCGCCCTCCAGGCCCTGCCCTGGTCGCCCTCGGAAAAGCCCCTGCTCGAGGAGGCCGTCCAGGCCTTCCACCGCTACGACGAAGGCTTCCCCGCCCTCCTCGCCCAGGCCCGGACGGACCGCTCCCCCAAGGCCATCGGCCGCCTGATGGAAGGCAATATCGATGTGATGCGCACGGCGCGCGACCGGATCCTGAAACTCCAGAAATCCGCGGAGACCGCCGCGGAAGGCGCCATCCAGGAGGACCTGCTCCACGCCGCGCAGGGCAAGATGTGGATCCTGGCCGTCAGCGGAGGAACCATCCTGTTCGGGGCGTTCATGAGCCGCACCATCGGACGGGAAGTGGGCCACAAGGCCCAGTCCATCGAAAAGGTGATGGACGCCGTGGCTCAGGGGGACCTGACCCACCTCCCCCAGGTGGGTGGCAAGGACGAGCTGGGGAAAGTCGCCGAGGAACTGGGGCAGGTGATCCGGGGCCTCCGCAGCGACATCCAGGCCATTTCCCAATCCGCCGAAGGCACCGCCTCCAGCGCCACCCAGTTGGCGGCCACCACCGAGGAGGTCAACCGCACCACGGAAGAACTGCGCCGCAGCGCGGAGCAGGAGCGGCTGGCCATGGAGCGGTCCTCCGCGGCGCTGGAGCAGATGAACGCCAACATCCATCAGGTCAAGCAGAGCGCCCACCGGGCCGAGGAACTGGCGGCCCGCTCCCAGGGCGCCGGCCGCGACGGGCTCGCCGCCGTCCAGGAGACGGGACGCGCCATGGAGGCCATCGAGGAGAGTTCCTCCAAGGTCAGCCGCATCACCACCGTCATCACCGACATCGCCCGCCAGACCAACCTTCTGTCGCTCAACGCCGCCATCGAGGCCGCCAAGGCCGGGAGCATGGGGAAGGGCTTCGCGGTGGTGGCCGAGGAAGTCCGAAAGCTGGCCGAACGCAGCGGCGCCGCGGCCAAGGAGATCACCGCCCTCATCCAGGAGAGCGGCGAGCGCGTCACCCACGGGACCGATGCCGTGAAGGAGGCCACCCGCAGCCTGGAGCGGATCGAGGGCCACGTCCGGGACAACGCGGAGCAGCTCAAGGAGATCGCCGCGGCCATGGAGCAGCAGGGCCGCGCCAGCGAAGAGGTGGTCCAGGCCATGGGATCCGCCACCCAGATGGTGGAACGGAACGCCTCCGCCGCCACCCAGCTGTCGGCCACGGTCCACGAGACCGCCCGCACCACCGAAGAGCTGGCGAACCTCGCCCAGCAGCTCCAGACGCTCACCCGCCGATTTCGGCTGTCTTGACGACCGGACCATCGACAAAGCGGCATTGGTCACGTGGTCAGACCGCTAGACTAGCTCTGTGATGGGGGACAACGTGTTCGTTCTGGTACTGAATGCCGGCTCGTCGAGCCTGAAGTTCAATCTCTTCGATATGACGAAGGAAACCTCCATCGCCGAGGGCATGGCGGAACGGATCGGACTGGCGGAAGCCAATCTGGCCTGCGTCATCGACGGCCAGAAGAAGAAGGAAGTCCTGGCCCTCCCCACCCACCGCGAAGCGCTGGAAGCCATCCTCGAGCGGCTCCACGCCGCCATCCTGCACGACACGCCGATCCACGCCGTGGGTCACCGCGTCGTCCACGGGGGCCCCAAGTACGGGGATTCGGTCCTGGTGACCGAGGAAGTGCTGCGCGACATCGAGTCCTTCGCGATGTACGCCCCGCTCCACAATCCCGCCAACGCCCTGGGCATCCGGGTGGCCATGGAGACCTTCGCCGAGGTGCCCCACGTCGCGGTCTTCGACACGGCCTTCCACCACAACATCCCCGATCACGCCCGCACCTACGGCATCCCCTACGAGCTGAGCCAGAAGTACGGCATCCGGCGCTACGGGTTCCACGGCACCAGCCACGCCTTCGTGGCGGCCCGCACGGCCATCCTGCTCTGCCGGCCCCTCCGCTCCCTCAAGGTGATCACCTGCCACATCGGCAACGGCACCAGCATCTGCGCCGTCAACGGCGGCCGCAGCGTGGACACCAGCATGGGCATGACGCCCCTCCAGGGCGTCATCATGGGCACCCGCTGCGGGACCATCGATCCCAGCGTGGTGGAAATGCTGATGGAATATGAGCACCTCGACTACGGCGCCATCACCGACCTGCTGAACAAGAAGTCCGGCCTGCTCGGGATCTCCGGCGTGTCCTCCGACTTCCGCGAGATCGAGACCGCCGCGGACAAGGGCAACGCCCGCGCCAAGCTGGCCCGCGACCTCCTGACCTACAACGTGCGCCAGTTCATCGGCTCCTACGCGACGGTCCTGGACGGCGTGGACGCCATCACCTTCACCGCCGGGATCGGCACCCACAGCACCTACGTCCGGGCCAAGGTCTGCAGCAAGCTGGGCTTCCTGGGCGTGAAGCTCGACGCCGAAGCCAACGAGCACGGCACCGGCGAGCGGATCATCAGCACCCCCGATTCCCGCGTCGTGGTCACCGTCGTTCCCACCAACGAGGAACTGATGATCGCCCGCGAGACCATCCGCTAGATTTCCGCCTTCCAAAAGAAACGGCCCCCATCGCGGGGGCCGTTCTTTTTTGCGAAGGAAGGACTACTGTCCCTGGCGCTCCAGGCGCTCGCCCTTGCGTTCGATGCGCTGCCCCTGGCGCTGGTTGCGCTCGCCGCGCCGCTCCTGCCGCTCCCCCTTGCGCTCCTGGGCCTCGCCCACCTTCTCGCGCCGCTCCCCGGCCCGCTCCAGAGCCTGGCCCTCCTTCACCTTTCCCTGAGCCTCCAGCTTCTCGCCGCGCTTCTGCATGCGGTCGCCCTGCCGCTCCTTCCGGTCGCCCCGGCGCTGGTTGCGCTCGCCGCGCCGCTCCTGGCGGTCGCCCTTGCGCTCGATCTGCTCGCCCTTCCGCTCCACCTGAGCGCCGGTGGGCGCGGGCTGGGGAACGGGGGCCTGGGCCATGAGGGAGGCGCCGATCAGACCGGCCGCCACGAAAAGGGCTGCGCGCTTCTGGCTATTGAACATGGTTGCTCCTAAGGCGGCGGCGCCGCGAAATGGGGGAATCGTCCCGGCGAACGTCATGCGCCCGCCGTGCCAACTGGCAACCCATTCGACCTGCAAGGTTAAGAAAAGGTTGAAGCGCGCAAATGAGGATTCTTGCCACAGCGGCGCGGCGGGATGCCCCAACCGTTCCCCGGCGCAGGGCGGGCACCTGCCGGCGCCCGCCGCCCCGTGGCCGAATCCTGGCAAAGGTCAACCTAAACGCCCGCAAACTCTGCTCCGTAGGCCTTTCATCATCCCGGCGAGTCCGGCGTCTTTCCCATCAAGGGGGATTTCCATGCAGAAGCGATGGGTCATCCTGTCCGTGGCCGGCGTGGCCCTGGCGGCGGGGATGTTCTTCACCTTGCGGGGCGGCGACGGCAAGGGCAAGAAGGCCGAAGCCAGCAGCCCCTTCCGCGTGGGCAAGGTGCAGGCCGAAGACCTCCAGGTGAGCGTCCGGGAAGTCGGCGTGGTGGATCCCCTCACCAAGGTGGACGTGAAGTCCACCGTGTCGGGCCGGATCGTGGGCCTCAAGGTCCGCGAAGGCGCCACCGTGCGGTCCGGCGAGATGCTCGCCGAGGTCGAGCCTGACGTGAATCAGGCCCAGACCCTGTCCGACGTGCAGGGCAGCGTCTCGCAGGCGCGGGTCAGCTTCAAGAACGCCGAGCGGGACTTCAACCAGCAGGCGGAGCTGTTCCGCGCGGGCCTCATCTCCGACCAGGCCTACCGCAGCGCCAAGACCCTGCGCGATCTGGCGGAAGAGGCCTACAAGAGCGCCCAGACCCGCTACCAGATCGTCGAGGACCGCGGGATTCCCATCAGCGGCAACGCCTCCACCCAGAAGGCCCGCATCACGTCGCCCATGGACGGCGTGATCATCAAGAAGGGCGTGGAGCTGGGCGACACCATCACCTCGGGCGTCAGCTCCTTCAATGCCGGCACCGTGGTGTTCACCGTCGCCGACCTCGCCTCCCTCATCGTGAAGGTCAATCTCAACGAGGTGGACATCGCCAAGGTGAAGGTGGGCCAGCCGGTGCGGATCACCCTCGACGCCTATCCCCAGCGGGCCTTCACCGGCAAGGTGCGGTTCGTGGCGCCCGCCGCGGATCTCGTCGAGAAGATCAAGGTCTTCAAAGTGGAAGTGGCCCTGGACGAGCTCACCGATTCCTTCCGCACGGGCATGAGCGCCAACGTGGAGATCCTCGGCGAGAAGCGCGAGAAGGCCGTGAGCATCCCCCTGGAGGCTCTCCAGCGCCGGGAGGGCCAGGCCGTGGTCTACCGCCTGAAGGAAGGGCTCCCGCCCCAGGACCTGGCCCGCGCGAAAGAAGGGCTCGCCGGCCGCGGGAAGTTCATTTGGCTGTCCGACCACTGGAAGGAGTTCTTCGAGGTGGTGCCGGTGAAGGCGGGAATCGCTACGTTGGAGCGCGTCGAGGTCCTGTCCGGCCTCAAGGCGGGCGACCAGGTCAGCCTGGAGGACCCCAGCAAGAAGAAGGTCGAGAAGGACGACGACAACTAGCGCTCCGCGGGGGGACCGCCTGCTCGGGATGTCCCCCGCCCTTCGATCGGCGTCCGCCTCTTCAGGACCCAGCGACCCCAGGTGCACCATGTCTAGCATCATCCAGACCCAGGATCTCACCAAGACCTACGGCGCCAACGGGACGGCGGTCCACGCCCTGCGCGGGATCGACTTCACGGTGGAGAAGGGCGAGTTCGTGGCCCTGATCGGCCCCTCGGGCTCGGGCAAGTCCACCCTCATGGCCATCCTCGGCTGCCTCGACCTGCCCACGACGGGAACCTACACCCTGGACGGCCGCCAGGTGCAGGACCTGTCCGGCGGCGAGCTGGCGCGGATCCGCAACGAAAAGGTGGGCTTCGTCTTCCAGAGCTACAACCTGCTCCCCAAGGCCAGCATCGCCCGCAATGTCGAGCTGCCCATGCTCTACGCCGGCGTGGGCCGCAAGGAGCGCCGCGAGCGGGCCCTGGCGCTGCTCGACAAGGTGGGCATCGCCGACAAAGCCGACAAGCTGCCGGGAACGCTCTCCGGCGGCCAGAAGCAGCGGGTCGCCGTGGCCCGGGCCCTGGCCAACGGCCCCGCCCTGTTGCTGGCGGACGAGCCCACCGGCGCCCTTGATTCGCGGACGGGCGCGGAGGTCCTCGATCTCTTCCGAGAGCTACACCGGCAGGGGAATACGCTGCTGCTGGTCACGCACGATCCCTCCATCGCCGCCCAGGCGGAGCGGCGCGTGGAGATCCGGGACGGCCTGATCGCCGCCGCCGAGGGAGCGGCCTAGATGACCACTTCCGGCGCGTTCCGCGAGCGGCTGTTCGGGGCCTGGGTCGAGATCCGCGAGAACCTCGGCCGGTCCGTGCTCCAGGCCCTGGGCGTCCTTCTGGGCGTGGCCTCGGTCCTGGGCGGATTCGCCATCTCCGACAGCCAGCGGAAGCGGGCGGACGAGATGTACGTGAAGATGGGCGGCCTCGACAAGCTGAACGTCCAGCCCAAGGCCGCCGTCCGCGACGGCCAGCCCACGGCCCTCCAGCAGGCGAACCTCGGCCTGCGCGACGAGGACGCCCACGGCGGCGAGGCCCTGAAGGCCGACGCCATCCAGGGCGTCAGCCGCCAGCGGAATGCCCGGGCGCGGGTCGTCTCCCCCTACGCGGACCAGGATCGGCAGATCACGGGGATCGGCGGCGATTTCATCCCCGCCAACGGCTATGAGGTGGCCCGCGGCCGCGGCTTCTCCAACGCCGAGATGGAGACCGGCGCGTCGGTGGTCATCCTGGGCACGGAGGCCGCGGGCGTGTTCTTCCCCAAGGGCGACGCCGTGGGCTCCGTCATCCGCATCGGCGACATTCCCGTCACGGTGATCGGCACCTTCCGGGAGCGCGTGTTCCGCTTCCGCGAGAACCAGCGCAACCAGTTCCGCTGGCGCAACCGGATCGTCGTCGTCCCCGCCAATCTCGTGCAGCGGCGCATGAACGGCGACGCCTACCGCCGCGTGGACCGCGTCACCTTCCGCATCCCCGATCTCCACGTGATGGGCGCCTTCGCCAAGGAGCTGTCGAACCTGGTCAAGGCGAACCACCGCCTGCAGGAGGACTTCCGCCTGGACGACGTGGCCGCCCGCGTCCGCCGCCGCGACAGCCAGGACAACGTGTACGACATCATCTTCATGCTGTCCGGGGTGCTCGCCCTCGTCGGCGGCGGAATCGTCAACGTGAACATCCAGATGGCGGGCCTCAAGGAGCGCGTCCGCGAGGTGGGCGTGAAGATGGCGATCGGCGCGCCGGGCCGCGAGATCTTCAAGGGATTCATGACCGAGGCCCTGCTGCTCACCGCCCTGGGCGGCGTGGCCGGCCTCGTCCTCGGCGTGGGCTTCTCCTGGATCATCACCAAGAGCATCGGCATCCCCCTGCACATGACCCCCGCCAGCTTCCTGTGGGCCTACGGCCTTGCAGGAGTGTTCGGGTTCCTGTTCGCGTTGTATCCCGCGTGGAAGGCCTCACGGCTGTCTCCGATGGAGGCCCTCCGCTATGAGTGACGAGACCCTCCCCCTCCGCGCCCCCGGCCCTTCCCTGCTTTCCGGCGAGGCGCCCGCGCCCCGCCCCAAAGCCCGCGGCTTCGGCCTGGGCATGCTGTGGGAAGTGGTCCGCACGGGGGTGGTGGAACTGTGGGCCCACAAGGTCCGCAGCATCCTCACCCTGACGCTGCTGATGCTCGGCGTGTTCGCCCTGGTGGTGATGACCTCCGTCCTGGACGGGATCATGGACAAGGTCAGCACCGGTTTCGCGGGAATGAGCTGGGACGGCACCGTCCGCGTCGCCCCCAAGAGCCCCGAGACCGGCGAGGAGCGCAACCGCTTCGCCATGAGCCCCGGACTGCGTCAGGAGGACGTGCCCCGCCTCACCGCGCCCCACCCCAAGGTGCTGGCCTTCCTCCCGCGCGCCCAGCGCACGTCCACCGTGCGCGTCGCGGGCGACACCGAGCGGATCTTCGTCACGGGGGTCCTCCCCGACTACGCCACGTGGATGAACCGCCCCATCGGCCTGGGCCGCGGCCTCACGGAGGACGACCAGCGGCGCCGCTCCACCGTGGCCGTGGTCGGCGCCACCCTCGCGGCCAAGCTGTTCGGCGGCTCCGATCCCGTGGGCCGCGACCTGGTGGTGGAGGGCGTGCCCTTCCGCATCGTGGGCGTCCAGGCGCCGGGCCAGATCTTCAACGAGGAGAACTACACCGACGCCAACGGGATCCTGATCCCGCTGGAGACCTACATGAACCGCATGGACCCGGCCCACAAGCTGGCCCAGGTGACGGTGAAGCTCCGCAGCGCCGAGGACATGGGCGAAGTCTCCGCCATGCTCCTCAGCCGCGTGCGCCAGGCCCACCACGGCATCGAGGACGCGGAGATCGTGGACCTGGATGCCGAGGCCGCCCGCGCCTACCAGAACTTCCTGGAGCAGATCCACGGCTGGCAGGTGGTGCTCCTCAGCCTCGCGGGCACGGTGCTGCTGGTGGGCGGGGTGGGCGTCCTGTCCGTGATGCTCATCAGCTTCAGCGACCGCCGCTTCGAGATCGGCCTCCGCAAGGCCCTGGGCGCCTCGGACCAGGAGATCTTCATCCAGTTCCTGCTGGAAGCCGTGGTCCTCGCGGCCATCGGCGCCCTGCTGGGCACCGTCTCCGGGGGGATCCTGTGCCAAGCGCTGTCCGCCAACTTCCCCTATGGGCTGGTGGTGAACCCCGTGGGCCTGGTCACCGCCTGGATCGTGGCCCTGGCCCTGGCCGTCGCGTTCGGCCTCTACCCCGCCTTCCGCGCCATGCGCCTCAGCCCCATGGAGGCGATGCGGTAGGATTCGGCCCATGGCCGATCCCATTTCCGTCACCGCCACCGTCCGCATCCCCGGCGACGCCATCCGCTTCAAGGCGGTGCGCGCGGGCGGCGCCGGCGGCCAGAACGTCAACAAGGTGTCCTCCAAGGTCGAGCTGCGGATCGACCTCGCCGCCATCGAGGGCCTGCCCGAGGATGCCCTGTTCCGCCTGCGGACGGCCCAGCGCAACCGGCTGGACGCCGACGGCCTGTGGATCGTCGTCAGCGACCGCACCCGCGACCAGCTCAAGAACCTGGAGGACGCCCGCGAGAAGGCCGCCGACGCCGTGCGCGCCGCCTTGGTGCGCCCCATCGCCCGGCGCGCCACCCGCCCCACCAAGGCGTCCAAGGAGCGGCGGCTGGATTCCAAGAAGCGCGCCTCCGACGTCAAGCGCCGCCGCAGCGGCCCCTTCGAGTAACGTGAATCCATCCCCCGGAGATTCCATGGCCCAGACCTACGCCACCCACAAGCGCCTCGACCCCTTCCACCACTTCTTCCTGGTGCCGGTGTTCCTGATCACCTTCATCGCCGCCGCCTGGCACGCCGTCCGCTACCCCAGCCTCCATTCCATCTGGATGGGCATCGCCGCCCTCGCCCTCCTAGGCCTCGCCGCCCAGGTGCGCCTCTACGCCCTCAAGGTCCAGGACCGCCTCATCCGCCTGGAGGAGATCCTCCGCCTCCAGCGCCTCCTCCCCGCCGACCTCCAGGCCCGCATCCCCGAGCTCACCGTCAAGCAGCTCGTCGCCCTCCGCTTCGCCTCCGACACCGAACTCCCCGACCGCACCCGCGAAGCCCTCGACCAGCACCTGGACAACCCCGCCATCAAACGGCGGATCCAGAGCTGGCGGGGGGATGAGTTCAGGATCTGAAGAGTAAATATCCCCCGGCAGAGCCGGGGGCTTTATCAAGTGAGCCGCTCAAAGCGGCTAAGAGGGGTCGCTAACGCGGCCCCATTTCATCGGTGCCACCTCATGGTGGCCACCCCTACCAAGGCAACATCTGCTCCAAGCGCTGGTCCTCCCTTTCTTGTCGACGGATGTATTCCCGCACTGTTGCTTCGTCGCGCCCCACGGTCGATACGAAATATCCTCGGGCCCAGAAATGCTGCCCAACAAAGTTCCGCTTCCTCTCTCCGTAGACTCGAGCCAGGTGAATGGCGCTCTTCCCCTTGATGAATCCGATCACCTGCGATACCGAATACTTCGGTGGAATTGAAATCAGCATATGGACATGGTCACCCATCAGGTGCCCCTCAATGATTCGGCTTTCCTTCTGCTCTGCCAGCTTCTTCAGGACTTCTCCAAGGTGCGGCCTCAACTTCTCGTAGATCGTCTTCCTCCGACACTTCGGCACAAAGACCACGTGGTACTTACACTCCCATCTGGAGTGGCTTAGACTTTCTTCTGAGTCCATCTCAGTTCTCCTCATGTGTGCTTGGCGGCTCACATGAAGATTTCTGCGGTGGACTCCTGTATATGTCAAACATCTACTGCCTCCCCGGCACAGCCGGGGGCTTTCCTATGAGTTGGTAAGCGCCGCGAGCCTCCAAGAGCGCCTCCAGGCTTGATTCCCGCTCTCGCTCACGGCACACTAGGAAGCGAGCGCCAACTTAGCTCAGCTGGTAGAGCAGCTGATTCGTAATCAGCAGGTCGCAGGTTCGAATCCTGTAGTTGGCTCCAACGATTGCAAGACTTGAAGCCGCCCACTGGGCGGCTTCTTCGTTCTAGCTACAGAAAAGCTACGGCCTCTTTCTGGCTGAGCACTCTGATTCTGTAAGGCCCACCGTCTGCCACAGAGGCTTCATGCCGTGGCTTTGAGCGGTCTGTGCGAGTTCCAAATCGCAGGGCGCATCTTGCCGCATCCTGCTCTATCAGAATGGACATACTGTATTCGGATTAGCCCGGATCCAGTGGTCTATACGCCTTGTATTTGCTGCAATAAGAAGCATTGACAGCCCTCTAGACTGCTCCGAATCTTCACACATCACCTGAAGCACTTTTCGAAGTGCTTCACCAAACAAAGGCCTCAAGGTCTTCGCTGCTGGTCAAGTCGCCAAACCAACCCAGCACCGAGCCCCAAGGCCCACACACCCTCGTTGCCTTGCGACAACGGGCTCGGCCATTGTGTGCCTTCAGCCCGGACCCCGCAAGAAGGGGCGTTCAATTTTGCGGACGGCGCCAACGGCCCCCGCAGACATCCGGAGGCCACACATGGCCCAGATCACCACAACCCCCATTGAGGGCGCTTCCCTGAAGTGCCCTTACCTCACCACCCAGCAGGCTGCGACCTTCATCGGTTGCAGCCGCCACACCCTTGAAGTGCTCCGAATCAAGGGTGGCGGTCCAGAGTTCATGAAGGTCGGGCCGCGCCGCGTGGTTTATCTTCAGCGCGACCTCGAAGCCTGGGTCGAAGCAGGGCGCAGGAAGAGCACGGCGGACGATACCGTCGCGCGGGCGCGTCGGTAGCAGGGAGAGGCGCGAGGATCCGCAGGGCCTGTCCCTGGGGTGATCCGGACGTAATCACCTATGAGCGCATTCAGAGCCCTCCCCGAGGGCCGCAGGGACGCCGTCTGCAAAGACGGCACGCCCTCGGCCCGCCCTGAGAAATCCAATCCTTCGCCGAATCGGCGTGGGGACAGCACGAACCAAAGCCGCCTCGGAGAGGCGGCCTTGAAAACACATGAACAAAGTTGCCCCTCAAGCTCTGCGCGGGTTTCAGGCCACGGCGCCCAAGCCCAGGCCGCACTTGTGACCTATCTGGTAGAGGAGGGGTTCATCGAAGTGGCTGGTGAAGTGGCCCGCTGTTGCTCCATGCCTCGGCCAATGAATTCCTGGGTGACGATCCACCAACGGGCGGATGGAAAGCGCCATGTTGGGGGCCTCGCACACTGTGGACGCATGGTGTGTCCCATCTGCGCGCCCTATCTCATGGCGAGCCGGATGGAGGTCCTAGAGCGTCGAGTGGCGCAGCTCAAGCAGAAGGAAGGTCTGCGCTGGTTCTTGTTCACGCCGACCATTCGGCATCGCAAAGGCGCGAAGTGGCGTCCGCTGGTAGAGGTCATGCGCTCCGTGTCTCGAAAGGTGATCCAGCGAAAACCATGGAGGGATGCTGTGGTCGGCTGGGTTCGTGTTCTGGAAACCACCTACGGGTGGGCTGGCCATCACCCACACGAGCATTACCTGCTCGTGATGAAGGCTTCCGAGGGGTGGGATGCGGAGGGCTTCTTCCAGTGGGTCCAGGAGACCTTCGAGCGTCTGATAAGAGAGGAAGGCCGGACTTGCGATTGGCCGCAGGGATGGTGGGATGAAGTCGAGAAGGGCAAGGAGATTCAGATGCTGCGCTACTTTGGTGAGGCCGAGAAGATGGGAACGAATGGTGGTGACGCGCTCCATGAGGTCATGGGCTCCACGACGAAACATCAACCGGTGTGGAGTCTTCCAGCGGCAGCCTTCGCGGAAGTTTGGGCCGACAGCAAGAACCTTCGATGGTCGGAGTTGGCGGCGTCATGAAGGACCAGGAAACCGAGAAGACAGATGAAGAGATCGAGGAAGAACGACAGACCACAGATCCCATCGTTGCCTGCGTGAATAGCTCTGTTTGGAAGTCCTGGAGCCCCAGAGAGCGTAGGGATCGCATGGTCGTGGCCAGAGACCCATCACTCCCTCTGGCGGGCTTCCTGAGGGCATGGAAAGCCTGGGGAGGGCTCGTGGGCACTCCTCCCGATTTATGGGGCAGGGAGGGGGGCAGGACTAAGCCACCGGAAGAGAGTGCAGATCCGGCCGTTGCCAGTCCGAGTTAGGCGAGACAAATCCAAGAACTTGCCGCCCTGGGTGGTAGCCTTGATGAGACCACCCGACCATGAAACACGGGAATGGTTTGGTAGGTAGGGTTGAAGGTAGGGTCTCAGGTAAGGTTCAAGAGCGGGGGGGGCGAGAGCCCCCCTTCGTCGTGCTGACGTGGGACGCGAGCGCCTTTGGCTCCATGGCCCATTGGTGTATTCAGCCGAGAATCGGCGAATACAGTATGTCCATTCCGTTAGAACAGGGCCTTGGAATCCGTGGCAGGCCGTTTTCCACCCCCTGCGAGGTTCGGTTTGGATCCCTCTCTTCTTTCGCAGGTCTTTCAGGTGCTCCCCTGAATGTCCTCTTCCTGCGTCCGTCCCGGCCTATCACCCCCTCAAATGGTGGGGGTGATGGGCCGGGCGCAAGACAGTCCTCTCGTTCCTTGGGTCAGGCGAAGATAGGGTGAGTCGTGCCTATTCACGGGCACCCTCGCTGCCAGGGGCATGCCGGAGGCTCTTTTGCTCCGGCGAGCCACTGGCGAGGGTGAACCGGTCACTCACTGGGGTTGATTCTAAGATCTTGGGGATTCGTTGTGGAGGCATGGGCGATTCCCATGAGTTGATGGCATGCCTTGTGGTCCTCAGATGTTCTTAATGAAATATATCCATCTTTATATTGAGTTGTGTTGAGTATCAATAGTGTTTGATTAGCGGTTGGATTAAATCCAAACTAGCACGGTAAAAATGACAGTAATTGACTCACACATTATAGTAGTTTGTTGATTTCATTTTTGAAATCAGAAGGACGTCCTTTCAGGACGTATTTACAATTCATTTTTTCAAGTTCTCTTCCGGCTCCTTCATCATCATGTACTGTATATGCCATGACCGCAGAGCCAGGATACCCGTGATCGCGGCAATATTGTGCAGCAGCAATCCCAGGGAATCTTTCTATGAGTGGGGTTCGGTCGATCATTTTGGGAGTAACGGCATCTAGTGGAGGTATATTCATGTCAATAATGACCAAATCAAATTTCTTTTCCCCCAAAATGGATATTGATTCTGGGAGTGTTTTTACTGTTGTTACGATAAGGTCTTTTGATTCAAGAAATTCATAGACCCACCCTAAATGCTCGGGTTCATCCTCTACGATTAAGACGTTCTTTGTTCTAACGGGTATCTTTTTCATATCGCCATTTCTCCGTGCTTTCTTTATCGATTGTATATTCTGGGAACCTGATTCTGAAAGTTACTTGTCTTAATTTGGTTGCGTAAATTGCTTCAATTTTTGCATTAAACGCTACTTTTAAAATGTTTTTACAAATATACAAGCCAATACCTGAACCACTTGATTTTATCTTTACAGCTTCTTTCCCTCTTGTCCCCCTCTTGAAGATGTTGGATATTTCTTCTTTGTTAAAACCAATTCCTGTATTTATAACATCAATGATTAGATTTCCTGTGGTTTTTTGAGGTTTAATTTCGATTGTGATTTCTGTATCTGGGTCACAGTATTTTAAGGCATTTTCTAGCAAATTCATGAATACTTGTTGCAGCAAGTCTTTATGACCTCGCACTTTGTACTGTGTCGTTGAGTCAGTAATGCTGATTCTCACCCCTCTTTTTTCAGCAGGCTCTTGAAAGAATTGTACTGCATGCATGGCTACGAGGGGGATTGTTGCGATTCCAAGTCGTGCACGTAAGGACTCTCTACCTGACTGAGTTGTGAGTTGGGAAAGGTATGCAAGATTGCGAACGAGCTCAATTGTCATAGCAAGCTGTGCACGAACAGTTTTTAATTTTTGCTGTCTCTTCTCTTCCTTGATGGTGCCATCAATTACATTGTCGATTGTTCCAATAACTGCATTAAGTGGAGCAATGATTTGATGTGTAAAATTGAGAATCAAGGGATTATCGATCTCCGTCTGACTCTCCTGAGAATCCTCGTCGTCTATATCGCTAGGGATTTCGGGGAGAGAAGGGGGAGGCGGGCTGATGGGAATCCCTTCTGCCGAGGGGAGAGGTGTCGTTACGGGCGGGAAATGGGGGATGGGTGGGTTTTCTGGTGTTATTTTTTCAGCTTTCTGCAATTTTATTGTTCCCGTGCTGGGCTTTTTAGGTGGAGGTAATGTGAAAATTGGTTGTTTTTTTGGGTTATTCATGGCGTACCTTCATTGTTGGCGCAAAATTATTTTAATTTGATTTATATCAGCAGTTATTTCAAGATTTGACCACAGGGAGATGATTCTGAACGCTTCCGTTACGGCGGATGCACTGAGGTCTATTGAAGGCTGAATATAGAATACAGTGTCTTCAGCTGTTTCAATGGTGGTTCTATCTGCTGGTAAGATTTTAATTGTATCGGATCTATTGAAATATCTAATGGAAGCCAATAGCGCTCTCAACCCATGACAATCCGCACCTGATAGGGAAACTAATGGGTCTACATTACACCAATCATATAAATCTTTATCGAGGCGAAATTTTTTCCAGTTGCCACAATCACCGAGTTTGGCCGACTCAGTCCGAACGGAAATCAATTCTGATAATGCGGCAGATAGTTCAATCGACATTAAAAAATTTGAGGAAATAGGGTCGATTGCTAACAATCCGTATAGACCTTGGACGACCTTTGTCAGAAATTGAGTTAAGGAGAATATGGAAGATTCTATAATTTTGTCATTAAATTCTAGTCCATACTTTATTAATAAAACGGATTCATGTGAGATTTTTCGTTCTAACTCGACAGAATCCCAGACCCTAACTATCGGCCTTCTCCTCGCTCTGTTCCAATTCGATATTTCTGTTTTGCAATTAGGGCTATAGCTGGTGGTAGTGCATAGAAGCAAATAATCTGCTCCATGATTGTCGGCATATGCGATTTTTCCGTATACAGTTGGCCAATCAATAGATTTTGAGTATCTTTTACATTCAACATACCATTTTTGCATTTCAATATTGCCGCTTAAGTCAATGGAAAGTGCTTGACCCTCAATGTCTCGTCCTCCATCAGCGCCAGGAGTTCTCCACACCGCATTCTGAAGGCCATTAAGGATCATTAAGTCATATATTAAATTTTCAAACTCGGTGGGAGTCAATTTCAGCAGTTTGCTTCGGACCACCGGGCACCTCGGCCATTAATGGCGAACGATATTTTGACTGATTTCATTTCGTACCAATGAAGATTGAACTCCAATTGGTTGTATCTGCATTGAGCACCTCTGGAAGGCTTACCACACCCTATCCAGGACACGTCCTTCTGAGAAGTCCTTACTCAAGAACGAACGTTTGGAATAGGCGCCATGGAGATTCACGGTCAGTAAATCAGAGGAGTGGGCCGCTCACCCACGCTCTAAATTTCTCATTCTCTTCCCTCTGGCTCTGACTTCAATGCAGTCTCCAGCGCCAAAGCGACCCTCTCACTGTTGCTTCGGTGCTGTGAGTTGGCCAAGTGGGCATACCTTTTGGTGGTGCTCGCTTGGCTATGGCCGAGAAGAGCCCCTATCATTTCAAGGCTCATGCCACCCTGAGCCGCATAGCTTGCGAAGGTGTGGCGAAGGTCGTGGATTCGTACGCCTAGGATCTTTGCTTTCTCACGGATGGCGTCCCAGGGTTTCTCTAGGTTCACTAGGTTAGTGCCTTCCTTGTCGCCTGCGATGACGTAGGGGTTATTGAGCATCTGAGGCAGAGTCTCCACCACTGCGACGGCAGGCTTGTTTAGGAAGACGGCCTTGGCACCGGTTTTGGAGTCCTTGAGGCGCAGAACCCCGCTCTCAAGGTCCACCTCGTCCCATTGCAAGCGCAGAATTTCGTTGAGTCTGGCGCCGGTGAACATGAGGAGGCGAATGGCGGCAATGGCGAAGAGGGACTGCTCCTTGGTCTTCTCCATGGTGGTGAGAACCTCTGCGAGGCGTCGAAGCTCGGCAGCTGAAAGAAATCGTTCTCTGGAGTGTTCCTTGAATTTCTGGATGTAGAAGCAGGGGTTCGAGGCCTGGGGGCGGTAGCCCCAGAGTTCGGCCATTTTGAGCATTTTCGACATGACGGCCAGTACGCGGTTGGCTTGGTAGGGCGTGGCGCGGATGCTGTGGTGAAGCTTCGCAATGTCGCCAGGCTCCAGATCCCGCACGAGGCGCTTGCCGAGTTCGGGAACGATGAAGCGGGCGATGGCTTCCCTGTACTGGCGCTGCGTGGTGGCCTTGGTTTTCGTCTCTACATGTTCCTCAAGGAATCGGTTGGCTAGTTCGTTCACAGTTGGCGCGTCGCGCTGCTCTGTGAGCTTCTTGTGCGGGTCTTCACCTTCGAGGATTTGGAGGCGGATCTTCTGCGCCTTCTTCCGGGCCTGGTCCACGGTTATGACGCCGTAGCGACCGAGCGTGATCCAGTGCTGCTCTGCGCGTTTCGTGTACTTGAACGCGAAAACCTTCGTGCCGGAGGTCCACACGCGGATGCCGAAGCCGGGCATGTCGCGATCCCACACGGTGTAGGCCTTCTCGCCGGGTTGAAGGCTGTCGACCAGTGTCTTGGTGAACCGTTCAGTTGGAGTCCGTGGCATGGTTCCCTCTTGCGTCGGGCGGTCGAGTAGCTATGCTGCTAGCTACTGACTGAGCTAGCAATTCGATGATAGCTCCGGGGATTCTCCAAGGCACGAATCTTTGACAAGTATAGAAAATAAATGACTTCAATTCTTAATCTGATTTGCCAACCCTACCCATCATGATAATTCGTAATCAGCAGGTCGCAGGTTCGAATCCTGTAGTTGGCTCCAATGGAACCCCCCGAAACCTAGTGTTGACGGGGGTTTTTTCTATGTCGAGATGGTTTGGAAAAGAGCCCACAAAAGCATGTAGAGATTGGCTTGAAGCTTTTTTTACCAAAATATGGATATTCGAGGGTACAAAAAATCTGGTAACGTAGAGCTATCTCTCGATCTTCTGGTCATGATTGAATGCTCTTCTCTAGAATGAACTTCCTGGGCTGTTTACTTGGGCCTGAATGGGGGGATGAATGCAATTCCGGATTCTTCCTGCAGGATTATTATTCTTGGGTTCATATTTTCCACTCTCAGTAATCCTCGCATTGCAAGATATAAAATTGTCAATTTGGGGCGGTCCCTTATGGAAGCAGTGTATCGCACATAAATATATGATCTTTGAACACCCCTATCTTTCCATTATTGGTATTTTGGGGACAGGGTTGTGCTTTTTTATTACTATATACCTACTTCAACACATTAGATATAAATACCCAATTACCGTAGTAGAAGCTAAATCAATCCCCAGTGAGTTAATTGGTTATAGTTTTCCTTATATTGTTTCGTTTATGGGAGTGGATTACGCATCTTTAGGGAAGATTGCGGGTCTTGCGGCATTCCTCTTCTGGCTATTCATTATTACTTACCGTGCCGGTCAAATCATCATGAACCCACTATTACTTGTATTTGGGTGGAATTTGTATGAAGCGAAGATTACCATTGGAAGTCAACAAAGGATTGTAAGAATATTATCAAATCAAAAATTAGTGCCAGGAAATTATCTAAGTGAGGAAATTCAACAAAATTATATTTGCAAGAAGGGTGAATAGACATGCCTAGTTTTAATGAGTGGAAAAATTTTAACTATACACAATCAACAGTGCAGTTGTGGGTATTTAAAAAAAGCTCAACTGATGCAAAATATAAGGGATGGCATGTCAGAACTGATGGAGGAATTGAAGTTATGTTTCGTAATGCAGTAATTAATCAATTATCCAAAATATCAGAGCATTTTGAATACACGCATATATCTCAAAACAATGAGTCCAGCTGTATGGAACACCCTCTGGAGGATTGTGAGGGTTTGATTGCATTACTTGATATTGTGGATCAGCCTGAAGGGGAACATGTAGCAGAAAATGTTAAACAACTCCGTGGATCGACGGGTTATTTGGTTAAATTTCAATTTAATGATGAAACCGTTTATGCAGTGAAGAAAACAGCGCCATCCTGGAGTCCTAAAATTAGAAAGTCATTAATTAATGCTTTATTTATTCAGGGCGAACTCTCAGTCGTGCCCAACGAGGAATTCACCTTCAGTTCATTTTTTGATTTTTTCTGTTTCAATGAAAATGTATATATTATTGGCAAGCGCTCATTTGAATCAACCATAGCAGAGAAAAGTGTATATAAAAAGAATTTTTCAGATTTAAGATTATCTCCTGAATTTATTAGTGTATTCAGCGAGATGACTTCGATCGTTGAATTTGTTGGTGAAAATGCAATGCATCTTCGCAGAATGGCCACTATTCAAAAGAAAGAAGTATACAGGAATCCCAATTTTTTAATCGAATTAAAAAGAGTGAGTGACATGAGAAATTGGGGTATTGAATTTGATGCAGAAGGCAGAATAGTACCAACTCTTAGTACTGCTAAAATCATCATACAAGTATTATTAGATCATCGTTTATTTAGCGAAATTACATCAAATTACTATGACGTTCCAGATGCAATCGTGGTGTAATCGAGAGCAAGACAGGTTCGGCGACGGTGAACGTGGAACAAAACGGCCCCCAAGCTGGGGGCCGTTTCCACTTCGAAAGAGACGGGCTACTTCCCAAACCCCTCCGGCAACTTAATCCCCAGATTCTTCACCAAAAACGCCCACTGGTCCGCCCTCTCGGCGATCTGCTTGGTGGTGGGTTTGCCGGCGCCGTGGCCGGCGTCGGTTTCGATGCGGGTGAGCACGGGGGCGGAACCGGCCTGGTCGGCCTGGAGGGTGGCGATGAACTTGTGGCTGTGGGCGGGGACGACGCGATCGTCGTGGTCGCCGGTGGTCACGAGGGTGGGCGGATACTTCACGCCGGGCTTGAGGGTGTGGAGGGGGCTGTAGGTCATCAGGTACTTGAAGCCCTCGGGATCATCGGAGCAGTCGTAGTCGCTCTTCCACATCCACCCGATGGTGAAGGTGTGGTACCGCAGCATGTCCATGACGCCGACGGCGGGCAGGGCCGCGCCGAAGAGATCCGGGCGCTGGGTCATGCAGGCGCCCACCAGCAGCCCGCCGTTGGATCCGCCGTGGATGGCGAGCCTGGGCGTGGCGGTGTACTTCTCGCGGATCAGCCACTCGGCGGCCGCGATGAAGTCGTCGAACACGTTCTGCTTGGTCCGCTGGCGGCCGGCCTCGTACCAGGCGCGGCCGTACTCGCTGCCGCCGCGCAGGCAGGCGTGGGCGTAGACGCCGCCCATCTCCATCCAGGCGAGGACCCCCGGGCTGAACCCCGGCGTCGCGGGCACGTTGAAGCCGCCGTAGCCGTAGAGCAGCGTGGGGTTCTGGCCGTCCAGCTTCAGGCCCTTGCGGTAGGCGAGGAACATCGGGATCTTCGTGCCGTCCTTGCTGGGGTAGAAGACCTCCTTCACCTCGAAGGCGGCGGGATCGAAGGCCACCTTGGACTGGCGGAAGACCTCGCTCTTGCCGGTGGCGAAATCGTAGCGGTAGAGGGTCGTGGGCCGGTTGTAGCTGGTGAATCCGTAGAAGGCTTCGGTGTCCTCGCGGCGGCCGCCGAAGCCGATCAACGAGCCGACGCCGGGAAGCGCGATCTCCCGCTCCAGCTTGCCCTTCAGGTCGTAGAGGCGGACGGTGGTGAGGGCGTCGATGCGCCAGGTGGCGACGAAACGATTGGCAACGAGGTTCACGCCCGCCAGCACGTCGCGGCCCGGTCCCTCGGGAATGAGGGTCTTCCAGTCCTTGGACTCGGGCTTGCCCACCTCGATGGCCACCAGCCGGCTACGGGGGGCGCCCTGGTCGGTGAGCACGTAGAAAGTGTTCCCGTCGTTGCCCACCACGCGGTAGCTGCCGTCGAACTTGTCCAGCCACGGCGCCACGGGGGCGGTGGGCTTGGTCAGGTCCTTCAGGAAGACGCGGTCGCGGCGGTCCGTGCCCTGGGACTGGTAGACCACGAGCCATTTGCCGTCGTCGGTCTCCAGGCCGCCGAAGCCCCAGTCCGGCTGGTCCGGCCGCTCGTAGAGGACGGTGTCCTTCTCCACGGGCGTGCCCAGCTTGTGGAAGAGCAGCTGCTGGTTCTTGAAGACGCCGGTGAGCGCGCTGCGGTCCTTGGGCAGGGGATAGCGGGTGTAGTAGAAGCCGCTGCCGTCCTTAGTCCAGTCGCTCACGCCGTTGCGGCCCAGGGGCAGCTCGTCGGGGAGGTCCTGGCCGGTCTCGATGTTCCGCACCTTCCAGATGTTGAGGTCGGCGCCGCCCTTCGACAGGGAGTAGGCCATCAGGCGGCCGTCGTCGGTGAACGTGGTGATGCCGAGGGAGACGGTGCCGTCCTTGCTGAGGGCGTTGGGATCCAGCAGCACCCGACCCGGCTGCTTCAAGTCGGTGGTGACGTACAAAACGCTCTGGTTCTGGAGGCCCGTGTTGTGGCTGTAGATGTAGTACTTCCCGCGCTTGGCGGGGGCGCCAAACTTCTCGTAGTCCCACAGCTTCGTCAGGCGGGCCTCAACGGCCTTCCGCTCGGGAATCTGGTCCAGGTAGGCGCGGGTGGTGCGGTTCTGGGCAGCCACCCAGGCGGCGGTTTCGGGCGAGCGGTCGTCCTCCAGCCAGCGGTAGGGGTCCGCGACCTTGGTGCCGTGGTAGTCGTCCACCACGTCGGCCTTGCGGGTGGCGGGATAGGTCAGGGGCGCCTGGGCCGACAGGACGGCGGCCAGTCCGGCCAGCGCCCAGGCGCGGGAAAGGAGTCGGGTCATGGGGCAACCTCCTGGAGCAGACGCCCAGGATACCTCGTGACACTAGGTTGAGAAAGTGGAGGCCGTCAGGGGAGCTTCATTCCGAGGTTCTTCACGAGGAAGGCGAACACGTCAGCCCGCTCCTCGATCTGCTTGGCGGTGGGCTTGCCTGCGCCGTGGCCCGCGTTGGTCTCGATGCGGGTGAGGACCGGCGCGGAGCCGCCCTGGCAGGCCTGGAGCGTCGCCGTGAACTTGTGGCTGTGGGCGGGGACCACGCGGTCGTCGTGGTCGCCCGTGGTCACGAGGGTCGGCGGGTATTTCACGCCGGGCTTGAGGGTATGGAGCGGGCTGTACTTCATCAGGCCCTGGAAGCCGGCCTTGGTGTCGGAAACGAGGTAGTCGCTCTTCCAGGCCCAGCCGATGGTGAACTTGTGGTACCGCAGCAGGTCCATGACGCCCACCTCGGGCACCGCGGCGCCGAAGAGGTCCGGCCGCTGGGTGAGGCAGGCGCCCACCAGCAGGCCGCCGTTGGAGCCGCCGTTGATGGCCAGCTTGGGCGTGGAGGTGTACTTGTTGGCGATCAGCCACTCCGCCGCCGCGATGAAGTCATCGAACACGTTCTGCTTATTTTCGAGGCGACCGGCGTCGTGCCAGGGCTTGCCGTATTCCCCGCCGCCACGCAGGTTCGGCATGGCGTAGATCCCGCCCATCTCCAGCCACACCACGCGGGACACGGAGAAGGCGGGCGTGAGGGACACGTCGAAGCCGCCGTAGCCGTAGAGCAGCGTGGGGTTCTGCCCGTCGCGCTTCAGGCCCTTCTTGTGGACCAGGAACATCGGGATTTTCGTCCCGTCCTTGCTGGGGTAGAACACCTGCTCCACCTCGTAGGCGGAAGGATCGAAATCCACCTGCGGCGTGCGGTGCATCACGCTCTGCCGGGTCTTGAGGTCCAGGCGGTAGATGGTGGCGGGGCGGGCGAAGGAGGTGAAGGCGTAGTAGGTGGTGGCGTCCTTGCGCCGGCCGTCGAAGCCGTCCACGGTTCCGAGCGTCGGCAGGGCCAAATCGCCCAGGAGCTTGCCGTCCACGGCGTGGAAGCTCACGGCGGAGTGGGCGTCCCGCATCCAGGTGGCGACGAAGGTGTCGCCCACCAAGCTGACGGCGGACAGTACGTCGCGGCCCTTCCCCTCCGGGATCAGCTCCCGCCAGGCCTGGCGCGTGCGGAAGGGTGCGGCCACCAGCCGGCTGCGCGGCGCGCCCTTGTCCGTGAGCAGGAAGAACACGTCGCCCTCGTTCCCCACCACCTGGTACTGGGCGTCGAAGGCGTCCAGGAAGGGCTCCACGGCAGCGCCGGGCTTGGTCAGGTCCTTGAGGAAGACCCGGTTCCTGCGTTCGGTGCCCTCGCTCTGGCTGATGATCAGCCACCGGCCGTCCTCGCTCACGTCGGCGCCGAAGCCCCAGTCGGGCTGATCCTTGCGCTCGTAGACCAGCTCGTCCTTCTCCTGCGGCGTGCCCACCTGATGGAAGTAGACCTTCTGGAACTTGTTCACGCCCGTGAGGGCGTCGCCTTCCTTCGGCGCGTCATAGCGGCTGTAGAAGAAGCCCTTCCCGTCCTTCGTCCACGCGGCGCCGCTGAACTTGGACCACCGGATCTCGTCGGCCAGATCCTGGCCCGTGGCCACGTCGCGCACCTTCCACGTCTGCCAGTCCGACCCGGCGCGGGAGATGGAATAGGCCATCAGGCGACCGTCGTCCGTCAGGCTGGTCCCGGACAGCGCCACGGTCCCATCCTTGCTCAGGGTATTGGGATCCAGCAGGACGCGCCCGGCCTTCGCGGGATCGTCGGTGACGAACAGAACGGCCTGGTTCTGGAGGCCGGTGTTGTGGGTGTAGAAGGTGTTGCCGCCCCGGGTGTAGGGCACGCCGTAGCGCTCGTAGTTCCACAGCTTCGTCATCCGCTCCCGCAGGCGGGCGCGCTCGGGGATCCCCTCCAGGTACGCGAAGGTCACGCGGTTCTGGGCCTCCACCCAGGCCTTGGTCTCGGGGCTGTTGTCGTCCTCCAGCCAGCGGTAGGGATCCGCCACCTTGGTCCCGAAGAAGTCCTCCACCACCTCGGCCTTGCGCGTGGAGGGATAGACCAGGGGGACGTGGGCGGCGAGGCCGGTGGTGACGACAAGAGCCATGGGCAGGATCCTCATGCGGTGCCTCCGAGCGGGGGCCATTCTGCCACCGCCGGGGGGCGCAATCCCAGCCGTGCAAGGGCGCGCGCTTGGTGGTAGGCTCCGGCCAGCCGCGGAGGTCTCTTGGTCCCCCCATCCAGCAAGAAAGTCTTCGTCCTGGATACGAACGTCCTCCTGCACGATCCCAACTCGATCCTTCACTTCCAAGAGCACGACGTGGTCCTGCCCATCGTGGTGATCGAGGAGGTGGACCACTTCAAGAAGGACCAGACGGAAGTGGGCCGGAACGCCCGCACCGTCTCCCGCCTCCTGGACCGGTTGCGGGCCAGCGGCACGCTCAGCACGGGGGTCCCCCTGGAGGGCGGGGGCTCGCTCAAGGTGGACGTGGCCTCCCACAACCTGGACTTTGGGATCCTGTCCGCGGACAAGCACAAGGCCGACAACCACATCCTGGCCTGCGCCCGGGAGCTGCTGCACAGCCGCAAGGAGCGGGTGGTCCTCGTCACCAAGGACACCAACCTCCGGATCAAGGCCGACGCCATCGGCGTCCAGGCGGAGGACTACACCACCGACCAGGTGGAGATGGACGAGCTGTACACGGGCCATACCTCCTGGGAGGTGGCGCCGGCGCAGGTGGATCAGCTCTACGACGCCGGCCTGGAGCCCGATCCCGCCCTGGCGCTGCAGCCCAACCAGTTCCTGACGCTGGTGGACCAGACCAACCCGAGCCACACGGCTTTGGGGCGGTTCATCGCGGGCGAGGGGCTGCTGCGCCCCCTCCGCCGGATGGAGAACTATCCCTGGGGGATCAAGCCCCGCAACCGGGAGCAGCAGTTCGCCATGGACCTGCTCCTGGATCCCACGGTCCAGGTGGTCACGCTCCTGGGCAAGGCGGGCACGGGCAAGACCCTGCTGGCCATCGCCGCGGGCCTCCAGCAGGTGGTGGACGACGAGGCCTACGACAAGATCCTCGTCAGCCGGCCCGTGATGCCCATGGGGCGCGACCTGGGCTACCTGCCGGGCGACGTGGGCGAGAAGCTGCGGCCCTACATGCAGCCCATCTACGACAACCTGGAATTCATCGTCGGGGCCAACACCGAGGCCCGCCGCCGCACGACCATGACCGCCGGGCAGCTGGAAGAGGCGGGCTACCTCGCCATCGAGCCCCTCACCTACATCCGCGGCCGCAGCATCCCCAAGCAGTACCTGGTGGTGGACGAGGCCCAGAACCTCACGCCCCATGAGGTGAAGACGATCCTCACCCGGGCGGGCGAGGGCACGAAGGTGATCTTCACCGGCGATCCCCACCAGATCGACAACCCCTACGTCGACGCCAGCACCAATGGGCTCAGCTTCCTCGCGGAGCACTTCAAGCACCTCGACGTCTCCGGCCACGTGACCCTGCAGAAGGGCGAGCGCAGCAAGCTGGCGGAACTGGCGAGCAACCTGCTGTAGGAGCCCTCCATGGCGGACGCATCCTGGGACAACGGCGGCCTCGGCGCTCCCCCCAAAGCGGGGATGCCCCTGTGGGGGAAGATCGCCCTGGGGTGCGGCATCGCCTTCGTCCTCGCCCTGGTCACCTGCGTCGGCGGGGTCGCCTACGTGGCGACGAAAGCCAAGAAAGACCCCGAGGGTTTCAAGCACCGAATGATGGGCTTCGCCCTGGACAAGGTGCGGCCCGACTGGGAGGACTTCCGCGCAGTGGTGGAGCAACTCCATACGCCGGAGGGGACCCGCGCCCTCTACGCCGCCAACCCCGCCCTGGCGAAGACCTGGCCCACGGAGGCGGAGTTCCTGAGCGCCGCCGCGGGCTGGCGCAAGGACCTCGTCCCCGCGCCGGAACTCACGCCGGACGTGATGGAACACCTGGGCCTCCGCATCAATTACGCCCGCGGCGGGAAGGTGGAAGTGGGGTGGAGCCCCAAGAACGGCCGGGCAATCTACGTCACTTTCGAGGGGGCCCGGAAGACGGGCCAGGCCACGCCGCGGCAGGTGGTGGCGCTGGACGTGCGCTGACCGATCCGGATTGAGGATCCGCGGGTTTTCCGCCAAGATTCAAGCATGATCGCAGCTTCCGGATCCATATCTGACGCCCTCGCCCTGCTCACGAAGGGCACCGTCACCTGCCACAAGGTGGATCAGCTCGAAGCGAAGCTGAAAGAGGGGCGCCCCCTCCGGATCAAGGCGGGATTCGACCCCACCGCGCCGGACCTCCACCTGGGCCACGGCGTCCTGATCCGCAAGATGGCCCAGTTCCAGAAGCTGGGCCACGAGGTGACCTTCCTCATCGGCGACTTCACCGGGCTCATCGGCGATCCCACGGGGAAGAAGGCCACCCGCCCGCCTCTCACGAAGGACGAGGTCCTGGCCAATGCGGAGACCTACAAGGCCCAGGTCTTCAAGATCCTCGATCCGGAGAAGACCAAAATCCGGTTCAACAGCGAGTGGTTCGGGAACCTGGCGGGCGAGGGCTGGATCCGCCTCGCCTCGCGGTTCACCGTGGCCCAGATGCTGGAGCGGAACGACTTCGCCAAGCGGATGGACGCCCGCGAGCCCATCGCCCTGCACGAACTGCTCTACCCCCTGGTCCAGGCCTACGATTCCGTGGCCCTCCAGGCGGACGTGGAACTGGGCGGCAACGACCAGCTGTTCAACCTGATGCAGGGCCGCACCCTCCAGGAGGCCTCCGGCCAGAAACCCCAGGTCGTCCTCACCGTGCCCCTGCTGGTGGGCCTCGACGGCGCCGAGAAGATGTCCAAGTCCCTGGGCAACTACATCGGGTTCCTGGAGGATCCGGATACCCAGTTCGGCAAGACCATGAGCATCAGCGACGCCCTCATGTGGGACTGGTACCTCCTCCTGACGGACAAGCTGCCCGCCGAGATCGAAGCCCTCAAGCAGGGCCATCCCATGGACGCCAAGAAGGCCCTGGCCCGGCAGATCGTGGCCGACTTCCACGGGCCCGAGGCGGGCCGGGAAGCGGAGGCCCGGTGGATCCAACGATTCTCGGAGCGCAGCCAGGATCAGGCGCCCGAGGTGGCGATTGCCGGAACCGAGGACGAGGTCCCCCTGACCCGCCTGCTGGTGGACCGGGGCCTCGCCGGCAGCCGCAAGGAAGCCGAGCGGCTGGTGGCCCAGGGGGCGGTGAGCCTCGACGGCCAGAAGGTGGCGGACCCGGCGCTGCGGATGCGCCTCCTCTCCGGCCAGTCCGTGCTGGTGAAAGTGGGCAAATTGAAGCTCGAACGATGGGTGGTCACATGAGCCTTCCGGCCCTCAAGGATCTGTTCGCCCGGCACCGGACGAAGGCCACGGGCCTGTGGCGCCTGGGCCAGGAGCCCCAGCGCACGGTCTTCCTGGAGGGCGGAGACATCGTGTTCGCCGCCAGCACGCACCCGCTGGACCGGCTGACCCACCTGCTGGTGGAGCGGGGGAAGCTCACCCAGGCCCAGCTCGACTACGCCATGGCCAACCTCAATCCGGCCATGTCCATCGGCAAGAACCTGATCGAGATGGGGTTCATCACCCAGCGCGACCTGCTGGACGTGGCCCGCTCCCAGGTGGAGCGGGTGGTGTGGGCCGGCATGGCCGAGACGGCCGACGCGCCCGCCTTCGAGGCCAAAGAGCTGGAATCCACCACCGTCCGGCTGCCCTTCGACACCCCGGCGGTGCTTCTGGGCGGCGTCCTGAATCTAAAGGACCGGGAGCGCCTCCTGGACGAGCTGGGTCCCCTCAACCAGGTGGTCGTCCTCGAAGGGCGGCGCCACCAGGAGCTGACCCTTCCCGCCGACCTGGTGCGGATCCCGGGCCTGCTGGACGGCAGCCGCACGCTGCTGGAGCTCAGCCGGGAATCCGGCGTGGAGCCCTTCCGCCTGGGCGCCTTCGTCCTGTTTCTGCGAGAGATGGGCTGGGCCCGCCTCCACGAGCTGCCCCCCCTGGACCGCAGGGCCCTGGAACTCGCCTTGGATCCCCCTCCCCAGGCCATCAGCCCGGCCCTGCCAGAGGCCCCGCCCACGCCCCCCGCGTCCCTCTTCGCGGAAATCCACGCCAGCCAGCACCCCACCACCAATCTGGAGCACCTGTCCGAGGCCCTGGATCGCCTGGGCCCCGAGGACGAGCTGGAGGATCCCTTCCCCCCCGAGGCGGGACTTCTCACCGGCCCCCTGTTCGGCGGGGCCGAGGAGTTTCCGTTGGCTCCGGCCCTCACCCCTCCCGTGGAACCGCCTCCCCCGGCGGAGCTTGCGGTCCCCATCCAGCACGAAGCCGAAGGCACCGCCGAAATCCCGGACGCGCCGGACCCGGAGCCTTCCCGCCCTTCCCGGTGGCCCTGGCTGCTGGTGGCCATCGCCTTGGTCGCCGTGGGTCTGGGGATGGGAGTCCGGTGGTATCGGCATCGGCCCGCCCATGAGCCCCTAGAGGCGATCCCCGCTCCCGTGCAGCCCCCCCAGGAAGAGCGAAAGGCGGAACCGGCCCCCACGGCAGCCGAGCCTCCTCCATCCACCCAGGCCCCTGCTCCAGTCCCTGCGCCAGCCGTCGAATCCAAGCCCGAGCCCCCCGCCCCGGCCTCCAACCAGGAGCGCCTCCAGGCCATCGTGGAGGGGAAGTGGAAGGCGGCCCTCGCCCAGGGGGCAGCGCACCGGGAACTGGTCCGGGGCAAGTGGTCCCTCCGCCTGGAGATCGCCTGCCAGGAGAGCACCGTCCAGCACGCCGTGGGCCTGCTGAAGAATCTGGATCCCGACGTGTTCCTCGTGCCCATCGCCATGCGGGACGGACGCACGTGCTACCAGCTGTTCTTCGGGGCGTACGGCTCCGAGGCCGCCGCCCGGGCCGCAGCCAAGCGGTTGCCCGCCCCCTTCCGGGCTGAGGGCAACCGTCCCAAGCCCTTCCGGGTGAACCAGATCCCCGACCGCCAGTAGGCCCTGCCCCTTTCGCCGCCTCTCACTCAATCAAGTCCGGCATAAGGCCGGCATGAAAATCAAGGCATGTTCGGGTTGCCACCCCCTTCCGTCCGCCCCATCGTGGGACCGGCCCGGAAGAGGGGCCCAGCCAGGAGACATCATGCCGAGGGGTGACAAGCGTTCCTACACGGATAAGCAGAAGCGGCAGGCGGAGCACATCGAAGAAGGCTACGAGGATCGGGGCGTCTCCACCGAAGAAGCGGAGCGGCGCGCCTGGGCCACGGTCAACAAGCAGACCGGCGGCGGCAAGAAGTCCGGATCCGGACGGGACCAAGCAGAGAACCATGCCTCCAGCCGGAAGGGGGGTCGTCTGGGCGGACGGGCCCAAACGACGACTTCCCGTAGCGCGACCGCCAAAAAGGGGTGGGAGACCCGGCGGAAGAACGCCCGCACGGAAGGCGGCTCTTCCAAACGCCCCAAAGCATAAAAGGCGCCCACGACATCTTTAAAAATAGGTATATATAGTCAATGTTATTTCCCATTCTTTACAAACCAGCTGCACCTCTGTATACTTCATATGTATATTGAGGATTATTGATTTCCTCTGATCTTTGTGGAGCCCGATGCTGTCTTCCCTTCCTACCAACTGGAGCAAGACCTGCGCGCTGTGGATCCACGAGATCCATGTCGCGTTCGATCCTCCAACGCCGGTGGAACCCGGGAAAGGCGGGCTGCTGAGGCTGATGCGCTGGAGCACGCCCCGCGTCGCCACCCTGGTGGCCCTCAGTTTCACCCTCCATTGCACCCGTCCCCCCGCGACCGCGCCGGACGCCGCCTCCCGTCCCATGGGGATCCAGGCCAGCGAGGGTCAGGTCTACATGGAGGAGGGCGTCGCCAGCTGGTACGGCGGCGAGGACGACGGGTTCGCGGGCCGGCCCACGGCCAGCGGCGAGGTCTTCGATCCCGAGCAGTACACCTGCGCCCACCGCACCCTGCCCCTGGGGAGCTTCGTGGAAGTGGAGAACCTCTCCAACCGGAAGCGGACTGTCCTTCGCGTGAACGACCGCGGCCCCTTCGTGAAGGGGCGGATGCTGGATCTCTCCAAGCGGGGGGCCGAGGACCTCGGCTTCGCAGGCCACGGCACAGCCCGCGTCCGTCTGCGGACGGTGGACGCCATGGGCGTGCCCACCACCTTGAACGCGGCGGCGGAGAAGGCCGATCCCTATGTGGTCCAGGTGGCCTCGCTGTCCGATCCCAAGAATGTCGAGACACTTACGCGCGAACTTGAAAACGCCTTCGGAACCGTCACCCTGCAGGCCGCGGCCACCCGCGAAGGAAAGCCGGTGAAGCGGGTGCGGGTCGGCAGCTATACCAGCCGCGAAGAGGCCGAGAAGGCGGCGGAAGAGATCGCCAAGCACCTCAAGGACCGCGGTGTCGAACCCTTCATCACCCGCCAGCGCTGATCCCCTGCGCCCCTTTCTCGTCATCCCGGGCGGAGGCCGGGGATTGCGCATGGGCGGGGGCGTTCCCAAGCAATTCCGGGACTGGGGCGGCCGGCCTTTGCTCCAGGCGACGGTGGAAGCCTTCCTCGCGCCGGGGATGCCGCCCCTCGCCGGGATCGCCCTCGCCGTGCCCGAGTCCCACTTCACCGACGTGAAGGCCTGGACCTTTTCCGTCCCCTGCTGGCCGGTCCTCGGCGGCGACACCCGCCAGCAGTCGGTGTGGGCGGCCCTGCGCGCCCTTCCGGACCAGCCCCTGGCCCCCGTGATGATCCACGACGCCGTCCGCCCCTTCCCTCCCACGGCCCCCCTCTGGGAGGCCCTGGACGAACTCAACCGCTTCGACGGCGTGCTCCTCGGAGAAGCCTCCACGGACACCCTCAAACGGGTGGACGATCAGGGCCGGGTCCTGGGCACCGAGCCCCGCGAGGCCTTTTTCCGGGCCCAGACCCCCCAGATCGCCCGCCTGGGCACCTGGCTCCGCGCCTTCGAGGCGGCCGAAGCGGCGGGATTCACAGGCACGGACGACGTGGCGCTGCTGGAACGGCTGGACTTGGCCGTCAAGCTGATCCCCAGCCCCAGCTCCAACCTCAAGCTCACCACCCCCGAGGACTGGGATCGGACCCGTCCGGGCTAGCGGTCACCACGGCGTGTGGTGGTCCCACCCACATTCTTTCCATTTTGAATATCAAACAAATATTGATATACAAGGGCTAATAAAACGGCATGGAAATGGCTTAAGCCTCTCTGAGGACGAACCATGCCCCGCAGCACCGCACCCCAGACCCTGAGCCGCGAGATCACCATCTCGGGCCACGGGCTGCACGGAAACCGCCCCTGCTCCGTGCGGCTGGTGCCGGTGGACGCGCCCACGGGCCTCGTTTTCGTCCATACCCTCACCGGGACCGAGATCCCGGCGAAGGCGGGGCTGGCGGGCGATCTGGTGCTGTCCACCACCCTTCTCAAGGACGGCGTGCGGCTCCAGACCATCGAGCACCTCCTGTCCGCGCTGTCGGGCCTGGAGGTCGAGCATCTCCGCATCGAGGTGGACGCCGAGGAACTCCCCATCCTGGACGGCAGCGCTGCGCCCTGGGCGGACGCCATCCTCGCCGCGGGCGTGAAGGCCCTTTCCGGCCGCCGCCGGTTCATGAAGATCATCCGTCCCGTGGAAGTGCGGAATGGGGATCGCTGGATCCGAGCGCTTCCCTACGCCGGCTTGCGGCTCCGGTACGTCATCGATTTCCCCGTGCCCGCCCTGGGCCGCCAGAGCCGCGAGCTCACCCTCACGCCCGAGAAATATCGCCGGGAACTGGGCGCCGCCCGCACCTTCTGCCTGGCCCACGAGATCGACGCCATGCGCGCTCGGGGCTTGGCCCTCGGCGGAAGCCTGGACAACGCCGTGGTCTTCGGCGCCGAGGGCCCCCTGAACGATTCCCTCCGCTACGAGGACGAGGCCGTCCGCCACAAGATGCTCGACCTGGTGGGCGATCTGGCGCTGCTCGGCGCGCCGCTGCTCGGCCTGGTGGAAGCCCACGCCGCGGGCCACGCCCTGCACGTGGCTTTGGTCCAGGCCATCCTGGGCGATCCCGGCTGCTGGGAGTGGACCGAGGAAGCCGAACCCGCCGCGGTGCGGTTCTTCTTCCAGCCCGCCGGCCTCCACGTCGCCGCCCAGACCGCCTGAGTCTGCATTTGCGGTTGCGCTGGGCCGGCGGAAGCTGGCAGGCTAGCTTTTTCGCCCCTTGAGGTGCCCCGGTGTTACTTCATCCCCATCAGTGACTTGTCCGGCCGGAGCCCAGCGCCCCGGGAAGTGACGGAGTGGGTGGCCGGGCTGGCGCGAAACGGGGAGACGGAAGCGGATACGCGCGCAGCCGTGGCCGCCATCCTGGCGGACGTGCGCCGCGAGGGATTGCCTGCGGTGCTCGCCTGGACGGAGCGGCTCGACGGCGTCCGGCTGGATCCGGCGACCCTCCGCATCCCGGAAGCTGCCTTGCAGGAAGCCCGCGTCGATCTGGACCGCCGGCGACCGGAGTTGATGGACGCCCTGCGGGAGATGATCGCCCGCATCCGCCGCTTCGCCGAAGGCCAGCGCACGTGCCTCCGCGATCTGGAGCTGGCTCTGCCGGAAGGCGGGACCGTGGGCGAGCGGTGGTGTCCCCTGCGGACGGCCGGCGTCTACATCCCCGGCGGCCGGGCCTTCTATCCCTCCACCCTCGCGATGACCGTGATTCCCGCGCAGGTGGCGGGCGTGGCGCGGATCGTGGGCGTCACGCCCCCCAAGCCCCAGTCCACCCTCCCCGGCGCCTGGGGCGTGGATCCTCTGGTGCTCGCCTGCGCGGCAGAATTGGGCCTTACGGAGCTGTATCCCTTCGGGGGCGCCCAGGCACTGGCGTGGCTGGCTTTCGGCGAACCCGCGGTGGATCTGGTCGCCGGACCGGGCAACCGGTTCGTGGCCGAAGCCAAGCGCCAGCTCATCGGGACCTGCGGAATCGACGCCCTGGCGGGCCCCACGGAATTGCTGGTGATCGCGGACGGCGGCGCCGATCCCGCCTGGCTCGCCGAAGACCTGCTGGCCCAGGCTGAGCACGATCCCGACGCCGCTGCCGTCCTGGTGAGCGCGGACAGGCCGCTCCTGGAGGCTGTCGGCCGGGAGTTGGAAGTCCGCGTGGCCGCTTCCCCCCGCCGGGCCGTCCTCGAGCAGAGCCTCGGCGCCCACGGACGGCTGGTCCGGGCGGACCGGGCCACGGCCATCGCCCTCGCGCAGGCCTGGGCGCCGGAGCACCTGGAGTTGTGCGTGGAGGATCCGGAAGCCTGGCTGCCCTTCCTCACGACCGCGGGCGCCGTGTTCATCGGGAACGCCAGCGCAGAGGCCTTCGGCGACTACGGCGCGGGGCCCAACCACGTCCTGCCCACGGACCGCAGCGCCCGGCACACCAGCCCACTGGGCGTGGCCACCTTCCTCAAGCGCCAGAGTCTCCTGCGCCTGGCCCCGGCGGACGCGGCGGCCATGGCCCCGTGGGTCCAGCGGCTGGCGGAGGCCGAGGGCCTGGTCCATCACGGGCGCAGCGCGGGGCTCCGCGCCGCCCACCACCATCCTTAGGAGCGCCTCTTCAGCGCTCCGCTTCGCTTCTTTCCCCGAAGCCTGGCTTTCTCCTACCTTCATTCCGAGTTGCCCATGCCCTTTCTCCGGCCCGACCTCGCCGACCTCCCCGCCTACCGCCGGCCGCCCGAAGCCGAGGAGGGCCGGCGGCTGCACATGAACGAGGCCGCGGAGGGCTGGCCGGAAGCCGCCCGGATGGCGCTCCTCGCGCGGCTGCGGGACCTGCCCTTCCACCGCTACCCCGAGCGCCAGGCCGAGCTGACCGAGCGCCTGCGGAAACGCCTGGGCGCCCCGGAAGGGGGGTTGCTGCTGGGGCCCTCCAGCGGCGCGCTGCTCGACCTGGTGGCCATGGCCGGCCTCCGTCCCGGCGATGAAGCGGCGGTGCCGGATCCGGGCTTCAGCCTCTATCCCCTGCTGGCCCGCCGCCACGGCGGACGGACGCGGCCGGTGCCCCAGGGCACGGGCTTCCCCCTCGCGCCCTGGTTCGAGGCCCTCGACTGCCGCCAGCTTTGGATCACGCTGCCCAACAATCCCACCGGCGCGTGGGTCACACCGGAGGACCTGGAGCCCCTTCTGGAAGCCGCCGCCGCGCGGCCCGAACCACCCCTGGTGGTGCTCGACGAGGCCTACGCGGAGTTCGCGCCCGCCACCCACCGGCTGGCGGTGGACCGCTACCCGAACGTCCTCCTGCTCCGCACCTTCAGCAAGGCCCTGGCCTCCGCCGCCTGGCGCCTCGGCTACTTCCTGGGCGACCCGGCCCTGATCGGCCGCCTCGCCACCCTCCAACTGCCGTATTCCCTTCCGGCCGCCAGCCTGGAAGCCCTGGACGTGGCCCTGGATTTCGCCGCTGATTTCGACGTCGCCGTGCGCGCCATCCCCGGGCGCCGCGACCGGCTGGCGGCCTCGCTGAAAGCCCATCGCGCCGCGCCCAGCGCCGCCAACTTCCTCCACATCGCGCCCGACCCGTCAGATCCGCTGGAGGCCGCCGGCCTGAAGGTGCGCCGCCTGCCCGGCTCGGACGCGGCCCGCGTCACCGTGGGCACGGAAGAGGAAACCGCCGCCACCGCCGCGGCCCTGGGAGGAACGCTCCCCGCCCCCCGTCCCTCCGCGCGGCGCCGGCTCCTGGTCCTGGACATCGACGGCGTCCTCATCGACGCGGACCGCAGCTTCATGGAGGCCGTGAGCCGGGCTCTGGGCGACCTGCGCCCCGCCCTGCCCTGGTCCGATGAGATCTTCCGCGCCTTCAAGCGCGTCGGCGGATTCAACAACGACTTCCGCCTGGCGGCGGGAGCCCTGGCCCTGGCGGAGGAATTCGGCGACGGGGACCTCCTGCCGGTCCTGGCGGAGGCCCAGGGACGGGGCTTCCCCCGCCTGGAAGCCCGCATGCGGGCGCTGGAGCCGCGGGCCCAGGCCGCCGTGCAGAAGCACTACGCCGACACGGTCCGCCTGGAGCGTCCCCTCGCCACCCGGGCCGAGCTGGAAATCACGGGCTGGGACCTGGCCGTCCTCACGGGCCGGCCACCGGAGGAACTGGAACTGGCCTGGCGGGTTCTGGATTTCCGCCTGCCCGCCGTGTGCGACGCCGCGCCCCACCTTCGGAAGCCGGAACCGGCAGGGCTCCTCCAGCTGGCGGACGCGTTCCGGGCGGAGGAGGTGCTCTTCGTTGGGGACACCGTGGACGACGCCGCCTGCCTCCGCGCCGCCGCGACCCTCCGGGCCGAGGTGGCCTGGCGCTTCGCGGCCGTGGGGCCCGACCGCGCCCGGTTCGCGGAGGCTGGGGATCTCCAATCCGCGACCCTGCGGGACCTTCTGCCGATGCTCAGCCAGGAGCTGCCATGAGAACCGCCTCCCTGCACCGCGCTACCGCCGAGACCGACGTGGCCCTCACGCTGCATCTGGACGGGGGCGAGGCCCGCATCGCCACCGGCCTCGGCTACTTCGACCACATGCTGATGCAGCTCGCCAAGCACGGCGGCTTCGGCCTGACGGTCGACGCGAAGGGCGACCTGCCCGTGGACAGCCACCACCTCGTGGAGGACGTGGGCCTGTGCCTGGGCGACGCCCTCAAGACGGCGCTGGGCGACCGCGCGGGGCTCGCCCGGTTCGCCCACGCCTACGTCCCCCTGGACGAGGCCCTCGCCCGGGTGGTGGTGGACCTGTCGGGCCGCCCCTGGTGCGAATTCCACGCGGACCTGCCGCCGGTGATCCTCGGCGATGGGTTCCAGGTGGAGATGGTCCGCGAATTCTTCGTGGCCCTAGCCATGCGCGGCGGCCTCGCCCTCCATGCGGATCTGCTGCGGGGCGTCAACACCCACCACAAGGTCGAGGCCCTGTTCAAGGCCCTGGCCCAAGCGCTCCGCCGGGCCACGCGCCTCGAAGGCGGCGGCGTGCCTTCCACGAAGGGGACCCTGTCCGCATGAGCACCGTCACCCTCATCGACTATGACGCCGGGAACCTGGCGTCCATGGAAGGCGCCCTGGAGCGGCTGAACCTGCCCTTCGTCCGCGCCGCCTCCCCCGACCAGGCCGCTCCCGAGGGGCCCATCATCCTGCCCGGCGTGGGCCACTTCGAGACCGCGCAGCGCTCCCTCCGGGATCGCGGCTGGTGGCGCCACCTGCCCGGCTTGGTGGCCGACGGGCGGCCCGTGCTGGGCATCTGCCTGGGCCTCCAACTGCTGGCGGAGGGCAGCGAAGAAGCGCCCCGGGCCTCGGGCCTGGGATTGATCCCCGGCATCGTCCGCCGGCTGGGTCCGGGCGTGAAGGTGCCCCACATGGGCTGGAGCCGCGTCCACCGCCGCTATCCCCATCCCGGCCTGCCCGATCCCGGGGGCGCGTGGCTCTATTTCGTCCACAGCTACGCCCTGGAGCCCACGGCGGAGACCGTCTACACCGCCGATCACGGACGCCCCTTCGCCGCCATCGAAGCCCGGGGGAACGTCCTGGGATTCCAGCCCCATCCCGAGAAGTCCGGCGCCGCAGGCCTGATGCTGCTCCAGGCGGCCCTGGCGTGGATGGGCGCGGTGGCTTCCCTTCCGGAGGCGCCGTGCAACTGATCCCCAGCCTCGATTTGATGCAGGGCCGGCTGGTGCGGCTCCGCCACGGCGATCCCGCCCAGGCCACGTTCTACGACCTCATCGCGGAGGACTGGGTGGCGCAGCTCGCCGCGGCGGGCGCCCGCCGCATCCACCTCGTGGATCTGGACGGCGCCTTCGGCAGGCCCCGCCAGGGGGCGTTCACCGAATTTCCCGCCCGCTTCCCCCATGTCCGCTTCCAGCTGGGCGGCGGCCTGCGGGGCCGCGCCGCCATCGAAGCCGTGCTGGACCTGGGCTTCGACGCGGTGGTGGGAACCCTGGCGGTGGAGCGGCCTTCCGCGCTCCGCGGCCTGCCCGCCGATCGCGTGATCGCGGCCCTCGACCTGAAGGGCGACCGGATCGTCACCCGCGGCTGGCAGACCCCCAGCGCCTGCGCCTCCACGGACGTATTCGAGGCCCTGCTGTCCCTGGGGTTCGACCGGGCGCTCGTCACGGACGTAAGCCGCGACGGGACCCTGGAAGGCCCCGGCCTCGACGCCGCGGCCCAGGTCGCCCGGGAGGGCTTCCGGGCGCAGGCGTCCGGCGGCCTCAAGAGCCTCGCCGACCTGGAGCCCCTGTCCCGCCTGGCGGGCGTGGTGGGCGCCATCAGCGGGAAGGCCCTGATGGAGGGGCACATCGCCCTGGACGATCCGGCCACCCGGACCGCCCTGGAAGGAGGGGCCTGATGCCCGCCAAGCGCGTGATCCCCTGCCTCGACGTGAAGGAGGGCCGGGTGGTGAAGGGGGTCCAGTTCCAGGGCCTCCGCGACCTCGGGCATCCGGTGGACCTCGCCCGCCGCTACGATGCGGAGGGCGCGGACGAGCTGGTCTTCCTGGACATCGCAGCGTCGCTGGAGAACCGGGGGACGCGGGAGGCCTGGGTCCGGGCCGTGGCGCGGGAACTCAGCATCCCCTTCACCGTGGGTGGCGGCGTGTCCAGCGTGGAGGACGCCCGGTCCCTGCTTCGGGCGGGCGCGGACAAGGTGGCCGTCAACACCGCAGCCGCCCTGCGTCCCTCGCTGGTTTCCGAACTGGCCGCCGCCTTCGGCCGCCAGTGCGTGGTGGCCGCCGTGGACGTGAGGCGCGATCCCGACCTGGGGTGGCGGGTCCACCTCAAGGGCGGGACGGAACCCACCGGCCGCGCGGCCCTGGACTGGCTGTGGGAACTCGCGGACCTCGGCGCCGGCGAGTTCCTGCTCACCTCCATGGACCGGGACGGCACCGGCGACGGCTTCGACCTGCCCCTGCTGGACCTGGCGTCCCAGATCCCCATTCCCCTCATCGCCTCCGGCGGCGCCGGCACGGCCGCCCATTTCGTGGAAGCCCTGGAACACGGTGCGGACGCGGTCCTCGCCGCCACCCTCTTCCACGAGAACCGCCTTCCCATTCCCCGCCTCAAGGCCCGCCTCGCCCAGCACGGGCTCACCGTACGGATCTGACATGAACCCCGAGACCCTCCGCTTCGGCCCCGACGGCCTCATTCCCGGCATCGTCCAGAGCCTCGCCGGCGAGGTCCGGATGCTGGCCTGGCTCAACCGCGAAGCCCTCCAGCGCACCCTCGACACCGGCTTCGTCACCTTCTGGAGCCGCTCCCGCCAGGCCCTCTGGGTGAAGGGCGCGACCAGCGGAAATCGGCTGCGCCTGCTCCAGATCCGACCCGACTGCGATCGCGACGCCCTGCTCATCCTGGCCGAACCCGAAGGACCGACCTGCCACCGCGGCACGGAGAGCTGCTTCGACGGCGAAGCGGCGCCCGCCACGCTGCCCTGGCTCGGCCGGCTGGAAGCGCTGCTGAAGGCGCGGAAGGCCGCGGCGGATCCCGCGGGCAGCTACACGCAGAAGCTCTTCGCTCAGGGCGTGGACCGCATCGCCAAGAAGGTGGTGGAGGAGGCCGGAGAAGTGGTGATCGCCGCGAAGAACGACGACCGCGAAGCGTTTCTCGGCGAGGCGGCGGACCTGCTGTTCCACCTGGAGCTGCTGCTGCTGGACCGCGGCGCGAGCCTGCTGGACGTGGTGGAGACCCTCCACCGCCGCCACGCGGATCGGGCCGGAGGAACGGCCTGATGCCCGTCCGCACGCCCCACTTCCCCGACCTCCTCTTCGGGGCCGCCGCCCGCCTCCGCCGCTGGGAGGCCGCCCTGATGGGCCTTCTTGAAGCCCACGGCTACCGGGAACTGCACCCTTCCCTCGTCCTGCGCGAGCCGGTTTCCGCGACCGCCCTGCGCTTCTTCGACGGCGACGAACTGGTGGCCCTCCGCTGGGATTTCACGGTGGCCCTGGCGGGCCTCCTCGCCCGGAGCTTCGCGGAGCCGCCCGCGCGGGTGTCCTATGCGGGCGCCGTCTTCCGCCGCCCCGTGCAGCCCTGGGAAGCGGCGGAGCGCTTCGAGGTGGGTTGCGAGCGCATCCAGCCCGAGGGCGAGGCGACCGCCGAAGGGGACGTGGAACTGGCGCGCCTGCTGATGGCCGTCCCGGCCGCCCTGGGCCTCAAAGGCGCGATTCTGCAGGTGGGCAACGCGGCCCTCGTTCGCCGCCCGCTCGAAGCGGAAGGCCTCGCAGGAGAAGCCGCGGAATCCGTGGTGGCGGCCCTCTCCCGCCGGGCTCCGCACCGCGTGCGCGAGGCCTTGGAAGGCCATCCTGCGGCTGGACGGCTCGCCGCCCACGCCGAAGCCCTCCTTTCTGGACCAGATGGACCGGACACGCTCGGGGCCCTGGGTGCCAGCCCCTATGCGGGCCTGCTCGAAGAGGAGCGCGAGCGCATGGCCCAGGCCCTCGACGCGCTCCTGCCCTTCGTTCCCCCGACCCTGGAGCTGCGGGTGGACCTCGCGGACGTGGCGGGCCTCGGGTTCTACACGGGCCCGACCCTTCGCCTGTGGGCTCCCGGCGCCCAACAGGAACTGGCCGCCGGCGGGCGCTACGACCGGCTCTTCCCAGATCTGGGCCGCCCCTGGCGGGCCGCGGGCTTCTGCGTGCGCCTGTCCCGCCTCCTCGACCTGGCCGAGACCCGGCCCGACCTCTTCGAGGCCCCATGAGTTCCGCGCCCTGCCTGCTCCTTGCCCTTCCGAAGGGCCGTCTCGGCGACGACATCGTGCCCCGGCTGGCGGGGACGCCCCTCGCCCTCGATCCCGCCGCCCTGCGTTCCCGCGCCCTCCAAATCCCCACCGCGACGCCCGGCGTGGAGGCGCTCCTGCTCAAGGGCGCGGATCTCCTGCGCTACGTGGCGGCGGGCGTCGCGTCCCTGGGCATCGTGGGCTCGGACACCCTGGATGAAGCGGATGTGGATCTGCTGGAGCTGGCGGATCTGGGCCTGGGCGCCTGCCGCCTGTCCCTCTGCGCGCCCGCCGGCGTCGGCCTCGCGCAGCTCCGCGCCCGGCCCCACCTCCGCCTGGCCACCAAATTTCTCCGCGTGACCGAAGCGTGGCTGGCGCGGGAGGGGCTCACCGCCGAGCTGGTGCCCCTCAGCAGCAGCATCGAGCTGGCGCCGCTCCTGGGCCTGGCCGACGCCATCGTGGACTTGGTACAGACCGGCGGCACGCTGAAGGCCCATGGTCTGGTGGAGACCGCGGTGCTGGGCCGCTCCTCCGCCCGCCTGGTGGCGGCCCGCGGCGCCTACCTCAGCGAGCCGGCCCGGATCCGCCCGCTGGCGGACATCCTCACCGCCGCCCTGGCGGGTTAGGATCTGTTTTCAAAATAGGGCGCGGCCACGCCCCACTTTGCATTCAAAAGATAAGGATCACCACCAAGCCGCGAAGGGCACCAAGAACCGCATCCGCCATGAGGAGAGCTTTCTTGGTGCCTTGGTGGTGAAAAGAAAACCTTGGGCCTTGATCGCCCATTGGTATCGCATCCACTTTGAAAACAGCCCTAGGTCCGGTAGTAGGCTCGGATGGCCTTCACCACGGCGGCGGCGTAGCGCTCGCGGAATTCGGGATCCCGCAGGTTCGCGGCGTCGTCCTCATTAGTGAGGTTGGCCACTTCCACCAGGACCTTGGTCGCCCCCGCGCTGTACCGGATGACGGCGGGGACCCACTTTCCCCGGCCCCGGTAGACGACGTTGCGGATGGGCCGGTTGGCGTGGACCGGGATGCGCTCCGCCTGCAGCACCTTCAGCAGGGTCTCGGAGAACTGGCGGCTGCGGGCCTCCCCCTGCAGCTTCTCGCGGCCGGTGAAGGCCACCTGCGCGGAGCGCTTGGCTTCCACCACGCGTCGGGCCGCGGGCGTTCCCAGGGAGAACGAGGCTGGCACCAGCGCTGCGCCCGGCACGTAGACCATCGAGCCCCGGGCGGAGGGATGCAGGCTGTCGGCGTGGAAGCTGACGAACAGGGTCTTCTGGGCGTCGCCCTTCGCCCGGCGGAACGCCACGAACAGGTCGTTGGCGAGCACCCAGCGGAGGTGGACGCTGACGGCCGAGGGGCTCTCGCCATCCACCGCGAAGGGCGGCGTGGTGAGGATCTCCGCGGCGCGGCTGGGGACGCGGATCTCGTCCCGCGCCTTGAAGCCCAAGCCCGGGTAGCGGATGGTGCTGCTCACCTGGGCCTCGGTCTCCAGTTCGAGGAGCCGCTGGACCCGCATGGCGATGTCGTACACGAAGTCGGATTCCCACAGGCCGTTGGCCCGGGCGCCGGGATCCACGCCCCCGTGGCCCGCGTCCAGGACAATGCGGACGCCCTTCAGCCGCGGCCCCGCCTCTACCCGCGCGGTCCGCCGCACCTCCGCCCGTACTTCGCGCTCCTCGGCCAACTCCGAGCTGCCCTCGGGCTGGAAGGGATCCGCCAGGAAGGCGATGGGGATCTTGATGAGCTGGCCCGGCTGGATCACCCGGACATCCCCGATCCCGCTCCGCTGGGCGATGCGCTCGGCCAGCTCGTTCACGCCCTTGGGATCCACCCGATCCGTGTAGCGGATGACGACACTGGAATAGAGCGCCTCGCCCTTGCGCAGGCGGTAGGCGGCGTAGCGCCCCTGGGCGTCGTCGCCGAAGGACAGCAACCCGCGGTAGGTCGCCACCCGGGCCTCGTCGTCCAGGTCGTCCTCGGGATGGGAGCGCCCCGGGGTCCGCCCCGTCCCGCCCAGACTGGCCGACAGGAGCGTCCGGGGGATGCGCCACACGTCGCCTTCCCGCAGCTTCTCCGGCAGGTCCGGGTTCTCGGCCATCAGCCGATCGTAGTTCTGCCCGTGCCCCGTGAAGAGCGCGGCCAGGGTCCACACCGATTCCACGTCGGGATGGCGGACCACGTGGCGCACCTCCTCCCCGCGCCACTGGTCCGCGGGAAAGAGCGCAGCCAGGGCCCATCGCTTGCCGTCGGGACTGAGGCCGTCGAAGGGAACCCATCCGCTGGGATCCGTTCCCTTCGCCAGGAACGCGCGCGGGAGGGCCTTCCCCTCCGCGCTGAGCCCCTTCTTGAACTGGAACCGCAGCAGGATGGGCCGACCCTCGGGCGTGACGGCGTGCGCCAGAATGGGCGCGGGCTCCTGCGCCGCCGGAGCGGCCAGGGCCGCCGGCAGGAGCAGGAGGCTCGCCTTCAGGCCTCCCACGGCGCCTCGCCGGTGGGGAGGGCTTCCCCGGCGCGGCCGGCGCGGACCCAGGCCCGCAGGGATTCCTGGAGGTCCTCCGCCTCCTCGGCGCGCATGCGGAGGAAGCGCTTCAGGCGGCGCTCCAGATGTCCCGCCCCCTCCTCCAGCAGGAAGAGCCGGTCGTGGAGGCGCTCGTGGGGCGCCTTCCCGGTGCTGGGCGGCAGCTTGAGCGTGCCCATGTCCAGGGTGGCGGCGTTCAGGACGCACACCCACTCCAGGTCGCCGGACAGGATGCGGAGCTTCATCTTGGCGGGCCGCATGCCGCGGGCGAGGGCCTCGAAGGCCTCGCGGCTCTCCGAAGGATTGCCTTTGCGGAGGCTGATCTCCTTCACCTCGCCGCGTTCGGACGTGAGCTGGATGGCGTCGTCCACGAAGCAGCCGGAGCCGTCCCCATCCTCGCCGCTGGCGCCGCCCTCGGTCATGCTGCGCATCCAGAGCCACAGCAGGAATTCCTCACCGAGGAAGCGTCCTTGTTCCATGAGTTCAAGAGGCTTCACCTCAGGCCTCCTCGAGTTCGAGATCCAGGGGATCCAATGCCATCAATGCTTCCACGGACAGGTCGTGGCACAGCCGTCCCGCCAGAACCAGCGGCGCCAGAGGATGGATCTCGCAGCCGAAGGACTTGATGAAGAGGCTGGTCAGCGCGCCCTGCGCCTTGCTGGAGGAAGCGGTCGTCCACAGGATGCCGCCCTTCAGGTCCCAGGCCACCTCCACCACCTTGGGCGTGGGCAGCACCTTCCGCAGCAGTTCCACCTTCACTTCGTCCGCCAGGGAGATGCGGGCTTCCTTGCCGATGAAGGCCAGATCCTTCTCCTTCTGGAGCGTCTGGAGGCGCAGGTCCACGTGCGCCTTGAGCAGCGCCGAAGGGACGCGGCGCGTGTCGATGCGGAGGGCGAACACGGCGAACCGCTCCTGCCCGACCCAATCGCCGTCCGGCGGGATGATCAGCGGGTTGCGCCAGTCGCACCACCCCATCCGCTCTTCCTCGGTGCCGTCCTGGAAGGGCCGGAACTGGTCCTGATCGAGCCCCGCCTGGAGGTCCGCCGGATCCGGGACCGGTCCCAGGACCAGGAAGCGTTTGAGGGACACGGTCCCCTGGAGCATGCTCATGAGGCGCCCCCTCCGAAAAATCCGCGCAGGCGATCCCAGCATCCGGCGGACGCGAGGCGCGGCCGGGGATGCTGGAGGTCGAGCGCTTCCCCATGCACGGGAAGGGGAAGGCTGGGGTCATCGAGGGCCACCACGACGCCGGTGACGTTGTCCCGGGCGCCCCGGGCGAGGGCATCCTCCAGGAGGCGCTCCAGCCCCTGGCGGGGCGTGGGCGCATCGCCCAGCACCTCGCGGATCCGCCCGTCCTCCACCTCGCCGTGGAGCCCGTCGGAGCAGCACAGCAGGCGGTCGCCCCGTCGGAGGGAGATCCGGGACAGGGCCACCTGCAGGGGACGCGGGGAGCCCAGGGCCTGGGTGATCATGTTCCGCTGGGGATGGGTGCGGGCCTCCTCGGCGGTGAGGGAGCCCTGGCTGATCAGGTCGTTCACCAGGGTCTGGTCCACGGTGATCTGGTGGAGGTGCCCCTGGCGGAGGAGGTAGGCCCGGGAATCGCCGATCTGCGCCACGTAGACCCGCCCGCCCCACAGCACCGCCGCCGTAAGAGTGGAGCCCATACCCCGGGCCGTGCGGTCGTCGTCCGAATACCGCAGGACGGCGTCGCTGGCCTCCTTCACCGCGGCTTCCAGGGCCCGCAGCAGGTCCGACTCGCCGCCGGGAGCCAGACCCCAGTGGCCGAACAGGTGCAGGGCCATGGCCGCCAGCCCTTCCCGGCTGGCCACTTCCCCCGCGGCGGCGCCGCCCATTCCGTCCGCCACGGCCACCAGGAGGCCCGCGTCCTTGGCGTTGAGGGATTGCGACGGCCCGTTGATGATGGGCTCCTCGCCGTCCAGCGCGCTCAGAAGGTAGGCGTCCTCGTTGTTCTTCCGGACTTTGCCCGGATGGGTGATGGCGGCGTAGTCGATGAGCATCTGCGAAGTGGGCCCTCACGGGCGCGGGGGATAACGGTGGCGCGCTGAAAGCCCTTTCTGCTCATCATAACGGGTGAAGGGGGGAATCGATGAGCGAAAGACCTGTCGACAAGGATCTCCTGGACTTGCTGATCGTGGGCGCCGGGCCCGCCGGAATCGCCACCGCCGTCGAAGCGCGGGAGGCGGGCATCGAGCGGATCCTGCTGCTCGAGAAAGGCCCCGGCCACAGCTTCTCCATCGAAAAGCTGTACACGCCGGGCAAGCGGGTGGACAAGGTCTACCTGGGCCAAGAGGTGGAATGCGAAGGGGCCGTGTGCATCGTGGACGGCACCCGGGAAACCGTGCTGGCGACCCTGGACGACTTCGTGCGGCAGTACGGCCTGGAGATCCGCAACAACACGGAAGTCACCCGAATCACGCCGCTGGAAGAAGGCGGATTCGAGGTGCAGGAAGGCCGGGGCACCTCGCTCTGGACGCGGACGGTGGTCATAGCCATCGGCGTCTACGGCCGCCCCAACCGACCCGACTACCCCATTCCCTCCACCCTGAAAGCCTTCGTCCGCTTCGATCTGACGGAGGACATTCCCGCCGGCGAAGGGGTGCTGGTGGTGGGCGGCGGGAACACCGCGCTGGAGTACGTGGCGTTCCTGTACGCGGACCATCCCGTCACCCTGGCCTACCGCGGCGCCGAGTTCGCCAAGGCCAATGAGGTGAACCGCCGCATTCTCCAGAACCTGGAAGAGGGCGGCCAGGCCACGGTCTGGCGCAATGCCGACATCGCCTCCCTGCGCGACGCGGGCGAGGCCCCGCGGATCGAAGCCACCTTCAAGGACGGCCGCGTGGCGCGATTCCACCACGCCGTCCTGGCCCTGGGCGGCGCCACGCCCGAGGGCTTCCTCCGCGAGGCGGGCGTGGAACTGGACGGCAAGAAGCCGCGCGTCGACCACCGCTTCCAGAGCGGCGTGCCCGGCTTGTACCTCGCCGGGGATCTGGTGGCCGGCGGGAAGGGCTCCATCGTGAAGGCCTTCAACACCGGCCGGACCGTGGTGTGGGAAGGGCTCTGCCAGGACCACCTGGAGTGCCGCATTCCCGGCGCCGGAGAAGCCCATTGATGGAAGTCCTGGCCATTCTGGGGCCCGGAGCCCTGGGCCGTTCCGCTGCACAGTGGGCCGCCGAATGCGGATTGGAGGTGCGCCTCCTGGGGCGGAACCTCGCCCACGCCCAGCGCGCTGTGGATGACCTGACCGGCGCCTGGGACCGGGCGGTCCATCGGGGGAGCCTGAGCAGCGATGAAGCCGAGCGGGCCAAGGGCAGGATCCGGGCTCACGCCTTCGATCGCGCCGCTCTGGAGGGCGTGTCCATCCTTCTGGAGGCGCTGCCGGAGGATCTCAGCCAGAAGGCCCCGGCCCTCGCGCAGGCGGTCCAATGGGGAGGAAAGGACCTTCTTCTGCTGTCCGGAACCTCCGCCCTGCCCATCTCCCGTCTCGCCGCCGCGGCGGGAATTTCCTGTGGGCTGCTGGGGTTCCACCTGTTCGTCCCCGTTCCCCAGATGGGCGTGGTGGAACTCGCCGTTCCGCCAGGCGCACCGGAAGCGAAGGTGGGCCAGGCGCGGGGGTTGGGCGAGGCGTTGCGCAAGCGGGTCGTCATCGTCGCCGATCAACCGGGCTTCGCCGCGGCCCGCATGGCGCTGGCCCAGGGACTGGAGGCCATCCGGCTCCTGGAATCCGGCACGGCCTCCGCCGCGGACCTGGATGCCCTGATGACCCTCGGCTACGGCCATCCCGTGGGTCCGTTGGAACTGTCCGACCGCGTGGGATTGGACCTGCGGTTGCGGATCGCCGAGAACATCTTCGAGGCGTCGGGCGATCCCGCCTTCGCGCCTCCCGTCCTGCTCCGCGAAAAGGTCGCCGCCGGGCACACGGGCCGCAAGGCCGGGCGAGGCTTCTTCGTATGGGATCCCCAGGGGAGACGGATGTGAATACAGCTACGCTCGTCGGCGCCGGACTGGCCGCACTGGTCGTGATCTACGTCGCATATCGGATCGGCAAGGTGCTGTTGCGGGTCTTCGTGGGCCTCGCCGCCCTGGCTCTGGTAAGCTGGGGGCTCTGGAAAGTCCTTCATTCCTGACGTCCCCAGCTTTTCGAGGAGCCAGCATGGCCGCCATCTCCTGCACCCACTGCGGCGCCGACCTGACCGCCCCCCAGAGCGTGCGCATCGCCGAGTACCAGTTCGGTCGCCTGGAGAAGGTCGCCGAGGATCCCGGCTTCAAGTACCACTTCGAGCAGGCGGACAACTTCACCATCCTGTGCAGCAGCTGCAAGCGCCTCGTCCGGACCCTCCCCATCCCCAAGTAGGTTCCGATCTCCATCAAAGAAAACGGCCCCGATTCCGGGGCCGTTTTCTTTGATCGGGGTCCGGCGCCTATTGGCGCAGGACCCGGGGCGTGATGAAGATCAGCAGCTCGGTGTTCTTCTCGGACTTGGTGTCCTTGCGGAACAGGAAGCCCAGGAGGGGGATCTTGGCCAGGAAGGGCACCCCCCACGGTCCCAATGGTGGAATTGGTGACATAGACTCCGCCCAGAACCGCCGTCCCGCCATCCCGCACGAGCATCTGGGTCTCCAGGGCCTTGCGCAGAATGGTGGGCGTGCCTTGCACGGTCCGGCTGAAGTCCGCCTCGGCCTTCTCCAGCTTGATGTCCATGATGATGGTCCCCTCGTTGGTGATCTGGGGAGTGACGTCGAGCTGAAGGTTAGCGTCCACGAAGGACACGGTGATGGCGCCGCCTTGCGCCCCGCCCTGCTGGGTGGGATAGGGAATCTTCTCGCCGCTGAGGATGGTGGCCTTCCGGTTGTTCTGGGTGACCACCTTCGGCGAGGAGACGATCTTCACGGTTCCGCTGGATTCCAGGGCCTGAAGCACCGCGTTGATGCTGAAGCGGTTGCTGAGGAAGGAGAGCCATACTTCCCCCGCGGGCGCCGACAGCGACGTCACGCCGTCGATTCCGGGCGCCCACGCCACAGCTGCGCTCTGCCCCGACACGGGCCGGTTGAAGCCCTGGGTGCCGTTCCAATAGGGGGACTGACCGCCCACCCACGGAGTGCTCGTGGTGGTGCTCCCGCTGCTGGTGAGGGAAACGGAGCCGTTGTTCGACTGGGGCCACTTCACGCCGAACTCGCGCTGCCAGTCCTTGTTGGCTTCCACCACGCGGGCCTCGATCTGGACCTGCTGGATCTGCACGTCCAGGGTCTGGATGAGGTCGTCGATCAGGGAGATGTTCCGCGGCAGGTCCGTGATGATCAGCGTGTTGGTGCGGTCGTCCAGGATGGCGGACCCGCGCTTGGTGAGCATGTCCTTGAGGATCTTCTGGACGTCGCTGACCTTGGCGTAGGAGAGCGGGCGGGTGATGGTCTGGAGTTCTCCGCCCAGGGCCTTGGTCTCCTCGAGCTTCTTCCGCTCCTCCTCTTCCTTCTGGAGCTTCTCCGTCTTGGCGACGCGGAGGACGCCGTTCTGGATCTCCTTCCCGAGTCCGGCGTTCTTCAGGACCACGTCCAGGACCTGGTCCCAGGGCGTGTCCGTGAACCGGAACCCGAAGGTCCCCTGGACGTCCGGGTCCATCACCAGGTTCAGCTTGCCGGTGTCGGCGAGGATCTGCAGGAAATCGCGAATGTCGGCGTTCGACAGGGCGATGGTGATCTTGGAACCCGTGTAGCGGGTCGCGGAATCTCCCAAAGTTCGGCCGACCGGTCGGGAAGAAACGCGGGGTTTGTCGACGTCGGGCACCTGGACGGCTTCCGGCGCGGCCGCGGGCAGGAGCGTGGAAGCGGCCAGCTGGGGAAGGAGCGGGAAGCTGCCTCCGACAGCGGGGATGGGCGCCAAAGACTTGGCGAGGGTGGGAGCGGCAACCGGAGCCTGATCGGTGGGAACCGCAACCGAGGCCAGAACCGCCTCCGCGGGAGCAGGCGCGGGAAGCGCGATGAGGGGCACGGACCGAACGCCCTCTTCGAGGCGGGCCTGGACGCGGCCTTCGCCGGGATTCAGGGTCAAGTGCACGCCATCGGCATCGGAGCCCACGGACACCTGGGTGCCAGGCGCCACTTCGAGCACGAGGCGGGTGATGGGGCGGGGCGTGGTCGCGAACTGGGCGAGGCGGGCCTTCCGGATCAGGGGATGGGCCAACTGGCGCAGCTCGTCCCGCTTGACGGCGGAACCCCGTTCGACGCCGGGCAGATCCACCACGACGCGCAGGGGGCCGGAGAGCACCTGGACGCCGGGCTGAACGGCCGCGCCGGGAATCCCCAGGAGGATCCGAGCGCCCGTCGCCGTCGGCTGGAGGGTGGCGGAGACGAGCGTGGCTTTGGCCGAGGCCATCTCCGCGGCTGGCGAAGCGTGAAGGGATCCCGGGTGGATCCCCGCCAGGACCACGCCCCCTGCGACCAGCAAGGAACTCAGGCGAGCATTCATCGTGTACCCTCCTCGCGTTTGAACGTCTTCGTGATGGTGCGGAATACGGAACGGTTGGTGGTGTTCAGTTCCCACTGGCGGAACGTCACCGACTTCTCCGTGATGGCGGTGATCTCCCCGTCCTTGAAACGGTGGCCCACCGGCAGCCAGCGGACGTTGCCCCGGCTATCGGAGACGATCGCGAAATTCTTCCCGTCCTTCCGGATCATCCCCTTCACCCCGATGTCGTCGATCAGGTCGAGGGCGTCCACGGGACGATTGTCCTGGGGAGCGGAGAAGGGATCGCGGAGCATGGAGGGCTTGTAGGGAGTCGTCTTGATCATCGCCACGTCCGGAACCTGGACGGAATCGGCGGCCTTGGGAGCGACATCGGCCGGCTTGGGAGCCGGCGGAGCCTGCGCGGCCAGAAAGGCGCAGGCCAGGAGGGAAAGGGAAACGCGTCGGCTGGTCATGGCTTCCTCAATCCTCCTTCACGCCGCCCTTGGGGGCGGGCGCCGGGGCCGGGGCGGGAGCCGGCTTCTTTTCAGACGGGGGAGGTTCGGGATTGTAGACGAAAGCGCTGATGTTGCACTTGAGGGTGGCGGGATAGACGCTGCGGTTGTCCGTCTTGCGGGTGAACTCGATGTTGGAGATGTTGATGATCTTGTCGTAGCCCGACACCAGCGACGCGAACTGCCCGAAGGAGTGGTAGCCCACGCGGAACTCGAATTCCACAGGCTTCTCGGTGTAGTAGACGTCCTTGCGCTCGGGCTTGAGGGCGAAGGCCACCTGGTCGATGCCGGCGTCGTCGGCGATCTTCTTGATGCGGTAGGGGATCTCGCCGTAGTCCGCATCGGAGGGCATGATCTTGATCAGCTCTTCGATCCGCTTGTCCTGCTTGGCCACTTCCTCGCGGAGCTTCTCGTAGTTGGCCTTCAGGAGCTTGCCCTTGTCCACTTCGGCCTGGAGGGTGTTCACGTCCGTCTGGACGGCCTCCAGCTCGGTCCGCTTCCCGCCCAGCAGGAAGTAGATCAGCCCCGCCAGGACGATGCCGGCCAGGGCGCCCACGCCGATCTGTTTCTGAAGCTGGGGATTCATGGCCTACCTCAGACGGCGTTCTGGAGTTCGAAGGAGATCGTGAAGTCGAAGGAACCGGAGGTCCCTCGCTTCGCCCCTGGGTAGTTGATCTTCTTGAACCAGCGGGTCCGGGACTGGAGATTCCCGTAGAAGGCGTTGATGGCCTCGAAGTTCCGGCCTTCGCCTTCGATGGTGATGGTGGCGCCCTTCTGGGAGATCTTCCGGAACCACACGTCGTCCGGCAGGCTGTTGGCCAGTTCCTCCAGGAAGTGCACCGGCAGCGACTGCTGGCGCTTCAGGGCGAGCATCACCTCTTCCTTCTTCTGGAGGGCCTCCTTCTTCTCACGGAAGCTCTTCTCCAGCGCGATGTAGGGCTCGTACTGCTTCTTGTCCCGCTCCAGGTCGGCCTTGCGCTTCTCCGCCCGCGTGTACTCGCTGTTCAGCCAGATGTAGTAGACGCCCCCCACGGCGGCGAACAGGAGTCCCACCACCACGCCGGCGATGGGCAGGCTGGAGCGGCTGCCGCCCTCGCCCGTATAGATCTGGACGGGCTCCGCGGTCCCCTTGTCCGAGCCCTTCTTGGCCCCGCTTTGGGCCAGCGCGTCACCCAGGAGGTTGATCTTGATCATCGGTCCCCCACTTGGCGCAAGGCGAGCCCCACGACGACGGCCGCGCCGCCGCCGATTTCCCGGACGGTGGCGGGATCTTCGGTCCGGCCGTCGATCTCGATGAGCTGGAAGGGATTGAATCGGTCCACGGGCACCCGCAAGCGGTCGCCCAGGACGTCGATCAGTCCGTGGATCATGGAGCCGCCGCCGCTGACCAGGACGCGATCCAGGCGGTCCACCTTGAAGCTGCTCTTGAAGAAGTCGAGGGTTCGGCTGAGTTCGTCGGCAAAGGCGTCCGAAGCCGCGTTGATGGAAGGCTGGACTTCCTCGGGCTCGCGGCCCTCGGCGCCCCGATTGCGCTTCAGGTGGTCGGCGGCCTCGCGGCTGACGCCCCAGTCCTCCATCAGCTTCTCGGTGTACCGCCCGCTGCCCCAGGCCATGTCGCGCCAGAAGACCGATTTCCCGCCCACCATCATGGTGAGGTTGGTGAAGGTGGCGCCCATGTTCACCAGGGCCACCACCTCTTCCCGACCCGCGCCGGAGGTATTGATCTCGTAGGCGTTCTGGACCGCGAACACGTCGACGTCCACCACTTTGGGAGTGCAGCCCGCCTGGGCCACGCAGCTGACGTAGGCCTCCAGCTTGTCCTTCCGGCAGGCCACCAGGACCACGTCCATGTTCCCGTCCGAGGCCCGCTCCTCAATGAGGTAGTAATCCAGGGCGTAGGAATCCAGGCCCTGGCCAGCCGGGAAGAAGCTCTCCGCCTCCCACCGGACCGATTCCGCCAATTCCGCCTGGCTCATCAGGGGGAAAGTCACTTTCTTGACCATCACCTGCTGCCCGGACACGGAAATGGCCACGTCCTTGGCCTTGATCTTCTGTTCCGCCAGCGCCTGGCGGATGGCCGAGGACACGGCGTTGCTGTCCATGATGTCGCCGTCCACGATGGCGTCGGAGGGAAGGAGCACCTGCCCCAGCTTCTGGAGGCGGTAGCGGATGTTGCTCCCCTTCCCCAACTGCTGCAGTTCGCAGACTTTCACCGAGCTGGACCCGATATCCAAACCGACAAGACTTTTGGTTTTGCTTCCGAAAAGACCCACCGGACGCCTCGCTTGGAGAATTTAATTATGTGAGAAGGGTACCGCCGGATTGAATTAGGTCAAGGTTAACTGCGCTTGCGTCATTTTTCGTCCTCGCTCCGGGCGACCAGGACAGCGGTGATGTTGTCTTCCCCCCCCTGTTCGCGCGCCATGGAAATCAACGAATCCACCGCGGATTGGACATCCTGCGTCCCTTCCACGATGTCCAGGATCTGGGGATCGCTGACCATCCCCGACAGACCATCGGAACAAAGCAAGAGTCGATCCGTTTTTCCCAGGTCGAGGTTCTGGATTTCAATGTCCAGCTCGCCGCCGTTGCCCAAGGCCTGGGTGATCACGTTGCGGAACGGATGGACCCGCGCTTCGGAGGGCGTCAGGATCCCGTTCGCCACCTGCTCCGCCACCCAGCTGTGGTCGCGGGTGATCTGGCGGATTCCCCCCGGGCCGAGGACGTAGGCCCGGCTGTCTCCCACGTGGGCCAAGGTCACGGTGGTGCCGTGGACCAGGCCGGCGACCACCGTCGAGCCCATGGTCTCGCGCTCCGGGTGCCGGCGGATGTCCTCTCCGATGGCCTGATCCGACAGGAGGAGCGCCGCCTTGAGGCGGTTCCCGTCGTAGGAGAGGGAGGGATCGTACTCCAGAGGCCAGGTACGGTCCTTCTCCAGGGTCTCGCCCACGAACCGGGCTACGGTCTCCACCACGATCCGGCTGGCCACTTCACCCGCCGCGTGACCGCCCAGCCCGTCCGCCACCACGAACAGGCCCAGGGCCTCGTCCACCAGGAAGCTGTCCTCGTTGTGCTTCCGCACGCACCCGACGTCGGTCTTGCCTGCGGCGCGGATTCCCATCATCGGCCCCTTCCCGTCAATCGGCTCCAGAGATCGTTCCACTGCTCCTTGAGGCTCGGCTGAGCCGGAACCGCCCCCTTGCCCTTCGGGCCGCGTCCCCGCTCCCCTTTAGGAACGGCGGCGCGGAACTTGGGGTGGTCCGGGGCGATCTCGCGGGCGGTCTGGAGGTGACCCTGGGCCCGGGCCTGCATTCCCAGCGACTGGAAGTGCGTGGCCAGGCGGAGGTGGCTGTCGACATCCCGAGGATCCAGCCGGACCGCGGCCTCCAGGGCCTTCACCACCGCCCGGAGGTCCTCGCCTTCCCGCTCCAGCACGGTGGCCAGAAGGGCGTGGTAGGGGGCCTTCGTGCCGTCCATGCGGATGGCGTAGTGGATGAGCGCCCGGGCCTGATCCAGCTGCCCTTCCTGAAAAGCGCTCCGGGCCATGGCGGCCCAGTCCTCGGGCGTCCGTTCCATGGGCGATTCGAAGGGCGCCGCCACGGTCCCCACCGGAGGCACGGCGGCCTTCTGCTGGAAACTCGCCCGCTTCGCCGGATCCTTCAGAAGACTGAACGCCTCGGCCAGTTCCCGGAACTTCGCTTCCGCCTCCGCCTTCTCGGCGCCCTGGTACCGGTCCGGATGCCACTGCTTGGCAAGCCGGTGGTAGGCCGCCTTGATGTCGTCAGGGGAGGCCTCCGGGGAGATGTCGAGGACTTCGAAAGGATTCATGAAGGTCTGCGGGGCGGAGGCGCGCGTGACGCATGCGAGTGGAGGAACAGGGCTTGAGTTGAGGATGGTAGCCTATTTCCGATCCGGGCGCAGGTCCAGGGCGATCGGGAGCTCCAGCGGGAAGGTCCTTCCCGGGACACGCGAGGGTGGAAGAGCCCCCCTCGGAATGGCAGAGTAGAAAGTCCCGGAGAGCGCGCATGGCGGTGGGCACAGCGATGGACGAGCGCAGGAACCTGGACGCCGGCACGCAGTCCTGCGAAGCGCTGGTGCGCGCGGCCTTCGACCGGATCCGCGCCCTGGACGGGGAACTTCACGCCGTGCTCGCGATGGACGAAGCCCGCAGCCTGGACCTGGCGCGCCAGGCGGACGCCCGGCTGCGGGCCGGAGAGCGGACGCCCGTCCTGGGACTTCCGGTGGTCCTCAAGGACAACTTCAACTGGAGCGGCCTGCCCGTGACCTGCGGCTCCCGCGTTCTGGACGGCTACGTCGCCCCCTACGACGCCACCGTGGTGAGCCGGCTGATCCAGGCCGGGGCCGTTCCCCTCGCCAAGGCCAACCTCGACGAGTTCGCCATGGGCTCCAGCGGGGAATACAGCGCCTTCGGCCCCGCCCGCAACCCGTGGGATCCCTCGCGGGTTCCGGGCGGAAGCAGCAGCGGGTCCGTGGTGTCCGTGGCCGCGGGCTACGCGTCCCTCGCCCTGGGAAGCGACACCGGCGGATCCGTGCGCCTTCCGGCCAGCTTCTGCGGCGTGACTGCCCTTCGGCCCACCTACGGCGTTCTGAGTCGCTACGGACTCACGGCCATGGCCTCCAGCCTGGACCAGCCCGGACCCATCGCCGCCACCGCCGAGGATCTCGCGCTCGCGTTCAGCGTGATGGTCGGGGCCGATCCCCGGGACAGCACCTCCGTCGACCTCCCCGGTTCCGAGCGGCTGGCGTCCCTGCGATCCGCGGACCTGCGGGGATTGCGGATCGGCCTTCCGCGGGAATATTTCGGAGAGGGCCTGGAGCCCGGCGTCCGAAGCTCACTCGAAGCGGCCCTCCGAGTGTTCGAGGAACAAGGTGCTCGCCTGGTGGAGGTCGACCTCCCCCACACGCGCTACGCCATCGACGCCTACTACCTGCTCTGCACCAGCGAGGTCTCGAGCAACCTCAGCCGGTTCGACGGCGTGCGGTATGGCCTGCGCGTTCCCGATGCGGGCGGCTTTCCCGGGATGGTCGCCGGGACCCGCGACCGAGGCTTCGGGCCCGAGGTCAAGCGCCGCATCCTCCTGGGGACATTCTGCCTCTCCAAGGGCTACTACGACGCCTTCTACGTGAAGGCCCTCAAGGCTCGGGCCCTGATCGCCGCCGACTTCGACCGGGCCTTCGCCGAAGTGGACGTCCTCGCGGGCCCCGTCAGCCCCGGCGTCGCGTTCCCCTTCGGCACCAAGACCGGGGACCCCCTGGCCATGTACCTCGCCGACGCCTTCACCGTCCCCACCGCCCTCGCGGGCGTGCCCTGCCTGTCCGTCCCCGCGGGCCTGTCCGAAGGCCTGCCCGTGGGCATCCAGCTGATCGGTCCGGCCCTGTCGGACGTCCGCCTGCTGGAAGTGGCCCACGCCTTCCAGTCCGCCACCGCCCACCATCTCGCAACCCCGACCCTGTCCGCATAGGAGCGAACCATGGCCTTTGACGTCGTCATGCCCCAGATGGGCGAGAGCATCGCGGAAGCCACCGTCCTGAAGTGGCACAAGAAGGCCGGCGATCCCGTCGCCAAGGACGAGACCCTGTACGAGATCAGCACCGACAAGGTGGATGCGGAAATCCCCGCCCCCGCGGCCGGCACGCTCCTGGAGATCCTGGTGGACGTGAACGCCACAGTTCCCGTGGGGACCGTGGTGGCGCGCATCGGCGATGCCTCCGAAAAAGCCGCCGGCGCCCCTGCTGGCGGTGCCACCGCAACTGCGGCACCCGCCCAGGCGAAGGAGCAACAGGCGGTCGCCGCCCCTTCCGCGCCCGCGCCCCAACCAGACGAGGACGACAACAGCCTCGAAGGCCGCCTCCGCACCAAGAGCAGCCCGCTCGTCCGCGAGATGGCCAAGCAGCACGGCGTCGATCTGGCGAAGGTCGAGGGCAGCGGCCAGTCCGGCCGGGTGACCAAGGAGGACCTGGAGGCCCACCTGGCGAAGGCTCCTGCCTCCCGTCCCGCGCAAGGGCAGCCCTCGAACCAGCCAACGCCTTCCGTGGCGCCCGCCCTCCCCGCGGTCCACGATCCCTCCGCGCCCACCATGGGCCTGACGCCCGCCATCTCCGTGGCGCCCGCCCCCGCCATGCCCGCCTTCGCTTCCGGCGAGCGGGTGGTGGTGGAGCCCATGAGCCGCATGCGGAAGATCATCGCGGACAACATGGTGGCCAGCCGCCGCACCTCGGCCCACGTCTACACGGTCTTCGAGATCGACATGACCCACGTGGCCCAGCTGCGCCACAAGCACAAGAAGGCCTTCGAGGCGCAGTTCGGCACCAAGCTCAGCTTCATGCCCTTCGTGATGATGGCCGCCTGCAAGGCGCTGCGCGCCTATCCCGTGGCCAACGCCTCCGTGGACGGCGACAACGTCGTCTACAAGCAGGACATCAACCTGGGAATCGCCGTCAGCCTGGACTGGGGCCTCATCGTTCCCGTGGTGAAGAACGCCGACATGATGAACCTCGGCGGCCTGGCGCGGAGCCTCAACGACCTGGCCGAACGCGCCCGCGGCAAGCAGCTCAAGCCGGATGAGATCAGCGGCGGCACCTTCACCATCACCAATCCCGGCGTCTACGGCGACACCTTCGGTCTGCCCATCATCAACCAGCCTCAGGTGGCCATCCAGGGCGTCGGCGCCATCGTGAAGCGCCCCGTGGTCGTCACCGGCCCCGACGGCACCGACTTCATCGCCATCCGCCAGATGATGTTCAGCAGCCTCGGCTTCGACCATCGGATCATCGACGGCGCCGTGGGGGATCTGTTCATGGCCTTCGTCAAAAAGGAGTTGGAGAACTCCACCTTCGGGCTGGAGTAGTCGCTGATCCTCCGCGGCTGAGCGCGCGCTCCGCTGGCGCGCACGCCGCTTCTGGCAGCCCCCGAACGCGGGCCCCACCGGGGCCCACTTCCATTCAGCCTTCGGCTTCACGGAGGGGGACCCCCCATCGACGGCGCCGTGGGCGATCTGTTCATGGCCTTCGTCAAAAAGGAGCTGGAGAACTCCACCTTCGGCCTGGAGTAGGCCTCTCCGCTTCCACGAAAAGGGCGGCTCCGGCCGCCCTTTTCATTCCAAAGAACCACCGCGAAAAACATCCAGAACCGGATAGCGCTTTTCTTGGCGCCCTTGGCGGTCAACCTTCGTCTTTTGGCACCGGATCAGTTCGTGTACCGCTCCAGCTCGCGGTACATCGCGTATTCCCCCTGGAAGTGCAGCGGGATGATCGCGGTGGGGCCGTTGCGGTGCTTGGCGACGATCAGTTCGGCGGAGTTGTCGGGCTCTTCGTTGGCGGAGGGGATCATCTTCCGGTGGATGAAGGCCACCATGTCCGCGTCCTGCTCGATGGCGCCGGAATCGCGCAGGTCGCTGAGCTGGGGCCGGCCGCCGGTGCGGTGCTCCACCTCGCGGTTCAGCTGGGACAGCACCACCACAGGGATCCCGAAGTCCTTCGCCATGAGCTTGAGTCCGCGGCTGATCTCGCCGATTCGGATGGCCTCGTTCTGCTTGGCGCCGCGGCTGCCTTCGGGACTGCTGAGCAGCTGAAGGTAGTCGATGATGACGAACTCCACTCGCCGGTTGCTCTGGCTGCCCTGCTTCACGACCATGTTCTGGATCTGGGGCACGGTGATCGACGCCTGATCGCAGATGAACAGCGGCATCTGAACGAGTTCGTCCCGCGTCTGGAGGACGTGCTCGATCCGGCCCGCGGCGCGCCCGGCCTGGAGATCCTTCATGTTGGTCTGGCTCTTGGCGGAGAGGAGGCGCATGAAGACCTCCTCGTGGCTCATTTCCAGGCTGAAGAAGGCGCCGCAGTGGCCCGAGCGCCCGTCCCGTTCCTGGGCCGCCCGCAGGATCCAGTTCAGCGCCAGGGCCGTCTTGCCGATGCCGGGACGGGCCGCCAGCACGATGAGGTTGCCCGGCTGGAAGCCCTGGGTCAGCTCGTCGAAGCGGCTGAAGCCCACGCGGACGCCCGGCGACAGCCGGCCTTCCAGCCGCTCGTGCAGCCGCTCCATGGCGTCGTCCGCCACGCTCTGGATGGACAGCAGCCCGCGGGCCTTGGCGTCGCCCTGGGCTAGGTGGAAGAGGCTCTGGGCTGTCTGGTCTACCAGGACTTCCGGAGATTCGTCCTCCTCAGCCGCCTGCCGCACCAATTGGGCGCCCAGGTGCACCAGCCGCCGGAGCTTCGCCTTGCGCCGGATGACGTCCGCCAGCACCTGGGGGCGCTCCACGTCCTCGCCCGCCAGCAACTCCACCAGCCCCGGATAGCCGCCCACCTTGTTCAGGCTGTCGTCCTGGTCGAGGGCGTCCTTCAGAGTGAGGGAGTTGACCTCCACCTGCGCTTCGATGAGCGTCCGGAGGGCCCGGAACACCGCGCGGTGGGCGGGGTGGACGAAGTCCTCCTCCGCCAGGGCGAACACCGCCTCGCTGGCCACGAAGCCCGCGCCCGGCGCGCAGCAGGTGGCCAGAAAGGACCGCTCCGCGTCGATATCCTCCGGAAGCCGCTCCGGAAGCCAATCCGCCATCGCCCGCTCCCCTGGATCTAGAGTCCCGGAGGAGTGTATCCCCCGCCGTTCACGTCCACAAAGACCGGGTTGGTCACGGCCACGGGGTAGATGCCCCGCATGATCCGGTTCCAGGGCGTTCCCGTCCGGTAGGCGCCCGTGGTGGACAGGGACACCCCGGCCTCGACCACGATCCAGGCGTCCTGACCGGCGGGCATCGCCACGCTAGCCAAGGTGGCCGTGCGGAGCCGGCCGTCCACGGTGGAGGCGGTGAAGCTGGCGAGAGGCACCACCTGGGCGACCCCGTTCACCACCACCCGGACCTCGTCCACCGGCACCCAATCCGGGGCGTAGAGCGAGATGGAGATGGAAACCGTCGCCGCGGGACCGGCCACCAGCCCGCCGGGATGGGTGCCATTGACGGTCACGTCGAGGAGGGGCCCCGTGGAGGCCACAGCCGCGCCACTGCGGAGGGCCTCCAGGACCGGCGTCAAGGTGTCCTGGGTAAGGGTCGCCGAGCCCAACCGAAGGTAGGTGCGGGCCAGACCCACGGGCGTATCGAAGCTGTATTTCGCGGCGGACAGGCCCAGCGCCTTGGTGAAGGCCCCCGGAGCCTGCTGCTTCAGGAGCGAGAACCAGTCGGCACGCACGGCCTTGAATTCGGCGAACCACGCCGTGGGATCCGCGGGATCGCAGCCCTCGGCGCGGAGGAGCTCCAGTGCATCGAAATCGCCATGACGCTTACCGAGGGACATAGCGCCCGTCTGGGTCCACCAAGCATTGGCACCCAATCCGAGGGCCACCGCAGGATTGAAGCCGCGCACCGTGAACAGCCCCTGGGGACCGCGGGGACGGTGGATCACCGTGTAGCCGCCCTCCGCTTGGGTGATGAAATCCGCCAGCGTCCAGCCCTTGGAGGGCCGCGCGCCGCCGTTGCGATCACCGGTGGGCGTGGGGATGAAGAGGGCGGTGGTGAACCCATCGGTCAGACTGGAACTGCGGGCGCCCACCACGAAGGGATCCAGTCCCACCGATTCCCGCTGGGCGTCGCTCAACCCCGTGTTCTCAATCTCCTGACGAAATTCCGTGCGCAAGACCGCCGGATCGGTCACCTGATCCTCTTCCGTGCGGCCCACGACCTGAATCCCATTGGCCAAAGCTGAACTGAGCAGCTCGCCAGGGTTGAGGCCTCCGGTCGTCGCCTGCGTGGGACTGGGCAGGTCGAAAGCGCTCCAGCCCGAAGGCAGCGGCGAATCCAGGGCTACGAACGCATGGCTGATGTCCGTCTGCCCGTCGAAGGACTTGATCGGCAGGACGTCCAGGTAGGACTGGGGTCCGCGGGTGCTGTAGGTCAGGTAATCCCCCGCCGGAAAGTAGGCGGTTGCTACACCGTAGGGGGAGGCGAAGGAGGTGCCGAACACTTCGTTCCCCGCGGTGTACTGGTAGATGGCGGAACTCGCGCCAAGGACCACCTTTCCCTTGTAGACGGGATCGTAGTAACTCGACATATGTCGGCTTCGCTGCATTCTCGGATCCGCAGTCGTGCCCAGCCCCACGAAGGTCAAGCGGCGGGGATTGAGACCGGCGAATTCCAGGGTGCCCGCCTGACGCACCGAGAAGACGTGGGCCAGCTGCTTCTGAGTGATCACGTTGCCGTTGGCGTCGAGCACTTCGCCCCGCTCGGGAGCCAGGCTCTCCGCAAGACTCCACGCCTGGTCTTTGGAGGGCGTGATGGCCGTCTGGAGGTAGAGACGATCCGTATTCAGGCTATTGGTACCCAGGTAGAGGGTGTAGCTCTGGGTGGCGTTGGAAGCGGTCACGCGGTACTGCTGCGTGCGGCCCGTGAATCGAGGATCGGCCACGGCGGGCAGAAGCACCGGCAGGGCTCCGCTGCTGGCGGCGATGTCGCTGGGCTCCCGCCACTCCACCCGCTCCAACGTCCAATGGGTAGGGTCCACGTCGATGGCCGGATCCACGGCCGCATTGGTGCCCGTGTAGCGCTCGAACCGGAACTCCGTCTGGAGCGGACCGCCGTGATAAGCCGTTCCGAAGGAATCGAAGGCCAGGACGCCCACTTCCCCGCTCTGGAAGCCGCTGCGGGCCTGGGTCATCTCGTTCTGCAGGAGGGTCGCCTGGCTGGGGTAGTAGGGATTCGCGACGGTACCCAACGTAGAGAGCACCGCATCGGCACCTCCCACCACATACAGCCGCCGACGGTACGCCAGGGAACCACCCGCCGGAAGATTCGCCGAGGCGGGGCTGCCCACCACCACCCGGGCCGGCACCAGGGGACGCAACTCGGTCAGGGGGTGGACGGGGTCCGATGCCACGAGGACCCGCTCCACATCCAAGGGAAGAATGCCCAGGGAGGAATGCGAATCCAGGCTGCTGCCGGAGGATTCGGTGCCCATCAGGGCCACCATGGGCGCCTGGACGCTGGTGGTCAGGGGCGCAGCGAAATCGGATCCGGGGATCTCCACGCCCCAACTGCTGAGGGGCGTGCCGTCGAAGGCCTGGACCGCGGGAACGAGTGGGCGGTACCCGCCGCCGTGCTGGGACAGGGCGTCAGCGATGTTGCGGAGCGGAAGGGCCGAACTGCCGGCATTGGCGAGGGTGGTCTCCACCGTGTAGAACGTCTCGCCCTTGTTGAGGGTGAGACGGTGGACGGCGGTCACGCCCGCCACCCGGCCCTGGGCATCCGTCGCCACGCCGAGCTTGGCCTTGGGATCCAAGAGGTAGCCGCGCATCTCCAGGCTCACGGAGTTCACGCCGGCGGTGGGGACATATTGATCGAAGACCAGCGGCAGGTCGGGGTCCTGGTTCGCCACGGGCCCCAGGCGCTCCAGCATGTCGGTGGGCGGGGAGACCCGCTTGTAGCTCTGGTCGAGGGAGATACTGCCGATGTCGAGGATGGCGCCGCCGGATGCCGCGCCGAACTGCCCTTCGCGATTTCCGAATGCGGCGCCGTCCACCGCGAGCTGGACCGAGTCGTTGCCGAGATAGAAGTCCCCCGCGCTGGAAGTGGCCTTCAGGCCGTAGATGCGGTCGCCGCCGACGGCGGGGATCTCCTCCACCGCGACGGAAGGTCTCGCGATTCCCGTGGCCCGGAAACAGCCGGATGCCAGAAGGAGGGCCAGCGGGCCCAGGACCAGCGGCGCGCGGCGGGAGATCCGCCGAGACAGAAGGACCATGGGGGCAAGGCTCATGTTCATCAAGGCGTCTCGTTCGGCGGGAGGTCCATGGGGCTGGGCGGACGAAAGGTCTATGCTAACTCACGATGCCGATCTCCGCCTTCCTTCATCGCTGCTGGGCGCACCGGCGGTCCTTGCTCGTGATTCCAGCACTGGCCCTCTTCGGAGACCTGCTGTGGACGCTGGGAAGGTTCCCCGCCATGCACCACCAGCAGATCCACCGGGCGGACGCCATCCCCGCCGTGAACGGGCCGGTGCTGGTGCTGGGAGCGGGCGTCTACGGCGACGGAGAGCCCACGTCGATCCTGGAGGGCCGGCTGCGCACCGCCCTGTCCCTCTATCGGGCCGGAAAAGTCCGGTGGTTTCTCGTCTCGGGCGACAACCGCCACGCCTCCTACAACGAACCCCAGGCCATGCGGCGGTGGCTGGTGAAGCAGGGCGTGCCTCCCAGGCGGATCGTCAGCGACTACGCGGGCCTGCGGACCTGGGACAGCCTGAAGCGCGCCCAGGCGGTGTTCGGCCAATCCCAGGTGGTGATCGTCACCTCGGATTTCCACCTGCCCCGCGCCCTCTACCTCGCCGACCACATCGGCCTCCGCGCCTGGGGCGTGCCGGCCCTCACCGACGATCGTCCGCCCCTGTCGCGGTTCCGCTTCTGGATGCGCGAGTACGTCGCGCGCCACCTGGCCCTGTGGGATGCGTGGTTCCCACCCAACGCCCGCCTGGGCCCGCGGGAACCCACCCCCGACGACTGGGAGCCGGCGCGGTGAAGGCCGGCGCCGTGAAGAATCGGGACGACCTGCTCGTCCTGGCCGCGGGCCGCCTGCCCCAGGGGCGGTACGGCGGGAGCTTGGCCGGCCTCGGGGCCGTCGCGCTGGGCCGCGCCGCCGTGGAAGAACTGCTCCGGGACGGCGCCCTGCCCCGGCCCGGAAGCGCCCTCTGGGGCATGGCCCGCAGCCACACCCAGGGCATGAACCCCGCGCGCACACTCGCGCTGGAAGCCGGCCTGCCACCGGAAACGACCGCCTTCACCGTCAACATGGCCTGCGGCTCCAGCCTCCAGGCCCTCATCGTCGCGTGCCAGCGGCTGCGGGACGGTGCGGAAGGGGCGATCCTCGCCGGAGGCAGCGAGGCCATGTCCGACACGCCCCACCTCGTGCCGGGGCTGCGCTGGGGCTTCCGCATAGGCCACCGCCAGGCGCCTGACGTCATGCACCAGGACGGACTGCTCTGCCCCGTCACCGGCCTGTTGATGGGCGAAACCGTCGAACGCCTGGCCGCCAAGCGGGGAATCGCGCGCACCGAGGCCGACGCCTGGGCGGCGGAGAGCCACCGCCGCGCCGCGGCCGCCGACTTCCGCGCGGAACACCTGCCCCATCCCCAGCTCGACCGGGACGAATGCATCCGGGAGGGCGTGAGGGAGGAGAGCCTCGCCGCCCTGCCGCCGGTCTTCGCTCCCGGGGGCCAGATCACGGCGGGAAACGCCTCCGCGCTGGCGGACGGCGCGGCCTGCCTGCTCGTGGCGCGGCGGGAACAGGCCGGCGACGCGCGGCCCCTGGCCCGGATCCTGGGCTGGGTCGAGGCCGGGGTGGATCCCCTCGACATGGGCGAGGCGCCCGTCCCCGCCGTCCGCCGCCTCCTGGCGGACCATGGGCTCAGAGTCGCGGACATCGACCTGTGGGAGCTGAACGAGGCTTTCTCCGCCCAGTTACTGGTCTGCCAGCGGCAGCTCACCCTGCCCCCGGAGCGGCTGAACGTCACAGGCGGCGGCGTGGCCCTGGGCCACCCCATCGGCGCCAGCGGCGCGCGGATCGCGGTCACCCTCATCCACCAGTTGAGGACCCGGGGCGGCGGACTGGGAGTTGCCACCCTGGGGATCGGGGGCGGGCTCGGACTGGCCGTCCTGTTCGAGGTGGTCTAGGCGGAAACATCCGCCAGCAGGGCCTTCAGGGCGCGATAGTCGGTCTTGCCGGTGCCGAGGGTGGGGATCTGATCGATCTGGCGGACGACGCGGATGTTGTGGAGGGAGGACAGGCCCGCGGCGCGGATGGCCGCGTTGGCTTCGTCCCGGGCGATGCCCGCCACGGAGAACAGGATCAGGTCGGGGTTCAGTTCCTCGGGCATGGCTTCCACCGCCAGCAGCGGCTCGGTCTCGTCCTCGCCCTGGAACTTCTGCGACAGGGCCTCCTCGATGGCCGGCAGGGACACCATCTCGCCCCCCAGCTTCACGAAGCGCTTCAGCCGGCCCGTGAACACCAGGACGCCCCGGTCCTGGCGCACCAGGTCGCCGGTGCGGTACCAGTCCTTGCCTTCGAAGGTCTCAAAGGGCGAATCCACGTCGGGATTGAGGTAGCCGGAGAACACGCTGGGGCCGCGCACGAGCAGCATCCCCGATTGGCCGGGTTCCGCCCGGCGACCGCTCTCCAGATCCACGATCGCCCACTCCACGGACAGCAGCGGCTTCCCGATGGTCCCGTTCCGGGGATCCTCCTCCCGGTTCACCGAGACGACCGGAGAGCATTCGGTGATCCCATAGCCTTCCAGGACGGCGGTGTTCGGCCAGCGGCGGGCCAGGGTGGCGTAGATCTGATCGGGGCACTTCTCGGCCCCCGACACGACGATCCTCAGGGATTCCAGGTGGCGATCCTCGGCGGTGCGGAGGATCCCGCCCAGGAAGGTGGGCGTGCCCACGAGCAGGGTGGCGTGGTAGGCCTCGATGATCCGGGCCAGCATCCGTCCTTCGGTGGGATTGGGGTGGTAGACCACCCGCAGCCCCACCAGCAGGGGCAGGATCGTGGTGGTGGTCAGGCCGAAAGCATGGAAGGGCGGCAGGCAGCCCATCACCCGCTCGTCCTGGCGGAAATTCAGGGCCTGGGCCGCGTCCCGGATGTTGGTGAGGATGTTCCCGTGGCTCAGGGGCACGGCCTTGGGATGGCTCTCGCTCCCGCTGGTGAACAGCACCGCCGCCGTGGCGGGGGGCCGGGCGGCCTGGAGGGAGGTCCAGTTGAAGCGCGCGCTGAAGGCGGCGGCCAGTTTCGTCCCCAGCCCGATCCGCTTGCCCGCTTCGTCCAGGAGGAACAGCCGCGGCTTCACGGCGGAGAGATCCACGCCCTGCGCATCCAGCCGGTTGATCAGGGTCGAGACCGTCACCACGTGCCGGACGTCCACCAGATCCAGCCCGTAAGCCATGCTGCGGGCGCCGGCGGTCCAGTTCACGAGCACCGGCGTCTTCCCGGCGAACAGGAGGGCCAGATAGATGATGCTGGCGCCGCCCGAGGCCGGGAGCATGAGGCCCACGTGGGTTCCCTCCAGGGCCTCGAAGATGGGCTTGAGGACCAGGACGGCGGTGAGGACGTCGCGGTAGGTCTTCACGCCGCCCACCTGATCCGCGAGGACCACCCGGCGGGGGTCGCGGCGCGCCTGCTTGAGGAAGACCTCGGGGATGGTCTCCCCGTCGGGCATCTCGATGGCCAGGTCCGTCCGGGAATGAAACCAGGCGGGTGGGACGGCTTTCAGTTCGCCCTGGCGAAGGGACACGGCGGCGCCGGTGGCCGCCAGCAGCAGGTCGCCCACCGTCTGCACCGCGGCGGGATCGCCGGGGGGATAGCCGTAGGCGCGCTGGATCCAGAACTCCAGCTCCCGGCGATCCAGGGCGTCCAGATGGAGATCCGCCACCAGCCGCTGCTCATCCTTGATCTCGCTCCGACCCGTCAGCGCCTGAAGGTGGCGCTTCACCGCCTCGCGCACTTGGGGGGGCACGGACCGGGGATTGCCCTCCACCCGGGGCCGGGGCGGTTCCGGCAAAGTGCGGGGCGCGCGGTCCTTCCCCCGGAGATAGGGGACGAAGGTCCGGGGCGTAGCGCCGGCATTCAACCGAACCTCCAGAGCCTGGTTGAGGACGGGACGACCGTCGGCCAAAGGCAGGCCGTGGAGTTCCTCGAAGACCAGCCGCACGTCGCGGCGGGGCATGAAGAACAGGCCGTTCGCCAGCAAATAGCCGAGTCCCTTCAGCAGTTCGGTCCCGACGGAGGGCCGCCGGCCGGAGGCGGCGCTGAAGCGGCTTCCCCACAACCCCTGCAGATGGATCACGACCACCCGGGCGCCGGGCGCCTGGCGGAGAAGGGCCTCCACGGTGCTGTTGTCCGACAGGTCCTCGGTCTTCTGCCGCGCCAGGCGTGCGCCCGGGAACAGGACGAGGTGGCCCCCCGAGGTCAGGTGGGTCGCCAGAGCGGCGATCTCCCGGTCCAGGATCTCCCGGGCGCGTTCGCCGTGCTGGGCGGGATCGGAGAGGGGCCGGCAACCCAGCAGCCGGGCCAGCCACCGGAGCGGGGCGGACGCGGCGTGGTCCCGCCCGGCCACCAGCACCGGCGCGAAGTGGCCGTGGAGTTCCGCCGCCAACAGGAAGGGATCCACCAGGGTGGGGTGGGCGGCCAGGAACAGGATGCCTGGCCCCCCCTGCGAGGGAAGGGCGTCCAAGCCTTCCACCTGGATGCGATACCGCAGCCGCAGCAGCGGCCGACCCAGGGCGCGGATCAGGGAAGCAATCATCGGGAATGAGGACCTGTAGCTCGAGACAAGGCGAACCCGTGATTGTAGCGGGATTCCCTTCGATGCCCTAAACCCCTTCCCGGACATCTGCGAAGATGGAGCAGGGCCCTGGCGGGCCGCCCGGAGATTCCATGACCGACGCCCCCCTGATCCGGCTCACCGACATCACCAAGATCTACCAGATGGGCGACATGGAAGTGCGGGCCCTGGACGGCGTTTCCCTGGAGATCCACCGCGGCGAGTACGTGGCCATCATGGGGCCTTCAGGTTCCGGCAAGTCCACGATGATGAACGTGATCGGCTGCCTGGACACGCCCACCACCGGCACCTACGAGCTGAACGGGAAGCTGGCGTCGGCCATGAGCGACGACGACCTGGCCCAGATCCGCAACGAGGAGATCGGGTTCGTCTTCCAGACCTTCAACCTCCTGGCCCGGACCACCTCCCTCCAGAACGTGGAACTGCCTCTCATCTACGCGGGCAAGACGCCCCACGAACGGCACCAGATGGCCCAGAAGGCGCTGGAGAGCGTGGGCCTCGGGTCCCGCAGCGACCACATGCCGAACCAACTGTCCGGCGGCCAGCGCCAGCGCGTGGCCATCGCCCGCGCCCTGGTGAACGACCCCTCCATCCTCCTGGCCGACGAGCCCACCGGCGCCCTGGATTCCAAGACCAGCATCGAGATCATGGCCCTGTTCGAGGACCTCTACCAGAAGGGCAACACCATCATCCTCGTCACCCACGAGGAGGACATCGCCCGCCACGCCCACCGGATCGTGAAGCTGAGGGACGGCAAGATCATCCACGACGAGCCCAACACCCCCATCACCTCCGAAGAGCACCTGGCCAACCTGACGTTCTGAGGTCGAGCCTGCCCTTGGGTAGACTGGTTCGATGCAGAGACTCGTCCAGGGCATCCACCAGTTCCAGACCCAGATCTTCAGCTCCCACAAGGACCTGTTCGAGCGCCTGGACCAGGACCAGACGCCCGAGACCCTGTTCATCACCTGCTCGGACTCCCGGATCAGCCCCAACCTGATCACCCAGACCCAGCCGGGGGAGCTGTTCATCCTGCGGAACGTGGGCAACCTCGTCCCGCCCTACGAGCAGATGGGCGGGATGGCAGCGGGCATCGAGTTCGCCGTGGCCAGCCTGCGGGTGAAGGACATCATCGTGTGCGGCCACTCCAACTGCGGCGCCATGAAGGCCCTGCTGGAGCCCGAGCAGTTGGGAGAGCTTCCTGCCACCAAGGCCTGGCTGGCCCACGCCCGCAAGACCGAGCGGATCATGTGGGAGAGCTACGGCCACCTCCACGGGAACGAACTGCTCCATGCCACGGTGGAAGAGAACGTCCTGGTGCAGTTGGAAAACCTGCGCAGCCACCCGGCCGTGGCCAAGGCCATGGCCAGCGGGATGCTCCACCTCCACGCCTGGGTCTACAAGATCGAGACCGGCGAGGTCTTCGCGTTCGATCCGGACCGCGGGCAGTACACCTCCGTCACCGGCACCGAGGGCTTCATCGCCCTGGACGCGGAGCACCGGGCCACGGACCTCTCGATCTGAACAGGAGGGCGCCGCCCGATCGGCGGCGCCCTCCTGTTGATTCATCTATTCAAGCCTGGGGAGCGCAGGCCGCCGCGTTCTGGGCCAGGGCCTCGGCGGTTCCGATCCCGAAGTGGACGTACAAATCCGGGGCTTCGGTCAGGGGCATCCAGTAGCCGCGGATGTAGCGGTCCCCCATCAGCTCTTCCTTGCACACGGTCTTGCCGGAATTGAGGGCCTGGTTCGCCTTGCAGTGCTGGCAGTGCTTCCCCTCGGCCAGGGGATTCAGCGTGTGGCACTTGATGCCCGTGGGGATCCCGATCTGGCGGGCTAGGTCGTTCGCTGCGAGGACGGTGCGGTCCCGGTGGACCAGCATGACGGGCTCCGGGAAGGGCCCCCACATCGTCTGGAAGGCTTCCAGGATTCTCGGTTCGGTCATCGGAAAGCTCCTGGGCGGGGCGCGGAGCAGGGGGGATCCGGTCGCGCGGGTTCGTCTCCAAGACGGGACGGGTCCGACGTTATTGCCGGCGCGAAAAAGGGTGTGCGGTCGATCACAGCCCCGGCTGGCCGCCCTTCTCTTCTCCCTCGGAAGTGCCCCGGAAGGAGGACTTGCCGGAGCCCTTCCACCAGGCGTCGTACTCCCGCCAGCTGTGGCCGGTCCCCCGGGATTCCCGGCCGTGGCCGTGATGGCTGCCACCGTGGGAGAAGCTCCCGACCAGCAGCCTCGTCAGGACGAGCAGCCCCACGGCCTGCCAGTAGGAGACCGCACGCGCGCCGACGATCTGCGGCATCAGGTGGTTCCACAGCTGCATCACGGCGAATCCGAAGATCAGCGCCAGGGCCGCGGCGAACGCGCCCCCGAAGACGACGTGGATGAGGATCAGGCGGGCGCGGCTGCGCGGGACGGGAGGCGTGGAAGGATCGGGGCCGAAGGTCATGGCAACTCCTGCGTTCGGGTTCGGTAGTCGGAAAGGAGGTCGCGGAGCCGGCCCGAGGCCCGGCTCTTGCGGGAGAGGAGGGTTCCGATGGGCTCGCCCCAGTCCTCGGCCAATTCGCGGAAACTGCGGCCGTCGATCTCGGTGGCGATCCAGATGGCCCGTTCGCGAGGCCCCAGCTGGTCGAGGGCTTCCGCCAGCCGCTCCCGCAACTGGGCCTGGTCGTAGCTCTGCTCGGGGGTGGGTCCGCGGTGCTCGGGGTCCAGGGGGCCCGTTTCCTCCGCGGAAAGGCGGGTGGGATGGTCGAGGGAGAGGGGGGGCGTTCCCCCGCGCCGGTGGTCGGTGACGCGGTTGGCGACGGAGCGGTAGAGGTAGGCCGTCAGGTTCTCGATCTCCCCGATGACGTCGGCCCGCCGCAGCAGGTTGTAGACGGCGTCGGACACGATGTCCTCGGCCTCCGCTCCGGAGAAGCCGGCGAGCTGGCGCCGCACGTAGCCGAGGAGGCGGGACTTCTCCCGCTCGAACACCTCGGCCAATCGCGCGGAGCCCTCCGTCATCCCTTTCCGGTCCTTTCTCCGCAGCCGCCCAAGCGAGGCGCCTCAGGGGAAATGACGCCGTCCCCCGGCTGTTATTGCGTGATCCACGTCATGGGCCGGAAGGGATCTCCCCCTTGCGGCTCCCTTCTCCGGACTGTACACCCCTGGCTCGCGGCGCCCAAAAACATACACTGGACACAACCCCACCAGACCCTGTTAAGCTCTTGATCAAACTTGGTAATTTACGACACCAAAATCTAACCATCTCGCGCAATTCCCTTCCCGTGCATCCTCTATGGAGGCCATTCATGCACCCTTCCCACTGTCCAACCCAGCCTCTCCCGCGATCGGGAGCAGCCCTCTCCCTCGGCAGCGGACGCCTCCGATTCGGCGCGGCCCTGTGCGGGCTTCTGCTGTTCGGCGCCTGCACGTCGCCGGGCATGAAGCTGAATGTGAAGCCGGGCAGTCGGGAGACGACCACCCAGGTGGACGGCCTCAGCGTCACCCTCCGCCCCCTCAGCGCGGAGGCCCTCAAGCCCCTGCGCGCGCGGACCGTGGATCCCACGGCGGCGGAGCTGCTGGTGGCCGCGGAGAAGCTCCCCCCCTACCGCCTGGGCCCCCAGGACGTCCTGCTGGTGACCGTGTGGGACCACCCCGAGATCACCCTTCCCCTGGGCCAGTACCGCCAGGATTCGGCGTCGGGAAGCGTGGTGGACGAGGACGGCCAGCTCTATTTCCCCTATGTGGGCAAGGTCAAGGTGGCGGGGATGACCGTCTCCCAGGTGCGGGACGCCCTCACCGCCAAGCTGTCCCGGACGCTGCAGAATCCCCAGATCGACGTCAAGGTGATTGCCTACCGCTCCCAGAAGATCTACGTGGGCGGCGAGGTGAAGAGCCCCGCCGTCTATACGGTCACCGACGTGCCGTTCACGCTGGCTGAAGCGGTCAATCGCGCGGGCGGGTTCCTTCCCACCGCCGACGACAGCCGGGTCGTCCTCACCCGCGGCGACCAGGTGTGGCGGTTGAACTTCCAGTCCCTGGTGGCCTCGGGCAACCGCATCGGCCAGATCCTGCTCAAGGACGGTGATTCGCTGCACGTCCCCCACGCGCTGGAGAACCCCGTCTACATGATGGGAGAGCTGGTCCGCCCCGGGAACCTGCCCCTGATCCACGGCAACCTGTCGCTGGCCCAGGCGATCACGGAGACCGGCGGGATCCTGGGAGCCAGCGCCGACGCCCGCTCCATCTACGTCATCCGGCAGACGGGCAGCCCCAACGGCGTGGACGTCTTCCACCTGGACGCCCGCAATCCCACCTCGATGGTCCTGGCCGACCGGTTCCCTCTGAACCCCCGCGACATCGTCTACGTCGACGCCGGAACCCTCGTCCGCTTCAACCGCGTGATGAGCCTTCTCCTCCCCACCGTGACCGCCGTGACCTCCACCGCGATCGCCACGGGAGAAGTCCGCTACCTCGTCCGGCGCGAGCGCTGACGGCCTCCTTCCCCTTCCCTTCCCTCGGACCCTCCGCTTGACCCCGACTCCGTCCATCGATTCCGTGCTCGTCCTCTGCGAGGGGAACCACTGCCGCGCTCCCATGGCCGAAGCCCTCCTCGGGGCGGCCGTGAAGCCGGCGGTGCGGGTGGAATCGGCGGGGCTGAAGGCCCTGGTGGACTGCCCTCCCGATCCCGAGGCCGAGCGCCTGATGAAGGAAGCCGGCTGCGACATCTCGGGCCACCGGGGGCGGCAGTTCACCGTGGAGATGGCCCATCGCGCGGACCTGATCCTCGTGATGGACGCGCTCCAGAAGGAATGGTGCACCGCCCTGGCTCCCGGCGCCCGAGGTCGGATCTTTCTCTTGGGACATTGGCTGTCCACACCTCCCCGCGACATCCTCGACCCGTTCGGCCAGGGTCCGTCGGTCTTCCGACAGGTCTTCGAGGACATCCATCAATCCGTGGCGGCCTGGGTGCCGCATCTCCTTTCCGAACGAAGGTCTGCATGACATCCTCGCTCCCCTCCGGGCTGCGGCCCGTTCCTCTCGGCTCCACGGGGGCCTTTTCCCGCTTGATGAGAACCGTCGACGAGGCCCGCGAAGTCGACCTCCGCGAATGGCTGCTCAACCTGTGGTCCGGACGCTACCTGATTCTAGGGAGCATCCTGGTCTTCCTCGCCCTGGGGGGCCTGTACATCTGGCGGAGCACGCCCATCTACCAGGCCGAGGCGCTGCTCCAGATCGAGCCGCCGAAGGTCCTGCGGGATTCGGACGCGGCCTTCGCCCGGATGGAAAACCTGTTCTCGGCACCCTCCGATGCCACCACCGAGATCGAGATCATCGGCAGCAACATGGTGCTCGGCCATACCGTGGAGGCCCTGAACCTCGACGTCGTGGCCAAGCCGGTGTTCTTCCCCGTCATCGGGGAGACCCTGGCCCGGGGCAAGGCCCACGCGCCCCGCATCGACGTGGCGGCTTTCGACGTCCCCGACAGCCTGCGGGGGCTGGAGTTCCACCTGATCGCCCTGCCCAACGGCACCTTCGAATGGAAGTCCCCGGAAGATCCGCCTTCCTACGTGAAGCCCGGCGTCGCCTATCCCCAGGACGCGGTTCTCGCCGTGGGCCGGCCCGGCGACGCCCTCAGCGCCACCTATGGGGGGGAGGCCCTCAAGCTCCAGGTGCGGGCTCTCGCCGGCCCCTCCGGCCAGAAATTCACCCTCGTCCGGCGTCCCCTGCTGAGCGCCATCACCGACATGCGGAACGATCTGGAGGCCGCGGAAAAGGGCGTCACCCAGACGAACAAGTCCACCAACCTCCTGGCCCTCGCCTTCCGCCACACCAACCCCTCCAGGGCCGCGGAGATCCTGAACGAGATCATGAAGCAGTACATCCGCCAGAACGATTCCCGCAAGGGCGAGGAAGTGGGCCGTACCCTGGCCCTTCTGCAGCAGCAGCTTCCGGAGGTGCACGCCCGGGTGGAGCAGGCCGAGACCCGCCTGAACCGCTTCCGGACCCAGACGGGCGCGGTGGACGTCCCGCGGGAAGCCGACCTCGCCCTCCAGCAGAGTTCGAGCCTCGCGAGCCAGATCACCGCCCTCAAGCAGAAGAAGGAGGAACTGCGGCGCACTTACCAGGAAGGTTCGGACGTGGTCGCGACCCTCAACGCCCAGATCGCCAAGCTGCAGAACGAATCCGCGGCGGTCAGCCAGAAGGTGCGGACCCTTCCCGCCACCCAGCAGGAACTGGTGCGCCTCTCCCGCGACGTCCAGGTCAACACGGAGCTGTACACGGCGCTGCTGAACAACATCCAGCAGCTCCAGGTCACCCGCACCGGCGAGGGGAACAACACCCGCGTGGTGGACTTCGCCATGGCGGGCCTCAAGCCCGTCAAGCCCAAGAAGGAGATGCTGCTGGCCGTCTTCTTCGTCCTGGGAACCTTCGTGGGCATCTCCCTCCTCCTCGGGAGGCGGGCCCTCCAGCGCGGGGTCGAGGACCACCGGATCATCGAGGCCAAGCTGGGCCTGCCGGTGTTCGTCACCATTCCCCACAGCAAGCCCCAGGAAGCCCAGGATCGCGCCATCGCCCAGGGCCAGCCGGGGAACCACCTCCTGGCTCTGCGGGAACCCGACGACGTGGCTACCGAAAGCCTTCGCAGCCTGCGGACGATGCTGAGCTTCACGATGGCCTCCACGGCCAGCCGCACGATCATGCTCACCGGGCCTTCTCCCAAGATCGGAAAATCCTTCATCACCAGCAATTTCTCAGCCGTCCTCGCCCAGGCGGGCGCCCGGGTGCTGGTGGTGGACGCGGACATGCGGCGCGGCAACCTGCACAAGTACTTCGGCCTCCAGGACCGCCTCGGCGGGCTGTCCGAAGTCATCGCGGGACTGGTGCCCTGGAAGTCCGCGGCCCATCCCACGGAGATCCCCGGGCTGCACGTGATGAGCACCGGCGAGCTGCCCAAGAATCCCTCCGAGCTGCTGATGTCCCCTGGCTTTTCCGCCTTCGTGGCGGAGGCCTCCACGGAGTACGACTACGTGGTGATCGACGCTCCGCCCGTCCTGCCCGTCACCGACGCCACGGTCATCGGGTCGAAGGTGGGGACCGTCCTGCTGGTGGCGAAGTTCGGCCAGCACAGCCTGGACGAGCTGCGCGCCTGCCAGAACCGCCTGGAAGCCAGCGGAATCCCCTTGAAGGGCTGCGTGTTCAACGACCTCCTGCCCCTGGGCCTCGGCCGCTACGAGGACAACTACCGCTACGCCTACCACTACAAGTACAGCCGGGCCGACAACGCGTAGGAAAGGATTCATGGAGATCCTCTACGTCTCGCGGCTCTGCTCGGAATCGCGCCTCGCCCGCCTCATGGCGGAACAGCCGGTCAAGCCCCCCCTCCAGGAGCAGAAATTCCACGGCCTCCTGGCGCGGGGGCTCGCCGCCTTCGCCACCGGCGTCACCGCCCTGTCCCTCCTTCCACCGCCGCCGGGAAAGGCCGGCCCCCGCACGGAGGCCGAGACGGAAGAAGGGATCGCGTACCACTACCTGGCGCTGCGGCCCGTGCCTTTTCTCTCCCACGCGCTGGTCTTCGCGTGGAGTTTCCTCTTCTGCTTCCGGTGGTGCCTGGCCCGCCACGATCGCCCCCGCTTCGTGGTGTGCGACATCCTGGACCTCTCCATCTCCGCGGGCGCCCGACTCGCGTCGAAACTGGCGGGCGTTCCCGCCGTGGCGATCGTCACCGACATTCCCGACATCCTGCACGACTACATCGGCGGGGCGTCCTCCCCCCTCGGCCGGGCGGTGGTGGGCGCCTACCGGAGCCTCTCGACGTTCCTGATGCACCGCTACGACGCCTACGTCCTTCTGACCGAAGCCATGGATCCTCTGGTCAATCCCCGGCGGAAGCCCCACCTGGTGATGGAGGGAATGGTCGATCCGGGCATGGAGCAGGTGGCCAACACCCTGGACGGCAAGTTCCCCGAGCGGGTCGTCCTCTACGCCGGCGCCCTCTACGCCAAGTACGGCGTGGGCGCGCTGCTGGACGCCTTCCTGCGCGTCCCCCTCGGGGACGTGCGCCTGTGGCTGTACGGGTCCGGCGAACTGGAAGGGCGGATCGGCGACTGCGCGGCCCGGGATCCGCGCATCAGGTACTGGGGGGTGCAGCCCAACCGCGAGGTGGTGGCCGCGGAGGTCCGCGCCACGCTGCTGGTCAATCCCCGTCCCTCCCGCGAAGCGTTCACGCGGTTCTCCTTCCCCTCCAAGAACATGGAGTACATGGCCTCGGGCACGCCGGTCCTGGCTACGCCCCTGCCCGGGATGCCGCCGGAATACCTGGATCACGTCTACACCTTCCAGGACGAGTCCGTCGCCGGAATGGCGGAGGCCCTGACCCGGCTGCTCAACCGGCCCCGGGAGGAACTCCATCGCCGCGGCCAGGGCGCCAAAGCCTTCGTTCTGGAGCGGAAGAGCAACGTCACCCAGGCGGGGCGGATCCACGCATTCCTGGAGGCGATGGCGCCGCCGGCCTGATTCCAAGGAGCGTCCAAAATCCCAGCCAAGACACCAAGGCCGCTAAGAACAAACCAGGCAGCGGACGGGGTTCTTCTTGGTGTCTTCGTGCCTTGGTGGTGATCCAGCTCTTTTCTCCGAATCAGCCGAGGTTCCACTGCTGGAAGTAGCGGTAGAGGGCCTCCGGCCAGTCGGGCAGCTCCTCCACGAGGATGTGGGGATGGGCGGGAATCCGGTAGCCGGACATGCCGAGGGGCGTGGAGATGAATGGCACGGCGGCCTTCAGCAGGTCGGCGACCTTCAGCTTGATCCCGCAGCCGTGGATGTCGGGGACGCAGAACAGGCCGTCGCCGTCGAATGGCAGGCCGTCGCCGGGAAACCGCCCGTGGCCGTGGATGCCCCGGTCCGGAGCGTCGTAGCTCTCGGAGCCCCGGCCAAACAAGTGGAATTCCGCCGCGGGCACCCGCGCTCGGAGAGCCGGCACGACCTGGCGGCAGGTCATCTCCAATCCCACCGCGGTGTGGGAAGCGCCTGCGCTGCCCAGGAAGACCAGCCGTGGAGCCGATGGAGGACGGATCACGGGGGAAGCCTCCAGATCCGGCGCCACCACCGGCCAGCACTCGCCGCGCATCAGCGGAAACAGGAGCTTCGCGAAGGCCAGTTCCTCTTCGGTGATGAGGATCAGTGTCGCCCGCTTGTCCCTGAGCACCTCTCCCTCCAGCGGGGAGTGAAGGCGCATGTTGACGTCGTGGCGGAAGCTGCTGGGGGGCCGCGTCAGCAGTTGCCGCGCCCGCGCCAGGCTGAAGAAGTTGTGGGACCGGACGCGGATCCGCGCCTGGGGGAAGAGGCGCCGGAGGGCGGGATAGAAGAAGATCTCGCCCGCGAAGATGTCGTCGAAACCCCCATCGATGCCCGCGAGGCAGGCTTTCATCGCCTCGACGGAGACTTCGTAGGGGGCCCTTCCCCGCAGGATGTTCCAGGCCTTTTCCCGCGCCGTGGGCATTCCCAAGGTCCGCACCGGCCCGGCCGCGGACGTCGGCGCATGGGTCCGGCACACCACGACGTCCTCGGGCCCCGGCGCGAGCCGCGCGGCATCGGCGGTGGCGGCGATGCTGTAGCCGTCGGACAGGCCCAGCTCGCAGGGGAAGATCAGCAGCCGCCGTGTCGCCATGTCGCCTCGCGGAAAGTCATTCGGGGACCCGGGTCAGGTGCGGCTCCAGGTCCTCCCGGCAGGAGGCGAGGAACCGCTCGATGTCCTGGAACAGGGGCGCGTGGATCCGCAGCCAGTCCTCGTCCCGGTCCCACCAGCGGAGTTTCAGAAGATGCTCGATGGTGGCGTCGTCGAACCGCTGGCCGATCTTGCGGGCGGGCACGCCGGCGTAGATCGCATAGGGCTCCACGTCGGACCGCACCAGGGAACCCGCCGCGAGGATGGCCCCGTCGCCCACCGTCACGCCTTCGAGCAGCTTCACGCCGTGGCTGATCAGGACGTCGTTGCCGATGACGACGCAGTACCGATCCTCCGGGTCCGCGAAGGCGTACTCGTCGAACAGCTGGGTCGGGGTGTAGGTGAAGCCCGCCTGCTTCTGCAGCGAATAGAAGGCCGGATGGGTGGACACGAACGCGGCGGTGGGGTGCCGCCCCAGGATGGTGGCGACCTCGGCGCTGATCGAGCAGTAGCGCCCGATGGATCCGGAGATCCGGCAGCGCTCCCCCAGATAGGATCCGTAGCCCAGCCGGCCATCGAAGGTGGTCCCGTCCAGGATCGTGTTTCCGCCTTCCAGCTCGCTGTGGAACCCGATGTGGCAGTGCTTCCCGATGCGGATGCCGCGCCGCCGCGCCAGGAGGGAGAACTTTCCCCACTTCACCAGCTTCTTGAGGACGCCCAGCATCGGATCACCCCTTTCCCACGAGCTTGGCCCGGACCCGCCGCGCCGCCGCGCGCAGGGAATAGCGGAGAAGGGCCTTGTAGGACACGTTCCGGACGTCGTACTTCACGACGGCGTCCTCCACGGGCGACGGAACCGCGGGCGCCGCTGTCTTCGTGTCGTACAGGCGGATCGCTCCGCCGGGCAGGCCGTGGAGGACGTTCGCCTCGTGCGGCCGGAAGGCGAAGTCGAAGGACCTCACCAGCCGATAAGGCGCGGCCTCCAGGGTCAGCCAGTAGCGCGCACCGCCGCGGTTCCCCTTGATTCCGTAGAGGTCCACGCAGAGGTCATCGGCGTCGATGTCCAAAGCGCGGGCGAGGGCCTTCGACTCGAAGAACGCGTCGTACACCGCCCGCGACTCGTCGAGCCGGGGAAACCGGTAAGTCCTCGCGCCCTCCTGCAGGGGGATCTGATAGCCGTTCTCCTGCCCAGCGTTGTGCTGGCCCTTGTCGCTGAAGTTGGTGGACAGCCCCGTGCGGGGATACACGAAGAAGCGCCCCGTCTCGATGCAGTAGCGGATGTGGTACTTCAGCCAGGAGTGCGCGGACCACTGCGTCACGTTGGGGGGAATCGCGGGATCCGGGCGGAAGTCGTCGGCGTGGCGGCCGTACCACGCGCGGAAAGGGGCCCATGTGTCCCGGGACCACACCTGCCCCCAGGAGCACGCGTACTGCATGAAGTGGGCGTCGCAGCCCTCGTCCAGGGGCAGGAAGGGGCGGTCGCAGGCCACGTTCCACAGGTGGGTGTAGAGGGCGATCCCGGCGATGCGGTCGTCGCCGCGGTAGAACTCCACCGCCTGCGCGGCGAACCGGTAGAGCTGGGGGGAGACGTACAGGTCGTCCTCCAGGACGACGAGGTGCTCGTACTCCTCCGTCAGATCACCGCAGGCCAGGATGTGCCGCTTGAGCCCCTGTCGCTCGGGAAAGGTGCGCACCCGCTTGTCGCCGTGCGGCCAGACGAAGTCCTCCGCCACGCGCTCCGTGGCCGCGTCTCCGGAGCGATCAAGGCTGATCACCAGCGGAACCCGCTGGCCGTCGAAGGCCACCCGGGTGAGGGAATCCAGCACCCGGGACAGGGAGTGGGGGCGATCGTAGCCGACGACGACGATGGCCAGATCCGTCATGGGGGAGGCGCTCCTCGGAAAGTCAGTGGATTCGGGCATCCGCGGGTTCCGTGCCGGCCCGGCTGGCGAAGAAGGCGTACCAGATCAGGGACCAGATCACGTTGAAGTACCAGCGGTTGGCGGTCATATGGTCGCCCAGCGAATTGATGAGCATCACCGTGGTCACTCCCGCGCCCGCCAGGGCGAGGGCGAACCGCGCGGGATCCCCGCCCGGCGGGCGGAAGGTGATGAAGGAGAGCAGCAGGCCGGAGGGATAGAACAGGTAGACGAGGCCGCACACCACGCCGAAGGCGATGGCGTAGGTCAGGTAGTCGTTGTGGGGGTAGATGCCCAGCGGCTCCACGTACAGCGCCCAGCCCACGCCGCTGGGATTCTCCATCAGGTAGTTGAAGGACTTCTTCCAGCGCCAGGCCCGATCGCCCGTGGAGGAGCCCGAGTGCCCCACCCGCAGCTCGTAGCGGTTGACCGCATACCGCTGCACGCCCTCCGGCAGGATGGTCCAGGTGGCGAGGGCCAAGCCGGCGCCGATGAACAGGAGGAGGAGGTAGCGCTTGATGGAGAAGTGCCGCTTCCCCAGGAACAGGATGAGTCCCAGGCCCGCGAGTCCCGCCAGGGTGCTGCCGACGCTTCCGGTCACCAGCAGGAAGTAGGCCGCCACCAACAGACAGGCCGTCGCCATCAGCCGCGTCATCCGCTGCACGGGAGAGATGGCCACTGCGAACGACGCGCAGATCAGGGCGGCGAGGATGATCCCCGACTGGGTCCGGATCATCTGGATGTCGATCTTCCCCAGGCGGAACGTGGAGACGTTCACCAGGTTCTCGCGCAGGGCGTTGGCGTCGAAGATGGGCCGCCCCAGGAACCGCGCCGCCAGGAACATCAGAAGCGTGGGCAGGATCAGGCCGTAGATCAGGCCCTTCAGCAGCAGGTCCGGATCCTGGCTGCGCCGCAGGCGGGAGAAGATCAGCGGGATGAGCAGGAACGGGCCCAGCAGGTAGTTCGTGATGGAGACGAACTGCGAGGACATGATCTCCATGGAGGCCCCGCCGGACCAGGTGATGAGGTAGGGCCGCGGCCGGGAGACGTCCGTCGTGTGGATGCTGGGAATGCTGAGGTCGGCCCACAGGGACGCGACGACGCTGACCACCATCGACAGCATCACGATGAAGAAGGCCATCTGCGCGAGCCGGGGCAATCCCCGCCACGCCTCGCTGCGCGCCAGCAGCCCGAAGACGCCTGCGGCGTAGAGGTTGAGCGCGATGGACGTGGTGGTGTTGGCGGGATTGGCCGCCAGGATGGCGACGAACACCACCCAGCTGAAGGGCTTGTTGAGCCAGAGGAAGGTTCCCGCCAGCCCCACGGCCAGGCCCAGGGCCGCCATCCGGTAGGGATCGCCCACCGCGAGGGCCACGGCGTTCACCCCCATCCCCAGGAGGAAGGGCAGCCAGAGGGAGGGCGCGGAAGCCTCCAATGTGGCGGGGGATTCGAGGGCGGCATTGAGGGAGTTCATGACACCTCGCGGCGGGTGAGGACGGCGATCTCCCCGTAGGCCACCAGCGTGCGCGCGGCCCGTCCGAGAAGGGAACCGAGCGCCACGGCCAGCATGCCGCCCACGGCGGGCTTGAGGAGGAGGGCGCTGAGGGGGAACACGATCAGGCCGACGATCACGCCCCGGCCGTAGAGCCAGGAGCGCCCCGTGGCGAACAGCGTGTTGAAGGGAAGCGCCGCGGCCTGGAGGACCGAGAACCACAGGCAGACCTTCATGAGGGGGATGCCCTCCACGTACTTGGGAATGGCCAGGGGGACCAGGAGCCCCACCAGCCAGGAGCAGACCGCCACCAGGACGGCCATTCCCGCGGTGAGTCCGGCGGTGACCAGCAGGGACCGGGCGTTGGCGCTCCGCACGCTGCCTTCCCGGGCGTAGGCCTCCACCACCCGCGGCGTCATCACCTGGTAGACCGACTGCGGAAGGACGTTCATCCCGTCGCGCATCACCGCGGCCACGGCGAACAGCCCCAGCCCCGTCGTGCCGCCCAGGTACAGCATCAGAGCGCTTTCCGTGGCCATCCAGATGGAGGTGTACAGGCTGCCCCACAGGCTGAAGGGCAGGCCCACGCGCACCACCTCGCCCAGGGCCTTCCGGTTGAACCGGAGCGGAATCCGCAGGGGCCGCATCCACTGGAACAGCGCCACGCCCACCGCCGCGGGCACCGCCATCCGGATGCACAGCCCGAAGAAGCCGAGGACGGGGATGATGAACACCAGGGCGAAGTTGACGACGGCCTGCACCAGCTGGACCTTCGCCAGGGTCACGAACTGGTGGATGGTGCGGTAGGTGGCGCTCAGGTAGCCGCCGTAGTAGATGCTCCAGCAGCACACGGCCTGGGACAGCCAGCCCGCCACGCCCCAGGCGTCCCCGCGCCCCAGGGAGACGAGGGCGCACACAAGGAAGGCCACCGACGCCGCGCTGGAGACCAGGGCGTTCCACGCGCCCGCGGCCGATGCCAGGGCCTCCACCTTCTCGGGCATGGCCTTCCCCATGTAGAAGGGGATCTGGCGCCACAGCCCGTCGAAGGTGCCCAGGTGGAGGCAGGTGAGATACATCAGGGGAATCGTGAAGACGCGGAAGCGGCCCGTCTCCGCGGGCCCCAGGAAGCGCGCCACCAACAGGCCCCCCACGGCGCCCAGGAGCGAGGAGGTGATGTTCCCCCCGAAGAGCGCGGCCACGGAGCCCAGCACCTCCCGGTGGCGGGAGATCCGCGCCCGCTGGACGTCGAGAAAGGTCTCAACGGCCACGGGCGGTCCGGGAAGCGGCAGAACGGCGCATCACGTCACACGGGCAAAGCATGGGTGTCGGGCCGTCCCGGATCGAAGGGCTCGCTGGCCCAGAAGAGGGTGACGAGGTCGGTGGCGCCGGTGTTGGTGATGCTGTGGGTGTAGCCCGGCGGGATGTCCACCACGCGGGGCTCGGCGCCGGACACGGGGTATTCGATCACCTCGCGGCCGTCCAGGGGACGGAAGCGGACCACCGCCTCGCCGCTCACCACCAGGAACTTCTCGGTCTTGGTGTGGTGCCAGTGGTGGCCCCGGGCGATCCCCGGATGGGTCACCGACACGAAGATCTGCCCCAGGGCCGGGCTGCGCAGCACCTCCGCCAGCCAGCCACGGGGATCCCGCCGGATCTCCAGCGAGTACGCGAACTGGTCCTCGGGAAGGTAGCTCAGGTACATCGAATACAGCCGGCGGGACAGGTCGTCCCCCACGTCCGGGGTCTCCCGCGTCCGGCGGGTTTCGGGGAAGCGGCTGATCCGCTCCGCCAGATCACCCAGCGTCACGGTGAACACCCGCGGCACGGTGGGCTCCCCATCCGGTCCCCGCTGGGGCGATCCGCGGAAGGCGGCGATGAATTCCGCCACCACGTCGTCCACGTGGACCAGGCTCACTTCCCGGGCGGGATCGTGGACTTCCAGCGGCAATCCGTGGGCCACGCGGTGGCAGAAGGTCGCCACCACCGAGTTGTAGGCGGGACGGGACCATTTCCCGAAGACGTTGGGCAGGCGAAAGACGAACACCGGCGCGCCGGTCTCCTGGCCGTAGGCACGGACCAGTTCCTCCGCCTGGCGCTTGCTCACGCCGTAGGGATTGTCGAGGGCCGCCTGGGTGGAGGAACTGATCAGCACCGGCACCGGACGGCCCGCGGCGCGAAGGGCCTCCAACAAGCGGCGCGTCACGTCCACGTTTCCTTCGATGAATTCCGCGGGATCCTGGGGCCGGTTGACGCCGGCGAGGTGGAACACGAAGTCCGCGCGGGCGGCCAGTTCCGGCAAGGTCTCCGGATCGTCCCCGCGGTCGAAGGAAAGGATCTCCAGGTCGGGCACGGCGGACAGCGTGGCGATCAGGTTGCGGCCGAGGAAGCCCTGGGCCCCTGTCACGACGACCGTTGCCATGTGCCTGCTCCTTGTCGAAGGTGAAGATGGATTCGGGGGCTGCGTCGATACTGGACCAGATGGAGGGTTCATCAAGCGCCGATCGGATCCGGACGCGCGGAGACGATTGGATCATGTCGCTGAGTGTAGCCAAGTATAACGTATTTTTCTGAAGCCGCACCAGTCTCTATCGGACTCTGCCGACAATTCACTTTCCCCATAGCAGGGCCGTGGCCGGACGGATTTCGCAGGCGCAGCGGCCCACCCGTTCGAGCGGAAGGGGCCGGAAGCCCAGCCGGAAAGCCGGGGAATCGGGAAGCAGCGCGAAGTCGTCGGCCGCCGGCCGGCGGAACCGGGGATCGGCCACGAGGGAGGCCGCGTCCTGGCCTCCCTGCCGCCACGTGCGGAAATCGACGCCTCCGCCCGAACCGAACGTCGGCGAGGCCCCCCGGGGCGGGAAGTAGAGATTCCGGTCCAGGCGGACCACGTCGCGGCCGAGGACATCGGCGGCCAGCGCCAGGGCCTCGGGATTGGAAAAGGCCAGGATGTTGGAGGTGATCTCCAGCCCCCTCGACTGTCCCTCGAAGTTGGCCACGGTGCCCTGGGAGACCCGTCCGTCCACGAAGACGTTGTTCACGACCCGGTTGTCGCGCCCACCCTGGAGCATGACCCCCCCGTTCCAGGCGCGGTACACGAGGTTGCCGCGCACCTCGTACCCGCTCGCGAAGGAATCCAGGTAGATTCCCCAGGCCAGAAAGTCCGGGCGGCCGAAGGTCGTGCCGTAGCCGACGGTATCGGCAACGACGTTGTATCGGATGGCGCTGCCGCTCCGGAAAGCGCGATCGTGCTGAGTGACTTCGATTCCGCCGGTGTCGGCGGTCTCCAGGTTGGTGTTCCGGATCCGGTTGAACTCGATGACGTTTTCCCGCCCCGGGTTCTTGAGGGAGATCCCGTAGCGGGACGCGTCGTGGATGGCGTTGCCCGAGACGAGGTTCTTCGACGCGCCTGCGCCCGCAAGCACGACCCCGCCCACATGGTGGTAGGCCTCCCCCAGGTGGTGGAGGTGGTTGCCCGAGATGGTGTTCCTGCCGCTCTCCCGCACCAGGACGCCGCCTCCGCCCGCGTGGGCCACATCGCAGCCCTGGACGGCGTTCCCGCCGCCCCGCGTCACGCACACGGCGTAGGTCCCGATATTCACAAAGCGGCAATCCTCCACCACGCAGGCCTCGGCATCCGTCAGTTGGACGGCACCCTCGTCGCCCATGCCGTAGCCGGCACTGGCGCCGGTCCGCGTCCAGTCCGTGTCGCGGAAGGTGAGGCCCGTGAAGCGCAGGTACCGTGCCGGAGCCAGGCGGCTCCCCTGGACCTGGATCAGCCGGGAGGTGCGCGGCGCGATGACCTCGCTGCGCGCGGAAAAGCCCGCCCGGGGAAGATACGCCACCGTGCCGGCCCCAGCGTCGAGGAACCATTCGCCGGGCGCGTCCAGTTCTTCCCGTACGTTCTCCACGTAGTAGCGGTCCCCGGGATTGAGGGCGGCGCGGGCTTCGGGCCCCCCGAGGAGGAGCCGTCGGCCCGCGGCGTCATAGCCGCGGAGCGACAGGATCTCGGAGAAGGCCCGGCAGTCCCCGGACGGAAAGATGCGCAGTTCGGCGTCCGGGGCCGTCAGCCAGCCGGGCCGCACATCCGAGGGCTCGCACTGGACGGCGTCCTTGGGTCCCTGCCCCGCCCCACTCACCTGAAGCCCCCGCGCCTCGCGGCGGCGGAAGTCCTTGGCGGAGAAAGTCACGAGACGCCCCTGGGACGGAGGCTGGAGAACGGTTCCATCCGGAACCCAGGCCGGATCGCCGGAGAGGGCCAGCACGTCGAGGACGAGCCCCCCACCCTGCCGGTTCTGCCAGCGGAGGGCCCGCTCTCCCGCACCCAGGCGGAGGACGGCCGCCCGCGCCCACCGGACGGGGCTCCAGCTGCCGGTATCCGCCAGATCCGCGAGCGGAATGGAAGGGCCGCCATCCACGGCGACGGCGGTCCGACCGTCCATGGACGCGAATCCGTACGGGGCGTTGCGGGCGCCGTAATGCAGCCACAGGACGTAGGTTCCGGCGGCGGGAACGTCCACGCGGTATTCCAGCCAATCGCCGGCGCCGTGGATCCCGCCCACGGTCACGCCGAAGGCCGGCGCATCGGATCCGCCCGCGTGCAGGAAACCCTTCCGAAAGGGATCCGCTGGATCCACGTTGGGATAGCGCGCCCGCACCTCGCGCCGGCCGTCCACGAACAGGGAACGGAAGGTCCAAGGGTCGGTCCCCGCGCTCCGCAGATCGAACAGGAGAGGGCTTCCCGAAGGAGCGGATGGGGGCGTCAAGCGCCTCCCCCCAACGAATTCCGGCCGCTCTCCGGGAAAGGCCTCGTAAACCACGGGGGCGGCTTCGGTTCCGGAATCGCGGGCATCGAAGCTGACCGGCGCGTCGAAGTAGTAGAGCCCGCCCCGGATCTGGACCGAGAGGCGCCTGGAGGACGATCCCGCCGCCTTGAGCGCGCGAACCGCGTCCCGCGCCCGCTCCAGGGTGGCGAAGGGACCGTCGCTGCCGTCGGGGCTGGGCGCCGCCAGCCGGCCCGACCAGGCATCCCGCCCTGCGGGGGACACGAAGAAAGTGCCCGCAGGAGGGGGCGGAACCCCGGCGGAATCCAGCGCACATCCGAGGAAGGCCACGCCCATCGCCCAGCGCCGGAACCCCGCAGACATGAGACTTCCTGTCCGGCCGGTCCTCATGTCGGTTCGCTCTCCAGGCACTTGAACATTCCGCTCGACAGGCAATACCATTGGCGTGTTTTTCACAATCATAGCACGTCTACCATTGACTTGAGCATCCTTCTTATAGAACCTGGTTCACACGATCACCCCACTCCGGTCCCTCCCGGAATCCCCTTTCGGCGGACCTTTTGATGAAGGACGGCGCGATGCTCGCAGCACGAATTCGGAACTGGGGCTTCTGGACGAGCGATCTCCTCCAAGGGGCGCCCGTACGGAAGCACTGCGAGGACATCGAAGCCCGGCTGGTCTCCGGAAATCCCTCCGGCGAACGGCTGGAGGCGCTGCTCCGCTACGCCGTGGAGCACGTCCCCCACTACGCCCCCTTCCGCGGCTTCGGGTCCCTGCAGGACTTCCCCGTGGTGGACAAGACCGTGATCAAGGCGGATTACGAGGCCTTCCATTCCGACGCCTTCGCCGGGGCCCACCTCCACCTCCTGCGCACCAGCGGGTCGACGGGAATCCCCTTCGCCGTCCTCCAGGACGAGGACAAGCGGCGGCGCGTGCTGGCGGAGATGATCTGCTTCGGGCGCCGCGCCCAGTACCACGTGGGCGACCGTTTCGTGTTCACCCGGGCCTGGAACGAGCACAACCGCAAGCGCTGGGACGTGGCCCTGCGCGAGAACGCGATCATGTTCGACGTCTCTTCCCTCGACGAGGCGCGGCTGGAATCCCTCCGCGCGCTCCTCCGAAGCGACACCGGGATCCGCTGCATCATGGGCTATCCCTCCACCTTCGAGCCCCTCATGCAGTACATGGAGCGGCGGGGCGACGACTTCGAAGCCGCCCATCTCCGGTCGATCATCACCATCTCCGAGCGGCTGTCCGACGCGACGCGGAAGGCCCTCCAGGAGCGCTTCAAGTGCATCGTCGTCTCCCGCTACTCCAACCAGGAGAACGGGATCCTCGCCCAGCAGTGCCCCGAGCGGGGCGAATTCCACCTGAACACCGCCAGCTACTTCTTCGAGTACCTCAAGCTGGAGGAGAACCTGCCCGCCGCGCCCGGAGAGCGCGCCCGGATGGTGGTCACCGACCTCTTCAACCGCGCCATGCCGCTGATCCGGTACGACACGGGCGACATCGTGGTGCGCCAGCCCTCCGCCGCCTGCGGCTGGGCCACGGACGCGCTCTCCAGTGTGGAGGGCCGGAGGATGGACTTCATCTACGACACCATGGACCGCCTGCTGTCCCCCGCCGCCGTATGCAACCACCTGTGGCCCTTCACCCGCCTGAAGCAGTACCAGTTCATCCAGGAGGCCAAGGGGCGCTACGAGATCGTGCTCAACGGCGCCGACGGGAATTACCGCGACGAGCAGTTCGTCGACCTGATGAGGAACGTCCTGGGCTCCGACGCCGACGTGCGCGTCACCCACGTGGACCGCATCCCTTCGCACGCTTCCGGCAAGTTCATGCAGATCGTCAGCCGCTACAGGCCTTCCGCATGACGGAAATGCCCTTCGCGCACCACCCGGCGGGACGCCAGCGGCGGCCGCCCCTTCCGGATGCCCGCCCATGAACATCCTCTACCTCACCCTCCGCTTCCCCCTGCCCACGCAGCCCGCCTCGCCTTCCGACCTGATGCAGCTCATGGAAGAGTTCTGCCGGCGGGGCCACCGGGTGGACGTGATCACCGTCGACGAGCGCAGGTACGGCCGTCCCACCCGGCTCGTGGAGGAAGGGCCCTTCCAGGTGCTCCGCGTCCGCACGGGGAACATCTACGACGTGGGCACCTACGAGAAGGGGCTGAGCATGGTGACCCTTCCCTGGCTATTCCGCCGCGCCATGGCCCAGTACCTGCCGGAGCGCCGCTACGACCTGGTGATCTACGCGGCACCGCCGGTCACCTTCTCCCGGGTCATCCGGGGGCTGCGGCGGGTCCAGCCCTGGGCGAAGACCTACCTGATGCTGAAGGACATCTTTCCCCAGAACGCCAAAGACCTCGGGATCATCCGGAATCCGCTGCTGTACGCCTTCTTCAAGCGGCAGGAACGCGAGCTCTACGCCGCGTCGGACGTGATCGGGTGCATGTCGCCCGCCAACGTCGCCTTCCTCCGCCAGCAGAGCCCGGAGATCGCCCCCGGCCGGCTGGAAGTGCTGCCCAATACCCGCACGCCGGGCCCTGACCGGGGCCTGGGGAGGCCGGGACCCCTGCGCCGCAAGCACGGGATTCCGGAGGACGCCGTCGTGGTCCTCTACGGCGGCAACCTGGGCGTCCCGCAGGGCCTGGATTTCCTTCTCCGCGTGTTCGAGGCCAACCGCGACCGCCCGGGCCTCCACTTCCTGCTGGTGGGCCGAGGGACCGAGCGCCGCCGGCTGGCGGACGCCGTCGCCGCCAAGGGCCTCGCCAACGTGACCCAGATCCCCCACCTGCCCCGGCCCGAATACGAGGCGCTGGCCCGCGAATGTGACATCGGGCTGGTCTGCCTGGACCCCCGGTTCACCATCCCCAACTTCCCGTCCCGGGTGCTGTCCTACTTCGAGATCCGGATGCCCGTCCTCGCCGCCCTGGATCACGCCACGGACTTCGGCCACATGCTGGACGACGCCCAGGCGGGGCTGTGGTCCCGCGCGGGCGACCTCGACCTCTTCCAAGCCCACCTGGACCGCCTCGCCGGCGATCCCGAACTGCGTGCGCGCATGGGCGCTGCGGGCCGGCGCTACCTGGAATCGCATTTTACTTCCGGCAAAGCATACGAAATCATCTCGAAACACATCCCCCATTCCCAATCCGAGCCGGAGGACTCTTGTCCAGCCATCTCGATCTGAAGAACGCCACGCTCCTGATCACGGGCGGCACGGGCTCGTTCGGAAATGTCGTGCTGCGAAAGTACCTCGCCACGGACATCGGCGAGATCCGGATCTTCAGCCGGGACGAGAAGAAGCAGGACGACATGCGGCACTTCTACAAGGACAACCGGATCAAGTACTACATCGGCGACATCCGCGATCCGGGAAGCGTGTCCTCCGCATTGCGCGGGGTGGACTACGTCTTCCATGCCGCGGCCCTGAAGCAGGTGCCCTCCTGCGAGTTCTACCCGATGGAGGCTGTGCGGACCAACGTCCTCGGGACCTCCAACCTGCTCCAGGCCGCGGTCCAGTCCGAAGTGAAGCGGGTCGTCTGCCTCAGCACGGACAAGGCCGTCTACCCCATCAACGCCATGGGAATCTCCAAAGCGATGATGGAAAAGGTGGCCCTCGCCGAATCGCGGAACATCAGCGCCAAGGGGCCCGTGATCTGCGTGACCCGCTACGGGAACGTGATGGCCTCGCGGGGCTCCGTCATCCCCCTCTTCCTCGATCAGATCCGCGCGGGCAAGCCCCTCACCGTGACGGATCCGGACATGACGCGGTTCCTGATGCACCTCGACACCGCCGTGGAGCTGGTGGAATTCGCCTTCTCCCACGGGCACCAAGGGGACACCTTCGTGCGGAAGGCCCCGGCCTCCACCATCGGGGACCTGGCCCTCGCCATCAAGGAGCTGCTCCAGTCCGACAGCGAGATCCAGGTGATCGGCACCCGCCACGGCGAGAAGCGCTACGAGAGCCTGCTTTCCCGCGAGGAGCGCGTCCGCGCGGAGGACCTGGACGACTACTTCCGCGTCCCCGCCGACTCCCGCGACCTCAACTATTCGAAGTACTTTTCCGTGGGCAACCTCGAAGTCTCCCAGAGCGAGGAGTACCACTCCCACAATGCCCAGCGACTCTCCGTTCCCGAGATCAAGGACCTGCTGCTGACCCTCGAATGCGTCCGCGAGGCCCTCGCGGAACGCGGGCTGCAGCCGGAGCCCGCGCGATGAAGAAACTGCGCGTGCTCACGGTGGTGGGAACCCGGCCGGAGATCATCCGGCTGTCCCGGGTCATCACCCGCCTGGAGGAGACGACGGACCACATCCTCGTCCACACCGGCCAGAACTACGACTACGAACTGAACCAAGTGTTCTTCGAGGATCTCGGCCTCCGCCGGCCGGACCACTTCCTGGAGGCCGCCGGCGCCAGGCTGGCGGAGACCATCGGGCACATCATCTCCCGCGTGGATCCCGTCCTGGAGGAGTGCCGCCCCGACGCCCTGCTGGTGCTGGGCGACACCAACAGCTGCCTGTCCGTGCTGCCCGCCAAGCGCCGCAAGATCCCCATCTTCCACATGGAGGCGGGAAACCGCTGCTTCGACCAGCGGGTGCCCGAGGAATCCAACCGCAAGGTGGTGGACCACCTCGCCGACATCAACCTACCCTACAGCTCCCACGCCCGGGAGAACCTCCTCCGCGAAGGCCTGCCCACGGATCGCATCATCAAGACGGGCAGTCCCATGTACGAGGTGCTCCACGACTACCGCGACGGCATCGAGGGATCGGACGTCCTCGCGCGGCTGGGACTGAAGCCCGAGGACTACTTCCTCGTCAGCTGCCATCGCGAGGAGAACGTCGATTCCGACGTCAATCTGCCGAAGTTCGTCGCGCTGCTCAACCACCTGGCCGAGACCCACGGGAAACGGGTGATCGTCTCCGCCCACCCCCGCACGCGGAAGCGGCTGGAGGCGACGGGCGCGGCCACGGCGGCGGGTGTGGAGCTGGCGAAGCCGTTCGGCTACTTCGATTACGTCAAGCTCCAGCAGAAGGCCCTGCTGGTGCTTTCCGACAGCGGCACCATCACGGAGGAATCCTCCATCCTGGATTTCCCCGCCATCAATATCCGGGAGGCCCACGAGCGACCCGAAGGCATGGAGGAAGGGGCCGTGATTCTCGCGGGAATGGAGATCGACCGCGTGGAGCAGGCCATCCAGGTCCTCCGCTCCGCCTCCATCCGCGCCGGCCGCCGGACCCGGATCGTCAAGGACTACGACGCGCCGCAGGTTTCCGAGACCGTGGTCCGCGCCATCCACAGCTACGTGGACTACGTGAACCGCGTCGTGTGGCGGAAAGCCTGAAGGCCCTCGACACCCCGGCTTTCATCCAGCGCCTTCTCATCATCCAGACACTCAGGTGTCTTGGTGGTGATCTTCATCTTTTGAACGCGAATGCGTCCCCTACGCGATCCCGCCGTGGATCCGCGCGGGGGGGAACAGCCGGAGCGTGGCGAGGATCACCAGGAAATCCGACGCCACGCTGGCGCGGGAAGCGTAGGCGAGGTTGATCCGGATCTTGTCGGGAAGGAGCACCCGGACGTAGGTCTCGTCGGGGTTTTCCGCCTCGGCCAGCAGCTCGCTCTCGCTGCGGTACTTGATGGAGGCCAGGTCCGTGATCCCCGGGCGCAGGCCCAGGATCGCCTGCTCGGCATCGCTGTAGAAAGCCACGTAGCGCGGGACTTCGGGCCTCGGTCCCACCAGGCTCATCTCGCCCACGAGGACGTTCAGCAGTTGAGGCAGCTCGTCGAGCTTGGTGTCCCGCAGCCAAGCGCCCACACGGGTGATCCGCGGGTCCCGCCCCACGGTGATGGCGCGGCCCTGGCGGTCGGCATCCACCACCATGGTGCGGAATTTCCAGATGCGGAACGGCTTTCCGCCCCGGCCCACGCGGACCTGGCGGAAGAAGATCGGCCCGCCGTCCTCCAGCTTCACCGCGCACGCCGCCACCAGCAGGAGGGGCCACAGGAGGGCCAACCCCAAGGCCGACCAGAAGACGTCGAAGACCCGCTTCGCCATGGTTACGCCAGGTTCGCCAGGACCAGGCGCCGGACGGCGTGGATGACGTCGTCCACATCCTCGTCCGTCAGCCCGGGATGGAGCGGCACGCTCAGCATCCGGGAATAGGCGTCGGCGGCCACGGGCAGGGCCTCGGGCAGGTACCCGTACTTATCGCGGTAGAAGGGGTGCATGTGGACCGGCAGGTAGTGGACCGAGGTGCCGATGTTGCGGGCCTTCAGCTCATCGATGAACGCGTTGCGGTCGATCCGCAGCAGCTCCGGGCGCAAACGCAGGACGTAGAGGTGCCAGCTGGATTCCGCCCAGGGCAGCTCCACGGGGAGCTGGAGGGCGGCCAAATCCGCGAAGCCCGCGGCGTAGCGGGCCACCACTTCCCGCCGCCGCCGCTGGAACGCTTCGAGGCGCTTCAGCTGCTGGAGGCCGATGGAGGCCTGCACGTCGGTCATGTTGTACTTGAAGCCGGGCAGGACGACCTCGTAGTACCACGAGCCCGACCGATCGAAGCGCTTCCACGCGTCGCGGTTCATCCCGTGGTGCCCGATGATGCGGCACTTCTCGACGAGGGCGGGATCGCCCGTGACGCAGCCCCCTTCGATGGTGGTGAGGTTCTTCGTGGCGTAGAAGCTGAACGCCGCCAGGTTCGCGCGGGACCCGACGAGCCGGCCCTTGTAGTGCGTGGGAATGGCGTGGGCTGCGTCCTCGAGGACGGCGAGGCCGTGCTCCTCGGCAAGGGCGTCCAGCTCGTCCATCGCCGCCGGGTGGCCCGCGTAGTGGACGGGAAGTAGCACCTTGGTGCGGGGCGTGATGGCGGCGCGGACGGCCTCCGGCGACAGGGTGAGCGAATCGGGGGAGACGTCCACCAGCACGGGCTTCGCGCCGACGTGCTCCACCACGTTGGCGGTGGCGCAGAACGTCATGGAGGGAACGATCACTTCATCGCCGGGTCCCACGCCCAGCGCCACCAGAGCCACGTGGAGCCCCGCGGTGCAGGAGTTGAGGGCCACCACGCCGGGAGCCTGGAGGTAGTCCTTCAGCGCCCCTTCGAAAGCGTGGGTCTTGGGGCCCGTGGTGACCCAGGGCGACTGGAGGGTGTCCATCACCTCCGCCCGCTCGGCGTCGCCGATGGTGGGCGGATTGTAGGCGAGAAAGTCGGTCCGCGCGGGACGATCCTCGGAGACGGAGGCCCGGGGAGAGTCGGGGACGGAAAGGGGATTCATCAGATGCCTCCGGCGGGTTGGGCGAGAAGGTGGTCGAAGGTCTGGAGGTAGTGCCGGATCGCGGACCGGCGGGAGAGGTGGGCCTCCACGTAGTCGCGGCCCTGGCGGCCCTCCTGCCGCACGCGCTCCGGCGCGTTGCGGTATTCGAGGATCACCTGCGCCAGGCGGGCGGGATCGCAGGGCGGAACGACCGCGCCCGAGCGGCTCTCCCGGATGGCGACGGCGAGGGGGCTGTCCTCCTCCACGCAGCCGACGACCGGGCGGCCCGCGGCGAGGTAGTTCCAGGTCTTGCTGGGGACGGCGATCCGGGCCGCGCCGGGCTTGAGGGGGATCACGCCGAGGTTGCAGGCGTTGTAGACGAAGGGCACCTGGTCCAGGGGCTGGAGGGGGAGGAACACGCAGTTCGAAAGGCCCCGCTCCTTCGCCAGCTCCTCCAGGGCGCGCTTCGCGTTCCCATCGCCGATGAACACGAACCGGATGTCCGGGATCTCCTTCAGGCACTCCGCCGCCAGGACCACGGATTCGAGGTTCTGCATCAGGCCGATGGTTCCCGCGTACTGGACCACGAACACGCCGCCGCGGCGGAAAGCCGTGCTGGCGGGGCTGTCCCCCGGCTGGATGTGATCGGTGTCCACCCAGTTGGGGATCGTGGCCACCTGCGTGCCCGGGACGGTCCGCTGGACGTAGTCCGAGAAGGCGGGGCTGATGGAAGCCACGAGGTCGGACACGCGGTAGGTGGCCTCCTCCGCCTTCCGCAGCCAGCGGTAGAGCCGGCCGTTTCCGGTGAGCAGCCCGGCCACCACCGCCGAATCGGGGAAGATGTCCTGGAGGTTGTAGACCAGCTTCGCGCCCTTCAGCCGGGCGAGCAGGGCCGCGGGCAGCCCCGCCAGGGGCGGCGTGGAGGCCACGAAGATCAGATCCACGTCCCGTACCGCGAGCCCCCGCAGCAGGAAGAAGGCCATGAACCAGAGGTATTCCCCGAACTTGTGGAACATGCCCAGGCGCCGGAGGAAGGGGTTCCAGGCCCGGTGGATCCGGCCCTTCAGCCGGGGATGGTCCGTCATCACCGGACGGGCCGCCAGGGCGGGTCCGTTGGTCAGGACGGTGACTTTCAGTCCCTCCTCCGCCAGCCCCTCCGCCAGGGCCTTCATCAGGTCGGTGGAAGCACTGGGGATCGGCGCGAAATAGGGCGTGATGATCAGGACGTGGCCGAGGCCCGCCGCCGTTTCAAAGCGCTCGCGGAGTGGGGGAGAGGTCATGCTCGGGTTCCGTGGGAAAAGGTTCCGGGAGAAGTGAATTCGCCCCCTCGATCGCTGGCCCACACCGGCTGCGAGAGGGCCAAGTGGGGCAACCGGACCCGGGCCCGGCGCTCCCTCCGCTGGATGCCCGGGGCCGTCGCCTCTTCGGAAGGAAGGGGCGGACGCAACTCCAGGCGGAGGTGGATGAGGCGGTCGGTGCTCTGGGCGGGAACTTCGACGAAACCCGCGCGCTCGTTGAGCTGGCGGGCGCGGTGATTCTTGCGGCGGACCCCCGTGGTGACGGCCGCCATCCCGCGCTCGCGACAGACGCGGATCGAGGCGTCCTTGAGGGCCTTCCCCACCCCCAGCCTCCGGTAGTCCTCATCCACGGCCGTGAAGGCGATCTGGGCCACTTTCTGTTCCTGGGCCTGCGGCTTGCTCCGGGCGAACATGCGCAGCGCCCGCCCGACGATCTCCCGGTGGAAAAGGGCACCGGGATGGCGCAGGCAGCCCCGGATGAGTTCGCGGCGGCAGGCCCGCATCATGGGCAGGTTGTAGGGCCGATCGGCCAGGGTGGTGAATCCGATGATCCGCTCCCCCTGCCGCGCCACCAGGACGCAGATGTCGGGGGAGGCCAGGAACCACCGGTACACGGCCTCGATGAACGCCTTCCCCAGGCGGACCGGGATGTGGTCGTGCCCGGTGAAGCACCTCACGTGGAGGTCCACCAGGGCGTTGAGGTCCAGGCGCGTGGCCGTGGTCACCTGGAAGCTCTTGGCGTCCGCCAGGAGCGCGGGCTCCGGCACCAACCGGCGGCGCTCGGGCTCAAGCCGCGGAGGCCACACCTGATCTTCCAGGGGCTTGAGGCCCTCGAGGTAGAAGCGCATCATCCCCTCCGCCTTGGCGAGGGAAGGATTGGAGGGATCGCGGTCGAGCAGCCTCTGCGTCCAGCGGTGGACGGCAGGCAGGGCGAAGGGCCGGATCAGGGGATTGAAGTCGACGCACTGGCGGACCAGCTTGGGCCGGAGCCCCATCCGGAACTTGAACTCGTCCACGTTCGAGGGCGCGTCCAGGGACTGCACGGTGTAGAAGATCCCTTCCACGCCTTCGCGCTGCAGCAGCTCCCGGCTCACCGCGTAGAACAGCGCGTTGTTCACGTGCTCCGCCAGGAAGCGCCGGTGGCTGAGGGCGAAGGGGACGGAGAAGACCGTGCCCTGCCGCACGCTCATGAGGGCCGCGGCCAGCTCACCGTTGGAGGTCGCCGCCCAGGCCTCGAACCCCGGCAGTCCCGACGCGGCCGCGCAGGTCCGCCGCCAATCCGCTTCGGTCATGCTGCGCACCCGCTCCTGGCGGGCCAAGGTGTCCTGCTGAAGGGCCCAGCCCTCCGTCGCCAGCCGCTCGAAGGAGATCCGCTCGATCCCGAAGCGGCCCAGGCCTGCGCGGATCCCATTGCGAGCCTGGGGTTTCAGGTGATCCAGCGAATAGGGCTCGTTCACCACGACGTGGTAGCTGGCCACTCCCCGCGGCGCGTCGAAGGGCGCGGAGTAGCGGAGGGCCAAGCCGCCGTGGCGGAGCATCAGCTCCCGGACTTCGGCTTCGCTGGGGGTGATGGTCCAGTGGTAGGGGAAGGCCTGGAACACGCCGGGAGCGGCGTTGTACCAGTGGCTGCTCTCCGTCCGCACCACCCGGTGGCCCCGGCGGCGCAGCCATTCTGCGAACAATTCCGTGTTCATGGGCACCCCGCGGCGGACGGGAAGGACTCGGCTCGATTCATGGGATCTCGGGCGTCGGCGGGTGGAGGGAATCGGCCCGGGGGAGATCCCCGGGGCCGGGTAGGTTGAGACAGAGATACCAAGACATGTTCATCCATTTTTTCCTCATGTAAACCTGGTTTGTCAACCTTCGCCAAAGATCCTTTCCGGATCCCATATGCTTCCGCCGCCTCCGCCGACCTCCCACCGGATGAATTTGCCTGGAGAGAAGAAGCATTTCGCTTTCCTCTGGCGAAGAGGACATTCCACGCTAACCTTGGATAAGAAAAAATACACATATACCCCTTCCCGAGCGTGTAAGATCACATCGACCCCCCAGTTTCCCTTGGATGGACTCCGGTGCCCCGGGCGATGGTCGCTTGCGGCGCTCTTCTCTTCTCACCGATGTCCTCAGCGCTTCGCGAGGCCGAGCATGCTGATTTGCGGCGTCCCACCGCGCCCCCCGCTTCCCTGCGGGGCGGGCGAGGGATGGGTGCTCGACGCAAGCGGAACCGGCGCGGCTTCTCTCCGCCTCGTCCCCGCGCTTCAAGCCCGCCGCCCGGGGATACCAGCCCCCTTCCTTGAGCTTCCATGATCCGCACCCTCGCCTCCGTCCTGGCTCGGCAGGCCTGGTTCCGCAAAGCCGTTCTGGGCACGCCCGTTCTGCGCGATCTCGCCGGGCGGTTCGTGGGTGGGGACGATCTTTCGGCGGGCCTGGCGGCGGTGCGCGGCCTCAATGCGCGGGGAATCCGGGGCTCCCTCAATTTCCACGGGATGCACGCGACGGACCCGGCCGAGGCAATCGCCGCGGCGGACGAGGCCCTGGACGCCCTGCACCGGATCCGCGCGGAAGGCCTCGATTCCCATGTCTCCGTGAAGCTCACCAAGCTCGGCCTCGACGTGGATCCGAACCTCTGCCTGGCGCAGCTCCGCCGCGTGCTCGACGGCGCCGCCGAGACGGGCGGATTCGTGCGGATCGACATGGAGGAAGCGGTCTACGTGGACCAGACGCTGGGAATCTTCGAAGCCATGCAGGACCACTACGGCGCCGGGACCGTGGGCCTGGTGATCCAGTCCTACCTGCGGGGCCGCGAAAGGGACCTCGACCGCCTGCTGGAACGGGGCGCCCGCGTCCGCCTCGTGAAGGGGGGCTACCGCGAATCCGCGGCGGCCGCTTTCCGGTCGGCGGCGGAGGTGGACGCGGCGTTCCGGCGGGACATCGAGCGGCTGCTGGCGCGGGGCGTCTTCCCCGCCATCGCCACCCACGACGCCGGAGCCGTCGCCTGGGCCCAGGAGCTCGCGGCCCAAATGGGAATGGAGAAGACGGCGTTCGAATTCCAGATGCTCTACGGCGTGAAGCCGGCCCTCCAGGACCGGCTGGTGGCGGAGGGCTACGCCGTCCGCTGCTATGTGCCCTACGGCGGCGACTGGGCCACGCACCTGGTGGGCTGCCTTCGCCGCCTGCCGGCGAGCGCGCTGGCCCACGCCCGGGGAGAGGCCGCGTGACGCCCGAGACCTTCGCCCAATGGCTGCGCCGGCTGGGGCACCGGGTGGTCCGCACCCCCAGCAGCTACTGGTACGACCTGGGTCCCCGGGTGTTCCAGGCCTTCCCCTACCACTGGGTGATCCGCCCCCAGGAGGACGAGCTGCTGGATCTCCTCCGGCGGGAGAGAGCCATTGGCCTGCGCTACTCCACGCCCCTGGACGCCGAGGAAGGCTCGTGCAGCTACCACATCGTCTACGACCGCCCGGAGTACGGACTCAAGAACGTGGATCCCTCCATCCGCGCCAAGGTCCGCCGCGGGCTGGAAGCCAGCCACGTCGGTCCCATCTCCATGGAGCGCTACGCCCGGGAGGGCTGGTCCATCGAGCAGGACACGCTCGCGCGGCAGCACCGCCACGCCCGCCGGGGCCAGAACCGCTGGGAACGGATGGTGGAGGCCGCCGCGGATCTGGAAGGATTCGAGGTCTGGGGGGCCGAAGTGGAGGGACGCCTCGCCGCGAGTCTGATGTTCGTGCGGATCGACGACTGCGTGGATCTCCTGTACCAGCAGTCCCTCCGCGACTACCTTCCCCTGCGCGTCAACAACGCCTTGATCTTCGACGCCACCAAGGAACTGGTGGCGCGGCCGGGCGTGCGGATGATCCACAACGGGGTCCACTCCCTGGACGCGCCGGACACCGTGGACCGGTTCAAGGTCCGGCTGGGCTACACGGTGAAGCCCGTCCGCCAAAGAGTGGTGTTCCATCCCCGCCTGGCCCGGTGGTTCGGGCCCCGGGCCTCGAATCTCCTGGAACGCCTGGCCGCGCTATATCCCGCCAACGAGTTCATCCGCAAGGCCGAGGGCCTGACCCGCTTCTACTGCAACGGAAAGCTCCCCGCCGGCCGCCAGCAGCTTCCCGGACTGCTGGAGTCGCTGGGGACGGGTTTCGCCGATTCGGACTGCCAATTCCCCTGGATCCTGCCCAAGGAAGCTCCATGACCGCCCCCAATCCAATGACCGTCCATGGCGAGACCCGGGGCCGAGCCCTGTTCATCGACCGACTAAACCGGCTGTATGTAGCCCGCAAATACCGCATTTTTCGCTCCGACGACGGCGGCGCCAACTGGACATTGGATTGTTGGGTGCCTGCTTCCGGGTGGGCCCCATTAACCCTGAGTTCCTCTCTTACCGCTCGCCTGTTCAGAGTGAATATCCAGGCTTTTCAAGTGCTTGATGATGGAACTCGCATAGCCGTCGCTCGAGATGGAATCTATCGAGCAGCCCCAGGAGAGTCCCGTATGACCCGGACCTGGTCCGTAGTTCGCGGAGCTCGTCCGATCGCCCTTTCGGCCCATGGCTCCCGATTATTATTCGGTGAATACGGTCGAATAGGGATGGAGCAATTAGCACTGCGCATCTACGTTTCCGAGGACGGTGGTTGCCATTTTGAACCCTTCTTTGAGTTTCCCAAGGGGGATATCCATCATGTCCACAATGTGGTCGTAGATCCTTATTCAGACCACTACTGGGTTCTGACTGGCGATTACGGAAGAACACCGGGGATCGCAGCTTTATCTAGAGATGGTCGCTGCCTGGATTGGGTGGATCGGGGCCATCAAATGGTCCGAGCAGTCAACGCCCTGCCCCGTCCTGATTGCCTGATCTATGGATCCGATACAGATCTGGAACCAAATTTTCTCATCCGATTGGACAAGAAGACAGGCCGTTGGGACCGCCTTCACCCGACGGAAGGAAGCGCGCTCTTTGCTGCTGACGCGGCGGGCATGGCACTTGTCTCTACCAGCTCAGAAGCGGTGACACGTGGAACGATCCCTTCCTGCAATCTCTATGGAAGTCGAGATGGTGAAAACTGGACTCGCCTTCTCTCTTTCACAAAAGACATCTGGTCCCCCATGCTTCATTTTGGCGTCGTCGTATTGCCTGCCGTTCAAGCCGCCAATATCTCGCGCTGGATGTTCAGTGGCCAAGCATTGGTCGACCATCATGACCGAGTCAGCGTGATGGGTTATCAACAGGGCTGACTTTCTGCCTTTATCACCGGAAGAGAAGAACCCAGCCGGCAAGATCGCACGTGAAAGGCCTCGCGTTCTATCGCTGGATCCCGATCTTGGAGACGTCGATTCCCGGGAAGCCGGGGATGCTGTACATCGGGCTGGAGGGCTGGAGGCGGAAGTCGAGGTTCGCCGGGTCGACGAACAGGGGGTCCGCCTGACTGAGGTTTGCGCCCACTTTGGTGAACCAGGTCAAGGGCGCGGCCAGGGACGTCGCAGAGTTGTGCTGGCGGTAGGCGTCTCCGGAACCGCCCTGCTGGAGGTTCCCGTAACAGGCCGAGCCCCCGGGCTCCAGCCAGCTGGTGCCCGCCAACAGGGACCAGGAGTTGGGAATGAGCGCCACGTGGGGATAGGCGGTCGCCCAGGCGCCCGACTGGTAGTTGAAGTGCTGGAGCTTGCCGAGCAGGTTCCAGGTGGAACCCGCGGTGTTGTTCACGAACTCGAAGCCCACGTTGCTGATGTCCACGCCGTACCAGTGGCCGCTGAAGACGTTGTATTGGGTCTCCACATTGCGCCCGCCGTTGTGCTGGATGGCGTAGAGGGGAGCGACCTTGTAGAGGATGTTCGCCTCGATCTTCACGCCGCTCCCGACGCCGTCGATGTAGATCCCGGAAAGGGCCGTCCCCAGCGGGCTGCCGCAGTTGCGGATCAGATTGTTCTGGATGAGGTTCCCCTGCGTGCCCCACTCGCGGCCGGTGGTGTAGATGACGCCCGCGTCGTTCGTCCACTGGGTGGCGTCGTAGATGAGGTTGTACCGGATGGTGTTTTCGTTCCCACTGTAGAGGATGGCCGCGTGCGGCGAATCGTGGATCTCGTTGTTCTGGACGGTGATCCCGATGGCGTCGTTGTTGTAGGTGTAGTCGGTGAACGACTGGATGTTGACGGCGGGCTGGTAGGTCCAGAACAGGCGCCCGAAGGCCTGGAACTCGGAGTTCTGCACCACGGTCCCGCTGCGGGTCAGGCTCATCCGGTCGCCTCCGGCCACCCACACGCCGCCCTTCCCCAGGTCGCGGAAGTCGCAGCCGTCCACGAGGTTGGAAGAACCGCTCAGCAGCATCCCGTAGCCGCCGGCGTTGCGGAACGTGCAGTTCTTGAAGGCCACGGAGGTGCAGCTGCTGCCGTAGACCAGGCGGTCCCGCGCGCCCTCGAAGGTGATCCCGTCCCACGTGATCTGCTGGCACCCCTGCATCTGCACGAGCGGCGTCTGGAGGGTGGAGATGAGGACTTCGGTCGGCGCCTGGTCCTTCACGGGACGCAGGTAGAGCTTGGCGTTCGTGCGATCGATGAAGTACTCGCCGGGGGCCGTCAGTTCTTCCAGCAGGTTATAGACGAAGAAGGGCTGACCCAGCCGCAGGCCATAGGTGGGGGACGACGCGAGAACCATCGCTCCCGTCGTGGGATCGAGGGAGGTGAGCGCGCTGTGGCTGCCCGACCAGCTGTAGTAGCCCAGGCCGTAGTACATCGCCTCGGCCGCGCGCCACCGGGTCATCCGCGAATCCGGGGCGGTGAGCTGGTTGGTGCCGTTGGTGCTGCGGATCAGGAGGAAGCCGGGCACCGGATTCGAGCCGTCCGCCGGAGCCAGGAACGCCGTGCCCGAAGCGCCGGACAGGGGCGCGAAGGCGCCCACGGGCCCCGCGAAGGTATCCCAGGTTCCCCAGGTGGCGGTGGAAGAGCCCGTGCCGCCCAGATCCTTGCGGTTGGAGATCCGCCAGTCTGCTCCCGCCGCGATGGCGGCGATGGACCAGAGATTGCCGCCCTTGGAGAGCTGGTAGTAGGGCCGGCCGAGGCTGTCCAGGCCCTTGTAAGCGTAGTCGCCGGTCACGTCGGGCGACAGGGTGCCCGTCACGCGGATGGTGGTCTCCGTCGCCAGGTTCACGGAAGAGGCTTCCACCGCCTTGGGATAGCGGGCCAGGGTGAGGGGCACGCCGTTGACGAAGACCTCCATCGCCTGATTCACCGTGCCGCCGGAATCCGAGCGGCTGGTGAGGTTACCCAGGTTCGAGGCGTAGGCGGACAGATCCACCACGTAGATCTTGGAGCGCGTGGAGGAATCCAGCCGGGACCAGTTGACGTCCGTCCCATCCACCGGCTTGACGTTGGCGACGTTCAGCGCGACACCGCCCACCAGCCGGGGCGTCTCGTTGGGATAGGCCTGGTAGACCACCGGATTGGCGGAGGAGCCCGAATCCGAGGACGTGAGGCTGAAAGTGGAGGTGCGGGGGTAGATGCCGCCGCGGAGCAGGACGCGGAGCGTTCCCGCACTGGCCCGGCTGGCGCTCTGGAGAAGGGCCTTGGCCCCTTCCAGGGTCGTGGGGGCGGTGACGGTGCCCGCGTTCCCCTGGACGCCGTTGGGCGCCACGATGATGCCCGAGGGGATGGCCGCCGCCTGGACCGTGACGACCGCCGACCCCTTCTTGGTGGCATCCGTCAGGCTGGTGGCCGTGATGGTGTGGGTGCCGGCCGCAGTCGGCGCCGTGTACACCACCGCCGTCCCGTTCACGGCGAGGGTGCCCACAGTGGCGCTGCCGTTGGTGATTCCATCGACCGCCCAGGCCACGCCCGCGCTCGACCCGCTGACCGTCGCCGCGAAGGACTGGGTGGCCCCGGAAGCCAGGGTGGACGTGGTGGGACTCAGTGCCACGGTCACCACCGGCGCCTGGACCGTGATGGTCGCGGAAGCGCTCTTCGTGCTATCGGCGGAACTGGTGGCCACCACCGTATGGGTGCCCGCCGCATTGGGCGCGGTATAGGTGGCCGTCGTCCCGCTCCCGGCGATGGTTCCCGTGGTGGTGTTCCCCCCGGCGACACCGTCCACGGTCCAGGTGACGCCTGCCGTGGAGCCGGAAACGGTGGCGGTGAAGGCGAGGGTCGCGCCCGCGGCCACGGAGGATGTGGTGGGGCTCAGCGTGACGCCCACCGGAGGGGCCTGGACCGTGATGGTCGCGGAGGCGCTCTTGGTCGCATCGGCCGAACTGGTGGCCACCAGCGCGTGGGTTCCCGCCGCCGTGGGGGCCGTATACGTCACGGTGTTGCCCGTCCCCGACACCGTGCCGGTGGTCGAGTTCCCCCCGGCGATACCGTCCACCTTCCAGGTGACGGCGGCGTTGGTGGCGTTGGACACCGTAGCGGTGAAAGAAGCCGTTCCCCCCGACGCGACCGTGGTGGCGGTGGGAGTGAGAGCCACACTCACCGGCGTGGGCGCCTGGACGGTGATGGTCGCGGAAGCGGATTTGGTCGTATCGGCGGTGCTGGTGGCCACGAGGACATGGGTCCCACCGGCCGCCGGAGCCGTATAGGTGACGGTGGCCCCTGTGCCGGAGACCGTGCCCGTCGTGGCGTTTCCACCGGCAACGCCATCCACGGTCCACGTGACGGTGGTCGTGGTCGCATTGGAGACGGTGGCCGTGAAGGAGGAAGTGCCCCCCGCGGCCAAGGTGGTGGCATTGGGATTCAAGGCGACGCTCACGGGCGTGGGAGCCTGCACCGTGATGGTGGCCGTGGCCGACTTGGTGGCATCCGCGGCGCTGGTGGCCTTCAAGGTGTGCGTTCCCGCGGCCGCCGGAGCCGTATAGGTCACCGTCGAGCCGGTCCCACTGATCGTGCCGGTGGTGGCGTTTCCGCCGGCTATACCGTCCACCGTCCACGCGACTCCGGCGGAAGATGCCCCCGTTACCGTCGCGGTGAAGGAGGCGGTGCTGCCCGCGAGAAGGCTGGCCGAAGCGGGATTGAGCGCGACTCCGACCGTGACCGGGACAGCCTGAACCGTGATGGCGGCGGAGGCCGACTTGGTGGCATCGGCCGTGCTCGTGGCGGTGAGCGTATGGGAGCCTGCCGTCCCCGGCGCGGTGTAGGTCACGGTGGCACCGGTGCCGGTCACCGTCCCCGTCGTCGTATTCCCGCCCACGACTCCATCCACGGCCCAGGTCACGGTCGTGGTGGAAGAGCCCGTCACGGCGGCCGTGAAGGAGGTGGTTCCTCCCGCAATCAGACTCGCCACGGTGGGGTTGAGGGTTACTCCCACCGTGGGCGCGGGGGCCTGAATGGTAAGGACGGCGGAGGCGGATTTAGTGGTGTCGGCGGCACTGGTGGCGGTCAGGGTGTGGGTGCCGGCGCTGGCGGGAGCGGTGTAGGTGACGGTCGTTCCGCTACCGCTCACGGTCCCAGCCGTGGCATTGCCTCCGCTGACGCCGTCCACCGCCCAGGTGACCGCGGTGTTGGAAGCATTCGCCACGGTGGCGGTGAAGGACGTGGTTCCCCCGGTCGTGAGGCTGGCGGAGGTGGGATTGAGGGCGACGCTAACGCTCGCCGCGGGCGCCTGGACGGTGATGGTGGACGTGGCCGACTTGGTCGGATCCGCCACGCTGGCGACCTTCAACGTATGGGTCCCTGCAGCGGTCGGCGCGGTGTAGATCACGGTGCTGCCCGTGCCGCTGATGGTGCCGGCAGTCGCATTGCCTCCAGCGACGCCATCCACACTCCACGTCACATCCGTATTCGACGTATTGGAAACCGTGACCGTGAACGACTGGTTCGCCCCCGTTTTGATGGTGGCGGCGGTGGGACTCACGCTCACGCTGGTCCGGTTTCGGAGGCGGACATTCACCGCCGATGTGGCCGACTTGTTCCCGTCCACGGCGCTGACCACTGTCAGGACATGGCTTCCCTCGGTTTCCGGGGCCGTGTAGGTCACGGTGGTGCCGCTTCCGCTGATGATGCCGACGGAGGCATTCCCGTTCGTGATCCCGTCCACTTTCCAGGTCACGGATGTGTCCGACGTCCCGCTGACGGTGGCGGTCAGGGACAGCGTGTCCCCGGCGTCAATTTCCGTGGCGCTGGGGGTCACACCCAGGGTGATGGTGCCCGGCGTGATCGGAGTGGCGGCGGCGGGGCTGCCTCCTCCTCCGCCGCTGCAGGCGATGAGCGAACAGAAGACCCCAATGGCGAGGAGGCCCAGCAGTCGGACTTGAATACTCCCAGCATGCATTTGGGAGACCCCTCAGCTACGGACAAAAACGTCTTCCGTCTACGTATCGGCGAAAAGGTGAGCGTTGCCAACCCAAGCCAACTTTATACCATTCCTTGCGAATCTCCACCGGCTACTTATCATGATGTCGAGGGAGTCATCATGGGCAAGACTGCGGACCATCGCACCTACCAACGCATCCCTTTCACCCAAAAGGTGAAGGTGGTGGCCCTGGGCCGCGTGGTGGCGTACTCCATGGCCATCAACATCGGCCTGGGGGGCGTGCTCCTCAGCGCGGCTCCGCTCGCAGTGGGCAGCCAGTGCCGTCTCACCATCCCGGTCCCGGACGGAGAGGGGATCAAGCGGATCCTCACCGAAGGCACCGTGGTACGCAGCGACGCGGGCGGAACGGCCGTCCAGTTCGCCAAGGCGCTCGAATCCGACAGCTTCGCCTACCTGTTCCGTGAGAGCTCCCGGATCTCCTTTGGCTCCATTCTTTCCGGCTACCAGGCCTACTTCCGCGTCAGCCGGAATCAGAACCTCGCGGATTGCGAAAGGCTTCTCGGGGTGAGCAAGCGCACCTTCCGCACCTCCTTCTACATCTCTTTCTTCTCCTGCATCTCCCTGGCGGTGCTTTCCGTATGGCTGCTGCGGAACAGCATCCCGGCCGCCCCCAATTGGGTGAAGGTGGTCTTCTCCTTCTGCTACGGCGCCGTGTGGCTCACCATCATCCAGCCGGCCGTCGACCTGACCGTTTTCCGCATTCTCCGCCACCGCCACCCCGCCACTTCCTGAATTTCACGAAGCCAAAAAGAAGCCCCGGAGCGATCCGGGGCTTCTTTTTTTGGTTCGCTTCAGCTGATCTTGGACTTGTTTTCGATCAGCCAGGGGGCGGTCGCGTCCTTGTGGGGAGGGTTTTTCCGGCGGCAGGGCTCCTCCGGGGACCGCAGATGGTTCAGCTGGCGGCGGTTCCAGGCGTAGCCGCCGTAGCGGGCGACACCGAGCAGCGAAGGCGTATAGGTGGGCACCATCCACTGGAGCAGGCGGACAATCTCCGGCTGGCGGTCCCGGAAGGGGAGGTTGACGGCCTTCCGAAAGCCCTCCAATCCCTCGAACAGCTTTTCCCGATCGATCCCCTGGGGGTTCGTCTCGAAGACCTTGGCGTGGAGCTTGGTGCTCGACCGCTCCTGGTCCAGGAACAGTTCTTCGTGCAGCTTCTCGCCGGGCCGGAGGCCCGTGAACTGGATGTCGATGTCGCGACCGGGAGTGAGCCCCGACAGCCGCGCCATGTCCGAGGCCAGGTCCGCAATCTTCACCGCCTCGCCCATATCCAACACGTACACCTTCCCCGTTTCGCCGAGGAGGCCGGCCTGCAGGACGAGCTGGCTCGCCTCTGGAATGGTCATGAAATACCGGGTCATGTCGGGGTGGGTGACCGTGAGGGGCCCGCCGCGTTCGATCTGCTCCTTGAACACCGGCACGACGCTTCCGCGGCTTCCCAGGACGTTCCCGAAGCGGACGCTGACGAACCGGGCGCCCGGCTTGGCCTTCTTGGAGGCCTCCAGGACGATGCACTCGGCGATCCGCTTGGAGGCCCCCAGGACGTTGGTCGGATTGACGGCCTTGTCCGTGGAGATGCTGACGAGGATGCGCGTGTTGAACTCCAGGGCCGCTTCCACCACGTTCATGGTCCCGAAGATGTTGTTGAGAACGGCCTCGGCGGGATGCGTCTCCAGGAAGGGGACGTGCTTGTGCGCGGCCGCGTGCATCACGATGTCGGGGCGGTACATCTGGAAGACTTCCCGGAGTCCGGCCCGCTTCCGGATATCCATCAGTTCCAGGGAATAAGCCTGATCCGGGAACAGCCGCTGGAATTCCCGCTGGATCATCCACAGGCTGTTCTCTCCCCGGCCCAGAAGGACGATGTGCTTAGGCTTGAAACTGGCGATCTGGCGGGCCAATTCGCTGCCGATGGATCCGCCGGCGCCCGTGATCAGCACCACGGACCCTTCCACCGCCTCCAGGAGGGCCGCGGTGTCGAGGTGGACGGGCTCCCGGCGCAGAACGTCCTCGATGGACACGTCGCGGATCACCGGTTTCCAGACCTGGGTTCCCAGGAGATTGAACAGTCCCGGCACCGTCTTGATGTGAACCCGGAGCGCCTGGAGGGAGGCGTTGAGCCGGCGGACCACATGGCCGGGGGCGCTCGGCAGGGCCAGGATGGCGTGGGTGACGTGATGCTTCCGGACCACTTCCTCCAGGCGGGAACTGCCGCCGAGGATGGGCAGGCCGTGGACCCGCTCGCCGTGGATGGCGGCGTCATCATCAATGAAGCCCACCACCTGCAGCCCCAGTTCCGGATGGCGGAGCAGTTCCTGAAGGACCAGGGCCCCGGCCTTCCCCGCCCCCACGATCAGGGCGCGGCTCCGGCGCTGGTCGGCCTTGTAGGCCCCGCCGTGGGTGTGGCGGTCCCGCCACCAGCGGCAGCCGATCCGCAGGGTCGCCCAGAACCCGCCGGTCAGGAGGCTCGCTCCTACGGCGATGTTGGAGACAGGCGGATACAGGCCGAAGGGACCCGTGAGAACCCGCAGGAGGAAGGCCAGCGCGACGAGGGTCAGCGTCGCCACGCCGAGCCGGAGGGCGTCCCGCAGATCGGTCATCCGATAGACGTGGCGGGTCAATTGATACAGGCCCCCCACGCTGAGGGAGATCAGCACCCAGATCCCCGCCCGCTTCAGATCCCAGCCGGAACCCGCCCACAGTCCCTCTGCGATCAGCCAGGCGGCGGCGGCCAGAAAGCCGTCCATGACCTGCTTTCCCGCCTGTCGCAGGAAGGGGTTTTCCAACTGAAGAAAGCGAGGCATGGCTATCGTTCTGGCTGGAGCTTCCATGGTCTTCCCATCTCCCGAAGGCTAGTCCAGGAAGTATAGGCGCCGGCACATGGGCATGTGTAAAATTCCTGCGTTTGAATCTAAAAAATCGTCTATGAAACGACTGAAATATCCCATTCTTCACGAATTTAACCCCATTGAAGACCCGTGGATCTGCGAGGGTTTTCAGCCGCGGCGAAGGGTGATGCGGACGATCTCGGGACGGCAGCGGAACCGGATGGGAAGCCCCGTGCAGCCCAGCCCCCGCGTGACGAAAAGGCGGTCGGCGCCCTTCTCGTACCGGCCCTGGACGTAGGGCGAACGCTCCAGCGCGGCGTTGTACAGGGGACTGAGGTTCACCTGCCCGCCGTGGGTATGCGCCGCCAGGGTCAGGCGGGCGCCCTCCTCTCTCAGCACCGGCCACTGCTCGGGGCCATGGCAGATCCCGATCCGGAAGCCCTCGGGCCAGGGCTTCCCCCGCCAGGTCGGAACGTAGGTGGCGCCTTCCTCTTTCGGATGCCCGCATCCCAGGAAGACCAGCCGCTGGCCGGCTCGCTCGATGGCCAGGCCCTCGTCGCGGAGGATGGTCCAGCCGCCCCGGCGGAGGCGCTCCGCCACGTCCCGCGCGCGGACGTACTGATCGTGGTTCCCCAGGACACCCACCCGCCCGTCGGGAGGATGCACGTCCGCGAAGGCCACCACCGTGCGGTCGGCTTCCTCGGGGACGAAGGTGACGAAATCCCCCGCTCCCACCACGAGATCCGCCGGGATGCGCGCCACGGCGCGCGCCCAGCGCCCCACCACCCGCGTTCCGGCGTAGGGGCCGGCGTGGATGTCCCCGAACAGGACGATGCGGTACCCGTCGAAGGCCGGCGGCAGGTCGGGGAAGGCCAGGGTCGCTTCCGTCACCACGGGCGGACCATAGGCTTCACCCAGGCCCCAGGCGGATCCCCCGAGCAGGATCCCCAGGCCCGCAAAGCGCACCCACCTGCCCCAGGGCAGCAGCCGGGCCAGGATCTCGACGCCCACGACCGGCGCCAGCAGCAGGTGGAAGGCGAGCCACGTGGCCACCGGCGACAGCGACCACACGCCCGCGGCGCCGAGGCTGCGGGGATCGTGGAGGTACCAGAAGCCCCATGCCGCATCGAGAAGAGCCGCGGCCCCGGCGGCGGGGATCCGCCAGCTGCGGGGAAGCAGCGCCCAGCCCCCCGCCTGGGCCCCGAGGCCCAGGATGAGGAGGACCAGGTGGCTCGACCTCATCCTTCCGCCGCGGAGCGCGAGATTCCGGGGAAGCGGAGACGAGGCACGGGCCTAGAGCTCCAGTCGGTCCAGGCGATCGGGCCGGTCCCGCCAGCCCTCGTCCACCTTCACGAACAGCTCCAGGCGGACGGGGCGATCCAGCACCTTCTTCAGCTCCCGCTGGGCGCTCTGGCGGATGTCCTTGATCATCTCCCCGCCGGAACCCAGCAGGATCTTGCGGTGGCCGTCGCGATCCACCAGGATCCGCGCGGCGATGAACACCCCCGTGGAATCCAGATCCTCGGGAAAGTTCTCCTGGCCCGTTTCGATCCAGCGCTCGATCAGGACGGCCACGCCGTGGGGGACTTCCTCCCGGGTCTTCCTCAGCACCTTCTCGCGGATGAACTCTGCGGCCAGGGAGCGCTCGGTCTGGTCCGTGAAGGCCTCTTCGCCGTAGGGCCAGCCCGGCTGGGCGGCATCCCGCTCCAGGAGCGCCCACAGCGGATCCAGGTTGACGCCCGTCTTGGCGCCCACGGGAACGATCTCCTGGAACGGCAGGAGGTCCTTGTAGAGGGCCACCTTCTCGAGGAGCCGTCCCTTGGAGAGGAGGTCGATCTTGTTCAGAAGCAGGTAGACCGGCCGCTCCAGCCGGCGCAGGCGCTTGGCCAGCGCGCGCTCGCCCGTGCCCAGGTGGCCATCCGCGTCCACCACCCACAGGAGGAGGTCCGCCTCTTCGAGGGCCTGCTCGACGTGGGCCATCATCCGCTCGTTGAGGGCGTGCTTCGGTAGGTGGACGCCCGGCGTGTCCAGGAAGGCCAACTGCACGTCGCCGCGGTCCACGACGCCGCGCACCCGTGTGCGGGTGGTCTGGGGGATCTGGCTGGTGGCCGCCAGCTTCTGGCCCAGAAGGGCGTTCAGCAGGGTGGATTTGCCGGCATTGGGAAGGCCGACGATGGCGATCGTCGCGTGGCGTCGATTCTGGTCCGAGGCGGGTTGATCACCCACGGTGAACGCCCCGCTTGGCCTCGCGGATGAACGTCAGCAGGTAGGCGACCTCGGGAATGTGCCCCACTTCCCGCTCGGTCTGGGCCATGGCCTCCTCCCGCAGCAGGCCGGAGAAGAACAAGAGGCGATGAGCCCTCTTCAGGCCCTCGACCACTTCCGCGGAAAAACCCTTCCGCTGGAGGCCGATGGTGTTCACGCCGTAGCTCTTGGTATCCCGAGCGCCCGCCGTCTTCATGAACGGCAGCACGTCCTGGGTGGCGACGGTGAACCCGCCCATGAAGGCGTGGTTCCCCACGCGGCAGAACTGGTGGACGGCGGAGAAGGCGCCAATGTTGCAGCCGTCGCCGACTTCCACGTGCCCAGCCAGGGTCGCCGCGTTGGCGAAGATGTTCTTGCTCCCCACGTGGCAGTCGTGGGCGACGTGCGAACCGGTCATCAGGAAGTTGTCGTCCCCGACGGTGGTGAGCCCGCCCCCGCCCTCGGTGCCGCGGTGGAAGGTGCAGCCCTCGCGGACCACGTTCCGGCTGCCCACCACTAGGCGGGTGGGCGCGCCCTTGAACTTCAGGTCCTGGGGACCCATGCCCAGGGTGGCGTGGGGATAGATGTCGTTGTCCTCGCCCAGCTCGGTGTGGGGGCCGATCACGACGTGGCTGCGGAGCAGGGTGCGGGCGCCGATGACGGCGTTGCCCTCGATGAGGCAGAAGGGCCCCACGACCACGCCCTCGCCCAGCCGGGCCTCCGGGCTCACCACGCTGCTCGGATGGATCTGAGCGCTCATTTTCCTTCCCCTTCCGCCAGGTCCATCAGCATGGACATGAATTCGGCTTCGGCCACCTTCTGGCCTTCCACGAAGGCCTCGCCGCGCATTTTGCAGATCCGGCCCTTGAGCTGGACCACCTTGACTTCCATCACCAGCTGATCGCCTGGGAGCACCGGCTTCCGGAACTTCGCGCCGTCGATCCCCATGAAGTAGATCACCTTCCGGGCCCGATCCTCGACCTGCTGGAGGAGGAGGCAGCCGCCGGTCTGAGCCATGGCCTCCAGGATGTACACCCCGGGAAACACCGGTCGGCTGGGGAAGTGCCCCTGGAAGATCTCCTCGTTGTAGCTGACGTTCTTCAGGCCCCGGATCCACTGGCCGGGCTCGTAGTCGAGGATCCGGTCCACCAGCAGGATGGGATAGCGGTGGGGCAGCAGGTCCATGATCCCCTGCAGATCGATGGTGCGAGGTGCGTGTTCGGACATGGCCACTCCAATCCCCTAGCCTACCGTCTCCCGCCCCCGCCCTCCAGCCTTCCCGCCCCGGCTCAGGCCTGCCGGACGGTCCGCTCGAACACCCGCGCGGCGATGAACAGGTCCAGAAGCCCGGGGTCCAGGGCGCCGCCCTTCGCCTCCTCCTCCAGGATGGCGAGGCTGCGCTCCGGCGACAGGGCCCCCTTGTACGGCCGGTCCTGGGCCGTGAGCGCGTCGTACACGTCGGCGATGGCCATGGCCCGGCTCTGCACGGGAATCTCCGGCTCGGTCAGCCGGCGCGGGTATCCCCCCCCGCTCAGCCGCTCGTGGTGCGCGTAGGCGATGGCCGGAATGCCCGCCAGGTCGCGCGTCCAGGGGATCCGCTGCAGGAAGCGGAAGGTGTGGGTGACGTGGCTTTCGATCTCCAGCCGCTCCGTCTCCGACAGGCTCCCCTTGCGGATGCTGAGGGTGGCCAGTTCCGCCGTTCCCGCCACGGGCCGCTGTTCGCCGCTCCAATGGGTGAAGGTCAGATCGCCCAGCAGCCCCAGCCCCTCGGCCACTTCCTGGGGGAGGACCGTGGGCTCGTTGCTCTGGCGGACTAGGTGCATCAGCCGCTCCGTCTCGGTCTGGCGGTCCTGCGCGGCCCGCTCCCACAGGTCGAATCCGCCGCCCCCCTTCCACGCCGCGGCCAGCGTCTGGAGGGCCTCCTCCAGTTCGCGCTGGCGCAGCCGCTGAAGGATCAGCTCCAGCTGGGCGGGCTCCAGCTTCTTTGCCTTCACCAGGACCTGCTCCCGGACGCCCACCTTCCCGAAGTCGTGCAGGAGGCTCGCATAGCGCAGCTCCCGCAGTTGGCGGGGCGTGAAGACCAGGCCGCCGTAGGCGCCGTTGGGCGTGGCGTTGACCGCCTCCGCCAGGCCGACGCTGAGGTCCGCCACCCGCCCCGAATGGCCGCTGGTGACCGGATCCCGGGCCTCGATGGCCGTCACCGACGCCGCCACGAAGCCCTCGAACAGCCGCTCGATCTCCTCCCGCAGCTGGGCGTTCTTCACCGCCACCGCCGCCTGCCCCGCCAGGCTCTGGGCCAGGTTTCGGTCGCCGTCGGAGAAAGCCCCCGCCCGACCGTCCTCCTCCTGGCGGTTGAGGAGCTGGAGCACGCCGAGCACCTCGCCTTCCGTGTCCTGCATGGGCACCACTAGCGCCGAAACCGTGTGATAGCCCGCCTGGCGGTCGAAACTGTCGTTGAAGCGGTAGGGCGCCTCCTCCGGAATTCGGTAGACGTCCGGCAGGTTGAGCGATTCCCGCGTGAGGGCCGCGAATCCGGCCAGGGTCTCCCGCGAAACCGGCAACAGGACGCGGTGGAAGGGGAGGCTGAGCCGCGCGTTCTGGGTGTGGGCGAACAGGAGCTTCCCGTCCGTCCCCTCGCCCGTCATCAGGTAGATGGAACCCGCCTCGGCCTTCAGCAGGCCCCGCGCCTGGGTGAGGATCAGGTCCAGCAGCCGGTCGAGGTTCTGTTCCGAGGCGAGGGCGCGGCCGACTTCATGCAGCCGCTCCATGTTGCGGCGATCCTGGAGCCGCTCCCAGCCGGCCTGGAGCAGCGCCGCGGCCGCCTCCGCGCCGGGCCAGGACGCGCACTCGGCGAAAGTGCCGCCCCGCGCGCCCAGCGCCACGTCCGCCGGCCCCTCGTCCACGAAGACCAGCGCGTGGCGCATCTCTCCGGCGGCGCAGTCCAGGAGGATGCTACGGTGCTGTGGGGGGACGGCCACCGTGAATCGCAAGGCGGAATCAAGCTCCAAGAAGATGAGGCTGCCTTCAGCTTATCGGAATTCCCCTGCCCCGGCTGAGACCTGGCGCGGCGCTGTGGAGCGCCTGGCCTGGGGCGGAAAGGGCGTGGCGCACGCCTCCGATGGCCGATTGCTGCTCCTGGAGGCTCCGCTCGCCCTTTTTCCCGGCGAAGTGGTGGAGGCCACGGTCCGCTGGAAGCCGCGCCACGGCGAGGGCCGCGTGGAGCGATGGATCAGCCGCGATCCCCGCCGGGCGCCTGCCGAGTGCCCCGTCGCCGGGACCTGCGGGGGATGCGAGCTGTGGGAGGCCGGACGCCACGCGCCCGATCTGAAGCGCCAGATGGTGGCCGATCTCCTCCGCCGCCAGCTGGGCGAAGAGGTCGCCTGGGAATGGCGCCCGGCCCCCGACGAAGCCCGCCGCCACCGCATCCAGCTCCACTGGGACGGTTCGGCGCTGGGGTACTTCCGGCGGCACAGCCACGCCCTCGTCCCCGTGTCGGCCTGCCCCATCGCCGCGCAGCCCCTGTCCGACGCCATTCCCCGCCTGCTGGAAGCCATGGCCGGCCGCGTCCTCCCTTCCCGCCCGGGCCGCTGGGAACTCTCCACCGGCACGCCGGCCGGCGACGTGCTCGCCACGGACGAGCGGAACCGCACCTGGCGGCTGGAGCCCGACGGGTGGCACCGCAGTACGGAGCCCTTGGCCCACCGGCTCGGAGATCTCACCCTGCGCCATGAGCCGGGGGCCTTCTTCCAGGTGAGCCCGCCCTGGGCGGCCGAGGCCTTCCGCAGCCTGCTGGAGACGTGGGACCTGCGGGGCCGGACCCTCTACGACCTCTACGGCGGCGTGGGCCTCTTTTCAGCGCTGCTGGGGAGGCGTTTCGACCACCGCGTCCTGGTGGAATCCGGCGAAGCCGCCGTGACTTGGGCCCAGCGGAATCTGGAGGCGCTGGACCTTCCCTCGGAATGCCACGTGGGCGACGTGGCGGAATGGCTTCCCGAAGGCCTGGGAGAACCCGGCGACACGATTCTGCTGGATCCGCCCCGCACCGGCCTGGACGCGGCCCTCGTCGATCGGCTGTGCGGGGCGGGCGCCGGAACCCTGGTCCTGGTGGGCTGCGACGGCGCCGCGTTCTGCCGGGATCTCAAGCGCCTCGCCGCCAACTGGACGCTGGACAAGCTGGCGATCCTCGACCTCTTCCCCCTCACCAGCCACGTGGAAGGCGTCGCCCTTCTCCGGAAGCGCCCGTGAGCCCTTCCGGGACGGCCCTGGGCCGGCACCTGCTGGTGGAATTCACGGGCTGCGATCCCGCGGCCCTCGCGGACCTGGAGCGGATCACAGCCGCCATGCTCGCCGCCGCCCGGGCCTCCGGCGCCACCATCGTCACCCACAGCTTCCACCACTTCAGTCCCCACGGCGTCAGCGGCGCCGTGATCATCGCCGAGAGCCACCTCGCCATCCACACGTGGCCGGAGCACGGCTTCGCCGCGGTGGACTACTTCTCCTGCGGCGCCGTCGACGCGGAAGCCGCGGTGGCCGTCCTGAAGGCCGCCCTCAGTGCCGCCGCCACGGAAGTCCTGAGCCTCACGCGGGGTCCGCTGGGCCGGCTCGACGGATGAAACCGCGCGGCCCTTCCCGGCCCTGGCTGCGCCCCCTCTTCCTGGTCGGAGGGCTGCTCTGCGTGGGGCTGGCCGTCCTGGGCCTCTTCCTCCCGCTCGTGCCCGCCACGCCGTTCCTGCTGCTGGCCGCCGCCTGCTTTGCGCGATCTTCCGAGCGCCTCCATCAGTGGATGCTCCAGCACCGCCGGTTCGGCCCCCTGCTCCAGGACTGGGAAGCGCACCGCGCCATCCGGCCAGCCGCGAAGCGGGCTGCCACCGCGGCCATCCTGGCAAGCGCCGCGCTGACCTACGGCTTCGCCCGTCCGCCCCGCGCCGCTCAAATCGCGGTGGGGCTGAGCCTCGCCGGCGTCCTCGTCTTCATCTGGACCCGCCCTAGCGGACCCAGCCGGTGAGGGCCCCTTCGAGCGCCAGCAGGCGCTCCTTCATCGCGAGGCCGCCCGCGTAGCCCGTCAAAGTACCGTTGGCGCCGATGACCCGGTGGCAAGGCACCAGGATGGAGATCGGATTGGCGCCGTTGGCCCGACCCACGGCGCGGCTGAGGTTGGGATCGCCCAATTCCGTCGCCAGCCGCCCGTAGCTGCGGGTCTCCCCGAAAGGAATCCGCTGGAGGGCGGCCCACACGCGCTGTTCGAAGGGGCTCCCGTGGAGCCGGAAGGGGACGTCGAAATCATTCCTGGCACCGGCGGCGTAGGCGTCCAACTGCTTCTGGAGCCTCGCCACCACGGCGGGCGCAGGCGAGACGGCCGGCTCCAGCCGGGCCAGTTTCGCCAGAAGGGGTTCCCGGAACTCGTGGTCCGCGAAGCCCAGGTAGATGACGGCGCCCGCCCCGTCGAAGGCGGCCTGGATGGGGCCGAGGGCCGTGTCGAGACGTTGGATGCCCTTCATGCAGGGACTCCTTTCAGGCTGGACCACAGGTGGAAGGTGGCGAGGCTGCGGTGGGGCGCGAAGGCCGCCATCAGGCGGAGGGTCTCCTCCGGGCCGGGCCGGGCGTCGAGGTGGAACCACCGCTGGAGAGCCAGCGTGAGCCCGGCGTCGCCCACCGGCACGCAATCCCGGAATCCCAGGCCGCGCATCAGGACGTACTGGGCAGTCCAGGGACCACAGCCCCGCAACGCGAGCAGCCGCTTCGCCGCCGCGGTGGCCGTGGGAAAGGCCTCCAGGTCCAACCGGCCGGCGGCCGCTTCCGTCGCCGCATGGAGGAGGTACTCCGCCTTGCGGGCCGACAGCCGCAGGGCGCGGAGATCCGCCGGTTCCAAGGCCGCGACGGCCGCGGCGTCCGGATGCGCCACCAGCCCCTTCGCCGCGGGCAGGCCCGCCCGGCGGATCAGGTCCCGCCGCAGGGCGTAGGCGAAGGCGAGGTTCACCTGCTGGCCCAGAATGGCCCACACCAGGGCCTCGAAAGGATCCGCCGTGAGCAGCACGCGCAGCCCCGGCCGCGGGACGCTCCATTCCGGATGGGCGGTCTCGAAAGCCGCAGGGTCGTCCTGCCAGCCCAGCAGGCGGAGGGCGATGCGATGGGCCCGGGCCATGGCCGCAGGCCCCGAAGCGCCCGCCAGCGACACCTCGACGTCGGATTCGCCGAAGGCGAGGCGGAGGGTGGCGGGCGCGCCCCCCATGAGGAAGGCCTTCCACAATCGGCGCCCCTCCACCCGTTCGGAGACGCTGGCTGCGTCCCGGCCGTGGAAGCGGAGCACGTCGTCCACGCGAAGGCCGGACGGCTGGGAAAGCACGAAGCGGTCCGACCCCAGCATGGCGCGGTAGGCCCCGGGGCTCAGGCCGGTCTGCTTCCGAAAGGCGCCGTGAAACCCGGAAGCGCTTTCATAGCCCGAATCGAAAGCCAGGTCCGCCAGATCACTGCGGCCTTCCACGAGCCGGGCGCAGCCAGCCTGGATGCGGATCCGCTGGAGGAAGGCGGCGGGTTGGGCGTGGAGGTGGATCCGGAACAGCTCCTTCAACTTGGTGACCCCCACGCCGGCGGCCTCCGCCAGGGCATCCACGTCGGAAAATGCCGCGGGATCGGCCGTGACGCGGCTGAGGGCAGCTTCGAGCCGGGTCAGGCCCGCATCCTCGCCCCGGTAGAAGGCGTCGGGCCGGCACCGCTTGCAGGGACGGAGACCCGCCGCCTGGGCCGCGGCTTCATCCGAGAAGAACCGGACGTTGCGCTGGAGCGGTTTCCGGGCCGGACAGGAGGGCAGGCAGTAGATCCCGGTGGTGAGCACGCCCACGACCACCTGCCCGTCGAAGGAGGCGTCCTTCGCCAGGATCCGTTCGTAGAGGTGCTCCTCCGACCAGCGCATGCCTTCATGCTAGGGAGGCGGCGGGCGCCTGTCCTCCGATGGTCGTCGCCGGAATCCCCGCTACGCCTCGGGACGCTCCCGCCACATGCGGACCCGCCGCAGCGCCCAGGGGACGCCGAAGGCCAGGAGGGCGGGAATCCCGATCCACACGGCCTCGGTACTCAGCGAGAACAGCAGCCAGTCCAGCAATTTGCCCGAGAGGGGAATGGGCGATACGAAGAGCGGCTGCCAGGCGCAGACGTAGCGGGCTTCGGAAAAGGGCAGGAACATCGCCACGCCGGTGCCGCCGAACGTGCAGGCGTCCAGCAGGCTGTGCGAGAAGGCCGCGGTCGTCATGCATCCCCAATGCCGACCGCTGCGGAGCTGGGATCGGAAACCGACCAGCATCGCGGCGGCGGCGAGCATGGCGGCGGCGACCAGGGAATGGCTCAGGCCCCGGTGGGCGAGGTGGCTTTCCGCCAGGGGCGTGAAGCGGGTGAACCAGTCCAGATCCGGCGCCACCGCGCAGGCCGTCACCAGGAGCCACATCCGCCGGGGGGGCTTCCCCTGCGTGAAGGCCGCGCTGACGGCCAGGCCGGCGAGGGTGTGGCCGAAGATCGAAGGCATAGACGAGTCCCGAAAAGCGAAGCGGCGCGCCGTCCGGACGAGAAGCGGACCGCCCTTCCATCATATCCGCCGCGGATCCGGTCATTCCACGACGGCGAATACCACCTTGTCGTTCTTGAACCGCGAGGGCGCCAGCAGCTCCACCGTCACGGTCTGCCGATCGGGGCCGAAGGACAGCCGGTAGTGCTCGTCCGGAAGGTAGGAGCCGGGAACCACGTTCACCTTGCTGATCCGCTTCAGGCCCAGTTCCGCCGCTTCGATCTGAATGGTGTGGCCGGTGCGGAGGTCCAGGTGGCGCGTGAAAACCCGGTCGCGCCAGTTCCGGCCCGAGCGGTCCTTGTCGAAGAAGGGCGTCTCGATTACGCCCTCCTTTTCCAGGACCGACCGGACGCCCACGGCGTAGTGCAGGGCGTTCAGCTTGGCCAGCTGCCGGGCGTTGGCGGCCTCCAGTTCGCCGCGGTTCTGGAGCAGTCCCGCCCGCTCCTGGCGGATGGCGGTCATCTCCTCCTCGATGCGCTTCTTCTGGTCCGCCAGGGCGGCCAGTTCCTTCTGGAGACGGGCGCCCCGGCCGACCTCCTTGTCCCGTTGGGATTCGATCTGGTCGACGTCCCCGCGGCCCAGGTCCTGGGGCGTGAAGGGCGCGGTTCCCTGGGCGACCCAGCTGGCGTAGGCGCCGTGAAGGTAGAAGTGGTAGACCTCGAATCCGGGCGCGAGCTTGGCGGAGATGGGGACGCGGCTGAGCAGCCGCCGGGCCTCCTCCATCGAACAGCCCCGGCCCTGAAGGAAACGCATGGCCATGCCGTAGTGGCTGTCGTTCCGCTGGACCACCTCCGGCTCGGGCAGGCCGGTTTGAAGGCCCGCCAGCCGATCGCGGAGGCCGCGGAGTTCCTGGTCCTTCTCCAGGGTTTCCCGGATGAGGGCGCGGCGGGAATTGTCCTTTTCGCTCCGGACCCGGGCCTCCAGCGCCCGCTTCTGGTCGTCCGACAGGAGAAGCAGCGACGCATCGGGCCGCGCCTGCCGGACGCCGAGGGTGGCGAAGCGCCGGAGCTGATCGCTCCAGGCCTGCCGCAACTGGCGCGAAGCCTCATCGGCCTGAGCCGCCCGCTCCGTCAGCTCGCGGATCTGGGGATCCTCCCGACGGCAGGCGAGCCCCGCCACGACCACGGCGGACGCCAGGAGCCATCGACCGCGCACACCCATTCCCCCTCCCGCCTGGAGCCTTCTTCCCACCATATCAAGGCAGCGGAGCGCTCAGAGCCATTCCAGGGGCAACGCGGGCTGGGGCGGGGCTTTGGGCAGCACGCCCTCCAGCCTGAGCAGGTATTCCTTCATGTCGAGCCCTCCGCCGTAGCCCACCAGCGAACCGTCCGACCCGATCACGCGGTGGCAGGGAATGAGGATGATCAGGGGATTGGCCCCGTTGGCGCGCGCGGCGGCGCGGATGCACTTCTCGTCGCCCAGCCGGCGGGCCAGTTCCAGGTAGGAGATCGCCTGGCCGTAGGGAATCTTCTGCAGCTCCTTCCACACCCGGCGCTGGAAGTCCGTGCCCTCGGCCAGCATGGGGATGTTGAAATCCCGCAGGTTTCCCGAGAAATAGGCGTCCATCTGGCGCTTCAGATAGGGGAGGCTCTTCGGCACGGGCCCAGCCGGAACCGCGGGCGGGCGACCGTGGAGACGGATCAACTGCACCAGGCGCCCGTCCTCGTCGAAGGCCGCGCCCAGGTCTCCCAGGGGCGTGGCGAGCGGGTGGAAGGAACCGGGCATGGTTGAAGGATGCCAGAAGCGCGGTTTTTTGTTGATGCCGCACGGAAGCGGCGGCGCCTTCTCAGAGCCCCCGCCACCCCAGGCCCGACTCCAGGTCCCTCAGGGCCCGCGGCAGCGGACCCTCGCCGGGCAGGATCACGCGATGAGAGGGGATCAGCAGGACGATGGGATTCGCCGCGCAGGCCATGACGACCAGATCCTCATCCACCTGGAGGGACGCGGCGATCTCCGCCGGCTTCTGCGCGCGGCCATAGGGAATGGCGTGCACCACCTCCCAGATCCGCTGTTCGAGCGAGGAACCCTCCGGATCGAGGGGAACGGTGAACGTCCGGAGCGTGCCGGCCAGGTAGGCCTCCAGTTGGCGATCCAGAAAGCGCTTGGCCTCCCGCTGCTCCTTCGGCGGCAAGGGCGACGTCTTGCGGGGATCCAGCGCTTCCACCGCCAGCTCCCGCAGCCGGCCCCGCCCGTCGAAGGCCGCCCGCATGGGGCCCATGGGAGTGGTGAGCTCGTAGTGCCACAGGACCATGAAGGGATGATGGCAGGCCCGGTAGACTCGTGCCATGGCCACCGAACCTTTCCGCCTGTCCATCATCGACTACTTGAACGCGGCGCCCCTGAATCACGGATTCAAGCACGGCCTGGGCTGGGAACACTTCCACCTGAAGTTCCACTTCCCCTCCACCTGCGCCGACCAATTGCGGTCCGGAGAGGTGGACGCGGGCATCGTCAGTTCCGTGGAATACCTCCGGATTCCGGATCTCCTTATCGTCCCCGGCCTCTGCATCGCCTCCCCCAAGCGCGTCAGGAGCGTGGTGATCCTTTCCAAGGTGCCGCCGGAGCAGATCCGCACCCTGGCGCTGGACACGTCCAGCCGGACGAGCGTCGTCCTGGCCCAAATCCTCCTCCGGGAGCGCTACGGCGTGAGCCCTGCCGTGACGGACATGGGGCCGGATTTGCCCGCCATGCTGGAGGCGAACGACGCGGCCCTGATGATCGGCGACGCCGCCATGCGGGCGCCGCGCCAGGGGCTATTCGTCCTGGACCTGGCGGAGGAGTGGCACGCCTGGACGGGCCTGCCCTTCGTGTTCGCCCTGTGGCTGGTCCGGAAGGACGCCCCGGAACTCCCCCTTCCCGGCGGCGTGGCCTCCTTCTTCCACCGGAGCTACGAAATCGGAGTGTCGCAGCTGCCGGCCATCATCGAGGAGGCCCGCAGCACCATCGGCTGGACCAAGATCGAGCTCCACGAGTACCTCACCGAAAACATCAGCTACACCCTGGGCGAAGCCGAACGTAAAAGCCTCGCCCTCTTCTTCGAGAAGGCCGTGCGCCACGGATTCGCCCCCGAGGAGAAACCGCTCCGGTTCCTCTGAACGCCGCCCCTCCACGCACCGCCGCTCCTTTGGGGATTTCATGACCGACCTAGCCGCCCTCTTTCACGCCCATCTCGCGGAACGCCAGCGCACCGCGGAGGAGGCCCTCGCCGCCACCGGCTTCGACGCCCTGGTGATCTCCAGCGGCCAGGCCCACACCTACTTCGCCGACGATCAGGACGCGCCCTTCCACGCCACGCCCCATTTCATCCACTGGTGTCCGATGGCCGGACCGCATCATGTGCTGCTCGTGCGCCCCGGCCACCGGCCCCGCCTGATCCGCTATGCGCCGGAGGATTTCTGGTACGAACAGGCGCCCCTGGGGTCCCCGTTCTGGGCCTCCGAATTCGACCTGGAGGAAGCGGGGACGGTCGATGAGGTCTGGGCCCGGCTGGGAAGCGTGACTCGCGCGGCCTACATCGGGAGCGAGACGGACCGGGCCGCCACCGCGCGGCTGGAAGCGAACCCCGCGGAGCTCACCGCCCGCCTGGATTGGCACCGCACGAACAAGTCGGAGTACGAGGTCCGGTGCATCGAAGAGGCCACCGTCCTAGCTGCCCGTGGACACCTGGCCGCCAAGGCCGCCTTCCTGGCCGGGGCCACTGAACTGGAGATCCATCACGCCTACGTCCAGGCCGCCGGCGTAGCGGACCAGGACCTGCCCTACGGGAACATCGTGGCGCTCAACGAAAAGGGCGCCATCCTCCACTACGAGGGCAAGCGGAAGGACCTGCGGAACGGTTCCGTCCTGCTCATCGACGCGGGCGCCCAGGTGCGGGGCTACGCCGCCGACATCACCCGCACCGTCGCCGCTCCCCACTGCGATCCCCGCTTCGCCGGTCTCGTCGAGGGCATGGATCGCCTCGAACTTCAGCTCTGCAATGCCGTCAAAGCGGAGATGCCCTACGGCGACCTCCATCACCAGGGACACCTCGCCATCGCGGGCCTTCTTCACGATCACCACATCCTCAAGGCTGGCGCCGAAGAGGCCGTAGAGAAGGGTCTCAGCCGCCCATTCTTTCCCCATGGTTTGGGACACCATCTCGGTATCCAGGTCCACGATGTGGCGGGCAAGCAGGGCGCTCCCGATGGGACCCCCCAGCCGCCGCCGGCCCAGCACCCCACCCTGCGGACCACGCGCACCATCGAAGCAGGCCAGGTCTTTACGGTCGAACCCGGACTCTACTTCATCCCCATGCTCCTGCGCCCCTTCCGAACCAACGAGCACAAGGATCTCTTCAACTGGACGCTCATTGACGAGCTCACCCCCTGCGGCGGAATCCGCATTGAGGACAATCTGCTGGTGACCGCCGAGGGCCACCGCAACCTCACCCGCCCCCACCTGCCCAACTGATCTCACCCCACGGGGAGCGCGCCCCCGGTAGCGCCTCAACCGGGCCCTCATCCGGATCGGCTTCCCACCTTCTTCCACCACGATCTCCATCCAGGAGTCCACCGTGTCCACCCAAGCTTTCGATTCCGCCCGTGACCACCGCATCACCCGCGAAGAAGCGTCCGAACTCGTCAAGGCCTTCCAGAGCAAGGCCAAGACCGACGAGCACCGCGCCTCCGCCTTCAACCGCAGCGCCTTCGAACAGCTCCTCGCCCAGCCCAACGCCGCCGGCATCCGCATCTACCGCGCCGCGCACAAGGACGGGTCTCCCACGATGGTGATGGTGGCGGTGGATCAGGCTGGGCAGGACCTCGTGGGTGGAGAGGCGATTTTCATTCAGAACGGCACTGATTGCCCGCCCTTCTGTGCGGCCAAGAACTGGATCTAGGTTTTGAGCATATGGGGATGAGCCATTCCCAAATCCTGCGTTGGGGTTGGGGCATCCAAATGGTTTCCCCCCTCATTCCCGTCCTGGCTGCCACGATGCATTGGCAGTCGGGACGGTATGTGTCATTTTCCTGGATGCGGCGTTTGACGGCTTTCGTCGTCTTTCAGCTCGTCGTCAACTGGACCATGCTCGGCATGGCCATTAATTTAAAACCAAATTATTGGGTGGCGGACCTAGTTCATCTCCCCGAGGCTTTCCTTCCGCTATGGGTTCTTGCAGGGCTCGCTTTGAGATTCCCGATGAAGGTTCCGTTGACGCTCGGCGGAGCAGCCATTGTTCTGAGTACCGCTTGGGATGCAAGCCATGTCGGATTGAAAGCTAAGTGGCCTCTGGCAGCGATCGTTTCATGCTTCGCGCTCTTGATGCTATGTGTCGGCAGTTTCATAGCCCTTCTTCTCAAGGAAGAGACGCCGCGTGACAATCATCCGGCTTATTGGCTTTTAGGAACGTGGGCATTGGACTATGGAATCATGTTGATGTTCTATCCCATGCAGACGTTTTTCCTCCAACACCTCTCTCGGGAATGGATTCTTGTCCCGTGGATGCTTAGATTCACAATCGGTCTTCTTCTCAACATCACCCTTGCCAAGACGTTCCTGTGCCGGAAAACCAGTTAGTCCTCAGCTACATCTTTGGGGTCTTGGCCTTATTAGCCCTAGGTGGCCTTGCGATCGTCGCTGTTTTTCACGCCAAGAATCGCATCATCCGTGAATCACAGAAGGCTCTGGAAGCGGAACAGCGGTTGCGCCGAGCGCAGGAAGCCTTCACGGACAACGCCCATCACGAGTTGCGGACGCCGGTACAGATTCTGGCCGGGAACTTGATGATGCTGAGCGATCTGGATCCGACGCCCGATCAGGCTTCGATTCTGGGGCAGGCGCGTCGGACCACGGCGCAGCTCGGGCATCTGGTTCAGGGGTTGCTGGATCTGTCGAGCCTGGGCCATGGCACCCTCACCTTCCAGCCAGGGTTGACCGACCTGAACGCCCATCTCTCGGGATTGCGCGGGCGCTGCGATGCGAACGCACAAACGAAGGGCCTGCGCTTCCATGCCGACCTGGTTCCTCTGCCGCGCCCGGTGATCTGCGATCCCGCCCGACTGTGCCAGGCCCTGGAAGCCCTGCTGGAAAACGCGCTGGGTTTCACCACCGAAGGAGCCGTGACCTTCCGCATGGCGGCGCGGCCGGAAGGCCGGGCCTGGCACCTCCGCTTCGAGATCGAGGATCAGGGACCGGGCTTGCCCCCGGATTGGGAGCGGCTGCTCCACCCCTTCGAGCAGGAGGAGCGCGGCCTTCGTCGCCGTCGCGGCGGATTGGGCATCGGCTTGCCGCTGGCGACCGGGATCATCGAACTGCTGGGTGGTCGGATGGGATTCCAGCCACTGGCGCTCGGCACCCTGGCCTGGGTGGAGATTCAACTCGAAGAGGGCGAGTTCTAGAGCTTGAAGCTCCCCGCCAGGCTCCTCAGTCCTTCCGCGACCTGAGCCAGGTCCTCGGAGGTCCGCGCGATCTCCTTCACGGTAGCGGCGAGTTCGTGGGTGGCGGTGGCGTTCTGGGCCAGGCTCTGGCTGGTCTGATCCATCATCCGCGTCACCTCGGCGCTGGTGCCGGCCTGGCCCTGCGCGAAGGTCCCGATCTGCGAGACGCGGCTGGCCACTTCCTGGATGCGCTCCCGGATGGCCTGGAGGCTCTGCATGGTGCCCTGGACGCTGGTGACACCGCCGGCGACCGCTTCCTGGGCCCGCTGGATCAGCTCCTCGATTTCCTTGGCGGAGGTGCGGCTGCGCTCGGCCAGCTTGCGGACCTCCTCCGCGACCACCGCGAAGCCCTTGCCCATGGAGCCGGCCTTGGCGGCCTCGATGGCGGCGTTGAGGCTGAGCAGGTTCGTCTGGCGGGCGATCTCCTGGATCACGCGCACGGCCTGGACGATCTGGGCGGTGGCGCCCTGGATCTCGCCCATCCCATGCACGGCGGCCTCGCCGGCTTCGGCGCTGCGGACGGTCTCCGCCACCGCGGCGGCGCCTTCCCGGCCGCCGGCTTCGCTGTGGCTGGCCACCAGGCCGGATTCTTCGGACAGTTCCGCCATGGCCCGGGCCACGCGCTCGCCGGCCAGTTTCAACTCCTCGCTGACGTGGGCGATCTCATCCACCGCGCGGGTCATCTCGTCGGAACTGGCGGCCAGTTCCGTGCTGCCGGAGGCCACGCGGCTGGCGAAGCCCGAAATCTCGACCACGCGGCTCCTCAACCCGGCGTTGTAGGCGTTGAAGGCCTTGGCGGCCTCGCCGATCTCGTCCGAAGCATCGATCCGGATCTCCCGGGTGAGGTCGCTGTTGTGCAGGCCGTCCACCAGCTCATGCAGCGGCCGGGACATCCGCCGCGCCAGCTTCCGCACGGCGAAGAACAGGATCGCCGACAGGACCAGCAGCCCGCCAAGGATGGACCACGTATAGAGCCGGACCTGCGCCTGCAGGTCGTCGATGTAGACGCCCGTGCCGATGTTCCAGCCCCAGGGCTCGAAGAGTTTCACGTAGTTCAGCTTGGGGAACGCGCCGTCCACGCCGGGCTTGCCGAACCACAGCTGCATGTAGCCGCCGCCGGGCTCTCGGCCCAGCTTCTGCAACTCCACGTAGATCCGCGTTCCCTGCTTGTCCGTGAAGTCGTTGACCAGCTTGCCTTCCATCTCGGGACGGATGGGGACGGTGACGATCCGGGGTTCCTGGTTGAAGACGTAGAAGTAGTTGCCGGCCCCGTACCGGATGGCCTTGATCTGGGCCACGGCCCGACGCTGGGCCTCCTCGCGAGGGATGGCGCCGGAGGCCGCCTCGGCCTCGTGGGCCGCCAGGATCCCCACGGCGGTCTCCGTCAGGCTGCGGATCTCGGTCTTGCGGGCATCCAGAAAGCCCCGCTCGACGGCGGGCACCAGCAGCAGCCACGACATGAGGAAGACGATCAACAGCGGACCGAGCCCCACCAGCAGGATCTTCCCCGCCAGCGACTGCGGCTTCATCCGATCCACGAACGACATCGTTGCACCCCAACTTTCGGGGACCGGCCCCGTTCCATCATCGGTGGACCTCCGGCCGTCCTCAAATCCTGGGGCCGCGCCGCACCTCGTTTTACGATATACCTGGTTACTTTGCTGGAGCGTTCATGTCCGCCCGCCATTTCCTGACCGGCCTCGTCCTCGCGTCCTCCCTGGCGGGCCAGGCGCCGAGTCCCGCGCCGAAGCAGACGCCGGCCCGACTCACCCTGGAAGCCGTCGCCCATCCCACCCGAAAAGTGGATTTCGCGGGGGCGCCGGCCACCCGTCTGGACTGGCTGTCGGACGGAGCCTTGGTGGAGACCCGGCGGAAGAGAGATCAACTGGCCCTCTTCCGGATCGATCCCGCGACCTGGGAAGCGACCCCTCTGCTGGAAGCGGATCGTCTCCAGGCGGCCCTGATCGCCGCGGGAGCGACGGAAGCGACCGCGAAAGCCGCGCTGGGACGGGGCACCTTCACCTGGAGCGGCGATCGCAGCGCCTTCCTGCTGGACGTCGCGGGGGACCTCTACGTGGTGAACGTGAAGGCGGCTTCGGCCCGACGGCTGGCCGGAGGAAAACCGGACGAACCGGCGTTCAGTCCCGACGGCCACCAGGTGGCCTACCTCCGCGGGAACGACCTCTACCGCGTGGACGTGGCGACGGCGCGGGAAACCCGCCTCACCACCGGCGGCAGCGAGACGGTGTTCAACGGCCGCCTCGACTGGGTCTACCAGGAGGAGGTCTACGGGCGCGGCACCTTCCGCGCTTTCTGGTGGGCCCCGGATTCCAAGCGCCTCGCCTTCCTCAGTCTGGATGAAACCAAGGTCCCCGTGTTCACCCTGATGGACGACCGGTTCCAGCCCCAGCAGGCCCGGAAGGCCCGCTATCCCAAAGCCGGGGACCCCAACCCCATCGCCCGTCTCGGCGTGGTGGATCTCGAAGGGCGCGCCACGTGGATGGACGAGCCCTATCCGGGACAGGAGACGCTCATCGTCCAGGTGGGCTGGGATCCGGAAGGCCGTCTGATCGCGGCCCACCAGGACCGCGTTCAGAGCTGGCTGGACCTCCGCCGCTACGAACAGAAAGCCTCCCGGCTGATGCTCCGGGAGAAGGCGGCGGGCTGGCAGGAGCGCCTCCCCCTGCCCCGGTTCCTGCCCGACGGCGGGTTCCTGTGGGAATCCAGCCGCACCGGCCGCCACCACATCTACCGCTACGGAAAGGACGGCGCCCTCGTCGGCGCCGTGACGGCCGGAGAGTGGGACGTGCGGCGGATTCACGGCACGAACCCCAAAGGAACGCACGTCTACTTCGAAGCCACGGAGCGGAGCGCTGTCGGGCTGGACGCCTACCGCGCGGGAACCGACGGGAAAGGCCTCGTCCGGCTGACGGAACGGCCCGGCACCCACCGCGCGCGGTTCAATCCCGACTTCACGGCCTTCCTCGACACCTGGAGCGAGGCGCTGACGCCGCCCCAGCAGGCCCTGCACGATGCCGCCGGCAAGCGGCTCCGCCTCATCGACGCCAATCCCGGGGACGCGATCCGAGCCCTGGATCTAGGGAAGGTGAGCTTCCAGCAGGTGAAGACCCGGGACGGATTCCCCATGGAGACCGTGCTGGTTCTTCCGCCCCACCTGGATCCGGCCAAGAAGTATCCCGTGGTCCAGTACATCTACGGCGGACCCAACGCGCCCCTGGTGCGGGACGCCTGGACCCGCGACATGCCCTGGTTCCAGTTCCTCGCCCAGCAGGGCATCGCCACGTGGATCTGCGACAACCGCAGCGCGTCGGGAAAGGGCCCCTCCAGCTCCCAGGGCGTCCATCGCAACCTGGGCCCCCAAGAGCTCCAGGACCAGTTGGACGGCCTCGCGTGGCTCAAGGCGCAGGGGTGGGCGGACATGGACCGCGTCTGCCTGGAGGGCTGGAGCTACGGCGGGTTCATGGTCACCTATGCCCTCACCCACAGTCGGGCATGGAAGCTGGGGATCGCCGGGGCGCCCGTCGTGGATTGGAGCCTCTACGACAGCATCTACACCGAGCGGTACATGGGACTCCCGTCGGACAACAAGGCCGGCTACGAAGCGAGTTCCGTGCTGAAGAGCGTGGAGAACTTCTCGGGAAAGCTGCTCCTGCTGCACGGGACGCTGGATGACAACGTGCATCCCCAGAACACCGTCATGTTCCTCGACGCCCTGCAGAAGGCGGGCCATGTCGCGCCCCTGATCCTGCTGCCCGGTTCCGACCACAGCCCCCGCGCCCCCCAGCACGCGTGGGCGCGCTACCAGGCCATGTGGGAATTCCTGTCGAAGAACCTCTGATCAGGCCCGGCGGGGCACCACGAAGCGGTCGTACAGCAGCATCAGCGCCGTGGAGGCCAGTCCCACGGAGGCCAGGGCGAACCACATCATGCCGGGCCGGTGGGACTGGCGCATGAAGTGCTCGACCAGGAACCCGCTGAGGTAGCCCGCCACCAGGGCGCCGATGGCCACGGGCAGGAACGCGAAGCCCATGTACGTCCCCACCTGGTCCGTGGGGGCGAGATCGGCCACGTATTCGTAGAAGCGGGGCGCCTGCATGGCCTCGCCCACGGCGAAGATCACGATCCCCGCGATGGTGCCGCCCAGGGTGGGCACGGCGCCCACGAAACACCAACCCAGGCTCGCCATGGCGAAGCCCGAAGACATGGCCAAGATCGGGCGCACCTTCTTCATGAGGGCTGTGACCGGCACCGTCAGCAGGATGATGGCGCAGGAGTCCACGGTCTCGATCAGCTCGAAGCGCGAGAAGTGCAGGACGTCCCGGACGTAGAACGGCAGTCCGTAGAAGATCTGCCAGAACATGATCCAGAACCCCGAGAAGATCACCAGGAAGCCCATGAACCGGAGGTTCCGGAAGACCATGCCCATGTCCCGCACCACCTGGCCCAGGGTCCGCGTCGAACCTTCCGCCGCGCCGCCGGGTTCCGGAAAGAAGAGGAAGGTGCCCAGCAGGTTCAGGACCGAGGTCAGCGCCGACATGATGAGCACGTACTCGATGCCGAACCCTTCCCGTACCTGGAGGCCCAGCACCGGCCCCATGGCTCCGCCGAGGTTCACCAGGGTGTAGTAGATGGAGTAGCCCAGGGATTTGGTTTCCGGCGTCGTCGTCCGCGCCACGGTCCCCACCACGCAGGGCTTGATGAGCGAGCCCCCCACCGCCGTCAGCAGCAGGGCGCCCACGATGTAGGGCGTGAGTCCGATGGAGGCCACGAAGGCCTGGCCCTGGGGCAGGCCCGCCAGCCCAATGGCGAAGTAGCCCACGCTGAAGATGGAGAAGCAGGCGATCAGGCTGCGGCGGAAGCCGTAGCGGTCCACCAGGGGGCCGGCCAGGGTCGGCAGGAAGAAAACCGCGAACCCGTAGAGGCCGACGAGGGCGCTCCCCAGCCGGCCCAGCCCCACCTTTTCCACCAGGTAGACGGCCAGGATCGCCTTGGAGCCGTAAAAGGCCAGGCGCTCGAACAGCTCCAGGGTATTGGCCACCCAGAAGGCGCGGGCGAAGCCTGAGCGCAGGGCCTGGGGCCGATCGGTCGCGGACAAGGTTCCTCCTGGGACGCTCGTCGATCTTCCCGGGGTTCCGCGACCCCGGTCAACCGGCGCCTCCGGCGCGGGAGCGGGCCGGAGATCCGGTCCGCTCTCCCATGCAGGCAATGGTTCACTTGGCCTTGGCGAATTCCACGACGGCCCTCAGCATGTCGCCGACGGACATGATGCCCACCAGGGTCCCCGCGCCGTCCACGACGCACAGTCCGTAGAGCTTGTGGTCGAGGATGGCCTGGGCCGCGGTGGCGAGATCCACGTCCGGGGTGACCGTGCGCGGGCGCGGATTCATCACGTCCTTCACGGGCGTCTTCGACAGGAGGTAGTGGACTTCCCAGGTATCCAGGGAGGTAGCCTTCCCCGGTGTGTAGTCCTTGATCATCCGCTCGGTGATCAGGCCCGTGAACTTGCCGCCGGCCATCACCGGAAGGCGGCGGATGCCCTTCTCCTTCATCAGGTGGATGGCTTCGATGATCGAGGCATCCTGATCGATGGTGATGGGGTTTTTCGTCATCCACTTTTCGACGGTGGTCATCGGATCTCCTCACATGCCCAGGAAGGCTTTCTTGATGTGGTCGTTGTCGAGCAGTTCCTCGCCCTTGCCCGACAGCACCACCCGACCCGTCTCCATGACGTAGGCGCGGTGGGCGATGCGGAGGGACTGGTAGACGTTCTGCTCCACGAGAAGGATGGTAACTCCCTGCCTGTTGATGCCGGTGATGATGTCGAAGATGTTCTTCACGAGCAGAGGCGACAGCCCCAAAGAAGGCTCATCCAGCAGCAGGAGCTTGGGGTTGGCCATGAGGCCGCGGGCGATGGCCAGCATCTGCTGCTCGCCGCCGGACATGGTGCCACCCAGCTGTTTCTCCCGCTCCTTGAGGCGCGGAAACAGCTCGAACACCCAGTCGATGTTCTTCTGCCGGTCGCCCCGGGTGCCCTTGACGTAGGACCCCATCCGGAGATTCTCCATCACGGTCATTTCCGGAAAGATCCGGCGCCCCTCCGGCACCTGGACCAGCCCCCGCTCCACCACGTCGTGGGGCGGGACCTTGACCAGGTTCTCCCCGCAGAACGTGATGGACCCCGACGCCGGCGCCACCAGGCGCGAGATGTTCTTGAGGGTGGTGGATTTCCCGGCGCCGTTGGCGCCCACCACGGTGACGATCTCACCCTCGTGGACCTCCAGATCCACGTCCCACAAGACCTTGAGATCGCCGTACGAGAAGTTCAGCTTTTCGATCTTAAGCATGGCTCTCACCCAGGTACGCGCTGATCACTTCGGGGTTGCTGACGACGTCCTGGGGGGAACCCTCCGTGAGTTTCTCGCCCGACGTCAGGACCACGACGCGGTCGGAGATGCGCATGATGGCCTTCATGTCGTGCTCGATGACCATCTGCGTCAGGCCCCGCTGCTTGATGTCGAGAATGAGCTGGATGATCTCCTCGCTTTCGGCGGGGTTGAGCCCGCCCATCACCTCGTCCAGCAGCACCAGCTTGGGCTGCGTGGCGAGGGCGCGGGCCACCTCGAGCTTCTTCCGCTCGCCGATGGGCAGGCCGCCGGCCAGAAAGGCCGCCCGGTGCTCCATCCGCACCACCTTGAGCTGCTCCATGGCCATCTCGCGGGCGGTCTTGAGGGAGGAGGTGCGGGCCAGCGCCCCCACCATCACGTTGTCCACCACGGAGAGCTTGGCCAGGGGCCGCACCTTCTGCCAGGTCCGAACCATCCCCAGCATGCACACCTTGTCGGGCTGGAGCCCGTTCATCCGCCGGCCGTCGAACAGGATCTCGCCCTTGGAGGGCGGGTAGTAGCCGGTGATGCAGTTGAACAGCGTGGTCTTGCCCGCGCCGTTCGGCCCGATCAGGCCGGTGATGGTGCCCTCTTCCACGGCGAAGGAGACGTTGGAATTCGCCGCCAGCCCCCCGAAGAACTTGCTGACGTTCTTGATCTCCAGAATGGCCATCAGACCGCCTCCCGCTGCCGGCGCGCGGCCAGCTTCCGGACGAAGCCCATGAGTCCCTCCGGCATGAACAGGATCACCAGCACCACGAGGATGCCGTAGAGCAGGACGTGGGCGTGGGCCAGGTTCTCCTTGAGGAACAGCCCCGCCTTCGAATCGGCGGCCACGATCCCCACCTTCACGAGGAGATCCGTGAGCATGTTGCTTCGCAGAGCCTCGGAAAGTGGCACCAGCACGAGGGCTCCGAGCACCGGTCCCCACAGTGTGCCCATCCCGCCGATGATGCAGATCAGCATGATCTGGACGGAGACATCGAGGCCCAGGACCGTGGGAGGATCCACGAACCCCACGTAGATCCCGTAGAAGCTGCCCGCCAGGGACGTCAGCACCGCCGAGATCACGAGTCCGATGTTCTTGTACCGCGCGATCGGGATGCCCAGGGAGTGGGCCGCGTCCTGGTCCTCCCGGATGGCCTGGAAGTAGTAGCCCAGCTTGGAGCGCTCCACCCACGCCGTGACGGCGATGGTGAGCAGGGCCAGGAAGAGCCCGATGTAGTAGAAGGGCACCTTGGTGAGGAATTCCGTCACCACGCGCTCGCCGATCTTGAAGGCGGGGATTTCGGTGGCGAGAATCCCTTCCGCGCCGTTGGTGAGGGTCGTGAGGTTGATGGCGGACAGCCGCATGATTTCGGCCACGGCGATGGACGCCAGGACGAAGTAGGGGCCGCGCAGGCGGAAGCAGATGCTGCCGATCGCCAGGGCCACCACGACCACGGCCGCCACTCCCGCCCACACGCCCACCCAGGGGACGATCTGCTTGGAGTGCATCAGCATCATGGTGGTGTAGGCGCCCACGCCGAAATAGGCGGCGTGGCCCACGGAATGCTGGCCGGTGTAGCCCCCCAGGATGTTCCAGCTCTGCCCCTGGGACACGCTGAGGAACAGCAGGATCATCATGTGGAGCGCGTAGGGGCTTTCCACGTACCGCGGAATGGCCAGGAGCACGGCTAGGACGGCGAGGCCGAAGGCGGCCTTGAGAATGGTCTTGGTCATGTCGTCCTCCTCAGGTCCGCGACTTGCCCATCAGGCCCGAAGGCTTGAAGAGGAGTACCAGCAGGAAGAGCACGAAGACCACCACGTCCTTCCACCCGGAGGAGATGTAGACCGCGCTCATGGATTCGGTGATGCCGATCAGGATGCCGCCGAGCGTGGCGCCCACAACGCTGCCCATGCCCCCGAGGACGGTGATGACGAAGGCCTTCAGCGTGAAGACCCCGCCCACCTGGGGAAAGATGTAGTAGGTCGGGGAGATGAGCGCGCCCGCCGTTCCCGCGAGGGCGGCTCCCAGGCCGAAGGCGATGATGGACATGCGCTTCACGTTGATGCCCATGAGCTGGGCGGCTTCGCGATCCTGGGCCGTGGCGCGGATGGCTTGGCCCGTGTCCGTCTTCAGCAGGAACCAGTAGAGGGCCGCCGTGATGGCCGCGGTGATCAGGAACGAGATGAGGAGGGGCGTGGAAACCGAGACGCCGCCTCCCACGGGGATGGTGGCCGAGGAATAGGAGGTGGTGAGGATTTTGTAGTCGGACGTGAAGATCAGCATCATCGAGTTGCTCATCACGAGCCCCAGGCCGATGGTCAGGAGGATCTGGTTCTGGGCCACGGCGTTCAGCACGCGGTTGATGAACACCTTCTGGAGGACGCCCCCGAACAGGAACATCAGCGGGAAGCTGATGAGCACCGACACGAAGGGGTCGATCCCCAGGAGCGTGAACAGCAGGTAGGTGACGTACATCCCCACCATCAGGATGTCGCCGTGGGCGAAGTTGATGACCCGCATCACGCCGAAGATGAGCGTGAGGCCGATGCCGATGAGCGCGTACACCCCGCCGATCAGGATGCCGCTGATGAGGGATTGGAGGAAGACAGCCATGGGTTCGCGAGACTCCGGAGGGAAAGTCCCAGTCCGGCTTCACCGGACTGGGACGCAGGAACCCGGGGATGTGCGCGCAACGCGGAACCCCCGGCCGGATTCGGCCTCACTTCCACCTGGGGAAGGGATAGACCGCCTTCTTGGTGGCGAACTGGGACGGCAGCACCGTCTCGTAGTTCCCGCCGAGGATCTGCTGCACCAGCATCTGGTGGTTGTTCTGGTTGGTGAACCCGTCGTAGTCCGCGAATTTCACCTCGCCCATGACGCCGTTCCACTTGCCGGCCTTGAGGGCGTCGCGGGTCTTGGCGCGGTCCCCGCCGGCGTGCTTGGCGGTCTCGGCCATCACGATCATCGAAGCGTAGGCGCAGGCGGCGTGGTAGGTGGCTTCCTTCCCGAACCGGGCCTTGTAGCGGGCGCCGAATTCCTTGGCGCCGGGCCAGTTCACGTCCTCCGTCCACTGCGTGCAGGAGATGACGTTCTCCGAGATGGCCCGCTCCTTGGCGAATTCGGCGGTGGTGAAGCCCGCGCCCGCGCCCAGGAACGCCTGGGGCTGGAGGCCCACTTCCTTGGATTGCCGCATCAGCAGGATCGCATCCGCCACGTAGGAGACCATGAACACGAGGTCGGGGTTCTTGGACTTCACCTTGGCCAGGGTCGAGCGGTAGTCGGCGGAACCCTTGGGATAGGGCTCGTCCGCCACCACCTGGATCCCCTTCTTGGCGACGTAGTCCTTGGCCGTCTTCGACGTGGAGGTGCCGAAGTCGGTGTTCTCGTAGATGAAGGCGATGCTCCTGGGCTTCCCGAGGGCCGTGGCGGCATCGATGAGGCTGGAGGCGTACTGATCCGCCGGCGCGTTCATCCGGAAGACGTTCTTGAGCCCCTGGCGGGTGATCTCCTCCTTCGCCGCCGCGGGGATCAGGAGGGGCACGCGGTACTTCTCCGCCAGCTTGGCCACGGCGTTGGAGCAGGCCGACGTGTAGGGCCCCACCACGCCCACCACGTTGTCCCGGGTCGCCAGCTTCTCCATGGCGCTCATGGATATCTGCGGCTTGCCCGTGTCGTCCTCCCACACCAACTGGAGCTGGATGCCCTTCTTCCTGAGATCCTCCTCCGCCAGCTTGATGCCGTTGGTGATGTTCTCCCCGATGGGGGCCTCCGGGCCGCTCATGGAATTGATGACGCCGATCTTCTGTGCCAGGAGGCACGGAGACAGCGCCATGGCGGCGCCCAAGGCCAAGAGGTGCTTGCGCATGGCAGCTCCTGCTCAAAAGTGTTGTTGTTGGAAAGTTGAGAAGAGTCTACACCCCCGAAGGTTAAAAAAAGCACGGAACTCGCGGGAGGACCCGGGAGTTCCGTGCTGTGCGACTGGACAAGGATCAGCTAAGCGATCCGGCTCAGTAGGAGAACATGAGGGAGGCGACGAGGGTGTTGCCACCCTGCTCGCCGGTCTGGCCGGCGCGGGGAGCCAGGAAGTTCTTGCTGCGGATGATGTAGTCGAGCTTCACCTTGCCCGCGGACTGCTTGGTGGGGATGAAGACGTAGTTGTAGCCCACGGTGACTTCCGTGTACTTGGGGCTGAAGTCGCCGGTCGCCGTCTTGTAGGGGTTGGCAACGGTGTACCAGTCGTCGCCGGAGTTGTAGTTCAGCACGTCGTAGCGGCCGGTGATCCAGTGGTTGCCCATCTTGTAGGCGCCGTCCACCGCGTAGCCCGCGAACTTCTGGTCCAGGTGCTCGCGCAGGGGAGCCGCGGCGGCGGTGAACACGGTGGGGTAGCGGCGGCCCAGGAGGCCCGTGGCGTACTCCGCGCTCATCTGCCACGCGGCGCTGTTGAAGGCGTAGTAGGCGCCCATCATGGTCGTCTTGTCTTTGTTGTCCCGGATCTGGCTGGCGTTGGGCGCACCGACGGCCCAGCTGGCGGGGACGGTGGCGGACACGAAGGTGGAGTCCTTCAGGTTCGTCACGCCCTCGCGGTAGTAGACGCCCGCCTTGTGGCGAGACAGGAAGTTGCTGTCGAAACGGAAGGTCCAGTCCTTCTGGGCATTGCCGGCGCCGGCCACCGTGTTCTCGTTGTTCTTGCCGCCGCTGCCGTCATCCGTGGTGCCGTTGGACACGGCCACGTTGATCTTGCCCTGGAAGGCCTTCGCATCGCCGTAGGTGTAGCTGGCCCACACGCCGCGGTCGCGGGAATCGGCGAAGCGACGGTTGATCTGGTTGCGGTCCCAGAAGAGGATTTCGCGGGCGGCGACCAGGGTGGCTTCGTAGCCGGTCGGCATCTTGAACTGGCCGGCCTTGACGTTGAATCCGTTGCCGGGAGCCCAGGTCACGACCAGATCCTGGAGGACATTGTTGGGGGCGCCGGGCGCCGCCGCGTTGTTGTTGTTGGGATCGAACATCACGTTCCAGCTGAACGTGTCGGTGATGGTGCCGCTCATGTAGATTTCGGCGCGCTTCACAGCGAAGTTGTTCTCCTGGAAGCGGGAGTCCAGGGCGTAGTATTTCGAGGCCCCGGCGGAGGCGGTCGTGTTGAGCCGCAGGTTGTTGTCCATCATCTGGGTGGCCCAGAACTCGAGGAGAACCCCATCCATCTTGATGGTGGGGGTCTGGGCCTGAGCCGCGGCCCCGGCAGCTAGCAGCGCAGCGATGCCGGCAAGGCGGAAGATCTTCATGGGGGACTCCTATGGAGGGTTGGGGGGACTGGGCAGAGGGCGAGCAATGATCCGAGGAGCGGTCAGACCATCTGATGTCTCAGACATCAGGCTCCCGGATGTGGAGGTGATCAAACGGTTCTCAAGCTAAACGGCGCCGTTCCCGCCGTCCATCAAAAATAGACCAAAGGTTCCCCCCCTTGTGATGAAGCGCACAAAGCTGTGGCGACTTCCTTGTAATGAGAGGGTTACGCAGGAGTTACGCGCTCCGGAACCCCCATGGTTGCTTGATCTGGATCATGACAACACTTTCCCGAACCGGCTCCCTGGAAAGGCGCCAAAGACCTCTTCGGTGCCCCTCTCCGACGCCTCCGTCTCAGAGGCCCTCCTCCCTTTCGGAGAAGAGCTGATGGATGAGGAGTCAGCCGACAGGCTGGGCCGATGAGAACCGTCGCGCGGAACGGAAGGGCCTGCGGAAGCCGGCAATCGCCTTCACACATACCTGATCCAACTCCGTACCAGCGCCCGGAGAGAAGCGCGTGCGTCGAGAAGGGACTCCATCCCTTCAAACACCATCCCGGCTCGACCCTTCGCCACTCAAGTGAGGAGATTCGCTGGGTCCTCGATTTCAGAACGCTCGGGGAGCCCAGCCTGAACCTTGGCTCCAAAGTGAAGCATGATGCCCATGCCGTCCTTGGCTCGAAGGTTCAGCGTGGCGAAATGGTTCCCCGTGCGAAAAGGGGGCGCATTCCACTTGATCCCTTCCGAAATGGCCGGATCGGCCCCGAGGATGATCCGACGAATCCCTTCGATCCCGGGCTTGAAGGGATGTTTAAGCGTCGACATGAAGGCATCCACGGCCCTTATCGAATCCGGCGGAAGAATGGGACTGCTGGGTTTGGGTTTCCTGGAGGACACGGCGCTCCCCCTGAAACGACCCAACGAACGGGAGCGCCGGAGCAGGCCGGTTGTCCGATGGGCAAAGGAACGTCAGAGCATAAATTGGCGAGCACTCGCACCATCGGCACGCACCACTCACCTCCTCGATCGATCCCGATCCGGCGAATGGATGGAAGACATCTCCGGCCGGACAGTCCTCCCACCTCGCGAGCCATCAACAAGAAGCCCCTGCAATGGCAGGGGCTTAGGTGGTGGTCCCGGAGCGACTCGAACGCCCGACCCTCAGATTCGTAGTCTGATGCTCTATCCAGCTGAGCTACGGGACCGCACTGAAGAGATGATTCTACCGGATCTCCGGCGACTGTCCATCCCAAAGGCGCAGGGGCGCGGTGGTGGAGGCGGCGCAGGGCCTTCCGGTGAGGGCCGTGGCGAGGCGATCCATGAGGAGGCGGGCGGTGGTGAGCTTGCCGCCCAGCACGAGCGTGAGATTGGCGAGCCGGGGATGCCGCTCCAGCAGGGCCTCGCGGCTGAGGTGGGTTGTGGCGCCCCGGGCGACGACGAGGGGCCGCACGCCGGATTCCTCGTCGCGGACGGGCAGCGTCCGCCAGGGAATGGCCGGAAGGGCGGTTTCCAGAGCCCCGAACAGCTCCTCCCGTTCCGCGTCGATCACCGGGACCCAGCCATCCTCCACCTCTCGTTCCGTGGTGCCCACCTGCAGCCTTCCGTCCCGGGGAATGACGAACAGGATCCGCCCCTTGGGCCGCCGGATGGCCCAGGGATGGACGCAGCCGGGAATCGGATCGAACCACAGGTGAATCCCGGAGGACAGGCGCAACCGCCGGTCCGTGTCACCGAACCAGCCGCGGAGGGCGTCGTCGGTCCAGGGGCCGAGCGCGAAGACCCACTGCCGGGCCGCCAACCAGCGGAGCGTTCCGTCGCGGCGGTCCCGCACGTGCACGGCGACCAGTCCCCCTGCCCCTTCCTCGAAGCTTTCGGGCTCGTGGAAATCCAGGCGCAGCGCCTCGCTGGAGGCCGCCAGATCTTTCGTCAGGTCCCGGTCCCAGGTCAGGAGATCCGCGTAGGCCGTGGCGCCCCGGAAAGGCCCCTGGGGAGTACGCGGATCGGCTGCGAAGGCATCCGCCGGCACGCCGCCCAGCGCCAGTTCCGGAGGCCAGCCGGGGCGGTCGGCCCCCCACCGGTCGTAGAGCCCGATTCCCACGCGGTGGGCCATCCCTTCCAGCCGGGAACGGTGCGGCATCCAGAAGGCGTCCCACCGGCAGCGCCGGGGCGCGATGCGGGCCCAGACGGCCCGTTCCGCCAGCCCTTCGCGCATCTGGCGGACATCGCCCGTGAGCAGGTAGCGGATGCCGCCGTGCAGGAGCTGGCTGGACCACTGGCTGGTGCCGCCGCCGATGTCGCCCTTGTCCACCAGCGCACAGGAGATGTCGCGAAGGGTCAGTTCCCGCGCCAGGGCGGCGCCGTGGATCCCTGCGCCCAGGATCCCGACCTCCACGTCCAGCGAGGCGGGGAGGCCGCAGGCGCCTGCGGGCGGGGCGGGCCATACGGAAGGGGACATGGGATCAGTGTGGCGCCCCCGCGTGATTCAATGAAGCCACCATGAGCCCGTCGCGCCTGAAGACCGTCCTGAACCTCACCGTCCTGGTGGCCGCCCTGGGCTATTTCGTGGACATGTTCGACCTGCTGCTGTTCCCCATCGTCCGCCAGCCCAGCCTCACGGCCCTCGGCGTCCCAGCGGCGCTCCAGATCGAAGTGGGCGCCCGGCTCCTCAACTGGCAGATGGCGGGAATGCTCCTGGGCGGAATCTTCTGGGGCGTTCTTGGCGACCGGAAGGGCCGCTTGTCCACCCTGTTCGGGAGCATCGCCCTCTATTCCGCGGCCAACCTGGCCAATGCCTTCGTCCATTCGGTTCCCGCCTACGCCTTCTGGCGCTTCCTCGCGGGACTGGGGTTGGCGGGCGAGCTGGGGGCCGCCGTCACCATGGTGGCGGAGATCCTGCCGAAGGACCTGCGGGGCTACGGCACCGCCATCGTCGCCGCCGTGGGGATCTTCGGCGCGGTCACCGCCAAGCTGGTGGGCGACTTCTTCCCCTGGCGGATCACCTACGCCATCGGCGGCGCCCTCGGGGTGGCGCTGCTCTTCCTGCGCGTGGGGCTGCGCGAGAGCTTCATGTTCTCCCAGGCCCACGGCGCCACCGTCGCGCGCGGCGATTTCCTCAGCCTCTTCACCGACCGAAACCGCCTGGGGCGCTACGCGCGCTGCATCCTGATCGGCCTGCCCACGTGGTACGTGGTGGGAATCCTCATCACCTTCTCGCCGGAATTCGCGCCGATCCTGGGGGTGCGCGGCCCCGTGAGCGCGGGGACCGCCGTCGCCTTCTGCTATTCCGGCATCACCCTGGGCAGCGTCCTCAGCGGCTTCCTCAGCCAGGCCTGGGGCACCCGCAAGAAGGTGGTCGGCTGGTCCATCGCGGCGGCCCTCGCCGGCGTGGGCGTCTATCTCGCCGCCCGGGGCCTCACGGCGGACGTTTTCTATGTCCTGGCGGGCTACCTGGGCGTGGCGACCGGCTACTGGGCCGTGTTCGTCACCGTCGCCGCCGAGCAGTTCGGCACCAACCTGCGGGCCACCGTCGCCACCACCGTGCCCAATTTCGTGCGGGGCGCGGTGCCCCTCATCACCGGCAGCTTCCTGCTGCTCCGGCCTTCCCTCGGACTGGTGGGTTCCGCGGCGGCGGTGGGCTCCGCCTGCTTCGCCCTCGCCTTCGGCGCCCTGTGGGGCCTGCCGGAGACCCACGGGCGGGACCTGGATTTCATGGAATGACGGTCAGTAGACCGCGTCGGCGCCGCCGTCGATGGGAATGACGGTTCCCGTCGTCCAGCCGCTGTCGGGACCCAGCAGATGCGCCGCCAGGGCCGCCACTTCCGCCTCCCCACCCATCCGCTGGAGGGGATTCACCGCGGAGAGCTTCGCCAGATCCCCTTCCGGATCGGGACCGGCGGCGAGCCGCGCCTCCACCATCGCCGTGCGGACCGGGCCCGGAGCCATGGCGTTGCAGCGGATGCCGCGCGGCGCCCATTCCAGCGCCAGCACCTTCGCCAGCATGTGGACGCCGGCCTTGGCCACGCTGTAGGCGGCGCTGTCGGGAATGGCGCGGATGCCGATGTTGGAGCCCACCAGGACGACGCTGGCGCCCTCCTTGAGCTTGGGATCCAGGTGGTGGGCCATCAGCCAGGGCCCCCGGAGGTTGGCGGCGATCATCGCGTCGAAGGCCGCGGCGGAGGTGGAAGCCACGGAGCCCGTGAGCAGCGCGCCGGCGTTCAGGAACATCCCGTCCAGCTCCGGACAGTCCCTGGCGAAGGCGGCCACTGCGGCGTCGTCGGCGTGGTCGAGAACCACATGGAGCGCGTCCGGGAGCGTCTCGCGCAGGGCCTCCGGTCGGCGGCCCGCGAGGATCAGCTCCGCGCCCCGATCCCGGATCAGCCGGGCCGCGGCTCGGCCGATCCCGCTGCCGGCGCCGGTGATCAGGATCCGCCGGCCCTGGAGCCCGTTCACGGCTCGGCCTTCCCGGTGGGCGCGATCACCCCGCCGCTCACGGCCCAGGTGAGCGCCTGGTCGGCGCTCAGGTCCACCGGCCGGACCTTCGCGGCCTCGACCATCACCACGTAGCCGGAGGTGGGATTGGGGGCGGTGGGAACGTACACCGCGACCATGGTCTCTCCGCCGGGAACCGCCCAGGAGCAGTCGTGGCGCGCCACGAAGCCCAAGGTGAAGGAGCCGGGATGGGGCCATTCGACGAGAACGACCTCCTTGAAGCTCCCTCCGCGCCCCGACTGGATGGCGCCCAGCAGTTGGCGGGTGGACCCGTAGATGGTCTTCACCACGGGGACGTAGCGCATCAGCTCGTCCAGCCACCGCACCAGCTGGCGGCCCACGAAGTTCCCCACCAACGCGCCCACGAGCAGCAGCAGCAGAAGGGTCGCCAGGCCCGAGAAGAGGCCCAGGGCCCACAGCGGCGGATCGGACATCTGCGTCCCGTGCGCCAGCCAGGTCAGCGGCACCCGGAAGATGCCCACCAGCGTGGTGAAGATGGCCTTCAGGATCCAGACCGTCACCACCAAGGGAAGGAGGGTGAACAGGCCTGCAATGAGGTACTTGCGGATCATTCGTCGCCCTTCCCGCCGGTCAGGCGGCCATTCTCGGTCATGATGCGCGGGCCCACCACCTTCCAGAACCCGTGGAAGTACGAGATCGCGCTCCAGATGGCGAGGATCACCGCGCCCCACAGCAGGAGGATGCCCATCCCCCAGAAGAAGGTGTAGGGCCGGTTGAGCTGGATGAAGAAGTGGAAGATGTCCTTGCGGGTCCACTCGTAGAGCCAGTAGTCGAGCCGGGGGCCGAGGATGAGGCAGGAGATGGCCGCCACCTGGAAGCCCATCTTCCACTTGCCGACCCGGCCAGCGGGGATGGTGAGCCCCTCCTCGCTGGCGATCCCGCGGAGGCCCGTGACCACGAATTCCCGCGCGATGATGATGAAGGTCATCCACGCGGGCGCGAGGTTCAGTTCCACCAGCGACATCAGCGCGCCGGTGACCAGCAGCTTGTCCGCCAGCGGATCCAGCAGCTTGCCCAGAGTGGTCACCTGCTTCCAGCGGCGGGCCAGGTAGCCGTCCAGCCAATCCGTGATGGAGGCCGCCCAGAAGACCAGAACGCCGATGACCTCGTGGTTCGTCACCTTGGTCATGAGCACCACGACCAGGACGGGGACCATGAGGATCCGCGCGAGCGACAGGAAATTGGGCAGGTTCATGGCGGACGGTCGGCTCCGCTTCCAGCCTACCGCCATTCGCGGCGTTTACAGGACGGTCACCCCGCCACGGGCCAGCAGCTTCTGCCAAGCGGCGTCCGGCATCAGGTCGAACGCTTCACCGTCCGCGCCGGTGTGGGCCAGGCTGGCCACGGACACGCGGACGGGGATGCCCCGGGCCTGAACCGCCTCCAGGGCCGCGACGGCGACGGCATCCTCCAGGAGCTCCACCGCCTGATGGGCGAGGCACACCCAGGGCGTCCCGGCCTCCAGGTGCGTCAGGGTCTCCAGCAGGAGGCGGCGGCCCAGGGCCCGGTCGCCGGGCGCGAAGGCGCTGCGGAGGAGGAGCACGGGCCGGGGACCGGCGGAGGGCGCGACCGGGGGCGCGGATACGGAAGCGACGGGAGCGGGAGGACGCTCCGCGGCCGCCACCCGCAGTTCCCACTGGGCGCCACGCTGGATGAGTCGGGCCGCCCGCCCCTGTTTCTCCAGGAAGCCCGCCACGTTGAGGCGCAGCATGTCGTCCTCGCCGAGGACGCTCAGGGCCTCGCCCGGATGCTCGGCCAGCAGCGAACGCAGCTCCAGCAGGGCCTGGAAGACCGTGACATCGCGGAGTTCGAGGGTGAGGATATCCATGGGAGGGGCCTTCGCGTGCCAGTTGAACACCCGGATCCGCTGGCGTTCAAGGCCTGGCTGCGCTCGGAGGCGCTTTCTTCGGGGTTCGCCCTGGCGGGATTCGCCCCCTGCGACCCCTTCGCCACCGAGGCGGATCGGCTCCAGACCTGGTTCCGCGACGGCGGAGGCGCCCTCCTCCCTTACCTCGATCCCGGGACGCTCCTGGATCCGCGGGCGCTGTGGCCCCAGGCCCGCACGGCCCTGGTGGGCTTCTTCCCCTACGCCCGGCCCGAGGCCGTGCCCGGCGCCGCCCCCGGCAGCCTGAAGCTGAGCCGCTACCTGTGGGGCCCCGACTACCACGCCGTCCTGAAGCCCCGGCTCGCCCGGCTCATGGAGGCGGCCCAGGCCCGCTGGCCGGGACTGGAAGGCCGGGTCTGCGTGGACACGGCGCCCCTTCTGGAGCGCCAGCTTGCCGCGCGGGCGGGCCTGGGCTGGCAGGGGAAGCACACCCTCCTCATCGCCGGAAAGGACGGCTCCTGGGGCTTCCTGGGCGCGCTGCTGCTGTCGGTGGACCTGCCACCGGACGAGCCCTTCACCGCCGAGCACTGCGGGTCCTGCACCGCCTGCCTGGACGCCTGTCCCTCGGAAGCTCTGGCGCCCTTCCGCCTGGATCCGGCCCGCTGCCTGACCACCTACACCATTGAGACCGAAGCCGAGCCGCCCGCCCCGGTCGCCCGGGCCCTGGCCGCCAGCCGCTGGGCCGCCGGGTGCGACGCCTGCCAGGAGGCCTGTCCCTGGAACCGGGCGCCGCTTTGGGGAGAGCCGGGCCTGTGGGGCGGCCCGAGCCCGCTCCACACCCGCGCCGCGGCGGATCTTCCGCGCGGCGCGGCCCAATGGCGTAAGCTCACCCGGAGGACCGCCCTGAGGCGCGTTCGGGACCGCCACTGGCGCGCCACGCTGGCCCGTATTCTGGGTTCGTGATTTTTCATTGGAACTGCTGGGCTTTTTTCCATATAAACGAACTTCCGGCCAAAGGTGGCCGCCCCGGTTTTGAGGAGGCCCCTCGGATGCCCATGAAGCACTGGACGGTCCAGGACGCCGCGACCCTGTACGGCGTGAAGGAGTGGGGCAACGGCTACTTCGGCATCAACGCCAAGGGCCACCTCGAAATCACCCCCACCCAGGAAGCGTCCCTGAGCTGCGACGTCTACGAGATCGTCCAGCATCTGAAGAAGAAGGGCATCCGCACTCCCTTGAACCTGCGTTTTCCCCAGGTGCTCGCCGATCGCGTGGTGGAGGTCAACGAGGCCTTCCGCCGGGCCATCATCGAATTCGGATACGAGGGCGGCTACCAGGGCGTCTACCCGGTGAAGACCAACCAGATCAAGGAAGTGGTCGAGGAGATCGTCCGCGCCGGCAACAAGTATCACTACGGGCTGGAGGCCGGCTCCAAGCCCGAGCTGATGATCGCCCTCAGCCTGGACCTGCATCCGGAAGCTCTCGTCCTGTGCAACGGCTACAAGGACGAGGCCTTCATCCGGATGGCCCTCTTGGCCCGCAAGGCGGGGCGCAAGGTCGTCATCACCGTGGAGAAGATGACCGAGCTGCCGCTCATCCTGAAGGTGGCCAAGGAACTCAAGGTGGATCCCCTCATCGGGCTGCGGGCCAAGCTCAACGCCCAGGGCTCGGGCAAGTGGGAGACCAGCGCGGGCGACCACGCCAAGTTCGGCCTCACCACGCGCGAGATCCTGGAAGCCATCGAGGTCCTGGAGAAGCGCGACCTGCTGGACAGCATCATCGAGCTGCACTTCCACATCGGCAGCCAGATCACCGACATCCGCAAGATCAAGTCGGCCATGAAGGAGGCCACGCGCATCTACGCCAAGCTCCGCAAGATGGGCGTGCCCATCCGGTACCTCAACGTGGGCGGCGGCCTGGGCGTGGACTACGACGGCAGCAAGACCACCTTCAGCAGCTCCATGAACTACACCATCAGCGAGTACGCCGCGGACGTGGTCTACACCACCAAGGACATCTGCACCCAGGAGCAGGTGCCCATGCCGGACCTGCTGAGCGAGTCCGGCCGCGCCATCGTCGCCTACCACGAGGTCGTGGTGGTGGACATCATCGGGCTGATCGACACCACCCACACCAAGTACAAGGTCGAGCTGACGGGACGAGAGCCCCAGATCCTCAAGGAGCTGGCCTACACCCGCGACAACATCTCCGTGAAGAATTTCGCCGAGATGTACCACGACGCCATCACCCAGAAGGACGAGCTGCTCACCCTGTTCAACCTGGGCTACCTCAGCCTGGAGGACCGCAGCAAGGGCGAGACCCTCTTCTGGGAAGTGTGCCGCAAGCTGTCGCGCATCCTCAGCAGCAAGAGCCTGAAGTACGTCCCCGAGGAGTTCCAGGACCTGAACAAGAGCCTGGCGGACAAGCTCATCGCCAACTTCAGCCTGTTCCAGTCCATGCCGGACCACTGGGCCATCGAGCAGCTGTTCCCCGTCATGCCCATCCACCGCCTCAAGGAGAAGCCGGGACTGTCCGCCACCCTGTGCGACATCACCTGCGACAGCGACGGGAAGATGGAGAAGTTCATCGATCTGAAGGACGTGCGTGACGAGATCCCGCTGCACGAGCCCCGCGGCGGCGAGGCGTACTACGTGGCCTTCTTCCTCACCGGGGCCTACCAGGACATCCTGGGCATGCGGCACAACCTCTTCGGCGCCCCCAACGAGGCGCACATCATGGTCCACGAGGACGACACCTTCAAGGTCCAGCACATCGTGAAGGGCGACACGGTGGACCACGTCCTCCGCAGCGTCCACTACGATCCCGATGTCCTGATCCAGGGGCCCCAGACCAAGCGGAAAGCCACTGCCAAGGGCGATGCCGCCGAAGCCCTGCGCGCCCTGCTCACCGAGGAGCGCCAGCTCCACACGTACCTGGAAATCTAGTCGGCGGCCCGCTTCAAGGCGCCCACCGCGGCCCGGAGCGCCCCTTCCACAGCCAGATGATGTAGTCCACGTTCCTCGGCGTTCCGCCGAGGGCCTTGATGCGGGACATGTTCTGCCCCCGGTGATGCTGGCCGTGGAGGCAGACCTGGGTCAACGCCTCCGAGACCGGCACCCGGCAGGGAGGATCGGGGAACCAGGGCACCTGGACGATCCGGTCCAGACCCGCGGGATCCAGGGTGGAGAGGAACGCATCCCACGCGCCGTGGGCGGCGATGCAGCGGGCCTTCACGGCGTCGAAATCGGCGGCGGAATCCCCCTGGGGAAGGTTGAACTCGCCCTTCACCACCCCCAGGAAGGCCTCCTGCACGTCCAGCATGTGACCCACCCGGGCCCGCAGTTCGGGATCCTGCCGGAGTTCCGCCTTGCTCCACGCGTGGAAGAACATCGCGTCGGCCCAGGCCTGATGGGCGAAGAGATCCTTCAGCAAACCGAGCATGGACACCTCCGGGATGCGGCGTCCCTGAACCTACCGGAGGTTGTCCCTCCCTTCCAGCCCGGACCATTGGAGAATGGACGCGCCATCGCCATTCCAACCCGGGGGACTCACATGGACATCCAGCGCATCGGCGTCGTCGGCTGCGGACTCATGGGCGCGGGCATCGCCCAGTGCGCGGCGGAGGCGGGCTACGCCGTCCACGTGAAGGAAGCCGACGAAACCCTCCTCGCCAAGGGCCTGGCGCGCATCCGGAGCGCCTGGGAGCGCGGCGTCGCAAAGGGGAAGCTCACGGAACAGCAGAAGGCCGGCTTCGACACCCGCCTCCACGGAACCACCGCCTTCGCCGCCCTGGCGGACTGCGATCTGGTGGTGGAAGCGGTGCCCGAGCGGCTGGACCTGAAGCTCCGCGCCTTCGCCGAACTGGATGCGGTGTTGGCTCCGACTGCCCTGCTGTGCACCAACACCTCCAGCCTTTCCGTGGCCCAACTCGGTCCCGCGCTGGCCCCCGCCCGCGTGCCCCGGCTGGCCGGGCTCCACTTCTTCAACCCCGTTCCCGCCATGCCTCTGGTGGAAATCGTCCGCACCCTCGCCACGGACGAGCCCACCCTGGCCGCCCTCCGCGCCTTCGTCGGCAGGCTGGGCAAGACCGCCGTCCTGGCGCCCGACGCGCCGGGATTCGTCGTCAACCGCCTCCTGGTGCCCTACCTCCTGGACGCCATGCGCTGTGCCGAGCAGCGCCTCGCCACCACGGAGGACATCGATACCGGCATGAAGCTGGGCTGCGGCCACCCCATGGGGCCGTTGCACCTCAGCGACTTCATCGGGCTCGACACCATGCAAAGCGTCGCGGAAGTCCTGTTCGAGGCCTTCGGCGAGCCGCGGTTCAAGGCTCCTTCCCTCCTCCGCCAGCTCGTGGCGGCGGGCCGCCTGGGCCGCAAATCAGGGGCCGGCTTCTACGGGTGGGAAGGCGACAAGCGCCTGGAAGCCCTTCCGCTGTAGGCGGGCCGATCCGTGCTGGACGTCCTGTTCCTCCCCGCGGCCGCGCTCCTGGGGCTGGCCCTCCTCGCCGCCCGGCGCGGGGATTTCCGGCTCCACGGCCAATTGGCCGCCCTGGCGGCGACCGTGGTGTTCCTGCGCGTCTCGCTCTATGCCCGCGACCTCACGGCCCTCCACCGGGCGCTGTGGCTGGCCCTGCTGGCCGCGGCCACGGGGACGCTCGCCCTCGGCAGCCTGGCCCTGGCCTGGCGGGAAGCCCGCAGTCCTCGCGCCTGGGCGCCACGGACCCACCGCGCCGCCGGAGCTCTCACCCTCGCCCTTGCCGCCGTCACCATCATTCTCTGGCTGCTTCGCGACCGGCGCTGATCAGAGCCCCAACACCCGCCTCACCTCTTCCATCCGCCGGCGGCTGATGGAAAGTCGGCCACCGCCCAGGATCAACTCGTCTTCCGCCGTGAGCTCCCGCACCGCCTCCAGCCGCACCAGCGCGTTGCGGTGGACGCGCAGAAACCCGTGGTCGGAGAGGCGCTCCTCCCAGTGGAGCAGCGTGCCGTCGACGGGCAGCCGCCCCTCCGCCGTCCACGCCATACAATCCCCCAGATCCGCCACCAGCGCGTCCACCTCCTCGGGCCGCAAGAGGCGCGTCGTCCCCTTTTTCCGCACGGGCAGGCGGAGCCACTCCTTCTGGAGCGGTTCGTCCTTGGGCCGGATGCGCGAGAGCGCCTGGGCCACCGCGATCCGCGAGATCGGCTTCAGGAGGTAGTGCACGGCGCCGCCCGCGAAGGCTTCGATCGCGTGCTGGGGATAGGCCGTCACGAAGACCAGCCCGGGGCGCGGCTCAGGCAGCAGGTGCATCAGCTCCGTGCCCTTGATCCCCGGCATTTCGATGTCGAGGAACACCGCGTCCGGCCGATGCTCCGCGATGGCGGCCAAACCCACCCGCCCGTTTTCCGCCGCCCCCACCACCGCCACGCCGGGAAGCTCCGACAGCAGCTCCACCAGATGCTCCCGGGCGAGAGGCTCATCCTCGACGACCACGACGCGGATCATGCCTGCCTCCACCGAATGCCCACCCGGTGCCTCCCCTCCACCCTGTCCAATACCAGGTCCTCAGGTTTCTCAAGCCGCTGGCGCAGAGTCTCCAGCGCGGTGCCCGTGCCCTTCTGGGGACTGACTCCGGTGCCGGGATCCTCTACCCAGATCCAGAGCACGCCCTCTCTGCGCTCGGCACCGATGCGCACCTCCCCGCCCTGCTCCAAGGGCGCCACACCGTGTTTCACCGCATTCTCCACCAGCACCTGCAGGGACAGGGGCGGGATCTGCGCGGTCTCCAGGGATTCGGGGATATCGATGACGACCCGGAGCCGGTCCCCCAGCCGCGCCTGCTCAATGCCCAGGTAGGCTTCGACAAACTCCAGTTCCTGCTTGAGGGGAAGCGTGGGCTCATCCGCCACGGCAATGACCTGGCGGAAGAGCTGGGCGAGGCGCTCGGTGGTGGCCTGCGCCCCTCGGGGATCCTGCTCGATCTGCGCGTGGAGCGTATTCAGCGTGTTGAAGATGAAGTGCGGTGCCAGCTTGGCGCGCAGGGCTTGTTCCCGGGCAGCCAGCAGATCGAAATTCGCGCGCTGGGAGGCCAGTGCCTGCTCCATGACGAAGACCATGCATCCGAAGATCAGCAGGGGCAGGAGAAGAGGATGCCAGGCCAGATCCGTAAAGGGACGGATCGTCATCACGAAGGCGAGGCAGACCAGAACCATCGGCAGAGCGCCCTTCCAGCCGGCGATGAGTCCCTTGGAGCGCTTCTGCTCAATCCGCATCCGCTCGGATTCAACCGCAAGGGCGGCCAGCCACCAGACGAGAAAGGTGCCGGCCAGGATGCCCAGGGCAGCGGGAACCGACCACCAGGCATCGGCGTTCAGGACGGACAGGAGGGGCCGTTGCAACAGGCAGAAGGTGAGCCCGACACGATACAACCACCAGAAACCGCTGCCTCGTCGCTGCCGTTGTAACTGATCCCGCTCGCACATCAGGCTGGATGGCATGGCCATGGCCCCTCCCTGGTCTTGCCCAAGCCTGAGGGGTTCCAGCCCCAGAAATCGGGCAACCCGGTGGGCGGATCAACGCCCAACATGAACGGCTTACCAGGCGTCCTGAACGGTCTTCCCCGCCTGAGCGTGCGCCAGGGCCTTCAGTCCGATGTCCCGGCGGAGCTGCATGCCGGGCCACTGGACGTGGGGCAGCGCGGCTTCCAAGGCTGCACGGGCTGCGGCGAGGTCCGGGGCGGAGGCGGCGAGGTTCAGCACGCGGCCTCCATTCGTCACCCACTGTCCATCCTGCTTTCGGGTGCCGGCGTGGATCACGGTGGCGGCGGGGGTTTCGATGGAAATGGGCACGCCCTTCTTGGCGCCTTCCGGATAGTCCTCCGCCGCCAGCACCATGGCGATGGCGGTGTGGGGCTTCAGCTTCACGTCGCGGGAAGCCAGCCGGCCTTCGGCGACTTCCAAGAGGAGCCCAGCCAGATCCTCGTCCAGGAGCTGCATCAGGACCTGGGTCTCCGGATCTCCGAAGCGGACGTTGTATTCCAGCAGCTTGGGGCCGGAGGCCGTCCACATGACACCCAGGAACAACACGCCCCGGGCCGTCAGCCCGTCCCGGCGAAGCCCCTGGACCGTCGGTTCCACCAGTTCGACGTGCATCCGCGCCACATCTTCCGGCCTGAGGAAGGGAATGGGCCCGAAGGCGCCCATCCCGCCGGTGTTGGGTCCGCGGTCCCCTTCGAAGATCCGCTTGTGGTCCTGGCAGGCGGGCAGCAGGGCGCAGGTCCCGCGATCGGCGTCCGCATTCACCAGGACGTGCAGGGACAACTCCATCCCCACCAGCGGCTCCTCGAACACCACCGTGCGGCTGGCGTCGCCGAACTGGCCCGCCATGAACGCCCGGAAGGTCTCCAGGGCCTCCGCTTCATTCTGGGCCAGCACCACGCCTTTTCCCGCGGCCAGCCCATCCGCCTTGAGGACGATGGGATAGCCGTAGGACCACCTGTGAATCAGGGCTTCGCCCTCTTCCAGATCCGCGACGGTGTGGCTGGCGGCACAGGGGATGCCGTGGCGCACCATGAAATCCTTGGCGAAGGCCTTGCTCCCTTCCAGGCGGGCCGTGGCCGCGTCGTGGCCGAAGACCGGGATGCCCAACGCCCGGACGGCATCCGCCACGCCCCCCACCAGCGGCAACTCGGGCCCGGCCACCACCAGGTCCGGCCGGTGGGCAGTGCACCAGGCCGCAACCGAAGCGGGATCCTCCAGATCGAGGGAAACGCAGGTGCCCAATTCCGCGAGAGCGTCGCTCCCCGGCGCCGACACCAGGTCCACGGGGGTGGAAGCGGCCTTCAGCTTGAGGGCCAGCGCGTGTTCCCGGCCGCCCGAACCGAGGAGCAGGATCTTCATACCGCCTCCAATCCTCCAGTATTCCGGAAAGAGCGTCGGCGATGAAGCGCGACCGCCCAGGGATGCCACATCTCCGGACGGGATACCTGTCCGCACAGAAAGGCGGGTTGACAGAGGACCGTGTGCTCCCTAATCTGATTTATTGAGACTTAGTCTCATGATTGGATTGACCATGTCCCATTCGGTTCCCTCTTCCTTTCCCGTTCCCGTGCGCCGTTCGACTCCGGAATCCGCCTCTTCTTCCCAGGCTGCGACCTCCCTGGAGGACTTGGTCTATGTGCCCTCCCTGCTCGGCCCCAATGCCCCTCTGCGGCGGGGCAATCGGGGCTGGGCCATGGGGTTGAGCCTGGCGATCTACGGCATCCTGGGCACCGGCGTGGTGATCATCGGCGCGCAATCGGCGGAGCTGGTGGCCACCCCGAGGATCGTCAGCGTGGACCTGATCGAGGAGATCCCCCTCCTGGCTCCGCCGCCTCCCCCTCCGCCGGCTCCCGTGACCCAGTCGTCCGGGCCGGTCCGCACGGCCGAGACCACGGAGTCCCAGCCCATCGTCCCCGAGGTCCCCACGGAGATTCCTGTGCCCTCCACCCCCGTGGCCTCGTTTGGAGGCTCCGGCGTCACCGGCGGCGTGCCGGGGGGGGTGGCCGGCGGCGTCGCGGGAGGAGCCGTGGGCGGCGTGGTGGGTGGCACCGTCGGGGGGATCGTCCCTCCCAAGTTCGACGCGGCCTATCTCCAGAACCCGGCCCCCGACTATCCCTCCCTGTCCCGCCGCCTGCGGGAGGAGGGACGGGTGGTTCTCCGCGTCCTCGTGAAGGAGGACGGTTCCCCCGAGCGCATCGAACTGAAGCAGACCAGCGGGCACAACCGCCTGGACCAGGCCGCTCTGGACGCCGTCCGCCGCTGGCGCTTCACGCCGGCCCGGCGGGGATCCGACCAGCTGGCCGCCTGGGTGCTCGTTCCCCTCAGCTTCTCCCTGGAAGCCTAGGCTTCCTTTCTTTCCCCTTCGAGGCCGCCCGCGAGGGCGGCTTTCTTTTATCTCCCCGTACGGAATCAACGCCGGCTTTCGCCAACCTCCGGTCCGCCCCGCGTGGGGGTGGCTTCGCCCCATTCGAGGCCGGCTCGCCCCTCACCCATGGCACAGGAGAGGCGGCCTCCGCATCTTGGGCGGCATCCACTCCGCCCGCCGCACCGCAGCTCCGGGCTTCCCTTCACCCGCGCCGGCTCCGCTCCGGCCGCCCTTTTCCGGAGGCACCATGAACCGCATCTCGACAACCCTCGCCGTGGCCGCGGTGGCCCTCGCCGGGCTGGCGCTCCAGGCCGAGGACTTCCAGTCCCTGATGAAGACCACCCAGGCCACCTGGCCGGAGAAGCGGCACATCGGCGTGGTCTGCGACTTCAACGCCAGCCGCGAACAGGTGATGGACCTGGCCCGGGCGGCGGGCGAAGGCGCCCTGATCACCGTGGCCGACACCCGCCGGGTGGAGCACGCCACCTCCGCCGCGCACGTGATCGCCAACCGCCACGCCGACTACGTGGTGCTGCTCCCCGGCGACCGGATGTTCCGGGACGGTTCGTTCGGCGCCACCGTGGCCATCAACGGACTGGCCGCCCGCGGCGTGCCCGCCCTCGGCACCACCTCCACGGCCCTCAAGCAGGGCGCGGCGTTCAGCATCGGCGACGGGACGAACGGAGAACTGCTGGTCGCGGACCGCCTCATCGGGACCGTGGACGTGATCCTCCCCAACCGCGCCACCCTCAGCCAGAAAGCCGCCCTGGTCCTGCGCCAGGAGGGAATGGCCACCATCGCCGTGCACGCCGCCGCGGAATGACGCGCGCGAATCCCCCGAAGGGCCCGGTTCCACCGGGCCCTTCGGCGTTCACAGCCATTCGCCGAACTGCTCGCGGAAGGTGCGGCTCAGGGTCAGCCGGGTGCCGTCGCGCATGATCACGAGGTAGTCGCCGCCGGTCCAGGGCTGGAATTCCTTGATGCAATCCAGGTTCACGATGGCGGAGCGGTGGATGCGGCGGAACTGGGCGGGATCGAGCCGCGCCAGCAGGCCCGACAGCGTCTGGCGGAGGAGGTGCGACGTGCCCTCCACGTGCAGCCGGACGTAGTTGTCCTCCGCCTCGATCCACTGGAGCGCCGCGGTCTTCACCAGGAAGTGGCGGTCCCCCTGCTTCACCAGCAGGCGGTCCACCCAGGGGCGCTCCCGCCGGAGGCCCGCCATCAGCGCCTCCAGGTCAGGACGCTGGGGGGCGGCCCGCTCCCCGCACCAGCGCCGGGCCCGCTCCAGGGCCTGATGAAAGCGCTCCGGCGAGAAGGGCTTGAGGAGGTAGTCGAGGGCGTGGACCTCGAAGGCCCGCAGGGCGTGCTGATCGTAGGCCGTGACGAACAGCGTGGGCGGCATCCGGTCGGGGCCCACCGCCTCCACCACGCCGAAGCCGTCCAGCTCCGGCATCTGGATGTCCAGGAAGACCAGATCCGGCGCCAGCTCCTCGATGGCCCTGACGGCATCCAGGCCGTGGGCGCATTCGCCCGCGATCTCGACGTCGGGCGTCGCCCGCAGCAGGTAGCGGATCCGCTGCCGGGCCAGGGCCTCGTCGTCCACGAGCAGGGCGCGCAGGGTCATCCCGCCTCCAGGCCAGCGTCGTCCAGCGGAAGGCGCAGGGTCACGAGGGTCCCGCGGCTGGGCGCCCCCAGCAGATCGATGTGGTGGCGCCCCTTGTACAGCAGCCCCAGCCGCGCCCGGACATTGCCCAGGCCCACGCCTTCCCGACCGGCCTTGAAGCCCTCGCCGTCATCCTGGACCTCGATCACCAGGCTGCCGGCCGCCCGGGAGGCGCGGATCCGCAGCGTCCCGCCTCGCTGGCGGTCGGACAGGCCGTGCTTGAGGGCGTTCTCCACCAGCGGCTGGAGGATGAAGCTGGGCACCCGCAAATCCAGCAGCTCCGGCGGGATGTCCAGCGCCACCTGGAGCCGCTCCTGGAAGCGCACCTGTTCGATCGCCAGGTAGGCCTGGATGAAGGCCAGTTCCTTGCGGAGCGGCACGAACTGGTCCGGCGGCGCGTCCAACGTCATCCGGAGGAAATCGCCCAGGCGGCTGATCATGCCGTCGGCGCCGTCGGGATTCGCGTGGACCAGGGCCGAGATCGAATTGAGGGTGTTGAACAGGAAGTGGGGCTGAAGCTGCATCCGCAATGCGAGGTTCTGGGCCTCGGCGAAGCGGGCCTCGAGCTGGGCGGCTTCTACTTCGCGGGCCTTGTACTTCCGGTAGATCCGCAGCCCGTGGAACGCGGCCACCACGGCCCACATGAACAGCAGGTTCGTGTGGAAATAGGCTCGGTAGAACTGCGGCAGCCCCTTGCGGACCATCGCCAGGTCCCAGAGCCGGCCACCGCTGCCCTGCTCCATTCCCACGGAGAGGAGGTAGGCCACGAACAGTCCCAAAGCCGCCGCCGCGACGCTGGCCGCGAGGTGCAGCCCCCAGATTTTCCACTGCGATCGCGACAAGGCCTCGAGGGGATGGCGATCCGCGAGCCGGATCAGGAAGAGCCCCAGCAGGCCCCAGACCCCGTTCTGGAGGAGGTTCACGCCCAGCGTCCGCAGCCACGGCGCGGACGGATACATGGCCAGGTCCCAGGTGGCCATGTACAGCCCCATGAGCGCCCAGAGGCCCCAGTACCACCGCCATTTCATGCCCGCGGAATCCATGGTCAAAGCCTAGAAGGACCGCGTTCCGCCCGCCAGCGGCCAGGGGCGAGCCGAGGGATTCGGGGGGCGGCCGCCGGCCCTTCGAAAAACCGTCCGAATCCGCTTCCGGCGGGAGCCCGGGACCGGTAGCATGAGGCCGCCGGAGGCTCCCATGGCGACGATCACCCTGAACGGCCAGCCCATCCGCACCAGCGGCGAACTCCCCACCGTCGGATTCGCCACCCCCGACTTCACGCTGACGCGGACGGATCTCCAGGACCTCACCAACGTCTCGCTGGAGGGCAAGCGTGTCCTCCTGAGCATCTTCCCCAGCCTCGACACGGCCCTGTGCGCCCACAGCATGCGGACCTTCGACGCCCTCACCAAGGACCTCGTGGATACGGTCCTGCTGTGCGTCTCCATGGACCTGCCCTTCGCGCAGGATCTCTTCTGCGGGAGCGAGCGCCTGGAGCGCGCGATTCCCGTCTCCGCCTTCCGCCACCCGAACTTCGGAAAGGCGTTCGGCATCACCCTGCAGGAAGGTCCCCTGCGGGGCCTGCTCGCCCGCGCCGTGGTGGCCCTGGACGAGAACGGCACCGTCGTCCACACCCAGCTCGTGCCCGAGCTGACGGACGAGCCCGACTACGACCTCGCCATCCACGCCATCCGGAACCACCACCATCCCTGCCCCGAAGACGCCTTCGACAGTTCCGAGTAGAAGCGGCTCTCTCGACAGAAGAAGCCCCGAGGGATCTCCCCGAGGCTTCCTTTTTTGGGACCGCGAGCGCGGGTTCAGCCTCGCGCCATCAGCCGGGCGCGGGTGTAGGGGATGAGGCCGCCGGCGTCCATGATGCCCTTGCGGGCGGCGGGGAGCTTCACCTGGGCGTAGGCCTTTCCGGTGGTGCGGTTGACCACCTGGTCCGCTCCGATGTCGAGATCGTCGCCTTCGGAGGCTTCGAGGTCGGGGCAGATCACCACCTGAAGGCCCAGGTTGATGCTGTTCTGGAGGAAGATGCGCGAGATGCTCTTGGCGACCACGGCGACCTCGTAGCCCTTCAGCGTGGAGCAGGCCTGCTCGCGGCTGGACCCGCACCCGAAGTTCTCGCCGCCCACGATGATCGATCCGGCCGGAAAGACCTTCGCCTTGAGCTGGGCGTTGAACTCCGTGCGGTCGAAAAAGGCGAACTGGGGCGTCTCCGTGGGAAGCACCGTCGCCATGAAGCGGCCCGGATAGATGTCGTCGGTGCTGATGTCGTTCCCGAGCGCGAGGATGACCTTGGCCATGTCAGGCTCCCTTCCGAGGATCGGTAATGGCGCCGGTGAGGGCGGAGGCCGCGGCCACCGAGGGGCTGCAGAGATAGACCTCGCCCGTGGGGTTGCCCATCCGGCCCTTGAAGTTGCGGTTGGTGGTGCTGAGCGCGACCTCGTGGTCCCCCAGGGCGCCCTCGTGGACGCCGAGGCAGGGGCCGCAGCCGGAATTCATCACCACCGCGCCGGCCGCCATCAGGTCGCGGACGTAGCCCTTGTCCAGGGCCTGGGCGAAGATCTTGCTCGACGCCGGGAACACCAGCATCCGCGTGCCCTGCGCCACCTTCTTCCCGCGCAGGATGGCCGCGGCGTCCGCCAGGTCGTCCAGGCGGCCGTTGGTGCAGCTCCCGATGACGATCTGCTGCACCTTGGTCCCTGCCACCTGATCCACCGGCTTCACGTTGTCCACCATGTGGGGGCACGCGATCTGCGGCACCAGCGCGGAGACGTCGATGTGCACGGTCTGGACGTAGGTGGCCTCGGGATCCGCCGACACGCAGGGGATGCCCTCGGTGACGCCCGCTTCGTCCCGCAGGTAGCGCACGGTCTCGGCGTCGCCGGGCACGATCCCGGAGGTGGCGCCCGCCTCCACGCTCATGTTGCAGATGGCGATGCGCCCGCTGGTGCTCATCTTCCGGATGGTCTCGCCGTGGAATTCCAGGACCTTGAAGTTGGCGCCCTGGGCCGTCAGCTTCCCGATGAGGTGGAGGATCAGGTCCTTGGGGCCGACGAAGGGCGGGAACTCGCCCGTCACCACCACCTTGATGGTGGCCGGAACCTCGATGTTGACCGCGTAGCCCAGGCTCCAGGCGGAGGCCATCTCCGTGGCGCCCACGCCGAAGCTGAAGGCCCCCAGCGCCCCGTGGCTGGTGGTGTGGGAGTCCGTCCCCACCACCACGTAGCCCGGGCGGACGTAGCCGTACTCCGGCAGGATCTGGTGGCAGATGCCGCCCACGTCGCCGCGGATGTCGTGGAACTTCGTGATGCCGTGCTCGGCGACGAACCCGCGGATCTTCTTCTGGTTGGTGGCGGTCTTGGGGGATTCGGCCGGCACGCGGTGGTCGAAGATGATGGCGACCCGGGAGGGATCCCACACCTTGGGCGCGAGGCCGGTCCCCTGGAAGACCTCGTGGAACTGGTTGATCACCAGCGCCGCGTTCTCGTGGGACATGGCGAGGTCCACCTTGGGCTCCACCACGTCCCCCGCCTTCACGGAGGGAAGGCCCGCCGCGCGGGCCAGGATCTTCTCGACGACTGTCATGCCCATCACGGCCTCCTCAGATGACGCCCTTGGATTTCAGATCGGCCAGGTCGGCCTCGCCCAGGCCCAGCCCGCCGTAGATCTCGGCGTTGTGCTCGCCCAGGAGCGGTGGCGGGGCATCCACGGACCCCGGCGTCTTCTCGAACAGGGGCGTCAGGCCGAAGACCTCGACCTCGCCCACACCCCGCACGTCCACCTTGCGCAGGACCTCGCGGTGACGGATCTGCGGCTGGCGAAGCGCCGCTTCCAAACTCAGGATCTCTCCGCTGGGCACGTCCTTCGCATTCAGCGCCTGCACCCAGAAGGCGGTGGGCTTCAGGGTGAGCCGGACCTCCAGGAGGGGCGTCAGCGCCTGGCGGTTCTTCTTGCGGGTGTCCCGTTCCTGGAAGCGCGGATCGGCCTTCAGCTCGGGCACCTCCAGCACGTCGCAGACGGACTCCCACTGCTCCTGCTTGTTGGCCGCGATGTTGATGTGCCCATCCAGCGTCTTGAACGTGCCGCTGGGAGCCGCGGTGAAGTTGTCGTTGCCCATCAGCGCCGGCTGCTCGCCGCCGATCAGGAGGTTGGCCGCCACCCAGCCCATGAGGGGCATGATGCTGTCCAGCAGGGCCACGTCGATGGACTGGCCCTGTCCCGTCCGCTCGCGGTGGAAGAGGGCCGCCATCACCGCGAAGGCCGCGTTCAGGCCGCCCACGGTGTCGCACACGGGAAAGCCTGTGCGGAGCGGATTGAGGCGCTCGTCGCCGTTGACGGCCATCTCGCCGGACAGCCCCTGGATGATCTGGTCGTAGGCCGGCTTCAGCGCATCGGGGCCGGTCTGCCCGAACCCCGAAATGGCGCAGTAGATCAACCGCGGATTCAGTTCTGCCAGCGACCGGTAGCCGATCCCCAGGCGCTCCATGACGCCGGGGCGGAAGTTCTCCACCACCACGTCCGCGTCCTTCACCAGCTTGCGGAACAGCGCCTTGCCCTCCGCCGACTTGGTGTTCAGGGTGATGGATTTCTTGTTGCAGTTCTGGGCCAGGAAGCTGGTGCCCATCAGCTTCTTGTTCAGGTCCGGCAGAATGCCCAGCTTGCGGGCCAGGTCGCCGTCCTTGGGATTCTCAACCTTGATCACCTCCGCCCCGAGCAGCGCCATGTGGAGCGTGGTGAACGGCCCGGACAGGACGTTGGTGAGGTCCAGGACCTTGATGCCTTCGAGAATCTTCACCATCGACCTACCTCAAGAGCGAGTGGAGCCACGGATGAACACGGAGGGACGCAGACGAGGAAGAAGGCATCCGGGTTCATCTGTGTCCATCCGTGGCTAATTCTGTTTTTGCCGACTGAATGGGCCCCGTCTTGTGCACGCAGCCCGGAAGGTCGCGGCCGAAATGGGCGGACACGTCCTTGGCCACGCCGATGAGCGCCTCAAGGTCGATGTCCATGCGCCGCCCCGTGCGCTGGAGGCCGTGGACCAGGTCCTCCGTGGCGACGTTGCCCGCCGCCACCTTCGTGAAGGGACAGCCGCCCAGGCCGCCGAAGCTGGTCTCGATGGCGGTGGCGCCCGCGTCCATGGCGGCGTAGACGCTGGCCATGCCGAGGCCGTAGGTATTGTGGATGTGGGCCGTGACTTCCGCGGCGGGATCCAGTTCCAGGACGCGCCGCACGCAGCGCCGGACCTGGTCGGGATGGGAGTGGCCCGCGGTGTCGGCGAGGCTGATGGCGGTCAGGCCCGCCTCCAGGTAGGCCGCAACGATGCCCAGTACGCGCTCCTCGGCGATGGATCCCTCGAACCCGCAGCCGAAGGCGCTCTGGACGCTGACCTGGACGCGGCGGCCGGCCCGCTTGGCCTCCAGGGCCGACGCGACGATGCGCCGCAGGGCGTCCTCCGTGCCCATGCCCGTGTTCTTGCGGCTGTGGGTCTCCGAAGCCGAAACGCCCATGCAGATCAACGGCACGCCCACCTCCAGGGCCCGCTCCAACCCCTTCTCGTTGAGGACGAGGCCCGACAGGACGGCGCGGTGCGCTTCCTTGCCGAGGATGCGGAACAGGTCGTCGGTGTCCGCCATCTGGGGCACCTTGTCGCCCCGGACGAAGGAGCCGACCTGGACGATGTCCACCCCCGAATCCGCCGCCCGGCGGATCCAGTCGAGCTTGACCGCCGTGGGCACTACCGCGGCTTCGACCTGGAGGCCATCGCGGGGGCCAACTTCGTGGATGAGGATCGGGTTCATGGAAGGACCTTTTTTGTTAACCGCAGATGGCGCAGATGACTCAGATAAAAGATCGTTTCATCTGCGAAATCTGCGTCATCTGCGGTTCCGAACTCAAAGCTTCCGGGCGATGGCCTCGCCCATCTCCAGAGTCGACGCGCTGCCGCCCATGTCGTAGGTACGGACCTTTCCTTCGGCGATGACGGCGGCCACGGCCTTCTCCAGACGCGTGCCCTTCTCGCTCTCGCCCAGCCAGTCCAGCATCATCTTGGCGGCGAGGATCGTGGCGATGGGATTCACCTTGTACTGGCCGGCGTACTTCGGCGCGCTGCCGTGGCTGGGCTCGAAGACCGCCAGCTTCTCGCCGATGTTGCCGGAGCAGCCGAAGCCCAGGCCGCCCACCATCTGGGCCGCGAGGTCGCTGATGATGTCGCCGAAGAGGTTCGTGGCCACCATCACGCCGTAGTTCTTGGGGTTCTTCAGCATCCACATGGTGATGGCGTCCACGTTGGCGTCGTCCATCTGGATGCCGGGGTATTCCTTGGCGATGCGCTTGCCCGTCTCCAGGAACATGCCCTCGGTGGCCCGCACCACGTTGGCCTTGTGGATGACCGTGACCTTGGGATAGCCGAACTTCTTCGCGTACTCGAAGGCGGCGCGGATGATCCGGTCGCAGCCTTTCATGGTGTTCACCTTGCAGGTGATGGCGAACTGGTCGCCGGGCAGGTCCGCGAAGTGGCCGAAGGGCTTGCTCAGCGCCTTGAGGCTCTGCTTCAGCTCGTCCGGCACGGGACTGAACTCCACGCCGGCGTAGAGATCCTCGGTGTTCTCGCGGAACACCACCATGTCCACGCCATCCTGGTAGTTCAGCGGGTTGCCCACGTACGCCTTGCAGGGGCGAAGGCAGGTATAGAGGTCGAACATCTGGCGCATGCGGACGATGGGGCTGCGGTAGACGAGGCCCTTGCCCTTCAGCTCCGGCACCAGCTCGGCTTCGGCGTCCTTCACCGGCTTCGAGGTGATGGCGCCGAACATGGCGGCATGGCTCTTCTTCAGCAGGTCGATGGTGCGCTGGGGGAAGGATTCCCCCTCCTTGCACCAGAATTCCCACCCGATGTCGCCGTGGGTGTACTTGGCGTCGAACTTCAGGGCGTCGAGGCAGATTCTCGCCGCTTCCATGACTTCTACGCCCACGCCGTCGCCGGGCAGCCACGCGATGTCGAACTGGCTCATGATCGGGCTCCTTCGAGAAGAGGCAGGTGCAGCGGCGCGGCCACGCGCCGGATGCGCCCAATCATGACCTCCCCGTTAACTTCGAGCCCGGGCTGCGGTCACAAAACCCGCCGAATCCACCCGTTTCCGCTCTGACGACCTACAGATCGTCAAGAACGCCCTACTTGCAGGCCAGCCAGCTCGCCCCCTGGCGAACCTCCGCCGCCAGCTTCACGCCCAGGGGACCGAGGTCGTCTGCGCCTTCCATGGCCTCCTTGAGGACGGCCGAGGCACGCTCCACCTCCTCCGGCGGGGCTTCCACCAGGAGTTCGTCGTGGACCTGGAGCAGCAGCCGTGCGCGGAGCCCCTCCTCCTTCAATGCCCGATGGAGGCGCACCATGGCGCGGCGCATCAGGTCGGCGGCGGTTCCCTGGACGATGGTGTTCACCGCTTCGCGCAGCCCCTGGGCCTGGAACTGCTTGTTGGGGCTCTCCAGTTCGGCGATGCGCCGGATGCGGCCCCAGTGGGTGCGCACCAATCCCTCGGCCAGCGCCCGCTCCTTGGCGCCGTCGATCCACGCGGCCACCTGGGGCATCCGCTCGAAATAGCGCTCGATGAAGGCCTTCGCCTCCTTCTGGGTGATGCCCAGGTTGGCCGCCAAGGCGAAGGCGCCCTGGCCGTAGAGCAGTCCGAAATTCACCGCCTTGGCCTTGCTGCGGTCGTCGGCCGTCACTTCGCCCATGGGCTTGCCCATGACCTCCGACGAAGTCCGCCGGTGGATGTCCTCCCCCGCCTCGAAGGCCCCGAGCAGCACGGGATCCTGGGCCAGGGCCGCCACCACGCGCAGCTCGATCTGGCTGTAGTCCGCGTCCAGGAGCACCCAGCCCGGCTCTGGAACGAAGGCCCCGCGGATGGCGCGGCCCTCCTCGGTGCGGATGGGGATGTTCTGGAGGTTGGGATCGCTGGAGGCGAGGCGGCCGGAGGCCACCGCCGCCTGATGGAGGCGCGTATGCACCCGCCCCGTCAGTGGATTCACCATCTGCGGCAGGGCCTCCACGTAGGTGCCCAGCAGCTTGGTCATCTGGCGGTGGCGCAGCAGGTCGCGGGCGATCTCGGCGCCCTGGTTCTCCGCCAATTCCTGCAGGACATCCTCGTCCGTGCTGGGCGCCTTGGTCTTCCCCGTGTATTTCACGGGCGTGTAGCCCAGCTTCCCGAAGAGCACCGCGCCGAGCTGGGTCGGGCTGTTGAGGTTGAAGGGGCCCCCCGCCAGTTCGATCACCCGGACCTGGGCCCGCTCGCGCTCGGCGCGCATGCGCGTCGCAAGTTCGGACAGGACGCCCAGATCCAGCCGCACGCCATGGGCCTCGAGGGCCGCCAGCACTTCCACGAGGGGCAGGTCCACCTCCTCGTAGAGACGCTTCAACCGATCTTCTCCCAGTTGCCCGCGCAGCTTGTCGCAGAGCTGAAGCGCCAGGTCCGCGTCCTCCGCCGCGTACTGGACGGCCCGCTCGAACTCGGCCTCGTCGAACCGCTTCTGGCCCTTCCCTTTCCCCACCAACTCCTCGAAGGCGATGGGCTTCACGTCCAGGTGGCGCACCGACAGGTCGTCCAGGTTGTGGCGCACGCCGCTGTCCAGCAGGAAGCTCAGCACCATGCTGTCGTCCGCGACGCCGGCCACGGGCAGACCGTGGCGGGTCAGGACCTGAAGGTCGTACTTGAGGTTCTGGCCGCACTTGAGGATGGCCGGATCGGCGAGGAGGGGAGCCAGGATCCGCCGGGCCTCCGCGAAGGGCGCGTTGCGGGGATCCAGGTGGGGCGCCAGTTCCCGGAAGAACGCTTCCGGATCGCCCTTCAGATCCAGCAGCGATTCCGGCAGCCCCGATTCCGGAAGAAGGCCCGGAAGGGCGCCCTCGGTGTCCGCGGCGGCGGGCTTCAGGTGGGCCAGAGGGATGTAGAGCCCCTCATTCGGCTTCCAGGCGAGGCTGACGCCCACCAGATGGCCCCGCGCCGAGTCCAGGTTGGTGGTCTCGGTGTCGAGGCCGAAGCGGCCCGCGGCGCGGCAGGCGGCCACGGCGGCTTCCAGATCCGGGAGGGTGGCCGCCGCGCGGTAGGCCCGGACGCTGCCGGCCTGTTGCGCGCTCCGCGTGAACTCCTTGGTCAGGGTCTGGAAGCCCAAATCCTTGAACGCCTCTCGCGCCCGGGCCTCGTCCACGCCGGGATAGGCGAGGTCGGCGGGATGCAGGGGCAGCTGGAGGTCGGTCACCACCGTGACCAAGCGCCGGGTCAGGTCCAGCCAGGGCGCCGCCGCTTCGAGCCCTTCCCGCTGGCGGGGCTTGAGCCCCTCCTTGGCCGCGAGGATTCCCGCGAGGCTGCCGTAGGTATCCAACAGGGCGCAGGCCCCCTTTTCCCCGATGCCCGGCACGCCCTTGACGTTGTCGGAGGCGTCGCCCACCAGGCTGAGGAAGTCCACCACCTGCTCCGGCCACACGCCCAGCCGCGTCTTGACGCCCTCCCGGTCGTGCCAGATCTCGCCGTCCTTGGTGTTCAGCACCTGGATCTTCAGGTCGTCGTCCACCAGCTGGAGGAGGTCCTTGTCGGGGCTGACGATGGCCGTGGGCAGGCCCGCCGCGGCGGCCTCCCGGGCCAGGGTGCCCATCACGTCGTCCGCCTCGTACCCCTGCAGCTCCACGATGGGAATGGACAGCGCCTCCACCAGCCGCCGGATCATCGGCACCTGGGGGCGCAGGTCCTCGGGCATCTCCGAGCGGTTGGCCTTGTACTCCGGATAGAGCTCGTGGCGGAAGGTCGGGCCGGACACGTCGAACACGCACGCGAGGTGCGTGGGCCGGTGCTTTTCCAGCAGCTGGAGCACCAGCCGGGAAAAGGTGTAGGCCGCCCCGTTCTTCAACCGCGGATTGGCGTAGTAGGCCCGAAAGATGAAGGCGAATGTATCGATGAGATAGAGGCGATCCTCAGCCACGGACCACCTCGCAGCTCAACGGCGAAGTCTCGCGCATCCGCAGAGCGGATACCGAGAAGATGAAGGCGAAGGTGTCGATGAGATAGAGGCGGTCTTCGGACATGGTTCCAGTCTGGCAGGCCGGCGGGATTCATGGCCGGGTCGCCGGCTGACGATGCCTACGCGTACACTCAATGTCATGGCTGGGAGGTTTCAGGTGAAGGTCCGGCACGTCTTGCTCCCGGCCCTCGTGTGCCTGGGAGCGCCCCTGGGCGCCCAGGACCAGCGGGCCGAGGCCATGGGCTTGGTGAAAGCCGCGGTGGCCTTCGCGCGGCAATACGGCAAGGACGCGCTGCGCGCGGAGACGAACCAGGGAACGGGCCGCTTCCATTCCCGGAGCGGCGACGATCTCTACATCTTCGTCTACGACCTCGGCGGCGTTTGCCAGGCCATCGGGTTCCAGAGCCAACTGGTCGGCGTGAACCGGCTGGGGCTGCGCGATCCCGACGGGAAGTACATCGTGAAGGAGATGATCGAAGTGGCCCGAAGCCGCGGCAGCGGTTGGGTGAACTACAAGTACCCCCACCCTCGCACGGGAAAGGTGCTGAACAAGGTCTCCTACGTGGAGTTCTTCGACGGCTGGGTGGTGGGCTGCGGCGCCTATTCCTGACACCAACTGAGCGATCCAGAAGATGGAGCACGAAGAGGGGCTATCGGCGTGGGCGAAGCCATTGAATCCCGGCCCCCCGGCTTCAAGAAAAGCCATACCGAAAGAAGAAGCCAGGTGCTTACAAGGCAGACACCCGGAGCTTTCTTGGTGTCTTCGTGCCTTGGTGGTGATCCTCATCTTTTGAATGCCAGCGGCAGGGATCATCCCAGGCCGTAGAGGCGCCGCAGCAGCCATTCCCAGACTCCCGCCGGAACCAGGGCCTTCACTCGTCCCACCCAGGCGGCATCCCTTCCGATCCCCACCCGCCGCGGCGGACGAGTCGCGTCCAGCGCGCGAAGGATCTGGCGGGCGCAGGCCCCGGCCTCCATCGCGAACCGGTCGCCCTGGTCCTTGCGGAGGGCCAGATAGCGGCCGAGCACGGCCTCGTAGCGCGTGCCCCGGGCCCGCTCCGGCAGGTTTCCCCACACCTTCGCCAGGGTCTCGCGGAATTCGGTCCGGATGGCTCCCGGCTCCACCAGAACCACCGCCACCTCGCGGCCCACTTCCATGCGGAGCGTTTCCGCCAGGGCCACCACCGCGTGCTTGGAGGCGTTGTACGGCCCGGCCAGGGGGATCGACAGCCGCCCCAACATGGAAGCCACCTGCAGAATCCGGGCGCCCTGCTCGCGCCGCAGGAGCGGCAGGAAGGCGTTCGTGACGGCGTGGAGGCCGATCACGTTGGTCTCGAACTGGGCTCGCAGTTCCTCGGGCCGCAGCAGTTCCAGCGGCCCCACCTGGCCGTAGCCCGCGTTGTTCACGAGGGCCTTGAGCCGCAGATCCGAACAGGCGCTTGCTGCCGCCGCGATGCTGTCCGCGTCCGTCACATCCAGGGTCAAGGTGCGCAGGTCCTCGCCCGGGGGCAGGTCCATGAGGGTTTCCGGTCGGCGCGCCGTCGCCACGACGCCCCAGCCCGCCGCGCGACAGAGCGGAACCAGCGCCCGACCGATGCCGGTGGAACAGCCCGTGATCAGCACCCAAGCGCGCATCCCGCCTCCTTCAGGAAAACGGGGCGCCGCGGCGCCCCGTTCCTCACGGTCCTTCGCCAGTCACTTCTTCTTCGCGTCCTTGGCCTCGATGCTGCTGGCCACCTGCCGGTAGGTCACGGTGACCTTGTTCCCCACCTTGAGGGCCTCCTTGCCGCTGGTGCCGCCCTCGGTGTAGAAGCGCCACTCCTCCTTCCCTAGGTCGAGGGTGAAGCTGTCGCCGGACAGCTCCTTCACGACTCCGGTCTTCTGGTACTTGGCGGCGGCCGCGGCCCATCCCAGGGCGCCGCCGAGCACGGCGACGGCGGACAGCACGACGAGCGGTTTCAGGCGCATGGGCTCTCCTCGAAAAAGGTGGACCCAGGCTAGCAGCTCAGACCAGCGCCAACAGCCCCACCAGCCAGAAACTCAGGTCCACGCTCAGTTCGAAGCGCGTCTTCCCCGTGGTGAACCGCTCGTGGTACAGCCACAGGTACAGCACGGGATAGGCGGCGCAGATCACCAGGACGAGCGCGACGATCAGGGGATGGCCCTGTTGGCGGGTATTGAAGGTGAGCCACAGGGTGCCCGCCAGCAGCGTTCCCAGCAGGGCGAGGAGAATGGCCTTGGTGGCGGGTTTCCCCAGAAAGATGGGGAGGGTCTCCTTCCCGATGATCTGATCGTTCTGCATGTCGCGGATCTCGTAGATCACGGTGCGGACGAAGGTCAGAACGCCGACGAGGAACGCCGCGGCGAAGGCGCGGAGGTTCCAGGGGCGGCCCGCCTGCCACATGGGCATGACCACCGCGACCGTTGCCAGGGCCAGGGCCACCACCGCGTCCTTGGAGCCGGGGATGTTCCGCAGGCTGACGCTTCGGCCGCCGACCAGGAAGCGGCGCTTGTAGGCGACGCCCACCAGGCTGGCCGCGGCCATCACACCGAGCGCCTTCGCCCCCAGCGTGGCGGCCAGTCCCAGGGCGGCGGCCAGGGCGGCCATACCGGTAAGAAGGAGGGCCATCCGGTTCCGCGACAGGAAGCGCGCGCGAGCGGGTCCCTTCGCGCCGAGCCCCAGGGGATCGAGGAAGGGCGTCAGCAGGTACATGGCCAGAACGTAGGTGCCCACGAGAAGGGGATAGCGCCAGCCGAAGGGAAAGCCGAGCCACTTGTGGACGCCCAGGGTCATCAGCCCCGCGCCGATCGCCAACAGGGAGGAACTGCCGAAGGCCGCCTGCACGAAGCTGCGCCAGCGACTGGGGCCGTCGCCGAGCTGTTCGAGCACATCCACCACTTCGTCCACGAGCCAGGTGGGCGTGGAGGCGCCCGCCAGGACGCCCACGGTCTCGCGACCGGTGAAGGCGGTCACGTCCAACTCGGCGGCCGTCTCCACGTACTGCACGGGCTTCCCATAGTGGTGGGCCAACTCGGCCAGGTGCTTGGTGTTGCTGGAGGCCTTCCCGCCGACCACGATCACGGCATCCACGGTTTGGGCCAGTTGCCGGGCCTCGTCCTGCCGCATCCAGGTGTCCTCGCAGATGGTGTTCTCGAAGACGGCGTCCTTGGCCCGGGTGCGGATGTAGTCGGTGATGGCGTGGTAGTCCTTCACGGTGAACGTGGTCTGGGCCACCACCAGCACCTTCTTGAGCTGCTCGTCCGTGAGGGCCTCGGCCTCGGCCATGTTCGCGACGATGACGGAGCCGCTGTCCGCGAAGCTGCGGTGGGCGACGCTCTCCGCATGGCCGTGGCTGCCCAGGATCACGGTGAAGTAGCCCTTGGGGCTCCACTTCTTGATCTTGTTGTGGACCTTGGCGACCTCGGGACAGGTCGCGTTCACGATCTTCAGTTCGCCCTTGGCCTGGCGCGCCTTCAGCCCGCGCAGATCCTGGATGGGGATGCCGTGGGCGCGGATCACGACCGTCCCGTTCTGGACCTGGTCCGGCGCCGGCGCGACCGCCACGCCCCGCTTCCCGATGAGATCCAGGGCCTGGGGATTGTGGATGAGGGGCCCGAGCGTCTGGACCGGGCGCCCGTCGTTCCGCACCGACGCCTCCAGCACCGCGTCCATGGCGCGCTTGACGCCCCAGCAGAACCCCGCGGTCTTGGCGACGATCACCTTCATGGCTGCCCCAGAAACCTGACCGACTTGGTCAGGTTATTCATCATAGCGCCCCTCGATCCCGGCCGGAATCGAGGGGCGCCATGAACCGGAGCTCAGTTGACGTACCAGTCCGTCCCGTCGCAGACGAGTTCCATGGGAGCCAGGAAAACGCCCAGGATGTTGTAAAGGAGGCTGGACAGCAGGGTTCCAAGCCCCGTGCGCCCATCGCGGATGCTGCCCGACAGCGTGAAGGAGTAGGAAGTCGGGAGGAGGGTGATGATCCGATTGGCGCTGGTGGCCGGGTTGGGGAGGGTGATGGTGGCCCCGCTGTTTCGGAGGACGAGGTAGCGGTCCCCGGCCTGCACCGTGTAGTTGGCGGTGATCTTGATCACGGTGTTGGAGATGTTGCCCCCGAGCACAGCAGCCCACGTGCCGTCCGCCTTGAGGAATTTTCCGCCCGCCGCATCGCCGGAGGCCGGCGCCGGGGCGATGCCGGCGGTTCCGCCGGAGCCGCTGTCCCCCACCAGGACGGGCAGCCGTGCCACCCCCACGGTGCCGGTGGAGAGATTGGAGGCGCTGATTCCCGTCAGCGAGGCGCCGCTGCCGCTGAAGGCCGTGGCGGTGACGGTGCCCGCGGTGAAGTTGCCGGAGGCGTCCCGCGCCACGATGGCGTTGGCCGTGTTGGCGGACGTGGCCGTGGTCGCGCTGTTGGACACTTTGCCCGCCGTCGCGACGGTGGCGAGGTTGGTGTCCGCCAGGCTGCCGGTGACTTCCGAAGCCAGGTTCACCGAACTGCCGTTGGAGGCAGCGGTAACGCGCCCCTGGGCATCCACGGTGATGTTGGCCCGGGTGTAGGCATTCGGCGTCACCGCCGTATTGGCGAGGGCGATGGTGCCGCTGCTGGAGATCGTTCCCCCTGTGAGGCCCGTGCCCGCGGTGATCCCCGTGACGGTGCCGGCGTTGATCGTCGTCCCGTTGACCCGGAATCCGCCGCTGATGTTCACGTCCCCGGCCACGTCCAGGGCGTAGCCCGGCGTGGACGTACCCACGCCCACCCTGCCGGTGCTGAGGATCACCACCTTCGGGGTGCCCGCCGAATCCGGATCCCCCTGGGCGGCGTTCGACACATGGATGCCCAGGGCGCCGGAGCTCACTCGATCCGCCGTGATGCCCCAGTTGCGGGCCGTGCTGACGGCGCTTTCGCTGCCCAGCCGGAACTGCGGTCCCGCGGTGCCGTTGCCGGCGAGGCGGATGCCGTCCGAATTGCTGCTCACCACCACGTCGAGGGCTTTGGTGGGGGAAGTCGTGCCCAGGCCCACCTTCCCGGCCGTATAGACCACGTCGGACCCGTTCAGGGTCAGGGGACTGGCTCCCGTCGCGCCTGTGGCGCCAGTCGCACCCGTGGGACCCGTGGCGCCGGTGGCTCCCGTCGCTCCGGTCGCGCCCTGGGCACCCTGCGGCCCCTGGGGGCCGATCAGGGAAACGGGCACCGGCCACGCTCCGCCGGCCTTGGGGCCGTAGAACTGCGATGTGGCGGTGTTGAGGTAGAAGTCCCCGTTCGTTCCCAGCGAGACGGAAGGCGCGGTCGTCCCATTGAGAACCGTCTTCCCGTCCAGACCGACCGCACCAGCGGCGCCCGTCGCACCCGTGGCTCCCGTCGCGCCGGTGGCGCCCTGGGGTCCCTGGATGCCCTGGGCCCCCTGCGGCCCTACGAGAGAGATGCTGGACGGCCAGACGCCGCTCGATTTGGGGCCATAGATCTGGGAGGTGGCGATGTCGATGTAGAAGTCGCCGTTGATGCCGAGACCCGCCGAGGGAATGCCGGACCCGCTGAGCACGCTCCTTCCATCCGCGCCCGTGGCACCCGTGGCGCCCGTCGCACCGGTGGGCCCGGTCGGTCCAGCCCCGCCGGTCGCGCCGGTCGCGCCCGTCGAACCCGTGGCTCCCTGCGGCCCCTGGGGACCCACCAGGGAAACGCTGGTGGACCACACGCCCGCGGCCTTGGGCCCGTAGATCCGGGAAGCGGTGGTGTCGACGTAGAAATCGCCGTTCGTGCCCACCCCCACGGAGGGCGCGCCGCTCCCGTTCAGGATCGACCTCCCGTCGAGGCCGGCAGCTCCGGTGGCTCCTGTCGCGCCGGTGGCTCCCGTGGGCCCCGTGGCGCCGGTCGGCCCGGCGACGCCGGTGGCTCCGGTCGCACCCGTGGCGCCCTGCGGTCCCTGGGCACCGATCAGGGAGGTCCCGGCGAGCCACACGCCGCCCGCCTTGGGACCGTAGATCTCGTGCGCCGCGGTATCGATGTAGAAGTCGCCGTTGGAGCCCGTGCCCGCTCCGGGCACACCCGTGCCCGTGAGGACGCTCCGGCCGTCGGCGCCCGCGGGGCCCGCCGCGCCGGTGGCTCCCGTCGCGCCGGTGGCGCCTGTCGGTCCCGCAACGCCGGTCGCCCCGGTGGTGCCCTGGGGTCCCTGCGGCCCGACCAGCATGATCCCGATCGGCCAGATGCCGCCGGCCTTGGGCCCGTAGAGTTCGGGAATGGCCGTGTCGACGTAGAAATCGCCGTTGGCTCCGGTTCCCGCCGAGGGGGCACCGACGCCGCTCAGCAGCGTCCGTCCGTCGAGCCCTGCCGCACCCGTGGCCCCGGCCGCACCGGTAGCGCCCGTCGCGCCTGCGGGTCCGGTAGCGCCGGCAGCGCCCGTGGCCCCCGTCGCGCCCTGGGCGCCCTGCGGCCCCACGAGGGAGACGCCGGCGGGCCAGGCGCCCCCGGCCTTGGGTCCGTAGATCCGGGAGGCGGCCACATCGACGTAGAAGTCCCCATTGGCGCCCAGGCCGGCGCCCGGCGCTCCGGATCCGTTCAATACGCTCTTTCCGTCAGCCCCGGCAGCACCCGTGGCCCCCGTCGCTCCCACAGCGCCTGCCGGTCCCGCGGGACCAGCCACCCCTGCCACGCCCTGGGGACCCTGCGAGCCCACCATGGACAAACCCGTGGGCCAAAGGCCACCCGTCTTGGGCCCGTAGATCTCCGCCGTGACGGTGTCGATGTAGAAGTCGCCATTCACGCCCAGGCCCGCGGAAGGAACGCCCATCCCGCTCAAGAGGCTCCTTCCGTCCGTTCCAGCCGGACCGGCAGGGCCGGTGGCCCCCGCCGAACCCGGCGTCCCCGCCGCACCGGCCACCCCTTGGACGCCGACCATGGAGACGCCGGGAGTGGGCCAAGCCCCCCCGGACTTGGGCCCGTAAATGCGGAAGGTCAGGGTGTCGATGTAGAAGTCCCCCTCCCCTCCCACACCCGAACCGGGCGCTCCCGCGCCATTCAGGACCGCTTTCCCGTCCACTCCGCCTGACGGCCCCGTGAGCCCCTGAGGACCGGCGGGCCCCTGCGGCCCGACAAGGGAGATGCCCGGCAGCCACGCGCCGGCCGTCTTGGGGCCGTAGATCGTGGCCGTCAGCGTGTCGAGGTAGAAGTCCCCATCGGTGCCCACTCCCACGCCGGGGGGCACGAGACCGTTCAGGATCGTCTTGCCGTCGATTCCCCCCGAGGGGCCGGCAGGTCCCGCGGCGCCCGTCGCCCCCTGAGGGCCCGTGGGACCGATGAGGGAAACGCCCACGGGCCAGAGGCCGCCGGCCTTGGGGCCGTAGATCGCGGCCGTCAGCGTGTTGATGTAGAAGTCCCCGTCCGCGCCCAGACCCGCGCCCGGGGCCACAACACCGCTGAGGACGCTCCGTCCGTCCGCGCCCGCAGGACCCGCGGCTCCCGTCGCTCCGGTGACGCCCTGGAGTCCCTGGGGACCCACCATCGAGACGCCCACCGGCCAGATGCCCGCAGCCTTGGGCCCGTAGACCTTGGACGTGAGCACGTCGATGTAGAAGTCCCCATTCGAGCCCGCCCCGGAAGAAGGCACGCCCGCACCGCTCAGCAGGCTCCTTCCGTCCGCGCCCGCGGCCCCGGCCGCGCCGGTCGCACCCGCGACTCCCGTGGCGCCCGTCGCTCCCGCGATGCCCTGGGAGCCTTGAGGTCCCTGCGGCCCGACGAGCGAAAGACCCGCGGGCCAGACGCCCGCGGCCTTGGGCCCATGGATTTCAGCCGTGGCGAGGTTGATGTAGAAATCGCCATCGACGCCCGCGCCCGAGGACGGTGCTCCGGACCCGCTGAGAAGGGTCTTTCCGTCCACGCCAGCCGCCCCGGCGGCTCCCGTGGCGCCCGCCGCGCCCGTCGCGCCGGTCGCCCCCGTGGCGCCCGCGACCCCGGCAGGTCCCGCGGGGCCCTGCGCTCCGATGAGCGAGACGCCCGCGGGCCACACGCCGCCCGCCTTGGGTCCGTAGAAATGGGAGGTCGCGACGTCGAAATAGAAATCGCCATTGTTGCCGGCGCCGGACGAAGGCGCCCCCGATCCGCTCAGAACGCTCTTCCCGTCGACGCCTGCCGCGCCTGCCGCCCCCGTGGCGCCCGCGACTCCCGGGGCCCCGGCCGCACCGGTGGCGCCCGTAGCGCCCGTCGTGCCCTGCGGTCCCTGGGCCCCCACGATGGAGATCCCCACGGGCCAGATCCCGGCCGCCTTCGGTCCGTAGAGATGGGAGGTGGCGACATCGATGTAGAAATCACCGTCCGCTCCAGCGCCCGAAGAAGGCGAGCCCGACCCGCTAAGGAGCGTGCGGCCATCCACACCGGGCGTTCCCGCCGCCCCCGCCACGCCGGTGGCCCCCGTCGGACCGGTGGCGCCGGGAGCCCCCGCCGCACCCGTCGCCCCGGTGGCACCCGCCGCCCCCGCGGGTCCCTGCGGCCCCTGGGAGCCCATCAGCGATACCCCGGCGGGCCACACGCCACCCGCCTTGGGACCGTAGAGATGGGAAGCGACAACATCGACGTAGAAATCGCCGTTCGCCCCAGCTCCCGAAGAAGGCGCGCCGGATCCGCTGAGGAGCGTTCTGCCATCCACGCCCGCTATCCCCGTGGCCCCGGTGGCTCCTGGAGCCCCGGGACTGCCCGCGGGACCCGTCGCGCCGGCGGGGCCCGTGGCTCCGGCAGGACCCGCCACGCCCTGGGGGCCCTGGGCTCCCACGAGGGAGACGCTGATGCTCCAGACGCCTCCGAGCTTGGGCCCGTAGAGCCTGTCGCTCGCGGTGTCGAGGTAGAAATCGCCATCGGCGCCGAACTCAGAGGGAGGAGCGCCGGCCCCGCTCAGTACCGTCCGCCCATTGGCTCCGCCAGGGCCGGCCGGTCCTGTGGGCCCCACACCGGCAGGCCCGACGAGGGAAACGGGAGGAGGCCAGACGCCCCCGCCCTTGGGGCCGTAGAGCAGGGCCGTGGTGGTATCGATGTAGAAATCGCCGTTGATGCCCAGCCCCACGGGCGGCGCGCCCATTCCGCTCAGCATGCTCTTTCCCTCGGGCCCCGCGGGACCCATCGGGCCCGTGGGACCCGCCGATCCAGCCACGCCCGCGGGCCCCGCAGGTCCCACGGGGCCCTGGCTGCCCATCAGGGACACGCCGACCGTCCAAACGCCATTCGCTTTGGGGCCGTAGATCTGGGAGGTGACCGTGTCGATGTAGAAGTCCCCATTGGTGCCCAAAGACACCGAAGGGGCTCCGATTCCCGTCAGGATCCCTTTCCCGTTGGCCCCCGCGGGTCCCGCCGCCCCTGCGGGGCCTGCCGGACCGGCGGGACCCGCGGGCCCTTCAGGCCCGGCCGGACCCACGGGGCCGATGCTGCCGCTGATGCTGGCCGGGATCCACTGGGCGCCGTCGAAGGTCAGGATTTGGCCCGTCAGCGGAGTGTGGTTGGTGAAGTCGATGGGCACGCCCTGGATCCGGCTGACGGCCATCTCCCCTTGGGTGCCCGTCACGTCTCCGGCGAAGGGGCCGACCACTTCCCAGGCCGCGCGGGCCTGGAAGGAGGGCACCAGTTCCACGTCGGGGCTCAACTGCCAGCCGCCGACATTCACCCGCAGCTTGATGTTGGAGATGCTGAGCGCCGACGCGGGAATGGCCGGCATGCCGGAGGAGCCGAGAACCACGGAATAGAGCCCGTTTTCCAGCGTGAGGGTCTGGGGGCCCGAATTCCAGAGTTCGGTGCCGGAGGTGTCCCAGAGGGAGAACACGAAACTGCGGGGCCCGTTGATGGGAACGGAGGCTTCCAGCAATCGGCCCTGGTACGCCAGCAGCGGGAGCGGAGTCGGATCCGCCTGGGCCGTGGGGACTTTGGACTGTTGGGCCACGAGACAGATGGCGCTGAGGCTGAGGGCCGCGGGGAGGGAAATGCGTCGCATGAAGCCGCCTGAGAAGTGAAAGAAAGGAAAGAAGGCTTGAAGAAGCGAGCTAGGGCGTCGTCGGGGCGGTAAAGGTCGAAAAGCCGTGGCGGAGCCGGACCGTGCCCGTCGAGTCCTCCACGGTCATGGCCCGCAGGGGCTCGCCCACCACGACGGCGTTCCACAAAATGTCGCCCGGCGTGCCCTGTCCCACGCCGGAGGCCTGGACGATCTCCGGCGAAGAAGTCGCGGGCATCGGCAAGGCCATCACAGTGGCGCTGGCCAGGGCCGTGTACCGCACGTCGTCGTTCCACATGGCCACAATTCGGTACTGCCCGGGAGCGGCGGCCGCTGTGAACAATCCGTCCGCCGTGAAGGTGCCGCCGGTGGCGGGCACGACGGACCAGCGCGCCTGCTGGCCCCACGGGCCATACGCCCGGAATTGGACCGTCTGCCCGACCAGGACGTTGGCAAGGGCCGGCTCCACCTTGAACACCGCATTGGCCGTCCCCACCCGATCCCCGCGGTTGTGGTTCGAGCCGGTGCACGCCGCTGACGCCAATAGGGCGAGGGCCGCCAAGAAGCGCAGGGCGTGAAGCGAAAGGGCAAAGCGAGGAAGGCTCATAAAGATCCTAGAAATGCCAAAGAACGCCGAGGGAAGCGGCGTGGATGGAGTGGTTCTCGTAGCCGTAGCGGCTCGCGATCGTCCGCGCCTCCACCTCCCAGGCGCGGGAGAGGCGCCACGTGGCCACCAGGCCGAAACCGGGCCGCGTCCAATGGCTGGTGCCGCTCTGGGCGACGGTGCCCTCCGGCAGGTGCACGCGGTTGGTGCTGTCCACGCTCCAGCGGATCTCGTAGACTCCGACGCCGATCGCCAGGGGCCTCTGTCCGGGGAAGCGGAAAAGGTACTCGGCGCCCGCCGCCAGGCTGCTGACGCGGGTGCGCAGATCCTGCGAATAGCCGGGCAGGTCGGTGTGGTGGTCCGCCTTCTGGAAGAAGCTGGCGTCCAACCGCGGCCGCAGGAGATGCCTGCCCTGGGCTCCGAAGCTCCAGGTTCCATGGACGCCGACGGAAAGATGGGGGCCGGAACCGGTGGTGTTCCGGAGATCGCCGTTCTGGGGGAACAGCACCGCCCCTTGGACACCCCATGCCGGGGCAGCCATCCCGTCCTGGGCTCGGAGTCCTCCCCCCACGAGGAGGATTAGCGGCAGGATCCATCGGCTGCTCATCAAGGGCCTTTCTGCTTCCGAGGGCTCAAGTTGAAAAACGCTTCATATTTGTTTTCGGAAGTTTATTTGCCAATGGTAAATAAAAAACAAATTATTTTTTTATGCATTTTTTGCCCCTGAACACCTATGCCAATAAAAAGCATTTTTTTGTTCTATGAATGGAATCGATTAAAAATAGAAGACTAAAGTATCGCTAGGTAAAAAAACGCTAGTTGAGGCTCGTGAAATCGGAATACAAAAAGGACCTCCATGTCGGAGGTCCTTTTTGCGGGAAAGGGGCGCTTCAGTCTTCGGCCACGGCAAAAGCGGGGGCCGGAACCGGATCTTCCGCGAGGGGTTCGGAGGCTTCGGCGCTCCTCCATCCCCACGCGCCGATGACGGCCTTGAAGGTGAAGAGGATGACCGCCAGGGCGCCGAGCCCGAAGAGGATGTCGCCGGGCATGCGCATCCAGGTGAAGGCGCGCATGAGCGGGCTCTGCACCACGTCGGCGCTCCGGGCGTACCAGGTGCCGTGCTCGAGGCTCTGGGCGATCTGGTAGAACCCGCTGGGGACGAGCGAGCAGGCCAGCATCAGGATCAGCCCCAGGTTCAACCCCCAGAACCCGAACTTCAGCCACTTCTCGTCCCAGGCCTTGTCCGGCGTCATGCCGCGCAGCGCGAACAGCATGAGGGAAATCGCCAGGAAGCCGTAGACCCCGAACAGCGCGGCGTGGCTGTGGATGGGCGTGGTGTTGAGCCCCTGCCCAAAGTAGAGGACCGACGGCGGATTGATCAGCATCCCGAAGACGCCCGCGCCCAGCAGGTTCCAGAAGCAGACGGCGGCGAAATACTTGAACGGCCACTCGTAGCCGCTGCCGAGGGCGCGGCCGGCCTTGAGGCTCTGGGCGATCTCGAAGCCCACGATGGTGAGGGGCACGATCTCCAGGGCGCTGAACACGGAACCCAGCGCCGAGATGGAGGAGGGCGAGCCGGTGTAGTAGAGGTGGTGGAACGTGCCGATCACGCCGCTGCCGAGGAAGAGGCCCATGGAGAGGCTGACGGCGCGGAGCGCGGTGCCCTCGCGCAGCAGGCCCATGCGGGTGGACAGCAGCGCGATGGCCACGGTGGCGAAGACTTCGAAGAAACCCTCCACCCAGAGATGGACCACCCACCAGCGCCAGTACTCGGCGAGGGCGATGTGGGTCTCGCGGGTGTACATGAAGCCCGCGGAGTAGAACAGCGGAATGGCGATGGCGGACAGCACGAAGAGCTTGAGCAATCCCAGCCGGCCCCGCTCGCCGCGCAGGGCGGGCAGGAGCGCACGCAACACCAGCACCAGCCAGCCGATCATTCCCACGGTCAGCAGGATCTGCCAGAGGCGACCCAGTTCCACGTACTCGTAGCCCTGGTGGCCCAGCATGAAGGAGCCCGACAGCCTACCGAGGATCGCCTGGTGGGCGCCGGCCAGCGCGCCGACCACCACCACCACGAGCGCGGCGAGCAGCCCGGCCACGCCCAGCCACTGGCCCTTCGGCTCCTTGGCGCTGAGCTTCGGCCCCAGATAGAGCCCCGTGGCCAGCCAGCAGGTGGCGATCCAGAAGACCGCCAGCTGGAGATGCCAGGTGCGGGACGCGGCGTAGGGGAGGATGCGGGACAGGTCCACGCCGTAGAGGGCGTTGCCTTCCACCGCGTCATGGGCGGTCAGGACGCCCATCCCGATCTGCACCAGGAACAGGGCCATGGCCACACCGAAGTAGAGGGCGGACCAGCGCTGGCTGGGCGTGGCGGGAGCGGGCGGGATGGGCTGGGGATCGGGGAATTCCTCCGCCGGCTGGCTGGCGTGGTGCCAGATCATCAGGCCCACGCCCAGGATCAGGAGAATGATGGAGAGGATGCTCCAGAGGTGGCTGATGGGCGTGATGCTGTTGCCCACGAGCGATTCCTGGGGCCAGTTCTGGGTATAGCTGTGATCGGCGCCGGGCCTGCGGGCCGAGGCGGTCCAGGCCGTCCACAGCCAGAAGTCGGCCACGCGCTCGCCTTCCTCCATGACGGGAATCCAGCGGGCGGGAATCGCGGCGCTCTTGTCGCCCTCGACCGCGATCTTGGCCAGTTCGGCGCGGGTGCGGAGGTAAGCGGCGGCCTGCGCGCCCGACAAGGTCAGCGTGGCGCTCGATGAATCATACCTATTTATCTGAAATATGGACGCGGTTTGCGCCTTGGCGTCGGCGAGGGATCCCCCCGCGGCCTTCACGCCTTCGAGGGTGTGGGAAGCCCACTGGTGCAGCGCCTTCGCCGTCCAGTCCGGGGCGAGGTAGGCGCCGTGGCCCCAGATGGAGCCGATGTGCTGTCCGCCGTGGCCCAGGTAGCTCTTCTGGCCTTCCATGATCTGTCCGGGCCCCACCAGCACGGTGCCGTCCTCGGCCACCACCCGCTGAGGAATGGGCGGCGCGTTCTGGGCGATCTGCCGCCCCCCCAACCCCAGCACGCCGAAGCCCGCCAGGAGCACCAGCAATACCCCCCACCATCGACCTTTCATGGAAACCTCCTCACCACCGCATCGGGCGTCAGAGGAAGAGTGTTTCAGGATTTTCCATATTTAGGACACATTATTCTTAATTGTGATCTTCGGCACGCCCGCAGGGCTTCTTGCCTCTTCCTACCTGGCAAAAACTTCTGGCCGAAGGAGCGGGATTCCCATTACCTTGAGCACTGACCCCCCGATCTCTGAAAGGGTTTGTCCTTCCCATGGCCCATCCCGCCCTTCTGCCCGTCGTCCTCACCTGCAACACGGACCTTCGCTTCATCGACCTGATCCAGGTGGTGGGGGCGGAGTTCCTGAAGCACCTGAGCTTCAGCCAGGAGGACGGCGAGCGGCTGTGGCTCGCGATCCAGGAGGGCATCGCCAACGCCATGCGCCACGGCAATCACCTGGACCGGGAGAAGCCCGTCAAGGTGACGTTCACCCCCAAGACGGACCGCTTCGAGATCCGCATCGAGGATCGCGGAACCGGCGTGGACCTGGAGGCCCTGCCCGATCCCAACCTGCCGGAGAACCTCCTGAAGCCCGGCGGCCGGGGCGTGTTCTTCATGCGGCAGGTCATGGACGAGGTCCACATGGAGCGCCGCCCCGAGGGCTCCACCCTGGTGCTGGTGAAGGCCCGGAAGGTGCGGGAACCACACCACTGAAGGGATCGCCCGCCCCCTACTAGGGGCGCTTGGGCGTGTGAATCCGGTGGCCGCCGTAGATGCCGCGGTGGCCCACCAGGACGTAGGCGACGAAGCTGACCACGGCGATGGGGCCCACGAACGCCGAACCGAACAGCTCGATTCCCATCAGCGTGGACGCGATGGGCGTGTTGCTGGCCGCGGCGAAGACGCCGATGAAACCGACGGCTGCCAGGACGGGCACGGGGATGTGCAGGATCCCGGCGCAGGCCGCGCCCAGGAGCGCCCCCATCACGAAGAGCGGCGTCACCTCGCCCCCCTTGAAGCCAAAGCCGACCGTGACCGCCGTGAACACCAGCTTCACGAGGAAGGCCCAAGAGGGCACGGCGTGGGGGCTCGTGAAGACCTGGTCCAGCCAGGGAAGGCCCAGATTCAGGAACCCGTCCTGGGGAAAGATCACGGCGAGGAGGACCACGGCGAGTCCTCCCATAACGGGACGGGCCAGGGGGTGGAGCACGCGCCGGCTCCAGCGCCCCAGCCCGTGGGCCAGTTCCGAAAAACTGCCCGCCACGAGGGCGACCGGAATGGCGAAGAGGAGCATCCGGATTCCCAATCCCCAGGAGAAGACGGGGGCGGGAACGCTGAAGACCGCGTGATGGGCTCCCAGCCCCCGGCAGGTCCAGTCGGCGACGAAGCTCGCCGCGGTGCAGATGACGAGCCCCTCGTAGTGGAGCTTGCCGATGGCGACCGCCTCCAGTCCGAAGACGGTCCCCGCCACGGGCGTTCCGAACAGGGAACCGAAGCCCGCGGAGACCCCGGCCATGAGCAGCCGCCGCTGCCGGGAGCGGGTGAGTTTGAGGAAGCGCCAGGGCAACTTGCCCACGGACCGGGCCAGCGAAGCACCCATCTGGACGGCGGTGCCCTCCCGCCCCGCGGATCCTCCCCCGAGGTGGGTCAGCAGGGTTCCCAGGAGGACCAGGGGCGCCATCCGGCTCTGGACGCGGCCCCGGAATTCCAGGGCCTCGTCCAGGACCAGCGTGCCGCCGCCATCAGCTTCTCCCCCGTACCAGTGGTACAGCGCCGCGGAAACCAGCCCCAGGACCGGAAGCAGGAACAGAAGCCACGGATGCGCCATCCGAAGCCCGATCACCCGTTCCAGGGCCCAGAGGAAGCCCGCCGAGGCCGCCCCGGCCAAAAGGCCCACCACCGCTCCCAGGAGCGACTCTCGAACGGTGCGGGAAAGGGTGTCCGCGAATGCCTGCATGCCTACGCCTCCTTGAAGGGATCGTAGGCGTCATCAGCCGTTCCGGCGGTTATGGGGCGGACACCATCGCCGCCTCCAGCCTACCAGACGGCCCGCTCCAGCAGCACCCGCAAGCGGCGCTCCGCGTCGCTTCCCGACGCGCCCTTCCCCTTCAGCAGGACCGTCACCCAGGAGGCATGGCCCTCGCGGGTGATCTGCCCCACGAACCAGCCCAATCCCTCCCGCGCGGCGCCCGTCTTGCCCTCCAGGAGGCAGCCTCCCGCGGGAGCGCGGCGGGTGGCGGCGCGGACGGCCGCGAGGTGTTCGGCCTTCACCGGCAGCGGCTCCGTGAAGAAGCGGCGGATCCACCGGAGCTGCTGCTCCGCGGTGATCCGCATCCCGCCGGTGAGCCAGAACCCGTCGAGGGGCTCCAACATTCCCGTGGTGGGGGTCCCCGTCGCCGGATAGCCCAGCTTCCCCAGGCCCGCCGCCATCCGCGCGGGTCCGATGGCGCGGGCGGTCTGCCGGAAGTAGCTGATGCAGGATTCCCGGATGGCGCCCGCCAAATCGATCTCGCCGTGGGCGCTGTGGCATTCCCGGGGCTCGCAATGACGGCGATCCTTCCCCAACACCACGACGCCCGTGTCGAGGGCGACCAGGGCGTGGGGCAGTTTGAAGGTCGAGCACGGCAGAAAGGCGTCCTGCGCCGTCAAACGGTGAGTCCAGACCGCCGTCGCCCCGTCCCGTTCCACGAGGAGGACGTAATCGTAGGGCGCCAGGACCTCCGCGACGCGGGCATCCGTCCAGCCCTGGGCTCCCGCGCCAACGCAGAGGCAGGCGCAGAGACAGGCCAGGAGCGGCACCCTCACCGCGCCAGCTCCCCCGCCTTCACGAAGCGGACCTGGCCCTTCGTCCGGGCCACCAGCTTCTCCAGGGCCTCCACCGTCTCGGGATAGATGTGGCCGATGGCCAGCACCGATCCCTCCTTTTCCGCCAGCTTCACGGCCCGTTCCCACTGCTTCTCGATGGCCGGGAAAGCCTTGTCGTCGTCCAGGAACACCTTCCGCTGGACGGCGGGAATCCCCAGTTGCTCGGCCACGTCGAAGGCCACGCTGTCCTTCTCCGTCCGGCTGTCCACGAAGAACAGCTTTCGCGCCTTGATCTCCTGGAGCACCCACCCCATGCGCGCGCGGTCCGGCGTGATGCGGCTGCCCATGTGGTTGTTCACCCCCACGCGATGGGGGATGTCGTCGAGGGCGAGCCGGACGCGGCGGCGCACCTCGGTTTCGGAAAGGTTGAACAAGATGGCATTGGGACCAGGATCCCGGCCGGGACCCGGGTAGCCGATCGGCTCCATCGGCAGGTGCAGCATCACTTCCTTGCCGAGGCGATGGGCGATGTCGGCGCTCTCGCGGGTGTGCTCCTGATAGGGCAGGACCGCCACGCTGAAGGCCACCGGCAGGCTGCACAGCCGCGTCACCACTTCCGGCTGCATGTAGCCGAGGTCGTCGATCACCAGGCAGAAGCGGGGCAAGCTGGGTTCCGGCTCCGAAACGGCGGGTGCAGGGGGTTTCGCCGGGACTTCGGGCTTCTTGGGTTCGGGCCGGGCGTTCCGCCGGGGTTCGGGCTGATCCGCCTCTGGCTTCCGATGTTCCTGCCGCTCCCCGCCGCGGCGGCCGCAGCCCTGCTGGCCCAGCACGAGGCCCGCGCCGAGCCCCAACGCCAGCATCAGGACGGCCCAACCCACCAGGGCCAGGCTGGAGGTGCGCTTCCCCTTCGCCAAGGTCAGGAGGCTTTCGCGGGGGTCGCGGGAGGGGGAGTCTGGAGGGCGGCGAGCGCCTTGGCCAGCGGATCGTCCCCGTCAGCCAGGCGCAGTGCCTGATCGGGCGTCATTCCCTGGCGGTCCAGCTTCTCGCCGCCCGCGCCCAGCCAGCGGCGCGACACCAGTTCCACGGCACCGCCCTGCTTCAGGGGGAAGCGGCTGCGCTCCACGCCCAGGCCCGGCGTCTTCTCTCCCAGGACTTTGGCGCCGCCCTTCTTGAGGCAGGCGGTCAGCACTTCGGCGGGTCCCAGGGTGGAGCGCCCCACCAGGAGGGCGACATGAGCGAAGGGCGTTCCCCCCGCGGCCACGGGCACGACGCGATCGGCCTTTCCCGCTTCCTGCAGCGTTCCGAAGGGGCCTGGGACCCCCAGGAGTCCAGCCAGAGCCGCGGCTTCCTCCGGGGTGCCCTGAGCGCACTGGCGGAGGTCCAGGACCAGGGTGTGGGCGCGGTTGGCGGAAGCGAGCAGCTTGCCCACCTCCTCCGCCCGCCCGGAACCGAGATCCGGCAGGGTCACGAGGATGCCGTTGGCGCCCGTCTTGAGCGAGGCCGGGGCCTTGGGCAGAACATGGCGCTGGATGGTGGTCTTGGCCAGATCCCCGGCCGTGTTGTAGCGGTACAGGTCCAGGCTGGAACCCTCGGCCCCGCGGAGGCGCCGTTCCAGAGCCCACGCGCTGATCCGGCCCACGGAATCGCCGTCCATCTTGCGGATGACGTCGCCGGCCTGGATGCCGGCCTTGGCCGCCGGCCCGTCGGGCGTCACGGCGAGCACCGCGGCGTAGATGCCCCGCTTCATCACCACCATCCCCGCCTCGGCGGGACCGGGATCGGGCAGGCGGAGATCCTCCGCGGACAGGTAGGCGTTCAAGGGATGGGACCGCTCCAGCACCGCCTGGATACCCCCGGAGACGACCTTCTCCATGTCCGGCGGGTCCACGTAGTTCTGCTGGACCAGGCCCAGGACGTCCTGGATGTCCGACAGCCCGGCCAGGGGATCCTGGGGCGTGGACTTGGCCCCGGCCTTCGCGGGCTTGGGCTGCGAACCCTGTTGGAGCACCGGCAGCGTGAACGAGGTCACGAGCGGAAGGGACAACACCGAGAGCCAGGTACGCGCGTGCATAGGGACAGTGTCGACTATCGGCCGCCCGCTGTCAGCTGTCGGGTCAGGCTTTCAAGTCCAGGGTGGCCTGGGTCAGCTCGTCCTGGGACTGGAGGACCTTGAGATTCGCCTTGTACATCAGGTCGAACCCCATCCCCTGGACGGTCTCCGTCGCCAGGTCCACGTTCGAACCGCCGGGCACCGCCGGGGCGGCCGTGTCGGACAGGCTTTCCACCCGCACCCCACCACCGGGCTGCTCCGCGAGGTCGGCGCGCTTCGCCTTGAACCCCTCCGACAGCTGATTGACGACGTTGTTGGCCTGCACGGCGAGCCCCGCGCCCGCAGCGCGGAGTCCCGAAAGGGCAATGCCGAATCCGTCCATGGAGGCGATATCGGCAGGGCCGAATTCAGCCTTGAGCGTTCCCGCCCTTCCGGAACCAGTCGCTCCCCGACTGGAAGCCCTTCTGCTTGGCGGCCATCTGGGCATGCCGGGCGAGGGCCAGATCGATGAGCCGCGTGAGCAGCTCCCCGTAGGGCATCCCCCCGGCCGCCATCATCTTGGGATACATGGAGATGCTGGTGAACCCGGGGATGAAGTTCAGCTCGTTCAGGAACACGCGCCCCGTGAGCCGCTCCAGGAAGAAGTCCACCCGGGCCATGCCGTAGCCGTCGGACGCGGCGAAGGCCTCCGTGGCCAGCTTGCGCACGAGGTCGGCCAGTTCTCCCGGGATCTGGGCGGGGATCTCCGTCCGGCTCTTCCCCTGGATGTACTTGTCCTCGAAGGTGTAGAACTCGTCGGCCACGATCACTTCGCCGGGCTCGGAGACCAACGGCTCGTCCCCGCCGAGGACCGCCACTTCGATCTCCCGGACGTCGAGCCCCTGCTCGACCAGGACCCGCCGGTCGTAGGTGAAGGCGCGGTCGAGGGAGGCCGCCAGATCGTCCGCCCGCTTCACTTTCTCCACGCCGATGCTGCTGCCGAGGTTGGCGGGCTTCACGAACAGGGGCAGGCCCAGCTTCGCGCATTCCGCCAGGCAGCCGCCCCGGTCCCGCTTCCAGCGCTCCTCGGTCAGGCCCACGTAGGGCACCACGGGCAGGCCGGCGGATTCCCACAGGCGCTTGGTGATCCACTTGTCCATCCCCGCGGCCATCGCCAGCAGGCCGGCGCCCGTGTAGGGACGGTGGAGGAGTTCCAGATAACCCTGGATCTGGCCGTCCTCGCCCCCCGCGCCATGGAGGGCGTTGAAGAAGAGATCCGGCAACGGCGTAGCCTCCGCGCCCTTCTCCAGAGGCAGAAAGGGGTGGTCGCTGCGCTCCGGCAGCTCGCCCACCGCCAGCCGCGCGAAGGGATCGCCCGTCACGACCCACACCCCGTTGCGCGCGATGCCCATGGGCCGCACGATGAACCGCTCAGGATCCAGGTGCTCCGCGATGGCACGCGCCGTGACGATGGAGACTTCGTGCTCGGGCGATTCCCCGCCGAAGAGAAGGCCGACGCTCAGATGCTTGCTCATGGAATCACTCTAGCATCGGCGCCAGACGCGCTCCGGCGGGGTTCGGGGGCCCTCCCGGATGATGGCGGTCACATTTAGGAATAGTTGATTTTTTTAGTATGGTAATTTTCTTCCGGGAGGCTCCCATGAGCGAACTCATCAACAACCGCGAGCACCGGATCGCCACCCTCAAGCACGTCATCCTCCATCTCCACCGCGGGGAGGCCCCGGAGCAGGTGAAGGCGCAGCTCGCCCAGCTCATCGGCGAAGTGGACGCCAGCGAGATCGCCGCGATGGAGCAGGCGCTGATGGCCGAGGGCATGGCCGCGGAGGAGGTGAAGGCCATGTGCGACCTCCACGCGGAGGTGCTGCAGGACGCCGTGGCCCCGCCCCGGACCGAGTCCCTGCCCGCGGGCCATCCGGTGGACACCTTCCGGAAGGAGAACCGCGCCCTGGAAGCCGCCGTCGCCACAGCACGGGAGCGGGTGGGGACGCTGGAATCCGTGGAGGACCACGCCTATCCCGCGGCCCAGCGCCTCGACGTGCTGGAAGCGTTCAATGTCCTGATGGACGTGGACAAGCACTACCAGCGCAAGGAGAACCTGGTGTTTTCGATCCTGGAGCGCCACGGGACCACCGGCCCTTCCAAGGTGATGTGGGCCAAGGACGACGAGGTGCGCGAGCTACTGAAAAGCGCCATCCAGGTCCTGCGGGAGGAGCACCTCAGCGGGGCGGAGCTGAAGATTCTCGCCCCCACCGTCCTGAAGCCCGCCCTGGCCGCGGTGGAGTCCATGATCTACAAGGAGGAGAACATCCTGCTGCCCATGGCGCTGGGGATGTTCACGGAAGAGGAATGGGGCGAGATCTGGCGCGACAGCCCGCGCTACGGCTGGTGCCTGGTCGAGCCCGGCACAAGCTTCGCGCCGCCGGAAGCGCATCTTCCCGAAGCTCCCATCCAGCTGCCGACGGCGTCCGCCGTGGCCTTCCCCAGCGGATCCCTCACCTTCCAGCAGCTCGTGGGGATCTTCTCCAATCTGCCCGTGGACATCACCTTCGTGGACGCGGACGATCGCGTCGCCTTCTTCAGCGAAGGCCCGGACCGCGTGTTCGCCCGCAGCCGCACCATCCTGGGGCGCGAGGTCAAGCACTGCCATCCGCCCAAGAGCGTGGACGTGGTGGAGCGCATCCTGGGCGACTTCAAGTCGGGCCGGCAGAGCGTCGCCGAGTTCTGGATCCAACTCCAGGGGAAATTCGTCCACATCCGCTACTTCGCCGTCCGGGACGAGGCCGGCGCCTATCTCGGAACGCTGGAGGTGACGCAGGACCTCACGCGCCTCCGGGCGCTGGAGGGCGACCGCCGCCTGCTGGAATACGACGCTCCCGCGCAGGCCTGAGGCGGCCGTGGCCATCACCCCCGCAACCCGGATCGGCGACTTCCTGGAAGCCCACCCCGACCTCCAGGAAGCCCTCATCGCGCGGGTTCCCGAATTCGCGAAGCTGCGCAATCCCATCCTGCGCCGCACGGTGGCGAAGCTGGCCACCGTGGACCAGGCGGCGCGGATCGCCGGCCTCCCCACCGCCGAGCTTGTGCGCTTCCTCCGGGAACTGGCGGGAGAAGCCGACATTCCGGGACCGGAAGCTCCGGTACTCATCCCCGAAGCCCGCCCGGATTGGGCGTGGCCCGAATCACTCCGCGCCACGGTGGACGCCGAGGCCGCCCTCGCGGCGGGAGAGCATCCCCTCGCGCAGACGCGGGCGGCGCTCCGAGTGCTCGCCTCCGGCGAGGCCATGCAGCTCCTGAGCGCCTTCCGGCCCGAGCCGCTATTGGCCGAACTTTCCCAAGAGGGCGTGCCGTGCTGGTGCGAAGAAGAGGCGCCCGGCCGCTTCCGCACGTGGATCCTCAAGGCGTGAGCGCCCAGCTTTGACCCGGCAGGCGGCGCGGATGCGCTAGGCTGGTTCCCCATCTTGCGGAGCGCCCGTGCGGTCGGCCATCTATCCAGGCTCCTTCGATCCCGTGACCCTCGGCCACTGGGATCTCATCCAGCGGGCGGCGAAGCTCGTCGATCGGCTGGTGGTGGCCGTCCTCCACAATCCCGCCAAGTCCCCCGCCTTCAGCGTGGAGGAGCGGGTGGAGATGCTGAAGGAGTTGACCGCCCCCCTCCCCCGAATCGAAGTCACCGCCTTCCACGGGCTATTGGTGGACTTCGCGCGGGCCCAGGACGCCCAGGTGATCATCCGCGGCGTGCGCGCCTTCAGCGACTTCGAGTACGAGTTCCAGATGGCCCTGATGAACCGCAAGCTGGCCCCGGAGCTGGAGACGGTCTTCCTGATGCCCAAAGAAAAGTACAGCGCCGTCAGCAGCCGCTTCGTCCGCGAGATCGGCGGCATGGGCGGAAACCTCGCCGACCTGGTGCCCGAGTCCCTACGGGAGCGGCTGGCCGCCCGCCTGCGGAAGCCCGACTAGCCGCTATTTGAAGTAGGACCGCAGGACCGCGACCACCTGCTCCAAGTCCCGCTCCCGCTCCGCGGCCGACACCGCCTCGGACGCCAGGTGCTCCCGCAGGTGGCCCTCCAGGACCACGGCCATCAGGCCATTGACGGCGCCCCGGACGGCGGCGATCTGTTGGAGGACCGCGCCGCATTCCGAGCCGCGCTCCAGCGCCTTCTCCAGGGCCCCCACCTGCCCCTGGATGCGCCGCACCCGCGCCAGCAGCTTGTCCTTCGCCTTGATCGTGTGGGGCATCCGGCCTCCGTCCCCGCCTCATAGGGCGAAGTATACTGGGGTATAGTATATTCCTCCGCGAAAGGAAGGTCCATGCGATCCGCCCCTTCCCTCGAAAGCCGGCAGCATTCCCACGTCTTCGACGAGGGGGACCCCCTGGCGGAGCGCAACACCAGGTGGGCGGTGGGGCTCACCGCCGCGATGATGGTCGCGGAGATCGCCGGCGGGTGGAGGTTCAACTCCATGGCCCTGCTGGCGGACGGCTGGCACATGAGTTCCCACGCGCTCGCCCTGGGCTTGGCGGCCCTGGCCTACGGCGCCGCCCGGCGGTTCGCCCGCGACCCGCGCTTCGCCTTCGGGACCTGGAAGATCGAGGTGCTGGGCGGCTACACCAGCGCCCTCTGCCTCATCGGCGTGGCCCTCCTGATGGCCTGGCAGTCCGTGCAGCGCCTCCTCGCCCCCGCGCCCATCCACTACGACCGGGCCATCGCCCTGGCGGTCGCGGGCCTCCTCGTCAACCTCGCCTGCGCCTGGCTCCTGCGGGACGGACACGACCACGGGCATGGGCCCCACCATGACCTGAACCTGCGGGCCGCCTACCTGCACGTCCTCGCCGACGCCGCCACGTCCATCCTCGCCATCCTGGCGCTGGTGGGAGGCAAGGCGTGGGGCGCCGCCTGGCTCGATCCGCTGATGGGCCTGATCGGAGCGGGTCTCGTGGGGGCCTGGGCCTGGGGCCTGCTGCGGGATTCGGGGCGGGTGCTGCTCGACGCGGAGATGAACGCGCCCGTGGTCGAGGAGATCCGGGAGGCCATCGCCGAGGGGCCGGTGGAAGCCGCCATTTGCGACCTCCACGTGTGGCGCGTGGGGAAGGGCAATTACGCCTGCATCCTGTCCCTCGTGACCGCCGAGGCGGCCGATCCCGACGTCTTCAAGCGCCAGTTGGAGCTCCACGAGGAACTGGCCCACATCTCGATCGAAGTGAACCGCACCTGCACCGTTCCGGTCAGCTGATCTCGGCCAGCTTGAGGCGGGCCTGTTCCCGGCGCAGCCACTGGATCTGGGCCTCGGTCAGCCCCGCCGCCAAAGCTTGATCGGCGGCTTCGCGGCACCGCGCGAGCAGGCGGCGGTCGCGCACCAGGTCCGCCACCTGGAACTGGGGCAGGCCGGCCTGCTTCACGCCGAAGAACTCGCCGGGACCGCGCAGCTCCAGGTCTCGCTGGGCGATGCGGAACCCGTCCTGGGTTTCCACCAGCGTCTGGAGGCGCTCGGTCTCGGAGCCGCTGATCATCAGGAAGTGGCTGCGGTGGGCACCGCGCCCCACTCGGCCGCGGAGCTGGTGGAGCTGGCTGAGACCGAAGCGCTCCGCGTGGTCCACCACCATCACCGTCGCGTTGGGCACGTCCACGCCCACCTCGATGACCGTAGTGGCAACGAGGATCTTCGCTTCCCCCGCCGTGAACCGCGCCATCCGGGCGGCCATGTCGTCCGCCTTCAGCCGGCCGTGGACCACCTCCAGGGGCGTGTCCGGGAAGATGCCCCGCAGCAGCGCCTCCATGGCCTGGATGTCGCGGAGCTGCACCTTGCCCTCGTCGGACGGATCGATGCTGGGGCTCACCACGAACGCCTGGCGGCCCTCGGCGAGTTCGGTGCGGACGCGCTCCCAGGCGCGCTCCGCGAACTCCGGTTTGTGCAGCTTGGTGGTGATGGGCTGGCGCCCGGGGGGCAGTTCGTCCAGGACGCTCTGGTCCAGATCGCCGAACACCGCCAGGGCCAGGGATCGCGGAATGGGCGTGGCGCTCATCACGAGCCAGTGCGGATCCCCCCCCTTCTCCTTCAGCGCCTCGCGCTGCTTGACGCCGAAGCGGTGCTGCTCGTCCACCACGACCAGTTGCAGGCGGTGGAACGCGACGGCCTCCTGGAACAGGGCGTGGGTGCCCACCACGTACTGCGCCTCGCCACTGGCGATGCGGGCGAGGGCGGCCCGCTTCTCCGCGACCTTCATGCCGCCCAGAAGCAGTTGGAGCGAATCCGCGCGGTCGCCGAGGTAGCGCCGGAAGCTGGTGGCGTGCTGGCGCGCCAGAACCTCGGTGGGCGCCAGGAGCGCGCCCTGGCCTCCGGTTTCCGCCACCATCCCCATGGAAAGCAGCGCCACCAGGGTCTTTCCGCTGCCCACATCGCCTTGGAGGAGGCGGTTCATCACGCGGCCCGAGGTCAGGTCATCCACGATCTCCTTGAAGGCCCGCCGCTGGGCCCCCGTCAGGGAAAAGGGGAGGAAGGACTTCAGCCGCTCCCGCAGCTCCGGCGAGGTGGGGATCACCAGGCCCTTCCGCTTCATGCGTCCCGCCCGGCGCAGGGCGACGCCCAGGGCGAAGGCGAACAGCTCCTCCACCGCCAGCCGCTGGTGGGCGGGCGATTCGCCCCGCTCCAGGAGCGCCGCGTCGCTGTCGTCGGGAGGGTCGTGGAGGAGCCGCAGGGCCGCCAGGCTGTCCGGCAGATCCCGGGACAGCTCCAGCGGCAGCCATTCCGGAGGAGGCGGCACCCGCGAAAGGGCCTCCTGCACCAGCTTTTGCCGCGCCCGGCCCGGCAGCGCCCCCAGCTTGCGGTAGAGGGGAAGGAAGCGGCGGATCCAGGGATCCTCCCCGCCCCGTTCTCCTTCCCGCCCCATCAGCTCGACCTGCGGCCCCCGCAGCTCCAGGCCGTGGCGGCCGGCGCTCAGCGTTCCGAAGGCCAGCAGGCGGTCGCCCACTTTGAGCGCCCGGGCGAGGTAGGGCTGGTTGAACCAGACCAGGCGAAGGGTCCCCGTCCCGTCCTCCAGGAGGGCCTCGGTGAGGGCCATCCGCTGAACGCGGGTGGTGCTCTGGCGGAGGTCGCGAAGGGTGCCCAGCACCGTGACCACCCCCGGATCGGCGGGCTCCAGCCCCCGCATCTCCAGGCTGCCTAGGGGCCGGAGGCTGCCCCGGTCCACGTAGCGGTAGGGAAGGCTCCACAGCAGGTCGCGCAGGGTGTCGATCCCCGCCTCCTGGAGCGCCGCCGCCCGCGCCGGCCCGAGGCCCCGGAGGACCGTGGCCTTGGACGACAGGGGGAGGGGCGCGAGCGACATGGCCTTCCAGCCTAGCGGAGCGCCGCCGCCGCAGGATCTAGAGCGGCTGGAGGAGCGAGATCACGCCGCCCGTGGGATCCCCCACCACCGCGAACCGGCCCACGTCCGGAATGTCCGTGGGAGGCACGCAGCCGGATCCGCCCAGGGTGGGCACCGCCGCGGCGCGCGCATCCACGTCCGCCACCGCCACGTAGGGCATCCAGTGGTTGGGAACGCCTTCCCATTCGGGGCCCGAGATCGCCATGAGGCCGCCCATCAGCTCCTCTCCCCGGAAGAGCAGCGTGTAGTCGACGGAGGCCAGCCCCATGGGCTGGGCCGTCCACCCGAACAGGGCCCCATAGAAAGCGAGGGCAGCGTCCCGCTCGCGCGTGGCCAGCTCGTACCAGCAGAACGTGCCGGCGCCCGCGGGGAGGGGGCGGGAAGGATCCGCGGGAGGATTCTGCTGATACAGCCCCAGCGTGGCTCCGGTGGGATCGCCGATGACCGCGAAGCGCCCCACGCCGGGGATGGGGGAAGGAGGGACGAAAGCCGCGGCGCCCAGCGACAGGGCCCGCGCGAAGCTCGCGTCCACATCCTCCACCCAGACGTAGCTCATCCAATGGCTCCGGGCTCTGGGCGTGCCCGCGGGGATTTCCAGGAGGGTGGCCACCTCGTCCTTCCCCCGCGTGAACAGGGTCAGGGAGGCGCCGCCCGCCCGTTCGGGCGCCGCGGACCAGCCGAGCAGCTTCGTGTAGAAGGCTTCGCACGCCGCTGGGTCCGTGGCGTTCAGCTGGCTCCAGCAGAAGGCGCCGTAACCGGTGGGAACGGGTCGATCGGCCATGGGTCGCTCCGGAATGGGATTCCAGGATAGAACCCGGGCCGATCTCCCGGCAGGCGCTTTTTCGTCAGCGGGACGCGCCCACCGCCAGCTTCGCCATGGCCTTCACGAGGGCCTGCTCCAGGTCCGCCCAGAGATCCTCGGGGTTCTCCAGGCCCACGGACAGGCGCATCAGGGACTGGGAGATGCCGGCGTGCTCGCGGGCCTCGGCATCCACCACGCGGTGGGTGAGGGCCGCGGGGTGCTGGATGAGGGTGTCCACGCTGCCGAGCGATACCGCGGGCGTCATCAGCTTCACCTCGGCCATCACCACCGCTGCGGCCTCGAACCCGCCCTTCAGCTCGAAGGCCATGAGGGACCCGGGGCCCTGCATCTGGCGGCTCAGCAGACCCTTGGGGTCCTGCCCGGGGAGACCGGGGAAATGGACCGCGGACACGGCCGGATGCGCGGCCAGCCGCTCGGCGATGATGCGGGCGCCCTCCTGCTGGGCGCGGACGCGCAGGGGTAGCGTGGGCAGACCGCGGTGCAGCAGGTAGGCGGCCAGCGGATGAAGCACATTGCCCGTGATCACGCGGATCTTGCGCAGCTCCGTGGCCCACTCGCCGTTGGTGGCGACGATCCCCGCCAGCACGTCCCCGTGGCCGCCCAGGAACTTGGTGGCGCTGTGGAGAACGAGGGCCACGCCGTGCTTGATGGGGTTCTGGAGCACGGGCGTGGCGAAGGTGTTGTCGGCGAGGACGGGCACCTTCCCCGCCTGGCGCACCACTTCATCCAGATCCACCATCGCCAACGTCGGATTGGCGGGCGTCTCCACGATGACGAGGGAGGTGTCGGGGCGGATCGCGGCGCCGATGCCCTCGACCTCCGCCCAGGTCACGTCCAGCCCCAGCAGCCCCGAGGCCAGCAAGTGGTCCGTGCCGCCGTAGACAGGACGAACCGCCACGACGTGGCCCCCGCGCTGCTTGGCCGCCATCAGGCACGCGGTCACCGCCGCCATTCCGGATCCGAAGGCCACGGCCTCCTCGGCCCCTTCCAACTGGGCCAGAGCCTGCTCGTAGCGGGCCACGGTGGGGTTGTAGAGGCGGGAATAGACCGCGCTTCCCTGGGGCAAGCCGCCCAGGGCCATGGCCTCCAGGCTGCGGCCGCCCTCCTCCAGATCGTGCAGGGGATAGGTGCTGCTCAGGTCGATGGGCATGGCGTGGATGCCCTGCTCGTGCAGCACTTCGCGTCCCGCATGGACGGCCTGGGTTTCCAGCGACAGGGGAAGGGCGGACTTGGGCATGGGTGACGCTCCTGTCCTCAATGTAAGTTTCACGGATTCGCCGATCTCTCGAATTTATTTCGTGAAACAATGGCATTCATGAATCTGGACCGAATCGACTGCGACATTCTTGTTCATCTACAGAAGGATGCTCGGCTGTCCAACAAGGAACTGGCCGCGGCCGTGGGTCTGGCGCCTTCCTCCTGCCTGGCGCGCGTCCAGCGCCTGCGGACGGACGGCATCCTGAAGGGCGCCTACGCCGAAGTGGATCCCGCCGCCCTGGGGGTGGGGCTCCAGGCCCTCATCGCCGTCCAGCTCCGCCAGCACAGCCGGGCCCAGGTGAAGGCCTTCTGGAAGCACGCCATGGGGCTGCCGGAAGTCCTGGCGGTCTTCCACGTCGCCGGCACCCACGACTTCCAGGTCCACGTCGCCGTGCGGGACGCCCACCACCTGCGGGATCTGGCCCTCGACGCCTTCACCACCCGGTCCGAAGTGGCGCACATCCAGACCAGCCTGATCTTCGAGTGGGCCAAGGGCCCCGTGATGCCCAACTACCGGGGCTGAAGCTCCGCCGCCGACAACTGTTCGCCCCAGCGCGTGACGGCTTCCACCACGTGGCGGAACCCCTGCCCCTTGCAGGTGAGTTCGTACTCCACCTTCACGGGGGTGGTGGGCAGGACGCGGCGCACCAGCAGCCCCTGGCACTCCAGCTCCTTCAGCCGGGCCGAAAGCACCTTCTCCCCGATGCCTTCCACCTGGGTCACCAGCTCATTGAACCGCAGGGGCCCCTCCTGGAGGCTCCACAGGATGTGGCCCGTCCAGGGCTTGGCCAGCAGGTCGATAGCCCGGCGGAAGAGTTGGCAGCTGGTGGATTCGGGAAGGGTCATGGGAACACCCGGAAGCGGGGAACGACTCACCACCAAAGCTATCCCAAAGAAAGTGACTTGACAAGGGAAAGCCAATCTTTCATGATTGCTTTCATGGGGAAACCGACTTCCCCCAAGAAAGCAGAAACCGGCTGATCCGGCGTGCTTCCCTCGCCCCCTTCGGGGAGGGAACCCGTCGCCATCCCTTCTTCCAGGAGCCTCTCCATGCGCGTCGCGATCGCGCTGGCCCTCGGCCTGTCCCTTCAGGCCCAGGACGCGGCCTATCCCGAAATGGGGCCCCTCCCCACCCGGAACATGTTCACCCTGCTCCAGGCCCCCATGACCTACCAGCCCGTGGCGCCGCGCCCCATCGGCGCCGGGAACTGGCAGGCGACCTTCACCCACGTGCGGGCCAACGTCTTCGAATTCTCGGACCTGATCAAGGACCATCCGCCCGCCTGGTTCCAGGGACGGCACCGCATGGACCGCGCCTCCCTGGAAGCGTTGGCCGCCGAATATCCGGCGGCCCCCTTCATCTTCTACTTCGACGAGGAGATCGCCCGCACCACCCTCCAGGTCCGGCGCGGGCTGACGGACCGCACGGACGTCTGGATCGAGCTGCCCGCGGAGCGCCACGGCGGGGGCGACCTGGATTCGCCCATCGAGGCCTTCCACCGGACGTTCGGATTCGCCCAGTGGGGCCGGACGGAAATAGCCCGCAACCAGGCCGTGGTGGCCACCATCCGCTACGGCCGCCTGGATTTCGTGCGCGAGGGCAGCCAGCCCACGCGGATCCAGGACCCCCTGATCGGCCTGGTCCACCAGGTGTACCGGGGCCAGACGGCAGGCCTGAGCGCCACCCTCACGGTGAAGCCGCCCCTGACGGAGACCTACGGGGCCTACCGCGCGGGGTGGGATGAAGAAGCGGGCCTCAGCGGGTGGTGGGACGCCACGCCGACGCAGACCCTGTATGCCGGCGCCGCCTACACCCACCGCGGTCGAGGCAACACCGCCTACAACAACCTCGACTACACCTCGGACCTGGGAGCCCACCTCACGTGGCAAGGCCGGCGCAACCGGGCCGTCCAGCCCTTCGTCCAGCTCTACTTCCTGAGCGGGTTCAGCACGCCCCGCCCCTTCGCCAAGCTCCACGAGGGCAGCCTCCAGCACGACGTGGGCCTGCACGCGCACCTCGACCGCCGAACCACCCTGACGTTCCGCTACATCAACAACATCACCCACCACGAGAACACCGACGACGCCTCCTTCGCCGCCAGCCTCACCTGGCGATTCTGATCCCCATGAGCGATCAAAATCCGAGTTTTTTTCACCGCCAAGACGCCAAGGACGCCAAGAAAGAAACCTGCTTTTCTTGGCGCCTTGGCGTCTTGGCGTCTTGGCGGTGATCCTTATTTTTTGAACGCAAAGTGGTATGAGCCGTCAGCTACGAAGGGCCAGCACGCGCTCGATGCGTCGGTCCGGCACCAACCAGACCAGCGCCACGAGCCAGTAGAGGCCGAACCCCACCCACCGGTTGGCGAAGGACAGGAGGATCGCCGCCGCGTAGACCGCGATGGAGAACTTCCCCTTCGCGTCCGCCCCCACCGCGGCCTCCAGCAGCGAGCCGGCGCCGTGGTGATGGATGAGGCAGCGGCTCAGCAGGTAATAGGCCAGGGCCGCCATGAGGAGGACCAGGCCGTACAGCGCCACGGGCCGGGCCGCGAAGTGGTTATCGCCCATCCACGCCGTGGCGAAGGGGATCAGCGAAAGCCAGAAGAGGAGGTGCGTGTTGGCCCACAGGATCGGCCCGTTCACCTTGCCTGCGGCGTGAAGCATGTGGTGGTGGTTGTTCCAGTAGATCGCCACGTAGATGAAGCTGAGGACGTAGCTCACGAACGTCGGCAGCAGCGAGGCCAGCGCCTGGAACGAGGCGCCGTGCGGGACCTTCAGCTCCAGCACCATGATCGTCAGGATGATGGCCAGCACCCCGTCGCTGAACGCCTCGAGCCGCTGCTTGCCCATGTCCCACCTCGGATCCGAGGTTCCACCAAAGCGCATCTCCGGCCGTTTTTCAATCGCAGGAGGGCAGGTACTTCGCCGCCAGCCGCTGGAGGGTGTTCCAGCCCCGGAAAGTCGCCTTCGCGCCCAGGGCTCTCTCGAACACGGCGTTCGAGAATTCCGATTCGCTCTGCTTCACGCGGCACCGCCACCACACCTCGCGGCCGGGACTGCGGAAGTCGTCCACGCCGCTCCGCAGCTCCATGAGCCGAGCCTTCTGGGCGGCGGTGAGCGGAGTCCGCAGGAACGCCACGTTCATGGCCCCTGCTTCCGCCTGCTCCGCCGCCTCGAAGGGGCAGCCCGCCAGGAGCGCGGCCAGCTCCGCCTCGGAACGGAGGAACACCGCCACCTCGAATCCGAGGGAAGCCTTGAGGTGGGCCTCGATCCGCGCGGCAAGCGCCGCTTCCTTCTCCGGCACGGCATCGAAGATCACGTTCCCGCTGGCGATGAAGGTCTCCACGCCCCGCAGCCCCAGCTCCTCGAACAGGCTCTTCAGCCGCGCCATGGGCACGGTCCGGCCACCGACATTGACGGCGCGGAGAAAGGCGAAGGCCCGCGGCATCGCGTGCCTCAGCCCAGCGCCCGGTCCGCCAGGCGGCCGAGGTCCCCGCTTCCCTGGCTGTTGGCGAAGCTCTTGGCCAGGGCGACCAGCATGGCCTCGGCCGAAGCGGAAGGAAGGTGGGGCAGGAGATCCGCCGTCGCGGCGGCGGCCAGGATCTGCGAGGCGTGATTGAAGGTGGGATCGTTGAAGGTGGCCGCCTCCGCCACCCGCGCCAGCGCCTCGTCGGCCTTCCCCGCCCGGCAGAGGGCCTGGGCATGGCCCATGGCCTCCGGCGCCTCGGCGTCGAGGATGGCCTCCAGGAGCGCGCTTCCGTCGGGAACGCCGCCCTTGGGTTGGACCCGCTCCTCGGGCTCATCCGTGGGGAAGAGGTTCACGAGCGCCGCGCCCTGCGCCCAGACGCAGGGATCGGACGGCGGCGTTTCGGCCAGATGGGCCAGGTAGACGAGGGTCCACGCCGTCTTGCCCTCCAGGTCGCGACGGGCGTCCAGGAGTTTCTCGGACGCCGCCTCGACCAGAATGGACAATAGCTGTCCATGCGAAGCGCCGGCCTTGATCCGGCCCGTAAAGGCGTCCAGCATCCCCACAAGCCCCAGGTCGCAGATCTCCCGCACGGCAGCGTCATTCCCAGCCGCCGGAGCATCCGTCGCCTCCCGTTCCATCCGCTTGGCGGCCCGGCGGTACCAGAACGTGTCCTCCTGCGTGGCGGCCAGCCAGGCGGCCAAGCCGAAGAGCCGGCGGCCCGTGGCCTTGGGGCGCTCCAACCGCTCGTGGAGGTCCGCCAGGTGCGCGGTAAAGACGCCCTTGTGGCCCACGTTGGCCATGTCCCCTTCGACCAGCGCCCCCAGCCGGCGGAAGTCCGCGGCGTCGGGCAGGTCGAAGCCCTGGGCCTCGGCGTAGGCCAGGCCCGGCTTGCGGGACTGGATGAACGATTCCAGGTTCCGCCAGGTTCCGCTGCCTTTCGCGGCAACCGCCTGAGCCGTCGTCGCGGAGGCCCGCCGCCCCTCGTGGGCCGCCATGTGGAGCTGGATGGCGAGGGCCCGGCGGAAGGCGCCCTCCGTCAGCAGGGGCCGCAGCCGCAAAACGGCCCGCAGACCGAGGATCCCCTGGGGAACGTGCGGCAGGTACGCCTCCCAGTCGATGCGGGGAATCAGGACTTTCACCGCCTCGCGGAGCCCGTCCCGCAGTCCGTCCGGCTGCGCGAGCTGCGAAGCGAACGCATCGAAGAAACCCTCCGTGGGGATTTCCAGTTCCGTCTGCCAGCGGGAATCGACCATCACGCGCCCTCCAGCGGCAAGTTCCAGGCGGCGGCCACGAGGCGGCCCCAGTGGTGGCTCCAGGCTCGCGTCCACACCAAGCTGCCCTCCTTCATGCCCGAGGCCTCCAGGCGCTCGCGCAGGCCCGCTTCCAGCAAAGCCGAGGCTGGTCCCAGAGCGGCTTCCGCCAGGGCCAGCATGTGGGCTCGGGCGGCGCGTTCGCGGTCGTGGTGATCCAGGTAGCCGGCGGATTCCGGCGAAGGGGCGGCGGCCCTCACGCGCTGCCAGGCCTCGAACGCGGCGCGGGCGGCGGGATCGCCCTTGAGGGGCGCCTTCACGCGGTCCCAATCTCCAGCCGCCGCCAGCTCTGGACCCGCCCGCAGCGAGCTCTCCCGGAGCTTCACCGCCTTCGCCACGTCGCGGTCCACCTGCTTGAGCGCCACGAAAGTGCGGGGCTTCGCCTTCCCCTCGCGGCGGTCGAAGAATCCGTTGAGGGCCGAGATCACCAGATCCATGGGCACGCCGGCAGCCTCCCAGGCGAGCACCTGCCGGTAGTCGTCGGTGGACAGCAGCCCGGCGCGGCCCCAGGCCCGGAACGCCCATTCGCGCTCCAGCCAGTCCTTCTCCTCCCTGCTGTAGGCCATCAGGGGCGTTCCGGCACCAGCCAGGTGCCGTCCTTCAACTGGAGGGCGCCATTCCGCCAGCCCAGCACCTCCTCGGGCACGATCTCCGCCTTCGCGAAGCCCTTCAGGCGGAAGGCGCCGGAGCCCAGCCGATTCCCCTTCCGGTCCCAGACCTCCAGCTGCCAGAGGGTGCCCTCGTGACTTCCGGCCTTGAAGAACACGCCGTCCTTTCCTTCGCCCGCCCAGCGGGCTTCCGCGGGCAGGGCGGCGGGCCGGGAGGGCACTCCGCGGCAACCCGTCAGGAGGCCCACGGAGAGGGCCATCGTGGCAAGGATCATCGAAGGTCGCACCATGCCGGCATTCTACCCGTTAGACTGAGGCGGAGGGGACCATGGTCCTGATCCGAGAACAGATCCGATACAAGAGCCGCAAGGAGATCGAGAAGCTCCGGGAGGCGGGCCGCTTGGCCGCCAACGCGCTTCGCCTGGCCGCCCGCAACGCCAAGGCCGGCGTGAGCCTGCTGGAGCTGGACCGCATCGCCGAGGCCTACATCCGGCAGCATGGCGCGACGCCCAGCTTCAAGGGCTACCACGGGTTTCCCGCCACCCTCTGCACGTCGGTGAACGACAAGGTCGTCCACGGGATTCCGACCAAGTACGTGCTTCAGGAGGGCGACGTCATCGCCATCGACTGCGGCGCCAAGCTGGACGGCTACCACGGCGACACCTGCCTCACCGTGGGCGTCGGAAAGATCAGCGAGGAGGCCCGGCGCCTCATCCAGACCGCCCAGCTCGCGATGTACGTGGGCATCGAGCACTGCCGGCCGGGCATGCGCCTGGGCGACATGGCCACCGCCGTCCAGACCTTCGCCGAGGAACGCGGCTACGCCATCGTCCGCGAGTACATCGGCCACGGCCTGGGCCGCGACCTGCACGAGGATCCCCAGGTGGTCTACGCCGACCAGCGGCCCGGGACCGGCTTCCGGATGGAGCCCGGCCTAACCATCACCATCGAGCCCATCCTCAACACCGGCACCCACAAGTGCCTGGTGGAGCCCGACGGCTGGACCGTCCGCACGCGCGACGGCGGCCTGTCCGCCCAGTTCGAGCACGACGTGGCCATCACCAAGGACGGCCCCGAAATCCTGAGCATCCCGGATCCTGAATTCGAACTGGAAGACGGGCTGTAGGTCCAGCTTCTATGGGTCGCTCATAACGCTGCAAAAGCGGCGTTGTGAGCAGATACCAGTTCGAATTCATGCCATCGAACTGGAAGACGGGCTGTAGCTCTCCCTCTCAAGGCATCGTCCAATCGCGAATGGCGGGCGGCAGTTCCGGCGCCGGGCCTTCATAGCCCATCTGCCGGATCACGTCGGGTGCGGGGACGTTGCCGTCCTTTCCCCGGAAGAGGGCCCGCACAACGCCCTCAGCGGCGAGGTCTCCGCCCGCTTTCACGAAGCGCTGCTCCAGGTAGAACCACTTGGCGTCCCAGCCCAGGAGGCGGGTATGCAGCTCGTAGGATTCGAAAGGATCCAGGCTGCGCCGGTAGCGCATGGAGACGGCGCCCACCAGCGGCTTCCAGCGGTTCCGCACCATGGCGCGGCCCAGACCCGTGCGGAAGGTTAGGTCGAAGCGGCCCAGATCCATCACGCTCAGGAACCGGCCGTTGTTCATGTGGACGTTCACGTCGAGATCGTTGGGCCAGACGCGGAACGTCAGGACCGAGGTCCCAAGGGGCTCCAACCGGGCGCGGAAGCGGAGGGTGAGGCCTTTCACGAGGAGGCGGAACAGGAGGACCATGCCCCAGGCTAGCGGAGGGCTGCGCTACCGTGGAGCCATGTCCGCCACCGCCCTGGCCCCCGCCAAACTGAACCGCTTCCTGGCCGTCCTGGGACGGCGGGCCGACGGGTTCCATGAGCTGGAGCTGGTCACCACCGTCCTCGACGGCGTGCCGGAGCTGACCGACATCCTGGAGGCCGAGCCCGCGGAAGCGCTGTCGCTGGCCATTTCAGGGCCGACGGGCGAGGGGCTGGAGGCCGACGAATCCAACCTGGTGGTCCGCGCCTGGCGTCTCCTGGAAGCGGCGGCGCGGCGCCCCCTTCCCGCCGCCCTGCGGCTGGTGAAGCGCATTCCCCACGGGGCCGGGCTCGGCGGGGGAAGCAGCGACGCCGCGGCGGCCCTGCGTCTGGGGAACGGCCTGTTCGGCCTGGGTCTGGATGACGCCGAGCTGTTGGACCTGGCGGCGCGCCTGGGCAGCGACGTGCCCCTCTTCCTGCTGGGCGGAACGGTGCTGGGGCTGGGGCGCGGCGAACGGGTGTTCCCGCTGAGGCCCGTCCCTCTGGAGCCCCTTCTCCTCGCGCATCCCGGGCTCCACGTGCCCACGCCCAACGTGTACTGCGCGCTGCCGGAGGTGGGCTATCCGTCGCCGGCGCCGCTTGGCTCTTTGCCCGAGGGCGCGGCGCCGCCGTGGCGGAACGACCTCACGGACGCGGCGATCCGCGTGTGCCCGCCGCTGGCCGAGGTGCGGGAGGCGCTCCGCGGGACGGGCGGCGAGCCCCTGCTGTGCGGCTCGGGAAGCTGCTGGGCCGCCCACTATGCGTCTTCCTCCGCCCGCGACGCCGCCCGAATCGCCCTCCGCGCCGCGCGGCCGGACTGGAGCCTCTGGGCCGTCTGAGCGGGCTCGCGCCCGCCAGCCCTGTCCTCCAAAGACTGCGCGTGGTATTCAATGGGACCCGAGGTACCCATGTCCGGTCCCGCCCTCCGCATCCGTGGCCTCCGCAAGGCCTTCCCCAAAGTCGTCGCCGTGGACGGGGTGGACCTGGACGTGGCCCGGGGCGAGGTCTTCGGGCTGCTCGGCCCCAACGGCGCAGGGAAGACCACGACGCTGGAGATCATCGAGGGCCTCACCCAGGCGGACGCGGGCGAGATCGAGATCCTGGGCCTCCCGTGGGCGGGCCACAAGAAAGAGATCCACTCCCGGGTGGGCGTCCAGCTCCAGAGCACCAGCCTGTTCAACAAGATCACGCCGCGGGAGGCGCTCGACCTCTACGGGAGCTACTACCCCAAGCACCGCGGCACCCGGGAGCTGCTGGAGCTGGTGCAGCTGGAGGAGAAGGCGGACGCCTACCACGTCACCCTCAGCGGCGGCCAGCAGCAGCGCCTGGCCCTCGCCCTGGCCCTGGTGAACGACCCCGAACTGGTGTTCCTGGACGAGCCCACCACGGGGCTCGACCCCCAGGCCCGGCGCAGCCTGTGGGACGTGGTCCACCGGATGAAGGCCGAAGGGCGGACCGTGGTGCTCACCACCCACTACATGGACGAAGCCGAGGCGCTCTGCGACCGGCTCGCCATCATGGACCACGGAAAGGTGATCGCCACCGGCACGCCGGCATCGCTGATCTCCGGCCTGGCCATCCCGAGCGTGGTGGAGCTGACCTTCGAGGGCGCCTCGCCGGATCCCGGCGCCTTCGCCCACCGGCTGGGCGAGCCCGTCGAACGGCGCGCGGACCTGTGGGAGATCCCCACGCCGGATCCCAAGGCGCTCCTTCCCCGGCTCCTCGAAGCCGCGGAAGCCGCCGCCGTGCCCTTCCAGCAGGTCCACATCCGGCGGGCCACCCTGGAGGACGTGTTCCTGCAGCGCACCGGGCGCAGCCTGAGGGAGTGATGATGATGCTCTGGCGCCAATTCACGATGGAATGGCGGCTCTACAGCCGCGACCGCATCGCCATGTTCTGGACCTTCGCCTTCCCCGTGGTCCTGCTGGTGGGCTTCGGGACGATCTTCCGGGACGGCGGGGGGCCCAAGCTCACGGTGGTGCGCGTGCAACCCGCCGCCTCCGCTCCCCGCGACGCGGCCCTGGATCAGGCGCTGGCTGACCTCCAGCTGAAAGTGATCCCCCTGACGAAGACCGACGCGGAAACGCGGTGGGCGAAGGGCGAGACCGCTGCCCAGCTGGAACCGGACGGCGAGGGCTACCGCCTGCGCCTCAACAGCTACCTGATGGCCCAGGCGGGCGCCACCTCGGGGCTGGTGAACCAGGCCTGGCTGATGGCCCAGGCGCGGCTCAGCGGCGCCCCGGAGCCCCAGCGCATTCCCGTTCAGGTGGAGAGCCCCGGCCACAAGCGGTCCACCAACTACGCCTCGTTCCTGCTGCCGGGGCTGCTGGGCCTGAACCTCGTGAGCATGGGCCTGTTCAGCGTGGGCATGGTGAACGTGTCCTACCGCGAAAAGGGGAAGTTCCGGCGGCTGGCGGTGACGCCGCTGCCCAAGTGGATCTTCCTGCTGGGGCAGGTCCTGCACCGGCTGGCGGTGACCATCGTCCAGGCCTCCATCCTCCTGCTGGTGGGCCGCGTCGTCTTCGGAATCCAGAACCAGGGCTCCTTCCTGGACCTGCTGGTGATCATGACTCTGGGAACGGCGTGCTTCATGGCGTTCGGGTTCGCCCTCAGCGGTTTCGCGGACACGTCCGAAGGCTACGCCGCCATCTCGAACCTGGTGTTCTTCCCGCTCATGCTCCTCAGCGGCGTCTACTTCACGCTGGATTCCGCGCCGACCTGGCTGCAGCACGCCGTGGCGGTGACGCCCCTCGCCCCGTTCCTGCGGGCCCTTCGGGCCGTGTTCAACGACGGCGGATCCCTGGCGGGGCACGGGATTGGGCTCCTCATCGTGGGAGCCTGGGCGCTGGCGGCGTTCGCGCTCGCCGTCCGCCGCTTCCGCTGGGCCTGAGTCTTTCGTCGTGAGGCGCTTGTGTTCCCCGGGGGGAGCGGCCGATGAGCCCCCCATGCAGCCCATCCGCGAGCCCCAGGATCCAACCCAAGCCCTCGGCGTGGTCCGCCGCTATCTGGAAGCGGCCTACCGCATTCCCCAGGCGGCGGCCGAGGCCCGCGACCTGCTGGACCTCTTCGGCCACATCCACGCGATCATCCGCGACCTGATGCCGGCGGAGAACCTCTACTTCGCCTTCTGGGACCGGCCGACGGACACCGTGTCCTTCCCCTATTGGGCGGACGCGGAGGATCCCATTCCCCAGCCCCGGGCCTTCCGCCGCGGGCTGACCGAATACGTCCTCCGCACCGGCCACCCGCTCCTCGCCGACGCGCCGACCCTCACCGAACTGGAGGCCTCCGGCGAAGTAGAGTGCATCGGAACCGATCCCCTCGCCTGGCTGGGCGCGCCTCTGGCCGGCGAGCAGGGCGTCTTCGGGGCGCTGGTGATCCAGATCTACGAAGCGGGCCGGTCCTACTCGCCCGAGGAGCGGGACCTCCTCGTCTTCGTGGCGGGCCAGGCGGCGCTGGTCCTGGAGCGGTGGCGGATCGAGACCGAGCAGCGGATCCTGTCGGCCGCCATGGACCGCTCGGCGGATCCCATCTACGGCATCGACGAGTCGGGCCGCCTCACCTTCATCAACCAGTCGGCCTGCGAGACGCTGGGCTACACCCGGCAGGAGCTGCTGGCGATGACCCTGTGGGACGTGGCGCCCTACCTGCGGCCGGAGGAATGGCCCGAGAAGTGGGCCTACGTGCGGCACCAGGCCAACTTCCGGGGCGAGGCGATCCACCGGCGGAAGGACGGCAGCCTCTTCTCCGTGGAGATCAGCAGCAGCTTCCTGGCCTTCGAGGGGCGCGAGGTCATCGTCAGCATGGCCCGCAACATCACCCGCCGGAAGGCCGCGGAGCAGGCGCTCCGGGCCAGTGAGGAGAAGTTCTCCAAGGCGTTCCAGGCCAGCCCCGACGCCATCATCCTCAGCCGGATGGACGGCACCATCCTCGACGTGAACGACGCCTTCACCCACACCACCGGCTGGACCCGGGAGGAGACCCAGGGCCAGACGACCTTCGAACTGGCGCTGTGGTCCGAGCAGAGCGGCCGGGCGAAGGCCATGGACCTGATCCGCCGGGACGGGCACTTCGCCGACCTGGAAGCCTCCTTCCGGGTGAAGGACGGGAGCCAGCGGACCGGCCTCATTTCCGGCGCCATCATCGAAGTCGACGGCCAGCCCTGCATGCTGTCCGTCACCCGCGACATCACGGAGCGCCGCCAGGCCGAAGAGGCCCTCCGCCACGCCCAGAAGCTGGAGAGCCTCGGCGTCCTGGCCGGAGGCATCGCCCACGACTTCAACAACCTGCTGACGGTGGTCCTGGGGAACCTGAACCTCGCCCAGATGCACCTGCGCGAGGATTCCACGGCCCGGCCCTACCTGACCAACATGGAGGCCACGATCCTGCGGGCGACGGAGCTGACGAAGCAGATGCTGGCCTATTCCGGCCGCGGCCACTTCATGATCAAGCCCCACGACCTGAACCTGGTGGTCCAGGACCTCACCCACCTGCTGGAAGTCGCCCTGTCGAAGAAGGTGCGCCTCAGCTTCGACCTGCATCCGGGGCTACCGCCCATCCAGGCGGACGCCGCGCAGATCCAGCAGGTGGTGATGAACCTCGTCACCAACGCCTCCGACGCCATCGGCGACCGCGAGGGCGCCATCCACGTCGCCACGGCGGTCCGCACTCTCACGGCCCAGGAGCTCCAGGCGGACTATCCCGTGGGCGCGCCTCTCCCCGGACTCCACGTGATCCTGGAGGTGAGGGACACCGGCAGCGGGATGACGTCCGAAGTGATGGAGCGGATCTTCGATCCCTTCTTCACCACCAAGAGCGCCGGCCGGGGCCTGGGTCTGTCCGCGATGGTGGGGATCCTCCGGGGCCACCGCGCGGGGCTGCACATCGCCAGCGAGGTGGGCCGGGGCAGCGTCTTCCGCCTCTGCTTCCCCGCGATGGGAGCCGTGGAGCATCCCGACGTCACCCAGGCGGCGACGGGGGGCGAGACGCTGCTGCGGGGGCTGGTCCTGCTGGTGGACGACGAGGACCAGATCCTGGAGGCCACCGGCGCCGCCCTGACGGCCCTGGGATGCCGGGTGATCACCGCGCGAGACGGGCTGGAGGCCCTGGAACGGTTCCGCCAGAGCCGCGGGGAGCTCGACCTCGTCCTCATGGACCTCACCATGCCGCGGATGGACGGCCGGGAAGCCTTCCGCGCCATGCGGAGCCTGGACCCCCACGTGCCGGTGGTGCTCAGCAGCGGGTTCACGGAGCAGGACAGTCTCCAGGCCCTGCCCGGCGGCGGGCCGGAGGGGTTCCTCCAGAAGCCCTATCAGATCCGGGAACTGGCCGCCGTCGCCCGGAAGGCCCTGGAAGGCTGAACCGGGACGCCGGGCTACACTGGGGGGCTGGAGAACGACCCCATGCAGTCTTCCAAGCGCGCCAGAACGGCGATCTTTCTCACGGTCTTCGTCGATCTGCTCGGCTTCGGGATCGTCATCCCCATCCTGCCGCTCTACGCCAAGGCCATCGCCGACCATCCCAGCCCGTGGATGGAGAGCGTCAACCACTTCCTGGGGCTGGGGGGCGGAGGCACCACCCCCGGCGCCTTCTGGGCCGGCGTGGGCTTCCTCAGCTTCAGCCTGATGCAGTTCATCGCCTCGCCCATTCTGGGCCGCATCTCGGACGTCTCCGGCCGCAAGCCCGTCCTGTGGATGAGCCTGGCCGGCTCCGCCGCAGGCTACCTGATGCTGGCCCTCACCAGCCGCTTCGAGTGGATGCTGGCGGCGCGGATCCTGGACGGGATCACCGGCGGGAACATCTCCGTGGCCCAGGCGGCCATGGCGGACAGTTCCCGACCCGAGGAGCGGTCCAAGGTCATGGGGATGATCGGCGCCGCCTTCGGCCTCGGCTTCGTCCTGGGTCCCGCTCTCGCCGGAGTCCTCAGCGGCAGCGCCTTCGGCCACCACCTGCTGGAGACCCGGGGCTGGCACCTGCCCTTCTTCGTGGCGGCGGGCCTGTCGCTGACGGCCTCGCTGATGGTCCTGCTGTGGCTGCCCGAGACGCTCACGCCCGAGGTCCGGGCCCGCGCGCGGTCCCACGAGAGTCGGGGCCACGCCCTGGTGAAGGCCCTCAAGCGCCCCGCCATGGCCAAGATCCTCAGCGTCTCGCTCCTCGCCATGGCGGGCTTCGCCATGATGGAGGGCACGTTCGCCCTGCTGGTCCACGAGCGCTTCGGATTTCGCCAGCGCGAAGTGGGCTTCCTGTTCGCGGGCATCGGGATCCTGCTGGTGATCTACCAGGGCGGCCTGGTCCGCGTCGTGGCCAAGCGCCTGCCGGAGCGCGGCGCGCTGGTGGCGGGGCTCGTCCTGATGGGCCTGGCCCTGCCGCTGATGCCCTACGCCGCGTGGATGTGGCCCTTCCTCCTGCTCTTCATTCCCCTCGCCTGGGGCAGCGGAATGGGGAACACCGCGGGCTCCGCCCTCGCCAGCCGCCTGACGCCGCCCGAGGACCAGGGCAGCCTGTTCGGAGTCCTGAACGCCACCACGGGGCTGGGCCGGATCGTCGGCCCCGCCGTCGGCACCTTCACCTTCGCCCGCTGGGGTGGCGCCGCCACCTACACGGTCGCGGGCCTCACCCTGGCCCTCGCCCTCGTCCTCGCACTGACCCTCTCTCCCAAGGTGACCCGATGATCCACCTCGATGGGCAATCCCTCACCGCGCCGCTCCTGGCGCGCATCGCCGCTGGCGAAAGCGTGGCCCTGGACGAGCGCGCCCTCGCCCGCGTGGCGGAAAACCGCGCCGTGGTGGATCGAATCGTCAGCGAGGGGCGCACGGTCTACGGGATCAACACCGGCTTCGGCCAGTTCGCCACCGTGGTGATCCCCCCCGACCAGCTCCAGCAGCTCCAGCTCAACCTCGTGCGGAGCCACGCGGCCGGCGTGGGCGAGCCCCTGCCCAAGGACCAGACCCGGGCCCTGATGGCCGCCCGGATCAACTGCCTGCTGAAGGCCCACAGCGGGATCCGCCCCGAGCCCATCCATCTCCTCACCGAGTGCCTGAACCGCGACGTGGTCCCCGTCGTCCCCTGCCAGGGCAGCGTGGGCGCCAGCGGCGACCTGGCGCCCCTGGCCCACATGGCCCTCCTGCTGGTGGGCGAGGGACTGGCCTGGAGCGGTGAAGGCCACATTCCCGGCGGCGAGGCCCTCGCCGAGGCCGGCCTGGCGCCCGTGACTCTCCAGGCCAAGGAGGGGCTGGCCCTCATCAACGGGACCCAACTCATCACGTCGCTGGGCAACCTCGCGGCGGAGAAGTTCGCGCGCCTGGCGGAACTGGCGGATCAGATCGCCGGACTCAGCCTGGAGGCCCTGCGCGGCACCCGCGCCGCCTTCGACCCACGCATCCACGCCGCGCGGCCCCATCCCGGCCAGATCGCCGTGGCCCGCCACATGCGGGAACTCCTCGGCGAGACCAGCGCCGTGGCCGAGAGCCACCGCGACTGCCACCGGGTGCAGGACGCCTACAGCCTGCGGTGCATTCCCCAGGTCCACGGCGTCACCCGCGACGCCCTCCACTTCGCGGGCGCCATCCTGGAGCGGGAGCTGAACGCCGCCACCGACAATCCCATGATCTTCACCGACACCCAGGAATCCCGGTCGGGAGGCAACTTCCACGGGCAGTATCCGGCCTTCGCCTGCGATGTGCTCGCCATCGCCGCCGCCGATCTGGCCAGCATCTCCGAGCGCCGCCAGGAGCGGCTGGTGAACCCCGCCTACTCGGACCTGCCCGCCTTCCTGACCCAGAACGGCGGACTGGAATCCGGGTTCATGATGGCCCACGTCACCTCCGCCGCCCTCGTCAGCGAGATGAAGGGCCTGGCGCATCCCGCCTGCGTCGACACCATCCCCACCAGCGCGGGCAAGGAGGACCACGTCAGCATGGGCCCCATCGCCGCCCGGAAGCTGCTGCGGGCGGTGGACGCCCTGGAGCAGGTCCTGGCCATCGAGGCCCGCATGGCCCTGGAGGGCCTCCGCATCCTGGGGCTGGCCCCCGCCGCCGGACTCCAGCGCCTCGCGGACCGCCTCGGAGAGGCTTGCGCCCCATGGACCGATCGCGCCATGTTTGAGGAGATCCACGCCACCCTCGAGGCCCTCCGGGTCCATCAGCTCGGCGCGCCCCTCGGGACCCCTGAGGAAGTCCATCCATGACCCAGCCCGTCCCCTGGCGGACCGCCTGCGAACGCGCCCTGCGGGGCTTCTCGGACGCCGACTCGATCCGCGTGTGGGGCATCGGCCACGAGGTGGACGGCACCTACGTCCCCATCTTCAACTACCGCTTCGAGCACACCTACGCGGCCGTGCTCCTGGCCCGGTGGCTGGCTCCCGCCACCGGCGCGGACGCGGAGGTGGTGGAATGCGCGGCCTGGCTCCATGACGTGGTGAAGCGGCTGAAGGATCCCGGAGCCAAGGACACCCACGCCCAGGACGCCTCCGCCGAGGTAGAGGGCATTCTCGCCGGCACGGACTTCCCCTCCGCGAAGATCCCCGCGGTGCGCCACGCCATCGAGCACCATGTGGGACTCCGGCTGACCAAGCGCTTGGAGCCCCTGGAAACCGCCTGCCTGTGGGACTGCGACAAGCTCAGCAAGGTCGGCGCGGCCAGCCTGATCCACTTCGGCTGCATCAGCGGCGCCTTCCAGCCCATCACCACCGCGGAGATCCTGCGCCGCGGCGAGGCCTGGCTGGACTTGGCCCGGGGCATCGTCGCCAGCTTCAACACCCCCCCCGCCCAGGTGGAGGGCCGCAAGCGGCTGGCCTTCCTGGAGGCCCACTACGCCCAGTTGCGGCGGGAGTGGTCCGACCCCATGGAGACGACGCCCGAATGAGCGACTTCCTGCAGCTCGCCCAGAGCCTGACCTTGGCCCTCAAGGCGCTGCAGATGTACACCGCCGCCCACCCCCGGGGCCAGGAGGCCCTGGCCGCGTCCCATGCGGTGCTGGAGCGGTGGCTGGCGGACCAGGAGCAGTTCCAGGTGGCCGTCTCCGGCCCCAAGACCTTCATCGACGGCGTGGTCCAGGACGCGCGCAATCCCCACGTGGCCGCCCTCGCCAAGGCCGTCGCCGAGCGCGGCGTGGCGGGCTTCACCTTCGAGCGGGGCGTCACGGTGGGCGAATACCTGGCCTTCCTTCAGGGCCTGGGCACCAAGCCCCAGAAGCTGGAGGAGGCGGGCGGCTTCGAGGCCTTCCTGCGGGCCGCGGACGTCCGGCGGATCCGGATCTCCCAGGTGCGCTACCAGGAGGTCCGCGAAGGCGAAGGAAACGGCGAGGAGGACTCGAATCGTCCCCCGGCGCTGAACGTGGCCCTTCCTCCGAAAGAGGATCCCCTGGCGAAGGCCATCCGCGAGGCCCTCATGGCGGCCCTCGGCTCCCAGCCTTCCTCCGCGGCGGCCTCGGCCGAAGCCCTTCGCGGATTCTCTCCCGCCAACCTCGGGGGCCTGGGCCCCCTGGGATACGAACTGGGCTTCGGGGACGGGCCGCCCACCCAGGCCCAACTCGGCACCCTGCGTCAGGTCCTGATGGGGCTGGAGCCCGAGGTTCAGCTCAGCCTCCTGGCGGGCCTCGGCAGCCTGCCCGACCACCCCGCGGGGCTGGGGCTCGCCGTGAAGGCCCTGGCGGGGGAACTCCTCGCCGTGGCCGTCAGTTCCGCCCTGGCCAAGGGCATCTCGTGGCTCCGCCTCCGCGGCCCGGTGGAGGACATCCTCCGTCCCCTGCCCGACCGGGACCGCCTGGGGCACGGGCTCGCGGCGCACCTGCGCGGCTCCGGGCAGGAGGCCGGCTCCCTCGACCTCATCCTCCGCCAGCTGGAATGGGAGGCCCTGAGCGTCGAAGCCAAGCTGGTGAAGGTTCTGGAGGAAGGCCAGCTCTTCGAGCTGAGCGGCGATCACCTCCTCGCTTTCCTCCGCGATCTGCTGGATCTCCGCCGCTTCGACGCCTTCCTCCGGGTGCAGGACGTCCTGATGGAGACCCTCCGCCACGACCGCCCCGACTTCCGCCTCAAGGGCGCCCAGGCGCTGGCCGGCATCGCCCGCTGGGCCCAGGAGCCCGGACTTCCGCCCGGCGGGGAAGGTCCCCTGGCGGAAGCCCTCCGCGCCCACTTCGCGTGGGAACCGGATCCGCACATCCATCGCTGGACCCAGGAAGCGCTGGAGGCCCTGTTCGCGGCCTCGGTGAACCGCGGCGACCTGCTCCACGTCCTGTCCGACCTCCAGGAGGTGGAGGGGCTCTGCGCCTTCCTCCAGGAGGACGCGCCCTGGCGGCGGCAGGCCCTGGAGGCCCTCCGCGCGGGGCTGGCGGAGCCGGCGCTTCTGGACGCCGCGGTGGACGCCATCTTCGATCCCGACCGGGAACGGGTGGCGCGGGAAGTATTCCCCTACCTGGAATTCCTGGGCGCGCCCATGGCCCAGCAACTGGTCGCGCGGCTGGAGCGCGAAACCGAGCGCGCCCGCCGGGGCCGGCTGGTGGAGGCGCTCCGCAACCAGGGCGACCTGGCCCTCTCGCCCATCACCGACGCGCTGGGAGCCCCCACCTGGTTCCTCGTCCGCAACGCCCTCACCCTCCTCGCCGATCTCGGCGACGCCAGTTCGCTGCCGGCCATCATCCCGATCCTCCGCCATCCCGAACCGCGGGTGCGCCGGGTGGCGGCGCGCGCTCTCTGGAAGCTGGGCGGCCCCAGCGCCGAACCCCATCTGGTGGCCCGGATGAAGGACACCGATCCCGAGACCCTCCAGGAGATCCTGTTCATCCTGGGGCAGCTGCGGTCGGAGACCAGCGTCCCCGCCGTGCTGGAACTGGCCCAGGACAAGCGCGTGTGGGAGCCCCTCCGCGTCCAGGCCCTGGCCACCCTGGCCCAGATCGCGTCGCCCCAGGCCCAGCCGATCCTGATGGAGCTGCTGCGCCGGGGCTTCTTCGCCGCGGCGGAGCCTCCCGCCATCCGCTTGGCCGCCGCCCGCGCCCTGCGCGCCATCGCCACGCCGGCGGCCCAGGAGGCGCTCCGCCGGGTGGTGGACGCCGAACCCAAGGGCGCGGACCGGGACGCCCTCCTGGAGATCCTCGGCCCGGTGCGGTCATGACCGACCTTTCCGCCCATCCCGATCCCCGCCAGCTGCTGGAGGCCTTCGAGGCGTTCACGGCGGCCTCCGAACACCTCCAGGCCCGGTACGAGGCCCTCCAGGCCCAGTTGGGCCAGTTGCAGGGCGAACTTCAGACAGTCCTGGAGGCGGTCCCCTTCGCCATCTGGGTGCTGGGGGAGGAAGGATCGCTGCGGTTCACCAACCGGCCCCAGGGCCTCGACGGAAAGTTCGTCGCGGGACCGGCGCCGTGGGAACCGGGCAGTCCCGGCGGCCAGCGGCGCTTCGCGTCCGCCGGGGGCCGGGAGCTGATCTTCGAGGAGGAGCGCCGCTCCGCTCCCCACGGCGGGATCATCGTCACTCTCCGGGACGTGACCGAAGCGGTGTTCCAGGCCCAGCAGGCCACCCGCGAGGATCGGCTGGCGGCCATGGGGCGCATGGCGGCGGAGCTGGCCCACGAGATCCGGAACCCCCTGGGGAGCCTGGCCCTGTTCTCCGGAATGCTGGTGGAGGATCTCCAGGATCAGCCCGGCCCGCTGGAGCTCGCCCGCAAGGTGCAGGAGGGCGTGGGGCGGCTCAACCGCGTGGTGGGCAACACCCTCTCCTTCAGCCGGGACCTCCGCCCCCGGGCCGCGTCCATTCCCCTCCGCGCCTTCTGGGAAGAGGCCCTCCGCAGCGCCACCCTCGCCGAGGCCGTCCCCTGGGACAACCGCATTCCCGAGGCGGCCACCTGGGAGGGCGATCCGGATCTGCTGCGCCAGGTCGCCCAGAACCTGCTCCAGAACGCCACGCGGGCCCTGGAGGACGCCGAGAAGCCCCGCCTCGCGCTGACGGCCTTCGAGGAGCCCCTGGAGGACCGCCGCTGCTGGCACCTGACCCTGGCGGACAACGGCTGCGGGATCCCCGCGGACACCCTGGCCCGGGTATTCGATCCCTTCTTCAGCACCTTCGGCGGAGGCACGGGCCTGGGCTTGGCCGTCTGCCACCGGATCGTGGTGGCCCACGAGGGGCTGCTGTTCATCGAAAGCCAGGAGGGGCGAGGGACCACCGTCCACCTCCGGCTGGCCGCAGGTGGGTGAGGCTCGGACGCGGGCGCGTGACGCCGGTCACAGAACCTGCGAAAATCGATCTCTTTCCGGAGCGCCCATGTCCCTTCTCCACGTCGATCCCGGTCCGCGGGCGCCCGAAATCGTCAACGCGATCATCGAAATCCCCACCGGTTCGCGCATCAAGTACGAGATCGACCACCACACGGGCCTGGTCCACGTGGACCGCGTGCTGTTCTCGCCCTTCCACTACCCCGCCGAGTACGGGTTCATCCCGGGCACCCTCGCGGAAGACGGCGATCCCGCGGACATCCTCGTCCTGATCAACGGCGCCACCTACCCGGGCGTGGTCCTGCGGGCGCGGCCCATCGGCCTCCTGCGGATGAAGGACGAGAAGGGGTCCGACGGCAAGATCCTGGCCGTGGCCACGGACGATCCGACCTACGCGCACGTGACCTCGCGCAGCGACCTGCCCCCCCACTTCCTGCTGGAGGTGGAGCACTTCTTCCTCACCTACAAGGACCTGGAGCGCAAGAGCGTCACCAGCGACGGCTGGGGCGGGAAGGACGAGGCCCACGCCTTCGTGCGCTCCTCCATCGCGGCGTACCAGCGCGAAAAGAAGTAGGCGGATGGCCTCTCCGGAGGCGCCCGGCCTCGTCTGCTTCGACCTCGACGGCACGCTGGTGGACCCCCTGCTGGGGGTGCGGAACTGCGTCCGGAAGACCTGCGCCGCCTTCGGGCTGGAGAGGCCTTCCGACGCGGTTCTCCGCGGCTGGATCGGGCTCGGGATGCGGGAGGCGCTGGCGACGCTGGAGGGGCTGCAGGATCCGGCCCGCCTGGAAGCGGCGCTGGAGTTCTACTGGGAGCGCTACCGCGAGGACGGCGTCTTCGAGCACGAGCTGTATCCCGGCGTCTTCCACCTGCTGCATCGCCTCAAGCGGCAGGGGCACCGCCTCTACGTGGTGTCCGCCAAGCCCACCCTGTTCGCGCGGCGGATCGCCTACCAGTTCGACCTGAACCTGATCTTCGACGACATCTTCGGCAGCAGCCTGAAGGGCCGTTGGCAGCCCAAGACCGAGGTCCTGGCCGGCCTCGCGGAGCGGGGGACCATCTGGCGCGGAGGCGTGTTCGTGGGGGACCGGGGCGTGGACATGGCCGCCGCCCGCGACCATCGGCTGGAGGCCGTGGGCGTCGCCTGGGGCTACGGGACCCGCGAGGAACTGCGGGAGGCGGGCGCGGAGCGGATCTTCGACGCGGTGCCCGACCTCGACGCGTGGCTCCAGATCCGCTTTCCCGGAGCGGAAGCCTTCGACGCCTTCAGCCGTTCCGAGTAGCCCAGCGCGCGTCCGCCGGAACGTCCGGCCGGAAGGCGCCCGCCGGCGCCGACGCGGGCGTCCGGGCGTCCAGAAGCTCCAGGCGCTGCTTGGCGCCGGTGGGATCCGTCCATTCGAGGGCCCGCAGGAGGCCCTTGCGGCCCCAGACTTTCAGCGCGGGCACGCCCGCCTGCTTGGGCGTCAGGGTCACGGCCTCGCCCGCGGCCTCCGCGCGGTAGAGCTGCCCGATCCGCGCGGGCTCTAAGAGCAGGCCGAGCAGCGGGAAATTGCGCACGGCAGAGGCCAGCTCGATCCGCTGCGCCGTGCGCGTGTCCGGATCGTACTGCACGAGGTAGTGGCCGTCGGACGTGACCTTCAGGCCCGAATCGTAGGCCACGCGCAGCTTTCCGCCCCGCGCGAGGAGCAGATCCCCCTCCCGCGCCAGCTTCCCGAAAACGGCGCTGTCGCTCTCCTGGCGGAAGCGGCTGGCAAGAATGGGCACCTTGGGAAGGGCCGTCCACCACGCCGGCAGCCCCGACCACAGCGGCGCGGCCAGGACCGCGGCGAGACAGAACGCGCGCATCTCAGCCCCGCTTCAGTTCGACGTTGAGCTTGGCGGTGGCTCCCTTGGCGGGCGCGGAGCGCTGAACGCGGCCTTCCGCCACGGTCCGCCCCTTGAGCCGGACCTCGACCAGGACTTCCACGTCCTCGCCCTCGACCTCCGGGGGAAGGTCCAGCCGCAGGACCGACAGCGCGCCCTGCCGCCCGGCCTGGGTCAACTCGCCCAGGAAGGTGGAAAGGGCCGCCTGGGGGTCGACCGGCGCGCGCGGAACGGGGCGCTTGGCCTCCACCTTCAGCGACGCGAAAGCCGCGAAGGGATCCGCCTTGGGCGCCGCGGGACGCAACGGGCCCGCCTGGGGACGGTTCCCCTCGAAGGGCCGTTCCGGTTCCGCAGGAGGGGCAACGGGCGGAAGGATCGCAGCCGGAGGTTCGGGCAGGTGAGGAGCTTCGATCACCAGGCCGCCCTCGTCGTCCTCGTCGGGCAGCGGCAGGACCGGCGGCGGTACGACGGGCAGCGGCGCTTCCATGTCCAGCAGGTCGCTGACGGAAGGAAGGTCCGACAGGGTGAGGGGCGAAGGGGCCGAGGAGGAAATGACGGGCTCCGGCGCCGGAAGCGGAGCTTCCGCGATCCGTGCCGCCGGCCCGTCGCCCAGGACGTTCAGCTTGATGTGCGACAGGGCGAGCTTGGTGATCCCGCGCAGGGTCTCGAACACGCCCGTGCCGTCGGAAGCCACGGACTGGAAGCTGGGCAGGCCGCGAGGATTGAAGGCGGCTTCCAGCTCCTCGATGGGGACGACGTTCTTCAGGTCGCGCTTGTTCCACTGGAACACGAGGGGAACGGCGTGCAGGTCCAGCCCCAGTTCGCGGAGGTTCCCCTCCAGGTTCAGCCAGCTCTCGCGGCCGGCCTCCAGCATGGGCACCTGGCTGTCCACCACGAACACGATGCCGTCGACGCCCTTGAGGACGAGCTTGCGCGTGCTGTTGTAGAACACCTGGCCGGGCACGGTGTAGAGCTGGAGCTTGGTCTTGAACCCGCCTACCATGCCGACGTCCATGGGCAGCAGGTCGAAGAACAGCGTGCGATCCGTCTCCGTGTTAAGGCTCACCATCTCGCCGCGGGCCTTCTGGCTCGTCTTGCCGTAGATGGTGTTCAGGTTGGTGGTCTTTCCGCACAGACCCGGCCCGTAGTAGACGATTTTCGCCGTCATCTGCCGGGTGGCGTGGTTGAAGAACACCATTCCAGAACCTCGCTGGGATTCCGAAGTCTAGCCCGGAAACCCGCGCCGGCTCAATGCAAATGCGGGTTTTCCGGCTCCGCCGCGGCGCGCGGAGAAGCGGATGCCGTCCTTTTTCTCAGGCTGAGGAGGCCGAGGGGCCCAACGGAATGTGGGACCATCCTCCCTTCAGCGGAGGCGGGATCCCTTGGACAGCGCGGTTCGCATCGCCCTCATTCCCGGCGACGGCGCCGGACGCGACGTCATGGCCGAGGTGGAACCCTGCCTGGCCTGGGCCCGATCGCGGGGCCGGAACCTCGAGGCGGTGGCCTTCCCCTACGGCGCGGACCACTTCCTGGCCACGGGCGAGACCCTGCCGCCCGCGGCCTTCGCGGAGCTGCGGGACGGATTCGACGGCATCCTGTTCGGCGCCGTGGGCGATCCCCGCGTCCCCGACGGACGGCACGCCGAGGAGATCCTCCTCCGCCTCCGCCAGGGCCTGGAACTGGGCGTGAACTTCCGTCCCAGCCGATCCGCCGGACCAGGGCTGGGAATCCCGTTCGACGTGGAGGTATTCCGCGAAAACACCGAAGGCCCCTATTGCCTGCAGGGCCACACGGAGCCGGGTCGCGCCGTGGACTTGGCGGTCCACACCGAACCGGCCGTCCGGCGCCTGCTCGAAGCCGCTTTCCGCCGGGCGGAAGAACGCAACGTCCCCCTGGTCCTGGCCCACAAGGCCAACGTCCTGAAGCACGGCCACGGCCTGTGGCTGCGGGTCTTCGAAGAGCTGAAGGCGGCCCATCCCGCGGTCTCCGCGCGGGGAATGCACGCCGACGCCCTGCTCTGCGCCCTCGTCCAGGATCCGAAGCCCTTCGGCGTGATCGCGGCGGACAACTACCTGGGCGACCTCATCAGCGATCTCTGCGCGGGCTTCATCGGGGGCATGGGCGTGGCGCCTTCCCTGAGCTGGGCGCCCCATCGTCCCTTCCGCTGTACCGCCCTGGCCGAGCCCGTCCACGGCTCGGCCCCGGACATCGCCGGGCGGGGCCTCGCGAATCCCATCGGCATGTTCCTCAGCCTCGCCCTCCTCTTCCGCCACCTCGGGTGGACAGGGGAAGCCGAGGCCCTCGAAGCCGGCGTGGAAGCCGCCCTCCACGACGGGGCGCGCACCCGGGACCTGGGCGGCACGCTCGGGACGATCGAGATGGGGGAGGCCATTCGGAGTCGGCTGAGAGAAAGCTGACTTCGAAAAAAAGAACACCGCCAAGACGCCAAGGGAGAAAAGAAGAAAGCCGGTGAGCGATCTGTACAAGGCTGGCGGAAGATCTGGGGCGAACCTGAAAGATCACCACCAAGACGCGAAGACACCAAGAAAAGCGTCCTGCATCTCACGCTCTTCTTGGCGCCCTTGGCGTCTTGGCGGTGAAAAAATCCCCGATGTTTCGACGGCTCGGGATTGTGTCAGCAGCTTCGCATCACGCCCACCAGCACGCCCTGGATGTCGATGCGCTGGGGGAGGTAGCAGTGGGGCTGGAGTTCGGGGTTGTGGGGGATCAGCCACACGCCCTTGGTGTCGCGGCGGAACTCCTTGAGGGTGACCTCCTCGCGGTCGATGAGGGCCACCACGCGATCGCCGTTGCGGTACTCCCCCTTGCGCTGGAGCACCACGAGGTCGCCGTCCAGGATGGCGTCGTCGATCATGGAGTCGCCGCGGACGCGCAGCACGAAGAGCTCCTCCCGCTGGCGGTGGATGCTGTTCGGCACTTCGATGGGAAGGGCGCGGCTCTCGGGCAGGATGGGCGAGCCCGCCGCCACGTCGCCGCAGAAGGGGAAGATGCGCACCGACGACGGAAGCTCCGGGCGCTCGGGCCGAGCGGAAACTCCGGTCGCGGAAGGCGCGTCCAGAGCGGCGCCCGAAGCGACGACCAGGTTGTTGCCCTTGCCGTGGCTGCGGACGAGAAAGCCCTTGTCCATCAGGTGCTGGACGTGCTTGTGGATGGTCGAGACCGCGCTGGAACCCACGCCCTTGGCGATTTCGGCCAGGGTGGGGCTCCGCCCTTCCGCCTCCACGAAGGTGCGGATGAACTTCAGGACAGCCTGCTGCCGTTTGGTAAGATCACTGGCTTTCATGATTCAAAAGTAGGTGTGGCGTTCCCCAGCGTCAATCCCTTTTTTTTCGCTTTATTTCAGGCCCCTGGATCCCTTTCCGGAAGGACCCTCGATAGAAGCCCCGGCCGGCCTCTGCCATACTGGAAGCTCGCCTGGAGTGTCAACTATTTACACCCAGGGTGTCCTCTTTCCGCTTTTTCCGCCTTCCTTCCCTGGCTTTGACCTGAAGAGAAAGGAGTCCCCATGACTGCCACCCTTGCCACTCCCGATACCGCTGGAGGGGCGAAAACCCGGATCAATGATTTTTCCATCCAGGTGGCCACGGTCAACGGCTCCGGTTCCCAGACGGCCAATACGGTGCTCCTGCGCGCCATCTTCCAGATGGGCGTCTTCGTCAGCGGAAAGAACCTGTTCCCCTCCAACATCGCGGGCCTTCCCACCTGGTTCACCATCCGCGCCAGCGCCAAGGGCTACGTGGCCCGCAAGGCCAGCAACGAAATGCTGATCCTCATGAATCCCGAGACGGCGAAGGAGGACATCGCCAAGGCCGACGCCGGCGCGCTGGTGATCTACGACGAGCCCCTCCAGCTCGACAAGCTCCGCGCCGACCTCCACTACATCCCGGTGCCCTTCCAGAAGCTGGTGACCGCGTCCTGTCCCGAGCCCAAGCTGCACAAGCTGGTGAAGAACATGATCTACGTGGGCGTCGCCGCGCGGCTGCTCTCGGTGGACATGGAAGAGGTCCGCAAGGCCATCGCCAAGCAGCTGAAGGGCAAGGCCAAAGCCGTCGAGCTGAACCAGGGCGCCGCCACCGCGGGCTACGACTGGGCCATGGAGAACCTGCCGGACCAGGACAGGATCAAGGTCGTGCGCGACAACCGCACCGAGGGGCTGATCATCGTGGACGGGAACGAGGCCTGCGCCCTGGGAGCGCTGTTCGCGGGCGTCACCGTGGTGGGCTGGTATCCCATCACCCCCGCCTCCAGCCTCGTCGAGACATTCATCGAATACGCGGAGGAGTACCGCAAGGACCCCAAGACCGGCAAGTCCACCGTCGCCATCGTGCAGATGGAGGATGAACTGGCTTCCGCGGGCGTGGTGCTGTCCGCGGGTTGGGCCGGCGCGCGCTCCATGACGTCCACCGCCGGCCCCGGCGTCTCGCTGATGAGCGAGTTCATCGGGATGGGCTACTACGTGGAGGCGCCCGGCGTCTTCTTCAACGTGGCCCGCACCGGCCCCAGCACGGGCCTGCCCACGCGCACCCAGCAGTCGGACGTGGAGCTGTGCGCCAAGTGCAGCCACGGCGACACCCAACACATCAACCTCTACCCCGGGACGATGGAGGAGTGCTTCCAGTTCTCCTACGACGCCTTCGACCTGGCCGAGCGCTTCCAGACGCCGATCTTCGTGGTCACCGACCTCGATCTCGGGATGCAGAACTGGTCCTCCAAGCCCTTCGACTACCCCGCCAAGCCCTACGACCGCGGAAAGGTGCTCAACCAGCAGCAGCTCGCGGAAGCCAAGGACTGGGGCCGCTACAAGGACGTGGACGGCGACGGGATCTGCTACCGCAGCCTCCCCGGCACGGCCGGCGGCAAGGGCGCCTACTTCACCCGCGGCTCGGGCCACAACGCCTACGCCCAGTATTCCGAGAAGCCCGAGGACTACCTCGAGGTCGTGGACCGCCTCAAGCGGAAGTACGAAACCGCCAAGGCCTTCGTGCCCAAGCCGGTCTTCCGGAACATGGGCTCGGACACGGGCGTCCTCGCCTTCGGCTCCAGCAATCCCGCCGTCGTGGAGGCCCAGGACATCCTGGCGGAGAACGGAGTGAAGACCGACTACCTCAGGCTGCGCGCCCTGCCCTTCACCGCGGAGATCGACGCCTTCGTGAAGGAGAAGAAGGTGGTCTACGTCGTCGAGCAGAACCGCGACGGCCAGATGGCCAACCTCTTCCGCGAGGCCTATCCCCAGCACGCCACCAAGTTCAAGAGCGTCCTCCACTACGACGGGCACGCCATCGACGCCCAGGGCATCGTGGACCAGATCACCGCCTTCGAGCAGAAGTAAGAGGAGCCGCCCATGACCACCGCCACGCCGTCCGCTCCCGTGCCCGCCGCTCCCGTCAACCGCCTCGGACTCACCAAGCAGGAATACGTGGGCTCGAAGTCCACCCTGTGCGCGGGCTGCGGCCACGACGCCATCACGGCCCAGATCATCAACGCGGCCTTCGAATCCAACATCGAAGGCCACCGCGTCACCAAGTACTCCGGGATCGGGTGCTCCTCCAAGACGCCCGCCTACTTCATCAGCCAGGGCTGGGGCTTCAACAGCGTCCACGGCCGGATGCCCTCCATCGCCACCGGCGCCTCCCTCGCGAACCGGCAGCTCATCAACGTCGGCGTCTCCGGCGACGGCGATTCCATGTCCATCGGCATGGGCCAGTTCGTCCACGCCGTCCGCCGCAACATCCCGATGATCTACATCATCGAGGACAACGGCGTCTACGGCCTCACCAAGGGGCAGTTCTCCGCCACCGCCGACAAGGGCTCCCACCTCAAGAGCGGCGCCGTGAACGACCTGCCGCCCATCGATCCCTGCACCCTCGCCATCGAGCTGGGCTGCGGCTTCGTGGCCCGCTGCTTCTCCGGCAACCCCAAGCAGCTGAACGCCGTCCTCAAGGCCGCCTTCGCCTACGAAGGCACGGTGGTGCTCGACATCATCAGCCCCTGCGTCACCTTCAACAACCACGACGCCTCCACGCGCTCCTACAAGCACGTCAAGGACCACGATTTCCCCCTCCACGAACTGGGCTTCATCCAGTACTCGGAGCTGGAGGAAGTGGACATCCCTGCGGGCGAGACGGAAATCGTGACCTTCCCCGACGGCTCCAAGGTGGCCATCAAGGCCCTGCATGAGGGCTACGATCCCACCGACCGCTTCGGCGCCATGAAGGCTGTCCACGAATCCATGGCCAAGGGCGAGTTCCTCACGGGCCTGCTCTACATCAATCCCACCCAGCCGCCCCTCCCCCATGTCCTGAACCTCGTGGACGAGCCCCTGGCCACCCTGGGCGAGGACCGCCTCAAGCCCAGCCCCGCCGAGCTGGACAAGATCATGCAGAGCCTGATGTGACCGACCGCCGGGTGATTCCGAACGCGCCGGGGGCGCGTCCGGAATCGGGACCCGGCGAGGAGGTCATGCCACCGACTCAGAAGGCCGCCGAAAGGCGGCCTTCGTCATGAAGCCGGAATCTTGCGCGGCACTCGGACGCCATCCACGGGCCAGCCCGGCGGAAGCGGCCATTGACCCCCGCCGCCGACCCGCTAGACTGGAGTTTCGTGGGCCTGTAGCTCAGCTGGGAGAGCGCCGCGTTCGCAATGCGGAGGTCGTCAGTTCGATCCTGATCAGGTCCACCAATACGGATACAAAACGGGCGGCGCGAGCCGCTCGTTTTGTATGCTGAAGTCATGATCGGACGCCTGCGCGGGGAACTCATCCAGAAGCTGCCCAACCTCGCCCTCGTGGAGTGCGGCGGGGTGGGCTATGCGGCGGCCATCAGCCTCTCCACCTACGGGCTGCTGCCGGAAGCGGGCGCCCAGGTGGTGCTGTACACGGAGCTGCTGGTCCGCGAGAACGAAATCGCGCTGCTCGGCTTCTCCTCGCCCCAGGAGCGGGAGCTCTACCGGATGCTGGTGAAGGTGGACGGCGTGGGCCCCAAGCTGGCCCTGGCGGCGCTCGGCGCCCTTCCGCTGGAAGACCTCGTGCGCGCGGTGCGCGGCCGGGACGTGAAGACCCTCACCCGCATCCCCGGCGTGGGCAAGAAGACCGCGGAGAAGCTGTGCTTCGAACTGTCCGAAAAGATGGGCGGACTGTCGGGCCTCGACGGCCTGGCGGGCGCGCCCGGGGGCGATCCCTGGGAGGAGAGCCTCCGGTCGGCCCTGACGAATCTTGGCTTCAAGGAAGATGTAGTTCTGCCCGTGGTGGCGGACCTGCGCTCCGCGAAGCCGCCCCTGGCGGAGGCCATCCGCCAAGCCCTGAAGGCCCTGCAGCGATGACCACCCGCATCCTCTCCACCTCCCCCCTCGTCGGCCCCGCCCTGGGCGAACTCGGCGCGCGCTTTCCGGAACTGCGCCTGGCGGCCTTCCGTTCGCCGGAGTGGAACGCCGCCCTTCCCGACGCCGAGGCCCTGGTGGTGATGCTGTCCGAGCCCCTCACCGAAGCGGATCTCGCCGCCGCGCCGAAGCTCAAGGCCATCGGCACCTACTCCGTGGGCGTCAACCATCTGCCCGTGAAGGCCTGCGCGGCCCGCGGGATCGCCGTGGTGAACACCCCGGGCGTCCTCACCGACGCCACCGCCGACATCGCCCTGGCCCTGCTGATGGCCGTGACCCGCCGCGTGGCCGAAGGCGAAGCCCTCGTGCGCTCCGGCGAGTGGAAGGGCTGGGCGCCGGACCAACTGCTGGGCCCCGGCCTGTCGGGGAAGGCCTGCGGCATCCTGGGCAGCGGTCCCATCGGCCAGGCCTTCGCCCGCCGCGCCTGGGCGCTGGGCATGACGCCCCTCTTCTGGGACCGCGAGGGCCGCGGCGGCGAGGTGGATTTCGGCGCGGGTCGCGCCGTCCGCCTGCCCCTGGCGGACCTGCTGCCCCGCAGCGCGGTGCTGTCGCTCCACTGCCCCCTGACGGACGAGACGCGCGGGCTACTGGGACGCACGGCGCTCGAGACCCTGCCCGAGGGCGCCGTCGTGATCAACACCGCCCGCGGCGGAATCCTTGATGAGAACGCCGCCATCGATCTGCTGGAAGCGGGGCGGCTCGGCGGCGTCGGGCTGGACGTCTACGAGGGCGAGCCGCGCCTCAATCCGCGCTGGCTGAAGGCGCCGCGCGCCGTGCTCCTCCCCCACCTCGGCTCGGCCACCGTCGAGACTCGGCAGGCCATGGCGCGCCTCCTGTGCGACGGGCTCGCCGCCGCGCTGGAGCGGTCGCCCGCCGCTTCTTAGCGGCCGCAGTGATACCCTGAACCCTTCGCGAGGCACTCCCATGCAACGTCCCTGGCTCGAACTCCTGGATCCCCGCCTGACGGCCCTGAAGGCTGCCGTCGGGGCCGGTTTCGACGAACGCCTGCAGCTCGCGCGCGCCCTGAACGGGCGCGCGCGGCACGGCGAAGCCCAGGAGATCCTGGAGCAGCTCCTCGCGGAGAACCGTTCCCATGCCGACGCGTGGTTCGAGCGCTTGGTCTGCTTCAGCGCGCGCGCCGACGAGGAGGAGGGCCTCGAGTTGATGGCCCAGTTGGAATCCCTCCGGGATGAGCATCCCGGCGACGGCGGCCACCTGCGCAACCTCGGCTACCTGCGGCTGCTCCTCCAGGACGCCGACGGCGCCGAACTCGCGCTGCAGCAGGCGCTCGGCCGCGACGGGCAGGACCCCAAGGCCCTGGAACTGCTCGGGCTCGTGCAGCTCCACCGCGGCCAGTCCGCCGAGGCCCGGGCCTGGCTGCTGAAGGCCCTCAGCCTCAAGCCGAAGGATCCGCGCACCCTCCGCCTGATGGCCATCGCCATGGAGCAGATGGACGACTGGAGCGGCGCGGAAGCCCAACTCATGGCCGCCCTCCGCGTCGAGGAGGCCTACTACTGGGGCTGGCACGCGCTGGGCGAGCTGCTGCTGAAGCGGGGCGACCTCCCCGAGGGCATGCGCTGCATCCAGCGGGCGCGGACCCTCCAGGTGTGCGATCCCGCCAGCTACTTCATCCTCGCGGAGATCTTCAGCGAACAGGGCCACCTCGAACTGGCCCAGGGACAGCTCCACGCCCTGATGCTCCTCGCCCCGCCCGCGTCCGTCCTCGCCGAAGCCCAGGCGCTGCTGGGCGAGCTGAAGCGCGACATGGGCGACCGCGACGGCGCCGCCAGCTACTTCTCTCTCGCCACGGAAACCGATCCGGAGGCCTCGAATCCCTGGGCGGCCCTGGGCGAGATGGCCCGGGAGGACGGCCGGTGGGACGACGCCCTCCGCTGCTACCGCGAAGCCCTCGTCCGCGAGCCCGGCGCTGCGGATCTCCAGGTCCAGCTGGGCTACGCCCTTCTGGAAACCCGGCAGGGAGAGGCCGCCGAACAGGCGTTCCTCCAGGCCCTCGAACTGGATCCGGGCGAATACAGCGCCTACCTGGGGCTCTCCGAGGTCTGCCGCTTCTCCAACCGCCGGGAGGATCAGCTGCGGATGGTGGAGGAAGCCATGACCCTGGCTCCCGACGACGCGGACGTGTGGAACGCCCGGGGCGTGGCGCTGGAAGTCACCGACCGCTGGAAGGAAGCCACGGAAGCCTATGAGAAGGCCCTGGCCCTCGAAAGCCAGCATCGCAAGGCCGCCAACAACCTGGGCTTCGTCCTTGAGAAGCGGATGAACCAGGGCGAGCCGGACCTCCGCCCGCGGGCCGTCGAAGCCTGGCGCCAGCGCCTCCTCATCTGCCACGAAGGGGGCCAGAGCCTCAAGATGGCCAAGGAGCACCTGGTGGGATTGGGCGTGGAGGAAGCCACCCTCCGGGAGTGGCTGCGGCCCGAGTTCCTGACGGCGGACACGAAGGCCTGAGCGGCCCCGTTTCGCATTCGTCACATGAATGTTTCCAGGAACTTACAGGGGGTCATTCCAGGGCTGTGGAAAAGCCTGTGGATTCCCCTGTTTCCGAGGCCCTAAAGTCTGTCCGCCGACGCACTTCCTTGTGTTGTGCATCGATATTCCGATCAATTCAAGTTATTCATTTTCAATATCTTGCATAGATTACCCGGCACCATTTTGAACGTAATTCTCCCGCCGGAGTTTTCCACATATTCCGTTTTCTTTCGCGTTGACAGAGCGAAGCCCTTGGAAACCAAGGAACCGGGGGCGAAAAGGGGGCCGGACCCCCTTCGTCACACCAGCGCCTCGGCCTCCTTCAACTGGACGCTCACCAGGCGGGAGCAGCCCGCTTCTTCCATCGTGACGCCGTAGAGGGTGTCGGCCGCCACCATGGTCGGCTTCTGGTGGGTGATGACGATGAACTGGGTGTCCGCCTTCATCTTCCGGACCATGGCCGCGAAGCGGCCGACGTTGGCCTCGTCCAGGGGCGCGTCCACTTCGTCCAGGACGCAGAAGGGGCTGGGCTTGAAGTGGAAGATGGCGAAGAGGAGCGAGATCGCCGTCAGGGCCTTCTCGCCGCCGCTGAGGAGGGTGAGGGCCTTGGCGGTCTTGCCCGGCGGCTGGGCCGTGATCTCGATCCCGCACTCCAGCAGGTTCTTGGCGTCCTCCAGCGCGAGCTGGGCGTTGCCTCCGCCGAAGGCCTCGCGGAACACCTCCTGGAACCGGAGGTTCACGAAGTCGAAGGCCTCGCGGAAGCGCTCCGCGCTGGTGATGTTGATCTCCTGGATCGTGGCTTCCAGGTTCCCGATGGCCGCCGTAACGTCCGCCCGCTGCTCGTTCATGAAGGCCAGGCGGCCCTCCGCCTCTTCCAGTTCCTGGATGGCGAGGGGATTCACCCCGCCCAGTTCCATGCGCCGCCCCTGGAGATCATTCAGGCGGGTCTGGTGCACCAGCTCGCCCTCTTCCCAGGCCGCGCGCTCGGTCTCGTCCAGGCCGGCCAGGAAGGCCGGGATCTCCAATCCGAGGGCCAGTTCCACTTCCTTGGCCAGAGCCTCCTGGCTGCCCTGGACCTGGGCGCCGTGGATCAGCGCCTCCTGGTGCTGGGCGCGGGCGTTCTCCAGAGCCTCCTGGAGTTCGCGGGCGGCGCGCTCGTGCACCCGCAGGGCCTCCTGGTCCAGTTCGAGGCGGGGCTGGGCTTCCTGAGCCTGGGCCTGGATCGCGGCGCGCTCCTCCAGCAAGGCCTGGGATTCGGCCTCCAGCTCCTCCAGCCGCGTGGCGCAGGCCCCGGCGCGCTCCGCCTGGGTGCCCGCTTCGGCTTCCACTCGCTGGCGCTCCGCCTCCAGATCGAACCGGCCGCGCTTGGCCAGTTGGAGATGGCGCTCGTGGCCATCCCGCTCGGCCCACACGGCGTCGCGGGCGCGGGCCGCCTCCAGCCGCGCGTCGCGCGTCGCGTCGAGGCGCTGCCGCGCGTCGCCCACGCGGCCTTCCCCTCCGTGGATGGCCTCGTCCAGGGCCGCGTCGCCGGCCTCTTCGGGATGTTCGTCCAACTCCCGCAGGAGCCCGCGCAGCCGCTTGATCTCGCCTTCGATCTGCTCCCACAGGGCGTCCGCCCGCTCGCTGGCGGACCGGATCTCGGCGAGCTGGGCCTGCAGCCCCGTCCTCTGGGCCCGCAGGGTGTCCGCCCGGCGGCGCAGGGCACGCAGGTCCTCGTCGATCTCGGCGGAACGCTCCCGGGCCTCGCGGCTGTCGTCGCCGCCCCGGCCCCGCCGTGCCTCCAGATCCTCCAGCCGATCGAGCAGCGCTTCACGGGTGGCCTTCGCCTCCTCCAGCTCCGCCCGCAGCTTGAGGGGCGACGCGGCGGGCGCCGACACGCCCACCTGGATCGGACCGAAAGGCAGGCGCACAAAGCCCGGCGAAACGAAGGCCAGATCCGGATGGGCCGAAACCAGCGCGGGCAGGGCCTCGTCGGAGCACCGGAACGCGCGGTCCAGGAGGCCGCCCAGGGGCCGGTCGCCGCCAGTCCAGCGGAGGTGGGACCGGAAGGGCTCGCAATCCGCGGGAGTCTCCGGCACCGCGGGCATGCCTTCCAGCGCCAGGAGCAGATGGCCCGGCGCGTCCGCCGCCCGCTGGGCGAGGGACGCGTCGGCGGCGAGGGACTGGAGCCAGCCGCCGAGAAGGCGCTCCAGATCGGGGCGGACGGCCTCGTCCACCGCCAGGAGTTCCACGAAGGCGCGCGGACGGGCGCCCTGCTCCCGAAGCCAGGCGAGGCCCTTCTGCATCTGCTCGTCGCCGAAGCTCTTGGCCAGCAGGTCGGAGATCTGCCGCAACCGGCGCTCGGCGGCGTCCAGTTCCGCCTCGGCGCGGTGGTGATCCTGCGCCAGCACCCGCTGGGCCTCCTCCAACTGCTCGGCCCGGCGGCGCTGGTCGAAGGCGGCCTCCTCCGCCTGCTCCAGCTGGGAAACCAGGCCTTCGAGGCTGCGCTCCACCTGCCCGGCTTCGGCCTGGAGGCTCTCCAGCCGAGGGGCGCGGACGGATTCCTCGTGGTTGAGGGCATCCAACCGCCCTTCCAACTGGGCGATCTGGCTCTGAAAGGCCAACCGCTGCTTCTGCCGGGCCACGGCTTCCTTCTGGAGCGAGGCCTTCTGCTCGCGGAGGGCGTGGAGTTCCCCTTCCTCCCGCCGGAGGGCCCCCTGGGCGAGGGCCACCTGCTCCTCCGCCGCCGCCAGCTCCGCTTCGCGGACCCCGAGCCGCTCCCCCGCCTCTTGCAGCTGGGCCTCCAGGGCGGTGAACGAATCGCCCGATTCCTCCAGCCGCGCCACGAGGGTCTGGATGTGGTCCCGGAGGCGGCCTTCCTGTTCCTTGGCCTCCCGGCGGCGGTCCTCCTGGAAGCTGCGCTCCTGGTCCGCCAGCTGCAGCCGCTGGTCCAGCCCCAGGATCGCGGCGGAGCGCCGGGCCTGGGCCTGCTGCTGCTCGTCCACGGACAGGCGCAGGGCCTCCACCTCCGAAGCCTTCTCCGACACCTGGACCGTCAGCTCCGCCACCCGGCGCTCGATGTGATCCAGTTGATCCAGGATCCGCTGCTTGGCGGCCTCCAGTTCCACCGCCTTGCCCGCGAGCAGGATCCGCTGGGTGGCCTTGATCTCGGCGTCCAGTTCCCGGGCGCGCCGGGCGCGGGAGGCCTGGCGGCGGAGGGAATCCATCTGCTTGTTCAGCTCGAACAGGATGTCGTCCAGGCGCTGGAGGTTGGACCGGGTCTCGTCCAGGCGCTTCTCGGCGTCCGCCCGGCGCAGCTTGTAGCGGGTGATCCCCGCGGCTTCCTCCAGCAGGAGGCGCCGGTCCTTGGGCTTGCTGCTGAGGATGAGGTCGATCTGCCCCTGCTGGATGAAGCTGTAGGCGCGGGTTCCCATGCCCGTGTCCAGCAGGAGGTCCTGCACGTCCTTGAGCCGGGCCTCGCGGCCGTTGATGCGGTATTCGCTGCCGGAATCGCGGTAGAGGCGGCGGGAGATCGCCACCTCGCGGGTGGCCCCCGGCAGCGCGGGATCGGGCATCTCCAGGACCAGCTTCACTTCGGCCAGGCCCGTGGGCCGGCGCTGGGCCGTGCCCGCGAAGATCACGTCGGCCATCTCGGCCCCGCGCAGCATCGAGGCGCGCTGCTCTCCCAGGACCCACGCCAGGCTGTCGGAGATGTTCGACTTGCCGCACCCGTTGGGCCCCACCACGGCGGTCATCCCCCCCGGGAAGCTCAGCTTCTGGGCGTCGGCGAAGGACTTGAATCCGTGGAGTTCGAGGGAGATCAGGCGCACGCGGTCAGCGCTCCGGGGAAAACGTGAGGAACATCTCTTCCCATCATTCCATACCAAGCCTGATTCTTCCTGAGAGCGGACCAGCCTGTCCCCTTGGGAATCCGGTCCGCCCCCGGTAGAATCGCCCTCTCCCCTTGTGCCAACCAGGAGTCATTTGTGGAGCCCCTCCGAGATCCCCTGCGCGACCCGGCGACGGACGGGCGGCTTCGCATGTGCGAACCGGCCGGTCCGAGGGTGAGGGGGGCGGGGCTGTGAGACTGCCGTTCCTCCAGGCTTCCGAAGCCTCTCTCTTCTGGCTGGAAGCCCACCGCATCCGCGCCGGAGCCCATCGCCGCCCCCTGACGGATTTCCCCACGGACGACCAGTTGGCCCAGGCCCTGGCGGCCCTTCCCGCGGGCCCCACCCGCTGGGTGGTGGACGACCTGTGGACGCCCTCCCTCCTGCTGCGCGACCTGGCGGAGATCCCCCGCGGCGCCGAGGCCCAGGAGGCCTTTTTCCGCTGGCGGTTCAGCCAGTCCCTGGCGCTCGATGAGCCCCACTTCGTGCAGACGCTGGAAGTGGAACCCGGCACGTGGCTGGCCTGCGGGATCCGCGAGACCTTCCGCGACTCCCTGCTGCAACTGGGCCTCCGCATGGATCGCACGGTCCACGCCCTCACCCCGCGGTGGCTGCACCTCTACAACCTGCTGGCGCCGACCCTCGACATGCCGGGAATCCTGCTGTCCCTCAGCCCCGTGGGCCAGAACCGCTACGCGGGGAGCCTGGTGGCCTGGGGACGCACCATCTGCCTGCTCCGCCAGTGGGCGGAGCCCCTGGATCTCGACGGCTGGAACGAGGAGCGCATCGCCCCCAGCGCCGCCTTCCTCCAGCGCGAGTCCCGCACGCCCCAGGTGCTCTACCTGTGGGGCGCTCCCGGCTGGCGCGACATCGACCTGCCCGTGCGGGTCCTGGACGACCGCTTCGCCCAGACGGAGACCCCCTGATGGCCGTCCCCGTCCTTCATCTCAACCTGGCCCCCCGCCCCAGCCTGTGGCGCCAGCGCCACCAGATCCTGGGCTGGGTGACCCTGGGCGTGGGCACGGCGTTCCTCCTGGGGTCCCTGGGCCTCACGTGGCGGGCCTACCGGCAGGCGAGCCGCGCCGGCCAGGCGGCCGTCAGCCTCACCGAGGAGGCCCGCCGCGCCGCGGGCCAGGAACAGCGGATTCAGGCCTCCTTGCAGGACGTGGACGCCTCCCGCGAGCAGGCCCGCTGGAAGGTGGCCGAGCGCATCCTGATGGAGCGCAGCCTCCCCTGGTCCCGCGTCACCGCGGAGCTGGAGCAGTGCATGGTGCCCGACATGCGCGTGAAGGGCCTCCAGCGCACCCGCGGCAACAACCAGCAGGTGGTGATGAAGCTCAAGGCCGAGGCCCGCACCCGCGAGGCGGAAGCGGCGTTCGTGGAAGCGCTCCAGGCCGCGCCCGTGTTCGCCCAGGTGGTCCTCGAGCGCGAGTCCGAGCGTCAGGGCGGCGGCTGGGACCTGGAGATGAGCCTCCCCGCCGCGGCCGTCCCGCCGCCCTTCGTGGTGAAGGCCGTCAAGACCGCGCCCGCCGGCACCATCAGCATCCCGGCTCCGAAGGTCGCTCCGCCCGTGGCGGGCCGTCCCCTTCCGCCGGTCGGTCGGCCCGCCCCCGCGCCTCCCGTTCCGCAGGCAGGCCCGCCCGTTCGCCCCGCCCCGATCGTCCAGCCCCAACCCGTTCCTCCGCCTCCCGCGGAACCCGGCAGTGACGAGGGCGACGAGGGCCGCCGGCCGCGGCGACTCCGCTCGGGACGCGACAGGAGGCCCTCCGAATGAACAGCCCCCTCCGCACCAGCCGCCTGCGGTTGGCCCTCGGCGGCCTGGGCCTCGTCCTGGGTCTCGGCGTGGCCTTCTTCCTGCTCCCCGACGCGTCCCAGCAGCTGAACCAGAAGCTGAAGGCGAAGGGCGAAGCCGAGCGGAACCGCAACCAGCAGGTCCAGCGCCTCCAGGAACTCCAGCAGCTGGCCGACCGCATCCAGCGGGGCCGCGAGACGCTGGCGGACCTGGAGAATCGCCTGCCCAAGGGCTCCGCCGGCGAGCTGCAGTGGTCCCTCAGCAAGCGCCTGCACGAGTTGGCGCAGAAGCACGGCCTCCGCCTCCAATCCATCAAGTACGGCCTTCCCAGCCGGGAGGGCTCCCGGGGGACAGACCTGGAAGCCGTGGACGTGGAGTTCGTGGCCGTGGGCGTCTACGCCAGCCACAAGGCCTTCATGATCGATCTGGAGAGCTCCGGCCTACCCTTCGCCGTCCGGGACGGCCGCCTGGAGGAGAGCCCCGAAGGCGCGCGACTCGACATCGTCCTGCGGGCCTTCCGGAAGACCGGAACGCCGGAACGGGAGGAAGAGGCATGAGCCCGACTCCCACCGCCGCTGCCACCGGGGCCTTCGATTTCCGGACCATGCTCCAGGAACTGAAGGGCAACCGCCGGACCCAGCTCGCCCTGGGCGCTTTCGCCCTGGTGCTGGTGTACGCCGCCTACACCCTGTTCGCGCCCTCCGCTCCGCGCGCCCGCAAGGGCGCCACCGTGGGCGCCGCCGGCGGCCTGGATTCCCGGCAGCTCCAGGGGCTGCGCCGCCTGCCCGATCTCGCCGCCCTGAACCGGGCCGGGGAAGTCCCCTCCAACCCCAAGGTCCGGCGCGATCTCTTCTTGTTCGAGGCTCCGCCTCCCCCGGTGGTGGTGAAGGTCAAGCCCCCCCCGCCTCCGCCGCCACCGACGCCCGAAGAACTGGAGCGCCAGCGGCTCGCCCAGGAGAAGGCCACCGAGTACGCCGGGCGGCCCCAGGATCTCCGCTACCTCGGCTTCTTCAAGGGAAGCCCCTCGGGGATGGTGGGCGCCTTCATGAAGGGCGAAGAGCCCGTGACCCTGCTCCAGGGCACGCTCCTGAAGGAACGCTGGAAGCTGGTGACCATTCTCGATACCCGCGCCGAATTCCAGAACACGAAGTACCCGGACCTGCGGCTGGTGCTGGAGACCCGCGAGGCCTCCGGCGGCGCGCCCACGACGAACCAATTCTGACCCCGAAGGACGTTCCCGATGCCCATTTCCTCCTTCGCCCCCTTCCGGAACGCCCTGATCGTCGGGGGAGCGCTCCTCCTCACGCTGGGTTGCAGCCTGCACAAGGCCAACCAGGCCTATGACGAGGGCCGCTACGACGACGCGGTGATCGCCTACCGGGCCGCCCTGCGGAGCGATCCGTCCAACACCAAGGCAAGGATCGGCATCAAGCGCGCCTCCCAGCGAGCGGCGGAAAACCACCTCTCCCTCGCGCGCTACGCCGAACAGCGCGGGCAGAACGACACCGTCCTCCAGGAAGTGCGGAAGGCCCTCGTCCTCGATCCCGACAACCAGATCGCCCAGGACTGGCTGATCCGCCTGGAGCAGCGCGCTGCGCAGGAACGGGCGCAGGCCGACGCCGCCGAGGATCTCGAAGTGATGAAGGCCCGGGCCGACGCCAACAACGTGGTGCAGCTGAACCCGCGCTCCATCGAGGGCATCGACCTGAACTTCAGCCGGCGGACCAGCCTCCGCGAGATCTTCGCCACCCTGAGCCGGGCCTCGGGCGTGAACATCATCTCCCACAGCTCCTTCCAGGATCAGACCATCTCCATCGACCTGCGGGGCCTGCCCTTCCAGCGCGTGCTGGACACCCTGATGCTGCAGAACGACCTGTTCTACAAGGTGATCGACAAGAACACGATCATGGTCTTCAAGGCCACCCAGCAGAACCGCGAGCAGTACGAGAACCAGATCCTGAAGACCATCTACCTGTCGAACGCCGATCCCAACGACGTCCGCTCGACCCTCAACGCCATCAATCCCCAGCTCCGCGTGTTCGTGGACAAGCGGATCAACGCCATCATCGTGAAGGCCAAGCCCCTCGACCTCACCATCGTCGATCAGGTCATCCGCAGCCTCGACAAGGCCAAGGCGGAAGTCATGGTCTACCTCGAGCTGATGGAAGTCACCGAGAACAGCCTGGAGCAGGTGGGCCTGCTGCCCGTGGTCAACGCCAGCGACACCTCCGGCACCTTCCGGATGGGCGCCACCACGGTGAACAACACCTCGGGGATGAACACCAACTCCGGCTTCACGAAGATCCACACCGCCGACATCCGCGTCCTGTTCCCCAACCTCGCCCTCGACTTCCTGAAGGGCAACGGCGACGCCCGCCTGGTGGCCAGCCCCAATGTGCGGGTGCTCTCCGGCGAGAGCGGCGAAGTGAACATCGGCGAAAAGATCTCCACCACCCAGAGCCAGTTGTCCCTCCCCACGACGGGCACCACCGGCACCACCGCCAGCGCGTCCTCGCTTCTCGGCGGCGTGGGCCAGACCTCCTACTCCTACGAGGACGTGGGCGTGAAGATCAAGGTGGAGCCCCGCGTCCATCACAACGGCGAGATCACCCTCAAGATCGAGAGCACCGTCACCACCCTCAAATCCGGTTCCACCCCCGGCCGCCCCGACCTGGGCAAGCGCGAGATCAAGACCTCCGCGCGGCTGCGGGACGGCGAGACCGCCATCTTCGGCGGGCTGCTGAAAGATGAGGAGCAGAAGAGCCTCCAGGGCATCTGGGGCCTCGCGGACATCCCGTTCATCGGGCGCCTCACGGGCAACACACGGAACAGCAAGGCGAAGACCGACGTCATCCTCACCATCCGCACCGTGCTGGTGCGCAAGCCCGTCATCAGCGACCAAGACATGTCGGCCTTCAACCCCGAGGACGCCGCCGCCCAGGCCGGCCCCTTCGCCCCGCCCAAAGTCGTGAAGCCCGCCGCCGCGCCCGCGGTCCAGGCGCCCGCCCCAACCTCGCCCCAGACTCCCAATGGCGCGCCTGCGGCCGCTCCCGCTGCGGGTCAGGCCCCCTCCGCCACGGCGCCCACAGGCGCGGTTCCTGCGGCTCCGGGCACGCCCGCCCCGGCGGACGCCATCCAGGAGAAGCCGGTGGCAGCGGCCACGACAGAGGCCCGTCCCCCCACCGCCTCCGACCTGGTGGTGTTCATGTCCCCCGTGGCCTCGGAGATCAAAGCCGGCGAGAAGGTGCAGCTCAGCCTCACCGTCAGCGGCGGAAACGGCCTCAGCTCCGGCTCCCTCGACCTCCGGATCCCCCCCGGCCTGCGCCTCCGCACGGTCGCGCCCGGCGACTTCATCACCGGCGAGGGCGGCAGCCTGGAGCAGTTCCCGGGCAAGGACGGCACTCTGAAGCTCACCTTCAAGCGCAACGCCTCCGGCGTGGACAGCGGCCTGTTCGCCATCCTGGAACTCGAAGGCCTCACCGCGGGGAACGCGCCGGTGCTCATCCAGAGCGGCCAGTTCCTCGCCGGCAGCCTCCCCATTTCCGGGCGCTGGTCCAACGCCCTCGTGACGGTGCAGTGAGCCGCCAGCGCGGATTCACCCTGCTGGAACTGGTGGTCACGGCCACCGTCCTGCTAATCCTCGCGTCGGTGACGGTCCCCCTCGCCAGGAACGGGCTCAAGCGCCAGCACGAGCTGGAGCTGCGCCGCGACCTGCGCGAACTCCGCACCGCCATCGACGACTACAAGCGGATGGCCGAGCAGCAGAAGATCAAGGCGCCGCCGGCGGAGGCGAACTTCTATCCCGAATCCCTGGAGATCCTGGTGGAAGGCGTCCCCGCCGCGGGCTCCATCAGCCGCAAGGTGCGCTTCCTCCGCCGCATTCCCCCCGATCCTTTCACAGGCAAGCGGGAATGGGGCCTGCGGAACAGCAACGACGACGCGAACAGCACCACCTGGGGCGGCAGCCACGTCTACGACGTGTACAGCCTCGCGCCCGGCACGGGGATGAACGGGATCCCCTATCGCGAGTGGTGAGGCCAGAATCGGGTGTTGCCTCCCGCGGAGGACCGCGCTAGGATTGATGTTCGGCACGTCCGGAACCTGCGGGACCCGGAGCGCTCTTTCAAGCGGATATGGCGGAATTGGTAGACGCGCTAGTTTCAGGTACTAGTGTTCACAAGACGTGGGGGTTCGAGTCCCTCTATCCGCACCACCCTTCGGCCCGCCCAGCGGGCCGAAGTCTTGAAGCGACACAAGCGCCTGGCTCACCCAGGCTGGACCCACCTTCGGCACGGGGCTGAGGGCCGGGTGACGGGCGATCCCCCGAACAGGAGCCGTCATGGCCCTCAGCGTGGAACAGAAGAAGATCATCATCGACGACTACAAGCAGCACGAGTCGGACACGGGTTCGCCGGAAGTGCAGGTCGCCATCCTGACCAAGCGGATCAACGACCTCACCGAGCACTTCAAGACCCACAGCAAGGACTACCACAGCCGCCGCGGGCTCATGATCATGGTCGGCCAGCGCCGCCGCCTGCTCGACTACCTGAAGAAGAAGAGCAAGGAGCGCTACGCCGCCCTGATCGAGCGCCTCGGCCTCCGCCGGTAGGCATTCTCCCGGGGATTCCGCGCTGCGCGCGCATCCCCGAACGCCAAGAAGAAGCCCGGCTCTGCCGGGCTTCTTCTTTATTCCAGACCAGGGGACATCCCGCTTCGCGGACATTTTTCGCTATGGTCGAAGCATGGAATTGCAGCCTCTTCCGCGCCCCGAGCAGCCCGATCCCTACACGGTCCTGGACCGGCGGTTCGTCTACGATTCGCCGTGGATCCGGGTGCGGGAGGACCGCTTCCGCCACCGGCGAGGCGCCGAGGGCCGCTACGCGGTGTGCGGGTTCCGGCGCACCGCCTGCGGCGTGGTGGCGCTGGACGACGCGGACCGCGTGATCCTCGTGGGCCAGTGGCGCTATCCGCTGGAGGTCTATTCCTGGGAAGTGCCCGAGGGCGGCGGGGACGAGACCGAGAGCCCCTTCGAGGCCATTCGCCGCGAACTGGCCGAGGAAGCGGGGCTCGCCGCCGCGGTATGGGAACCGCTGTGCTTCTTCCATCCGAGCAACTCCTCCACCGAGGAGGAGGCTTTCCTGTTTCTCGCCACCGGCCTCTCGCCGGCGGAAGGCCACCACGCCGAGGACGACGAGGAACTGCTGATCCACCGCGAGCCCTTCGCGGACTGCCTGCGCCGCATCCTGGCGGGCGAGATCACCGACGGGCTCACCACCATGGGCCTGCTGGCGCTCCAGGCGCGGCGCAGCGGCGTCGCCGCTCCCCTGCAGGCGGCCGTCGCCGAGCGGTTCTTCCAGCGGCCCGCGGAACATCCTTCGGCGGGCCGCGCGCGCTGGAATCGGCTGGAGGAGCGATGATCCTCACCCTTCATCCGGACACGCCGCAGGTGCGGCACCTGGAGCGCATCGCGGAGCTGCTGCGGCAGGACGGCGTGATCGCCTATCCCACCGACACGCTCTACGGCCTGGGCTGCCTCGCCTCCCGCAAGAAGGCCGTGGACCGCGTGCAGCAGTTGAAGGGCCGCGATCCCAAGAAGCCCATGTCCATTCTCTGCTCGGACATGGAGATGCTCTGCCGGTACGCGCGCCACCTGGACACGCCCACGTTCCGCCTCCTCAAGCAGATGCTGCCGGGCCCCTACACGGTCCTGCTTCCCGCCAGCCGCGAGGTGCCGCGCTACCTCCAGAACAAGCAGGTGGTGGGCCTCCGCATCCCCGACAACGCCTTCTGCCGCGCGCTCGTGTCGCTCCTCGGCGAACCCATCATCACCACCAGCGTCGCCCTGCCCGACCAGCCCGTCCTGAACACCGCCTGGGAGATCGAAGAGGAACAGGGCCACGCCCTGGATCTCGTCGTGGACTGCGGCCAGCCGCTGGGCGTCCCCAGCACCATCGTCGACCTCGCCGCCGACCCGCCGGAACTGCTGCGCGAAGGCGCGGGCCCCTGGCCGCTGTGAGGCCAGGAAAAGCCGCATTCAAAACAGCGGAGGATCGCGGAGCAACCGAGGAAAGCGGAAACGTTTCTCCCCGGCCTTCTCCGCGCTTCTCGGCTTTTATTTCTTGGCAAGAATTTACCGAGCCAACGGCAGACCCAGCTTTCCTTGGTGTCTTCGAGCCTTGGTGGTGATCTTCATCCCTTGAACAGGCGCCCTACTTCCCGCCCGGCAGCTTCGCGGCGCGGTCGGCGGCGCGCTTGCGGAAGGCCTGGTATTCCTCCTCGCTGAGCAGCCCATCGCGCTTCAGGCCCTCGATGCGCCGGAGGGCCCCTTCGAGGTCGAAGGCGGGGGGCTGGGGCGCGGGAGCCGCTTTGGGGGCGGCGACGGGAGGTTGAGGCGCCGGCGCCTGGAGCGTGCCGGCCAGGAAGCGGCCCAGCTTCTCGCACCACGCGGCGTACTGGATGTCCAGGACGTCGACCCCGGGCGCTTCGAGGGTGGTGTGGAAGGCGCCCAGGAGTTCGCCGGTGTCCCCGTCCACCAGCTTGAGGTCGATGGAGAGGCTGGCGGTGCTGAAGGTCAAGGTGTCGCCGCCGTCTCCCACGGCATCCACCACGCGGCCCACCACCAACACGTCGCCCTCGGTCTGGGAGACGGGCACGGCGCCTTTCAGCCCGCGGCGGAGGCCCTTGGCCAACTCCGACACCTGCGTGCGTTCGAAGCGTCCCTGCAGCGCCTGGTCCTTGGAAGGCCTGGCGCCCATGAGCCAGGCCGCGGGTTCCCAGGCCTTGAGGCGGAGGCCGCGCCGCCGGAGGTCCAGCCCCGGCTTCAGCCACTGGAAGCCCAGGGCTTTGGAGGCCTGGAAGGCCGCCGCGGGCCCGAACCAGCCGGGTTCCAGCCGCCCCTCGTCCAGGGGCGCCGGCTGCGCGGCGAGGACCGCGGGAAGAATGAGGGAAAGGGCAGCGCGTCGCATCAGCACTCCGGAAGGTTCACGGGGAAGTCCAGGGGCAGCTCGGGAACGGCCACGGCGAGGCCTCCTCGGGCGGTTTCCTTGTATTTGCTCTTCATGTCGGCGCCGGTGTCGCGCATGGTGCGGATCACCTTGTCCAGGCTCACGAAGTGGTGCCCGTCGCCGTGGAGGGCCAGCCGTGCGGCGTTGATGGCCTTGACGCTCGCCATGGCGTTCCGCTCGATGCAGGGCACCTGCACCAGGCCCCCGATGGGATCGCAGGTGAGGCCCAGGTTGTGCTCCATCCCGATCTCCGCGGCGTTCTCCACCTGGTCGGGCGTCCCGCCCATCACCTCCGCGAGGGCCCCGGCCGCCATGGAGCAGGCCACGCCCACTTCGCCCTGGCAGCCCACCTCCGCGCCGCTGATGGAGGCGTTCTCCTTGTAGAGCGCCCCGATGGCGCCCGCGGTGAGAAGGAAGCGCACCACGCCCTCCTCGTCCGCCCCCGGCACGAAGCGGCCGTAGTGGTGGAGCACCGCGGGGATGATCCCCGCCGCGCCGTTGGTGGGCGCCGTCACCACCCGGCCGCCGGCGGCGTTCTCCTCGTTGACCGCCAGGGCGCAGAGGCTGACGTAGTCCATGGCGAGGAGCGGATCCTCCGATCCCGCTTCCCACAGGTCCTTCAAGCGCCGGTGCAACGCCGGCGCCCGCCGGGGAACCTTCAGTCCGCCGGGGAGGATGCCCTCGGTCCCGCAGCCGCGGCGCACGCAGGCCCGCATCACCAACCAGATCTCCAGCAGGCCCGTCCGCACGTCCGCCTCGGACCGCCACGCGCGCTCGTTCTCCAGCATCAGTCCACTGACGCTCAGGCCCGTCGCACGGCAGCGCTCCAGCAACTCGTTCCCGCTGTGGAACGGATGCGGCGGCTCGGGCCCGGGATCGGGGCGCGGGGCTCCCTCCTCCACCACGAAGCCGCCGCCCACGGAGTAGAAGATCCGCGCCCGCAGGGTCCCGTCGGCGGCGTCCAGGGCGGTGAAGCGCAGCCCGTTGGGATGATAGGGGAGACTCCGGCGGAGGAGCAGGAGATGCTCGGACTCCCGGAAGGGAATCTCCCGCCGCCCCAGGAGGGAGAGGCGTTCCGATTCCCGGACCCGCGCCACCAACCCTTCGACGGCCTCCACGTCCACCGCTTCCGGGGTCTCCCCCATCAACCCGAGGAGCACGGCCCTGTCGCTGCCGTGGCCCTTCCCCGTGGCGCCCAGGCTGCCGAACAGCTCCACCTTCACCGCCGCCGTCGCGTCCAGCAGCCTTTCCCGTTCCAGGCCCAGGACGAAGGTGCGCGCGGCCCGCATGGGGCCCACCGTGTGGGAAGAGCTGGGTCCGATGCCGATTCGGAACAGGTCGAAGACGGACAGCACCATGCTCCATTCTCGCCGATTTGCAGATCAATCCACGCGGTAATGGCAGCCCCGGCTCTCGGGGTTCTGGAGCGCGGCGTTCAGGATCAGGCGCGCGCAGAGGATGCCGCTGCGCAGCTCCAGCAGCTCCCGGCTGAGACGGGACTCGTGATAGAAGCGCTCGATCCGGTGGGCGAGGTAATGCAGATCGGCCTTGGCCCGCTGCAGGCGCGCGCCGGTGCGGACGATCCCCGCGTAGTTCCAGAGCGTGCTGCGGATCAGCCCCCAGTCCTGGTCGATGAGCAGCGGATCCATCTCCTCGGGATCCTCGGGCATCCGCCAGATCGCCAAATCGGTGGGATCCGGCTCCCCCACCGCGGCCAGTTCCGCCACGGCGGCTTCGGCGCCGCGGAATCCCCACAGGAGGCCTTCGAGCAGGCTGGTGGAAGCCAGGCGGTTGGCGCCGTGAAGCCCGGTGCAGGCCACTTCGCCCGCCGCGTAGAGCCCCGGCAGGCTGGTGCGCCCGTCCAGGTCCACCAGGACGCCGCCGCAGAAGTAGTGCGCGGCGGGCACGACGGGAATGGGCTGGCGGGAAGGGTCGATGCCTTCGGCGCGGCAGGCCGCCATCACCGTGGGGAAGTGGGCGTCCAGGTCGAGGTGGGCGGCCACGGGCGCCAGGTCGAGGTAGACGTTGGCTTCGCCGCTGGCGGCCATCTCCTGGAAGATCGCCCGGCTCACCACGTCGCGGGGGGCCAGCTCCAGCTGCTCCGGCGCGTACTTCTCCATGAAGCGCTCGCCCCGCCGGTTCACCAGCCAGGCCCCTTCGCCCCGGAGGGCCTCGGTGAGCAGCGTGCGCGGCTTGCCCGGCACGTGCAGCGCGGTGGGATGGAACTGGACGTACTCGCAGTTCACGATCCGGGCGTTGGCCCGGTAGGCCGCCGCGAGCCCGTCGCCGGTGGCGCTGGGCGGATTGGTGGTGTGCAGATAGAGGTAGCCCAGGCCGCCGGTGGCCAGCATCGTCCGCCGCGCCAGCAGGCCCTCCACCTCGCCCATCGCGGGATCGAAGAGGTAGGCGCCGTGGACCTGGATGGGCTCGTAGACCCGCACCGGCTTGACGCAGTGGTGGGGGCTGGTGATGAGGTCCACCAGGCAGAGGCCCTCGCGGACCCGGATGTTGGGATGGGCCCGCACGGCGGCGCTGAGGGCGATCTGGATGGCCAGGCCCGTGGCGTCCTTGGCGTGGTAGATGCGCCGGGCGCTGTGGGCCGCTTCCGCCGTGGGATCCGGCGTCCCGCCCATGCCCAGGTCGAAGGGCACGCCCAGGCGCTCCCACAGGAAGCTGCGGCACAGGGCCGGACCTTCCTCCGCGAGGAGGCGCACCGCCTCGGGCCGGCACAGCCCGGCGCCCGCGGCCTCGATGTCCGCGGCCAGCAGCTCCGGCGAGTCGCCTTCCTCCTCCGGGGGGAGGCCGATGATCCCGCCCTGGGCCCAGGCGGTATTGGTGGCGCCCAGTTCGTCCTTCGCCACCAGGACCACGGAAGCCCCGAGGTCCGCCGCCCGCAGGGCCGCCGCGCATCCGGCGATCCCCGCCCCGAGGACCAGCAGGTCGGCGGGTACGGAAGATACGTTCATGCCAGCTCCCAGGTCGGACGGTCCAGGGCCCAGAGCGGCCCGAAGTCCGCGTCGCCGTCCATGCGCCTTCCATGGTCCAGCCGCCGGGCCGTCAGGTCCAGCGCGGCTTCCGCCCGGACCTCCCCCCACGGCGTGGACACCCGCCCGCCGCAGGGCTCCAGGCGGCCTAGGGCCTCCTCCCACAACCCGACCATCCCGCTGAGGTTGTGCTGCTGGAGGTGGTGATAGCCGCCCGCCAGGAGGATCAGTCCCTGGAGGCCGTCCTTCAGCTCGCCCCGCGCGTCCGTCCACAGCGGCTCCAGCGCGTCGTGGCACTCGTGGAAGAGGCCGTGGTTGAAAAGCGAGACGCCGCAGGCCAGCGGATAGCGCTCGCCCAGCGGCAGGGGCGTGAGCGCCGCCAGTTCCCAGCCACAGCGCAGGCTCACCAGGGGTCCCCAGGCGCCCCAGGCCGGCGCGGGTCGCCAGCCCGTGGGTCCCGCTTCGGCGGTGGTGGGCCAGGCCTCGCGGTGCGCGCCCCACGCCGCGGCGGGATCGTGATGGCCCAGCGAGCCGAGCATGCGGGCGGCGTGGGCCAGGAGTTCGCCTTCGGGCACGCCGTCGGGATGGGCCCTTCGCAGCGCCGGCGCCCCGAGGATCGTGGGCCACACAAGGACCTGCCGGGCGTCGGGATCGCCCAGGGCCGCTTCCGTCCGCGCCTGGAGGAAGCGCTGGATATCCAGGGGAAGCCGCGGCTGCCGCTGCCAGAAAGGAGTGCGGTTGCAGTCGTCGCTCATGGCTCCACCACCAGCCGAAGGGCCACGCCGCCCCGGTCGTTCTCGTCGACGCCGACCCACTGGCAGCCGGGAATCCGCCCCTTCAGCACCTTCCGCGGATCCCCCTGCCCGTGCGCCAGGATCCACCGGGCCACCAGCCCGCGGTACTTCTTCGCGAAGTGGCTGAGGGCCTGGCCGCGCTTTCCCAGGATCTCCACCGTGTGCCGCGGGCGGTCCCACCCCTTGAGCAGGCCCGCGGCGTCGCCCGGAAGCAGTTCCCACACCGGGCCTTCCGGAAGGTTCTCCAACAGTGGGGGCAGCGCCTTCCGCCAATGGGCCTTCAGGCCCGGAAGGGCGGCGAGGTTCAGCTTGTAGGGCGGCACCGGCTCGTCGCCCCGGACCAGACCGCGCAGGCTGGACAGGATGAAGACGCGGCACCACGCCTCCGGCGGAAGCGTCGCCGCGTCCAGCGCCTGGAAGGCCACACCCGTGTAGCGGCCCAGCGCCGGGAGGAGAGGCACCTCGCCGCCCCGGCCCAGCTTCTGGAGCGCCAGAGCTTCGGCCCGGGCCTTGTCCAGGGCCAGATCCTTCACGTCGAAGGCCTTCCGTAGCGCCTCGGGCGTCCCCGTCTTCGCCAGGGCACCCAGCCCTTCCCGTACCCACCGCTGGGCGGGGGTCTCCGCTAGGCGGCCCGGAACACCACCGGGGGCCTTGTCCTCCGAGGGGGCCAGCAGGACGACGGGTGGCACGCTCATCGGGCCTCCACCCAGGCGTCCAGCGGCACGAGGCGGATCCCTGACAGCAGCTTCCGCAGGCGGGCCCCGTAGCCCTTCAGGCCCGCGCTGTGGGCGAAGCGGTGGCCGAGCGAAGCCCCGGGCAGGGCCGGCTGATCGGCGTCCAGTTCCCACGGATGGATCACCACGGGCGTCCCGGCGTCCTCAGCGGCGAGGGCCGTCAATCGGCGTCGGAGAAGGCCGGTAGGAAGGGCGCGCAGGCCCCAGCCCCACATGGGGACGCGCCAGGGCCCCAGGGAAAGCACAGGCGGGGGCAGTTCCCACAGGCCGTTGGGCAGGCGATGGGGCCGGCGGGGCCAGGCGGGATCGCCGATCACCGGCAGGGGGGCGCGGCTGGAATCGTAGCTGAACCCCAATTCCGGCAGGTCGTCGCACCACTCGGACGCGGCGCCGCGCAGGCTCCACTCGGGGGCGCGGTACCCGGTCACGGGAACGCCGGCGAGGTCCTCCAGCAGCGCCTTTCCGTCCCGCATGGAGATCCGCCAGGCCGCGCGATCCATCTCGAAAGCCCGGCGGTGCGTGAGCCCGTGGAGGCCGATGGCGTGGCCCCGGGCCGCGATCTCCCGCAGCAGCGCCGGATGGCGCCGCGCCTGGTCCCCCAGGCAGAACCAGGTGGCCGTGGCGCCCAGGTCCGCGCACAGGGCCAGCGACAGCTCCGTGGCCCGCGGCAGGCGGCACTCGAAGCGATCCAGCGCCTCGGGCCGATCGTAGGGCGGGCAGCAGAGCTGGAACCAATCCTCCCAGTCGAAGGACAGGGGCAGGCGGCGCGGGCTCAGGTGAAGTTCCGCTCGGACAGGCTGATGAATTCGAGGGAGAAGTCGTCCAGCTCCGTCTGGAACTGCTTGAGCTGGCCCTGGAAGAAGTTGTAGGCCATCAGCGCCGGGATGGCGGCCACCAGGCCGATGGCCGTGGCGACCAGGGCCTCGGAGATGCCGGGCGCCACGGTGGCGAGGTTGGCGTTGCCGGTGGCGCCGATGCCGCGGAAGGCGTCGATGATGCCCCACACCGTCCCGAAGAGGCCGATGAAGGGGCTGACCGCCGCCACTGTGGCGAGGCCGCCCAGCGAGCGCTCCAGCCGGCCCATCTCCACCACGCTGGCCCGCTGGAGGCTGCGCTCCACGGCTTCCATGCTGCGGAGCTGCGCGCGGCCGTCGGGGCCCGCCTGGCGGAGCTGGTAGGTCACTTCCCCGTAGCCCGCGGTGAACAGGCCCACCAGGGGGCTGATGGCGAACTTCTCCACCTGCTGCTTCAGCTCCCGCCAGTCCGTGGCGCGCTTGAAGGCCCCGCGGAATTCCTCGGAGACCGCCCGGCTGCGGCGGTAGAGGAGCGCCTTCCGGATGATCACCACCCAGCTGAGGAGGGAGAACACGATGAGGATCAGTAGGACGACCTTGGAGACGGGTCCCGCGTGGAGCATCACCTCCAGCAGGTTGACTTCGTTGCCCGTGGGTGCCGCCAGGATCGCCATGCCGCCTCCGTGGAGGAATGATAGCAAGCGGAAGAGGCTACACTGGATGCTTTGCGAGGACGCTGCATGCGCGTATTGGTCATCGGTTCGGGATACGTGGGCCTGGTCGCGGCCGCCTGTTTCGCGGAAGCCGGACATCGCGTCCTGGGCGTGGACGTGGACGCCGCCAAGGTGGCCACGCTGTCCAAGGGCGAATCCCCGATCTTCGAGCCGGGCCTGGACGAGCTGCTGGCCAAGCACCTGGGCTCCGGCGCCCTGAGCTTCACCACGGACCTGAAGGCGGGCATCGCGGATGCGGACGCCGCCTTCATCTGCGTGGGCACGCCCCAGAGCGAGGACGGCAGCGCCGACATGAAGTACGTCCTGGCGGTGGCCGGTCAGCTCGGCGAGGCCATGGCCCTCCGCGCCGCCGATGCCAAGCCGCTGGTGGTGGTGGACAAGAGCACCGTTCCCGTCGGCACCGCCGCCCGCGTCCACGCCGCCATCGCCGCCGCGCTCCGCAAGGCGGGCGTGGACCGCGCGTTCGAGGTGGTGAGCAACCCCGAATTCCTGCGCGAGGGCTCCGCCATCGGCGATTTCCTGGAGCCCGACCGCGTGGTGGTGGGCTGCCGCACCGATCATGCCGAGGCGGTGATGAAGGGCCTCTACCAGCCCTTCCTCGACCGCAGCGGCGGCAAGTGGTTCCGCATGGACCCGCCCAGCGCCGAGCTGACCAAGTACGCCGCCAACGCCATGCTCGCCCTCCGCATCAGCTTCATCAACGAGATCGCCAACCTGGCGGAATCCGTCGGCGCGGACGTGGACTACGTGAAGGCGGCCATCGGCGCCGACCACCGCATCGGCCCCGCCTTCCTCAATCCCGGCCCCGGGTTCGGCGGCTCCTGCTTCCCCAAGGATCTCCAGGCCCTGCTCAAGGTGGGCCGCGAGCACGGCCAGCCCATGATGACGCTGGCCACCACCGTGGAGGCCAACCGCCACCAGAAGCAGGTCCTGCTCCGCAAGGTGAAGGCCCATTTCGACGTCCATCCCGGCGTTCCCGCGCCCCTCCAGGGCCGCCGCTTCGCCCTGTGGGGCCTGGCGTTCAAGGCGAACACCGACGACATCCGCGAGAGCATGGCGCTGGAGCTGATCGACGGCCTGGTGAACCTTGGCGCGGAGGTGGTGGCCCACGACTTCGCCGCCATGGACGCCGTGAAGGCGCGCATCGGCGACAAGGTCCGCTACGCCGAGACGCCGCTCGCGGCCTGCGAGGGCGCCGACGCCCTGCTCATCGCCACCGAGTGGCCCCAGTACCGCGACGCGGACCTGGGCGCCGTGGCAAAGGCCATGAAGGCCAAGCGCATCTTCGACGGCCGCAACCTGTTCCGCCCCGAGGCCCTGGAAGCCGCGGGCTGGACCTACCACTCCCTGGGCCGCCGGGCGGTGGTGGCCCCGTGACCCGCGTCCGGCTGGAGGACATCGCTCACGCCCGCAGCGGCGACAAGGGCGACGGTTCCAATGTGGGCGTCATCGCCTACACCGAAGCCGGCTATCGCCTGCTGGAGCGGGAGCTCACCGCCGAGCGCGTCAAGGAGCACTTCTCGGCCATCTGCAAGGGAAGCGTAGAGCGCTTCGAGGTACCCAATCTCAGGGCCCTCAACTTCCTCCTGCACGATTCCCTGGGCGGCGGCGGCAGCGAAAGCGTGAAGACCGACGCGCAGGGCAAGACCCACGGGCAGGCCCTGCTTAGAATGGAACTCGACCTTCCCGGCGGGACTTCGCTGGCGGAGCTGCAACCCTAGCTTTCGGATCCACAGCCTCGGAGCACCCCATGGGCAACCTCGGAATGATGGAAATCCTGCTGATCGGCATCGCACTGCTGATCTTCTTCGGACCCTCCCGCCTGCCGGAACTGGGCAAGAGCCTGGGCAAGGGCATCCAGGAATTCAAGAAGGCCAGCCGCGAGCTGACGGACGCCGTGAAGGAAGACACGGTTCCCGACAAGGACAAGAAGTAGGATCGAGCCCCTTCCCGCCATGGCGCCTCAGGCTCCGCCGGACAAGATGAGCTTCTGGGAGCACCTCCAGGAGCTGCGGGTCCGCATCGTCCGCTCGCTCATCATCGTCGCGGTGTGCTTCGCCGCGACCTACGCCTTCCGCTTCAAGCTCTGGATCTGGGCCCAGAAGCCCTTCATCGACGCCATGGCCCGCCAGACCGGCAAGGCCGCCGCCGACCTCCAGCCCTTCGCCTTCACCGACCTCACCGAACCCTTCTTCAGTATGATGCGGCTCTCCCTCTGGGCCGCCGCCTTCCTCGCCGCGCCCCTCCTCTTCCACCAGCTCTGGGGCTTCATCCGCCCCGGCCTGATGCCCAAGGAGCGCCGCCTCGTCGTCCCCTTCGTCGTCGTCACTTCCGGCTGCTTCCTCGCGGGATCCGCCTTCGCCTACACCCAGGCGTTCAAGTTCCTCGGCGACATCCTGTTCCAGGAAGCCGCCACCGCCGGGCTGCGGGCCAACCTCCACGTCTCCGACTACCTGGACCTGTTCATCTCCACCACGCTCATCACCGGCGTGATGTTCGAGCTGCCCGTCCTGTTCTTCTTCCTCGCGAAGTTCCGGATCGTGACCGCCCGCCTGATGCTGAAGTACTGGCGCCACGCCACCATGGCCATCCTGATCTTCAGCGCCTTCTTCACCCCCGGCGACGTCGTCGTGACCACGCTGTTCTTCAGCGTCGTCCTCCTCGGCCTCTACTTCATCTCCGTCCTCGTCGCCTGGATCGCCGAACCCGCGCCGCCCAAGTAGGACGCGAGATCGTCCAGGCAGAGGTCCACCGCGCGGTTGGGCTGGGGCGTTCCGGACAGCGACTGTCGAGCGCCCGCGTCCGCCATCAGCGGCTCGAGGGCCGCCGTCAGGCGCGCGGCCAGATTCACATCCTGCTCCACCACCACGGCCCGTCCCTCCGCCGCCAGGGCTTCGGCGTTCTTCCGCTGGTGGTCGTTGGCGCTGCCGGGAATCGGCACCAGGACGGCCCCCCGCCCCGCGGCCTTCAACTCGGCACAGGTGCTGGCGCCCGCCCGGCCCACCACGAGGCTGGCGCCTTCCATCGCCTCGTCCATCGCGGCGATGAACGGCACCAGGGCATGGCGACCGTGGCGGGGCCGCGCGGCCAGGCGCTGCATCTCCGCCCGCCCGACCTGGTGGAGCAGTTCCCAATCAGGGAAGGCCTCGAGGAGGGCGGGCGCAGCCGAAAGGAGCGCTTCGTTGACGGCGCGGGCGCCGCCGCTGCCGCCCACGGCCAGCAGGCGGAAGGGCTCGCTCAGTTCGCCCGCGGGCCGGAAGGCCCGGAGGAAGGCGGCCCGCACCGGCGTCCCCACCACCCGGCAATCCGCCCCGGGCAGCAGCGGCTTCACCGCCTCGAGCCCGCACCACACGCGGCCCGCCTTCGGCGCCACCAGCTTGGCCAGGGCGCCCGGCGCGGCGTTGCTCTCGTGCAGGAAGAAGGGGATGCCCATCGCCCGCGCCGCGAGGAGCGCGGGCGCCGCGGCGTAGCCGCCGGTGCCGATCACCGCCCAGGGCCGCTCCCGGCGCCACAGGGCCTTCAGCAGGCCCGTCGCGCGCCACAGCTTCCACGCCGCGCGGGCGGCCTTCAGGGGCGAGCGGCCCAGGAAGCCCTCCACGTCCAGCAGCAGGTGGGGCCAGGGGCCGCCGGGCAGCTCCCGCGCCTCGATCCCGCGGCGCGCGCCCACGAAGGCGACGGGGCGGCCCGGCCACCGCGCCTGCGCCGCTTCCGCCAGCGCGAGGGCGGGAAAGAAGTGGCCGCCGGTGCCCCCTCCGGTCAGGACGAGGGTTCCGGCGAAGGCGGGTGTGGTCGAATGCATGATCGGACCACGATAGCGGAACCTCTTCCTCCGACCTCGCACTTCACCCCGTCCGCCTCCCTGAGGACAAAGGCATCGCCTACCCGGAGACAGGCATGATTCCTGGCACAAACAGCTGGAAGCGGAGGGGATTCCCCGCGCTAGAATGCCCCTTTGCCGCCGGGCCGAATCCGGTTCGCCCACGACGCATCAGGGAGCGCCCATGAAGATCCTCGTCGCCCTCAAGCAGGTCCCCGACACCGAGACCAAGATCAAGGTCGCCGCCGATGGCCGGTCCCTCGATCCCGCCGACGTGAAGTGGATCACCAGCCCGTACGACGAGTACGCATTGGAAGAGGCCATCCGCCTGAAGGAATCCAAGGGCGCGGAAGTGACGGCCCTCTCCGTCGGCGGCGATTCCGTCAAGGAAGTGCTCAAGAACGCCCTGGCGCTGGGCGCGGACACCGCCGTCCTGCTGAAGGGCGACGGCCAGGGCGACGCCTTCGCCGTGGCGCAGATGATCGCCGCCTACGCCAAGGACAAGGGCTTCGACCTGATCCTCTGCGGCAACAAGGGCCTCGGCGGCGATAACGCCGCGATGGGTCCCATGCTCGCCGAGCTGCTGGGCGTGGCCCAGGCCAACGTGGTGGTGAAGCTCGAACTGGGCGACGGCACCTTCAAGGCCGAGCGCGAGATCGAAGGCGGATCCGAGGTGGTGGAGGGCGCCCTGCCCGTGGTGGTGACCGCCCAGAAGGGCCTCAACGAGCCCCGCTACGCCAGCCTGAAGGGCATCATGGCCGCCAAGAAGAAGACCATCGAGGAAGTGGACGCGGCCCCGGCCGCCGCGGGGGCCCAGACCAGCGCCCTGGCGCTGCCGCCGGAGCGCCCCGCCGGCCGCCGGCTGGAGGGCGAGCCCGCGCAGCAGGCCCAGGCCCTGCTCCAGGCGCTCAAGGACGAAGCCAAGGTCTTCTAGCCGCTCCCCGCCGACCGAATCCGACCCGAAAGGACGACATCCATGATTCTCGTGTTCTGTGAACTGAAGGACGGCCAGATCCGCAAACCCAGCCTCGAAGCCCTGAGCGAGGGCCGCCGCCTGGCCGACGCGTCGGGCAGGCAGCTGGGCGCCCTGTTCGTCGGCGCCTCCGCCGCCGGCTCCGCCGCGGCCGCGCAGTACGGCGCCGACGCGATCCTCACCGCCGAGGCGCCCGCCCTGGCCTCCTACTCCAGCGACGCCTTCGCGGCCGTGCTGGCCGACGCGGTGAAGGCCAAGGGCGCCACCGTCCTCCTGGCCGCCGCCACCGCCGTGGGCAAGGACGTGGCCCCCCGCGCCGCCGCCCGCCTGGGCGCCGGCTACGCCTCCGACGTCACCGGGCTGTCCATGGTGGACGGCAAGCTCCAGGCGGTTCGCCCGGTCTACGCCGGAAAGGCCTTCGCCACCACCTCCTTCGCCAGCGCGGTCCAGGTGGCCACCACGCGGCCCAACGTCTTCCCCGCCGCCGAGAAGGCCGGCGCGGGCGCGACCGAGGCCCTCTCCGTCCCCGCGGGCGACTTCAAGTCCGTGGTGAAGGAGATCCTCGCCAAGGCCAGCGGCAAGGTGGACCTCAGCGAAGCCAACGTCATCGTCAGCGGTGGCCGGGGCATGAAGGACGGCGCCAACTTCAAGATTCTCGAAGAGCTGGCCGACGCCCTGGGCGGCGTGGTCGGCGCCTCCCGTGCCGCGGTGGACGCAGGCTGGGGCCTGCCCCACAGCATGCAGGTGGGCCAGACCGGCAAGGTCGTCAGCCCCACCCTCTACATCGCCTGCGGCATCAGCGGCGCCATCCAGCACATCGCCGGCATGAGCGGCTCGAAGTACATCGTCGCCATCAACAAGGACCCCGAGGCGCCCATCTTCAAGCTGGCGAACTACGGGATCGTCGGAGACCTGTTCGAAGTCGTCCCCGAACTCACCAAGGCCGCGAAGACCATGGGTGTCGGCGTCCACTAGGCGCCGATCCCTTGCCCCGTCCGCGCCCAGCATTCGCCGGGCGCTGTCATTCAGGCCGCGCCTCCGGCTTGCCTTCACGAACGGGGCTACGCTCCATCGATCGGACGGAGCCTCCGTCGAAGACCTGTTTGAGGTGGTACCCGAACTCACCAAGGCCGCCAAGGCCCTGGGCGTCGGCGTCCACTGGAACCGCGCCCTCCCACACGAAAGCGCCCGGCGGATGCCGGGCGCTTTCGTTTTCGGGGAGGTCTACGCCCCGAACTGCCTCAAATGGTGGTCCAGGTGCTTGTAGGCCAGGATGCCCCATTCCTCGCCGCTGAGGCGGCCGAAGAAGATGTGGGTGGCCTTGGCCGCCGTGGCGGGGCCGCGCTGGACGAAGCGGTCGATGGCGTTGGCGAGGCGGGCGCGCTCGGCGTCGAAGGCACAGGGGTCGGCCACCACGAGGAAGGGCGCGGTGGGGGCGTTCCGGCGGAAGGGGCGGTCGCCGAAGACCCGACCGCGGATGAAGGGCATGACGAGCTTCCCGAGGAAGATCTGCTTCACCGGGCGATCCGACATCCCCGCTTCCAGGCCGCGGGCGCAGTGGCACAGCATCTGGGCGGGATCCATGGTCCCCCAGTGGCGGGCCGTGGCGGGCTCCAGCTCGGCCAGGCGCAACGCCAGCGAATCCCGGTCGGCGGGGACGAACAGGGAATGCATGGAGACCTCCGGGACCAGGGACTTCCACGATAGCCCGTCCGGGCCGGGGCCAGGGTCACAGGGGCTCGAAGCCCTCGTCCCGCAGGAAATCCCGGGCGTCCTCGGGATCGCCGAACCGGGCCACCACCGTGTCGCCCTCGCGCACGTCGCCGTCCAGGGCGTCCAGGCTGTTCCGCTCCCGGATCACGCAGGCGCCCCCGATCTCGTCCAGCCCGAACTGGACCAGTTCCCGGATCCCGCCGTGCTCGTCCCGCCACAGCTCCACCCGCAGGTCCGCACCCATTCGTCCTCCTTCCGCCCCGAAAAAGCTAGGCCTTCTCGAAGAACATGACCACCATCCCGAACCCCACGCGGTCGCCGGGCTTCAGCTCCCGGGGCTCGCCGGGCTGGATCCGCTCGCCGCGCACGAAGGTGCCGTTGGCCACGCCGGGCTCCTCCAGCAGGAAATAGCGGCCGTGCTCGCACAGGATCCGGGCATGGCGCCGGGAGACGCTGAGGTTGTGGTCCTCTTCGGTGAGGTCGATGTCCGGATGCACCCCCGTGGTGGGGTCGAAGCGGCCGATGAGGGAGCCGTGCGCCAAAATCGGATGGGGGCGACCCCCCAGGACGGACACCAGATTCGCCACCGGGCCGCTGGGGGCCTTGGCGGCGCGGTGGGCGTCCAGCGCCTCCAGGCGCTGCCCGAGCTCGCGGTGGCGCTGGGCCAGCCGCTGCATCATCTTCACGGATACTTCGGGGTTCTGCCGGATCATCCGGAGGAAGGTCCCGCGGTTGATGGCGATGAGGTCCGAGTCCTCCAGGGCCATGGCGGTGTGCAGCCGCGGCAGCGCCTCCAGGAGGCTGCCCTCGCCGAAGAAGTCGCCCTTGGCCAGCTCCTCCGCCCAGTCGCCCTTGGGCTCCTCCGACACGTACAGCCGCACCTTGCCCGCCAGGATGATGTACATCTGCTGGGCCATCTCGCCCTTGCGGAAGATGATCTCGCCTTCGCGGAAGCGCAGCTTGCTTTGATCGATGAAGCTGGGTTCGGCCATGCGGGTCCCGGGAGCGTGCCCTAGGTTAACCCAGGGGCTCGGCGACAGGGGAGAAGACCCGGGCCAGCAGACCTTCGAGCAGACGGGCTTCGGCCGCGGAGAAGCCCTCCGGATGGGGCGAGTCCAGGTCCAGGACCGCGATGAGGCGCCCCCCCGCGACCACGGGAATCACCAGTTCGCTGCGGGTGGCGTCGTCGCAGGCGATGTGCCCGGGGAAGGCGTGGACGTCGGGCACCAGCTGGGTCGCCTCCGTCCGGGCGCAGGCGCCGCACACGCCCCGCTCGAAGGGGATCCGGAGGCAGCCCATCCCACCCTGATAGGGACCCACCGCCAGCATCCGCTCCCCCACGCGGCGGTAGAACCCGCACCAGTTGGCCTGGGGGAGGGTGTCCCACAGGAGGCAGGCCAGGGTGGCCTCAAGGGCGACCTCGTCGGTCTCGCCCTCGACGGCGGCCAGGATCTGGGGAAGGGCCGCCTCCAGCCGCGCCACCCGGGCCGCTTCCGGCAGCAGAACGCCCCGCTCCGCCTTCTCCAGCAGGATGCCCTCGCTCATGGTGTCCTCCGCTAACCTGGGTCCATGTCCATTCTGCGCTATCTGGCGGCCCCGCTCGCCCCCCTCTACGGGTCGGTGATCCGGGCGCGGAACCGCAGCTTCGACGCCCATCCCGAGCGGGCCGTCCGCGCCGGCGTACCGGTGGTTTCCGTGGGGAACCTCAGCGCCGGGGGCACGGGCAAGACGCCCCTCACCCTCTTCCTGGCCGAGGGGCTGCAGGCGGCGGGGTGGAGCAACGCCGTCCTGTCCCGGGGCTACGGCGGACGGCGGGACATCGATCCCATGAGCGTGGAGCCGGATTCCGATCCGCGCCAGACGGGCGACGAGCCCCTCCTGATGGCGCGCCGCCTGGGGCCGGAGCGGGTGGTGGTGGGCCGGAAGCGCCACGCCGCGGCCCTCCGCGCCCTGGCCCAGCGGCCGGACCTCGCGTGCCTGCTGCTGGACGACGGCTTCCAGCACCGCGCCCTCCACCGCGACCTCGACCTGCTGGTGCTCGACGGCGTGCGGCTGTGGGGCAACGGGCGGATGCTGCCCCTGGGCGACCTGCGGGAGCCCATGGACAGCGCGCGGCGGGCCCACGCCCTGGTGGTGACCCGCGCCGGGCGGGTGAAGAACCGCGCGGCGGTGGAAGCCTGGTGGGTCCGCCACGGCCACGGCGGCGGCCCCATCTTCTGGGTGGATTTCGCCCTGGGCGCCCTGCGCCGTTGGCCCGGCGGGGAACGCTCTCCCCTGCCCGGCCCCGCGCCCGAGCCGGGGCGTGCCTTCGCGTGGTGCGGGCTGGGCCATCCCGAGGCGTTCTACGCCGATCTCCTGGTGGCGGGCGTGCCCTGGGCCGGGACGCACAGTTTCGGCGACCACCGGGGTCCCTCTCCCGCGGAACTGGGAACTCTCCAGGCCCTCGCCCGCCGGGCGGAGGCCGACTGGCTGATCTGCACGGAGAAGGACGCGGTGAAGCTCGGCGAGCCCCACGCGCGGGCCCTGGAGCTGCCCCTGCTCGTGGCGGAACAGCGCGTGGTGGGCGGGGAAGAGCTGCTGGCGTGGATTCTCCACCGCCTGGAAGGGCCCGGGCGGGAATAGAACGCGTTCGAAGGCCGATGCGGGCGACGCCTTCCCAGGAGCGGGGAGGGCCGCTATGCTTGCGCCCACCCAGCTCCTTCAACCAGGCCCCATCCACCCCCTCTCCGCGGGAGCACCCGATGCTGAAGCAGACCTTCTACGTGTCGCTGTTGACCGCCGCCCTGGGCCTCCAGGCCGCCGGCGACACCGTCAAGATCGCCCTCACGGGCCCCTTCACGGGCGGGTCCGCGCCCATGGGCAGCTCCATGCGCGACGGCGCGCGGCTGGCCATCTCCGAGATCAACGCCGCCGGCGGGGTGCAGGTGGGTGGCCGGAAGCTGAAGATCGAGGCCGTGGAGCGGGACGACGAAGCCAAGAACGAGCGCGGCGCCCTCATCGCCCAGGAACTGGCCGCCATGGGCGACCTGGCTGGCGTGATCGGCACCGTCAACACCGGCGTCTGCATCGCCGGGGACCGTCACCTCCAGGAGAAGGGCATCACCAAGATCATCTGCCCGGCGGCGGGTTCGGCCTCCATGACCCAGTGGAGCAAGGCCGGAGCGAAGGACCTGTCAATCTTCCGGTTCGCGGCCCACGACGGCATCCAGTCCGCCATGGTGGTGGAGGAGGCCCTCCGCCGGAAGTACTCGAAGGTGGCCGTGGTCTACGACTCCACCAACTACGGCGTGTCCGGCCGCGACGACCTCCTGGACCAGATCAAGAAGCAGGGGAACCAGCTCCAGGTCGTGGCCCAGGAGAAGTTCAACATCGGCGACAAGGACATGACGGCCCAGCTCCTCCGCTGCAAGGCGGGCGGCGCCCAGGCCATCCTGATCTGGGGGATCGGGCCGGAACTGGCGGCGGTCTCCAACGGCATGGCCAAGATCGGGATGAAGGCGCCGCTGATCGGCGGGTGGACGCTGTCCATGTCCAACTACATCGACAACGCCGGCAAGAACGGGAACGGCACGCTGATGCCCCAGACCTTCATCGAGGAGCCCATCACCCCCAAGGCCAAGAGCTTCATCGAGGGCTACCACAGCGCCTTTAAGGTGAACCGCATCCCCTCGCCCGTCTCCGCCGCCCAGGGCTACGACGCCGTCTACCTCTTCGCCGCGGCGGTGAAGCAAGCAGGCACCACGGACACCCACCGGGTCAAGGAAGCCCTCGAGGACCTGAAGGAGCCCGTGAAGGGCGTCATCGCCACCTGGAACCGCCCCTTCACCAAGTGGGATCCCGCCAACGTCGAGACCCACGAGGCCTTCCGCCGGGAACAGACCGTGATGGGCATGGTGCAGGACGGCCGCGTGGTGTTCGCCAACGCCGCCGATAAGGACCGGCTGGTCAAGGCCGCCGCGGGCACCACCCCGGCGAAGGCCCCCGCCAAGACTCCCGCCAAGCCCAAGGCCAAGTAGGCCGCTTCGCCACCGGGGGGCTTCGGCCCCCCTCCTTTTCCCTCCCGAGGCCCCGCCTTCATGAACGCTTCGATCATCGGACAGATGGCCGTCAGCGGCGCCCTGATGGGCCTGGTGTACGCGCTCATCGCCTACGGCTTCCAGCTGACCTACGCCACCAGCAAGAGCATCAATTTCGGGCAGGGCGAACTGGTGATGGTCTCGGCCTTCTTCAGCCTGACCCTCATGAACCTCGGCCTGCCCTACTGGGCCATGGTCCCCGGCGGGCTGCTGTTCGGCGCGCTGCTGGGACTGGTGGTGGAGCGGGCCGGCGTGCGGCTGGCGCTGGAGCAGAAGAGCGAGGGCTGGATCCTGCTGACCATCATCCTCGGGCTGTTCTTCTTCTCCGCCGCCGAGAACATCTGGGGGAAGGACGACCGCCCCTTCCCCACGCCCCTCTCCGCGGATCCCATCCACGTCCTGGGGGTGGACGTCACCCGGGTCGAACTCTCGGTGGCCGTGGGCGTGCTGGCCATCATGGGCCTCATCGAGCTGTTCAAGCGGCGGACGCTGCTGGGCAAGGCCTTCGAGGCCGTGTCCGCCGACCGCGACGCGGCGGAATTGATGGGCATCAGCGCCACCCGCACCGTGATGCTGTCCTACGCCCTGTCCGGCGCGGTGGCGGCCCTGGCCGGGATCCTGGTCGCACCCATCACCACCGTGGGCCCCACCATGGCCTCGGCCCTGATCCTCAAGGCCTTCTCCGTGGCGGTGGTGGCGGGCCTGGATTCGGGCTTCGGCGTGGTCCTGGTCGGCATGTTCCTGGGCGCGCTGGAGAGCCTGGCGAGCTTCTACCTGGGCAGCGGCTGGCGGGAAGCGCCGGGCCTCACGCTCCTGATCCTCGCCCTGGCCGCCCGCCCCACCGGCGTGTTCGGCAAGGCCGCCATCCGGAAGGTGTGAGATGCGCCGCCTGCTGATGCTCCGGGGCGCCGAACTGGCCGCCTTCCTCCTCCTCGCCGCCGTGCCCCTGGCGGTGGCGAACCCCTACGCCCTGGGCCTCCTCACGCTCCTCGCCATCTACGCGATCCTGCTCATCGGACTCGACGTCACCGTGGGCTACCTCGGCCAGGTGAACCTCGCCCATGTCGCATTCCTCGGCCTGGGCGCCTACACCGCGGGCCTCGCCGTGACCAAGCTCGGGATGGGAATGGCCCCGGCACTGCTCGCCGCGCTGATCGTGGGCGTCGCCCTCGGCGGCCTCCTGGCTCTGCCCGCCCTGCGGCTCGAAGGCCCCCAGTTCGCGCTGGCCACCCTCAGCTTCGCCGCCCTCAGCACCACGGCCCTCAACGAGCTGGAGCCCCTCACCGGCGGCGCCCAGGGGCTGAGCCTGACCCGCCCTCCGGTGTTCGGCCACGCGCTCACGCCGCCGGGCTTCTACTGGCTGTGCCTCGCCCTGCTGGCGGTGGTGTGGATGGTCATGCGGAACCTGCTGTCCTCCCAGTGGGGCCGCGCTTTCGAGGCCCTGCGGGACAGCCCCATCGCCACGGACGCCATGGGCGTCGGCACCTACCGCCACAAGGTCGCCGCCTTCGCCCTGGGGTCGGGCCTCGGCGGGCTGGCGGGCGGGCTGTACGCCTTCAACTTCCAGTACCTCCAGCCCCAGAGCTTCGTCTACGAGCTGATGGTGATCCTCCTCCTGGGCGTGGTCCTGGGCGGCCGCAAGAGCCTGTGGGGCGCCCTGGTCGGCGCGTCGCTCGTGGTCCTGCTCCCCAACCTCCTGTCCAAGCGCGACCTCTTCCAGATCGTCAGCGGGATCGGCTTCGCCCTGGCGGTGGCGGCGGGGCTCCGCGGCCTGGTGAAGAAGACCATGAGTCCCTTCCAGGCCCTGGCCCCCGTGGCCGCCATGGGCCTGCTGGTGGGGGGCAGCCTGCTGGTGCGGAACACCGAGGATTGGCGCAAGGCGATCTTCTCGCTGATGCTCTTCTCCGTGGTGGTGGGCCTGCCGGAGGGCCTCATGGGCTTCCTGGGCCAGTTCCTGACGAAGCTGTTCCGGGTGCCGCCCTCGCCGCTGCCTGCGCCTTCCGCCCTGGACGACGTGCTTCCGCTGCGGTCCATGGAGGAGGGCCCCCTGCTCGTTCTTCAGGACCTGAAGCGCCACTTCGGCGGCGTGAAGGCGGTGGACGGGCTGTCCATGACCGTCCGCGCCGGCAGCATCCATGGGCTGATCGGCCCCAACGGCTCGGGCAAGAGCACCGTGGTGAACGTCATCTCGGGGCTGTACACGCCCTCCGACGGGAAGGTCCTCCTCCGGGGCGCCCCCCTGCCCCAGGGAAGCCTGTACCGCGTCGCCCGGGGCGGCGTGGCGCGGACGTTCCAGAACCTCCAGCTCTTCGGCGAGCTGACCGCCCTGGAGAACGTGATGGTCGCGCTCAAGGGCGTCTACCGCGCGCCGCTGCTCCTGGTGCTCCTCGGCCTCGCCCGCACGGAAGAACGCCGCGCCCGGGCCGACGCCCTGGCGCTCCTCGACCTGATCGGGCTGAAGGACGAGGCCCGGACGAAGGCCAAGGACCTCACCTACGGCGCCCAGCGGTTCCTGGAGATCGCCCGCGCCCTGGCCCGCCGGCCCGATCTCCTGATCCTCGACGAGCCCGCCGCGGGCCTCGCCCATCCCGACGTCCTCCAGCAGGTCGCGATCATCCGGAAGGTCCACGCCCGGGGCGTGACCATCGTCCTCATCGAGCACCACATGGACGTGGTCAGCGAACTCTGCGACCGCGTGACGGTCCTCGACGGCGGGAAGGTCATCGCCGAGGGCACGCCCGCCGACGTGAAGCGGGATCCCAAGGTGATGGAGGCCTACCTCGGCCAGGCCGCTCCCGGCTCCGCGCCCATCGAATCCGGCGGCCCCGAGCCGCTGCCCGCGTGAGGAGCCCGGCATGCTGAGGGTGGACGATCTCCATGCGGGCTACGGCGCCAGCGAAGTGCTGGCCGGCGTTTCCCTGACCGTGGCGCCCGGCGCGGTGGTGGCCCTGATCGGCGCCAACGGCGCGGGCAAGACCACCACCATGCGCGCCCTCTCCGGGGCGATCCGCCCCCGGCGCGGAAAGGTGCTCCTGGACGGACGCGAGGTCCAGGGACTGGACGCCTCGCGCATCGCGCGCCTCGGCCTCGCCCACGCCCCCGAGGGCCGAAAGGTGTTCGGGCCGCTGTCCGTGGAGGACAACCTCCTCCTGGGCGCCTACGGTCGCCTCCCCAAATTTCTCGGGTTCAAGGCCGCCGCCCGGAGCGACCTCGACCGCGTCTACGCGCTCTTCCCCCGCCTGCGGGACCGCGCGCGCCAGGCCGCGGGCACACTGTCCGGCGGCGAGCAGCAGATGCTGGCGATCGGCCGCGCCCTCATGGCCCGACCCAAGGTGATGCTCCTGGACGAGCCCTCCATGGGCCTCGCGCCGGTCATCGTGCAGGAAGTCTTCCGCACCATCCGCCGCCTGAAGGAGGAGGGCATCACCCTGCTCCTCGTCGAACAGTTCGCCAAGAGCGCCCTCGAAGTGGCCGATTACGCCTACGTCATGGAGCGCGGCCGCATCGCCGTCGAAGGCACCCCCGCCGACCTCGCCCGCAACGAGCGCGTCATCGCCGCCTACCTCGGCTGACGCCCAAGCACCCACCCGTTGGCACCCGCCCCCACCTGCGCTAGCATGGACCCCTGCCGCGGGCGTAGTTCAGTGGTAGAACGCAAGCTTCCCAAGCTTGATGTCGTGGGTTCAATCCCCATCGCCCGCTCCAACGAAGAAGGGCTCCCGCACGGGAGCCCTTCTTCGTTGGATTGGACATGGCGGGGATTGAAATCGCTGAATCGCTGGCAGGTAGGCTCCCGAAGGGGCAGTCCAGGGGACTGCTCCTTCGGATAAGAGCCGTGCCAGCGATTCGCGCGGCCGGAGCGGCGGCGAAGACGCCGCGGAGGAATCCCCATCGCCCCTCCCCACATTGAACCGCCTCGCATAGGGTTCGTGCGCTTTAGAGAAAAAAAGTTAGGGCGGAAACCATTAGGAACAGGCTCCCCGTGGAGACAGCCGAATCACCCTCACGCCCCACTACCGCGTTCGCGCTTCGCGCACCAGTCCTCATCCCTCTTTCACACGTCTGCCTATCTGCCTGGAACAGGCGCTCCGCCCTATCGATCCAGGGTCACCTATCGCGCTAATATTCGGACCAGATCCTCGTTCCCACGTGCCAGACGTGATTCAAATCATCCTCTTTTTAGTCCGCCAAGGAGTTTAATGGATTCGCCTATTCCATCTGCAACGAATCTCCGTCCTCCGGCTGAATCCTCAGATTGGACGAACCATTCACCCTCATGTCCCCGACGTTCAATCCAAAGTTAGGCGTCCTCCCCAATCACACATGGAGATCCAATGACAGAGCAAAACCAGGGCTTCTCCAATGAATATTCCGATGAGAGATTCTGGGAAAAGCTAAAACGATATGCGAAAACGGCCGGCAAAGAAGTGATCGAGAAGGCCCTCTGGTTGTACTATGCCGCTCAAGAAAAGGAGACACCACTTTGGGCTAAGGCTGTCTGCTACGGGGCTCTCGGCTACTTCATATCTCCCATCGATGCAATTCCTGATGTGACTCCTGTCGTCGGGTACGCCGATGATCTCTCGGTGTTTTAGTTGCAGCTATCGCTACGGTGGCTGCCTTCATCAACGACAATGTCAAAGCAAACGCTGCAAAGAAACTTCGAGATTGGTTTGGTGAATAAGGGCCTAACCCTTAGCTCAACTCGGACCCCGCCTGCATTGCCTTCCGTTCTCTCTCAACCTCGTGCTTCCTCGGCTCCGCTCATCGCCTCGGCACAAGCGCGGCCGGTTAGCCTCCATCGTTAGGTACCTCACGTATGTTATGGGGCTTCATTTACTTTCTGACCAACCCGTCCATACCTGGACTGGTCAAGATTGGGCAAACAACGCAGGAGATTGAAACACGCATTCGCCAGCTCAACTCAACGGGAGTTCCAACTCCTTTTTCACTTGCTGTATGCATATCCGTCGTCGATCCACCCCGGGTTGAGGCTGAATTACATACCTTATTGGCGGACTATCGCTACTCCAAGGATCGTGAGTTCTTCTCCGGATCGGTTGCCAATCTGTTGAGAGAAGCGATACCGCTACTGCTTCAAGCGGTTGAGACAACAACACCCTCTACTCAAATACCCAAGCGAAAGCGCGCCATCGATCTTGAACCTAAGGCTGTAGAACTTCTCGTCTGCCTTGCAGGCGAACAGCGTATGTACGGGTATGACGAGTACGAATTACTCCGATGGTTTAAGGAAGAGCCAACCCTCAAGACAGAAGCGCGTCTTGCTCATCTGAAGGAGCTCAAGCTAGTCATGGAGAAGCGCTCTCGAAATGCCTGGCAAGGTTCACGCTGGCGAATCACCAGCGAAGGGAAAAAATTTCTCTTCGACTATGGATATGTCACCGACGAGATGCTGCGCCAGGGGGAAGACCCCTAGCCCTCCGCTCAACTCGGACCCAACCGCTCGAAGCTTCTACGCCTTTCCCCTCCCATCGCCCAGGAGTAAACGCTTACACCAAGTGCCGTAGTCTCCACGGCGGTATCTATGGCAAGGGCCCCACGCGGTGGATCAAAGCCATCCATGCCGATCGCTGTATTCATGTCTGGAAAACAATTACCCTCGATGAGTTCCAAGCAAGAGCTGAGTCAGAGTTTCCAGATCAATGGGTCTCGGTGCGTTCGCACTTTCCTCACTCCCCAAAACAATGACCCCTCTCCTGGGGACTCCAGCTTTTGCTCAACTCGGACCCTGCCTCCACTGTCTACCTTTTTGTTGTTTCCCATTTCGAGGCATTCCATGCGGACCATCCGGCCTTTTCTGCTGATCCTTCTCGTCTCCTCCGGTTTGCTGGCTCAGGTACCCGCGGAGCGCATCAGTGCCGGTTTCAAATCCCTGGGGACGGGGTCTTGGGGGGACGCCTTCAAGGAGTGGGACAAGCAGGCGTTGCCTTATGTCCCCGTCGAGCAGGATCCCCGAAAAGTCCTGGAGGAATGGATACCCAGCACGTGGAGCATTGGAGGCTGGGAGCTTCTCCAGTCAACGCCCATCGGCAAGAGATGGCAGCGGCAATGGTGGCTGGCCAGCTTCGATCAAGGCGTGGTTTTCTTTTCCTTCGATCACGTGTTCCACAAGGGCGAATGGCGGATCTTCCGCATTCAGGTCTCGAGGGATCCGGCAGGGGTGCTACCCGGTCTGGATCTCTATCCATCCCTATTGGCCCGCAATTAGGAAATCTCATTCCTACGGATTTGCAGTCAAAGAAAAAGATCACCACCAAGGCGCAAAGGCACCAAGAAAAGCGCTGTCGTTGAATGATGAGGAGAGATCTCGATTCCTGAGAGAGGGGCTTCGCATCTGCGGAATGCCCTTGCATATTCGGGTTCGGACTTGCGGGAACTTCCCTACCCCTTCCCCTGCGCCTTCATCTCCACCAATCTCTTCGCCTCCCGCCGCAGCAACTCCGGGACGTTGCGGTCCTTCATCAGCAGCTTCATGTCGCTTTCCAGCAGGCGCTTGAAGTGGGTCATGGCGACGGGGAGGGGGGTGCGGGGGTTGTGGACGAGGGCTTTGGTGATGGGGTATTTCTTCATCCACTCGCGGCTGTTGGAGATGATGCGGAGGACTTCCTCGTTCACGGTGCGCATCTGGGCGATGTAGGCGATCTCGGATTCGGTGATCCGGCCGTTGCGGATGACGTTCACCTGGATCAGGCGGTTGGCTTCGCGGACGAGGATGGTGCGCTCCTCCTTCCCGCCCTTGATGGCCAGCATGATCTTCTGGTTGGTGCTCAGCCGGGCGATCCGCTGGGTGATGGTGAGGTTGACCTCCTTGCCCTCGTCGTCCACCACGGGCCGCTGGGCCAGGAGCCGGCGCTCGGCGGCGAGTTCTTCGGATTCGATTTCGGCGTCGATCTCCTCCTGGGACCGCTCCTTGGGAAGGGGCAGCTCGGACCAGGCGCGGTCCAGCCGGCCCGCTTCCACTTCCTCCAGGATGGCGAGGCGGTCCGCCTTGACCTCCTCGGGCACGAGGCGCAGCACGTCGAAGCGGTACTCGTTCACCCGCCGCTTGACGGCGTATTCCGCTTCCGGGTGCTCCTCCAGCAGGTCGAGGATGCGGGGGCGCTGCATCCACAGCACCTGGTTGTTCAGGACGATCTCGAGCACCGCCCCCGGCAGGCTCGGCACCACCGCTTCCACGATCTCCGCGGTGAGGGCGGGGTTCAGGAGGGCCGCCTCCAGCAGGGCGGGCTCCTTGCGGTGGCCCAGCACCAATTGGAGCGGACCCGGCGGGTCCACCGGATCCAGCAGGACGCCCGCCACCAGGGATTCGGGCATGGAGGCGAGGAACGTGAGGGCCCGCTCCGCGTGGGGCGTCCCTTCCAGCACGGCGTGGGCCAAGGCCTGCAGCAGGTCCTGCGGGGGCACCGGCAGGCTTCCCCCGACCAGGGCCGCGGCCATGGGCTCGGGCAAGGCGCCCTGGCGGAACCGCTCGACGAGGGGATGCATGCTCATGGGGTCGGTCCATCCTCATCATCGGGATCCGCGGAGTTCGCGGGATCGGGCGGCTCGGCGGCGGGCGCCGGGGGCTGGGGCGGCCGGAGCCAATGGCCCTCGGCGTCGAACTGGCCCGTCCAGGCCTCGCCCACGTTCTGGCCGTGGGGAATGCGCTGGCCCGCCACCTCCACGTTCACCACGCCGGCGTTGTCCAGGGCGAGGCTGAAGGGCCCCTTCACGCGGAACTGCCACGGCTCGGACACGCGCAGGGTGCGGGCCTGGGGCGGATCCCCGGCGCTGGATTCCAGCTTCACCTCGCAGGTGTCCATGGCCCGGAGGCTCACCAGGACGCCCTGCTCGTTGAGGGGCGCCTCGGGGAGCAGTTCTCCCAGCACGGGATAGGGCGCCGGGGAAGGCGGGGGCGGAGGCGGCGGCTGGAGCCGCGCCTGGACGGCGAAGGCGTTGACGGAGGTCTTCCGTCCGAGGCTGGGACCGGGCACCACCAGCCACAGGACCACCAGGACGGAGGCGACGGTGAGGCCGGCCATCACCATGCGCTCCAGCCGCTCCTGGCGCGGATCCGGCGGCGCCCATTCCTGGGCCCCGGGCACCACCTGGAAGGCCCCCGTGTGGAATTCCAGATCCACCCCCAGCCGCTCGGCCAGCTGCCGCGCCAGGGGCCGGGCACGACCCGGCGGCAGCGCCTCCCAGTCATCGCCTTCGATGGCCTCGATGTGCCGGACCGGAAGCTTCAGCTCCAGCGCGAGGATCTCCCGCGACAGGCCCTTCCCGATCCGCGCCTCGTGAAGCAGGGCGCCCACCGTCCCGTCGTCCCTCATCCCGCCCATCCCACGGGCAGTTCCTTCAGCAGCCGGGCCAGGTGCTCGCGCCGCTCGCCGCGGCTGAGGCGCCGCTCGTCCAGGCTGCCGCGGTGGGCCATGGTGTCCGCCAGGGTGGCCTGGAGGTCGTCGGGGGTGATGAAGGCGCGGCCCTCCAGCCAGGCCTCCGCCTGGGCCAAACCCAGCCAGTGCTTCACCGCGCGGGTAGAGCAGAAGCCGCCGTCGGCGCGGATCCGCTCCACCATGCGCTCGGCGTAGTCCAGCACCGCTTCGGAGATCTTGACGGCGCGGACGGCGCCCCGGGCCTGCTTCCAGCCTTCGAGATCCAGGGCGGGCCGCAGGGTGTCCAGGCGGTCCGATCCGGCTTCGCCGCGCAGGATCCGGCGCTCCGCCTCCCGGCCGGGATAGCCCAGGTGCAGGGCGCAGGAGAAGCGGTCCAGCTGGCTCTCGGGCAGCGGGAACGTGCCCGCGTGATCCAGGGGATTCTGGGTGGCGATGACGAAGAAGGGATCCGGCAAGCGGTGGGTGCTGCGGTCCAGGGTCACCTGCCCTTCCACCATGGCCTCCAGCATGGCGCTCTGGGTCTTGGGGCCGATCCGGTTCAGCTCGTCCAGCAGCAGGACGTGACAGAACACCGGGCCGGGCTGGAAGTGGAAGGTCTGGGTCCCCGCGTCCCACAGATGGACGCCCAGCAGGTCCGACGGCAGGAGGTCGTTGGTCCCCTGCACCCGCTGGAAGCTGCCGCCCAGGATCCGGGACAGGCCCTTGGCCAGGGTCGTCTTGCCCACGCCGGGCAGGTCCTCCAGCAGGATGTGGCCGCCGGAGAGGAGCGCCGCGAAGGCGCGCCGCACCTTGGCTTCCTTGCCGACCACCACCGCCTGGAGGGCGGTCAGCCCCGCCAGCACGGACGGCCGCAGCGCCTCCGGCGAAACCGGGGGCGCGGAAGGAAGGGAGGCGGGATCGGGCGTCATGGGCAATTCCCCGGAGGGGCTTCTCCATCTTCCAGAGGGATGCCGTGATCCCGCAAGCGCTGACCCAGGCTCCGGGGCGTCAGGCCCAGGGCCTCCGCCGCCCGGGGCAAGTCCCCGTCGGCATCAACGAGGGCCTTCCGCAGCAGTTCCCCTTCCGCGGACCGGAGCACAGTCCGGAGCTGGACCTCCAGCGTGCCAACGGGCGGATGGGGCAGGCACAGCACCGGCCCGCCGTCCCGCCCCAGGGCGGGGAAAGCGCGGATGGCGGGGCCGTCCGAGAAGAGCACCGCCCGCTCCGCCGCCGCCGCCAGCTCGCGGAGGTTGCCCGGCCAGCGGTGGTCCAGGAGCTGGCGCTCCGCGGCCCGCTCCAGCCAGGGCTGCCCCCGCCCTTCCCGCCGCGCGGCCCGCTCCAGCAGCAGGCGCGCCAGCGGCAGCAGTTCCTCCCGCCGCTCCCGGAGGGGCGGCACCCGCACTTCGAGGGGCCCGAAACTCCGGGCCAGATCGGGAGGAAGGGTGGCGCCCTCGTCCAGTCCCGCCATCCAGCGGATCCCGCGACCCGAGTCGCCCTCCATGGCCCGGGCCAGCGGAAGGACGGCGCCGGGCGCGAGGTGCTCCAGGCCCGCCACATACAGGCTTCCGCCGGCAAGGAGGCGGAGGCGTTCCGGGTCGGGCCCCTCCGGCCCCAGCGTGGCCGCCGCCACGGCGAGGAAGGGCGCGGCGGGATGGCGCAGGGCATGGAGCCGCCGGGCGCACCGGGCCTTGCCCGTGCCCCGTTCGCCGCGGAACAGCGCCGGCAGGTCCGTGGCCGCCATCCGGCCCAGGGCCTCGTCCAGGGCCCGCATGGCGGCGCCGTGGGCGATCCAGGGCTCCGCCGGGTCCGGCGGCGGCGCGCCGGCCAGGGCCCGCAGGCGCTCCAGCAGCGCGAGGAACGCGTCGAGGTCGAAGGGCTTGGGAAGGAAGTCGTCGGCGCCCAGGCGCATGGCCTCGACGATGTCCCTGGGCTCGCCGAAGGCCGACATCAGGACGATCCGCAGCTCCGGCCGCAGCCGGCGGGCCCGGCGGATCAGCTCCAGCCCGCTCATGCCCGGCAGCCGCAGGTCCGTCACCAGCACGTGGCTGGGCGCCTCCTCCAGCGCCCGCAGCGCCTCCTGGGGATCCGCCACCGCCCGGACCGACCACGCCGACCCTTCCAGGGCCCGCGCCAGCAGGCGGCGGAAGCTGTCCTTGTCTTCGACCAGGAGGAGGTCCATGGATGGAACGGTAGCAGCGGACGAGGTCCGGAGGGCGGCAGCCGAAATTCGGGGGGATTTCCTCAGCGCCCAGGCCAGCGCGGAAAGATCAGAATCGTTCGATCTGCAATCGCTCCAGTCGTCTCCGGATCTCGTCCCGACTCTCCCGGAAACGGTGCCTGAGCTCATCCGGCGTCAGGCGGGCGTCCTCTCCGGCGGGATCCGGAAGGGGCCAATGCAGGCGCTCCACGGGGCCCAAAAACAGAGGACACACCTCCTCGGCGCAAAGGGTGATGACCAGATCCACCGAGGTGGGATCGATGGTCTCCACGCCTTTCGAAACCTGGAAGGACCCATCGATGCCCTGCTCCGCCAGCACCTCGACCGCGTAGGGATTCAGCCGGCCGGGACGGCTGCCGGCGCTCTGGATGAGGCAATCCGGAAACATCCGGCGGGCCAGGGCTTCGGCCATCTGGGAGCGCGCGCTGTTGGCCACACAGAGGAACAGGATCGAACAGTTCATGGGGATCTCCAGCTCCGAACGCCCCGGATGCGGACTCCGGCGCGTCCCGACTCGCTTCTGCCTTCCGGAAGGCTCAGAGCGATCCCTTCCGGAATTCCGGCGCCGCGCAGGGAGAACCTTCCCGCCACCGGGCCTTCAGCCGGAGGGCGACCTGGACGAGGCCGATGAGCACGGGCACTTCCACGAGGGGCCCGATGACGGCGGCGAGCGCCGCGCCGTGGGCGATCCCGAACGTGCCCACAGCGACGGCGATGGCCAGTTCGAAGTTGTTGCTGGCGGCGGTGAAGCTCAGGGTGGCGCTCTGGGGATAGGTGGCGCCGGCTTTCTTGGACAGCCAAAAGCTGGCCACGAACATCACTGCGAAGTAGATCAGCAGAGGTACGGCGATGCGAAGGACGTCCAGGGGCAGCTTGACGATGGCACCGCCTTTGAGGCTGAACATCACCACGATGGTGAAGAGCAGCGCGAGGAGCGTCAGCGGCTGCAGCCTGGGGAGGAAGGTCCGGTGGTACCAGTCCAGGCCCTTCAGCCTCCCCAGGATGAACCGCGTCAAAAAGCCCGCCACGAAGGGCACGCCGAGGTAGATGCCGACGCTTCCGGCGATCTGGCCCAGGGTGATGTTCACGACCGCGCCCTGAAGGCCGAGCCTCGCGGGCAGGTAGGTGACGAAGAACCACGCATAGAGGCTGAAGAAAAGCACCTGGAAGAGGGAGTTGAAGGCGACCAGCCCGGCGCAGTATTCCGTGTCCCCCTGCGCGAGGTCGTTCCACACGATGACCATGGCGATGCAGCGGGCGAGGCCGATGAGGATCAGGCCCAGCATGTATTCGGGCCGGTCCCGCAGGAACAGCACGGCCAGCCCGGTCATGAGGACAGGCCCCATGACCCAGTTCTGGAACAGGGAGAGCCCCAGCACCTTTCCGTTCCGGAAGACGCGGTGCAGTTCTTCGTACTTCACCTTGGCCAGGGGCGGATACATCATCAGGATCAGGCCCGCGGCCAGGGGAAGGCTGATGGAGCCCACGTTCCAGGCCTGGATGGCCCGATTGAAGCCGGGGACCGCGATCCCCAATCCCACTCCGATTCCCATGGCGAGAAAGATCCACAGGGTCAGGTACCTGTCCCCGAACGAAAGGCGCCGCTTCTCGATCACGGGACTCCCATCAGGCGGGCTTGCGCGCGGAGACGATCAGGCTGGTGATGAAGTCCGAGGGCCGGCTGCCATCGGGGAGAAGCCCCAGCAAATGGGCGGTCATGGGGTCGTTCAGCGGCAGCATGGCTTCCACGGCTTCCCCTTTGGGCATGAAGGAGGGGTCCACGAGACCCGCCCCGGAGACCATTCCCTTGAGATCGTCCAGGAGCGCGGCTCCGGCGATGCAGCCCACAAGGGCTTCCACGCTCTTCCGCACCGCGTCCGGGAGGGGACGCAGCAGCACCATATCGGAGATGGAGACCCGGCCGCCGGGCTTCAGCACGCGGGCGATCTCCTTCCAGACCTGGGGCTGATCCGGACTCAGGTTGAGTACGCAGTTGGAGATCACCACGTCCACGCTGGCGCTCGGCAAAGGGATGGCCTCGATCTGTCCTTGATGGAACACCACATTGTCGAGCCCCGTGCGCCGGTGGAACTCGGCCGCATGGCGGCGGGCCTTGGCGAGCATCCCGGGAGTCATGTCCACGCCGATGGCCCTGCCCCCGGGCCCCACCCTCTGAGCGGCCAGGAAGACATCCAGTCCCGCGCCGCTGCCGAGATCGAGGACGACCTCGCCCTCCTTCAGCTCCGCGAAGACGGTGGGGTTGCCGCAGGACAGGCCCAGATTGGCGCCCTGGGGAAGGATGGCCAGTTCGACCTCCGAGTAGCCCACTCCCTGGGCGATCTCGTCGGCGCGCGCCCCTCCGCAACAGGAGGATTGAGAACCAGAGCAGCTCTCGCCCAGGCTCGCGATGCGCCCATAGGCATCCTGGACTTTCAGGTGGATGGGGTGGAGAGGGGATTCCATAGGAACTCCTGGGATCAGGGGCAATTCGCATCCCGGCAACCGCCGCCGCAGCAGTCCTGCCAGAGGTAGTCAGTCAGGGCCCGAAGTTGATCGAAGCGAACGGCATAACGGATGGTGGTGCCCTCCCGGGAGGCCCTGAGCAGGCCCGCTTCGGCGAGATCCGCCAGATGGTGGCTGACCGTCGACGCGGGCATTTCCACGAGCGCCTGGATCTGGCCCGCCGGGGTCCCTTCCTCGGGACCCTGCACGACGGCCCGCACGACCGCGAGACGGCCGCGGTGGGCGAGGGCTTTCAACTGGCGAATGATCGGTTCGGGGGGCAGGACCGCGGTTTCCATCTCCATAATTCTAAATTTTCAGAAATATGAAATCAATCAAAAAATCACTCGCGGCGAATTTTCTGGCTCTCAGCGTCCTCTACTCTCCCCCGCACCCCTCGACGAACCGCCGGCTCTGGCCCTCGGCCTGGGCCTCGAATAGGCTCCCGCCGGAGACCAGCGCCAGGCCCGCGTCCCGGGCCCAGGCAGCAAAGGCGGTGTCCTCCTTGTAGATCCACTCCACCGCCCACCGCGCGGTGGAACGGGCAGCGTCCAGCAGGTCGGGAAAGGGCGCGGGATCCTCCTCCGCCATGCCCAGGGCCGTGGCCTGCACGACGCCGGCGGGCGCGAAGGCGGCCACCGCCGCGGGCAGGACCGGATCCCGGCGGGAGGCCTGGAGCGCCGGCCGGCCGGCCGCTTCCAGCACGGCGCGGGTGGTTTCGGCCACGCCGCCAGAGCCCAGCAGCAGCACCGGGCCGGGAGCCAGACGGGACAGGGACTGTCCAAAGGCCTCGGCGTCCGTGTTGGCGCCTTCCCAAGGATCGCCGGGCGCCCGCCGCCACAGCGTATTGAGGGGCCCCGCCAGACCCAGCGCCGCGGGAAGGGAGCGCTTCAGGGGCGCGGTGATGCTCAGTCCCAGGATGCCGAGGGCCTCCAGCGCCTCGGCGGCTTCCTCCGCGTCGCCGCAGAGGAGGGGCACGTAGAGGAGGTCCTTGTAGGCCCGCTGGAACCGCGGGTTGTGGAAGGCCGGTCCGCGCGAATGCAGGACCGGCTCCCCGATGACGCCGCAGAGGCCGTAGCCCGGATGGAGCCGGGCGCAGCGCCAGGCGCGGAGTGTCTCCAAAGGAAGCTGGCCCGGCGCGGCGGGCGGGCCGTCGTCCGGGGCCGCATAGGTGAACGCCCCACCCCAGGCCGCCTGCATGGCGCGCCCCGCGATGCCCTTGGGGCCCATCAGGAAGGCCGACAGCGCCACCCCGTGGTCCCGCGCCCAGGCCAGGGGCGCCCGGAGCCGCCCGTTGTCGCCCAGGCGGCCCGCGTGCCCCACCCACTTGAAGGCCTCGCCGTCCGGCAGCGCCTTCACGCGCGCCTCCAGGTCGAACACCCCGGGGGCCACGTGGACGGAGCGCAGCAGCCGGACGTGGGTCCGCGCGGCCTGGATCTCCGCCGGCACGGGCAGGTCCCACTCCAGGTCCATCCAGGCGGGACGGCCCCGGACGGCCTTGGCGAGGCGGGCCAGGCGCTCGGATTCGTCGGCGTCGGGCCACTGGCCCCCTTCGGACATGCGGCGACACGTCACCAGACAGCGGCGCTTCAACGCATCCACCAGAGCCTCGGGATCCGCGTCGGGGAAGAGGTCCAGCCGCAGCTCCGGCAGGGCGTCCGCCGGCAGGCGCTTGGCGCAGGCCAGGGCCGCTTCCCAGTCGGGATGGGTGAGGGTCACGAGGTGGAAAGGCAGGGCGTTCAAGGCGGCATCCGAGGTTCCGCCATCCTAACGTCCCCCGCCGAAGCGCGGAGAACGGAGGGATTCCCGGCGGGGTGTGATTCATTTCACACCTCATCATCATCTTTGATCGTTCGGGCCGCTTTCCCCTGCTACCCTCTGTCGTCACAGGGGGTGGTCAGACCACGGGCCCTGGGAACAGGAGCCATCGAAATGTCCCCCGCATTGATGTTCTGGGTGCAGTTCTTCCTCGTCCTCGGCGCCATCCTCATCGGCATCCGCAGGGGCGGCGTCGCCCTCGGGCTGATCGGCGGCCTCGGCGTGGCCGCGCTGGTACTGGTCTTCCGCGTGGCGCCCGGCACGCCCCCCATCGACGTGATGCTGATCATCCTTGCCGTGGTCACCGCGTCCGCGACCCTTCAGGTGGCGGGCGGCCTCGACTACCTGGTGCAGCTCACCGAGCGATTGCTGCGCGCCCACCCCAAGCAGGTGACCATCCTGGCGCCGCTCTCCACCTTCCTGCTCACGGTGTGCGTGGGCACGGGCCATGCCGTCTACGCGCTGCTGCCGGTGATCTCCGACGTGGCGCTCAAGACGCGCATCCGGCCCGAGCGCCCCATGGCCATCTCCAGCGTGGCGTCGCAGATGGGCATCACCGCCAGCCCCGTGGCCGCCGCTGTCACCACCTTCCTGGCCATGGCCGCCAAGAACGGGCATCCCGTAGGCCTGTTCGACATCATCCGGATCACCCTGCCCGCCGGCATCGTCGGCGTCCTGGCCGCCGCGGCCTGGAGCTACAACCGCGGGAAGGAACTGGACGAGGACCCCGAGTTCCTGGAGCGGATGAAGGATCCCGACTTCGCCAAGGCCCTGGACGCCAACGTCACCACCCTGGACAAGGTGATCCCCTTCAAGGCCAAGCTGTCCGTGGGGCTGTTCTTCGCGGGCGTCCTGACCATCGTCCTGATCGCCCTCAAGCCCGGCATCCTGCCCCTGATGAACGGGAAGGCCATCCCCATGACCACCGTGGTGCAGATCATCATGCTGGCCTTCGGCGCCTTCATCCTGTTCGCCACCGACGTGAAGGCCCCCGAGATCGCCCGATCCAGCGTGTTCATCGCGGGCATGATCGCCGTGGTCTCCATCTTCGGCATCGCGTGGATGAGCGAGACCTTCATCAAGGCCAACGAGAGCTACCTGGTGGCCAACATCAAGGCCATGGTCCAGGTGGCGCCGTGGACCTTCGCCCTGGCCATGTTCGCCGTGTCGGCCTTCGTCAAGAGCCAGGCCGCGACGCTCACCATCATGCTGCCCTTCGGCTACGCCCTGGGCCTGCCGACGCCGCTGCTGCTGGGCCTGATCCCCGCGAGCTACGCCTACTTCTTCTTCGCCTTCTACCCCAGCGACCTTGCCGCCATCAACATGGACCGCACCGGCACCACGCGCATCGGCAAGTTCCTCCTCAACCACAGCTTCATGATCCCCGGCCTCATCGGCGTCAGCGTCTCCACCTGCGTCGCCTTCGGGCTGTCCAAGCTCCTGGCCTGAGCCCCCGCCGCCCTCCGGAACGCCCCGCGCCGCGGGGCGTTCTTCTGGCAGCATGCGGGAGGGAGGTTCCCGTGCGCGAGTTCAGGATCGCCGTCATCCCCAGCGACGGCATCGGCAAGGAAGTGGTTCCGGAGGGCATCCGCGTGCTGGAGGCCGCGGCCCGGAAGCACGGCCTGCGGTTCCGGTGGGACACCTTCCCGTGGAGCTGCGAATACCATCTTCGGACGGGCCGGATGATGCCCGAGGACGGCCTCGACCAGATCCGCCACCATGACGCCATCTTCCTGGGCGCGGTCGGATTCCCCGGCGTGCCGGACCACGTGTCGCTGTGGGGCCTGCTGATCCCCATCCGCCGCGGCTTCCGCCAGTACGCCAACCTGCGTCCCGTGAAGCTCATGCCCGGCGTGCCCTGCCCCCTCGCGGGGCGGGAAGTAGGCGACATCGACTTCATCGTCGTGCGCGAGAACAACGAGGGCGAGTACTCCAGCATCGGCGGCCGCCTCTACGAGGGCACGGACCAGGAGATGGCCGTGCAGCAGAGCGTGTTCACCCGCCAGGGCACGGACCGCATCCTGAAGGTGGCCTTCGACCTCGCCCAGTCGCGGCCCAAGAAGCACCTCACCTCGGCCACCAAATCCAACGGGATCGCCATCACCATGCCCTACTGGGACGAGCGGGTGGAGGCCATGTCCGCGGGCTATCCCGACGTGAAGGTGGACCGGTTTCACATCGACATCCTCGCCGCCCACTTCGTCCGCAATCCGCACTGGTTCGACGTGGTGGTGGGCTCCAACCTGTTCGGCGACATCCTGTCGGACCTCGGCCCCGCCTGCACCGGCACCATCGCCATCGCCCCCAGCGCCAACCTGAACCCCGAGCGGGAGTTCCCCTCCATGTTCGAGCCCGTCCACGGTTCCGCGCCCGACATCTACGGGAAGGGCATCGCCAATCCGGTGGGCCAGATCTGGGCCGGCGCCATGATGCTGGACCACCTGGGCTGCTCCGAAGCCGCCGCCTCCGTCCTGGCCGCCATCGAAACGGTGCTGGCGAAAGGCCCGCGCACCCCCGACATGGGCGGAACCGCCAGCACCTCCGACATGGGAAAGGCCATCGCCGAAGCGGTGTGAGCCGCGAATGGCAAAGGATCTTTCACCACCAAGACACCACGGCACGAAGAAGGAAAGAAGTCCGCTTTTCTTGGTGTCTTGGCGTCTTGGTGGTGATCTTTTCTTCCTGGATCCTCAGCGCGGCCGGATCGCCCGGTCCGAAGGAATCGGCGCGACGGCGCCCCGCCCCTGCTTCTCCAGGACCTTGGCCTGGAGCGTGCGGGCGGCACGCCCGCGGAGTCGGATCACCCGGCCTCCCTCGCCCAGCCGGAACTCCGCCGCGCCCAGGAAGCTCCAGCGGGAGGCGTCGATCTCCTTCTCGATCCGGATCACGTTCCATGGAATCGACGCCGGCCCGCGCCACCAGGCGGGTTGGAAGGGAAAGGGCTGCCTGAGGTGGAGGCAGCGGCGGCCGGCCTTGTAGGACATCGGCGTGTGGCCCCGGAAGGTCCGGAAGTCCGTCTGCAGCCATCCCAGGTTGGCCTCGATGGGATCTGACCTATCCGCGGGAAAGGCCGCGTACAGCGCCGGAATCCCCAGCATCCGGTGGGTGAGCGCCGATCCCAGGAAGAAGAAGATCGGCGCGAAGAGGATCACCCACGGCGGCGGAGGCGGGCCGTTGCGGACGAGGAGAAGCGCGACGGGAATCACGGCTTCGCGCGGCGCTTGGCCGCCTGCCAGGCCGCTTCCATCTCATCCAGGGTCCGGTGCTCCCAGCCGCCATGGGCGCGGGCATCATCCTCCACCGCGGCGAACCGGTCCCGGAAGCGGAGCATCTGGCGGCGCAGGGCGGCGTCGGGATCCACGCCCTTCTTCCGCGCCCACTGCATGAGGCTGAACAGGACGTCGCCGAATTCCTCCTCCACCCGCTGGGGATCCGACTCCGCCTGCAGCTCGGCCACCTCTTCCTTCACCTTGTCGAGGACGCCCTCCAGATCGGGCCACTCGAAGCCCACCTTCGCGCAGCGGCGGCCGATCTCCAGGGCCTCCTCCAGCGGCGACAGCGCGGCGGGAATGCCTTCCAGTAGGCGCGGCTCCTGGTCCGGAGGCAGCCCCTTCTCCTCGCGCTTGATGGCGGCCCAGTTGGCCAGCACGTCCTCGCTGCCCGAAACCGCCACTTCGGCGAACACGTGGGGATGCCGGCGCACCAGCTTCTCCACCACGGTCCGCTCCACGTCGTGCAGGTCCCAGGCCCCCCGGTCCGCCGCCAATTGGGCATGGAAGGCGATCTGGAGCCACAGATCGCCCAGCTCCTCCCGGAGATGGGCCTCCGTGGCCGCGTCGCCGGGCCGGTGCGCCGCCAGCGCATCCAACACCTCCGCCGCCTCCTCGCGGAGGTAGCGGGCCAGGCTCTGATGATCCTGCTTCAAGTCCCAGGGGCAGCCCGTCTCCGGCTTCCGGAGCGCGGCCATCACGGCGCGGAGGGTGGTGGGTTCCATGCCCCAGGGTACCGCGGAGCGAAGGGTTTTGTTTTTAACCGCAGATGACGCCGATGGCGCAGATCAAGCCGCATCCGTTTTTCATCTGCGAAATCTGCGTCATCCGTGGTTAAAAAAGCAGCTTTCCCTCAAGCGCGCAGTCCCCCAAGAATCGCCCTGGCCAAGTCGGTGAGCGACGGATCCCGCGCCCCCATGACGAGGATCAGATCGCCGGGCCGCGCTTCGGCGGCGAGGCGCTCCGCCAGCCACGCGCGGGAAGGGGCGTGCTCTGCGGCTACGCCGCGGGCGGCGAGGTCGGCCACCACATCGGCGCTGCTGATGTCCTTGGCGGCGGTGCCGCCGGCGTAGTAGACGTCGAGGAGCCATAAACGGTCCTGGGGCGCCAGCTCGGCGACGAAGGCTTCGACGAAATCCTGCCGCAGGAACTTCAAAGGGCCGAACCCATGGGGCTGGAAAACGGCCAGGACCCGTCCGCCGCTGATGGCGGTGCGGAGGTGCGCCGCGCGGAGCGAGGCTGCCACTTTGGCGGGATTGTGGCCGAAGTCGTCCACCACCGTGACGCCGCGCCGCTCGCCCAGCACCTGGAACCGCCGGCCCACGCCCTCAAACGCAGCCAGAGGGGCCGCCAGCTTTTCCAGGGGGACGCCCAGCACGCGGCCCGCCGCCAACGCGGCCAGAGCGTTCTCCACGTTGTGGCGACCCGGAACGGGCAGGCGGAATGGAACGCCATCCACGGTGAAGGAGGAGCCCGCCGGTTCGAGCCGGAGGTCTTCTGCGCGAATCTCCGCGTCCGCACCGAAGCCGAACAGCGTGGCTCCCGGCGCGAATTCCCGCAGGTTCGCGGCCTCGCCCACCACCGCGGCCTCGCCGACCCGGCCCCGGAAGACGCGGAACATCTCGGCCACCGCCGCCATCTCCTTGTGGTCCTTCTGGAGGTTCAGAATCACGCCCACCGCTGGGCGGTAGCGCACCACCGACCCGTCGCTCTCGTCCGCCTCGATGACCAGCAGATCGGAGCCGCCCGCCCAGGCGTTGCCCCACAGGCCGCGCCGCTGCAGCGCCACCAGGTCGCCGCCGGTGATGACGGAGGGATCTAGGCCCGCGCCGCGCAGCAGCTCGAAGACCATGGCCGTGACCGTGGACTTCCCACTGGTGCCCGTCACCGCCACGGTGCGGTGGCGCGCCACCAGGTGCGCCAGCAGCTCGGAACGGTGCAGGACCGGCACGCCGAGGCGCCGGGCGGCGGCCACGTCAGGCGTGTCGTCCTCCACCGCCGTGGACACCACCAATCCCGCGCAATCGCCCTCCAGCCCCGAGCCGTCCTGGGGAAAGATCGCCACGCCCAGGGCCTCCAGCTTCACCCGCGCATCCGGACGCTGGCCGCGGTCGAAGCTGCGGTCGCTGCCGCTGGCCCGCCCGCCCTTCATCGCCGCAAACTGGGCGAGGGCACTCATCCCGCTTCCCGCCACGCCCGCGAAGTGGAGGCGCCCCAGCCCCAGACCGTCGCCGGGGAGCCCCTCCGCGATCAGCACGGGATCTCCCTCCGCCATGTGATCGAACAACTCCGCCACCGCGGCATTCGACAATCGCACGCAACCGTGGGACACCGGATGGCCCAGTTGGGATTCCTGATTCGTGCCGTGCAGGTAGATGAACCGCTCCAGGGAATCCCGTCCCGGCCCGCGGTTCCAACCCTCCTCCAGCCCGTCCAAAGTGAGGACGCGGGTGAGGATCAGATCCTCGTCCCGGGGCTCGCCGCGCCAGACTTCGCCCGTGGCGACCCGCGCGCGGAACACGGTCCCAGCCACCGCTCCCGCGCCGATGCGGGCGTGGATGCGGTGCCAGCCCGTGGGAGTGCGGTACGAGCCCTCCTCGCAACCCAGACCGTTCAAAGCCGTGGAGACCGGAGCCTCGAACACCAAGGCTTCGCCCTCCAGAAGGCCCGCGCGCTGGCGGCCGGCGTCCACCACGAGCACTCGCGCGCCGGCCGCCAGGATCGGCGCTCCCGGCCGATCTTGGCGGCCCAGAATGAGCGTGCGGTAGCGGGCGGCGAGGACGGGATCGATCATTCCCCCGCTCCCACAATGCGGCCGGCCAGCGCGCTGGCGGCGACGGTGGCGGGGCTGGCGAGCCACATCCGGCCGGGGCCGCTGCGGCCGGGGAAGTTGCGGTTGATGGCGCTGATGGTGACCTGGTCGGGATCCGTGGACACCCCGGGCCCGGCGTTGATGCAGGCGCCGCAGGCGCTGCCCAGGACCGTGGCGCCCACGGCCTCGAAGGCCGCGATCCAACCTTCCGCCTCGGCGTGGCGGCGGACGGCTTCGCTCCCGCACTGCACGTAGAACTTCACGCCATCGGGCACCCGCCGCCCTTCGGCCGCGGCGCCCTTCACTGCCTCGAAGGCCCGGCGGAGGTCCTCCCGCTTCCCGCCCGTGCAGCTGCCGAGGTACGCGATGTGGATGGGCACGGCCTCGTCCAAGTCCGCCAGGGCCACGCCATTCCCGGGATCGCCGGGGCGCGCCAGCATCGGCCCCAGCGCCGCGCAGTCCACGGTCAGCGTGTGGGCATACTGCGCGTCCTCGTCGCCCGCCATCCAGGGTTCCAGCACCACGTCCACGCCCCGCCGCTCCTTGATGAAACGCACGGTTTCGGCGTCCGGCGCCACCAGGCCGGTGAAGCCGCCGATCTCCGCGGCCATGTTGGTGAGGGTGGCCCGCTCGTCGGTGTCGAGATCGCGTAGGCCCTCGCCGACGTACTCCACCACATGGCCCAGCGCCCCACCCTCGCGGATGAACGGCTGGGCCAGGAGATGCAGGGCCACGTCCTTGGCGGAGACTCCCGGGCGGAGGCGGCCCTCCAGGCGCACGCGGAGGGTGGGCGGGACTGTGACGCGCACGTCGCCCGTCACCCACGCGTTGGCGATGTCGGTGGTGCCGATCCCGAAGGCAAGACACCCCAGGGCGCCGGCGTGGGGCGTGTGGGAATCGGTGCCCACCACCACTTGGCCCGGGAGGGCGTACCGCTCCGTCATGATCGCGTGGCAGATGCCTTCGCTTCCGGAGCCATCCGCCAGTTCGCCGTGGAGGCGGATCCCGTGCTTCGCACAGAAGGCCTCCTGGGCGGGCTTCAGGCGGTCCGCCACGGCCAGGAGGCCGTGGGCGCGGTGCTCGGGCTTCATGCTGGTGGACAGGAACGTGAGGTGGTCGCGGAAGGCCAGGATGCTGTCAGGGTCGCGGAGCATCGCGCCGGGTCCCAGCGCCTTCTCCAGGAAGCTCGCTGCCATCGGGGTCACGTAGTCGTGGCTGAAGCGCCAGTCGGCTCGGACGAACAGCCCGTCGCCGGACGCCACCGCCGGAAGGCCCACGGCGCCCGCGACGGCATCCACCACCGCGCGACGGGCCAGCAGCTTCTCGGCGTAGGTCATGGGCCGACCCTCGCGCGGGGGGAGCGGGGGCGCCACTTCACCTTTCATCCGCGCGGCGTTGTAGGCGAACAGCCCGCCGCGGCGGACGATCTCGGCGGTGACGGGATCGAGGCCCTCGGTGAACTCCGATAGGGGAATGGCCTCGCCGCGGCGGATGCGCGGGACCAGGCCGAAATCCGTGCTGGTGAGGAGGCCCAGGTTCTGGCAGTTCTGGCGGTAGATGCGCTCGAAGCTCTCCGCAATCACCAAGCGGATTCCCGCGCACCACTCCGCGTAGGGACTGGCCTCGCGGCTGCTTCCCTTTCCGCGGCGCCTGCCCGCCGCGCTGACGGCGAACCCGCCGGCACGCACCGCGCCCTCCTTCACGGGGAACCTGTCGCCGCACTTCAGGCCGAGGTACGGGAAATCGCCCAGCTTCTCGTCGAAGTGGTAGCAGATGAAAGCGGGCGTGATCTCGTCGGTGCTGATCTGGTCCCGCAACGGCGCGGCCTCAGCCAAATCCAAGTCTTCGCCCGCCAGTTGGCGGGTTACTTTCTCCGGATCCTCGGACAGGAACAGGACGCGGCCATCGAAGCGGAAGGGATCGGACAGCATCTCTCCAGATTACGACAGGGCTACCCCTTCTCTGGGGTTGAGCGGAGCGACGCGCCACCAGAGCAAGGCCCAGAGCCACCTCCACTCACAATGGACCTCCATCCACCACGTGCCGCTGAACCCGTTTGCCCTTGGCATCAATAGTATTTCAGCGTGAACCGGACGCGCACCTCGAAGGAGGCGCCCACCTTTTCTCCGTTGTGGACGACGGGGATAAAGTGCCAACGAGGAAAAACCGCCAAGGTGGCCTCGGCCAGCAAGGGATGCCCCTCCACCACGTGCCATCTGATCGGGTTGCCATCGGGGTCGATGGTGACAGCGATCGCCACGATGCCCTCGATGTGCTGCGCCTGTGCCTTGGCCGGATAGGCCGGCGCGACGTAATGTCGCATGTCCAGGAAATCGACATGAACTTTGAGTTCTTCCTCGCCGCGCGCGGAGTAAATCCGGGTGCTTCCGCGCCCGCGTCCACGGCCAGATCCGAGGCCGTTTCCGATCTCGTGGCCCCATCCACCCCCAATGCCGCCGCCATCGCCGAAAGAGGACACCAAGTGGGGTGTGAAACTCAATGGTTCCCTGTGCCTGGTGAGCTCATCGTCTCGCGGCGGCAATTCCTCGGAGACATCCTCCGCAACATCAAGGTGCGTAGCAATGGCATTCACCCTCGGCAGCATGGGTTTGCCGTCGGACTCGGTAGGTTGCGCTGCCCTCCCACCCCCCGAAGTTCCCCCTCCGGGCTCGCCATCTCCCCCTTCGTACAGCATCAGAGCAACCATTTTCGGGAGAGCCGACGGTGTCGGGACCCGATTCCCCCGGCCAGCGACCAACCAAAGCGCCATGCCCAAAAGGAGGGACCAAGTCGCGGTGGTCAGAGCCAACGTCAACCTCCGGTTTGGAGGCGCGCTCGAGTGCTGGATCGGGCGGATCCTCAGCCCCGGCGGCAGGGCCGTGTCACTTGGTAGTTCAGCGGAAACTCGGCGCAGCATATTGTCACCGGCCAAAGATAAAGATGGTGATGAATGGATCGGCTCCTAAGTATGAATTCCTTTAGCCTGCCCCTCAATTCAATTGCTTACCTACGAATGAGAATTAGCTTGGTAGGGGCCTTTTCATCAATGGTGTAAACAAATGCTTTAAGAAAACTTTGGCCCAATAACCCGTCGACGCCGACTTCTGCAGGGGGCACCACAGAGGCTGCCACCTCCGTCAGGGTTTGGCCGGCAACGGTGAGCTGCGGAATTCTGCAGCTCAGACCTTTGACACGCAGACCACCTATTACGGAAAGGGAGGTCTCCCTTCCGAGGCTTCTCCCCAGATCGAGGGCATCCAACATTTCCTCGTTCACGATGGTATCCATGGCGCCCGTATCCACGATGAACCACCCGGGCTCATCCCCCACCAGGGCTTCCACAATCACCAACCCGTTGGTTTTCAGTGCCTGCCCCACGATGGCCCACGCCGCCAATTCGCGCCGGAACCCCCGGATCCGGTTCAATCGCTCCTGGAGCGCGGGATCCCCGGGCTTATCCCGCAGCCCCTGGCGAATGTCCGCCAGCAGCCGGTTGAGGTCGAGGAAGAAGGCCACGTCCTGCCCTGATTCCGTAAATGCCTTGAACGCCGCGAGGCGCCCGTTCACGGCAGCCTGGACGGCCATCACCCGCTTCCGGTGCTCTTCCAGTTCCTGTTGAGTGCGGGTCACCATGGCGTTGTGGGCGTCTAGGGCGGACCGGGCCTTGGCGCTTTGCTCTGCGAGCTTTGAGGCGAGGGCATTTCTCGCATCCACCTTGCGTTTCAAAGCCTCCCGGCTGCTCCGATCTCCAGGGTCGCGAAGCTCGAGGTCAGCTGCTTTCAGCTGGGCCTGGATCGCTTCGACGGAAGCCAGCATGCGATCCAGGTTGGAGCGCTCCGCGAGGAGCGTTTTCTGAAGTTCCTGTGCATGGGCATTGTATTTCTGTATCCCTGCATCTGAACGGTCGATGGCGGTTTCCAGCCGTTCGCCCCGGTAGAACCGATCCAAGATCCGCTCGAGGACTGCGGCGCGGGAATCAAGGCTTTCCTGCCCATGCGCGATGAGGCACAGGCATCCGAAAAGGAGGAGGCTTGCGATCCTCTTCAGGACCCAGAGCCACGCATTACAAGAACCGGTTCCGGAATCATCCAGTGTCCCAGCCGCTCCAGGGGAGGCTGCCGCGCCCGCCTGGCATCCGGAACTCATTCCAGCGCCAGGAGCGCGAGGCTTGCGGACGCCAAGGGCGTCGGCAGGCTCCCGGCTTCGATGGGGAAGGCCGCGACGCTGTCATGACCGCAGTTGGAGCCCGACGCCTGGGCTTGGGGCTCAGAACCCGCGTACACGCTGGATGAAGCCGCACAGGCAAGAACCAGGAGGCGCTTGAGGGGGGTGGGCATGGCTCCATCAAAGCAGAAAAGCCACGGCCTGCGGCAGGTGGAGCGTAGGGATCGTGCCCCGGGTGGTGGACGCCAGATGCGAGGGAGGGAATCCTCCGCTCAGGCCAGGGCGGAGCGCATGTGCTGGGTGAGGCGGCGCAGTTCCTCGGAGGTGAAGCGCAGCTCTTCGCTGGCCTCTCCCACCAGCTGGATGGCGTTGTTGTTCTCGTCCACCGTGGCGGCCAGGCGCTCCATGGTGTTGGCGATCACGTTGGAAGCGGAGGACTGCTGCTGGAGCATGTGCTTCACCTCCCGCCCCAGGTTGTCGGACCGCTCGGAGGCGCCGACGATCCGTTCGAGGTTGCCGCCCGTCACCTCGATCTCGGCGGAGGTGTGCGTGGCGTCGCGGACCGCCTGTTCCATGGCCGCCACCGCATCGTGGGAATCGGCCCGGATGGCCGCGATGGTCCCGGCGATGGTGCGGGTGCTGGTGGCGGTGCGCTCGGCCAGCTTGCGGACCTCGTCGGCCACCACGGCGAACCCGCGCCCCTGCTCGCCCGCGCGCGCCGCCTCGATGGCGGCGTTGAGCGCCAGGAGGTTGGTCTGGTCGGCGATCTCGTGGATCAGCCGGGCGACGGAGGAGACCTCCTCCACCGACCGGTTCACGCGCAGGAGCTGGGCGTGGGAGGCCTTGACCACGTCCATGAGGCGGCGGCTGGCTTCGATCTCGTGCTCCACGGCGAGCCGGCCCTTTTCCGCCAGTTCCGTGGTTTCCGTCACGGCGCGCATGCTCTGGTCGGTGTTGGTGGAGATCTCCTGCACCGCCACGCTCATCTGCTGGGTGGCCGCCGCCACGCCGTTGAGCTGCTCGCCCTGGGCCACGGTGGTGACCACCATCCGCTGCATGTCCTCGGCGAGCACCACGGCATTGTGCTCCACCCGCTCGGTGTTGATTAGCACATCGCAGAACATCGCCTTGAGGTGGATGCGCAGGGTCTCGAGCTGCATGAGGACGTCCGCGCAGGGCCCGGGCCGGATCGCGGTGTTCTCGCTCAGGCGCCCTTCGTCGATGGACCGGAGGAGGCGCCGGATCTCGCGCAGGGGGCCGAACACCCAGCGCTGGAGGAAAAGCGGCAACGCGGCCAGGAGGACGACCGCACCCGCCGTGCAGAGGAATCCCACGTTCCCTCCCGCGCGGTTTCCAGCCACGGCCAGCGCGGCGGCCAGGAGGCACAGGGCTCCCACCACCGGCAACGACCAGCTCCGCCCCACGGGAGCCCGGCGGGTGGGGAAGCCCGCCCGCTTTTCCCGCACGGCCTGGTAGAGCCGCTCCGCCTCGTCCACGGCGGACCGGTCCGGAGCGGAGCGGACGGAGATGTAGCCCACGGGCGCGCCACGGTCCGTGATGGGCGTGATGTAGGCGTCCACCCAGTAGAAGTCGCCGTTCTTCGCGCGGTTCTTGACGAGCCCCCGCCACGGCAGGCCCGCGTGCAGGTTGCGCCACAGGTCCTCGAAGGCCTCGGCGGGCATGTCCGGGTGGCGGACGATGTTGTGGTCCGCGCCGATCAGCTCCTCGCGCCCGAAGCCGCTCACGTGCACGAACGAGTCGTTGGCGTAGATGATCCGGCCCTTCAGGTCCGTCTTCGTGACGATCGGCTTTCCCGCTTCCAGGAGCCGCTCCGTCTGGGTCACGGGCGTGTTGAGCTTCATGCCATCCTCCATCTCCATGCGCCGGGGTCGCCGGCAGACCAGGCACTCGACATCGGGAACACCCCGTCCGGCTCCTGCGAAAGGCAGGGGCCGGGATTTTCCGAGACGGAAGCCGGGGGCAAATCGCCTTTACGGAAGCAAAGATCGGACGAAAGGATGTCGAACAGCCTAGCGGAAGCTGGAGATCGATTGTCAAAAAAAGAAGAAGGCCCCCGATCCGGGGGCCTTCTTCATGGAGCGGAAAAGGCTCAGTCCTTGTCTTCCTCGGCGCGGAGCTTGGCTTCCTGGTCGTCCAGGTGCTTCATCAGGCGCTCGGCCAGTTCCTCGTCCTCGAGGGGCGTGAACATCTCGTCCTTCACCTCGAAGATCTCCAGGCTCAGGCCCTCTTCGGGATCGGCGGTGCCTTCTTCCTGGGCCTGCAGCTCGGCCAGGGGCGCGAGGATGGCGAAATTGCGGCCCTCGAACTCCAGCTCTTCCAGGATTGCGAATTCCTCCTTTTCGCCGTTCTCGTCCTCGAGCTCGACGACTTCGATTTCGAAGGAATCATCGTGATCGTGATTGCAGTCCGGTCCGTGTTCGTGACCTTCATGAGCCATGGGCTTCTCCTTGCGCAAGGGACCAGAATACGGTCCGAAGCCTTCCGTACCAAGGGGAAAGGGAGAAAAACCCCCGCGTCAGCGGATGAGCGTGGCCTCGCCGGGACCCGTCACGATCGCCGTCACCTGGCGCTTGGCGCCGGGGGCCTCCACCCGCACCCGGTCGCCCAGGCCTCCGCGGCTGCGGGCCGTGGCGTCCACGCTGATGGTGAGCGATTCGTGCGTCGCGGTCAGCCGGACCTTGTCGCCGGACTGGACCAGGGGAATGGGTTCCAGGTCGGCGCGGGTGAGGATCTTGCCCGCCGCCACGGCGCGCATCAGGCGCTGGCCCTCGGGGATCTCGGTCAAGGCGCCTTCCGGAGGAATGCCCTCGAAGGGGGCGGATTCCACCTGGTCGGCGGCCAGCTCCGTCTTGCGGGCCAGATCGCCCTTGGCGCGGAGAACGTTGCCCACCCAGGTGCCCTCCAGATCGACCCGGGCCGTTCCGACCCTCTCGCCGTCCACCTTGAGGGCCACGACGACGAAGAACCGCCCCACGGGCTCCCGCTTGCTGAGGTGGGAGGGCTCGAACACGAGCGTCCCGGGCCGCGTGATGAGGGGCACGCGAGGGGGCTGCGCCACCTTGAACTTGTGCTCCCCGCCGAGGGCGCTCGCCTCGCGCTGGGCGAAGGCCAGGGCCGCGTCCGCCAGGCGCTCCGGCGGCGAAGGGACCGCCTGGGCCGCCAGAACCGGCGCGAGGAGAAGGAACACGGCGGCGCGCATGGAGCCTACCGCTTGAGGTTGTTCAGGAGGCTGAGCATGTCGTCCACGGTGCGGATGGTCTTCGAGTTCGCCTCGTAGGCCCGCTGGCCGATGATCATGTTCACCATCTCCTCCGCGACGTCCACGTTGGAGACCTCCAGGAAGCCCTGGTTGAGCGTGCCCAGGCCGTCCGAGCCCGGAGTCCCGTCGATGGCCTCCCCGCTCGCCAGGGTGGGCTGCATGAGGTTCTTGCCGAGCTGATTCAGGCCCGTGGGGTTGATGAAGTGCGACAGGGTGATCTGGCCCACCTGCTGGGGCTGGGTCTGGCCCGGCTGGGTGACGGTCACGGTGCCGTCGCCGGCGATGGTCACGCTGAGGGCGTCCTGGGGGATGGTGATCTGGGGATCCAACTGGTAGCCCGCCGCGTTCACCAGGGCGCCGTTCTGGTCCGTGGTGAAGCTGCCGTCCCGGGTATAGCCCAGCGTCCCGTCCGGCAGGGTGACGCGGAAGAACCCGTCGCCCTCGATGGCCATGTCGAAGCGGTTCGACGTCTGGCGCAGGTTGCCGGTGGTGTACTGGCGCATCAGGCTCTGGAGCTTGGCGCCGTGGCCGAGCTGGATGCCCGCCGGGATCGACGTGCTCGTGCTGGAACTGGTGCCGGCCAGGTTCACCGTCTGGTAGAGCAGATCCTGGAACTCGGCCCGGGCCTTCTTGAACCCGGTGGTGTTCACGTTCGCCAGGTTGTTGGAGATGGTGTCCATGTTGAACTGCTGGACATTCATGCCGGCCGCGGCCGACCACATTGCGCGCATCATGGGGAACCTCCGGAAACGTCGCTGAAATCGAATGGGCTAGCGGGAAATGGCCACGTCGTTGATCGACCGGGAATCCAGGTCGTTGGTGAGGGTGGAGGCAACCTTCATGCTCAATTCGTAGAGCCGGTTCACCCGGATCATCTCGACCATGGTCGAGGCGGTGTCCACCGAACTCTGCTCCAGGTGGCCCTGGGTGACGGTGGCCTTCACGGGCGCCTCGGTCGCCCCGGTGGGATCGAACCGCAGGGCGCCCACGCGCTTGAGGGAGCCGCCCTTTTCGTAGGCCTTCAGGTCCAGTTGGCCGAGGGCCTGATCGCCCTGCTGGACGGTCCCATCTGCGGAGATGGTCAGCGAGCCGTTCTTGGCGTCCACTGTGATGGGCTGGCCGTTTTTGCCGAGCACGGGATTGCCGTCCATGGCCTGGAGCTGCCCGTCCTGCCCGATCTGGAGGCGACCGTCCCGGGTGACGAGGGTTCCGGTCGGCGTCTGCACCGTGAGGAAGGCGTTGCCTTCGATGGCCACGTCCAGTTGCCGGCCCGTCGCGCGGAGGTTGCCCTGATCCGTGACCACGCCGGTCTCGCCGAACACGACGCCGTCGTTGAGGGGCCCGCTGAGGGGAAGGTTCCGGCCGCTGCCGGCGGCCTTGTTGAATACGGCGAAGAAGGGCTGGTCGGGCTTGTAGCCCACCGTGGCCGCGTTCGCCAGGTTGTTCGCCACCACCTCCAGCTGGAAGGCGCGGGCCTTCAAGCTTCCGGCGGCAACGTAGTATCCAGGATCCATTGGGCACCTCTCGCCCAGTCAGCGACCGGGACAAGGGATCTACCGCCAAAGGGATGCCAGAATGCTGGCCAAAAACAAATCGGCCTCCCGAAGGAGGCCGATTCGCAGAAAAGAGGAAGGTCAGATCTTGGTGACGTTGGTCGCCTGGGGGCCCTTCTGGCCCTGACCCGTGTTGAAGCTGACGCGCTGATTCTCGTCCAGGGTGCGGAAACCCGTGGTCTCGATGGCGGAGTGGTGAACGAACAGATCCGCACCACCGTCATCGGGGGTGATGAATCCGAAACCCTTTTCGGCGTTGAACCACTTGACGGTTCCCTGAGCCATGTTGCCTGCCTATGTACGTTTACCTGGAGATGGATGCATTGTTCCTTCCAGGCGAGGCAGCAACGCGTTGTTTTGCCCGCACGACTGACGGAGCGAGTTCCAGTGTAGAACCCTTTTCGTTCCGTTTTTAAAAAATCGATCCAAAATCGCGATTCTTTTTCTAGAGGTAGGTCCGGGCGCCCAGAAAGGCGCGCTGGTAGTAGCGCTCCGACAGGTCGTCCCGCCGGATGCTCTGGCCCGAGCGGGGGGCGTGGATGAAAGCGCCCCGCCCCAGGTAGAGTCCCACGTGGCTCACGCGGTCGCCCCCCGCCGTGGCGAAGAAGACCAGGTCCCCGGCGCGGGCTTCCTCCAGATCCACGGGTCGGCCCGCGTCGAACTGGGCCTGGGACGAGCGCGGCAGGCGCAGGCCGTTGAGGCGGTAGACGGCGCCCGTGAGGCCGCTGCAGTCGAATCCGCGATCCGTGGTTCCCCCGAAGAGGTAGGGCACGCCCAGATAGCCCTTGGCCGTGTCCGCCAGGCTCGCCCGCAAGCCGCCCTCCTCGGCGGGATGGACGTAGGCGCGACCGCCGGCCCCGGGAGCCGAGCCGTCCGGCGCCACCACCCAGAAGGCGTCGATGATCCCGGCGGCTTTCAGGGCCTCGCCCTTGACCCGTGCTTTGTCGCGGGTGGGGAAGTCCCCGAAGCGCACGCGGTACAGCCCGTCGTCGGAGCCGTAGTAGTCGGCTTCCAATCCCCGGGCCTGGAGCGCCTGGGCGAAGCGGGCCGCGTTCTCCACCTTCGCGAAGGCCCCCGCCTGCAGGGTGTAGCCCACTCGCGCGAGCGGCCGCGCCGGGGCTTTCGGCGGCGAGGGGCGCCGGGACGGAGGTTGAGGCTGGGACTGGGGGCCGCGGGCGCAGGCGGACAGCAAAAGCACCGCCGCCAGGATGAGGCGGGAGCCGTTGCGCTCCTTCACGCGCCCCATGGAGGCCGTCATTCCCCTCCGCGCACGAACAGGGGTTCCACCAACCCGACGATGCGCGCGAAGTTCCTCAGCTTTTCGATGTGGGAGTACATCAAGTTGGTACCTTCCAACGCGACGAGCATCCCCATGCGGGTCTTCACGTCGGAGGTGAGGACCATCCCCGGCAGCAGATCCTTGACCGTGACCGCCCGGGGCCGCTCGGGATCGGGCTCCTGCTGGCCGGTGCCGTAGAGATCCTCCAACGCCTGGAGAACCACGGGATCGTACCAACCCCGGCGGAGCTTCAGGTGCTCCAGGGCCACCACCCGGGAGCCGCGCCGATCCTCGATGTCCTGGAAATCCCCCACCGCCTTGAGGATCCGGGCCCCCAACGGAATGTCCTCGCCCTTCACGCCGTCGGGCGGATAGCCCGCGCCGGCGTAGCTCTTGTTCTGGTACCGGACGATTTCGGCCACGCCCTCCAGGCGGGGAATCCGGGCCAGGAGCTGGGCGCCGAACTCCGGGATCCGCTGCATGGCCTCCTTTTCCGGGGGCGTGAGAGGCTCGCCCCGGCGCTCCTTCTCCAGGGCGCCGTGGGGGACGGTCACCAGGCCCAGAGGGGCCATCATGCAGGCCACCCGGATCTCCCAGATCCGCTCCATGTCCAGCCTCTCGGCGACCTCCACCGCCCGCTGGCGGACCACCTCGGCCCGGCCGAAGGCATAGGGATCGCTCACCGCCAGGATCTCGGTGAGCACCTTCAAGCTGCCGGTGAGGGTCTGCTCCAGCAGCTCCCGCTCGGCGGTCTCCAGGGCGTACTGGCGGACGGCGGAATCCAGCACGGTCCCGAGGTCTTCCGGCGAGCAGGGCTTCGTCAGGAAGCGAAAGACGTGGCCCTGGTTGATGGCCTCCATCGCCGTCTTCTGGTCGAGGTTGCCCGTGAGCATCAGGCGGATGGTCTGCGGCCAGCGCTCCTGCACCTTCTTGAGGAGATCCACGCCGTTCATCCCGGGCATCTGCATGTCGGCCATCAGGACGGCGTAGGGCCCGTGCTTCTCCAGGGCGATCAGGGCCTGGGGCGCCCCCAGCGCCACGTCCAGGTCGAACCGCTTGCGGAGGATGCGGTGGTAGCCGGCGAGGATGTTCTCGTCGTCGTCCACCAGCAGCACGCGCTGATTCATAGGGGAGCCTCCTCGGCACAGGCCGTCGCCATGACCTGCCTCCACTCCTCCAATCGGTCGCTCCTTCCTACGGCCTGAAAGTGGTCCATATCCAACTGGGCCGCCTCGAAGCCGGGCGACCCGTCCAGGCTCCAGGCCAGGGATTCGGCCACGTGCACCGCCGAGACCGGGGAGAACGAGGCGTGATGGGCCAGGGAGGGCCGGTGATGGAAGGCCGCCGCCCGGGAAAGCGCCTCGGGAAGGCCCCACAGGTCCATGAGGTACCCCCCCAGGTCGCTGTGGGTGGCGCCGAACGCCTTTTGTTCCGCATGATCCAGGACGACTTCCCCCGCCCGGGCCTGGCCCAGAATCTCGTCGTATTCCTTGGGAGCCCAGCTCGCCAGGACCAGGATCCCCAGGTCGTGGAGGAGCCCCGCCGCGTAGGCCACTTCCTGCTGCGCCCGGGACAACCCCTCCATCCCGGCGATGACCTTGGCGCCCATTCCCACGTGGAGGCTGTGGGACCAGATCTCTTGGATGGTGAGGTTCTTGGTGATGAGGGGGGGAGCCCCTCCGAAGATCCCGTGGGCCAGCACCAGCGAACGGAGGGTGTCCGCCCCCAGGAAAGCCACCGCCTCGATGGGGCTGGCCACCTGCCGGTGGAGCCCGAAGAAGGCGGAATTGGCGAGCTTCAGCAGCTTGGCGGACATGCCCGGATCGTCGGCCACGATCCGGCCCAGATCCTCCGTCCCGCACTTCTCCGTTTCCATGGCGTGGACCAGGCGCAGATAGAGTTCCGGCGGACTGGGAAACCGGTCGATGCGGGACACGAGTCCCAGGATCCCCCGGTCCGCCATCCCCACGCCGAGTTCCCCCACCTGCTGGATCCGGGCCTTCAGGAGGGCGGGATCGCAGGGCTTCGACAGGTACTGGTGGGCCGCGTCCATTCCCCGCAGCGCCAGCTCCTGGTCCGCGTGGCCCGACAGGGCGATCCGGACCGTGGTGGGATGGCGTTCCTTGACCTGCCGCAGGAACTCCGCGCCGCTCATTCCCGGCATCTGCATGTCGGACACGACCACGTCGTAGGGCAGGGCCGCCATGGCGTCCAGGGCCAGTTCCCCGCTCGGGATGAAGGCCATGTCCCACTCGGCTCGGAGGGGACGCATGGTGCGCTCCAGGCCTTCCAGCACCAGGGGCTCGTCGTCCACGAACAGAACGCGCTTCTTCATCGACTCATTCCTTGGGGGCCTTCGCCGCCAGCGGCAGGCGGAAGGTGAACAGAGTGCCCTTCCCTTCTTCGGATTCGAACTGGATGCTGCCTCCGTGCTTGTCCACCACCACCGAATGGGCGATGGAGAGGCCCTGGCCGGAACCCCGACCCACTTCTTTCGTGGTGAAGAACGGATCGAACACGCGCCCCTGGATCGCCGCGGGAATGCCCCCGCCGGTGTCCCCCACCTCCACCGCCACGCAGTTCTCCTCGCGGCGGGTGCGGATCGTGATGGTGCCCTTCTTCCCGGACCGGCCCACCACATCGGAGATGGCATGGGCCGCGTTGACGATGAGGTTCAGGACCACCTGGTTGACCTCGCCCAGCAGGCAGGGCACCTCGGGCAGGTCGCGATCGAGGTCCAGCACCAGGTCCGCCACGTACTTCCATTCGTTCCGCGAGACGGTGATGGTGCTCTCGATGGCGTGGTTCAGGTCCGCGGGCGCCTTGTCCTCCCCCCCGGGATGGGAGAAGGCCTTCATCGCGCCCACGATCTTGGCCACCCGGTTGACGCCCTCCAGCGACTGCTCGATGGCCTTGGGAAGTTCGTTCCGGAGGTAGTCCAGGTCCGCTTCCTCCGATCGTTTGGCGATCCGCAGGAGGCCGGGACCGGCGGCGGGATCCACCTCCGCGACCAGGGCCATGGCTTCGTCGATCACGGAGAAGACGTCCTTCAGCGCATCGTGGATGAACCGGAGGTTGTCCCCGATGTACTGAGTCGGCGTGTTGATCTCGTGGGCGACCCCCGCGGCCAGGTGGCCGATGGATTCCAGCTTCTGCGCGTGGCGCAGCTGGACCTCGATGCGCTGGCGCTCCTTCTCCGCGGCCTCGCGGTCGGAGATGTCCCGGGCGACGACCAGGATCCGCGTGGGCCCGTTGGCCGGATCGCGGATGGCCGTCAGCCTCGCTTCGTACAGGCTGTAGCTCCCGTCGCGGCGATGCATCCGGTACTCGGTGGTGGCGGCTTCGAAGCCCTCTCCGGCGATCAACTGGAAGGTGCGCTTCACCCGCTCCCGATCCTCGGGATGGACCACCTCCAGGGGCGCGGAATCGAGCTCCGTGCCGATGCCCCCCAGGACGGTCTGGTAGGAAGGGCTGGAGTACAGCCGGCGGCCGTCGGCCTCGGTAAGGGCGATGAGGTCCACCGCGTTCTCGGTGATCAGGCGGAACAGGGTCTCGCTCTGCCGGAGGCGCTCTTCCACGTCCTTCCGGCTGGTGATCTCGCGATGGGCCACCACCGTCCGGGTGAATCCCCCATCCTCGAAGCGCGTGGAGCGGCTGGTGTACCAGAGCTTGGACGCCCCGGCCCCCAGGTAATCCACGCTGAAGACCTTCCGGCCTCCCCCCAGGACGTCCAGGATGCCGACGGCGGCTTCCGCCAGGGGGCCGCCCTCCCGGAGCGCACCGCACACGGCGACGTAGTCCGCCCCCGGCCCGAGCCCGTACACGAAGGGGTTCGAGGTGTCGTGGGAGTCCGTCCAGGCGGCGTTCACGGCGAGGATCGTCCCCTTCTCGTCCAGGATGGCGATGGCTGCGGTGAGGTTGTCCAGGGTGGCTCCGAACAGCCGTTCGGAACGCCGGAGCCGGGCCTCCGTGTCCGACCAGCGCTGGGCCTGCTCCAGGCGCTCCAGGGCGAGAGAGGCTTCCTCGGACAGGCGCTCCAGGAGGTCCAGCACTTCCGGATCGAAGGCCCCCGCCTGGGAGGAGTAGAGGGCGAGCACGCCCCGCACCTGCCCCCGGCCCAGCAGCGGAAAGACCGCCGAGGCGCGCATCCCGTAGCTCTCCGCGGCCTCCCACCAGGGGCGCAGCCGTTCGTCGCTCCAGATGTCGTTGGAGACCATCAACCGGGCTTCCCGGCAGCAGGGCCCTACCAACCCCTGCCCTTCCGGTCGGTCAGGGCGGTCCGTGAGCTTCACCTTCTGCAGGAACGCCCACATCTCCTCGTGAGTCATGCGGTCGAGGGCGCCCGCGAGGACCGTGGGGATGACCAGACGGGTGACGGGATCCAGGATCCCCACCCACGCCGCCTGGAACTGCCCGGTTTCCACGGCGATCCGGCAGGCCTCGTCGAAGACGGCCGCGGGGCTGGTCTCCTGGCCCAGGGCCCGCTTCATCCGGGCCAGGGCGCCGTAGAGGCTGCCCAGCCGCGCGGTCCGGGCCTCCGCCGCCCGCGTCCGGGTGTCGTCCGTCCCCACCACGAGCCAGCGGGAGGCGGGCTCGTCCATCGGCGTCGCCCGGTCCACCATCCAGTGGTAGCCGCCTCCGGCGCTCCTCAGGCGGTAGTCCAGCGTGAACGCGCCCCCGCTCCGGAGCCCGGCCTCGATCTCCCCGCGGGTGCGCTCCGCATCCTCGGGATGGATCGCCTCCCACCAGGCCTGGGAAGGCTCGGAGGGTTCCGCAGCCCCGGTGAACTCCAGCCAGGCCCGGTTCACGCCCTCGCACCGCCCGTCCGCCCCCACCTGCCAGCAGGGAACCCCCAGGAGGTCGAGCCCCTCCTCCAAGGCGACCCGCTGGGATCCGCCCGTGCCCCGGAAAGCGTCGTCAGGTGCCATGGTCTCCTTTCGGCGGGAAGGCGCCCCCCTCCCTATCGACCCCCTCCTCCTTTGGATAAATGAATGCGTGCCCCGGGAGCATCAAAGTCCGCATGTGGCTGGATTCATGCATGAAAAAGAAGCGCCGAATCCATTCAAAAGCCCAAAAAGCACGACCCGGTCATGTCATTTTGTCCGAATTCTTGATTTCCGGATCGGATTGGCCGATAAAAAATCGAGGTTCCCCACCCCTTGTAAATGATCCTTCAAACTTCGCATTTTTCAGGTTCAGGAGGATGGCAATGACGCCTTCCGGACCCCTTCCGGACATCCCCCCCAGCGACCTGGCAATGGGCCAGACGGGGGGCCCGCCTCTCCAGCCCCTCTCGACCACGTGGCAGGCACCTGATTTCCGGGCCCTGTTCGAGGCGGCCCCCGCCATGTACATGGTTTTGGATCCCGCGTTCCGAATCGTGTCGGTCAGCGACGCCTATGCCTCGGGCACCCTGATCCAGCGCAACTCCGTCGTGGGCCGCGGACTGTTCGAGGTGTTCCCCGACAACCCCGACGACCCCAACACCCAGGGCGTCCGCAACCTTCGCGTCTCCCTCCAGCGGGTCCTGCAGACGGGACAATCGGACCCCATGCCCATCCAGAAGTACGACGTCCGCAAGCCAGAGGCCGAAGGAGGGGCGTTCGAGACCCGCTACTGGAGCTGCGCCAACACCCCGGTGCGCGACGCCGAAGGCCGGCTGGCGTGGATCATCCACCGGGCCGAGGACGTCACCGAATTCCTGCGCAGGCAGGAGCAGCCTGCGGCCCTCGAAGGAGCCCAACCCGACGCCGCGAGTCAGCGGGAAATGCAGGTGGAAGCCGAGGTCATGCTCCGCGCCCAGGAGGTGGCCGACGCCAGCGCCCAGCTCAAGCTCGCCAACGAGGAGCTGGCCCGCCTCTACGCGAAGATGCAGGAACTGGACGACCTCAAGACCCAGTTCTTCTCCAACGTCAGCCATGAATTGCGGACGCCCCTGACCCTGGTCCTGGCTCCCGTGGCCCAGCGCCTCGCCGACCCCTCGCTTGAATCGGGGCTGCGGGCCGATCTGGAGCGGATCTACCGCAATGCCCAGGTGCTCCTGGGCCACGTGAACGACCTTCTGGACGTGGCCAAAGTGGACGCGGGCCACATGAGCATCCTGCGGTCGCGGGCCGACGTGGCGAAGCTGGTCCGGCTCGAATGCGCCCGTTTCGAAAGCCTGGCCGCCGGCCGGAGGACGCACTTCGAGGTCGATGTTCCTGCGGAATTGACGGCCGAGATCGATCCCGAGAAGCTCCGGCGGATCCTGGCCAACCTCCTGGCCAACGCGTTCAAGTTCACGCCCAGCGACGGCCAGGTCACCGTGACCCTCGCCGCCCAAGGGGACCAGCTCCTCCTGGAGGTCCGGGACAGCGGACCGGGCATCCCCGAGGCGATGCGGGGGGCCGTTTTCGATCGGTTCCGGCAGGTGGACGGCGGCTCCGCGCGGCAGGCCGGCGGGACCGGCCTGGGACTGGCGATCGTCAAGGAATTCGTCCTGCTCCACGGGGGCAGCGTCACCCTGGATCAAGGCCCCGAAGGCGGCGCCCGCTTCCTGGTGAGCCTGCCCCTGCGCGCGCCCGAAGGGACGCAGATCCAGGCCGCCGTCGAAACACCCGAGTCGGTGGTGCCCCTTCTCCTGTCGGGTCCGGAGACAGCGGATCCCTCGACGGCCCAGGTCCTCCCGGAGGATGCGCCCATGATCCTCCTCGTGGAGGACCACGCGGACCTGCGGGATCTGCTCGCCACCACCCTGGGGCGCACCTACCGCGTCACGGTAGCGAGCCACGGGCAGGAAGGGCTGGACCTCGCCCGCCAGATCCAGCCCGACCTCATCCTGACCGACGTGATGATGCCCGGAATGACGGGCGACCGGCTGCTCGACATCCTCCGCCAGGACCCCCACTTCCAGGACACCCCGATCATCCTCCTGACGGCCCGGGTGGATGACGAGCTGTCGCTGAGGGTCCTGCAGCGCGGCGCCACGGATTTCCTGTGCAAGCCTTTCCAGTTCGACGAGCTGCTGGCGCGGGTGGCCACCCATCTGGGAACCCGCCGCCGGAACCAGGCCGCCCTCCGGTCCAGTTCGGAGATGCTGGCCCGCACCAGCCGCCTGGCGAAGGTGGGCGGCTGGGAGTTCGAGATCGCCACCGGGCAGGGCACCTGGACGGGCGAAGTCGCGCGGATCCACGACCTGGATCCCGACGAGCCCACCTCCGCGGCGCGGGGGCTCAGCTTCTTCCACGGCGAACATCGGCTCGCCATGGAGCAGGCGGTGCGGGAAGCCATCGAGCTGGGCCGCCCCTACGACCTGGAAGCGGAACTGGTGACCGCCCGGGGGATCACCAAATGGGTGCGCAGCCAGGGCGAACCCGTCCTCGAAGGGGGGCGCGTGATCCGCCTCCAAGGGTCCATCCAGGACATCACCGATCGGAAGGAAGCCGAGGCCGAGATCCGTCGGCTGAACGCGGACCTGGAGCGCCGCGTGGAAGAGCGCACCCGGGAGCTGCAGGCCGCCAACACCGAGATGGAGGCCTTCTCCTACGCGGTCTCCCACGACCTGCGCGCCCCGCTGAGGGCGATGGGCGGGTTCAGCCAGGCCCTGGAGGAGGATTTCGGCGACCTCCTGCCCGACGAGGCCAAGGGCTACCTGGCCCAGATCGCCCTGGGGAGCCAGCGGATGGGGGAACTCATCGACGGATTGCTGGTGCTGTCCCGGATCAGCCGCGGGGAGGTCCAAAAGATGGACGTGGATCTCAGCGAGCTGGCGGAGCGCGTGGGACGGGAACTTGAACAGGGGGAACCCGGCCGGAACGTGACCTGGCGCATCGAACCCGGCCTCCAGGCCCAGGGCGATCCGCGGATGCTGGAGGCCCTTCTGAGGAACCTCCTGGGGAACGCCTGGAAGTACACCGCCCGCACCGCCGCGCCGGAAATCCGGTTCGAGGCCGTCGAGGAAGAGGAAAAGCCCGTCCTGAAGGTTTCCGACAACGGAGCGGGGTTCAACATGGCCTACGCGGCCAAGCTGTTCAAACCCTTCCAGCGGCTCCATCGCCAGGACGAGTTCCCGGGCCTGGGCATCGGGCTGGCGACGGTCCAGCGCATCGTCCACCGGCATGGCGGAAGCATCTGGGCGGAATCTCAACCGGGCCAGGGCGCGACGTTCCTGTTCACCCTTCCCGGCGTTTCTCCGTCTTAAGGAGGTAGCGGCATGAACCCCCAAGGCATCCTGCTGGTGGAAGACAATCCCCAAGACGAGTTGCTGACCCTCCGCTCCCTGAAGCGGGTGAACCTGGCCAATGCGGTGGAAGTGGTGCGCGACGGGCAGGACGCCCTGGATTACCTGTTCCACCAGGGCTCCTATGGCGCGGGGCCGGTCCTGCCCCTGCCGGCGGTCGTCCTTCTCGACCTCGGCCTCCCCCGGGTGGGGGGGCTGGACGTCCTCAAGCGGATCCGCGCCGACGCCCGGACGCGCCATCTTCCGGTGGTGATCCTTACGTCCTCCCCGGAGGAGCAGGACCGCCTCCGCAGCTACCTGGGCGGGGCCAACAGCTTCGTCCGGAAACCCATCGACTTCACGGAATTCGCCGAGACGGTGGCGCGCCTCGGAGTCTACTGGATGGCCGTCAACCAAGCGCCCCTGCAGGAGGCCCTGTGACTCCCTCTCTGAGCCTCCTCTCCATCGAGGACTCGGAGCCCGACTTCCTGCTCGTCCAGCGCAGCCTGAAACAGCACGGAGTGATGGCCGAGTTCCGCCGAGTGGACAACTACTCGGACCTGAGAGAGGCCCTGAACAGCGGTGGCTGGGACGCGGTCCTGTCGGACTACAACATCCCCGGCCTGGATTTCCGCCAGGCCCTGGACTTCATCCGCACCGAAGCGCCGGATCTGCCCGTCATCCTGATTTCCGGCAGCATCGGCGAGGAAGAGGCCATGGACCTCCTCCGCCGCGGGCTGTCGGACTTCGTGCTCAAGGACCGCCCCACCCGCCTGGCCGGGGCCCTCCGCCACAGCCTGGAGACGGTGCGCGTCCGCAAGGCCCAGCGCGTGGCCGAGGCGGCCCTCCTGGAGAGCGAATCCCGCTTCTCCACCATCTTCCGGTCCAGCCCGCTGGGGATCGCCCTCAGCCGGAAGGAGGACTCCCAGTTCGTGGAAGTCAACGAGGCCTTCCTGGAAATCTTCGGAAAGGAGCGAGAGGAGGTCATCGGCCGGACGCCGTTGGAGCTGGGATTCTTCCTCCAGGCGGAGGACCGGGAGCGCTTCATCGAGCGCATCCGGGCCGAGCATCGGGTCAGCAACTTCCAATTCCAGTTCCTCAAGGGCGAAGAGGTGCGGGACCTGCTGATCTCCGGCGAGCAGGTGCAGGTGGGCGGCGAGGATCTGCTCCTCGGGATGGTCTCGGACATCACGCCCCTCAAGACCGCGGAGCGCGGCCTGCGGGCCAGCGAATTCCGCTACCGGAACCTGTTCGAGAACCTGGTGGAGGGCTTCGCCCACTGCCGGATGATCTTCCGCGACGACCAGCCCGTGGATTTCGAATTCCTGGCCGTCAACCCGGCCTTCGGCCGCCTCAGCGGGCTGTTCAACGTCGTGGGGCGCCGCATCACCGACGTCATTCCCGGGATCGAGCGGGACAATCCGGAACTGTTCCAGGTCTTCGGCGAAGTCGCCCAGACGGGGATGTCCACCCAGATCGAGACCTACCTTCCCGCCCTCGGCATCTGGCTGTGGATCACCGTCTACCGCCCCGACGAAGGCGAGTTCATCGCGGTGTTCGACAACATCTCCGACCGGAAGCTGGCCGAGAACGCCCTCCGCACCAGCGAGGCCAAGTTCCAGGCCGTGTTCAACGTCTCCCCCGTGGGGATCCTGCTCAGCCGCCTGCACACCGGCGAGATCATCGACGCCAATCCCGGCTTCCTCCACCTGATGGGCTACCGCCTGGACGAGATGCTGGGACGCACCACCCTGGACCTCGACTTCTGGGTCCGCCCCAGCGACCGCGAGGAGGTGCTCCGCCAGATCCGCCGCACGGGCCACGTGGAAGCCCGGGACCTGGAACTCAAGAGCCGCTCCGGCGAGATCCTGTCGGTCACCTGGTGGACCGATCGCGTGGAATTGGGCGGGGAGTACGCCCTGGTGAACCTCGTCCAGGACCGCACGGCCCGCCTGAGGGAGGAGAAGGAACGCCAGCGGCTGGAGGCCGAAGTGGCGCACGCCCAGAAGCTGGATTCCCTGGGCGCCCTCGCCGGCGGCGTCTCCCACGACATGAACAACGTCCTGGCCGCCATCATGGCCCTGGGCTCCATGCTGAAGGAGAAGCACCGCGACGATCCCGTCCTGTCGAAGTACATGGATACCCTTCTCCACGCCGCCGGCCGCGGGCGCGACCTGGTGAAGGGGCTCACGGACTTCGTCCGCAAGGACATCCCCGAACCCAAGGCCATGAACCTCAACGACGTGGTCCGCCACGAGGCGGCCCTCCTGAACCGCACCACCTTCCAGAAGGTGGCCGTGGAGCTGGTTCTGGAAGAAGGCCTGCCGGAGGTGATGGGCGATTCCAGCTCCATCTCCAACGCGCTGATGAACCTCAGCGTCAACGCCCTCGACGCCATGCCCGGCGGCGGACAGTTGATGATGACCACCCGGCGCGGAGACCTGGGACAGGTGGAGCTGTGCGTCCGGGACACCGGCGAGGGCATGCCGCCCGACGTGGTCAAGCGGGCCATGGAGCCCTTCTTCACCACGAAGCCCCCCGGAAAGGGCACCGGCCTGGGCCTGGCGCTGGTCTACAGCGTGATGAAATCCCACGGGGGGCGGGTGCAGATCCTCAGCGAACCCGGCGAGGGCACCGAGATCATCCTGTCCTTCCCCGGGCTCATCCCCGGGGCGGAGAGTTCCAAGGAGTTCCTCTTCCATGAATCCGCCGTCCAGTCCTCCCTCCAGATCCTGCTGATCGACGACGACGACCTCGTCCGCCATTCGGTCCCGGGGATGCTGGAAGCCCTCGGTCACCGGGTGGTGGCCCTCCCCGGCGGGCGGGCAGCCCTGCAGGAACTCGACGGCGGCCTGTCGCCCGACCTGATCATCCTCGACCTGAGCATGCCTGGCATGGATGGCGAGGAGACCCTGGAGCGCATCCGGCTCAAGCTGCCCGAGGTGCCCGTCCTGCTGGCGACCGGCTACCACGACGAGCGCAGCGAGCGGATCCTGGAGCGCTTCGTGGGCGTGGACGTGGTGATGAAGCCCTTCACCCTCATGGACATCAAGGTCAAGCTGGCCCAGCTGACCTAGGCCCTACTTCAGGAACTCCAACAGCGCGGCGTGGAACGGCTCCGCCGCCTCCAGGTGGGGGATGTGCCCCACGCCTTGCAGCTCCATCAGCCGGGCGCCGGGGATCGCGGCCTGGGCGCGGCGGCCCAGCTCCGGGTAGCGTCCGAGGGTCGCCAGCACCTCCGGCGACACCGCGTCCCGGCCCACCACGGTGCGATCCGCCTGTCCGATCACCAGCAGCGTGGGCACCGCCAGCCGCGGAAGATCCTGCACCACCGGCTGGGTGTAGATCATGTCGTAGGTCAGCGCCGAGGCCCGCGCCGCCCGGGGCCACTCGCCGCTGAAGGTGGCCCGCCACGCCAGGTCCGCCCACACGCCGAAGTCCGGCTTCCAGGTGGCGAAGTAGCCGCGGTAGAAGCGCTCCAATCCCTCCCGCGTCGGCGCCACCATGCTCCGGTAGCTGGCGTCCACGGACGCGAACGGCACCTTCCCGCGGTAGTCCTCCAACCCGATGGGATTCTCCAGCACCAGCTTCGCCGTGGCGTCCGGATGCATCAGCGCGAACCGGACTGCCAGCATCCCGCCCATGGAATGCCCCACCACCGCCGCTTTGGGAATGCCCAGGTGGTCCAGCAGCCGCTTCGTCGTCTGCGCCAGCAGCTCGAAGCTGTAGTGGATGTCCGCCTTCGCCGACTTGCCGAACCCGATCTGGTCCGGCACCACCACCCGATACCCTGCCTCCGTCAGCGCCCGGATCGTCCCCGCCCAGTACGCCCCGAAGAAGTTCTTCCCGTGGAGCAGCACCACCGCCTGCCCGTTCGCCCGTCCCGTGGGCGCCACGTCCATGTACGCCATCCGCAGGTCCTGTCCCTCGATCATCACCGGAAAGAAATGGACGGGATGGGGATAGGGATGGTTCTCCAAGGCGAGGCCCAAGGGTTCCAGCGCTACCACCGGAGCAGACGACTGGGCCAGCATCGGAAGTGGAAGAAACAGAGAGGCAAGGGCGAGGCGCTTCAACATGGAAAGGAGGATAGCAATAGAACTCTTTTTCGCGTCTTTCGCGGTTTCCAATCGCTACGGGTAGGCGCAGTCCACCCAGCTCTCGGAGCCATCCCCGTAGGTCTCCCGCTTCCAGATGGGGACGCGCCGCTTGATCTCGTCCATCAGCCACGCGGCGGCCTCGAAGGCCTCGGCGCGGTGGACGGAGGCGACGGCCACGAGAACCGCGGGTTCGCCGATGGGGACGCAACCGATGCGGTGGTGGACGGCGCAGCGCAGCAGGCCGTGGCGCTCGATGGCCTCGTCGCGCAGGCGGGCCAGTTCCTTTTCGGCCATGGGGACGTAGGCCTCGTAGGCCAGTTCGGCCACAGCCCGCCCCGCGTGGTGGTCGCGGACGCGGCCCTCGAACAGCACGAAGGCCCCCGCGCGGGGATCCGCCGTGACAGTTCGTAAAGCGTTGGGGTCCAGAGGCGCTTTCTGGACGGAAATGAAGGGAATCATGCGTGTCCGGGCCTCCGGGCCAACCATACACTGAACCGTTTTCCCGAGGTCCCCATGTCCAGCCTGCCCGTCGATCCGACCGCCGTCTTCGACACCCTGCGCCGCCACATGCTGGTGGACGGGTTCCACCTGGTAATGGACCTGGAAAAATCCCACGGCTCCTGGATCGTGGACGCCCGTGACGGGCGGAAGTATCTCGACTTCTACACCTTCTTCGCCACGACGCCCCTAGGGCACAACCATCCCCGCCTGCGGGAGGCGGCCTTCGTCCGCCACCTGGGCGAGATCGCCGTCAACAAGCCCGCGAACTCCGACATCTACACCACGGCCTTCGCCGAATGGGTGGAGGCCTTCGGGACCCACGTGGCGCCGGACTACCTGCCCTGCCTCTTCTGGATCGACGGCGGGTCCCTGGCGGTGGAGAACGCCCTGAAGGTGGCCTTCGACTGGAAGGTGCGGAAGAACCTGGCCGCGGGCAAGGGCGAGAAGGGCTCCCAGGTCCTCCATTTCCGCGAAGCCTTCCACGGCCGCAGCGGCTACACCTTGAGCCTCACCAACACCGCCGATCCCCGGAAGCATCAGTACTTCCCCAAATTCCCCTGGCCCCGGATCCCCAATCCCAAGCTGACCTTCCCCGTGGATCCCGCCACGGCGGAAGCGGCCGAAGCCGAGGCCGTCGCCGCCATCGAAGCGGCCGTGGCGCGGGACCCCGACGACATCGCGTGCCTCATCGTCGAGCCCATCCAGGGCGAGGGCGGGGACAACCACTTCCGCGGGGAATTCCTCGCGAAGCTGCGCGTCCTGGCGGACCGTCATGATTTCCTGCTGATCTTCGACGAAGTGCAAACGGGCTTCGGCGCCACGGGCAAGTGGTGGGCCCACCAGTGGTTCGATGTGAAGCCCGACCTCATCAGCTTCGGCAAGAAGGCCCAGACCTGCGGGATCGCCGCGGGCCCGCGCCTGAACGAGGCGGGCGGCGTGTTCAAGGTGCCCAGCCGCATCAACAGCACCTGGGGCGGAAACCTCGTGGACATGGTGCGGGGCACGCGGATCATCGACATCATCCGCGAGGAGAACCTGCTGGACCACGGCGTGAAGCAGGGCGAGCGCCTGCTGAAGGGCCTTCAGGAGATCCACCGGGACTTCCCGGAGACCACCTCCAATCCCCGCGGTCGCGGCCTGTTCTGCGCCCTGGACCTCGCCACGCCCGAACTGCGCAACGCCGTGGTGGCCAAGGGCCACGACCTGGGAATGATGATCCTCTCCACCGGCGTGCAGGGCCTGCGCTTCCGCCCCGCCATGAACCTCAGCACCGAGGATCTGGACCTGGGCGTGGAACTGCTCCGGCGCGCGGTTTCCGAAGTGACCGCCACCTCGCCTACTCTGGTGGGATGAAGGTCGAACTCTACTGCGATGGTGCGTGTCTCGGAAACCCCGGTCCCGGCGGCTGGGGGTACCTCCTCCGGGTGCGCTTGGCGGCTGGCGTCCAGGAGCGGGAGGATTCCGGCCCCGAAGGCGGCACCACCAACAACCGGATGGAGCTGATGGCGGCCATCCGCGGGCTGGAAGCACTCACCCGCCCCTGCCAGGTGGTGCTCCACAGCGACAGCCAGTACGTGGTGAAGGGCATCACCTCCTGGCTGAAGGACTGGAAGCGCCGCGACTGGAAGAAGGCGGACGGCAAGCCCGTCATCAATGCCGACCTGTGGCAGGCCCTGGACGCCCAGTTGGCGCGGCATCACGTCGAGGCGAAGTGGGTGCGGGGCCACGCCGGACATGCGGAGAACGAGCGGGTGGACCGCCTCGCCAACGACGCCGCCCACCGGGCCTGAGAAAGGGCCGCCGGAGCGGCCCTTTCCCTTCGGTGATCAGCGCCGGCGCGGGAAGCGGTAGATGATCTCCGGCGTCCAGCCGCGGACGGGCTTTCCGTCGCGGGTGGCGGGCGCGAAGGCGGACTTGTTCGCCGCTTCGATGGCGGCCTCGTCGAACCCGTAGGCGCCGGCCACGCCTTCGACCACGGAGACCTTCAGGGGCTGGCCCTGCTCGCCGACGAACACCTTCAGGCGGACGGTGTGATCCAGGTTGGTCTCCCAGCGCATCTGGACGGCCCGCAGGGGGAAGGCCGGCGCCACCTGGGTCGTGACGCGCGCCGCCTGGTCGTTGGTGACCGCGGACGCGACCGACTGCGGGGCCGTCTGCTGGGGGGTGGGGACCTGCGCGGCCGCGGGGCGCTGGGTCTCCTGCATGGGCTGGGGCTTGGGCGATTCGGGCGGCGGCAGCACCGGCACCGACGGGCTCTCGGGAAGCTTCTTCTGCTCCGCCAGCTTCTGCTCAGCGGCCTTCTGCTCCGCCAATCGCTGCTCGGCGAGCTTCTGCTGGCGCTCCACCTCCAGCTTCCGCGCCTGGGCCTCTTCGAGCTGCTTCTGCAGCTTGGCCCGCTCTTCCACCGACTTCGTCTCGCTCAGCTGCTTCTGCAGCTGGGTGGTGCGCTCGGTTTCGGCCTTGGCCCGGGCATCGAGGTCGGCCTTCTGCTGCTCCATCTGGACCTTCAGCTGGCGAAGCTCGGCGAGCTGCTGCTGGATGGCCGGATCCAGCTTCGGCGTCCGCCCGAAGAGGAGGTAGCCCAGCCCCAGGATCACCACCGCGCCGATGCTCCCGCCGATGAGGAGGGTCCGGTTCTTCTGCTGGACCTCGGCATGACCGTCGATGTGCTCCGCGCGGTTGGCGCCGCTGCGCAGCGTCTCGCCCGCCGCGGTGTAGGCCAGGTAGTTATCCCCCTGCTCCGCCTTCATGGCGGCGGCGTCCCGGTCGTTCTCCTCCCGGAACAGGGTGTGCATGAAGAAGGCCATGTTGAAGGTGGTGGGGCTGTACTCTCCGTCGTAGAGCACCCGCTCCAGCTCCGCGTTGAACGCCTCCACCGTGGGGAAGGGCTGGCGGCCGAGGAGCAGCCGGCCCAGGAAGGCCCGGATCTCCGCGGGGATCGGGGCGTCCTCCTGCGCGGCCTTCAGCGTGGCGCGATCCAGGGCGCCCTGCAGGTCGCCGCCCACCGGCAGCGGCTCGAAGGTCAGCAGTTCGTAGAGCACCGCCCCCAGGGCGAAAAGATCCTGCTGCAGCCCGTCGTTGGCGGCGCCCTGGAGGTAGGGCGCCAGCTTCCGCTGGGCGGCGGGAGCCTTGGCCAGCAGGCTCGCCATGAGGGGCGCGTAAGGCGCATCCATCACCTGGACGGCGCCCTCGAAGCTCACCCACACGCTGTGGGGGCTGAGCACGCCGTGGGAGACGCCCTTGGCCTGCATCTGGACGATGGCCTGGGCCACGCCCTGGATCACCGTGAGGGCGTGGTCCACGCCGAAGGGGATCTGCTCCAGCTTCGCCTTCTCGATGAGCTGCGCCAGGCTGCGCCCGGGCACGTAATCCCAGGCCACGTGCGGCGTCTTCCCGCCCTCCAGGCGGTAGCCCAGGCCGTAGACGCGCGCGCCGCCCAGCAGGGGCACTACGCGACCGGCCTCGGGCAGGCGCGTGTTCATGCCCGCCTGGAACAGCTCCTCCGAGAACGTCCGCACCAGGACGTGGCGATCGAAATTCCCGCCGGCGAGGGCCACGGCGCGGTGGACGCCCCCGAAGGGATCGCTGGTCAGCTCCGAAGCCAGCAGATAGGACCCGAGGCGCGTATAGGTGCCCATGACTTCTCCAGAGGGGATGCAGAACGATAGCCCGAAAGCCCCGATCCGACTAGGTGATCCGAAGGTGGCGAAAGGGCTCCCTCAGGGCGCGGGCGGCAGTTCCCACAGGTCGCCCGCCGTCCGCCAAGCGAGGATCCACAGGTTGGCGGTGGCGTGGACTCCGGTGGAGAAACCGAGCTGCAACTGAGCGAAGGGAAGGGAGAGATCGTCCCAGGGCCCGATGCGCCGACCCGTCGCCTCGTCGAAGTGTTCCCGCAGGCGGAGGTTCCGGGTCCGCTTGACCTCCAACAGCCGGCGCAGCGCGGGACCCGGATCCAGCGGGCCGGTGGCCGCCCAGGCGGGTTCCCGGGTCACCAGGAGGTGGGAGAAGTGCCCGTCGGCGTAGGCCTCGAAGCTCTCCCGCAGGGGGCTCAGGCCCTCCGAAGCGGAGGGATCCGCCAGGAGCTGCACCTGGTGGGCGAGAACCCCCAGGTCGCGCGCCAGTTCCTCCGGACGGCGCCGCTCCTGGCTGAGCCGGAGGACGGTGCGGAACTGGGCCTCCACCTGCTCCACCGTGGGAGGCTGATCGTTGGCCACGCCCCGGGCGCCTTCCATCAGGGGACCCGCGTGGGCGCGCAGGAAATCGGCCATCCGGCGGGGCACCAGGCGCATGGCCTTGGCGGTCTGGGCTTCGTGCACCTTGGGCGACCACGCGCCGAGGGACCCGCAGGCGAGGATCGCGGCCAGGGCAGCGCTACGCATCGGGGGCCTCCCGCGCCAGGGCCGACGCCGCCTCTCCCATGGGATCCAGGGGGATGCCCAGGGCCTTGAGGCGGTGAAGGAGGGTGGTGCGGCGCATCCCCAGGCGGCGGGAGGTCTCGCTCTTGTTCCAGTTCGTGGCCTGAAGGGCTTCGAGGATCAAGTGGCGCTCCAGATCGGCCAGGAAGCGGCCCAGGTCCTGGTGCTGCGGAAGCCGCGGGAAGGCCGCCGAAGGCAGGACGCCCGCCACGGGAGCCGGAAGGTCCTGGAGGAGAAGGCGCTCCGGATCCGACCCCAGGGCCATGGCGCGCTCCACGGCGTTCTCCAGTTCCCGCACGTTCCCGGGCCAGCCGTAGACTTCCAGCGCCTGGAGCGCGGCGGGCTCCACCTGCTTGAGGGGAATTCCCAGATCCCGCGCGAACTTGCGGAGGAAATGGGCCACCAGCACCGGAATGTCCTGGGGATGCTCCCGCAGGGGATGGAGCTGCACCGGGATCACGTTCAGTCGGTAGAAGAGATCCTCCCGGAAGCGCTTCTGCTCCACCAGATCGCCGAGATCCTCATTGGTGGCGGCCACCAAGCGGAAGTCCGCCTTCTGGGTGCGGGTCGAGCCCAGGGGCGTGAACTCCCGCTCCTGGATCACGCGGAGGAGCTTCACCTGGAGGCTCGGCGGCATGGTCCCGATCTCGTCGAGGAAGAGCGTCCCGCCCTCCGCCTGCTGGAAGCGGCCGGGGCGATCCGTGCGCGCGTCGGTGTAGGCGCCCCGGACGTGGCCGAACAGCTCGTCCTCCAGCAGCGTCTCAGGAATGGCGCCGCAGTGGATGGCGACGAAGGGGCCAGGCGCGCGCGGGCTCCACTGGTGAATGGCCCGGGCCGCCAGTTCCTTGCCCGTGCCGGAGGGGCCGGTGATCAGCACCGTGGAAGGCGAAGGCGCCACCCGGCGCAGGAGGGCCTGGAGGTTCTGCCAGGCGTCCGACCGGCCCACCATCTGGGGACCCGAGGGCCGACCCTCCACCCGCTCCCGGAGGCGCTGGTTCTCCAGGTTGAGGCGGGACTTCTCCACCGCCCGCAGGAGGGTGTGCTCGAGATCCTCGGTGCGGAAGGGCTTGGGCACGTAGTCGTAGATGCCCATCTTCATGGCCTGGAGCACCGTCTCCACTTCCGTCGAGCCGGACAGCACCACCACGACGGTGTCCGGCCGGGCGACCGCCTGGCGGGCCAGTTCGAGCCCGCTGAGGTCGGGGAGCATGAGATCCACCACCGCTAGGTCGAACCGCTCGTTGCGGAGGCACTGGGCACCGCGGAGCCCCGAGCCGGTGCCGACCACCTCGTGTCCGTGGCGGGAGAGGAGGCTTCCTACCACCTCGAGGATGGTGGGATCGTCGTCCACCAGAAGGGCCCGCACGGGAGTCATCACCTGCCAGAGTCCCCGTCCCCGAATCCGCTGTCAAGGTTTGGACAGGCTCGGTAGACTCGTCGCCATGCTCTCCAGATCCAGCCTGTGGCGCCGCCTCTCCGGCGCCCCCATGTGGCCCCTGGCCTGGGCCCTCGCCGCCGCCTGCGCCGTGCCATGGCTCGCGCCGGAACGCTGGAGCGGACACGTCGACACGCGGTGGCTCATTCTGGGCGCCCTCGGCTGGTGCGCCACGCTGCCCCTCTTCTTCCGCCGCCGCTGGGCGGTGGTTCCCCTCGCGCTCGGGCTCGCGGGCTTCACGTTCCTGGGCCTCGCCCGAAAAGCGCGGTGGGAGACGGCCCTGCCTGCGGGTTTCCAGGCGCTGGAGGGCCGCCTTGCAGAGCCCTGGACCCCACAGGGCGACCGCGTGCGGACCCATCTGGAGGTGGTGGCACCCGAGTCCCTGAAAGGGCTGGCGCTTCCCCTCACCGTGCCGGCCGAGGGCAAAGCTCCCCTGCCAGCGCCCGGAACGCCCATCCGCCTGCGGGCGGAATTGCGGTCGGTGGAGCCCGGCCCCATCTTCCTGGCCGAGCGCCCGCTGTGGCGGGCCCGGAGCGACGAGGCCCCCCGCCGCATCCACCTTCCTTCCGCCCAGTTGATGGAAGCCACCGGTCCGCCCGCCCCTTCCCTTCTCCTTCGCCTCCAGGCCTTCGCGCGAAGACGCTTCGACGCGCTCCCGCTGGACCCCACCGCGCGGGACCTGTGGGGAGCCCTCACCCTCGGCATCCCACCCGCGCAGGAAGCCCATTTCAGCGTGTTCGCCGAGAGCGGGACCCTCCACATCCTGGTGGTCTCGGGCCTTCAGGTGACGCTGGTGATGGCGGCGGTGGAGGCCCTCCTCCGCCGGCTCCGCATGCGGGGCGCGGCCGGAGGATCCATGGTCGCGGGACTGCTCTACTCCGCGCTGGTGGGCTTTTCCGCCCCGGTGTGGCGGGGCCTCTTCATGGGCATCGCCTGGGCCTTCGGGCGGCGCAGCGGGTGGCAGCTTCCGCCCGCCGCCGGCCTTCACTTGGCCCTCCTCCTGTGGCTGCTGGGCCATCCCGCGGCGGGAGCGGAGCCGGGGTTCCTCCTCGCGTGGTGGGCGCTGCTGGGCCTGCTGTGGGGAGCGGAGCCCCTCGCCGGGCTCATCGCTCCGCTCCTGGGCCGCGCGGCGCTTCCTTTCGCGCGGCTGGCGGCACCCTGGCTGTCCACGCTGCCCCTGCTCGCCCTGCTCCACGGCGGCGCCCCCAAGTGGGGAATCCTCGCCAACCTCCTGGTGCTGCCCCTGGTGGCCTTTCTGACGCCCCTCTGCCTCGCGCTGATCCTCCTGCCCCTTCCCGGCCTGACGCCGGCCGCCGCGGCGGTTCTGGGCTGGATGGGCGATCGCCTCGTGCCCGCGTTCACGGGGCTGGCGCCCCTCGCCACCGGCATTCTGTGGCCCTGGCTTCTTCTGGCTTTGGGCTGGATCCTCCTGGCGCATCGCCAGGGAACCCTCCGCCGCACCCGCGCCCTGATCGTGGGACTGGTGGGCCTTTCGGCGGGACTGCTCGTCTCCCGCGGGACGGGCCGCGCGCCGGAGGCTCTGTCCCTGGAGGCGGTGGACGTGGGCCAGGGCGATGCCCTGCTGGTCCGCGCGCCGCAAGGGGACGCCACGCTCGTGGATACCGGAGCCGGCCCCTGGACGGCCCGGCGCGTCGTGCGGGTGCTGAGCCGCCGGGGCGTTCGCGAACCCGTCCACCTCGTCCTCACCCATCCCCACGCGGATCACACGGGCGGGTGGGCCACCCTGTCGCGGCTGTGGCCCCTGGCCTCGACCTCCGTGCCCATCACCGCCGACGACGAGGATCCCTGGGCGCCCTTCAGCCCACCCGGGGCGGATCCTTCGGGTCTCTTGCGGGGCGATGGCTGGAGGCGCGGAGAGGCTGCCTTCAGCGTCCGGTGGCCCGCCCGCGCCTACGCCCTGCCCGACGCCAACATGGTGTCGGCAGTTCTGCGCGTCACGTGGGGCGACCGGGAGCTGTGGCTGATGGGCGACGCCCTGGGCATCCAGGAGCGGGACCTGCTGGACCTCGGCGAGCCGGGTCCCTTCGCCCACCGCGTCCTGAAGGCCGGCCACCACGGCAGCCGGACGGCCTCCGATCCCGCCTGGGTCGCGGCCCTCCGCCCGGAAGTCGCCATGATTTCGGCGGGCCTCCGGAACCGCTTCGACCACCCGCACCCGGAAACGCTGGAGACGTTTCGGAGGGAAGGCATCGGCGCGTGGATCACCGGCCCCTCCCGCGGCGTGCGGATCTCCGCCGTCCCCGGCGGCTGGCGGATCGATACGGGCGACGGCGCGGCGGCCTTCATCCCCTTCCGAAAAACCCCGACTCCCTGAGCGCTTCCACCAACCGCCGGCTGCCCTCGGCGTGGTTGGCCTTCCACTGGGCCTGCGCGTCCGGTCCCACGTCGTTCACCACCACCAGGGCGCCGCCGCAGGGAACGCCGGCCCCGTGGCACGCCGCGAAGACCCCCGTCAGCTCCAGGTGCTCCGCGGGGGCCACGGACGCCAAGCGGGCAGCGCCTTCGGCAGTCTTCGTGATGGCGGGGGGAACGGCCACGGAGTGGGCGGCAAGCGGCCCGGGCAGGGTGGATTCCCAGCGGACCCGCTCCAGTCCCGGGCGGTAGGCACCTCCCTGCACTTCCTCCAGGGACGTCGCCACGGCTTCCGACGCCCAGAGGCAGTCGAACAGGGCGAGGCGCGCGTCGTAGCGCCCGCAGGTTCCCAGGAACAGGACGGCCTCGGGCCGCCGCTCCACTAGGAGCCTCGCCGTGGCCGCCGCCGCCGTCACCGCGCCCACGCCCACCGTGGCCGTCTCCCAGCCGGGCGGCGGATTCCCCGCGAGAGGGCCCAGTTCGGGAGCGAAAGCCGAAAGCAGAAGGCGCATGGGGGAAGTCTACAGGTGGTCCAGCGCCCAGGTCGCCACGGGAATGGACAGGCCGTTGCCCAGCAGGCGGTAGCGGGCTTCCAGCGACAGGGAATCAGGAAAGCGGAATCCCGCCGGCAGGCCCAGCAGGCGGGCCGCTTCAGAGGGCGAGAAGCGGCGCACGCCCTTCGCCGTCCGCAGGAAGGAGCCGCTGCCCACGAAGCACTGGCCGTAGCCGCCGATGAAGCAGGCGCTGCGCCGATCCGCCGCCGTCACGAGATCCATTCCCTCACCATGGCGGGCGAGGACGTCGGGCGCGAGGTACAGCGCAGGGTCCTCCTCCTCGTCCAGGAAGTCGGCCAAGGGGCGCGGCGGCACGGCCGGCAAAGGCCGAACCGCGAGGGGCTTCCGGGAAGCCACCACGAAGACCCGCGGCCGCAAATTGGGCAGCCCGAAGCCGGTGGGACAGGCCTCGAGATCGAGGGCGTGGAAGCCGTGGGCGCGCAGACGTTCGGCCAGCAGGGCATGGGCGTCGGAGCCCCGGAAGCCTCCGACGTTCTCCAGGACGAGCCGCTCGGGAGGCGCCGCGTCGAACAGATCCATGAGGTGGCGGAAGGCGCGGGAGCGGCGATCCTCCAGCCCCCGGTGGTTCCCCATGCGGCAGAAGGGCTGGCACGGCGGGCTCAGCAGCCATGTGTCGGCGTCCACCGCGGCCAGATCCTTCGGGGGAAGGGTGGCGAGCTCGCGGGTGCGGGGCCGGTCCCCGTGGTTCAGCGCGTAGGTGGCATTGGCGGGGTCGCTCACGTCGTAGGCGGCGGCGACAAGGCCGCGATCTCCCAGGGCGAAGCGCCAGCCGCCGAGCCCCGAGAACAGCTCCAGGACCCGCATCACCCGCAGCCGCAGCTTCCGCAACTCCCGCAGGCGGCCGCAGGCAACGCCGAGACCTTCGCCAGCGCGCGGCCCTCCCAGAAGAGGCGGACGGCGGCGACCAAGGCGATCGCGGCATCGGCCCCGGCGAACCAGCGGCTCGCCAAGCCTCCCGCAAGGAGGAGCAGGGCCAATTCCATGGGAACGCGCGCCACCGTCGCGTCGAGGTCCAGCGTGGGATGAAGCCCCTTCTGGCTCCGCTTCCCCATCCACGCCAGTCCGAAGCCCACCGCGCCAGCGCCTCCCAGCGCAAGGCAGGAGGATCCGAGAGGGGCGCTCCGGTCCCCCATCAGCGCGGCGCCGGCGGTGAGGGCCATGCCCGCAGCCAAGAGGCGTAGCAGAAGACCGACCGCCCGCAGGACGAGGCGCTCCCGCTCCAGTCCGCGGTTGCCCAGACCCTCGCGGAGGCGCATCCAGGCGTTCACGGAAAGGGCCGCGTGAAGAAGACAGGCGCCGCCGAAGCCCCACAGGGCGATGGAGCCTTCGGCCCAGCCGAAGGCGACGCCTCCGAACCCCAGGCCCAGGGCGGCCGCGAAGAGCATGCCGCGGGGAGAAGGGGAGACGGCGGTCGTCATCGCGTCAGCTTGCGGTACTTGATGCGGTGCGGATCGAAGGGCTTCAGGCCCAGCACGTCCTTGCGGTAGGCCTCGTACTGGCTGTAGTTCCCGTCGAAGAACTGCACCTGGGAATCGCCTTCGAAAGCCAGGATGTGGGTGGCCAGGCGGTCCAGGAACCACCGGTCGTGGCTCACCAGCACGGCGCTGCCCGCGAAGGATTCGATGGCCTCCTCCAGCGCCCGCATGGTGTTCACGTCGAGGTCGTTGGTGGGCTCGTCGAAGAACAGGAGGTTGGATTCGCTCTTGAGGGTCAGCGCCAGATTCAGGCGGTTCTGCTGGCCGCCGCTCAGTTCCGAGACCTTCTTCTGCTGGGAATCGCCGCTGAACCCGAAGCGGCTGAGCCACGCACGGGCGTTGATGAGCTTTCCGCCCAGCTCGATCTGCTCGTAGCCGCCGGAGACCGCCTCGAACACGCTCTTGTCGAGGTTGAGCCCCGCGCGGAGCTGGTCCACGTAGGCCATCCGGACGGTCTCACCCAGCTTGATCGTGCCCGCGTCCGGCGTTTCCTGGCCCGTGAGCAGCCGCAGAAGCGTGGACTTGCCGGCGCCGTTGGGGCCGATGACGCCCAGGATCCCGCCCCGCGGAATGGCGAAGCTCAGGTTCTCGAACAGGACGTGGTCGCCGTAGGCCTTGGTGACGCCTTCCAGCTCCGCGACGAGGTCGCCCAGGCGCGGGCCGCTGGGGATGTAGATCTCCAGCTCCTGCTCCTTCTGGCGACCTTCTTCACCCGCCAGGCGCTCGTAGTTCGCGATGCGGGCCTTGCTCTTGGTGTGCTGGCCCTTGGGCGACATCCGGATCCACTCCAGCTCGCGCTCCAGGGTCTTCTGCCGCTTCTGGTCGGACTTCTCCTCCCGTCCCAGGCGCCCCTGCTTCTGCTCCAGCCAGCTGGAGTAGTTGCCCTTCCAGGGGATGCCCTCGCCGCGGTCCAGTTCCAGGATCCACTCGGCCACGTGGTCCAGGAAGTAGCGGTCGTGGGTGACGGCGATGACGGTGCCCTTGTAGTCCTGGAGGTGCTTCTCCAGCCAGGCCACGGTCTCGGCGTCCAGATGATTGGTGGGCTCGTCCAACAGGAGGATGTCGGGCTCCTGGAGGAGCAGGCGGCAGAGCGCCACGCGGCGGCGCTCGCCGCCGGACAGGACGCCGATTTTGGTGTCGGGATCGGGGCAGCGGAGGGCGTCCATGGCCTGGTCCAGCCGCGCGTCCAGGTCCCAGCAGTCGTGGGCGTCGATCTTCTCCTGCAGCTCTCCCTGCTTCGCGAGAAGCACGTCCATGTCCGCGTCGGGATCCGCGAACTGCTCACTGATGGCGTTGTAGTCCCTCAGCCAGCCCACCTTCTCGGCGGCGCCCTCCTCCACGATCTCCCGCACGGTGCGGGCGGGATCGAGCTGGGGCTCCTGGTCCAGGATGCCGGTGGTGTAGCCCTTGCTGAGGACGGCCTCGCCGTTGAAGTCCTGGTCGACGCCCGCCATGATCCGCAGAACCGTGCTCTTGCCTGAGCCGTTGAGGCCCAGGACGCCGATCTTGGCGCCGTAGAAGTAGCTGAGGGAGATGTCCTTGATGACGGGCTTGTTGTTGTAGATCTTGCTCACCCGCATCATCGAGTAGATGATCTCGGGCTGATCGGAAGGGGTCCGGGTCGCGGTCTTGGCCATGGGTCGCTCGAAAAGGCCTATTTTACCGCGTTTCCGAGGATTTCCCGAGACGCCCGAACGCGCAGGGGGACGCGAATCGCCGCGTCCCCCTGCGTTTACGGCGAATGGCTCAGTCCAGCGCGGCCTGGGCCGCCGCCAGGGTGGCGATGGGCACGCGGTAGGGACTGCAGCTCACGTAGTCGAGGCCCACCTGGTGGAAGAACCGCACGCTGCGGGGATCCCCGCCGTGCTCGCCGCACACGCCCAGCTTGAGGTCCGGCCGGACGGCGCGGCCCTTCTCGCAGGAGATCCGCACCAGCTCGCCGATGCCCTCCTGGTCCAGGCTCTGGAAGGGATCCTCGTCGAGGATCTTCTTCCCCACGTACTCCGGCAGGAAGGTTCCCGCGTCGTCGCGGCTGAAGCCGAAGCCCATCTGCGTCAGGTCGTTGGTCCCGAAGCTGAAGAACTCGGCCTCCTGGGCGATCTTGTCGGAGGTGAGCGCCGCGCGCGGAATCTCGATCATGGTGCCGATGGGGCACGCGAAGGCTTCGCCGCGCTCCCGGCTCACCTGGGCGAGCTCATCCAGGATTTCGGTCTTGGTGTAGACCAGCTCCCGGACGGTGCCGATGAGAGGCACCATGATTTCGGGAATGGCCGTGATGCCCTTCGCCCGGACGTTGAGCGCGGCTTCGGCGATGGCGCGGACCTGCATCCGGACGATCTCGGGGAAGGTGATGCCCAGGCGGCAGCCGCGGTGGCCCATCATCGGATTGAATTCGTGGAGCTGCGCCACGCGGCGCTCCACGGTGCCCAGATCCACGCCCAGGATTTCGGCCATCTCCTTTTGGCCGGCCTCGTCCTGGGGCAGGAATTCGTGCAGGGGCGGATCCAGGAGCCGAATGTTGACCGGCAGGCCATCCATGGCGGCGAAGATCCCCTCGAAATCCTCGCGCTGCATGGGGAGCAGCTTCGCGAGGGCCTTCCGGCGGCCCTCGGTGTCGGTGGCGAGGATCATCTCGCGGACGGAGAGGATACGGTCGCCCTCGAAGAACATGTGCTCCGTGCGGCACAGGCCGATGCCCTGAGCGCCGAAGGCCCGGGCCACGGCGGCGTCGTGGGGCGTGTCCGCATTGGTCCGCACCTTCAGCCGCCGCGCCTCGCGGCTCCAGTCCATGATCTTGGCGAAACGGCCGTAGAGCTCGCTCTCCTCCGCTTTCAGGCGGCCGTCCACCAGCACCTGGTTCACTTCGGAGGGATGGGCGCTGAGCTTGCCCGCGAAGACCTCGCCCGTGGAACCGTCGAGGGAGATCCAATCCTCGCCGGCCTTCAGAACCTGCTCGCCCACCATCACCAGCCCGCGCGCCACGTCGATCTGCACCGCCGAGGCGCCGCAGACGCAGGGCTTGCCCATGCCCCGGGCCACCACCGCCGCGTGGCTGGTCATTCCGCCGCGGGCCGTGAGGATCCCCTGGGCGGCCACCATCCCCGCGATGTCCTCGGGACTGGTTTCCACCCGCACGAGCACGACGGGCCCTTCCTGGGCCATGCGCTCGGCGTCCTCCGCGGTGAGGGCGATGCGGCCCGTGGCCGCGCCGGGACCGGCGTTCAGTCCCTTCGTCAGGAGGTGGCCCTCCGTGCGGAGCCGATCCTTTTCCTTGGGATCGAATACGGGCGCCAGGAGCTGCGACAGGCTGTCGGCGTCCAGGCGCTTGAGGGCCGTTCGGCTGTCGATGAGCCCTTCGTCCACCAGGTCGATGGCGATGCGGATCCCCGCCATGGCCGTGCGCTTGCCGTTGCGCGTCTGAAGAAGGAACAGCTTGCCGCGCTCGATGGTGAACTCGATGTCCTGCATGTCCTGGAAGTGCTGTTCCAGCCGCTGGCATGTGGCGTCGAGTTCCGTGAAGGAAGCGGGCATGGCCTCTTCCAGGCTCTTGAGCCCCGTGCCCTCAGCCTGCTGCCGGGTGATGGGCTGGGGCGTGCGGATGCCCGCCACCACGTCCTCTCCCTGGGCATTGATCAGGTATTCGCCGTAGAACAGCTTCTCGCCCGTGGAGGGATCCCGCGTGAAGGCCACGCCCGTGCCGCAGTCGTCGCCCATGTTGCCGAAGACCATGCTCTGGACGTTGACGCCCGTGCCCCAGTCGTCGGGGATGCGGTTCAGCCGCCGGTAGGTGATGGCGCGCGCGGTGTTCCAGCTCTCGAAGACGGCGCGGATGGCGCCCCACAGCTGGTCCATGGGTTCCTGGGGAAAGGCGCGGCCGGTCTCCTCCTGGACGATCTCCTTGAAGGCCACGACCAGGGCCTTCCAATCCTCCGCGCTCAGATCCGTGTCCTGGTGCTTCCCGAGGCGCTCCTTGGCGCGCTCCAGCTCGGCCTCGAAGAGCGCGTGCTCCACGCCCAGCACCACGTTGCTGTACATCGTGATGAAGCGGCGATAGGAGTCCCACGCGAAGCGGGAATTGCCGCTGGCCTTCTCCAGGGCCAGGACGGTGCGGTCGTTGAGCCCCAGATTGAGGACGGTGTCCATCATGCCGGGCATGGACACCCGCGCCCCGGAGCGCACCGACAGGAGCAGGGGATTTTCGTCGGAGCCGAACCGGCAGCCGCGTACGCCCTCCAGCCACCGGAGGGCCTCTACCACTTCCGTGCGCAAGGCTTCAGACAGTTGCCGGCCATGGGTGTAGTAGGCCCCGCACTGCTCGGTCGTCAGGGTGAATCCGGGCGGGACGGGAATGCCAAGCCCCGCCATCTCCGCAAGGTTGCAGCCCTTGCCTCCCAGAAGGTTGCGCATGGCAGCGCTGCCTTCATTGCGGTTTCCCCCGAAGGTGTAAACACCTTTACTCATCAGTCTCCTCCACGCGGAACCCCCAGTGTATCCGGCGCGGAGCCCAAAAACCCGCATGGATGCGGAAGTGGGTACGCAAAAAAACGGGTCACTCACAATGGAGTGACCCGTTCGATTTAACGTCGCAGCGACCTACTTTTCCACTCCTGTGGGGAGCAGTATCATCGGCCCTCCAGGTCTTAACGGCCGTGTTCGGGATGGGAACGGGTGTGACCCCTGGGGAAAAGCCACGACGAAGGGTAGAAGGGTTGAGAAGGGTTTAAGGCGAAGGCTCTGTCGAGCGTTCGTGGGTATGACGTCGTTGCAGGTTGAGCGGAGCTCAAAACTGCAGGGGTGTGATTGATTGATGAAAGGTCAAGTCGATGGACCGATTAGTACCGCTCAGCTGAATCCGTCACCGGACTTGCACATGCGGCCTATCAACGTGGTGGTCTACCACGGGTCTCATAGGGAGATCTCATCTTGAGGGGTGTTTCGCGCTTAGATGCTTTCAGCGCTTCTCACTTCCCGACATAGCTACCCAGCATTGCACCTGGAGGCACAACTGGAACACCAGAGGTCAGTCCATCCCGGTCCTCTCGTACTAAGGACAGGTCCTCTCAAATCTCCTGCGCCCACACTAGATAGGGACCGAACTGTCTCGCGACGTTCTGAACCCAACTCACGTACCACTATTGATCGGCGAACAGCCGAACCCTTGGGACCTGCTTCAGCCCCAGGATGTGATGAGTCGACATCGAGGTGCCAAACCTTGCCGTCGATATGAACTCTTGGGCAAGATCAGCCTGTTATCCCCGGCGTACCTTTTATCCGTTGAGCGATGGCCCTTCCATTCGGGACCACCGGATCACTATAACCTGCTTTCGCACCTGCTCGTCGTGTCTGACTCGCAGTCAAGCTCCCTTATACTATTGCGCTCTGCGGCTGATTTCCAAACAGCCTGAGGGAACCTTCGTACGCCTCCGTTACGCTTTAGGAGGCGACCGCCCCAGTCAAACTACCCGCCTGACATTGTCTTCCACCCGGATCACGGGTGCGAGTTAGAGATCAGCGTTAAACAGGGTGGTATCTCAACGTCGGCTCCACCGACCCTAACGAGCCAGTTTCATAGCCTCCCACCTATCCTGCACAGTCCAACGCCAACCTCAATGTCAAGGTGTAGTAAAGGTGCACGGGGTCTTTCCGTCTAAGTGCGGGTAACCGGCATCTTCACCGGTGCTACAAGTTCGCTGAGTCTCTGCTGGAGACAGTTCCCAGATCGTTACGCCATTCGTGCAGGTCGGAACTTACCCGACAAGGAATTTCGCTACCTTAGGACCGTTATAGTTACGGCCGCCGTTCACCGGGGCTTAAATTCGCAGCTTCGCTTGCGCTGACCGCTCCTCTTGACCTTCCGGCACCGGGCAGGCGTCAGCCCCTATACCTCCTCTTTGGAGTTTGCAGAGACCTGTGTTTTTGTTAAACAGTCGCCTGGGACATTTATGTGCCACCCCCTCGGGCTATGAACCCTACCGGGGTACCCCTTCTCCCGAAGTTACGGGGTTAATTTGCCGAGTTCCTTCAGCAGAGTTCTCTCAAACGCCTGAGGATTCTCTCCTCGACTACCTGTGTCGGTTTGCGGTACGGACACAAACATCTCTCCTTAGCAGCTTTTCTCGGCAGTGTAGGATCAGAACTTTTCGTCAGAAACCTTGGGCTCGCGGCGCCCGGACTTCCCTAAGCGCCACCCTTGGATCCTTTCGCAGGACATTCCATAGCCCTGCGTCCCTACCTTCCTGCGTCCCTGCATCGTGCAAACGAGATGCTCATGGTGCTGGAATATTAACCAGCTTTCCATCGCCTACGCCTTTCGGCCTCAGCTTAGGGTCCGACTAACCCAACGCGGATTGACCTTGCGTTGGAAACCTTAGTCTTACGGCGGACGGGGTTCTCGCCCGTCTTTACGCTACTTATGCCGACAGAGTCTCTTCCCATGTCTCCAGCTGTCCTTACGGTCAACCTTCACAGACGTAGGGAATGCTCCCCTACCACTTACGTTCGCAGCTTCGGTAACATGCTTGAGCCCCGTTGAATTGTCGGCACAGACCCGCTTGACCAGTGAGCTATTACGCTTTCTTTAAAGGATAGCTGCTTCTAAGCTAACCTCCTGGCTGTCTAAGCACATCCACATCCTTTTCCACTTAGCATGTATTTTGGGACCTTAGCTGGCGATCTGGGTTCTTTCCCTCTCGACTACGGATCTTATCACCCGCAGTCTGACTGCCGGACTTCACGGCGTGCCATTCGAAGATTGGTTGGATTCAGTAAGCTGGTAAGCCCCCTAGTCCATTCAGGTCTCTACCTGCACGACGAAACATCCGACGCTAGCCCTAAAGCTATTTCGGGGAGAACGAGCTATCACGGAATTTGATTGGCCTTTCACCCCTATCCTCAACTCATCCAAGCGGTTTTCAACCCACACTGGTTCGGACCTCCATCCGGTGTCACCCGGACTTCATCCTGGTCAAGGATAGATCATCCCGTTTCGCGTCTATTTCCAGCGACTGTCGCCCTATTCAGACTCGGTTTCCCTGCGGCTTCGCCTCTTCGGCTTCGCCTCGCCACTAAAAATAACTAGCCGGCTCATTATGCAAAAGGCACGCGGTTCCCCTGGTTAAAACCATAGGGGTTCCACTGCTTGTAGATTGACGGTTTCAGGTTCTATTTCACTCCCCTCATCGGGGTTCTTTTCGCCTTTCCCTCACGGTACTGGTTCACTATCGGTCAGATGAACATATTTAGCCTTACCGCATGGTCGCGGCAAATTCTGTCAAGGTTTCTCGTGCCCCGACATACTTGGGAACACCTCTCAGAGTCCGATCGGCTTTCGCATAAGGGGCTATCACCCTGTATCGCCGGCCTTTCCATGCCGTTCCGCTAACCGTCGGTTTTGTAACTCTGTGCTGGAGGGCAGCTCCAGCCTGTGGGTCCCACGACCCCCCTTACGCAACGCCTGCCGCTTACACGTAAGAGGTTTGGGCTCTTCCGGTTTCGCTCGCCGCTACTCCCGGAATCACTGTTGTTTTCTGTTCCTGTGGGTACTGAGATGGTTCACTTCCCCACGTTCGCTTCCCGAAGCCTATGGATTCAGCTTCGGGATGACTGAGCTTTCACCCAGACGGGTTTCCCCATTCGGACATTCCCGGATCACCGTTCGCGTGCAACTCCCCGAGACTTTTCGCAGCTTACCACGTCCTTCATCGCTGTCATCTGCCAAGGCATCCACCGTCAACCCTTTGTAACTTGGCCTTCCATCAATGAATCACATTGACTTCAGACCCACGAGAGTGTTGATTCGCTAAACTTGCCTCGCCTTAAGCCCACAGCGTCACTTCAACGCCATGGATCACCCTTCTCTATTCCTTCTATTTGATTGTCAAACAGCTCTGCCTTGCGACCACCGGCCCTCAAGCCGGTCTTGAGCTGGATTCAAACCCCGCAGGGTCTCAACTCAACTCAATTCCCTCTTCGCCATTCCTGGCTCGTGGTGGTGGGCCTAGGTGGATTCGAACCACCGACCTCACGCTTATCAGGCGTGCGCTCTAACCAGACTGAGCTATAGGCCCTCGTGCGTTCACACACGGGAGGGCCCCGAGGCTCCTGCTTGGCCTCCTACTCGTGCCCCAGCAGGCGTTGGTGGACCCGACCGGGATCGAACCGACGACCTCCTGGATGCAAACCAGGCGCTCTCCCAGCTGAGCTACGGGCCCTTACTCACGCCCAAGCACGCTCGTCAAAGACTCGCTGATCTGCTCGAGCGTCTTTAAAAACCGGATAGAATTTCGATCGGAAGCGTTGACCTATGCCATTCGTTCGAACGGCTCTCCTTAGAAAGGAGGTGATCCAGCCACAGGTTCTCCTACAGCTACCTTGTTACGACTTCACCCCAATCACCAAGTTCACCATTGAGAGCTGGCCCCTTTCGGTTACCTCACCCTCTTCAAGTGCTCCCGGCTTTCGTGATGTGACGGGCGGTGTGTACAAGGCCCGGGAACGTATTCACCGTATCATTCTGATACACGATTACTAGCGATTCCACCTTCATGTAGTCGAGTTGCAGACTACAATCCGAACTGAGGACGACTTTCTCCGATTAGCTCCATCTCGCGACTTTGCAACGGTTTGTATCGCCCATTGTAGCACGTGTGTAGCCCTGGACATAAGGGCCATGAGGACTTGACATCATCCCCACCTTCCTCCCGGTTAACCCGGGCAGTCCCCGTAGAGTTCCCGCCATGACGCGCTGGCAACTACGGGTAAGGGTTGCGCTCGTTGCGGGACTTAACCCAACATCTCACGACACGAGCTGACGACAGCCATGCAGCACCTCTGCAGCAGTTCTTGCGAAAAGGCCCATCTCTAGACCGGTCCACTGCAGTTCAAGCCCAGGTAAGGTTCTTCGCGTTGCGTCGAATTAAACCACATGCTCCACCGCTTGTGCGGGCCCCCGTCAATTCCTTTGAGTTTCAGCCTTGCGACCGTACTCCCCAGGCGGAACACTTAACGCGTTAGCTCCGGCACGGAAGGGGTCAACTCCCTCCACACCAAGTGTTCATCGTTTACAGCGTGGACTACCAGGGTATCTAATCCTGTTTGCTACCCACACTTTCGCGCCTCAGCGTCAGTTACTGTCCAGGTGGCCGCCTTCGCCACTGGTGTTCCTCCTCATCTCTACGCATTTCACCGCTACACGAGGAATTCCACCACCCTCTCCAGTACTCTAGCCTTCCAGTCTCAGATGCAGTTCCCAAGTTGAGCTCGGGGATTACACATCTGACTTAAAAAACCGCCTACGCGCCCTTTACGCCCAATAATTCCGAATAACGCTTGCCCCCTCTGTATTACCGCGGCTGCTGGCACAGAGTTAGCCGGGGCTTCCTCTCCAGGTACCGTCAAGCAACAATGCTATTAACACTGCTGCCTTCGTCCCTGACGACAGGGTTTTACAGTCCGAAGACCTTCATCACCCACGCGGCGTTGCTGCGTCAGACTCTCGTCCATTGCGCAAAATTCCCCACTGCTGCCTCCCGTAGGAGTCTGGACCGTGTCTCAGTTCCAGTGTGGCCGATCACCCTCTCAGGCCGGCTACTGATCGTCGCCTTGGTGGGCCATTACCCCGCCAACTAGCTAATCAGACGCAGGATCCTCTTCTAGCCCCAGGCCTTGCGGTCCCCAGGTTTCACCTCCAGCATCCCAGCCAAAGGTCTCATGCGGTATTACCACTCCTTTCGGAGCGTTATTCCCCACTAAAAGGTAGATTCCCCACGCGTTACTCACCCGTCTGCCATGCACCTTGCGGCACATCCGACTTGCATGTGTTAGGCACGCCGCCAGCGTTCATTCTGAGCCAGGATCAAACTCTCAAGTTTCATTCCTGAACCCTCAAACCCAAGAACTCTCGTCCTCAGGCCAATGTTCTGGTCGTATTTCTCTGAATTTCGCAGCCCGTCCTAGAACGTCCCACGAAACCCTCAAAGGCTTCCTATCTTCTATCCGGTTTTCAAAGACGCCCACGCTTCCACACCCTCGTGCTTCCGCGCCCTGAAAGCTCCTCAGCGGCTTCCGCCCCCTCGGCTCTTCCCTCAGCTCCTCGCAGCCTCAACTGCCCAGGAGATTTAGACTAACACGACCCTCGACTCTTGCAAGGCTTTTTTTCTGGAGGGCGCGTCCTCTCCCCTCGCAGTGGCGCGGGATGCCGGGCGCGGTGGCCTAGAATCGTGCTTCTACAAGGGGGAAGCGTGATTCATGTGATCGGAGCGGGGCTGGCGGGATCCGAAGCAGCCTGGCAGCTGGCGATGCGCGGCCATGACGTCCGCCTGACGGAGATGCGGCCCGGCCAGAGCACCCCGGCCCACACCACGGCGGGTGCCGCAGAGATGGTCTGCTCCAATTCCTTCAAGAGCGACGACCCCAACTCCGCCACCGGCATCCTCAAGGCCGAGATGCGCCGGATGGACTCCCTCATCCTCCGCTGTGCGGAAGCGGCTCGAGTGCCGGCCGGCAACAGCCTTGCCGTGGACCGCGAGGTGTTCTCCACCGCCGTCACGACGGCCTTGAAGGGCCATCCCCGCATCCAATGGGAGGAAAGGGAGGTCGCCACCCCGGAACCCGAAGTTCCCACCATCCTCGCCACGGGCCCCCTCACGTCGGAACCCCTGGCCGCTTGGCTGGCGGCGGCCACGGGGAGCGACCGCCTCCACTTCTACGACGCCATCGCCCCCATCGTGACGCGCGACAGCATCGACATGGATCGGGCATGGATGGCCGCCCGCTACGACAAGGGCGGCGCGGACTTCATCAACTGTCCCCTCGACACGGAAGAATATGGGCGCTTCATGGACGCGCTGCTCAGCGCCGAGCGCGTCCCGCTCTCCGACGTGGACACGCCCTACTTCGAGGCCTGCCTTCCCATCGAAGCGATGGCGGACCGCGGCCGCGAGACGCTGCGCCACGGCCCCATGAAGCCCGTGGGGCTCGACGATCCCCGCACCGGACGCTGGCCCCACGCGGTCGTCCAGCTTCGCCAGGACACCCTCGCCGGCGACCACTTCAACCTGGTGGGCTTCCAGACCCGGCTCAAGTGGAGCGCCCAGAAGGAGGTCTTCCGCCTGATCCCGGGCCTCGGGGCCGCCGAATTCGCGCGGTTCGGAAGCATCCACCGCAATACCTACGTCCAGGCGCCGAAGGTCCTCGATGCGACACTCGCTGTCAAATCGATTCCCAACCTCTGGATTGCGGGCCAGCTGTCGGGGGTGGAGGGATACCTGGAATCCGCCGCGGGCGGCCTCGCCGCCGCCTTCGCCGCGGATCGCGCCGTCCGGGGCATCGAAACCGCGCCCTTCCCTCCGGAGACAGTGCTGGGCAGCCTTCTCCACTACCTGGCCCACGCCTCGCCCGCCGACTTCGGGCCGACCAACGCCATGCTGGGCCTGCTCCCCCCCCTTCCGGAAGGGCTCCTGGACCTGCGGGGGCTCAAGCGGAGCGGAGGCACCCGCGCCGTCAAGGCCGCCAAGGGACAGGTCCATCGGGAGCGCTCGATCCGCGCTCTCGAAGAACACCTTCGTCAGGCCGGAGAATCGGCCTGACGAAGGGAAACTAGCCCAGGTAGTCGAACAGGTTCTGCTGGGTGGACTTCGCCAGGGAACTGAGCGTGGCGGACTGGACGATCTGGTCGTTGTTGAAATCGGTCAGGGCCTGGGGATAGTTCGTGGCCTCCCGCGTGTTCTGCAGGGTCTGGAGGGTCACGTTGATGTCGGTGAGGCTGTCCTGCAGGTCGCTGAGGCCCGCCTGCCGCCCGCCGAGGTCCGTCTGCACCTGACTCACGTTGGATAGGACGCTCTTCAGATTTGCGGTGGCCGTCTGGATGAGGGTGGCGTTGCCGCTGCTGAGGCCGTCGCGCAGATCCGTCACCGCCTTGAAGAGGTCAGTGGAGGAACCGGCGCCGCCGGACCCGAAGAAGACGCTATTTCCGGGCACATTGGTGCTCACGCTCGTGCTCGAGTTGACGTCGAGGTTGATGGAGCCTGAATTGCCCGCGTAGACGATGGGGCCGGCGGGTGGCGCGGAGTCGCTGAAGGGCTGGGTCTGCGTCAGGGTGCCGGAGAACATGTACTTGCCCTGCTGCTGCGTGTTGGCGAGGGCGAGGAGGGTGGTGCGGACGGAATCCACCTGCTGGGCCAAGGCGGCCTGGCCGGTGCTGCTGATGGTGGCGTCCGTGGCCTGCTGGGCGAACTCCTGAAGCCGCGTCACCTGGGTGATGACGCTGTCCACCACCGTCTCGGTGGATTGCAGCAGGCCGCTGGCCGCGTTCACCTGCTTGAGGTACTGCTCATTGGACTGGATGGAATTCTCGAAATCCAGGATGAGCGCGGCCCCGCTGGGATCGTCGCCGGGGCGGGTGATGTTCTTGCCCGAGGAGATGCGCTGCTGGTTCTGGGCCATGCGCGCCTTGGTGCGCTCGAGGTCCAGAAGGGACTGGCGGTACTGGGTGGTGTTGGGGGTGCGCAGGGACATGGTTCACCGCCTCCGGAATCACTTGCCGAACTGGTTCACCAGCTGATCGGTGAGCTGGTTGATGACGCTGAGGAAACGGGCCGAGGCCTGGTAGCCCCGCTGGAGGGTCATCATGGAAGCGGCTTCCTCGTTCAGATCCACGCCGGAGATCTGGTCCCGCTGGGACTGGAGGGCGGCGACGAGGTTCTGCTGCGTGTCGCTCTGGGCCTGATAGCTCTGGGTTTTGTTGCCGATGTCGCTGATCATGCTGCCCACGAAGCTGCTGAAGGGGCCCGTGTCGCCCACGCCGTCGCCGTCCGTATCCACGGTCCCGGTGGCCGTCTGGAGCTTGGCGAGCGCGAGCGCGTTGGTGTTGTCGCCCGTCGCGCTGGCCGCGCCGGCCGCGGCGATCAGCGAGGGATTGCCCGCCACCGCCGTATCCACGGACAGGGCGTTCACCATCCCCTTGTAGCCGTTCGTGGCGGTGATGCCCGTGGGCAGGCCGCCATTGGCTGTGGCTCCGGTGAAGAAGTAGTTGCCCGTCGTGACCCCATCCGCCGCGTAACCGGCGCTGTGGAGCTGGTTCACCTGCGTCGCGAGACCGGCGGCGAGTTCGTCGAGCTGGCTCTGGAAGCCGGGCAGGATGTTGTCCCGCAGGTCGAGCTTGGCGCCGAGCTGGCCTTCCTTGATCCCCGCGGTAACGTCGACCACAGTGCCCCCCATGACCGATTCCACCTTGAGGTGGTTGTCGAGGGCGGCCCCGCCGGCGGAGGTCTTCAGGGCATAGGCATTGTTGCCGCTCACCAGCACACCGGAGCCCGAATCGAGGGTGATCTGGTACTCCCCGCGGGAACCCTCGAAGACGTTGATCCCGACGAGGGCCGACAGCTTGTCCGTGAGGGCCTTCCGCTGGTCGCGGGCGTCGTTGTTGGCGCCCGGCGTGGTCTCCGTGCTGATCTGGTCGTTGAGCTTGGCGATCTGGGTGGTGAGGGTGTTCACCTCGCCGACGAGACTCTCTACGGCGCGATCCGCGTTGTCCCGCTGATCGGACAGCAGGCGGTAGCGCGTCTGGAGCCCGGAAATCATGGTCTGGGCCTTCCCCAGGAGGCTGGTGCGCAGCGCCGCGTTTTCGGGCTGGGCGGAAAGATCCTGGAAGCCCTGGAAGAAGGACTGGATCTGCGCGGCGATGCCCGTGGTGCCGGTGTCCCCGAGGCTGGTGGAAATGGCGTCCACGCCCGAATAGCGCTCCGTGGCCCCCGTCTGGCGGGCGGTCTCCCGGTAGATCTGGAGATCCAGGAAGCGGTCCCGGATGCTCTGAACCGAGTTCAGGGAGACGCCGTTCCCGAAGTAGACCTGGCCTTCGACGAGGGAATTGTTGGTGCTGAGGTCCGCCCGCTGCCGGCTGTACCCGGCGGTGTTGACGTTGGCGATGTTGTGGCCCACGACGCTGAGGGCCGCCTGCTGGGCTTGGAGGCCCGACAGTCCGATGTAGAGGCTGGCATTGAGTCCCGGCATGGCGGCTCCTACACGTGTTCCTGCAGCCGCGACGGAAGGGCTGACGCATCGGCGGGAATGCCGGCGCGGCCGTAGCCGGGGCTGCCGGACAGGCCGATGAGCGTGGCGCGGAGGGGCGACTGGAGCCCGGCGAGAAGGGTCTGGACCGAGGTAAGCCGCCGCTTGAGCGCGTAAGCGCCCGCCTGGTCCTCGGGCCACCCCACCAGTTCCGACCACCGAATGGAGGACAGCAGCGCTCCGGGGTCTTCCCCGGCGACAAGCCTGGATTCGAGCGCGTCCAGAAGGTCGGGCACGGCATGCAGCATGGATGGCCTCCTCTCGGAAGCTACGGCAAGCCTCACGCCAAGAGGTCCAAATGGAGGGCGGCACCCTCTGCCGGGCTCTCGTCCGCGTCTTCCCATCCGTCGGGAGACGCGCCCGTGGCATCCCCGCCCTGCCCGCCATGCTTCTCGCCGCGCTCCGACAGCCGAAGGGCATCGGATTCGGCGATATCGGGCACCTCGGTCAGGGCTTCGGCGAGTTTGGCGTCGAAGGCGTGCCGCCGGGCTTGCTCCCGCTGGACCTGGGCCGCGCCCTCCATGGCCTGCCGGCCCGTCTCGAGGGCGGCGGTCTGAAGAATCTGGCGATGGGTCAACGGGGTGATCATTCCCTCACGACGAGGGCCTCAGGACGCTCAGGGATGGTGCCCCTTCGCGAGGTGCTCACGAATGAGCCCTTCGGCCACGGCCTCTCCGTCGGGGTGATAGGCGTCCGCATCCAGCTGGTTCTTGAGGGCTTCCACCTTCTCCGTCCGGATATCCGGAACCACCGCCAGGGCTTCCTGCGCCACGGCGACGAGCCGCGCGGCGGAAGACACCTGGACGGCGTCGGAAGCAGGCGCGGACCCCACCGAAGCAACCGAAGGCGCGGAGGAACTCTTGGCTCCGGAAACGCCCTGGCTGCTGCCGATGCTGCCCGATTTGCCACTGATGCGCATGTTCACCTCGACAGTTCCCCTATCGGCAGGTCCGGCCATTCTCTCAACCCGTGGGAAGAGCTGCGTCTTTGCTGGTTTTTTCCTGAGTTTTCCAGCTTTCCTGGAGCCGCTCGGCCAAGCCCCAACCCCGCCCTCCGGCGACGGCCTGATCGACGACCGCCTGATCCATCAGGTACTCGTAGGTACCCCGGGACTGGCCGGAATCCCCCAGCAGCCCCGACGGCTCCACGGTCTTGCGCATGGTCTGAAAGAGAAGGCCCATCAGCATTCCCTCGAACTGGCGGGCGGCCTTCTCGGTCTTTTCTGCCGGTGCCGGCAGGCCCTTGGCGCTCGCGGCCTGGGCCACGGGATCGGCGGTGAGGGCGGTTCCGACGACGGCGCTCACAGGACCCTCAACTCGGCCTGGAGGGCGCCTGCTTCCTTGATGGCCTGGAGGATGGCGACCATGTCCCGGGGCGTGACGCCCATCCCGTTGAGCATCTCGGCCAGCTTGCCCACACTGACGCCCGGCTCCACGGTGACGGTCTTGGGCTTCTCCTCCGTGGCCGTGACCTCCTTCTTGGTCGCGGTGACGGTCTTGCCCTGGCTGAAGGGCGCGGGCTGGCTCACCAGCGGCGTGGAGGTAACCACGATGCTCAGGCCGCCCTGAACGATGCTCACGGCGCCCACCCGGACTTCGGACCCGAGGATGACCGTGCCCGTCCGCTCGTTCACCACGACGCGGGCCTTGGGCTGGAGCTGGACGTTCAGATTCTCCAGCCGGGCCACCAGTTCGACCGCGCGGCCCTGATAGTCCTTGGGGATCTGGACGTCGATGGTGCGGGCATCCAGGGGCTGGGCCACCTTCTCGCCAAGTTCCTCGTTGATGCTATGGACCACGCGGACGGCGGTGGTGAAATCCTCTTCCACCAGACTGTACCGCAGCGAGGCGCGGGCGTTGAAGTTCCCGCCGGTCTCGCGTTCGATCAGCCCGCCCTCGGGGATGCGGCCCACGGTGGGGTGGTTCTTGGTGACGGAGGCCCCGCCCGCGGCGGCGCTGAATCCCCCGACCAGCAGCGGGCCCTGGGCCACGGCGTAGACCTGGCCGTCCGGCCCCTGGAGCGCGGTCATCAGAAGGGTGCCGCCCGCGAGGGACTTGGCGTCGCCGGTGCTCGACACCGTCACGTCCAGGCGGGATCCGGTGCGGGCGAAGGCCGGCAATTCCGCCGTCACCATCACCGCCGCCACGTTCTTCACCTTCACGGTGGTGGGGTTCACCGTCAGGCCCTGGCGGGACATCAGGTTGGCGAGGGACTGGACCGTGAACTTGGTCTGATCCTTGTCGCCGGTGCCGTCGAGGCCCACGACCATCCCATAGCCCAGGAGCTGGTTGGCGCGCACGCCTTGCAGGCGAGCCACTTCCTTCAGGCGGGCGTCGATCTTCTTTTCGGGCTTGACGGCATCGGCGCCCAGAAGGGCGAGGCCGGCGAGGAACAGGGCTGCGATGCGCATGGACGCCACCTCAGAAGGGCCAGATGTAGTTGAGGAGGCGGCTGATGAAGCCGGGCTTCAGGGTCTCGTCCACCACGCCCTGGCCGCCGTAGCCGATCCGGAGTTCGGCCACCTGGCCCGAGCTGATGGAATTGGCGCTGTCCAACATGTGCGGGTCGATCATGCCGGCCACGTAGAGGCGCTGGGTCTCGTTGTTCAGCTGGATGTCGCGGTAGCCCTCGACGATCAGGTTGCCGTTCCCGATCACCTTGACCACCCGCGCGGTGACGACGGTGGTGAAGGTGGCGCTGCGGCCGGTGGTGCCCTTCCCGGCGTACTTGTTCTGGGTGGCGGTGCTGCGGGCGGCGTCGCCGCCGCTGCCGATTCCGAAATTGGACAGGGCGCCGAACAGGGTGGGGCTCGTCAGTTTGTTGGAGCCGTCCCGCGAGGTCGTCACGTCCGCCTTGCTGATGGCGTTGGTGCTCTCGGTGATCCGCAAGGTCACGAGGTCGTTCACCCGGAACGCCCGCAGATCCGCGATGAAGGGCCGGTCCCGCCACAGGCTGCCCTCGCTGAGGGCCTGGGAGGCGGGCGCCTCCTCCACCAACGGAATGTCCGGCTTCTTGACGAGGTTGGGATCGTGCCGCCGGGGGATGGAGCAGCCGATTCCGGCGAGCACCACGATGATAGGCAGCATTTTCCGCATAACCAACCTCCACTCCCTGACAGGGCGAGGAGGATGCCAACCTTCAGGACAGGGCGATCAGAACCCGGTCGTGGCCCGCGAAATCCTGATGGACCATGGCTTTGCCCCATCCGGACCCCAGGGCGCTGCGGCACAACTCGCCCCCCTGGCCCGCCCCGATCTCCAGGAGGCAGGCCGCCGCCTGGCGGACCTTGGCCTGGCGCAGCAACTCGATGGAAAGGGCCAGTCCCCGGTTCGGGGCGAACAACGCCGACGCCGGCTCGAAGTCCAATTCCCGCTGGAGGGTGGGAGCGTCCGCCGGATCGACGTAGGGCAGGTTCGCCACCACCAGCCCTGGAGGATCCGGCAGGGGCTCCAGGAGGCTGCCCTCGAAGAAAGCCACCTCGGCCCCCAGGGTCCGGGCATTGTCGCGGGCCACGGTCAGAGCTCCGGGGCTCACGTCCGAGGCCGAGACCTTCCAGTCCGTTTCCAGGGCGAGGCTGACGGCGATGATGCCGCTTCCCGTCCCCACGTCCACGCAGCACGCCACGCCGAGGCGGCGGCCCACGTCGAAGGCGGCTTCCACCAGCAGGTCGGTTTCGGGACGGGGAATCAGCGTGTCCCGCGTGACGCGGAAGCGCCGGTCCCGGAACAGCGCCCAGCCCAGGATGTAGGCCCAGGGCTCGCCCTCTCGGCGGCGGCGAAGCCAGTGGCCCACCTCGGCGCGGGCGGATTCGGGAGCGGCCTCATCCCCTTCCGCCGCCAGCCGGGAGCGCGTCCAGCCCAGCCCCTCCTCCAGCCAGCGCCAGCTCTCCGCCTGGGCTTCGCCGGGATCCAGGAACCGGCCCAGCTGGGCCGCCAGATCCCGGCGAAGCTCCAGGTACGTGAGCCTCACTAGGCCATCAGCGCTTTGGCGCGCTCCTGGCTCGCCTGGGCCACGATCTCGTGGAGGCTGCCGCCGTGGCTGTCCATGGTGACCACCAGCGGGAAGTCCTCCACCTCGATGATCCAGAACGCCTCGGGGCTGCCGAATTCCTCCAGCATCTTCACGTCGACCACGCGCTTCACCCGCTTGGCCAGCAGACTGCCGGCCCCGCCCGTGGCGTGGAGGTAGACGGCGCCGGTCTTCTGCAGGCCCTCGCTGGTCTTCTTGCCCATGCCGCCCTTCCCGATGACGCCGCGCACCTTGTAGGTGTCGATGACGTCGGCCTGGTAGGGCTCCTCCCGGATGGAGGTGGTCGGGCCGGCGGCCACGAAGCTGTAGTGGCCGTCCTCGTGCTTCTTCACGACCGGACCGCAGTGGTAGATGACCATGTTCTCGAGGATGGGCTTCAGCCACTCGGGCTTCTGCTCCTTCATGTACTTGTGGCCCATGTCGCGGCTGAGGACGATGCGCCCGTTGAGAAGCACTTCGTCGCCCACCTTGAGCTGGCGGATCTGGTCTTCGGTGATGGGGGTGGTGAGTCGGATCATGGCAGCCTCGTCGTCGCGAATCAGTCGAAGGACACTTCGCCGGCGGCCCCGAGCGTCAGTGTGCCGCGGCGGCTGCTCCAGCACATGTAGCTGATGGAGACGTAGAAGCTGGCGGGATGCCGGTACATCTCCTCGGCCAGGACGCCGAGGATGGTGGTGTTGCCGCCGTAGCCCATGGGACCGATGCCCAGGGTGTTGAGGTCGGCGGTCATCTCCCTCTCGAAGGCGTCCATTCGGGAATCGGGATTGGAGGTGCCGAGCTTGCGGAGGATCAGCTCCTTGCTCTTCTCGTAGCCCGTGACGCGGTCGCCGCCGATGGCCACGCCGAGGATGCCGGGGCTGCAGCCCTGGCCCTGGGCCTTCACCACGGCGTCGATGACGCACTTCCGGACGCCCTTCATGTCGCGGCCCGCGCCGAGGGCGGCGTCCGGCAGGCGGTACTGGGCGCCCACGTTCTCGCATCCGCCGCCCTTCTGCATGACGGAGATCTCGATCTCGGGCTTGTCCCACTCCTCGAAGTGGATGGCGGGGTGGCCCTCATGGAAGGGATCCATGTTGTTGCCGGTGTTCTTCCCGCTGAGGGACTCGACGCAGTTGGGCCGCAGCCACGACCGCTTCGTGGCTTCCACCACGGCGGCGCGGATCTGCTGCTTCGCCGTCCGCTGGCTCAGGCCGAAGGGATGGCGGACCCAGAAGATGATGGTGCCGGTGTCCTGGCACAGCGGCGTCACATGGCCGTCCGCCAGGAGGATGTTGCGCACCATGTCGTTGAGGGTGTTGAAGGCGCGGCTGCCTTCCTCCTCGGCGTCGCGGCCCTTCACCAGGGCGTCGATCACGTCCTGGGGAAGCCGGCTGGTGGTGCGGCGGAGCAACTCGGTGGCGGGCAGGGTGAGATCCAGAGCCTTCAGGTTCGAAAGGTCGGCTTTCCATCCGGCAGGCAGGACGGACTTGGACTCCACCACCTCCATGGAAGTCAGGGTGGGAATGACGCATTCGGGCATGAGTCCTCCGGGATCCAGGCCCCATGATCCGCCCGTCACAGCCGACGCTCAAGTGACCAATGCCCGGTTCCGGCGCCTCAGCGCGCCCAGGCCCGGCACAGCGCCAGCGTGAGATTCAGGAGCGGAGCCTCGCTGCGGGACAGGGCCATGCCCTTGAGGTCGCGCTCGCACTGGTTGAGGCGCCCCAGCAGGGCCTTCAATCCGGACAGCTTCAGCTTCCCCAGAGCGTTGCGATAGCCGTCCAGGAGAAAGGCCTGGCGCGGCGACAGGCCCAGCGCGCCCAGGACGTCGTTCCCCTTCAGCCCTGCGGCCTCCGCTTCGGCCAGCTTCAGCAGGCGGTCCACTTCCCGCCGGGCCTGGCCGAGCAGCATCAGGGGCTCGTCGCCGTCTTCGAGGGCGGAACGGAGGGCCCGCAGGGCGCCCGCCGAATCCCCCTTCTGCCAAGCGCCGGACCACGCGAAGGCCTTTTGCTCCGCCAGGCGGAACGTGACCTGGTCCACCATCGCCTCGGTGACGCGGCGGTCCTCCGCCAGCAGGTCCAGCACTTCGAGGGCCCGCTTGAGGAGCCCGGGATGTCCGCCCTGGCGCTGGGCGAGCAGGGTCGCCGCCGCGCCCTGGAGCGCCAGACCGAGCCGCCGCGCCTCCGCTTCGATGAAGGGCGGGATGTCCGCCGGATCGAGCACCCCCACCTTGAGGATGCGGCCCGCCTTGGTCCAGTCGGTCCAGGGCTTGGCCCCCAGCGCCTTTCCGGGGGCCGCGGGGAGCGTGGTCCAGGCCACCAGCAGGAGGTTCACCCCCGCGGGCGGCTTCTCCATCAGGCCCTTCACGGCGGGCGGAAGGTCCTTGGCGCGGGTGAAGAGATGATCCGCGGCCGGAATGATCACCGTCCGGGCGCCGGCGCCGAAGGGCGCGGATTCCTGGATGGCAGCCACCACCTCGGGCCACGAACAGGTCTCGGAGCACACCGTCAGGGCGAAGTCCGCCCACTCGGGATCGACGTGGCGCCGCTTCCAATCCTCCACAGCCTGGCGACGGGCGTCGCCGTCCTCCCCGTGGACCAAGGCGAACGCCTGGTCCGCCCACGCCGGAGCCGCCATCAGTCGGTGCTTTCCAGCAATTGGGTCAGAAAGCTCTCGGCGAAATCGTCCGCCAGGTTCTCCAGGACCTGAAGCTCGCGGTTGTCGAAGCTGGCGAAGTTCTGATCCACCCGGTACTGGTTGGAAAAGGTGAGTCCCCGCCGCGACAGGACCACGGCCCCCGTCTGCCCGTCCAGCAGCTCGACGCTGGCCACCACCGCCACCTCCACCCGGGAGGCCGATCCGGCGCTTTCCATCCGGGAGGATTTGCCCCCCACGGACAGTCCAATGGGACGCGACCGGTATTCCTCCAGGGTGCCCTGGAGCACCCAGCGGGAGGCCTCTCCCTGGGCGACGAGCCGCCACGGGCTGGCTGCCACCACGCGGTTCTCCAGCGCCCGGGTGAAGCGGTCCTCCAGCCCCAGGCGGGGCGTGAGGTTGCGGAACCGGGCCAGCCGGATGGTCTCCCCCTGCTTCGCCCAGGCCACCGGCCGCACCTGCCGGTCCAGGCGCCGATAGCCGCAGCCGGCGAAAAGCGCGAGGCTGAGGGGAAGGAGCCAGCGGCTGGCGGCCGACGCGCGGATCACGGGTGGTAGACCCCCACGTAGGGCAGGTTGCGGAGCTTGCCGTCGAAATCCAGGCCGTAGCCGACGACGAAGTGATCCTCGATGGTGAAGCCGACGTAGTCCACGGGGACTTCCACCTTGCGGCGGGTGGGCTTGTCCAGGAGGGTGCAGATCTTGAGGCTGAGGGGTTCCCGGTCCTTCAGGAGGTTGCCCACCTTGAAGAGCGTCAGGCCCGTGTCCACGATGTCTTCCACCACGATGGCGTGGCGGCCCTGGATGGAGCGGTCCAGATCCTTGAGGATGTGCACTTCCCCGGTGCTCTCCAAGCCGCCGCCGTAGCTGGCCACCTGCATGAAGCTCATGTCGAAGTCGAAGTCCATGGCCCGCACCAGATCGGCGAAGAAGGGGAACACCCCGTTGAGCAGGCCCACCAGGACGAGGTCCTTCCCCGCATAGTCCTGGGTCAACTGGGCCCCCAGCTCCTGGACCCGGGCCCGGATCTGGGCCTCCGTCAGCAGCGGGGTGATGCGGTCTCGCATGGGGAACTCCTGGGCCGGGCGGGGTGGGACTGGAGGCGGATGCCTTTCCCATTCAACCCCAGATGGGCTTCCCGGGTCCATCCAGGCAGACGAACGTCCCGGTCCCCAACCCTCGAGGTTTAGGATGATGGCGGAAGCTGCCTTGAACGAATCCCCGCCCTTCCGGCCGACCCCTATCGCCGAACGCCTCCCCGATCCGGGCTCCCCCTACCACACGCCCGAAGTCCTGGCGTGGGTGGAAGCGGCCCAGGGCGGCGACCAGACGGCGTTCGCCTGCCTGGTGAAGCTGTTCTCCCGCGACGTCTACCGGAAGGCCTTCTCGGTCCTGAAGAACCACCAGGACGCCGATGACGTGGTACAGGAGACCTTCATTCGGGTGTTCCGGTCCCTGGGAAACTTCCGGTTCGAATCCTCCTTCCGCACCTGGCTCATCACCATCGCCACCCGCCAGGCCCTCAACTTCCGCGAGCGCATGGCCCGCGAACACGAGAGTCTGGAAGGCCCGGACGGCGCCCTTGAACACCCCGCCCTCCGGGTGGAGGAGACTCAGATCACCTCCACCCTCGACCAGGAGGCCCGGCGCCTCCTGACCGAGGCCCTTCCCAAACTGCCCCGCCGCCAGAAGGAAGCCTTGACCCTGAAGCTGCAGCACGACTGGAAGTACGAACAGATCGCCCAGCAGATGGGCACATCGGTGGGCAGCGTGAAGGCCCACATCTTCCACGCCATCCAGAATCTCACCCGCCATCTCAAAGGAGGCCGGAAATGACCGCCGAGCCCCTCGATCTGCCCGAAGCCTGCGCCGCCGCCCTGCTCGCCGTGGAGGCGGACCCCCTGGATCCCGGCCCTGGAGCCGAGGCCCATCTCAGGACCTGCCCCGCCTGCTCGGAAGCACGGATCCTGTGCCTGTCCCAGGAAGAAGTGCCCGACGTCCTGGCGCCCCAGGGCTATTTCGACCGCCTGCCGGGGCGGATCCTCCGGAAGCTTCCCACCCGCCTGCCGCTCTACCGACGGGTGGGCCCCCTGGCCTGGAGCGCCGCGGCGGCCATTCTGCTGGCGGTTGGGACCGGCGCGTTCGTCGCGGGGTACGCCAACCAGACGCCCTACGTCGAAGCCACCCTTCCCCACGCCGACTTCGCAGAGCCCGCCGTGGCCGATACGCCTTTCCGCGACGGAGAGGAGGACGCCGCCCAGGTCCAGGCCCTCAGTCCCGAAGAGATGAAAGCGCTCCTCCAGCGCCTCGATCCGCCCCCTCCCGTGTCCCCGAGGTGACGACCATGTTCCGCGCCGCCCTCATCGCCCTGTTCCTGGCCGCCCTTCCCGCTTCCGCCCAGGCGGAGGAGGAGCGCCCCCTCGCGCGGTACCGGCTGGATCAGCTCCAGCAGACCGTGGGCCTCCAGGAGGATCAGGCCCGGACCGTCGTCGAGCGGTGGACCCGCTACGACCGGGACCAGTTCGACCGGACGCGGCAGATCCAGGCCCTGCGCCGCCGGTTCAACGACATCCTGATCGGACCCGGCACCGAGGAGGAGAAGAACGCCAAGGTGCGCCCCCTGCTCGACCAGTTCGTGGACCTGCGGCGCCAGCAGATGGAGCTGAAGCTCAAGTTCGAGGACGACATCCGCGCCCGCCTCAGCCCCGCCCAGCAGGTGCGCCTGATCATGCAGGTGGAGGAGATGCAGCGGCGCGTGGTAGAGGCGCTGCGCCAGGGCTTCGGCGACCGCCCGGGCCTGCGGTCGGGGGGTCGCCGCGGCTTCCGGTAGGGCTCATATCCAATAAGCGATCGAGATTCAGGATTTCCTTTTTCACCACCAAGGCACCAAGGAAATCTACCCCTTGGGGTGCGGTTCTTGGTGCCCTCTGCGTCTTGGTGGTGATCCTTATCTTTTTGAATGCAAAGTGGTATCAGGAAGCGGGGGATTCCAGGATCACGGGAATCACCAGCGGCCGCGTCTGGGTGGTCTTCCGGATGATCCGCCGCAGGGCCAGCCGAAGCGCGTCGCGCAGGGCCTCCCCGTCCTTCCGGACCAGCGGCGGCGCCTCCTCGTAGGTCTTGCGGGCGACGCCGGCCAGCAATTCCGCATAGGCCTCGTCGTCCGACACCATCACGAACCCCCGGCTGAGGATGGTGGGGTCGGCCGCCAGGGCCCCCGTGTGGGGATCCACCAGGAGGGTGGCGAACACGATGCCGTCCTCCTGGAGGATCAACCGGTCCTTGACCACGCGGGCGTCGACCATGTGATCCACCCCCTCGTGGACGAAGCACTTGCCGACGGGCACCGAGCCCGGCAGGTCCACGCGCCCATCCTGGAACAACCGCAGGCAGAGCCCGCCGTCCAGCAGGCTGATGCGGTCCTGCGCCCATCCCAGGGACGCCGCGAGACGGCCGTGGGCCTTCAGGTCCCGGAAGGTGCCGTGGACGGGCACCATCTGCGCCGGTCGCACCGCGCGGATCAGGTCCGCCAGTTCCTCGCGGCACCCGTGGCCCGAGGCGTGGACGAGGCCCAATCCCTCCAGCGAGGTTTCTGCCCCGAGCCGCTCCGCAGCGTCGAGCATCCGGGAGATCGCCACCTCGTTGCCCGGAATGGGCCGGGCACTCACCAGAAGGCGGTCCCCCGGCTCCATGGGCAGGCCCTTGACCTCCTTCCGCAGGAGCCGCGCCAGGCCGCTCATGGGCTCGCCCTGACTGCCGGTGCAGAGGACCAGCAATTCGTCGGGAGCGAACAGCGCCGCATCCTTCGGTTCGAGAAGGATGTCGTCGGGGAGGGCGAAGCGCTTCAGGGAGCGCGCCAGAGTCAGGTTGCGGTCCAGGCTCCGTCCCAGCAGCACCACCCGCCGGCGGAACTCGTAGGCCAGATCCACCAGCGTCTGGAGGCGCTGGATGTTGGAGCTGAACGTGGTCACGAACAGCCGCCCCTCCGTGCGCTCGAAGGCGGCTTCCAACCCTTCGCGGCACAGGGATTCGGAGGGGGTGCGGCCCGGCCGGCTGACGTTGGTGGAATCGGCCATCAGCAGCCGCACGCCCCCATCGCCCAGAGCCCGCAGGCGGTCGAGCCCGGTGACGCGTCCGTCCGGCGGCGCGGGATCCAGCTTGAAATCCCCGGAGTGGACCAGAACGCCTTGGGGCGTATACAGAACGAGGGCGCAGGCATCGGGGATGCTGTGGGTGACGGGAATCCACTCGGCTTCGATCTCGCCATCCCCCACCTTCACCCGGCCGTAGTCGGCCACCGGGCGCAGCAGCTCGGGGCTCAGGCCGTGCTCGCGAAGCTTGCCCTCCAGCAGTCCCAGCGTGAAGGGCGTGCCGTAGACCGGCACCGGCCAGCGCCGCAGGAAGTAGGGAAGCGCCCCGAGGTGATCCTCGTGCCCGTGGGTGAGCAGCACCGCCTGGAGGCGGTCCGCGAAGGGCTCCAGGTAGGCGAAGTCGGGGACGATGGAATCGATGCCCGGCTGGTCGTCGGAGGGGAAGAGCTGGCCGCAGTCCACCAGGAAGAGGCTACGGGCGCTGTGGACCACCAGGGCGTTCATCCCGAATTCGCCGAGGCCGCCGATGGGGATCAGGCGCAGTTCGTCCGCCGCGGGAGGGGTCGTCCAATCCTGGAAAACGGGAGCGGAGGAGATCATGGCGCAAGCCTTTCGGGGAGCCGGGAGGCCAGAGCCCGGGATGCGGCAAGCCACGTCCGGGGCTCGATCCCTTCCGCGCGGAGGGTGGGATCCAGGCCGGCTTCGGCCAGCGCCTCCGGCGGGAGAACCCCCTGCCAGTTGTTGGCCAGGGTCTTCCGCCGATGGGCGAAGGAGCGGTGCAGGAGCGCCAGGAGCGCCTTGCGCTCCGCAAGCGGGGGCGCGTCCGCCCGGGGCTCGAACAGCACCACGGCGGAATCCACTTTGGGCGCGGGCCGGAAGGAACCCGGCCCCAGCTTCACCAGGCGGGTGAGCCGGGCGCACAGTTGCGCGAGGATCGACAGGGGTCCGTAGGCCTTCGTTCCCGGCGTACCCATCAGCTTCTGGGCCACTTCCAACTGGAACATCAGCGCCATCCGCTCCCAGGGAATGTCCTCGGTCAGCAGCCGGGCGAGGATGGGCGTCGCCGCGTTGTACGGCAAGTTGCCCACCACGGACCAGGGCTCGCCTTCCGGCAGGCCCATGCGAACGGCATCCCCTTCCAGCAGATGGAAATGAGGCCGGTCCACGAACCGCTCCCGCAGCAGGGCGCAGGCTTCGGAATCCAGATCCACCGCCCAGAGCGGACGGCCATCGTCCAGGAGCCGCTCGGTCAGGACGCCGGGCCCAGGGCCGATCTCCAGCAGCCGCGGGGCCGGCGTTCGCAACGCGGCCTCGACGATGACGCGGATCGCGCCCTCATTCACCAGAAAATTCTGGCCAAGGGATTTCTTGGGACGCAAACGGGGGAGGGTGGAAGGTTCCGACACGCCCCAGAGTACCACCCGCTACCCGGCTTCCTGAAAAGGGGCCCTTGCGGGCCCCAGTGAGCGTGCGTCGTTAGTGGACCGTCCGCCAGGTGCGGGGACGGGGGAATCGGTCCTTGACCAGACCGAAGATGGTCCGGATCGCGGTGGTGGATGTGTTTCCGGTGCTTCCGCCCGCAGTCGGCAGCATGCCGGCCTGATTGGCGGTCACGGTGCTCCGGGCGGAGAAGCTGGTGGCGACTCCCGACCACGTGAAGACCTGGCCGCCCTGGCAGGCGGTGCCATAGGCGTTGGAGGCCTGGGTGGTGTTGCCGAGATAGACGGGCGAAATCACGTCACAGACCCGATTCGTGCTGGTGGTGCCGCTGCCGCCGCTGCAGGGATCCGAGAGGGTGGGCATGAAGTAGGAGAAGAGGAGGGCACCCCCCAGCACGAGGGGCTCGTTGATTCCCTTGGGAAGGAAGCCTCCGGTCTTGGCGGGGAAGAAAATGTCGTAGCCCCGCTTTCCCTTGGCCAAGTAGTAGGAGGTGTTGCCGGGCACCACCTCCGGCGGCGTCGTCCCCGAGGGGCTGTTGGGCACGTCGTAGAGGTCGGTGGTCTGGATGGTCGTGCCCCCCAGCGTGGCCTCCTGGTTGTCGAATACGACGGTCAGGCGGTGCCGGGTGGGAATGGTGGCGGAAGTGTAATTACGATCCAGGGGATTGTTCCGATCGCCGCTGACCAGCGCAATGCCCACCGGAATGGTCCCTGCCGAAACGGGGACGTTTCCCGTCAGGAAGGGAGCCGGCACAGTGGACATGTACTCGTTGGCCGCTCCTGCGTAAATCTTGCGGACGGAGGCGGCGGAACCGAAGTTGCCGTCCACGGTCCAGGCACTCAGGTTGCTGCTATCCCGGCGGTAGGATTTCCCGTCGGAGGCGGTGGTCGTCTTCGCGGATCCCAGCGCCCAGAGGCTGCCGTTGAAATCCGTGAAATAGGCGCGCTGGACCAACCCGCTGTTGAGGAAATACTCGAAGGGCACCAGGCCTGCAGCCACAGGCCCCATCCCCGTCACGACGCCCCCCAGTCCACCGCTGGCCGAGAAATCCCATACGTTCAGGATGGTTCCCGACCCGGCGTCCACAGCCAGTGCGGAACGCCCCAGAAGGGCCGGAGCGAACTCGGCGTCCACTTCCGTGGTGCTCAGGCCTCCGCCCAGAAAGACGGCGTCCCGGAGGGTGGGAGCCGTGGTGCCGTACTGCACGCGGCCCACGGTCACCGCCGAGGTGGAGAAGCCGAGATTCTTGATCACGGACTTGGCCTTGGTGGGATCCGAGTACTCGACGCGGCTGGTGGGAATGGTGGCGGATTCATCGGCGGAGACCACCCACGCCATCGTCGGAGTGAACGGATTCGTGATGTTCAGGGCGTAGTAGCTGCGTCCCCCCTTCCGCAGGCCGAAGATCACCCGGGCCGTCTCCGTGCTGTCGATGGTTCCGTTGCCGGAGAGGTTGGTGCCCACCGGAAGGTCCAGGTGATAGACGTAGGGTGAGCCGTCCACCAGGAAGCGATGGGTGTTGACGGTCTGCATGTAATCGAGATTCGCCAGGAAATCCGTGGGCACGAAGGCCCACAGTTCGTCCACCGCGCCGCGGGTGATGGGATTTGCCGGGTCGGTGGTGTTGTCCGTCCAGCTGATCTCTCCGAACGCGTGGAACATGCCCTGGTTCGTGCCCACGAACAGGACGCGGAACCGAGCGCCGCTGTGCGCGCTCAGCGCGGCGGTGAGCGTCGCGGGGAGACCGGTGCGGATGGCGTCGGTGAGGGTGTACTCCACGACGGCAGGGGCGCTGTTGATGACGTCGCCCATGATGGTGGAGCGGTTGGGCTGGGCGGCGAGGTTCAAGTCGGCGCCCATGATGAACTTGATGAGGTCGCTCTTCTGGGCTTCGGTGTAGGACGAGCTGGTGGCGATGTAGGCCTTGATGGCGTCGAATTGGGCGGTGGAGCCCGAGGTCGGCTTGAACATGAAGGGGATCAGGGCCGGCGTGGGAACCGACGTGGTGGCCGGCAGGCGCGTCCAGATCTTCCTCTGGTCCCACTTCCGGTTGTAGAGCGCGGCGGAGGCGGCCCAGCTGGCGTTGCTGGCGCTCAGCGTCGTGGAAACGGGGGCACCCGCCTTGTCGAGGATCACCGTCTCTCCGTTCACCTGCTTCGTGGGGAACATCAGCAGATCTCCCGGCCAGACGGGACCGCCCTCCTTGGGAGGCGTGAAGTTGCCCAGATAGATCTGAGAGGCCAGACCGAGACCCACGAAGGGAACGGTGGGGAGCGCATTGGAGTTCTGGTTGGCGATGCTCGCCGCTTCCTTGAAGGCGCGGTCCAGGTTGTCCACCAGGGTCTGGGGCGCCGTGCCGTCGAAGAAGTAGACGGAATTGGAATCGGTGACGCCGTCGTTCACCGTGTAGGGAATCGCGGTGGCGATGTTGTAGGTGGTCTTCCGCGGATCGCCGAACGTGGCGGTCGCCAGGAGGCGGTACTTGGCGGACGTGATGTCGGAATTCAGCGCGATGGGAGGAACGTTCAAAGCGATGGGCTGCGCCGGAGTGCCGGCCCAATTGACGCCGAGGCTCACCCCCACCGTCATCGTCTGGATCGGATGCGGGTAGCTGAAGGTCATGGCGTCGGAACCCGTCCCCCGCTTCTTGACCCAGAAGGGCGCGAAAGCGGCGATCGACCCGGAGGAGGGATAGGTGACGGTCAACGGATCCACCATCGCCCCGATGTTCAGATCGCCGCCGTGGGCGGCCACGCCCGCCAAGGTGGGGGAGTTGTAGTAGGTGCTCCCGATGTTCAAGGAGGAAGCGTTCCCCTTGAGGGCCGCGTTCCCGGCAGCGGCTCCCCCCAGGTAGGGGAAATTGGAAGCCGACCCTTCCGAGGGGAGGGTCTCGCCGCTGGGCGCACCGTCCGTGAACAGGATCATGAAGTGCTTCATGCAGTCCTGCGGCGCGTCGTCCGGCGACTTCTCCACGCGGGAGAAGGGATCGACGTTCTGCAGCTGGGCGTAGACGCTGGCGTGGGAGAGGGTCAGCGGCGTGCCGCCGTTGGGCACCAGCTTGGAGATGCGCCGGACGCCGTTGTCCGTGTCCCCATTGAACAGGTTCCAGTTCTGGCTGCCCACCTGCGTGTTATCGTCGACGTCCGGCACCGAGATGGTGGTCGGCGCGGAAGTCGTCTGGCTCACCGTGGAGCCGGTGGCCGCGAGGCTGCGGAAGGCCCAGTACACCTTGTCCTGGTACTTCAGCCAGGTCCGGATCGCCGCTTCCTTGATCGCCTGGATGCGGTTCCGATTCGGAAGGCCGTTGTCGAACGATCTCTTCGCGGCCGTCGTAAAGGTCAGCGTGCCTCCCACCGAATCGGGATCGATGGCGGTGAGGGATGTGGAAATGGCGTCGGGGACGCAGTAGCGCCCGCTTCCGTCCTTGCCCCAGAAAATCCACTCGATGTAGCGGGTGCGGTAGAGGCCGATGTTGGTGTTGCTGTTGTTTCCCACATTCGCGGTCTGGTCGTTGCTCACCCGCCGCAGCATCACATCGTTGCTCTGGGTGCCCAGGTAGTTGGTGTCCAGGTCGTACCGGATGGATGTTTTGGGATCCGTGACCGTCTCCCTCGGCAAGGTGGAGCTGATCGTGTACGGGCTGCTGCCGTCGGGGAGGGTGTCGCCCGTCACCACGCCGCTGGAGGTTCTCCAGCCCTTGGTGGGCAGGACGGCCCAGTTCAGGGGAAAGTCGATGTTGCGCGTCACGCCGTTGTAGGTGCATTCCATCCGGACGTGGGAAGCCGCGCGGATCCAGTTGCGCGCATCCTTGGAACGCATGCCGAGGGAGGTGGTCCAGTCGAGATCGGCGTAGCTGTAGGCGTTCGCGGCGTTGGGATCCGTGGATGGCAGCGCGTTCACATCCGCCTGCATGACCTCGCTCCCGTCGGGCTTCACCAGAATGTTGGTGCGGATCCCGGAGGTGGTCTTGGGGGCCCCTCCCACGGTGTAGCTCCGTCCGCTCACCGAGACGGTGGTGCTGCCCGCCCCGCTTCCGAAGCGGACGCTGGTGATGGCCGTCCCCGTGGTGTTGATCACCACGCACACGTTCGTATACATCGACGTCGTAGTGGAAGTCGTATCCTCGTCCGCCCAGTTGTTGGGAAAGAGCGGATGGAACATCAGGCGGTTCATGGACCCCGAGAAGTCGAAGACCGTGGCGATCTCCGGCTTCAGGTCGAGGGTGGTCTTTTGGTAGAGGTCCAGGAAGTCCGTCTTGCCCTTCTGAAGCCGCGGGTCGAGCTGGGCGCAGAGGGGCTGGACGAGGAGGATCGCCAGGGCGAGAGAGGCCAGGGAGCGGAGGTTCGGGAAGCGGATCATGGGAGTCGGAGCTCCTCTCGCGAAAGGTCGTTCACTGCTGCTTGTTGGTCGTGGAAACCCAGGTCTCGCGGCTGTGCTGGAACTGCATGGAACCGCCGTAGTCGTAGACCCCGTTCGAACGGATGGCCCACAGGTCGGGCTTGAGGCGTTCGTCGATCTGGCTCGTGAGCACGATGGGAAGCTTGCCCATCTGGAGCGCCCACAGATCGAAGGTGCCCGTCTTGCCCGTTCCCAGCGAGACCGTCATGTCCGAGGACGTGCCCACCTTGAAGTACTGCCCCCCCAGTTCCGGATTGTCGCGAAGCTGGTCCAGCACCCAGATGAGCCGCTGATAGCCGGTCGTCACGCTGCTGTCGACCGCGGGCCGATTCTCCCGTTCCTGGATCATCCAGTAGATCGTGTATTCCAGGCCCGTGTCCGCCACGGTCCGCACCTCCGCGCCCTGGCGGGAGGTCCCCGACACGATCATTTCGCGGAGCGCGTTCTTGGCCATGGCCACCGACGCCACCGTCAGCAGGACCAGAAGCATCAGGGTCACGACGATGGTGATGCCACCGGCTTCGGAACGGCGGAGGGGAGAGGGCGTGCGAACAGGCATGGCGGATCGCCTCATGGAAGGATCACTTGAAGGAGAGGCCGAAGTGGCGAGGCACGAGGTAGAGGCTCTGGACGCGCTCGCGGTATTCCGCCGTGTTGGCGACAGCGGCGTTCTCCGTCCGCTTCACGGCGCTCCGCGTCGTGAGGTCCACGCGCACCATGACGGGGGTCTCGCGGAACCAGTTGGCATCGTTTGTATTGTTGGCGGAGGGAAGCCCCACCGCCGCCAGTTGCGTATTCACCTGGGGCAGGATTCCGTTGGTCCAACCCGAGGCGAAATCGTTCGCCGTCAAGCCCACGCCGGCCCAGGTCCGCCCTCCGTCCCCACTGAGGTACACCTTAAAGGTCGTGGCATTCTCGGCCACGATGGTCTGCAGGCTGTCGTCCGCGATGAAACCGGCGCGGTTGTAAACTCCCTGCTCCCGGATCAAGCAGGGCAGCGCCACGGTGGGCGTGGAGGGGTCCAGAAACTTCGGACGGATGCTGTACCGCACCATCTGCCCCCCGCGGACGAACACCACCGGCGCGCCACCCGTGGACGGATTCGTGATGGTGGGATTGGTGAAGGTCCCGGTCCCGGCGAAATGCCGGGTCTTGCTCATGGCGTTCACGCCCGTGGGAAGCCCCTGCTCGTTGTCGGGCTCGTCCACCGTGGTGAACCTGACAGTCTTGCCGTTGACCGTGGATCCCTGGATACGCACGGGACTCCACTGGTCCTTGAAGATCGCGTATTGCCCGTCCTTGACCATGGAGGCGTAGCTGGCATCGGCAAAGGTGACGGTGAAAGAGCGGTCGAGGGTGGCCAGGTTCGTCTTGTTGGCCACGCGTTCCGCATTGGACGAGCCCGCAAACGAAGCGCCCGCGCTCGGGGCCGTGAGGGTGCCCTCGAAGGGGAGCGCGTCGTCCAGATAGAGGTAGAGCTCGTCGCCCAGTGCCTTGGCGGTGGGTACGTCCGTACCCGTATAGGGCCGGTTGGGAATGATGTAGAAGGCGGGATTGGTATTGTTGTCGATGATGGTGGGATAGACCGTCAGGTTGATGAGGTACTGACCCGTCGCGTTGAGGTCGTCGTACACCATGTCCAGGGCCACACGGTTCCGGCGGCCGCTGCTGATGGTCTCGCTGGAAACGTAGAAGGTGTTGAGGCTGGACTGGTAGACCTTCGCCATCCCGGCCATCAGCAGGCCGATGAACACCAGCGCGATGAGGAGTTCGACCAGGGAGAATCCGCGGTCAGCAGAGAAAGGACGCGGCCTAGGCATGGACCACCGATCGGACGAGGTTGACGCTGTGCTTGACGAGCTTCGCGGGATTCGAAGGATCCGGTGATTCGGTGAATTCCACCCGCACCAGATAGCGGTCCGTGGCTCCAACCGTCCCGCTGATGACCTGGGTATCGACCCAGGAAGACACCGTGAAATAGGCGCCGGTCGCGCTGGGCAGCGGCGCGCCGGCGAAATCGTAGTAGTCCACGATGGCGGCGGCTGGAGCGGCGGCCGTGGGAAGGATGCCGCCCACCACCGGCGCCTTGCCGATGTAGCGGGGCGTCCAGCTGGGAGCGCCGTTGAACACCATCCCCAGATAGGACTGCCGGGCCTCCGCGTTGATTCGCTCCATCACGCCCTCGGAGACGAGCACCGCCGTGCTCATGCCCCGGCTGCTGGTGGTGGTTCGCAGCGCCATGATCTGGAGCGTGGCCAAACCGAGCAAGCCGATGGCCAGGATGAACGCGGCCATCAGGAATTCGAGCATGCTGAAGCCCGACTCCCGCCTCGCTACGGAAGAAAGGGGCGAAGGGGTCCTCACAGGCGCCTCCACGATTCGGCCGAATTGGAACGGTAGAACTTGTAGATGGAATTCCCTCCGCCGGGCACCACGATCACCCCGACGGGTCCGCTGGTGATGGGAAAGCCGTTCCGCATCCCCACCACGGCAATGTAGAAGCCCTGGTTGAAGCGCTTGCTGTACCCGTTGACGACGAAAGAGGTGACCGTCGGCTTGGTCGGATCCGGAAGCGGAGGATTGAGGCTTCCCGTGAAAAGGGCGCGCGTCAGCGCATCCCTGAAGGGGTCCGCATTGGTGGGCACGACGGTCCTCAAGGACGCCACCGCGTCGTTCGCCCAGCCGTTCCCGCAGTCCACGCCCGCGTAGTCATAGTCGCGGGAGCCCCGGACGTAGCGGAAAGTCTCGCCGGAGAGATCCGCCGCGCCGTTGAAACTCAACAGGGCCGGCGTGGTGGTGTTTCCCCACACCCCGTTCGTCGTGAGGGTCACGTCCGCAAGCGTGGAGGTGGTGCGCTTGTGGGCGGCGACCAGCACCCCTTCGAGCTCGTCCATCACCGAACGCACCGCGCTCCCGGGCCGGTTCCCGATGGTGGTGACCGCGGCGATGGCGAGGATGGCCACGATCGCCATCACGGCCAACAGCTCGATCAGCGAATATCCCGACGCCCTGGAGGGATGACGGCTCGTTCTCATGGGAAACCTTCGAAGTGATCCAAGGATCGACGGGATGGAGGAGGATCTCAAAAAATGATAACGGCTTAAATATATCAACTTACACGGTAAGCTTTTCTGGAATCACGTTGAAAAGGGAGGGTATGACTACTTTTTAATCACCCAAACTGAAGCGGATCCCGGTCCAGGCTGACGGACCCGCCGGGATCCAGCGGGTGGCGGCGGAGCACTTCGCTGAGCGCGCCTCGCCCGCCCTTGAGCAGGAGGTGCATCCGCCAGCGGTCCCGAACTCGGGGAACCCCGGCTTCCAGAGGACCCAGGACGCGCAACCCCGGAACGGACAAGCGCTGTCGAAACGCTTCCAATGCTTCATGGGCCTGACGAGGCGTGTCGGCCTCGGCGCGATAGAGGCTGAGGGCCGTGAAAGGGGGGTAGCCCAGTCCTTCGCGGAAGGGCAGCTCCGAAGCCGCAAAACCTTCGAAATCCTGAGCCAGGGCGAAGGTGATCGCGGGATGGTCGGGAGAGTAGGTCTGGAGGATCACCCGCCCGGCCAGCTCGGCCCGACCGGCGCGGCCCGCCACCTGCGTGAGCAATTGGAAGGTCCGCTCGGACGCCCGGAAATCGGCAACCTTCAGGCCCTGATCCGCGTTGAGTACGCCCACCAGGGTGAGCCGAGGGAAGGTGTGGCCCTTGGCCAGCATCTGGGTGCCCACCAGGATGTCCACCTGCCCCGCCTCGGCCGCGAGCAGCCCTGCTTCCAGGGAGCCCCGGCGGCGGGTGGTATCCCGGTCCAGGCGCAGAATGCGCGCGGAGGGGAAGAGCTGGCGGAGGTGCTCCTCCACCTGCTCCGTGCCCTCCCCCACGCCGCGGAGATGCTCGGCGCCGCAGTCGGGACAGGCTTCCGGGGGCGCCGTCTCGTGACCACAGAGGTGACAGCGGAGACGGAAGTCGCCGCGGTGGTAGGTGAGCGAAATGGCGCAGTGGGGACATCCCAGCGCCTTCCCGCAGGCCCGGCACATCCAGAAGTTCTCGTAGCCCCGCCGGTTCAGCAGGAGAAGGGCCTGCTCTCCCCGAGTCAAGGTCTCGCCTAGAGCCTGCATCAGGGGCGGCGCCAGGATCACCTTCCGCCGCGCCTCGCGGTACACGTCGCGGAGATCCACGATCTCCACTTTCGGAAGGGTGATGCCGGCGGGCCGCTGGCGCAGCCGGAGCAGCCGGTAGCGGCCCTCCTGCGCCGCCTGCCAGCTTTCCAGGCTGGGCGTGGCGCTGCCGAGAACGATGGGACAGTCCTCGATCTGAGCCCGCTTGATCGCCAGGTCCCGGGCATGGATGCGGGGATGTTCCTCGGACTTGTACGAGCCCTCGTGCTCCTCGTCCACGACGATCAGCCCGATGTCGCGGAGGGGCGCCAGGACCGCGTTCCGCACACCCACGAACAGACTCGCGCCGTTGAAGAGAAGGCGCGTGACGTCCCCGTGCTTTTCCCCGGCGTTCAGCCCCGCATGGCCGACGGCCACGCGGCCGGGGAAGCGCGCCTCCAGGCGGCTGAGCAGCCGCCCCGTGAGGCCGATTTCCGGCACCAGCCACAGCACCCGCCGATTCGCGGCGAGCGCCCGTTCCGCCAGCGCCAGGTAGACCTCCGTCTTGCCGGAACCCGTCACGCCCTGCAGCAGGTGGACGCCGAAGGTTCCCAGGGCGACGGCTTCCAAGGCCGCCCGCTGTTCCTCATTGAGCGTCACCGTGCGATCCGCTCCGGCCTCCCGCCGCTGGGCCAGCAGATCCACCCGCTTCATCCGCACGACGAGCCCCCGCTTCTCCAGGGTGCCCAGCACCGACATGCCCACGCCCGCCGCTTCCAGCAGCTCCGGCTCCATCAGGGCGCCGCCCGCGTCCTCCAGCGCCAGCAGGACCTTGGCCTGGGCGGGCGTCACCCGGGGAGGATGGGGCGCCCCCGTGAGCCGCACCTCGGTGAGCCCCACGCCCCGCAAGGCGGCCCGGTGCAGCAGGGTTGGGAGAATGGCCGGATCGCGGTGCCAGACCTCGCCCCTCTCCGCCAATACATCCCAAGCTTCCCGGTCCCGGTGAAAGGACAACGGCTGTCCATCCTCCTCCGCCTCCCAGTGGGGCAGCAGGGCCTGAGGGAGGCTCAACGGCAGGAGGTGCGCCTCCAGGCAGCCGTAGTAGCGGGCCGCGAAACGATGGAGTTCCCGCAGTTTGGGCGGCAGGAGAGGAAAGGGATCCAGGATGCCCTCGATGGGCCGCAACCGGGCCGCCGGCGGTGCGGGATCCGGGCCCATCGCCAACCCCATCGCCGCGGTCGTGCGCAACCGCACGCGCACCCGCACGCCCTCCGGCAGCCCCTCCGGCGCCAGGTAGGTGAGCGGGGGCAGCGGCCGGTTCAGCTGGATGCGGGTGGGGACGAGGGCCATCGGGCTCAGGATACACTTGGCCCATGCTGGTCCTGGGCCTGGAATCCTCCTGCGACGACTGCTCCGCCGCGGTGGTGGAGGAGACGCTCGCGGGTCCGGTGCTGCGGTCCCTGGTGCGCGAGAGCCAGGACGCCATCCACGGGCCCTTCGGGGGCGTGGTGCCGGAACTCGCGGCGCGGGAACACCTGCTCCAGGCGCGCGCCGTGATGGCCGGCGCTCTGGTGGGCGCCGGCGTGGGGCTGGATGATCTCGACCGCATCGCGGTCACGCGCGGTCCGGGGCTGGTGGGCAGCCTCCTCGCCACCTTCAGCGCCAGCAAGGCCGTGGCATGGCGCGCGGGCATTCCCTGGGTGGGCGTCCACCACCTGCTGGGCCATCTCAATGCGGCGCGTTTCGCCGCGCCGGCCCTGCCCTTTCCCGCGCTCGTTCTGCTGGTCTCCGGCGGGCACACGCACCTCTATCTCGCCAAGGATTGGACCTCCCTGAGCCTGCTCCAGAAGACGCGGGACGACGCGGCGGGGGAGGCCTTCGACAAGGCCGCGCGGATGCTGGATCTGGGCTATCCCGGCGGGCCGCTGGTGGACGCCGCGGCCCGGGCCGCTTCCCGCGCTGGCGAACCGTTCACGCCCCCCAAGTTCCGCGACGGCAAACCGTCGTGGAGCTTCTCGGGACTGAAGACCGCGGTGAAGCTGCGGGTGGAGCGGAATCCGCGATTGGCGTCAGCGGGGGCCCAGGATCCCGACGTCCAGGGCCTGTGCCGCAGCCTGCAGGAAGCCATCAGCGCCTGGCTGCTGAAGCCCATTCCCGCCCTGGCGGAGGAACACGGCGCGCGGAGCCTGGTGATCAGCGGCGGCGTCGCGTGCAATTCGCGGCTGCGTACCGAGGCGGCGCTGGTCGCCGCGCGGACGGGCTTGGCCCTGGCGATCCCCGAGCCGCGCCTCTGCACCGACAACGGCGCTATGATCGCCGCCGCGGGCGCCCTGCTGGAGCCCGACCCCGATCCGTGGCCCCGGAACGCCGACGCGGACCTCAAGCTGGAGCTGGGAGGCTGACATGGAAGTGACCTGCGAGGATGTCCTGCGCTGCGCCGCCCTGGCTCACCTGAAGCTGGCCGAGGAGGAGATCGAGCCCCTGCGGCTGGCGATGGCGCGGATGCTGTCCCACGCGGCGAGCCTGGACGAGCTGCCCCTCGACACGGTGGAGCCCATGTTCGGACTGGCGGGCCGCGCCCTCCCGCGACGGGAGGATGTCCCGGGGGAATCCTTCACCCAGGCGGAAGCCCTGGCCTCCGCTCCCGAGCAGGATCGGGGGCACTTCGTGGTTCCGAAGGTGCTGTAGAAGCCGGACGCCCGGTCCTACCAGTCGCCTCCGCCCGAATCGCCGCCGCCTCCCCAGTCGCCGCCGCCGGAATCGCCCCAATCACTGGAGCCGGAGCCCGACTCGCCCCAGTCGCTGGAAGAATCCCCCGAGCCGCCGCTCCAGCCGTCCCCTCCGCCGTCGTTTCCCCGATCCTCGTGGTGATGGCCGCCGCCCAGCATGCTGCCGATCATCATGCCCGTGAGCAGCCCGCCCGCCCCGCCGCCGGGCTGGCCGTAGCCGCCCTGCTGCATCGGAACGGAGCCCTGCATGGGGGCGTCGAGCCCCAGGCGCCGCCGGGCGGACAGCGGAAGCTCCTCGTCCTTCAGGTTCTGGACGCCCGCCACGGCGCCGCAGTACCCGCAGGCCCACTTCACGGCGCGGAGTCCGTCCCAGTCCTGCTTCATCCCGTCGCCGGAAGCGCCGCAGGCGGGGCACTTGGGATAGGGGCACGGGAAGGTGTGGGGTTCCAGGGGGCCCGTCGGGAGGGCGCGACGCGAGGCGCCCAGCTGTTCGGGGCGGTCCTTCTTACCGCGCATGACCAGGAAGATCACGACGCCGATGATGAGAATGAGCCAGAAGGACATGGGCAACCCCCGGAGCCTTCAGGGTATCCGCAATCTCCAGCCCCGTTCTTGCTGGCATCATCAGCGTCATGCGCCCCCCCATCCCGCTTCCGGAGGACCGCCCCTGGCGCGTGCTGGGCCTGATGTCCGGCACCAGCGCCGACGGTGTGGACGCCGTGCTCGCGGAAATCGATCCCCGCGCCTTTCCCGAGGGACGCCCCCTCCTCCGGCTGCTGGGCCACCGGGCCGAACCCTATCCCGGACCCCTGCGGGACGAGGTCCTGGCGGCCGCTTCGAACCGCCTCGATCCCGCTGGCCTGTGCGTTCTCCAGCGCCGGCTGGGCGACCATCACGCGCGGGCGGCGGCGGACCTGTGCGCGGAACTGGACCTCCGGCCCGACCTCGCCAGCCTCCACGGCCAGACCGTCCAGCACCACCCCGCCGAGGGCGCGAGTCTCCAGCTGGCGGATCCCTACGTCCTGGCCGAAGCCGTCGGCTGTCCCGTGGTGTGGGACCTCCGCCGGCGCGACCTGGCGCTGGGGGGACAGGGCGCACCACTGGTGCCCCTGCCCGAGCTGTGGCTCCGCGGGCGCGAGCCGTGGCTGGCCTTGAACCTGGGCGGAATCGCCAACCTCGCCGCCTGGGACGGCAGCCGCCTCCGGGCCTGGGACACCGGCCCGGGCATGTCGCTCCTGGACCTCGCCGCCCGCCGCTGGCTGGACTTGCCCTTCGATCCCGCCGGGGCGGCGGCCTCCGGTGCCGTCCACGCGCCGCTGCTCGAAACGTGGCTGGCGCATCCCTACTTCCGTCAGGCGCCCCCCAAATCCACGGGGCGGGAGGTCTTCGGCGAGGCGTGGCTGGGGGCGGAAGCCCTGGCACTGGAGGCCCTGCCCCTCCCCGACCGGCTGGCGACGCTGGCGGCCTTCACGGCGGAAGCGGTGGCGCGGGAGGCCGCGCGGCTGGATCCCGTCCCCTCCGGCGCCCGCGGGCTGGTGAGCGGCGGAGGGGCGCAGCATGAACGGCTCCGCGCCGAACTGACCGCGCGGCTGCGCGTGCCCCTGGAGGACGATCTCGCCTTTCCTTCCGGCGCCCGGGAAGCCGTCAGCTGGGCACTCCTCGGCGCCGCCAGCGCCCAGGGGGTGGCCGGCAACCTGCCGGAAGTGACCGGCGCGTCCCGGCCCGCGGCGCTGGGGAGCTGGGTCTGGCCGTGAAGGCGGCGCGGTGGATCGACCACCTCCCCCTGTGGGTGGTCCTGGGGGCGGCCGCGTCCACCGGCACCTACGATCCGGGCGAACTGGTGGCGATGGCGCTTCCCCTGGCCGCGGCCGTCGGAGTGGAGCTGCTCCGGTGGGATCTGGGCCGCCGCCAGCGCTGGCTGGAGGCGGGGGCCGTGGTCTTCTTCCTCGCGGACCTCAGCCGGGGCCGGGGCATCTTCGCAGTGGCCATCCACACCCTCTTCCTCCTGGCGGGCATGCGCCTGGCCCTCCCACGGGAGCTGCCCCAGCGGCGCCAGCTGGTACTCATCGGGTTCCTGCTGCTCCTCACCGCCGCCGTCAGTACCACGGACCTGATCTTCCTCGTCTGGGCCCTGGCCTGGGCCGGAGCGGCCGCCGCGGCCCTGCTCCAGCAGACGTGGGAGGCCTCTGCCGCGCTCCGGAGAGGGGCGCCGTCGCGGGCCCCCTACGCCCGCGTCCCGCTCTGGCTGGGCGCGTCGGTCCTTCTGGGGGCGGCGTTCTTCCTGCTGCTTCCCCGTCTCAATGCCGGCTTCCGCCCGCCCTTCCTGCGGGTGGCGGGCGCCCTGGCCCAGGCGGGCCTGGGGGACCAGCTCGACTTGGGCGCGAACGGCCCCATCGCCCCCAACAGCGAGGTCGTCCTCCGCATCGTGCCGCCGCCCGAATGGAATCCGACCGACAGCCGCGGCCTGGAACTTCTGCGTGGCGTGGCGCTGGAGGCCCTGGACGGCGACCGGTGGACCACCTCCGATCTGACGCCCAGCACGGCCTTCATGCCCCCCGCCCGGCACGCCAGCGCCTTCCGGGTGGAATTCCTGTTCAGCCCCAGCGGGCAGGGGATCCTCGCCCTGCCCTACGGCTTGAGCGAGGTCGCGCCGCCGGGCCTGCCGCTGCGGCGGGCGGAAGGGGGCAGCCTCCGGTGGCGGTTCCCCCGGGCTCGGCCCATGCCGGTGGAGGTGGCGTGGAATCCCAGTGACGCGGACCCCGGCGAAGGCGAGCTGTCCTCCCGCCGGCGCCAGCTGCTGCTCCAGCCGGGCCCCGAGGAAGCCGCAATCCGCCGCTGGAGCCTGCGCGTGGCGCCGGGGATCCTTCCGGCGCCCCAATTGGCGCGGACGCTGGAGCGCGCCCTCCGCGGCTTCCGCTACACCCTCGACAACCCGTCGGGGGGAACGGAGCGCCCCCTGGAGGATTTCCTGGAGCGCACCCAGGCGGGCCACTGCGAGTACTTCGCCTCGGCCATGGCGCTGATGATGCGGACCCGCGGCGTCCCCGCCCGCGTGGTGAACGGCTATCGCCTCGGCCCGTGGATTCCCGAAGGCGGCTATTTCCGCGTGAGCCAGGACCAGGCCCACAGCTGGGTGGAGTACTGGGACCAGGGCCGCTGGCGGCGCGCGGATCCGACCCCCGCGGGTCCGCCGGGGGCCAAGGACGCGGGCTTCCTCGCCGCCCTGTCGCGGTGGGCGGACACCCTGAACTACCGCTGGGACCGCTACGTCGTCCGGTTCTCCGACGAGGACCAGCAGGCGGGCCTGTCGTGGATCCAGAGCGCCGCCCAAGCCTGGGAATGGCGCTGGAAGGCGCCCCCGGCGGGACTTTCCTGGTCGGTGGGCACGCTGGCCTTGGCCTGGATCGGCTGGCGCAGCCGCGCCCTGTGGCGGCCCACGCCCTCCGGCCCGGGCAGCATCCGCGCCCTGCGGCCCCTCCTGGCCCGCCTCCGGCGGCAGGCGCCGCCCATCTCCGGAGAAACGGCCCGGGCGTGGCTGGAGCGCCTCGGCGCCCTCCGGCCGGAACGGGCCGAGGCCCTTTTGCGGCTGGCGGAGGCCGTGGAGGCCCAGATCTACGGGGAGAAAGCGAGCATGGAAGCCTCCGCCCTGGCGAAGGCGGAGGCTTCCGCGTGGCGGGGGTGGAAGGCTTCTACTTCCCGGTGAGCTTCTCGAAGGCCTTCATCAGCTCGATGGGCAGCGGGAAGACGATGGTGCTGTTCTTCTCCGTGGCGATCTCGCCCAGGGTCTGGAGGTAGCGCATCTGGAGGGCCGTGGGGTTCTCGCTGATCTTGTTGGCGGCTTCCAGCAATTGCTGGCTGGCCAACAGCTCGCCCTCGGCGGCGATGATCTTCGCCCGCTTCTCGCGCTCCGCCTCGGCCTGCTTGCCCATGGCGCGCTGGATCTGCTCGGGCAGGTCCACGCTCTTCAGCTCCACACTGGTGACCTCGATGCCCCAGGGCTCCGTGGAGCGGTCGATGATCTCCCGCAGGCGCTGGCTCAGCTTCTCGCGATCGGCCAGCAGCTCGTCCAGGGTGACCTCGCCCAGGATGCTGCGCAGCGTCGTCTGGGCCATCTGGCTGGTGGCGTAGTAGTAGTTCTCCACGCCCACGATGGCGGCTTTGGGATCCAGCACCTTGAAGTAGACGACGGCGCTCACCTTCAGGCTGACGTTGTCGCGGGTGATGATGTCCTGGCTCGGGACGTCCATGACCACGGTGCGCAGGCTCACGGTGACGGAGGTCTGGAAGGGCCGCCACACGAAGCACAGGCCCGGTCCCTTGGGCTGGGCGTCGACCTTCCCCAGGGTGAAGACCACCAGCCGTTCGTACTCGTTCACCACCTTGAGGCAGGCGAAGAAGTAGATCACCAGGAAGAGCGCGATCGGGCCGAAGCAGCCGAACGACGTGAGCAGGGCGTCCATGGAGGACCTCCGGGGGTTGCGCCCAGTCTACGCCGGACTATCCCCTCACGAATGGCCCCTCACGAAGGGATTGCCCGTCGCCTCCTCGCCGATGGTGGTGGCGGGTCCGTGGCCCGGGATCACCAGGGTGGCGCCGTCCAGGACGTAGAGCTCCCGGCGGATGCTCGCCTCCAGCTGATCCCAGTTTCCGCCCCACAGGTCCGTGCGTCCGACGCCCCCGCGGAACAGCGTGTCCCCCGCCAGCAGCACCCGTCCGCGGGCGAATTCGCCGTGGAAGCAGCAGGAGCCGGGCGTGTGGCCCGGGGTGTGCAGCGTGGTCAGGTCTCCGTGGCGATCCCCGGCGTTCAGGTCCGCCATCTCGGGCTGGGGGATGGCGGGCATCCCGAACAGCCCCGTCTGGCGCGGCAGGGCGTCGATCAGGAACCCGTCGTCCGCGTGCAGGTGCGCGGGGCACTGCCACAGGTCCTGCAGTTCGCGGGTGGCGCCCACATGATCGAAGTGGGCGTGGGTGTGGAGCAGCGCCGTGACGGTGAAGCCGAGGGTTTCCACTCGCTTCCGGATCTTCGCGCCGTCGCCGCCGGGATCCACCACCACCCCCTGCCCCGTAGCCGGATCCCACAGAAGGGAGCAGTTGCAGCCGAGGGGTCCGACGGGGAAGGTTTCCAGGTTCAGCATGGTTCCAGTCTCTCATCGCGGAGCTAGGCTGGAGCCATGGAACCCCACGATCGCACTCCGGGCTGGCTTTCCAAGTGGGACCTGGTCCCGCTCGCGGCGGTGCTCCTGGTGGCCTGCGCGCTGCCGGTCCTCCTGTCCCGCCTGCCGGATCCGATTCCCACCCACTTCGACCTGCGGGGCCGGCCGGACGGCTGGACGTCCAAGGCCGCGTTTCCCTGGCTTCTGTTCGGCCTTCCCGGCGGTCTGTGGCTGATCCTGCTCTTCAGCGGGTGGGCCTTCGCCGGGAGCGACCAGGATCCCGACGGCCGGAAGGGCGCGGCGATGGCCCCCATGCGGGGATTCACCGCCTCCGGGGTGATGGTCCTGCTCCTCGCCGTCGTCCTCCGCCCCGGAAGCCTCGCCCTCGGCTTCGGAATCTTCGCCGCCTTCCTCCTGCTGGGAATGATCCTGATGGTCCGGGAACTCAAGCGGCTCGGAGCCCCGGGGCCTTCGGACGACTACCGGTGGGGCCTCTTCTACGTGAATCCCGACGACCCCAAGGTGTGGGTGCCCAAGCGCTTCGGCATCGGGTGGACGCTCAACTACGCCCACGCCTCGGCGTGGTGGCTCACCCTCCTGCTGCTGGCGCCGGTGCTGGGCCTGCTGTTGGTCCAGGTCCTGATCCGCCGCTAGGATCGCCGGCGGCCCGCTAAACTGGGATGTGGCTGTGATCCGAACCAACCTGGAGGCCTCCCCGGCCTTGAAGCGCAAGCTGGCGGACCTGCCCGTGCAGCCCGGCTGCTACCTGTACCGGGACGAAGGCGGGAACCTCCTCTACGTGGGCAAGGCCAAGGTCCTGCGGAATCGGGTGAAATCCTACTTCCAGCAGAAGCGCCTGGACGCCAAGACCCGCCGGCTGGTGGCGCGGATCTGGGATCTGGAGTTCATCGTCTGCGAGACGGAACTGGAAGCCCTGATCCTGGAGAACAACCTCATCAAGGAGCACCTGCCGCCGTTCAACATCCTGCTGCGGGACGACAAGAGCTATCCGTACGTGAAGCTCACCTGGAAGGAGGCCTTCCCCAAGGTCTACGTCACGCGGAAGATCCGGAAGGACGGCAGCCTGTACTTCGGCCCCTTCTTTCCCGCCAGCACCGCCTACCGCACGGCGGAGCTGGTCTACCGCTTCTTCCAGATCCGCGACTGCGACATCGACATCGACGGCAAGCGGGGCCGGGCCTGCCTCAAGTACCAGCTGCACCGCTGCACCGCGCCCTGCATCGCCGCCGTGACCCAGGAGGCCTACCGCGAGCAGGCCAAGGAGGCCCGGCTCTTCCTGGAGGGGAAGCGGGACGAGCTGAAGGCGCGATTGGAGGCGGCCATGTGGAAGGCCGCCGAAGCCGCCGCCTTCGAGCAGGCCGCACAGCACCGGGACGCCCTCCAGCAGGTCGACGCCTGGTTCACCCGCCAGAAAGCGGCCACCCCCGACCTGGAGGACACGGACATCTACGGCAGCGCCGTCCTGGACGGTCGGGCCTGCGTCCACCGCCTGATGCTGCGGGAAGGGCGGATGGTGGGCCGCCATGAGTACCTCCTGGACGAAGTGGAGATCCTCGACGGCGAGGTGCTGTCGCAGGCGATCCAGCGCGTCTACAGCAGCGAGCCGCCCCCCGCCCGGATCCTCACGGAGGTGGAACCGGTGGATTGCGACCTGCTGTGCGAGTGGCTGTCCGGACTGCGCGGCACCAAGGTCCGGGTCCACGTCCCCCGCAAGGGCGAGAAGGTGGATCTCCTCGCCATGGCCCAGGAGAACGCCCGCCTGGCCTTGGAGCGCAAATTCGAGCCCGCGCGCCTCAACGAAGCGGTGCTGGAGGGCCTCCAGGCCTTCCTCGGCCTGGCCCACCTGCCCCGCCGGCTGGAGTGCTTCGACATCAGCCACGGCCAGGGCCGGGAAGTGGTGGCCAGCTGCGTGGTGTTCACCGACGGCGTGCCCGACAAGGCCCGCTACCGCCGGTTCAAGATGACCAACGAGCAGAACGACGACTTCGCCAACATGCACGAGGCCGTCACCCGCCGCTACCGGCGCATGAAGGACGAGGGCCAGGCATTTCCCGACCTGGTGCTGATCGACGGCGGCCTGGGCCAGCTCCACGCGGCAGAGGCCGCCCTGAAGGCCCTGGAGTTGGAGAACCTGGAGCTGGCCAGCCTCGCGAAGAAAGAGGAGCTGGTCTTCCGGCTGGGCGCGGCGGAGCCCCTGCGGATCCCCAAGTCGTCCCCCGTCCTGCAACTGCTCCAGCGCATCCGCGACGAGGCCCACCGCTTCGCCATCACCTACCACCGCGCCCTGCGCGCCAAGCGCACCCTGCAAACGGAATTGACGCAGATCCCCGGCATCGGGCCCACCACGGCGAAAAAGCTGCTTCAGGCCTTCGGCAGCGCCACCAAGGTGCGCGAGGCCGAGGAGGCCGCCCTGGTGGAAGCCGTGGGCCGCGCCGCCGCCGCCAAGGTCGCGGCCTGGCGGAACGGACCCCCTCCGGCCTAGCCTATTTCCGCACCCGCTCCAGCTTGGCGAGTTCGGTCTGGGCGGCTTCGCTGCCCCGCTCCGCGGCCTTCCGGTACCAGTAGAGGCCTTTCTCGGCGTCCTGCGGCACGTTGAGCCCGTAGTAGTACATCACGCCGAGCATCCGCATGGCGTGCGCATCCCCGGCCTGGGCCTGGTCGAAATAGGCCTGGGCCCCGGGAGGGACGGCCTCCGCGGGCGCCGCGGCCACCGACGGCGGCGTGCGGCCCGAGAACAGGAGGTAGGCGCCCAATCCCACCAGCGCCACCACGGCCAACCCGGCGGGGACCTTCCATCCGCCGGGCGGGAGGGGCAAAGCGGACTGGGCCGACGGGGGTTCCGGCGGGGGCTCCGGCGGCTGGAGCACGGGAGGAACCAGCCTCACCGTCTGGTCCGGCTGGGGCTGGATGAGCAGCTTCTGAGTGGCATAGGGATCCTCGCCCCGCGCGGGATCAGGTTCGGGCCGGTGGGACTCGGGCATGGGGACCCCCGCGGACGCATGATCGTCGGCCGTCAGGATACCGCCCCTTCCCGCCATCGTCGGAGCGGGGGGAAGAACGCCAGGAACAGGAAGGGGGTGCAAAGCACGAATCCCCATGCGTGGCCCGCGGCATGGCGTCCCGTCAGCGCCCAGTAGACCAGCCCGTACATGCTGCTCAACTCGAACAGCGCCGCGTACAGCAGGGATTCGCGCAAGAGCACACCGGATTGCCGGGCTGGAGGCAGCTGTCCGAAATCCTTCAGGACCGTCCCTCTGCGCCACAGCACCCAAGCGGCGGACAGGAAGACCAGACCCGTGAACGCGTGTCCCACTTGGAGGAAGGGGCCTTCCGGAAGGTTCCGCCCCGCTGGGACGGCCCCGGACACCATCAGCAGCGCGACCAGGACGGGGCCGCCTCCGCAGAGGGCCCATCCGACCGCGCGAGCCCGCCGGTGGGCCGCCGACAGGACCTCGCTCACGCGGCCTCGGCGGCCTTGATCCGGATCTCGCCGAAGGTCTCGCCCTGCACCAGGGCGATGCGGCCCGTGCGGACCAGCTCCAGGAGGGCCAGGAACGTCAGGACCAGCTCCTCGCGGGTGCGGACCTGCCCGAGGAGCCCCTGAAAGGGCTTCCACAGTCCGTCCTGCAGCTCGCGGAGCACCTCCACCACGCGCTGTTCCAGGGTCTTCGGCTGGGTGCGGACCTCCACCGGAGGCGGCGGCAGCAGCCGCTTCAGGGCGTCGCGGTAGGCGCCCAGGAGGTCGAATAGCGTGGCGCGGATGGGCTCCTCCTCCACCCGCTTGTGGTCGTCCAGGTCGAGCCCGGGCGCGAAGGCGATCTTGCGCCAGTCCGCTTCCCGGTCCGACAGCATCGCCGCGGCGGCCTTGACCTGCTGATAGTCCAGCAGCCGCTGGATCAGTTCCTCGCGGGGATCCTCCTCGCCGGTCTCCTGCGGCGGTCGGGGGAGCATCAGGCGCGACTTGATCTGGAGAAGCTGGGCCGCCATGGCCACGAACTCCGCCGCGATCTCCAGGTTCAGCTCTTCCATCAGCTGGAGGTAATCCATGTACTGCCGGGTGACGTCCGCCATGGGCAGATCCAGGATGTCCAGCTTCTGGTCGTGGATCAGATGGAGCAGCAGGTCCAGCGGCCCTTCGAACGCCGACAGGTGCAGGGCCAACCCCCGGAACTTGGTCTCGAAACCCTTGGGGGGCTCGAAGGTCTTCGAAGCCTCCGGCGCACGTTGGGCCAGGGATTCGGGGACTTCCGGAGGGGTGTCGGACATGGGCTCATTCTATCCGAAGAGAAAGAAGGAATCGGCCCCGGATAAACACCGATAAACGCTGATTAAAAAAGACATGATCAAGACTTGGCCATCCCCCGTCCGCGTTCATCCGTGTTCATCCGTGGCCAATCCCCCACAATGGGGGGCTATGGCCCGTCCTCCCGTGCTTCCCGGCCCCCGCCCCGATTGGCTGAAGATCCGCGTTCCGGCGCCGGAGGTGGTGGCGGAGGTGGAGGAATTGATCCGGAGCCAGCGGCTCGTCACGGTCTGCGAGGAGGCCCGCTGCCCCAACCTCCACGAGTGCTGGGGCGTCCACCGCACGGCGACGTTCATGCTGATGGGGGAGATCTGCACCCGCCACTGCGGGTTCTGCAACGTGGGCAAGGGGCGGCCAGGAGAGCTGGATCCCGGCGAGCCCCAGCGGGTGGCCGAAGCGGTGGCTCGCCTGGGCCTGCGGTTCGCCGTGGTCACGTCCGTGAACCGCGACGATCTGCCCGACGGAGGCTCCGTCCACTTCGCGGAGACCATCCAGTGGATCCGGACGCTGTCGCCCGGATGCGGCGTGGAGGTGCTGATCCCCGATTTCCGCGGAGACGAAACGGCGCTCCTGACCGTCCTGGAAGCCCGACCCGACGTGCTGAACCACAACGTGGAGACGGTGCCCCACCTCTACCGCCGCGTCCGGCCGGATGCCGACTACCGCCAGAGCCTGGAACTCCTGCGCCGCGCGGCGGACTGGCGGGATCGCCACGCGCCGGCCATGCGAGTGAAGAGCGGGATCATGGTCGGCCTGGGCGAGACGCCGGACCAGGTCCTGGCGCTGATGGCGGACTGGCGGGCTTCCCGCGTGGACATCGCCACCATCGGCCAGTACCTTCCGCCGTCGGGACTGCACCTTCCCTTGGATCGGTTCGTGGAACCCGCGGAGTTCGATCTCTACCGGCGCGCAGGCCTGGCCATGGGCTTCCACCGGGTGGAATCCGCGCCCCTGGTGCGCTCCAGCTACCACGCCAAAGAGAGCGCCGGAGGCTGAAGCCCCCGGCGCTCTCTTTGCGGAATCGCTCAGGCGTGGGTGGGCGCGCTCTGTCCCAGGAACTGCTGCTCGAAAGCGGACCAGTCGAGGGCGTCCGTTCCGACCGCCTGGGGCGCTTCCGTCATCCGCAGGCGGGCGATCTCCTCCTGGTACCAGTCGATGACGGGCTGGCCGATCTTGAGGTCGGACAGTTCACCGGCGAGGTCCTCGGGCGTCATCAGGCAGACCCAGCCGCGGTCGTAGGGGCTGCGCACCACTTCGCCCGGGTCCGTCAGCAGGCCCGCATTGTCGTGTTCGACGCGCCCGCTGAGCGGAGCGACGACCTGCACCGTGCCCGTCGCGCCCTTGAGGGTGAACAGGGGCTCGCCCCGCTTGACGGTCTTTCCGCGCTCGGGCAGCGTCACGGCCTTCACCGTGCCCAGGGCCTTGCGGACGAAATCGTCGATGCCCACCCGGATCTGGCCTTCGGGCTCGATCCGCACCCAGGCGTGGCCCGCGGACAGGAAGGCGCCACCGGGCACGCAGAACTCGCTGGCGGACACCACGTCGGCCATCTCGGGCGCCACCACCTTCACGCTGGGGCGGCGCTGGGATTCGATGCGCGCCTCGCGCTTGATGACGAGCTTCCGGGCGAACTCCGCCAGCTCGTCGGCGGTGAAGGGCTTCTGGACGTACTCGCAGGCGCCCTGCTGGAGCGTCTGGACGGCGGTCTCGATGCTGCCGTAGCCGGTCACCACCACCACGTCCATGTCGGGACGCAGGTGCTTGGCCCCCTTCACCACGTCCACGCCATCCATGTCCGGCATCTTGAGGTCGGTGAACAGGAAGTCGTAGTCGTTGCGCTGGATCAGTCCCAGGGCTTCGGCGCCGTGCTCGACGGTGTCCACGCTGTAGCCCTCCAGCACCAGGATCCGGCGGAAGGAATCCAGCACCACCGCCTCGTCGTCCACCGCGAGGATGCGGGCCTTGGGATTGGGCACGGCCACGCGCTTGAGGCTCTTGGCTTCGTGGGTGAAATCGAGGCGGATGGCGGTGTTCAGCACGGCTTCGCGGGCTTGGCGCTCCTGCTTTTCGCGCATCCGCCGAAGGGTGGTGCGCACCAGGAAGTCCGTGCCGACGAAGGCCAGGAACATGAAAAGGATCAGAACGGCGGTCATGACTGCCTCCTTAGGATGGGGACGGAATGGAAGGGGACGGGGAAAGGCCGGGCGCGTCGGGGGACGTGGGGAGGCGGAGGGTGAAGCGGGTGCCCTGCCCCTGCTCGCTCTGGACCTCCAGCGTTCCGCCGTGGGCCTCGACGATCCCCCAGCTGACGGCGAGCCCCAGGCCCGTGCCCTGGTTGCCTTTGGTGGTGAAGAAGGGTTCAAAGATTCTCGGCAGGTCCTCGGCGGGGATGCCCCGGCCGCTGTCCTCCAGCAGGAACTCGATGGAGCCCGCCGTCGCCGATTGCGTGATGGCGCGGATCCGTCCGCCGCCCCCGCCGATGGCGTCCGCCGCGTTCAGCAGCAGGTTCACGACCACCTGCTGGATCTGGTTGGCGTCCGCGTGGACGGTGGGAAGGTCCTCGGCCAGGTCCAGGGACAGATCCACGTGGTTCAGGGAGAGCTGGACCATCACCACCGACACCGCCCGGCGGACCACCTCGTTGAGGTCCATGGTCTTCCGGGCCGGCGCCGCGGGCCGGGCGAAGTCGAGGAGATCCCGGATGATGCCGCGGCAGCGCACCGTCTCCCGCACGATGACGTCGAGGTCCTCGCAGGCGGAGGCGTCGTCGGTGAGCCGCTTGCGGAGGAGGGACGCATAGCTCAGGACGCCCGTGAGGGGGTTGTTGATCTCGTGGGCGACGCCCGCCGCCAGGCGTCCCACGGAGGCCAGCTTGTCGGCCTGGGTGAGCTGGCGCTGGGTCTCCGCCAGGCGCTGGGTCATGGCGTTGAAGGCTCCCGCGAGCTGGCCCAGCTCGTGGCGTCCGCTGACCGGGATCGTGGTGGCCAGATCGCCCTCACCCACCCGCTTGGTGCCGGCGACGAGCGCCTTCACAGGCCGCACCACGAGGCGGCGGTTGAGCCACCACAGGATGAAACTGCCGGCCAGAATCGCGAGGACGGCGGAACCCGCGATCACGGCGCGGCTGCGGGCGATCTCCTCATCCACTTCCGCGAGGGAGACGTTCACGTCCAGGACGCCGAGCAGGCTCTGCTTGGGGCTGTGGGCATGGCACGCCGCGGTGTAGCAGGAGGGCTCGTTCGGGATGGGGTTGATCAATCCCAGGACGCGGGTGCCGTCGGGGGCCCGGAACGTGCGGGCCCGCGCCTGGATCTCCAGCCGCTCAAGGGGCCGCCCCTCGGCGTGGCAGACGTAGCAGGCCTCGCCCTTGATATCCAGGCTGGTCCCGATCTCCTCGCCGGCGGAGGAGAACATGACGCGCCCCTCCTTGTTGAACACCCGCACCTTGCGGATGCCCTGCTCCTGCAGGCCGCCCACGGCGCGGATCTGCCGGTGCAGGTTCTCCCGGCGGTTCTCCATCATGTCGAAGTGCGTGCTGCTCTTGATCGTCTCGCTGAGCTGGTCCGCGCTGCGGGTGCGCTCGGCCATCAGCTGGGCGCCGTGGGTCCGGAGGACGGCCACGGCCATCCCCCCGATCACCAGGGCCGTCGCCAGCCCGGCGCCTAGAATCAAGCGGGTTCCGATCCGGGTCCGCATGGCTCGAATTCCTTATGGCAGACCGCTAGTGCGAAGCCGAAGAAGGTTCGGTCTCGAAGATGGGAAGGTGGCGGGCGGTCAGGGTGAAGGCGCTGAAGCCGATCGCCGCGATGCCCATGGTGATGAGGACTTCCATCAGGGAGGGGAAGTAGGTGCGGGTGGGCCAGTCTTCGAGGCCCGTGATCGCCGTGTTCATCCGGTTAGCGGCGAAGCCGGCGAGGACCAGGAGCGCGGCGACGTAGAGGCCCCGCCGGGAGAAGCGCACGCGCTCGAACATCAGGAGGATCAGCGGAACGACGAACCCGATCAGGATCTCCGCCCAGAAGGCCAGGCTGTGGTAGCTCAGCGTCTTCATCTCGTGGAACACGCCGCGGGCGAGCATGTCCTGGAACCGCACCACCAGGTAGATCGCCAGGGCCACCGCGGTCATCTTCGCCAGGTTGGCGCGGAGCGCGGGGGAAAGGAGGGTCCGCCCGCTGCGGGACAGGATCAGCGTCTCGACGATCACCATCGACAGGCCCGAGGCGATGCACGAGATGAAGAACAGGATGGGCAGGAGCGGCGTGTACCACAGGGCGTGGAGCCGATTCGGCACGATCAGGTAGAGCGATCCGAACGACGACTGGTGCAGGGTGGACAGCAGGACGCCCAGGATCATGAACGGCAGCGACACGTTGTGGATCCACTTGATCGGCGTGTGCATCTTGAACTTCTCGAGCACGATCGGCGCGAATTCCAGCGACAGGACGGTGGTGTAGAGGATCACGCACCAGGTGATCTCGAACATCACGGAGTGGGGATTCCACATGACCAGCGGATGCCAGAAGTTCTCGGGTCGCCCCAGATCGATGACCAGCACCAGCACCACGAGGAGGTACCCGATGAAGGCCGTGAGGATGGCCGGACGGACGATGGGCTCGTACTCCTTCGCGTGGAAGAGGTTGACCGTCGCCACGATGGTGAAGCCGGCGGCGGCGAGCCCGATGCCCAGGAAGTCGAATCCGATCCACAGCCCCCAGGGGAACTGGTCGCTGAGGTTGGTGGTGGCGCCCAGCCCGAGGGTGAACCGGGCGATGGCCGCGCTCACGCCGGCGGCGATGAGGACGACGGCGATCACGCGCCAGACCGTGATGCGGGGGAAGGTGAAGGACCTCATGGCTTATCCTTGGTCTGAGGGCGGTTTTCCTGCTTCTGGGACGCTTCGTAGCGCTGGACGTCGGCGCGGCGGCTGGTGATCCACCAGATCCCCGCGAGCATCACGCTCCCGACGGTGACGACGTTCGGAATCTTCGACATGGCCCGGTTGGTGAGGACCGGCATGGGCGACTTCTCGAGCTGCGTGTCGAAGCCCAGCTTCTCGAAGGCCACGGGACTGATGTAGAGGATCGAGGTGCCGCCCACCTCGTCGGTGCCGTAGATCTTCGGCACGAACTTGGCGGGTTCCGCGCTGATCCGCTTGCGCGCTTCCTGCAGGAGTTCGTCCCGGTCGCCGAACAGCGTCGCGCCCGTGGGGCACGCTTCCGCGCAGGCGGGCTGGAGGCCCTTCGTGATGCGGGGCGCGCAGAAGATGCACTTCTGGATGCGGGGCTTGGTGCTGGCCCACTCGTAGCGCGGCACATGGAAGGGGCAGGCCTGCATGCAGTAGCGGCACCCGATGCACTTGCTGGCGTCGTAGAGGACGGGGCCCTCCGCCAGTTTCGTGAAGGCGGAGACGGGGCACACGGACACGCAGGTCGGCACGTCGCAGTGCTGGCAGAGGTGCCGGACGAAGACGCCGTCGTGCTCGCTGAGGGCCGTGTAGGCCGATGGCGACAGCCGCTTCTCCTCCCCCGGTTTCAGCTTGTTCTCCGTCTTGCATCCGTCCTGGCAGGCGTTGCAGCCTATGCAGAGCGAGATGTCGATCAACATCGCCTTCTTTTGAGTCATCGGTCTCTCCAAGGGGAGCCGGCGGCCTTCCCCGGCGCCGCCGAACGGGGCGGTACCGTCCGGAGTCCGGCCGGGAGAACAGGGGCTGCGGAAGGGAACGGAAGAGAGACGCGATCAGCCGCCCGAAGATCGGCGTTGGCGCTTCGCGAACCATCCATGTCCATGGATTTCCGTTCCTTCAATCGCTCGCGGGGGAAAGACCCGGAGGGATCCGGGAGAAAGATGCGCCGCGGCCCGACCATAGTCAACCCATTGGTAGCAATTAAAAATGACTCTATTGTCGTGTATAAGAATAAACCCCCACTAATTCACATCAACAGCCAGCCATGACGGGGCGTTAGGCTTAGATGTCCCGTCGCCGTCTCCATTCGTTTTTTTCGCCCGTCTCAATCGCCCCCAAGGTGGATTTTTTTCGTTTTGTGCGGCTATCAAGGGAGGCCTCGGTCCCTTTTGGAGACATCCGCAGGTACAGAAAAAGGCCCCGCTCGCGCGGGGCCTTTCGTGGAGCGGCGCCGAAGGAGCCGCTGCCGGTAAGGGGCTAGTACATGTCTTCCATGCCGCCCATGCCGGGGCCCGCAGGAGCGGGAGCCTTGGGCTCAGGGATCTCCGTGATGATGGCTTCGGTGGTCAGCATCATGGACGCCACGGAGGCGGCGTTGCGCAGGGCGGACTTGGTCACCTTGGCGGGATCGACCACGCCGAAGGACACCATGTCGCCGTACTCGTTGGTGGCGGCGTTGTAGCCGTGGTTGCCCTTGCCCTCGCGGACGGCGTTGACCACGACGGAGCCTTCGACGCCGGCGTTGTTGGCGATCTGGCGGAGGGGCTCCTCCAGGGACTTGCGGACGATGTCCACGCCGGTGGCCTGGTCGCCGGTGACCTTCAGCTCGGCGAGCTTGCTCAGGCTGCGGAGCAGCGCGACGCCGCCGCCGGCCACGATGCCATCCTCGACGGCGGCCTTGGTGGCGTGCATGGCGTCTTCCACGCGGGCCTTCTTCTCCTTCATTTCGGTCTCGGAGGCCGCGCCCACCTTGATGACGGCGACGCCGCCCACGAGCTTGGCCAGGCGCTCCTGCAGCTTCTCCTTGTCGTAGTCGCTGGTGGAGACCTCGACCTGGGCGCGGATCTGCTTCACGCGGCCCTGGATGGCCTCGGTGCTGCCGGCGCCCTCGACGATGGTGGTGTTCTCCTTGTCGATGACGATCTTCTTGGCGGAGCCGAGGTCGGTCAGGGTGAGGTTCTCGAGCTTGAGGCCCAGGTCCTCGCTGATGGCCTTGCCGCCGGTCAGGGTGGCGATGTCCTCGAGCATGGCCTTGCGGCGGTCACCGAACCCGGGAGCCTTCACGGCGGCCACGTTCAGGGTGCCGCGGATCTTGTTCACCACCAGGGTGGCCAGCGCCTCGCCGTCCACGTCCTCGGCGATGATCAGCAGGGGACGGCGGCTGTTGACGACCTGCTCCAGCAGGGGCAGGAGATCGCGCATGTTGGAGACCTTCTTCTCGTAGGCGAGAATGTAGGGATTCTCCAGCTCGACCTTCATCTGGTCGGGGTTGGTCACGAAGTAGGGGCTGAGGTAGCCGCGATCGAACTGCATGCCCTCGACCACGTTCAGCTCGGTCTCGCGGCCCTTGGCCTCTTCGACCGTGATGACGCCGTCCTTGCCGACCTTGCCCATGGCTTCCGCGATGATCCGGCCGATCTCTTCGTCGCCGTTGGCGGAGATGGTGCCGACCTGCGCGATGGCGTTGCCTTCGACGGGCTTCTTGATGTCGTCGATGGCCTTGACGACGGTCTCCACGGCGAGATCGATGCCCTTCTTGATCTCCATGGTGTTGGCGCCGCTCACGACGGCCTTGATGCCCTCGCGGTAGATGGCGCGGGCCAGGACGGTGGCGGTGGTGGTGCCGTCACCGGCGATGTCGGAGGTCTTGGAAGCGACCTCGCGCACCAGCTGGGCGCCCATGTTCTCGTGCTTGTCCTTGAGCTCGACTTCCTTGGCGACGGTGACGCCGTCCTTGGTCATGAGCGGGGAGCCGAACTTCTTCTCGATGAGGACGTTGCGGCCCTTGGGCCCGAGGGTGACCTGCACCGCGTCGGCGAGCTTGTTCACGCCGCGCAGGATCGCCTGGCGGGCATCTTCGGCATAGATGATGGACTTGGCCATGTGTATCTCCTCTTGGGTTCCGTAGTCTCGATTAGCCGACGATCGCCAGGATCTCGTCCTCGCGCACGATCACGTGATCGACGTTGTCGATCTTCACTTCCGTGCCGCTGTACTTGCCGATCAGCACCTTCTGGCCGGCCTTCACGGACATGGGATTGCGGGTGCCGTTCTCGTTGATCTTGCCCTCGCCGACGGCCACCACTTCGGCCTCCATGGGCTTCTCCTTGGCGGTGTCGGGGATGATGATGCCGCCCTTGACGACTTCGGCGGGATCGACGCGCTTGAGCACGACGCGGTCGGACAGAGGCTGGATGGCCATGGGATCTCCTCGAAAGGAAAAGGGGAAGGTATAGAGAGGAGCTGTTAGCACTCACCAACAGCGAGTGCTAAGAGACTCGCATCGCCGCGCATCCACCGTCAAGTCGTATTTTTCAGAGATCCCTCACATCTTCGTCATTTGACTAATATTTTTTTATTTACTCAAATTCATATTCAAAGGCCCTCTGAAGTCAGTGCTGGGTGTAGCCTCAGACCCATGGACCTGCTCCCCATCCTGCGCGATCTGCAAGCCACCCAGGACTACCTGGGCACCATCCACCGCGACTTGGCCGCCCTTCCTCCGGATCTCGCCGCTCTGGAAGCCCGGATCAAGACCGCGGACAAGCAGATCGCCGACAAGACCAAGGCCCTCGAAACCGCCCGGACCCAGATCCAGACCAAATCCAAGGATCTGACCCTCGCCCAGAAGGAGGAGGATCGCGCCCGGGCCGCCCTCAAGACCGCCACCCAGAAGGTCCAATACACCGCCGCCATCCGCGACCTGGACGAGAAGGAGCGGCTGAAGGCCGCCATCGCCAAGCCCCTCAAGGCCCTGGAAAGCGAGGTTCAGACTCTGGGCCAAGCCCTGACGGACCTGGAGGCCGAGCGAACCGCCGCCAAGGCCCAATTCGACGAACTCCATGCCGTCTTCCTGGATGAGCACGCCAACCAGGTGGAGGGGCGGACCCTGTTGGAAGCCAAGCGGGCGGAGTTGGAGGCGAAGCTTCCGCCGCAGGAGGTCGCGCGCTTTCATCGCCTGGCCGGCGCCCGCCAGGGCAAGGCCGTGGTGCCCGTGGAAAACGGCACCTGCACCGGCTGCCGGGTGAAACTGCGCGGGCCTTTCCTCTTTCAGCTGAAGGAGGGCAAGACCCTCCTCGCCTGCGAATCCTGCCAGCGCATCCTGTTCCTCCCGTGAACCTGGTCGATCGCATCGCCGGACTGAAGCAGCGGCTCCGCTTGGCCTGCGAGGCGGCGGGGCGGGATCCGGAGCGCGTCGAACTGCTGCCGGTCTCCAAGCGGCAGCCGCTGACCCTGATCCGCGAGGCGGCGGCCCTGGGCTTCTCGCGCTTCGGCGAAAACTACGTCCAGGAAGGCGCAGACAAAGCCGCCGCCGAACCGGAATTGGCCTTTCTGCTGATCGGCCCGCTGCAGCGGAACAAGGCCAAGGCGGCCCTCCAGCACTTCCGCGAGATCCAGAGCCTCGACCGGCCCGAATTGGCGGAGCGCCTCCGCCGCCTCGCCGCGGAACTCCAGGTGGTGCGCCCGGTCTGGATCCAGGTGGACCTGTGGAATGAAGCCACCAAACTGGGTGGCTGTCCGGAAGCGGACCTGCCCGCGCTGCTGGCGGCCCTGGCGGGCGATCCGAACCTGCCGCTGCGCGGCCTGATGGCCATCCCTCCCCCGGAGGACGACGGCGCCTTCGCGCAACTCGCCGCGCTCCGGGATCGGCTCCAGCAGGATCTCGGCCACGCCCTCCTCCTCAGCATGGGAATGAGCTCCGACCTGGAAGCCGCCGTCCGCGCCGGCACCGACCAGGTCCGCATCGGCACGGCGTTCTTCGGCGAACGCGTCCACTGACTGCGGGGCATCTTTCCTTGGCGTCCCGGCGTCGGGCGGTGATCATTTCCGTTCAGCTCCGGAGCCCCCATGACGACGATCAAGACCGACACCGCCTCGCTCCCCGTCTCCGCGGAGGCGCTGTACGCCTTCCTCTCCGACCTGTCGAAGCACCGGGCCTTCCTGGAGCCGGACGCCCAGAACTTCCAGGGTGAGCCCGATCGGCACAGCTACATCATCGAGGTCATGGGGATGAAGATGCCCCAGGAACTGGTGGTGAAGGAGCGCGTGCCCAATCAGAAGGTGGTCCTGGTTCCCGGCGGAAAGAAGCTCTTCGACCACGAACTGCGCTTCGAGATCGCCCCGGCCGGCGCGGGCAGCACCCTTCGCGTGGTGGACGAGGCCGACATCCCGATGATGATGGCCATGATGGGCGCGGAGAAACTCCTGAAGGCCCAGCTGGACGCCGCCGTGGGGCGGATCCAGGGCCTGGCCGCGGCCGGCAAACTGGAAGGCTGAACCCCCTCGGACGGAGGTCCCATGCGCGTCGCTCTGCTCGCCGCCCTTCCCGCCCTGCTCTCCGCCCAGGAGACGGCCACGACGCTGAAGGACCAGAAGGCCCTGGCGGTCACGATCTACAACGACAATCGGGCGCTGGTGAAGGACACCCGCGACGTGCGCCTGACGAAAGGCGAGACGCGGCTGGCGTTCCAGGACGTGGCCGCCCAGATCCGGCCGGAGACGGCGCTTCTGCGGAATCTCACGGCGCCGAAGGATTTCTGGGTGGCGGAGCAGAACTTCGACTTCGACCTGCTCACGCCCCAGAAGCTGCTGGAGAAGTACGTCGGAGAGAAGGTCGTGGTGGTGCGGAGCGTCCAGAATGCGGACGGCGCCGGGGCGAAGGAGGTCCGCGAGGAGGCCACGGTCCTGGCCACCAACAGCGGCACCGTGCTCCAGTTCGCCGACCGCATCGAGACCACCGTGCCGGGGCGGATCGTCTTCCCCGGCGTGCCCGGCAACCTCCGCGCCCGGCCCACCCTCGTCATCACCCTGCACAGCGGCATCGAGCGGGAACAGAAGCTGGAGCTGAGCTACCTCACCGGCGGCCTCTCCTGGCGCGCCGACTACGTGGCGAACCTCGCCACTGACGAGAAGACCCTCGACCTCAGCGGCTGGGTGACCCTCACCAACCAGGGCAGCGTCCCCTTTCCCAACGCCACCCTCCAACTGGTGGCCGGGGATCTCAACCGGGCTCGGACACCTATGCCCGGTTCCGCGCCGGGGGGCATCGTGGGAAGCCTCATGAAGGCCGAGGCAGCTCCCCGCATGGCCGAAGAGAGCCTCTTCGAATACCACCTCTACACCCTCGACCGCCCCACTACGCTGGCGGCGAACCAGACGAAGCAGGTGGCCCTCCTGAGCGCGGCATCGGTGCCCGCGCGCAAGGAGTTCCTCCTGCAGGGACAGGACTACTACTACTCGGGAAGCTACGGGCTGGTGGAGGACAAGCGGAAGGTGGGCGTGTTCGTGGAGTTCGACAACAAGGAGGCGAGCCGCCTGGGGATGCCGCTGCCCAAGGGCGTCATCCGCGTCTACAAGCGCGACGGCGACGGCCGCGCCCAATTCGTGGGCGAGGACAATGTGGACCACACGCCGCAGAACGAGCGGGTGCGCCTCAAGCTGGGCGAAGCCTTCGACGTCACCGCCCGCCGCAAGCAGACGGACTACAAGAGCCTGGGAAAGCAGGGGAAGTTCGGTTCCGTCCACGAATCGGCCTTCGAAGTGGAGCTGAAGAACGCCAAGAAGGAACCCGTGACGGTGACGGTGCTGGAGCCCCTGCCGGGCGACTGGGAGGTGATCCAAAGCAGCCATCCCTGCACCAAATCCGCGGCCCACGAAGGGCGGTTCCAGGTGACGGTGCCCGCCGAGGGCCGTGCACTTCTCACCTACCGCGTGCGCGTGAAGTGGTGAACCTCCGCTGCAGGAACAGGTTCCTTCTCGGCCTGCTCTGCCTGGCTCCGCTCGGATTGAGCGCCCAGGGAACCTCCGAGGTGATCGCGGGAGCGGCCCTGGCGGCGGTCGGGGAGTGGCATGTGGGAGTCACCCAGGCGCCCTCCGACCTGCACGACTCCGTCACCGACGGGCGCAAGCGCGCCCTCGGTCTCGCCTTTCCATGCAAGCGGCCCCGGGGTGGCAGTTGCGTCCCCGCTACGACGATGGCCTGTTCTCAAGGGCCCAGGTGGTTCAGAGCGCCTATGGCGCGGCTACGGTGAAAACGGCGATCAAGCAGCGCCACCTGGGGCTGGATGTGCTGTACGCCCCCGTGGCCGACCGCTTCGCCGCGAGCCGGCCCTTCGTCTATGGCGGGGCGGGGGTGGGGATCATGCGGACTTGGCATGAGCGCGTGCTCACCGGCTATCTCAGGAGCCCCGGCCTTCCTGAACCGGCCCAAGAAGGGTCCTGGTCGGCGGCGGGGCGGATCGTCGCGGGAATCCAACTGCACCCGGCCCTGGGCGTCGAAGCCCAATTCCAATCCAGCAGCCACCACTTCGAGGAGCGCGACTACCGCGATACCTGCGTCACCTTGGGCGTGCGGATGTGGCCCGCCCTGCTGGTCATCGGGAGGCCATTCAGCCGGGGCAATTGATCCATACTGGCCCGCATGCCTCTGCCCGCCCGTTTCCTCGCCCGCCTCCGGCGGCTGCCGCTGCGGTTGAGGGGAAGGCTGGGCGGCGGAACGGAAGGGACGCATCCTTCCACGTTCAAGGGCGCGGGGCTCACCTTCGTGGAGAACCGCCCTTACGTGCCGGGGGACGACCCCCGCTTCATCAATTGGCCGCTGACGGCGCGGACGGGCGAACCCATCCTCAAGCGCTTCGAGAGCAGCCGGGATCTGGTGCTGTGGCTGGTGGTGGATCCGTCCCCCTCCATGTTCCTGGGCGATCCGGTATCGCCTCTGCGGTGGGCCCTGGAGCTGTGCGCCGCGGCCTGCGCCACCCTCCAGGCCACCGGGGATCGCATCGGGCTCGTAGTGCCCGGCGACGGCCGGACGCCCGCCCTCCGCCTCGTCCCCCGGCGAGGGCGGATCCACGGGCTCCGCATCCTGGAGACCCTCGCCGAGCGGGGGCCCTTCGTCCCCACGGAGGCCGCCTGGCGGGAGGCTCTGGGCCACTGGGGCGAGCACGGCAAGGGGCACCGCCTCTGGTTGTTCAGCAACGGCGCGGGGCTCCGCGGCCTGGCGCCGCTCCTCAAGCCCCTGGCCGCCCGGCATCGGCTGGTGTGGTTCGAACCCCGGGACCCCGAAAGCCGGAAAGCCGGGACTTGGCCGGATCCGGAATTCCCCCCCACCATCGAGCGGCAGCGATGGGACCTGCGGGAGGATCCCGTCGTGAAGCTGAACGCGTGGCTCCGGGCGGGAGGCGCATGAAAGCCGCCTTCCTCCTTCTCGCGGCGTGCGCGTCCCTCCCCGCCTCCCCCGCCTGGAAAGCGCCGGCCCAACTGAAGCTGGGAGACCTCCAGACCCTGGAACTGCGGGAGGAGGATCCGGCGAAGCCCGCCCTTCCCCGGCCCACCATGGAGGATCGCCTGGGGCCGCTGCGGGTTCGCGCAGTAGAACCCCTGGCCGACGGGCGGGGCTGGCGCTTTCGCGTCCAGGCCCTGGAGCCCGGCGTCGCGGTGGTCCCTCCCCTGGATCTGGGAAACGGCCAGCGGGCCCCCGGCTTGCGCCTTGAGGTTCCCCGCACGATCCCCTTCGGCGGGCCCTGGGTGGGATTCGGCGGGGGCAACGAGGATCTCCTCCCCGCCATCCCCTTTCCCTGGGCCTGGGCCTGTCTCGCGCTGGCGCCCCTCGTTCCCCTCGGGGCCTGGGGCTTCCATCGCTGGCGCCGGGCGTCCGCCGGACGCCGCCTGCACCGCGCCGTCCGGGCATTCCGCCGCCATTGGCCTCCTGAAAACCGGGATCGTCCGGCGCTGGACGCCGCCCACGACCTGGGCCGGGACCTGCTGTCTGCCCGGTTCGGGGAGGTCGCCCGCGCCTGGGGCCCGGCGGAATTCCAGGCCCGCAACCTGGGCCCCTGGGACCAGTGGGTCCGCAGCCTCGACGCGGCCCGGTTCGGGCGCACGGAGCCGCCCTTCCCTCCCGCCGACGCCCTGGCCGCGGCCCTGGACGCCCGGGGCGGGCGGGCGGACGCGCCATGATCGGCCTCCGGTATCCCCTCCTCCTGCTGCTGGCAGTTCCCCTGGTGGGATGGGCCTGGCGCGCCGCCTACCGCTGGGGGATCCCCGCGTCGCGGCCCTCGGGCGCCTTGGCCCGACTCACCGCCCACTGGCTCCCGCCGCTGGCGGCGCTGATTCTCGGGTTGGCCGCCGCGGGACCCGAATGGCGCCGCCCCATCCGGGGCGCGGCGCCCGTAGTGGATTTCGCCGTGGTCCTCGACGGCAGCAGCAGCATGCGGATCCTGGACCGACCCGAGGAGAATCGCTGGACCGCGGCCCGGCGCCTGCTCGCGCAATTCGTCCGCCGCCGGCCCGACGACCGCTTCGCCCTCGTCCTGTTCAGCGCCCATCCGGTGACCCTGAGCCCCCTGACCGCGGACCACGCGCGCCTGCTCGGAACCCTCGCCCATTTGGACCTGGAGAGCCGGGACGACGGCACCGCCATCGGATCGGCCCTGATGACCGCCGTCCGCCGCCTGGAGGACAGCCCCGCCCGCAGCCGAGTGATCCTGCTGATCACCGACGGGGTGCAGAACCGCGGGCGGGTCACGCCGGGAGAGGCCGCGGAGGAGGCCCGCCGCAGCGGCATCCGCATCCACACCGTCGCCATCGGATCCACGGGCGAGAGCCTGGTTCCCCTGGAGGGCGGCGGTTTCGCCCGCCTGCGCGTGGAAGTGGACCACGCGGCCCTGGCTGAGGTCGCCCGCGCCACAGGCGGAGAATCCTTCAGCGCGGAGGACCCGGGCGGGCTGGCTCGCAGCCTGGCGGCGGTGGACCGCCTGGAGCGGACCCTCCTGCCCGTGGATCCGCCCACCGAGGGTCGCCCCCTGGCCCGCTGGTGCCTGGGGCTCGCCGCGCTCTTGATCGCGCCTCTGGCCGGCGACCTCGCCTTCAAGCGGGGCCGGCCGCGGCCCGCCTGGATGGAGGCGCCGTGAGCCTTCCGTTCACCCACCCGTGGGCGCTGGCGCCCTTCGGAGCCGCGGCGCTCCTCGCGCTGGGACTCGCCCTCCGCGCCCATCTGCGCCCGGGCCTCGGCGTCCAGGTGGTGGGACAGCGTCCCCTGTGGCAGGGCCTGGGGATGGCGCTGGTCCTCGCGGGACTGGGCCTCGGACTGGCGGAACCCCGATGGGGCCTGCCGGACGCGCCGCGCTTGACGATCCACGTCGTGCTCGACGCCAGCCGGTCCATGGGCGCGACGGACGCGGAGGGGGGCGCCACTCGGTGGGACGCGGCCGTGGCCGCCCTCGAGCGACTGTGGTCGAAGCCCCAACCCGGCCAGCGCTGGAGCCTGGACCTGCTGACGGGCGATGCCATCCCCGTCCTGCCGCCGGGGGAGGACCGGACCCTGCTGCGGGAAAGCCTCCGTGCCGTCGCGCCCGGCGAAGTCGGGTCGCCGGGGACGAGCCTGGGCCGGGGCCTGCTCCAAGTGGCCAAGGAGGCGGATCGGGAAGGCCCGGCGGTGATCCTCCTCCTGAGCGACGGCGAAGAGACCTGGGAGGCCGCCGAGGACGCCCTCCAACGGGCCGCCGCCGGTCTCCGGAAAGCGCGCCTCCCCCTCTACGCCCTGGCCTTCGGCGACGGCCAGCCCCATCCCGTCCCTTCCCGGAACGACGCGGCCCCCCCCTCGCGGGAGCCCGCCATCAGCACCGCGCGACCCGACCTTCTCGTCCGCCTGGCGGAGGCTTCGGGCGGGCGCGTCTTCCCCAGCGCGGAGGCTGCCGAAGCGGGTCTGCAAGCCCTGGCCGCGGGGCAGGCGCCCCTTCCCGCGCGGCGGTCCCTCCAGCCCGCCCATCCCGAGGCCGGCGCCTGGCTCGCCCTGGCCGGCCTCGCCCTGTGGCTGGCCTTCGCGGGAAAGCCCATGGCCCGGTGGCGGCCCATCCTGCTGCTGATCCTCGCCTTCGGACCCGCGGCCCGCGCCCAGGGCCCGCCCACGTGGGCTCCTCCCACCGTCAAGGCCTGGCTGGCCCAGCGCGCCCTGGAGGACGGCGATCTGCCCCGGGCGCGGCGCTGGCGCCCCTCCGACGGGCGGCCCACCCACCTCCTGCTCGCGGCCCAGATCGATCTCCAGGCCGGCCTTCCTGACGAGGCCCTTCGCACCCTGTCCCCCCTCCTTGGTCAGGGCGTGCCGCGGCCCCTGCCCGACTGGCGGGCCCCGGCGCTTCTCCTGGCGGCCCGCGCCCACCTCGGCGCCAGCCGGCCGGAGGAGGCCCGCGCCCTCCTGGAGCGCCTGCTTCTGGAGCAGCCGGGCCAACGGGAGGCCGTCCACGACCTCCAGACCCTGGTGAAGGACGCCGTCCCCCCGCCCCCGGATCCCAAGAAACCTCCCCCGCCGCCTCCGCCCCGCCCCAGCCAGGGGGCCCAGGAGGACGAGCTGGAAGGCCTCAAGCAACGCCTCCCGAGGCCCAACAAGGCGCCGGGAGGCGTGAAGGACATCTAAAAATCGGAACTGCGGCTACTTGGAGCCCAGCCACGCCGCGAACTCGGTTCCGGTCCGGAACGCGCCCACCTGCCGGCGGATCTCCTTGCCGTTCTCGTCCAGGATCACCAGGGTGGGATAGGCGCTCAGCTTGAAGGTGTCGGCCAGCTTGGTGCCTTCGGGCAGGGGGGTGCCGTCCCGCTTCTGCACCAGGGAGGAGAAGGGCACCACCTTGGCGAGGGCGGCCTGGCCTTCGGCGCTGGGGAAGACGCTCTTCTGCAGGTACTGGCAGGGGCCGCACCACTCGGCCCACAGGTCCATGAAGATCACCTTCTTCTCGGCCTTGGCGCGCTTGAGGGCGGCCTGGTAGTCGTGCTCCCACTTCACGGGGCCCTGGGCCGCCAGGGGCGCGACGATGAGCAGAAGGGCGGCGAGGGCTTTCATGCTGGCTCCGGAAAGGGGCGGACGATCCGCAGGGGTTGGATGGAAAGGGCAGGAAAACCGTTCCCGGCTCCAGGATACTCCCCGCTAATCCCCGCCGCCGCCGGGCCGTAATCCCATTCGACGGCAAGCCAAGCCCGTCCCCTTTCCCAGGAGGCCGCCCCATGCGCGCCATCATGATCCCGCTGGCCCTGGCGGCCGGCCTCAGTCTTCCCCTGTCCGCGCAGACCGCGCGGTTCATCAAGGTGGACATCGTCTCCAAGTCCATGCACGAGCACGCCATGAAGAAGGGCGTCGACGGCCCCACCGAGGTGCACGTCCGCATGCCCATCAGCCTGGCCAAGGGCGTCCTCGACCTGGCCGGCGACAGCGAAATCAAGGTGAACGGAGAGACCAAAAAGGGCATGAAGCCCGATCAGCTCCAGAAGCTGCTGTCCGACGCCAAGCCGGGCGACCTGCTGCTGGAACTCACCACGGACAAGGGCGATCACATCCGCGTGGCCGTCGAGTAGCCGGGAGCCCGGTCCGTGTCAGCCAAGGCCCCGCTCCGGCGGGGCTTCTTGTGTACGCTGGAGCCATGGAATCCACGACCGAACTCCGAGTGCGCTACGCCGAGACGGATGCGATGGGCATCGTTCATCACGCCACGTATCCCGTTTGGATGGAGCTGGGCCGCAGCGACTTCCTGCGGGAGCTGGGGCAGAGCTACGCCGAATGGGAGGCCCGGGGGGTGCGGCTGGTGGTCAATGAGATCCGGGTGCGCTTCCGGTCCCCGGCCCGCTACGACGAGCTGGTGCAGGTCCGGACCCACCTCCAGGAAGCGGGGCGCCGCCGGATCGTCTTCGGCTACCGCATCGAACGGGACGGCGTGCTGCTGGCCGAGGGCGAAAGCGTCCACCTGGTGGCGGGCTCCGACAACCGGGCCCGGGTCCTCCCCGACGACCTGCTCGCCCTGGTGCAGGCGCGTTGACCGCTTGGGGAGCCGCCCCAAAGATGGTTTCCTAGACGGATGCGGATGCGTCCCATCTCCCTGTTCAACACCCTGACCCGGAAGGTCGAGCCGGTGGTCCCGGTGGCCCCGGGCAGCGTGTCGCTGTACACCTGCGGGCCCACGGTCTACAACTACGCCCACATCGGGAACCTGCGGACCTTTCTGTTCCAGGACCTGCTGAAACGGACGTTCCGGGGCGCGGGCTACGAGGTCCGCCACTGCATGAACATCACGGACGTGGAGGACAAGATCATCCGCGATTCCCAGGGGGATCTCCCGGCGGATGCCCCCAACGAGGCCCGGCACGCGGCCATGGGCGCCCTCACCGACCGCTTCACCACCATCTTCATCGAGGATCTGGAAACGCTCCGGATCCAGCGGGCGGACTTCCTGCCCCGGGCCACGGCCTACATCCCCCAGATGATCCGCCTCGTCCAGGACCTGGAAGCGCGGGGCCTGGCCTACGCCCGCGAGGGCAGCGTCTACTACCGGATCGCCGGCCTGCCCCAGTACGGCTGCCTGGCCCACCTGGACCGGGAGGGGATGCAGGCGGGAGCCTCCGTGGACGCGGACGAATACGAGCGCGACTCGGTCACCGACTTCGTCCTGTGGAAGGCCGCCAAGCCCGGCGAGCCCTGGTGGGACAGCCCCTGGGGCCCCGGGCGTCCCGGCTGGCACATCGAGTGCTCCGCCATGGGAATGGAACTGCTGGGCGAGCGGGTGGACATCCACAGCGGCGGGGTGGATCTGATCTTCCCCCACCACGAGAACGAGATCGCCCAGAGCGAAGGCTGCCTCGGCCACAAGTGGGTGAACCACTGGGTGCATGGCGAATTCCTGATGGTCGAAGGCCAGAAGATGGCCAAGAGCCTGGGGAATTTCTTCACCCTGCGTGACTTGGTCGCCAAGGGCATCGACCCCATCTCCCTGCGCTACGCCATCCAGAGCAACCACTACCGGAAGGTCCTCAACTTCAGCTTCGAGGGGCTGCGCGCCGCCGACAACTCCCTGAAGCGGATCCGCGCCTTCCGCAAGCGGATGGAGGGCGAGGGCCAGGCCGGCGGCGGCCCCTGGAAGGAAGCGGTCGATCCCGCGGCGCGCCTCACCGAGGCCCGGGAGGCTTTCTGGAACGCCCTGGCGGACGACCTCAATACGCCCGAGGCCCTGGCCGCGATCTTCACCCTCATCAGCGACCTCAACGCCCAGGATGACCACGCGGCCCTCACCCGGGACGAGCGGGACGCCGTCCTGGCCTTCCTCGACGAGGCGGATGGAGTCTTCGCGGCCTGGCCCCACGAGAAGGCCAGCCTGGACGCCGAGGTGGAGGCCCTCGTGGAGGCCCGCCGTGCCGCCAAAGCCGCCAAGGATTGGCCCGCCGCGGACCGCGTCCGCGACGAACTGAAGGCCATGGGCATCGTCCTCGAGGACCGGAAGGACGGCACCGTGGGCTGGCGCCGCGCCTGACCTAGCGGCTGAGCCGCTTCAGGGCGATGGCGAGGAACTCGGGAGGCCCGGGGAGGAGGCCCGCGTCCGCGACGGCGTTCTGGCCTTCCTGCGTCAGAAGGAAGTGGGCCACCTCGTTGACGGCCGGGGGAAGCGGCTCGCCCGGCGTCCGGTTCAGGTAGGCGTAGAACAGCCGCGGCATGGGGTACTTGCTGGTGGTCACGGCCTCCTGGCTGGGAAAGCGCGCGTCCTCGCCGTGGTGGGGAACCACCGGAATCACCTTGTTGGCGAAGTACCAGGACGCCATGGTCCCGAAGGCGATGCCCGCCCGGTCGGTCATCACCGCTTCGGCCAGGGACGAGGGATCGTCCCGCACGAGAATGCCGGGCCGGTACTCGCCCTTGAGTAGGGCCTTCTCCGCGAAGGAAGCGCGGGTTGCGTTCCCCTCGCCCCGGGCGTAGGCGTTGATGGGCAGCTTGGCCCACTCGCCCTTCAGCCCCAGGTCGCCCCACACCGCGGCGGGGGTCTTGGCTCCGCCGAGCCGGCCCTTCGAATAGATGGCGTCCAGCTGTTCCATGGTGATGGAGGTGAGGGGATTGGTCTTGTGGACGAAGACGATGTTCGCGTCCAGGCACACGGGGATGCGCATGGGCAGGTAGCCGAACTTGCCCTGGAAGGCCTTCGCTTCGTCGGCGGTCAGCTCCCGGTCCGCCAGGACCAGCAGGGCCGAGCCCTCCGTGAACGCCTTCACCAGGCTGTCCATCGGCTTCGATCGGTACACCAGCTTGGCGTCGGGGTGGATCTTCCGGAACGCGGACACCCATTCCTCGCCGAGGTCGCCCAGCTCGTCCGTCCCCAGCAGCTCGAAGGGCCCCTTCACCGCCGCGGCGGCCTGGTAGCGGGGCACGGAAGCGGGGACCTTGGCCCGCACCTGTGCCGTCTGCGCCTGCAGCAGGCCGGAGCAGGACGCACCCGCCGCCAGGATCAGTCCGGGGAGCAGTCGGTTCATGCGCATGGGAATCCTTTTCCGCGGCGGGACACCATACATGCCCTATGGGTAAAGATCGCACGCCGCCCGGGGAAGCGCCCTTCCGCAGCCCTCCCTTCGTGATTCAAATCACGCGGCCATCCTCAGAGGCGCCTTAGCCCAGGAGCGCTTCCGCCACGGCTTCCACGCCCAGGTCCTCCAGGCATTGCCGCCGCTGGCAGGCCCGCTCCCGGCAGGGCGAACACGGAATGCCCGTCCGCAGGATCCGACCCGCACCGTCGGGCAGACCCGCCACCACGGGATCGCTGGAACCGTAGAGCCCGAGGGCCGGCACGCCCAGGACCACGGCGAGGTGCAGCAGCCCCGTATCCGGCGCCACCACGCGGTCCGCCTGGCGCAGCGCCGCCGCCAGTTCCCAGAAGCGGAGCCGGGGAAGGGCGGCGACGCCCGTGGCCTTCGGCAGCCACTCCCGCAGATCCTCTTCCTCCGGTCCCAGCGACCAGCGGAGATCGCAGCGGTCCTTCAGCTTGCCCGCCAGGGTCACCCAATGGCGGAGGGGCCACCGCTTGATGGCGCCGCGGCGGGAAGCGCCCGGCACCAGCACCATCCGGGGCTTTCCCTGAACCGACCAGATCGGGCCGGGATCCGGAAGCGGAACCTCCCCCAGGACCGGCCGGAAGCGCCCCAGCCCTTCGACGCCACGGCTCCGGCCGAAGGCCTCCGCCAATCCCAGGGCCTGGGCGTAGCGGGTCTGGTGACGGAAGGGCAGCGGATGGGTCTGGAGCGCGCCGGCGAATTCCTTGGTGACGCCGTCGCCCCAGCGCTCCGAGATCCCCGCCAGCCGCGGAATGAGCGCCGCCTTGAGGATGCCGTGGAAATCCAGGCTGGTCTCGGCGCCGCGGATGAGCCCCGCGGCCCGCTGGAGTTCCGCCCAGGCTGAAACGGGGTTGGACAGCCGCTTCCGCCGCACCAGGACGGGCTCCAGCCACGGCAGGGGCTCCAGCAGGAAGGCGTGGCGATCCTCCACCACCGCCCGGAAGCGGGCGTGGGGAAAAGCCTCGTGAAGGTTGGCCCACGCGGGCAGAACGCGCAGGATGTCCCCGAGCGCGGACAGGCGGAGGAGGATGAGATCCATGTCCTCCATGCTATTCGCTAGGCTGGGGGCATGAAGGCCTTCGCCCACGACCAGTCCAAGAACCCCCCGCCCAAAAACTGGCTGGACCAGCTGCTGCGGCGGTTCTCGCGGGTGGCCTACGGCACGGCGGTCCTGGTGATGTACGCCCTGGCCTCCACGGCCTTCGGGCTCGCGCTGGCGCCCGCGCTGTGGACCTGGTCCGCGGTCCACCACTGGTCCGCGCATCTCCCGGGGGCCTTCCCCTGGATCCTGTCGGGCGTCGCCCTGGCGCTGTGCTTCTTCCTGTTCGGCCTGGGCCTGCTGGTGGTAATCCCCGTCTACAACTGGATCCTCCCGACCCGCATCAAGCCCTTCAAGGGCGGCTACTACACCATCCACGCCCTGCCCTGGTTCCTGCACAACGGCTTGTTCTACCTCGTTCGGTTCACGTTCCTCCCCTTCGTGACGCTGACGCCCTTCGGGATCTGGTTCCTGAAGGCCATGGGCATGAAGATCGGCCGCCACGCCTTCATCAACACTGAGTACATCAGCGATCCCCAGCTCATCACGGTGGGCGACGACGCCGCCCTGGGCGGCAGCGTGCGGATCTTCGCCCACTACGGCGGCGGCGGGAACCTCACCATCGCGCCCGTGGTGGTGGGCAAGCGCGCCACCCTGGGCCTCGCCTGCTGCGTGATGGGGGACGTGGTCATCGGGGACGACGCCACCATCCTGCCGGAAAGCGTCGTCCTCCCCGGCAGCCGCGTGGGAGCCGGGGAGACCTGGGGCGGGGTTCCCGCCCGGCGGATCCAGCGGGAGGAAATGGACCGCATCAAGGCGGAGATCCGCGGCATGGCGGAAGCGGCGGGCTAGGCGCCGGGCCCTTCGGAGACAGGCCCTAGCCACCATCCGCAAATCCCGGGAGAATAGGCGTTTCCCCCTCGGGGTCGATCCCCTCCTCCTATTCGGATCCCGCTGATGCGCACACTCGCCCTCCTCCCCACCCTTCTCGTTCCCGCAGCCCTGGTCGCCCAGGCGCCGGCTCCCGCCGCCTCCCTCGGAGATCGCGTGAAGGCCGAGCGCCCGATCGTGGAAAAGCTCATGGCCGACCTGAAGTACCCCGAGGCCCAGAAGCGGGCCGAGGCGCTGCTGCCGGCGGAAAAGCCCGTCTTCGACAAGAAGGACAACCAGACCATGGTCCAGAGCGCCGGGCTCTTCATGGACCTCGGCCAGGCCTACCGCCTCGCGGTGGAGACCGCCGACGCCGCCGGCGCCTGGGAGAAGGCGCTCGAATACGCCAAGGCCGCCAAGGCGATCAGCGCCGAGAGCTACACCTCCATCAAGGAGCCCTTCACCAAGACGGTGGCCTACTACACCCAGTCCGGCGCCCGGGCCAAGCAGGTGCTCGACGAGAACGCCGACCGCATCAAGGAGCTGAAGGCCAAGACCAACCTGGATCCCGGCGAGCGCCAGGAGCTGGACCTCGCCCTGGGCGTGGAGAAGGAAGTGGTCGAAAGCGCCAAGTGGGTGAAGTTCTTCCAGACCTACATCGACGTCACCCAGCGCGAGACCGAAGCCTACGATCCCCTCGTGAAGGTGATGGAAGAGAAGCTCAAGTCCGAAGCCGACCAGGTGGAGGAATACAAGGCCGGAAAGGGCGACAAGCTCAAGTGGGTGGAGGCCGTGGTGTCCACCCCCGCCTACCTGGAAGCCCAGGGCGACAAGGCGGGCAAGGTCCGCTGGCTGTATCGCCTGTCGGTGCTGGATCCCGAGAACAAGAAGGTCCAGAAGCAGCTCGACCTCCAGATCAGCGGCAAGCCCGCGGCCGCCCCCGCCAAGCCGGCCAAGGGAAAGAAGGGCTGATCGGGGCAGCGCCGCGGATGGCTGTACTCTGAGGACATGCCGCGCCGCGCCCCTTCCCGCACCTCCGTCCGCCGCCCGTCCCGGACCCCCGACCGGCGCGAATCCTCCCGAGCCCCGAGATCCCAAGCCGCCGGCGGGGGGATTTCGGGGCTCCGGCCGTACGAGACCTTCGAGGGCACGTTCATCGGCCATCCGGAGGGCACCGGCGGATTCCTGAAGCCCCTGGGGCCGCGGGTCAGCCAGGATCTGCTGGTGGACTGGCGGGACGCCCACGGCGCCATCCACGGGGACCGCGTGGTGGCCGAGGTGAGCGGCGAGGGCTGGGACGGCCGCCTTCGCGCCCGGATCCTGGAAGTCAAAGGGCGGGGGGAACTCCCCCTTCCCGGCACCCTTCAGAAGCAGCCCTGGGGCTGGCGCGTGGTGCCCCTCGAACCCCGCCTGTCCCAACTCATCACCGTGCCTCCTACGGACCTCGCCGAGGACGGCGAATTGGTCAGTGTGCGACTGGATCCCGATCCCACCGTTCAGCAGCTGCGGGGAACGGTGGTGGCGCGGCTGGGAAAGAAGACCGATCTCAAGATCGAGAACAAGCTGACCGCGGCCCTCTTCAACCTGCGGATCGCGTTTCCCGACGCGGTCATGCGGGAACTGGCGCCCTTCCCCACGACGATCCCTGAAGACTGGCTCCAGGGGCGGGAGGATCTACGGGAGGTGCTGACCTGCACCGTGGATCCGCCCACGGCCAAGGACTTCGACGACGCCATCAGCCTGGAAGTGCTGCCCCCTTCGGAAGGCGGCGGCTGGCTGCTGGGCGTCCACATCGCGGACGTGAGCCACTACGTCGCCGAGGGCGGCCCCCTGGACGAGGAGGCCCGGCTGCGCGGCACGTCGGTCTACTTCCCGGACGAGGCGATCCCCATGATCCCCGAGCGCCTCAGCGGGGACCTGTGCAGCCTCCGGGAGGGCGTGGACCGGCTCACCATGACGGCCTGGATGACGCTCTCTCCGGATCTGGACGTGGTGGAGACGCGGCTGTCCGAGAGTGTCATCCGCAGCGCCAAGCGCCTCACCTACGACGAGGTGAAGGAGGCCTGCATCGACCTCTCCGCTCGCAAGCGCGCCGAAGTGGGGGAACCTCTCTGCGCCCTTCTGGACGAGGCCCTGGTGATCTCCCGCCGGCTGACCCAGGCCCGCCTGGGCCGCGGGGCCATGAACCTCGACACCGAGGAGGCCGAGTTCATCTTCAACGAGGAGGGCCGTCCCGTGGACGCCCGGCGCTATCCGCGCCACGACGCCCACCGCATGATCGAGGAGTTCATGCTCCTGGCGAACGAAGCGGTGGCGCGGTTCTTCACCCGCCGGAAGCTCCCTTCCATCTACCGCATCCACGACGAGCCGGATCCGCTGAAGCTGGAGGTCTTCGCGGAGGTGGCCCGCAGCTTCGGACTGCTGAAGCCCAAGGAGACGCCCACGCCGGACCACCTCAACGCCATGCTGGACAAGATCCGCGGCGGGCCCTTGGAGGCCATGATCAACAACCTCCTCCTCCGCAGCCTCAAGAAGGCCGAATACAGCGCGGAGAACATCGGCCATTCGGGCCTCGCTCTCCAGGACTACCTGCACTTCACCAGCCCGATCCGGCGCTATCCCGATCTCATCGTCCACCGTGTGCTGCGCAAGGTGCTGCGCGGGGAGCGGCTGCCCGAGGGGCTTCAGAGCCACCTGGCGGTGCTGGCCAAGGGCGCCAGCGACGCCGAGCAGAAGGCCACCCAGGCCGAGCGCGAGAACGACCGCTGGAAGGCCTGCCTGCTGATGAAGGACCGCGTGGGCCAGCGCTTCCGGGGCCGCCTCCAGGGGTTCTCCGCCAAGGTGGCCTTCGTCACCCTGGACGCCCCCTTCGTGGACGTGGGCGTGCCGCTGGCGGCCCTCGGCGGCAACTTCTGGGTGGACGAGCACCGCACCAAGGCCACGGGCCTCCGGGGAACGGTGGTCCTGTCCATCGGGGACGCCGTGGAGGTGGAGATCACCGCCGTGGACGAGGACCTGCGCCGCATCAGCGCCTGGCTGACGGAAGCCAGGGCCCAGGACGCCCATGGGAAGGCCTTCGCCTTCGCCCCCACGCTCGCGGCGCCGGCGACCCTACGGGAAGGGGATTTCGAGAAGCCGAAGGGGTCGCGCGCTCCCAAGACAGGCGGAGAACGCGGCCGGAGAGAGGCTCCCTCCAAGGGCCGTCCGCCGAAGAAGGCCCGCGAGGCCAAGCCCAAACCGCCCAAGGGCAGCGTCCGCGGCGGCAAACGGAAGGCCCGGTGATCGTCCCACCGGCCCCCGTCCGGTGCCTGGGCGTAGATCCCGGGTCCCTGGCCTGCGGCTGGGCGGTGGTGGAGCGCTTCGGGTCGCGACTGGCCCTGCTGGAAGCGGGCGTCGTCCGTAACCCCCGGGGCGCCGATTTCGATCAGCGGGCGCTCCGCATCCACGAGCGGCTCACAGAGGCCATCGCCACTCACGCCCCCGGCTTCATGGCCGTGGAATCCCCCTTCGTGGAGAAGAACGCCGCCACGGCCCTCAAGCTGGGCCAGATCCGGGGGGGCATCCTGCTCACGGCGGCGCTCCACCGCCTCCCGGTGGGCGACTACAACCCCATGCAGGTGAAGAAGGCCGTCAGCGGCTACGGCTGGGCGGCCAAGGAGCAGGTGGGAAAGATGGTGATGACCCTCCTGAACCTGAAGGATCCCCTGCCCGCCGACGCGGCCGACGCGGCCGCCGTGGCCATCGGCCATTTGCTAGCTTCCAGGCGCGCGTGAAGGGCATGGAAGACATGGATGTCATGTTTTTCAAAGACCTTCCGATTTGTCACGCAGGCCATGACAAAAAACCTCGTAACTCGTGACATTTCTTGTGATGTCGATCACTAGCATGGGGAATCGTCAAAGGCGATGATGATGTCCAGCAAGTGAGCGAGGCGGTCATGCACATGGATACCAGCGTTCGGCAGCACAACCCGGCTTTCTGGACCACCGCGGAGCGGCTGCACGAAGTGTTCAGCCAGCTGGAGCGCCAGATGAGCAGCTCCCCGCGCGGCCTTGCCGTCCTGCGCCAGGTCCAGGCCCTCGAGGCCGAGCTGGAAGCCGAAGTGGTGCACCACAGCCGCCGCGTCGCCGTCGTCTAGGAACCATCGCTCTTCCGAAAGGCCCGGCGCACACGCCGGGCCTTTTCGCGTACAGACAAAGGGCACCCGCGAAGGGGTGCCCGGAGTCTCGACCTGCGGGATTAAGCCCGGGGCCGGAAGGGGCTGGCGAAAACGGTCGCCCCGTGGGAGGAAAGAGGATCTCTTCCCGTGCCTTCAAACCTAGGCCGAGCGCCCGCCCCCTCAAGCGGAAAAACGGCGAAGAGGGGGCGGGAAAAGCGCCTTAGCCCTGGACGGGCGTCCCGGGGCGGTAGGCGGCGTAGGCCGGCTTCCACTGGGCCTTGAGGACGATGGCTTCCAGCTGGTCGTCGTCGAGGAGGCGGCCCAGGCCGGCGTTGCGCGCTTCCATGCCTACGGCCTTGGCCACGGCGGCGGAGACCTTCCGGATGTCCTTCATTTCCGGCAGCAGCAGGCCGGTGGCTTCCTGGGACGGCGTCACGTAGGCGCTGATGGCCCGGCTGGCGGCCAGGAACATCCCGTCGGTGACGCGGGACGCCTTGCAGACGAGGGCGCCGAGGCCCATGCCCGGGAACACGTACATGTTGTTGCACTGGGAGGCCTGGAGCCGCTGCCCGTTCCATTCCATGGGCGCGAAGGGGCTGCCGGTGGCCACGAGGCCCTTCCCGTTCGTGGCTTTCCACACCGCCTCGGGCGAGCATTCGCACTTGTGGGTGGGGTTCGACAGGGCGAGGACGATGGGGCGCTCGGAGTGGCGCGCGGTCTCCGCCAGGATGGCCTCGCTGAACAGCCCGGGCTGGGCGGTGACGCCGATCAGGACGGTGGGATGGGCGTTGCGCACCACGTCCTCCAGCCCGATGCGGGAAGGATCGTCCAGCTTCCAGCCCTCGACGACCGTACGGCGCTGGGCGAGGGGTTCCTGGGGGCCTTCCAGCTGGGGATCGTCGTCGATGAGGAGGCCCTGCATGTCCACGGCGAAGATGCGCTGGCGCGCCTCCTCGTCGGACAGCCCCTCTTCCTTCAGGGCGGCGCGGATGTTCATGGCGATGCCGGTGCCGGCCTGGCCCATCCCGACGATGACGTAGCGCTCATCCTGGAAGCGGCTCTTCTTGATCCGCATGGCGGTCATCAGCGCGGCCAGGGCGGTGGCGCCGGTGCCCTGGATGTCGTCGTTGAAGGAGAGGATCCGCTCGCGGTAGCGATCGAGGTTCTTGAAGGCCGTCTGCTTGGCGAAGTCCTCCCACTGGAGCAGCGCGCCGGGGAAGTTCCGCTTCACGCCCAGGATGAACTTCTCCACCACTTCCTCGTACTCCGCGCCGCGGAGCCGGGGCTTGCGGATGCCGAGGTAGAGCGGATCCTCCAGCAGGCGGGGATTGTTGGTGCCCACGTCCAGGCAGATGGGGAGGCACACGGCGGGATGCACGCCGCCGGCGGCCACGTAGAGGCTGACCTTGCCCACGGGAATGCCCATGCCGTCGGAGCCCAGGTCGCCCAGACCGAGGATGCGCTCGCCGTCCGTCACCACGATCAGGTTCACCTGGGGCTGGGACAGGCCCTGGAAGATCTGGTCGATGTTGCCGATGTTCTCGGGGGTGATGTAGATCCCGCGGGTGCGCCGCTGGATGTGGCTCATCTGGAGGCAGGCCAGACCCACGGTCGGGGTGTAGACGATGGGCACCATCTCTTCGAGGTGCTCTTCAAGGAGACGGTAGAAGAGGGGCTCGTTGCGGTCCTGGAGGCCGGACAGGTAGATGTAGCGCTCCATGTCGTCGTGCTTGCGTTGGTAGGCCTCGTAGGTCCGGTCCAGCTGGGATTCAAGGGCCGAGATCCCCGGGCGGAGCATTCCGTCCAGACCCAGGCTGAGCCGCTCCTCCTTGGTGAACGCCGAAGCCTTGTTCAGATGCGCATCGTTGAGGAGCTGGCGGCCTCGAAGGTAGACCTCGTAGTATTCCTCCCCCGTCAGGGGATCGATCTTGAACGCGAAGGTCTTCATGGCCGCTCCTTTGGATGGCCGCGCCCCGCGCGCCCCGCGCCGCCAGGGCGCCGGACCGCGGATGGTGCCGCGACAGGCAAGTGTAGCCACCCGTCCGGCGGAGCCGGATCACATCAAGAGACCCGCGAGGGCATTGGGCGTGGAAACCGGCGGGGCGCAGGTCCGGCCCCGGCACACGAAGGCCACGGCTCCCCCTCGCGGCCCGCCCCGGCCCTCGTGGAGCGGCAGCAGCTGGTCCGCGGAGGCCGACACCACCCGGCCCGGCAGATGGCGGCGATGGATTTCGGCCAGGAGAAGGCGCGCGGGCTCGCTGGCGGGATCGCCGGAGACGGCCACCTCCAGCGGCTCCCGGAGCGCCAGGTCCAGGACGCCCAGGAGACCGGGGAAAGCCCGGGGTGCCCGGGCCATCGACGGCCCGAAACAGCGCAGCACGCCCTCCGCCGCCTGGTGGAAGTCCTCCCGCTGGAGGTGGCGGGAAAGCCGCAGGAGAGCGCGGGCGGCCAGGGTGTTCCCGCTCGGCAGGGCCCCGTCAAAGGCCGGCTTCTGGCGGAAGAGGAGATCCGCCCGGCCCGCTTCGGCGCTGAAGAAGCCGTCGCCGTCCGGATCCCGGAACCGCGCCAGCATGCCGGTCCCCAGGGCTTCCCCCCACCGCAGCCAGCCCTCGTCGAAATCCGCCTCGAACAGGTCCAGCAGGCCTTCCGCCACCGCGGCGCTGTCCTCCAGGAATCCCGGCGTGTGGGCCTCTCCTCCCCGCCACACCCGCAGCAGGTGGTCCTCCCGGCCGAGGGCCGTCCGCAGAAAGGCGGCGCAGGCCTGGGCCGCGGCGAGGTACCGCGGGTCGCCCAGCACCTGGAATCCCCGGGCGAAGGCGGAGAGGGCGAGGCCGTTCCAGGCCGCCACCACCTTGTCGTCCTTCCCGGGGCGCACGCGGCGATCCCGCCAGATCCGCAGCCGGTGCCGCAGGGCGCGGTCGTCCTCCTCCGCCAGGCGCGCTTCCCGCGGGCAGGAAAAGCGGTGGACCACGCTGCGGCCGTGCTCGAAATTACCGCCTTCGGTGATCCCGAAGGCGGCGCAGAACCTCGCCCCGTCCGCATCTCCGAGCGCCTCCCTCACCTCCGCGGGAGTGAAGGCGTAGAAGCGGCCCTCTTCGCCTTCGCTGTCGGCGTCCTCGCTGGCGTGGAAGCCCCCGGCGGGATCCAGCAGGTCGCGCAGCAGGTAATCCAGCGTCTCCCGTGCCACCTGGGCGTAGCGCGCGTCGCCCGAGGCCTGGAAGGCCGACAGGTAGCAGGCGGCGAGCTGGGCGTTGTCGTAGAGCATCTTCTCGAAGTGGGGAATCAGCCACTGCCCGTCCACGCTGTAGCGGGCGAAGCCCCCACCCAGGTGGTCGTACATCCCGCCTTCCCACATGGCATCCAGGGTGCGGAAGGCCATGGCCCGATCCTCCGCGTCGCCGCGCGCCAGCAGCAGTTCCAGCACCATCGAGGGCGGGAACTTGGGCGCCGGGCCGAACCCGCCCCACCGCGGGTCGTAGGCCCGTCGGAAGTGGGCGGTCGCAGCCGCCAGCACGCTTTCGCCCGGCAGGGCCGCGCCGGGATCCACCTCCGCCTGCCGCCGCAGCTCCGCGGCGAGGCCCGCCGCCTGGGCCGCGATCCCGCCGGGATCCTCGCGCCACACCTCAGCGATGCGCCGGAGGAGCGGCAGAAACCCCGGCATCCCGCCCCGGGATTCGGGCGGAAAATAAGTACCGCCATAGAAAGGCTCCAGGTCCGGGGTGAGCCACACGCTCATGGGCCAGCCCCCGCGGCCGGTCAGCGTCTGGACGGCGCCCATGTAGAGGTCGTCCAGGTCGGGGCGCTCCTCCCGGTCCACCTTGATACTCACGAAATGGGCATTCAGCGCCTCCGCCACCGCGGGGTTCTCGAAGCTCTCCCGCTCCATGACGTGGCACCAGTGGCAGGCGCTGTAGCCGATGCTGAGGAAGATGGGCTTCCCCTCCTCCTTCGCCTTGGTCAGGGCCTCGTCTCCCCAGGGAAACCAGTCCACGGGGTTGTGGGCGTGCTGGAGCAGGTAGGGGCTGAGGCTGCCGGCGAGGCGGTTGGACATATCCGACTCCGAAGGCCAGGATTATGCCCCAGGATTCCTTTCCTGACAGGGAAAAGCCCCCCGGGCCCGGTACAATGGGCGTTTGGTCCTTGCCGAGGTCCCATGTTCGACAGCCTCACCCAGAAGCTCAGCCAGGCGATGAAGGCCCTCCGGGGGCAGTCGAAGCTGACGGAAGCCAACCTCGAAGCCGTCCTGCGCGAAGTCCGCATGGCTCTCCTGGAGGCCGACGTCCACGTGAGCGTGGCGCGCACCTTCCTCCAGCGGGTGAAGGAGAAGGCCCTGGGCGTCGAGGTCATGCAGGGGCTCAATCCCGCCCAGGCCTTCATCGACATCGTCCACCGGGAGCTGGTGGAGATCATGGGCGGCCAGGCGCCCGAACACCCCATCGCCTTCTCCGCCAAGCCGCCCACCGTGGTGATGATGGTGGGCCTCCAGGGCGCCGGAAAGACCACCACCTGCGGCAAGCTGGCCGTCTTCCTCAAGAAGCTGGGGCGATCGCCCCTGCTCGTGCCCGCGGACGTCTACCGCCCGGCGGCCATCGAGCAGCTCCACGTGGTGGCGAAGGACGCGGGCGTGCCCTCGTTCCGCACGGAGGAGAAGGAACCCGTGGCCATCTGCGCCGCGGCCCTGGCGGAAGCGAAGCTGAAGGGCTGGGATACGGTCATCCTCGACACCGCCGGCCGCCTGCACCTGGACGAAGCCCTGATGGAGGAGCTGGCCCGGATCAAGGCCGCCACGTCCCCCGACGAGATCCTGTTCGTGGCCGACGCCATGACCGGCCAGGACGCCGTCCGCAGCGCCACCGCCTTCCACGAGAAGCTGGGCATCACGGGCGTGGTCCTCACCAAGGCCGACGGCGACACCCGCGGCGGCGCGGCCTTCAGCATCAAGCAGGCCACGGGCCAGCCCCTGAAGTTCGTGGGCGAGGGCGAGAAGCTGGAGGACTTCCAACGCTTCCATCCCGACCGCATGGCCCAGCGCATCCTGGGGATGGGCGACGTCCTCAGCCTCATCGAGCACGCCAAGGACAAGCTGGATGAAAAAGAGGCGGAGGGCCTCGCCAAGCGCCTGGCCAAGAACCAGTTCACCCTTGAGGACATGCGCAAGCAGTTCCAGCAGGTGCAGAAGCTGGGGTCCATGAACAAGATCCTGGGGATGCTGCCCGGGCTCGGCCAGATGAAGGATCAGCTCGCCCAGGTGGCCACGGACAAGCGGATCAAGCACCTGGAGGCGATCCTCAACTCCATGACGGTCGCCGAGCGCGCCAACCACAACCTGCTGGACGGCAAGCGCAAGCGCCGGATCGCCGCGGGCTGCGGCCGTCCCGTCAGCGAGATCAACCAGCTCCTCAAGCAGTTCGCCGAGACCAAGAAGATGATGGGCCAGATGAACGACCCCCGCTTCATGGCCCGGATGCAGCGCATGGCCAAGATGGGCGGCGGCCCCAACCTGCCCTTCTAGCAATTACCGCTTGGGCGGAGGGCGTTTCCGCGATACACTCTCCTGCTCAGGGAGTGCCCATGCTGTCGATCCGTCTTGCTCGCAATGGTGCCAAGAAGCGCCCGTTCTACCACATCGTCGTCTCCGAGAACGACCGCATTCCCACCGGCCGCGCCGTGGAAGTGCTGGGCTTCGTGAACCCCATCGCCGGCTCCGGCGAAGCGGTGCGCATCGACGTCGAGAAGGCCAAGTCCTGGCTCCAGAAGGGCGCCCAGCCCTCGAAGACCGTCCTCGATCTGTTCAAGAAGAACCAGATCCTGTAGCCGGTTTCCGTCCTTTCGAAAGCCGGGCGCAGGTCCGGCTTTCTTTGTTCGTGGAGCGACCATGGACCTCGACGCCTTCCTGCGCGACGTGCTCACGCCCCTGCTGGACCATCCGGAGGCCCTCCGGATCGAAGTGGGCGGCGAGGGGAAGAAGCGGGACGTGCTCCTCTTCGCCAATCCCGAAGACCGGGGCCGGATCATCGGCAAGCACGGGCGGATGATCTCCGCCCTGCGGACGCTCTGCCGGACCGCCGGCGACAAGGCCGGCCTGGCCGTCACCCTGGAGTTGGACGACCGGGACGAGCAGGAGGCTTAGGAGCGCGTCCAATTAATCGATAGGGGCTGCATTGATGGCAAAGGGCGTTCAGGCAAGGAAGCGGGCGCAGGGCGGTGGGGAGCCACCGTTCAAGACCGATGACGCAGCATGGATGCCCTTTGCCATCAACCCTTCGGGCAGAGGCGACAGCCGTCGGGATGCTGCGTCAAGCTCCTCGTCGATAGTCCCGCTATCGCCTTCGTCGCTTTCCTTGCCTCCCTCGGCTGGCACCTCTGTGCAGCCCCCACCCATTACTTGGAGGCGCTCCTAAATGCTTCTGGCGGGTCATCTCGCGAAGGTGCAGGGCCTCAAGGGCGAGTTCCTTTTCCACGCGGTCATGGACAATCCCGAGCGCCTGGAGGGGCTGAAGGATCTGATCCTGGCTCCGCCGCACATGGACCTGGACCGCAACGAATCCATCCCTCCGGCCCGGCCGGCGGCGCTGCGGAGCTTCCGGTGGCACCAGGAGCGTCCCTGCCTCGCTTTCGAAGGCGTCCCCGACCGCACCGCCGCGGAGGCCCTGAAGGGCTGGGCGCTGTGGATGCCCGAATCCGCGGCCTCCCTGGAGGAAGGCGAGAGCTTCCGCCACCAGTGGATCGGCTGCGAAGTCTTCATGGGCGGGCGCAAAGTCGGTGAGGTGCTGCGCCTCGACCCCGGCCCCGCCGGCTACGACATGGTGGTGATGCGGGACCTCCGCCCGGGCCGGACGGGCCAGCGGGACATCCCCTATATCAAGGCCTGGTGGACCCTCGACCTCCCCCATCGCCGGCTGGATGTGGATCCCCCCGAGGGGCTGCTGGACGTCAACCAGATCGGCGGCTGACAATCGGGGATGTCCTCCCGATTCGAGCGCCTGAAACAGACCTTCGGCATGCGCCTGTTCGGGTGGTTGAAGATCCCGCTACTGGCCGCCGTCCGCCCCAGCGTCGTGGAGCTGGGCGAAACGCGGTGCGTGGTGCGGATCCCCCTCCGCCGGCGGACGAGGAACCACCTGGGCTCCATGTACTTCGGCGCCCTCGCCATCGGCGCCGACTGTGCCGGCGGGCTTCTCGCCATGGACCAGATCAAGCGTTCGGGCGGCAACGTGTCGCTGGTGTTCAAGGCGTTCCAGGCCACCTTCCTCAAGCGCCCGGAATCCGACGTCTACTTCATCTGCGACGAGGGCGAGGCCATCCGCGACCAGGTGCGCCGCGCTCGGGCCTCCGAGGAGCGGATCACCGAGCCCATGCGCATCCGCGCCGCGGTCCGGCTGCCCGACGGCACCTTCGATCCCGTCGCCGAGTTTACGCTGGAGCTCAGCCTGAAGCGGCGGAGCTGAATCAGCCCCGGGCGAGGACGCCTTCGATCTCCCGCAAGCAGCGGGCGGTGATGGTCTCCATCCCTTCGATCTCGTGCACGCTCTCGGACAGCACCGTCAGGATGGCGTCCAGGCGCGCCGGATCCATCCGCTTGGCGATCTCGGGATCCGCGGCGGCCTGGATCAGCCGCTGTCGCTGCCCATCCAGGTGCTGGCGGACGAACAGCCACCACTGGGCGACCCGCCGCACCCGGCGCGCGGCCTTGGCGGGGAACTGGTAGTCCAGCGGCTCCTTCGCCAGGTTCGTCTCCACGTCCTTCATCAGGGCTTCCACCCCGTCGGGGAAATCCTGGCCGAGGGGCGTGCCCTCCTCGAAAGCCGTGCGGCCGAAGGCGCGCCGCAGCATCTCGATGTCGTCCCGGGACAGGGCGCCGAGGGACGATCGCTCCGCCGCCTCCCGGCACTCGGTGCTCATCCGCTGGACGAGCTGCTGGACGCGCCGCGCCTGGCGGAGTTCCCGCGACTCGCAGCCGACCGACAGCAGGACGGGAAGGACCAGCAGCGGAAGGCCCCACCCTTCCATGCACCGCGCCTTACCCGCCATCGAGTCCGCCTCCTTCCCCCGCATCGTCGGGAGCCGGAGGCGCCTTGAACGACGCGGTTAAATGCCAGCGGCGCTGAGCTGGCGGACAAACTTCTCGATGCCCCCCAGCAGCATCTCGATGGCGATGGCGGTGAGCACCAATCCCATCAGCCGCTCGAAGGCCATGGTCACCTGCTCGCCCAGGAAATCGGCGATCTTCTCTGCGAATCCCAGCACCACCGCGGAGACCGCCATAGCCACCGATAGCGCCCCCAGCCACTCCCACAGGCGGTGCGGCTCCCGGCTCACCAGCAGCAACACCGTGGCGATGGCCGAAGGTCCCGCGATGAAGGGAATGGCCAGCGGCACCAGGAAGGGCTCCCCGTGGATCCGGTGGCCCGACCGGCCCTCGGGATGGGGGAAGACCATCTTCAGGGCGATGAGGAACAGGATCACCCCGCCCGCGATTCCCAGGGACGTGTCCGTGAGGTGCATCAGCTTCAGGACCCGCTGGCCGAAGAGGGCGAAGAACAGCAGGATCGCGAACGCGAACAGCACCTCGCGGATGATGATCCGCTGCCGCCGGGCGGGGTCCACCTGGCGGAGCAACCCGATGAACAGCGGGATGTTCCCCAGGGGATCCGTGACCAGAACGAGCAGGATGATGGCCGAGACGAACGAGGATGAATCCATGCGCTACTTCAGTTCCAGATCGAAGGGCAGCCGGGCGTAGACCCCGCGCGGATCGTTGAGGGAGGTCAGCATCTCCGCCTGGCGGAACAGCCCACCGGCCAGCACGTCCACCGGACCGGGCTTGGCCAGTTTCCGGGGCTTCCCGCCGAAGCTCTTGAGCAGTTCCTTAAGGGTGTCCGGCTCGCGCTCGGGGCCCACCAGGAAGTAGTCGTCGCCGGCCTTCGCGAGGGTGGCGGCGTGCTTCACCGCCGCCTCCAGCCCGCCCAATTCATCGACCAGCCCCAGCTTGAGGGCCTCCTGGCCGGACCACACGCGCCCCTGGGCGATCTCGTGGACCGCTTCCTTGGACATCTTCCGGCTGTCGGCGACCTTCGCGAGGAACTGGTCGTAGATGTGATCCACCAGGCCCTGGATGCGGGTCAGCTCCACCTCGTTCTTCGGCCGGGTGAGGGTCATGGGATTGGCCAGCTTGGCGGTCTGGACGCTGTCCCAGGTGATGCCGTGCTCGTTGGCGAGCTTCTTGACGTTGGGCAGGAGGCCAAAGACGCCGATGGACCCGGTGATGGTGCTGGGCTCCGCAAAGATGCGGTTCCCGTAGGTGCTGATCCAGTAGCCGCCGGAGGCCGCCAGGTGGCCCATGGAGACCACCACGGGCTTGGTCTTCTTCGTGAGGATCACTTCCCGCTGGATCAGCTCCGAGGCCGAGGCGCTGCCGCCGGGGCTGTTCACGCGCAGGACCACGGCCTTCACGCGCTCGTCCAGCCGCAGGCGACGCAGCTCGCGGCTGAGGCGCTCGCCGCCCACCTGCGCGGCCTTGCCTTCGCCGTCCACGATCTCGCCTTCCGCGACCACCACCGCGATCCGGGTCTTGCCGGACTTGCCGTCGCCAGGGATGCCCGCGTAGGTGGCCAGGGTGATCTGGGGGAAATCCTTGTCCTTGGCTTCCTTGCCGGCCAGCTTCTTGAGCTCGTCCAGCACCTCGTCGTAGGGCGCGACGCGATCCACCAGGCCCAGCTTCTTCGCCTCGTCGGCTTCCACCAGCCCCCGCTCGTCGGCGATGGCCTGGAGATCCGCAGGCGCCTTCTTCCGGTCCTTGGCGACCGTGTCCTTCCACTCGCCCCAAATGTCATCCAGCAGCTTCTGGATCTGCTCGCGGTTGGGCTCGCTCATCCGGTCCAGGACGTAGGGCTCGACGGCGCTCTTGTACTTCCCAACGCGGGTGACCTGCACTTCCACGCCGTATTTCTTGAAGGCCTCCCCGAAGAACATCGGCTCGCTGGCCAGGCCGTTCAGCTCGATCTCGCCGAAGGGGTTCACGAAGAGCGTGGTGGCGCCGCCGGCCAGGTAGTAGTCGCGCTTCGTCCAGCCCATGTTGTAGGCGAGGACGGGCTTCTTGGCCTTGAACCGCTGGATGGCCTCCCGCAGCTCGCGGAGCTGCGCGGGACCCGCCGCCTGGAGGTTTCCCGTGATGAACAGAGCCGTGATGCGGCTGTCGGAGGCGGCCCGGTCCAGGGCGTCGATCGCCGCGGGAAGGGACTGGGCGCGGCCCCCGCCGCCTCCCAGGGCCTCGCTGAGCGCTTCGCTGGGCTCCGGATCGCGCTCCCCGTCGGTGAGGCTGGTGTCCAGGTCGAACACGAGGACGGCCTTCCCCGGCACCGTGGGCTTGCCGGAGGAACTCAGGACCGCCAGGGCGCCGAAGAACAGCACCACGACGGCGCCTCCGGCCACCATCAGGGCCAGGAGGGCGGCGAAGAAGCTCTTGAAGAAGTCCTTCATGGCGGCTCCAGAAAGGTTTTCAGGATCGCATGAACAGACTCAGGCTCCGGGCCGGAGGCGCGCCGCCAGGGACAGGAATCCTTCCACGGCCTTCCCTACCGCCGCCTCGGCGCGGGCCTCCACGGGCTTTCCGGCTTCGTCCAGGTGGCGATCCGCCTGGGGCACCGTGATCGCTTCGGGCAGGGCGACCGCGCCCATGTTGGCCAGGGCGGCGCGCCAAGCCAGCAGGCCCCGAGCGCCGCCGAAGGCCCCCGGGCTCGCCGCGGCCAGCAGCACCGGCAGTCCGGTCCAGGGACTGGGCTTCAGCGTGCTCAGCCAATCCACCGCGTTCTTGAGGTGCCCCGGGATTCCCGCGTTGTATTCCGGCGAGACGATCACCACCCCCTGCGCCGCCAGCAGGGCCTGCTGGAGCGCCACCACCGCGGGGGAGGGCGCGAGCCCCTCCTCGAAGAGCGCGAAGCGGAGCGCGGGACCGGCGAAAGCCGTGATCCTGTGGCCACGGGCTTCCAGTTCGCCGGCGAGGTGGCCGAGCAGGCGCGTGTTCAGGGACGCGGGACGAAGACTCCCGCCCATCAGGACCAGATCCATTGGGGCCTCCTGCGAGCAAGTGTGATCTAGATCAAACCCGACCGGATCGGTAAACTTTAGAGTCCAAGGAGGATTCCGTGTCGAACTATCCCGAATCCATGGTGGCGCCCATGCGCGAAGAACTGATCGACGCCGGCTTTCAGCAGCTCCTGACCCCCGACCAGGTGGATGCCGCCCTCCAACAGCCCGGCACCACCCTCCTCGTGGTCAACAGCGTCTGCGGGTGCGCGGCGGCGGGCGCCCGGCCCGGCGTGACCGAGGCCCTGCGGCGCGGCGAGCTGCGGTTCGATCGCCTCGTCACCGTCTTCGCCGGGATGGAAAAGGAAGCCACCGCCCAGGCCCGGGAGTACTTCGAAGGCGCCCAGCCCACCAGCCCCCAGGCGGCGATCCTGAAGGACGGCCAACTGGTCCACCTCATGCAGCGCCCGGATTTCCTGAACCACGCGCCGGAGGAGATCGCCGCGTCCCTCACGGCCGCCTACCGCCGAACCCTGGGCTGATCGTCCCCGGGCCGCGAGCCCAGCCCTAGATCAAGTAGGCTGGGGGTGGAGATCGCGATGCCCAAGCCCCTTTCCCACCTGAGGATCGTGGACCTGTCCTGCGTGCTCGCGGGGCCCTTCTCCACGCAGCTCCTGGCGGATCTCGGCGCCGAGGTCCAGAAGCTGGAACCGCCGGGCGGCGATCCCTCCCGCGGCTGGGGGCCGCCCTTCGAGGAGGGTCCCTCGGGTGAAAGCGCCTACTTCCGCTCCGCCAACCGGGGGAAGAAGACCCGCACCATCGACCTCCACACGGACGCGGGCCGGGCGGATCTCTTCGAGCTGCTGAAGGACGCGGACGTCCTGGTGGAAAACTTCCGCGCGGACTCCGCCGACCGGCTGGGCCTGGGCTGGAAGCGGCTCCACGCCAAGTTCCCCAAGCTGATCGTGGCGTCCATCCGGGGCTTCGCCTCGGACGTCACCGCCTCGCGCCGGGCCGGCTACGACTTCATCATCCAGGCCGAGAGCGGCTGGATGGCCATCACGGGCGAGCCGGGCGGGCGGCCCATGAAGGTGGGCGTGCCCCTGGTGGACGTGCTGGCGGGGCTCTACTGCGCCAACGGGATCCAGGCCGCCCTGCTCCACCGCGAGCGGACGGGGGAGGCCATCCACATCGAAGTTCCCCTGATGGAAGCCGCCCTGGCGGGCATGGTGAACGTGGCTGCGGGCTCCCTGATGACGGGCACGGCGCCCCACCGGTGGGGCAATGCCCATCCCCAGATCGTCCCCTACCAGTCCTTCCGGTGCGCCGACGGCGAAGTGGCCATCGGCGTGGGCAGCGACCGCCAGTTCGAGGTGCTCGCCATGTGGCTGGGCCTCGACCTGGAGGCCCGCCCCGAGTGGAAGCGGAATCCCGGGCGGGTGCAGGACCGCGAAGAGCTGGTCGCCCTCATCGAGGCCCGCACCAGCGCTGGCACCGCCGACGAGGTCCTGGCCTTCTGCGAGGCCAACGCCATTCCCGCCAGCCGCGTGCGGAGCGTGGACGACGTACTCTTCCGCAAGGGCGGCGAGCTGCACAACCTGCTCCAGCCCCTCTTCGAGGAGGAGAGCAACGCCATGATCCCCACCCTGGCCGCGCCGCTCCTCCTCAACGGCGAGCGGGCCTGCGCCTCCCTTCCGCCCCCGCGCCGCCCGTGAAGCCCGCGCCCCGCCATTCCAGCCGCCGCACCCCGCCCCGGCTCCTGCCTTTGGGCGCCCGGGAGCCCGACCGCCGGGCCGAGGCGCGCCTGCGCCAGGCCTGGGGCTTCGTGGTGGGCCCCGCCCTGGCGGATCGGACGCGGCCCCTGCGGGTGGAGCGCAATGTCCTCGTCATGGGCTGCTGGGAATTGACCTGCATCGCGCCGTTGCGGGAAGCCGCCGCCGCCGTCTGGCCCCAGATCCGCGATCGCATCCGCCGCGCCCTCGGCCTCGCGCTCACGGACCTCCAGATCGTCCCCTGCGATCCTCCGCCCGCGGTCGCGCCCATCCCGCGCGATCCGGATCCCCTCCGCGCCGCCCTCCACCTGCTGGAGGTCCGCCGCCAGGAGCGCATCCGCCTGGGCCTCGAGGCCGACTAGCCGCCGCTGGACGCCACCTCGCGATTCGAGTACAGTCGAACCTTCGTCGGGGCGTGGCTCAGCCTGGTAGAGCGCTCGGTTCGGGACCGAGAGGTCGGAGGTTCGAATCCTCTCGCCCCGACCAGATCATGAAAAGGGCGCGCTTCCGAGCGCGCCCTTTTTCGCGTGGGAGGGAAGCTGCGGAGGAGGCCTTCGTGCGCCCCAGGCCGCGGAAAAAGCCACGCGGCCAGGCAGCGCTCCAATCAACCCTCGCGCTGGTCGCGGTTTCGTGATCCTCGGCTCGCGGGGTCCCGGGATACAATGGCGGGTTCCGCCCGTCGGGCGGGGAGCCCACGCGATGAGCGATGCCTGCATGATCCTGACCACCTGTGGCAGCGAAGAGACCGCCCTCACCATCGCGGCCGCCCTGGTGGACCAGGCGTACGCGGCGTGCGTCAACATCGTTCCCAGCATCAAGAGCTACTACTACTTCAAGGGCGAGACGCACCTCGACGAAGAGGTGATGCTCGTCATCAAGACCACCCAGGAGTTCTTCCCCCAGGTGTCCGAGGTCATCTCCGACCTGCACACCTACGAGGTGCCGGAAATCCTGATGTTTCCCGTGGAGGCGGGCTCGGACCCCTTCCTCGAATGGATCCGCCAAAGCGTGAATCGCCTGGCCTGAACGGGCTCCGTCCCGACCTTACCGCCTTCCCCGGGAGCGCCCCCATGGAACAGACCCTGTCCCTCGAATTCCTGCGCGTGGTCGAACGGGCCGCCGTCGCCTGCGCCGCCTCCATCGGCCACGGCCGCCGCAAGCACAGCGACCAGCTGGCCGTCGAAGCCATGCGGAAGGCCATGGAGACGGTGCGGATGGACGGGACCATCGTCATCGGCGAAGGCGAGCGGGACGAGGCGCCCATGCTCTACATCGGCGAGAAGGTGGGCATGGGCGCCGGCCCCGACGGGATCCACCCCGCCGTGGACATCGCCGTGGACCCCCTGGAAGGGACCAACCTCTGCGCTACCGGCGCCGCCAACGCCATCGCGGTGCTGGCCGCCACGGAAAAGGGCGGGCTGCTGCACGCCCCGGACCTCTACATGGAGAAGCTGGTGGTGGGCCCCTCCGCCAAGGGGAAGGTGAGCCTGGACGCGCCGGTTCAGGAGAACCTCGACATCATCGCCAAGTCCCTGGACCGCCGCGTCTCCGAGATCACGGTCAGCGTCCTGGACCGCGAGCGCCACGCGCAGCTCATCGCCGACATCCGGAAGGCGGGGGCCCGCATCCAGCTCATCGGCGACGGCGACTTGAGCGCCGCCATCAGCGCGGCCGTGAGCGGAACCGGCATCCACGCGGTCATGGGGACCGGCGGCGCCCCGGAAGGCGTGCTGTCCGCCGCCGCGCTGAAGTGCCTCAACGGGGAGATCCAGGGCCGCCTCAAGGTGGACACCAACACCGCCAGCCGCGAGAAGGCGGAGGCCATGGGCGTGGATTTCGGCCGGATCTACCTCACCGACGACCTCTGCCCGGGCAAGGAAGTGGTGTTCGCCGCCTGCGGCGTCACCGACGGCAACCTCCTCCAGGGCGTGCGCCACTTCGGCCACGGCGTGCGGACCTCCAGCCTGATCCTCACCTACGGCGCCCACCAGGTGCGCTTCATCGACACGGTCCACATCAAGGACGGCGAGACGGTGACTGTCCGGTTCTAGCGAACCTTCCGTGGGCGAATCCCTCCGCACCCGCCTGTTCCGCTGGGCCTTCAACTTGTGGCCCTGCTTCCGGGGCACGGGCGCGCGGGTGACGTCCATCGCCGCGGACTGGTCGGAGATCCGCCTGCGGCTTCCCCTCTCCTGGCGGACCCGGAACTACGTGGGGACCATCTTCGGCGGCAGCCTCTACGCCGCCGTGGACCCCTTCTACATGCTGATGCTGATCCACCGGCTGGGGCCCGAATTCGTGGTGTGGGACAAGGCCGCCGCCATCCGGTTCCGCCGGCCGGGCCGCACCACCCTCTTCGCGGCGTTCCGCCTGGAGGAAGCCGAAGTCGACGAGATCCGCCGCCTGCTGCAGGAGCAGCCGAAAGTGGACCGGACCTACACCGTGGAACTGCGAGATGCGGAAGGCGTCGTTCACGCGGAAATACAGAAAGTGATCCACATATCCCACCAAATGACTTCCTGATAGGCTTTTACCCTCAACTTACGAGGTCATCCATGGCTGTTTCTCTCCGCGCCTCCCTGTGCTTGGGGCTGGGCCTGGCCGCCCTGTCGGTGGGAGCCCAGTCCAAGCCCGGGATCGACCCCGTCAACCTGGATACCGCCGTCCGGCCCTGCGACGACTTCTACGCCTTTGCCAACGGGGGCTGGCTGAAGACCCACGCCCTGCCCGCGGACAAGTCCCGCTACGGAACCATGGAGGAGCTGAGCGAGGGGAACCGGGCCATCCTCAAGCGGATCCTGGAGGAGACCAGCGCGAAGCGGGACTGGGCCAAGGGGAGCGTGCAGCAGAAGGTGGGTGATTTCTACGCCGCCGGCATGGACGAGGCCGCCATCGAGAGGCGGGGGCTGGCTCCCCTCAAGCCGATCCTCGCGTCCATCGAGGGCCTGAAGGACGTGCAGCGCTTGCCCGGGCTGCTGGCGGACCTCCACGCGCAGGGCCTGCCCGGAGGCTTCGCCTTCTTCGTCCGCCAGGACGCCAAGGCCTCCACGCGGTACTTGGGCTATCTGAATCAGGGCGGAACGGGGCTCCCCGACCGCGACTACTACCTGAAGGACGATGTCCGCAGCCGGGAGATCCGCGCGAAGTACGAGGCCCACGTGGCGAAGGTCCTGACGCTGGCGGGCGACGCGCCGGACCTGGCGCGGGCCAGGGCGCGCGTGGTGCTCGACCTGGAGACCCGCCTGGCCGAGGCCCAGTGGACCCGCGTGGAGATGCGGAATCCCCAGAAGACCTACAACAAGCGCACCCTCGCCCAAGTGGCTGACGAAGCTCCGGGCTTCGACTGGAAGGCCTACTTCCGGGCCCGGGGCGTGAAGCTGGAGGAGCTGAACCTCACCCAGCCCTCCTTCTTCCGGGCCTTCGGCAAGGTGGTTTCGGAAGTCCCCGCGCCCCAGTGGCGCACCTACCTCCGCTGGCAGGCCCTCAATGCCACGGCGCACCAGCTGCCGAAGGCCTTCGGCGACGAGTCCTTCGCCTTCCACGGCCGGATCCTCAACGGCACGCCCGAGCAGGAACCCCGGGCCAAGCGCGTCGAAGCCGCCACGGACGGCACCCTGGGCGAGGCCCTGGGCCAGCTCTACGTGAAGGTGGCCTTCCCGCCCGAATCCAAGAAGAAGGTGCTGGAGCTGGTGGAGAACCTCCGCGGGGCCCTGCGCGAACGGATCGAAGGGCTGGGCTGGATGAGCGCGGAGACCAAGGTCCAGGCCCTGCGGAAGCTGCAGGCCTTCGGCGTGAAGATCGGCTATCCCGACACCTGGAAGACCTACGCCTTCGACGTGAGGCGGGACGACTACTTCGGCAACGTGAGGCGGGGCGCGGCGTTCCGCATCCGCGAGAACCTGGCCAAATTAGGCAAGCCCATCGACCGCGGGGAGTGGAGCATGACGCCTCCCACCGTGAACGCCTACTACAGCTCCACCATGAACGAGATCGTGTTTCCGGCGGGGATCCTCCAGCCGCCCTTCTTCGATCCCAAGGCCGATGACGCCGTGAACTACGGCGCCCTGGGTTTCGTCATCGGCCACGAGATGACGCACGGGTTCGACGACAGCGGCAGCCAGTTCGACGCCGACGGCAACCTCCAGAACTGGTGGACCGACGCCGACCGCAAGGCCTACGAGGCCCGGACCGACCTGGTGGTGAAGCAGTACGACGCCTACGAGCCGCTGAAGGGCGAGCACGTGAACGGCAAGCTGACCCTCGGCGAGAACATCGCCGACATCGGCGGGCTCAAGATCGCCTTCGCCGCCTACCGGAACCGCCTGAAGGGCAAACCCGAGCCCGCCTCCATCGACGGGTTCACCGGCCCCCAGCGGTTCTTCCTCGGCGCCGCCACGGTCTGGCGCAACCACATCCGCGAGGCGGCGCTGTCCGTCCGCCTCAAGACCGATCCCCACAGTCCCGGCCGCCAGCGGGTGAACGGGCCCCTGTCCAACCTCCCCGAATTCTACGAAGCCTTCGGCTGCGCCGACGGCGAGGCCATGAAGCGCGACGCGAAGGTCCGCCCGGCCATCTGGTGATCTCCGCGCTCCGGAGAAAGGAAACGATCTTGAAGACCCGACCCGCCCTCCTTGCCGTGGCGCTGCTGGCGCCCCTTTCCGCCCAGACGGCCTATCACGGGTTCAACCCCGCGAACATGGACCTCTCGGTCAAGCCCACCCAGGACTTCTTCCAGTACGCCGTGGGCGGCTGGGCCAAGCGCACCCCCATCCCCGCGGAGTACGACCGCTACGGCGTGGACCAGGAGATCGACGCCCGCACCCACCGGATCCTGAAGGAGATCCTGGAAGCCGCCGCCGTCGCCAAGGGCGCACCGGGCTCGGAAACCCAGAAGGCCGGCGATTTCTACTCCAGCGGAATGGACGAGGCCGGCATCGAGGCGCAGGGCATCGCGCCCCTCAAGCCATGCTTCGCGCGCATCGACGGGGTGAAGGACGCCGCGTCCTTGGCTCCCGTCCTGGCGGACCTCCACCGGATCGGCGCCTACGCCGGGTTCTACTTCGGCGTCGAACAGGACGACAAGGAGAGCAGCCGCTACTCCATGGTGCTGGGCCAGGGCGGGCTGGGCCTGCCGGACCGCGACTACTACCTGAAGGACGATCCCAAATCGAAGGAGCTGCTGGCCGCCTACCGCGCCCACGTGGCGAAGATCCTGGGCCTGGCGGGCTGCGATCCCAAGGACGCCGACCGCGTCCTGGCCCTGGAAACCCGCCTCGCCAAGGCCAGCATGAGCCGCGTCGAGCAGCGCGATCCCAACGCCGTCTACCACGCCCTGACGCCGGCGCAGCTGAAGGCCGCGGCTCCGGGCTTCCCCATCGACGCCTACCTCAAGGCCCTGGGCACCGCCGCGCCGGATCGCTTCGTGGTCCGCCAACCGGCCTTCCTGGCCGAACTGGGGAAGGCCATGCAGGAGGTTCCCGCGGACCAGTGGCGCGTCTACCTGCGCTGGACCCTCCTCCGCAGCGCCGCCCCGGCGCTGCCCAAGGCCTTCGAGCAGGAGGCCTTCGCCTTCTACGGCACGCGGCTCCAGGGCACCACCGCCCAGCACCCGCGGTGGAAGCGCGTGATGTTCGCGGCGGACCGCGGGCTGGGCGAGGCTCTGGGTAAGCTCTACGTCCAGCAGGCCTTCCCCGCCGCCAGCAAGGCCAAGGTTCTGGAGATGGTGGAGAACCTCCGCGCCGCCCTGAAGGTCCGCATCGAGGGCCTGGCCTGGATGAGCGCCCCCACCAAGGCCAAGGCCCAGCAGAAGCTCGCGGCCATGCGGGTGAAGATCGGCTATCCCGACGTCTGGCGCGACTACGCCAAGCTCGACCTCAAGCGCCAGCCCTACGTCCTGAACGTGCTGGAGACGCGGCGCTTCGAGTTCCAGCGGCGGCTGGCGAACCTCGGCCGGCCCATCGACCGCAACGAGTGGGAGATGACGCCCCAGACCAACAACGCCTACTACAGCCCCACCATGAACGAGATCGTGTTCCCCGCGGGCATCCTCCAGCCGCCCTACTTCGATCCCGCCTCGGACGACGCCGTGAACTACGGCAACATCGGCGCCACGATCGGGCACGAGATGACGCACGGGTTCGACGACGAGGGCCGCCAGTTCGATGCCGACGGCAACCTCAAGAGCTGGTGGACCGCCGAGGACGAGAAGGCCTACAACGTCCGCGCGGAACTGGTGGTGAAGCAGTTCGACGCCTTCGAGCCCCTGCCCGGCCTCAAGCTCAACGGCCGCCTCACCCTGGGCGAGAACATCGCCGACCTCGGCGGGCTCAAGCTGGCGTGGGACGCGTGGAAGCTCAGCCAGAAGGGCAAGCCTCCCGTCGGCAAGATCGAGGGCTTCACGCCGGAGCAGCGGTTCTTCCTGGGCTACGCCGAGACCTGGCGCACCCTCACCCGCGAGGAGGCCGCCCGCCTGCGCGTCGTCACCGATCCCCACAGCCCCGCCAAGTTCCGCGTCAACGGGCCCCTGGCCAACCTGCCGGAGTTCTACGGCGCCTTCGGCTGCCAGGACGGCGATCCCATGAAGCGGCCCGAGAAGGACCGCCCGGCCATCTGGTAGCCTCCTCCCTGCACTCCGTAGCCACAAGGATTCCCATGCGATTCAGACCCCTCGTCCTCCTCGGGACCCTCCTCGCCGCCGGCGCGGCCCTGGAGGCCTGCACCAACCTGCTCGTGACCAAGGGCGCGAGCAAGGACGGCTCCACCATGATCACCTACGCCGCCGACAGCCATACGCTCTACGGCGAGCTGTACTTCAAGCGCGGCGGGCGCCACCTCGCCGGCGAGCTGCGCGACATCCGCGAGTGGGACAGCGGCTTCACCTTCGACACCGGCAAGCTGCTGGGCCGTATCCCCGAGGCCGCCGTCACCTACACCCGCGTGGGCAACATGAACGAGCACCAGCTCACCATCGCCGAGACCACTTTCGGCGGGCGGAAGGAGCTGGCGGGCCCCAGCGGGATCATCGACTACGGCAGCCTGATCTACATCGCCCTCGAGCGCGCCAAGACCGCCCGTGAAGCCATCGACGTGATGACGCAGCTGACGGAGGAATTCGGCTACGCCAGCACCGGCGAGAGCTTCTCCATCGCCGATCCCAACGAGGTGTGGATCCTCGAAATGGTCGGCCGCGGCAAGGGCCAGAAGGGCTCCCTGTGGGTGGCGTACAAGCTCCCCGACGGGACCATCAGCGCCCACGCCAACCAGGCCCGCATCCGCCAGTTCCCGCTGAACGACGCCAAGACCGCGATCTACAGCAAGGACCTCATCTCCTTCGCCCGCGACAAGGGCTGGCACAAGGGCGGAGACGCGGCCTTCAGCTTCGCCGACGCCTACGCGCCCCTCACCTTTGGCGCCCTCCGCGCCTGCGAGGCCCGGGTGTGGAGCATCTTCAACCGCGCCGCCAAGAGCCAGAAGATCCCCATGGATTTCGTGAAGGCGGAAAAGGGCGCCAAGCCCATGCCGCTGTTCGTCAAGCCCGACCAGAAGCTGGACGTGCGCGACGCCATGGAGCTGATGCGCGACCACTATGAAGGCACAGATTTCGACATGACCAAGGACGTGGGCGCCGGCCCCTACAAGCTGCCCTACCGGTGGCGGCCCATGGGCTTCAAGATCGACGGCCAGGATTACGTCCACGAGCGCGCCATCAGCACCCAGCAGACCGGCTTCTCCTTCGTGAGCCAGGCCCGGAGCTGGATGCCCGATCCCGTCGGCGGCGTCCTGTGGTTCGGCGTGGACGACACCTACACCACGGTCTACGTCCCCATCTCCTGCGGAATCAAGGAAGCGCCCCGGGCCTTCGCCATGGGCACCGGCAACTTCGATTCATTCAGCTGGGACAGCGCCTTCTGGACCTTCAACTTCGTGAGCAACTACACCTACACGCGCTGGAGCGACATGATCGTCGACGTCCAGAAGGTGCAGCGCGAGTTCGAGGGCCGCTACGCCGCCGACCAGGCGGAAGTGGACCGCACCGCCCTGGAGCTGTACAAGCAGAACCCCGCCGCCGCCCGCGACTACCTCACCCAGTACGCCGCCCGGGAGACCGACGAACTGATGGGCCGCTGGAAGAAGCTGGGCGAATTCCTGATCTGGAAATACCTGGATGGCAACGTCCGCAACGAGAAGGGCGAAGTCACCCACCCCAAGGCTCCCGAGGACTGGCTGCGCTGCATCGTCAAGGACCACGGCGACGCCATCAAGGTCAAGAAGGTGGAAGGGCTCGCGCCCGACGAGGAATGACCCGGGCCAAAGCCCCTCGATTCCAGGAAAGGCCCCGCGATGCGGGGCCTTTCCGCATCCACTTGTGACCTCCGGCCGTTCGCTCCCCGTGGGATGATGGCGGGTTTTCCCGAGGTCTCCATGCGCCGTCCCGATCCGCATTCCTACTACGATTCCACGCAGCCGAAGACCCGGCGCCTCCGCCTGAAGCTGGGGGTGGATTTCGCCGAGAAGCGGATCGACGGCGAGGCGATCCTCGAATTCGGCCGACCCGGCTCCGGCTCCCTGGACCTCGACACCAAGGGATTGGAGATCCGGAGCGTCCATGTCCCGGGCCAGGGCCCCATCCCCTGGGAACTGGGGGAGGCCGATCCCATCCTCGGCAACCGCCTCCGCATCCAACTGCCGCCGGATGCCCAGGAAGTGGCCATCGCCTACCGCACGGCCCCGGACGCCATGGCCCTCCAGTGGCTGGAGCCGGAGCAGACCGAAGGGAAGGTCGCGCCCTACCTGTTCAGCCAGTGCCAGCAGATCCACGCGCGGACCATGGTCCCCTGCCAGGACACGCCCACGGTGCGGGTGTCCTACCAGGCCGAGGTGACCGTCCCTGACGGCCTCACCGCCGTGATGTCCGCCGGCCCGACCGGGGACGAGCGCACCCGCGACGGCCGCCGCGTGTTCCGCTTCGCCATGCCCCAGCCCATCCCGTCCTACCTCCTGGCCCTGGCCGTGGGACGGCTGGAATCCCGCGACCTCAGTCCCCGCGCGCGGGTGTGGGCCGAGCCGGAAACGGTGGAGGCCGCCGCCTGGGAATTCGCGGGCGTGGAGGACATGATCCTCAAGGCGGAGGGCCTGTTCGGACCCTATCCCTGGGACCGCTACGACATGCTGGTCCTGCCCCCCTCCTTCCCCTACGGCGGGATGGAAAACCCCCGCATGACCTTCCTCACGCCCACCCTGCTGGCCGGGGACCGCAGCCTGGTGGACGTGGTCGCCCACGAGCTGGCCCACAGCTGGACCGGCAACCTCGTGACCAACGCCGGGATGGAGCACTTCTGGCTGAACGAGGGCTTCACCGTGTGGGCCGAGCGCCGGATCCTGCGCATCCTCCACGGGGAGGACGCCGCCGCCCTGGGCTGGGCCACGGGCCAGAAGGCCCTGGAGGAGAGCCTCGCGCGATTCAAGGACCAGCCGCAGCTCACGGTCCTGCGGATGCACCTGGACGGCGTGGATCCCGACGACGCCTTCTCCAGCATCCCGTATGAAAAGGGCGCCCGCCTGGTGGCGGCCCTGGAGCGGGAGGTCGGCGAGGAGCGCTTCCTCCGCTTCCTCCGCGAATACATGGACGCCTTCCGCTTCACCTCGATCACCACCGAGCAGTTCTGCACCTTCGCGGCGGCCAAGCTGCCCGGCGCGCTGGAGGCCGTGGACGCCCGCGCCTACCTCGACCGCCCCGGCATGCCCGCCACCGCGCCCGAGTTCCGCAGCGTCCAGCTCGACACCCTCACGGTGCTGGCGGAGAGCTGGAAGGACGGCGGCCGGCCCAGCCTCCATCAGATCGCCAGCTGGAAGCCCTCGGAACTGCTGGTCTACCTCCAGAAGCTGCCCCGCGACCTGTCCGTCGCCGACTGCGCGTGGCTGGACGAGCACTTCCACCTGATGGGCCGCGGCAACCACGAGATCCTGGTGGAGTGGCTCACCCTGGCCGCCGCCGCCGACTACGAGCCCGCCTTCTCCAAGATCCGCGAGGTCCTCACCCGCGTGGGCCGGATGAAATACCTGCGCCCCCTCTACGGCGCCCTGGGCCGCCACGCCCGCACCCGCACCCTGGCGCGCGAGATCTTCGCCGCCGCCAGCCCCGGCTACCACGGCCTCTCCCGGCGCGTCGTGCAGTCCGTGCTCGAAGCCTACGCCGCCTAGCGCCCAGGAGCCCCCATGTCCCACGGATCCGATCCCCAGGAAATCAAGGGCCTGCCCGCCAATGCGCGGCGGGAGCTGGCGCCCGGCGAGAGCTACGTCCCCCTGGTGCCCCAGGACGGGATGCCCGAAGTCACGCCCCGCGCCATCACGATGGGCCTCATCTTCTGCGCCATCTTCAGCATGGCGGCGGCCTACCTCGCCCTGAAGCTGGGCCAGGGGATCGAAGCCGCCATCCCCATCGCCATCCTCGCCGTGGGCCTCAGCCGGTTCTTCCCGCGGAAGAACACGATCCTGGAGAACGTGATCGTCCAGAGCATCGGCGCCAACAGCAGCCATGTGGTGAGCGGCGCCGCCTTCACCATCCCCGCCCTCTACATCCTGGCCCAGACGCCCGGCAGCGGCGTGCCCACGCCCACCCTGTGGCAGGTGGTCCTGGTGAGCTTCCTGGGCGGGTGCATCGGGATCCTGTTCCTGGTCCCCCTGCGCCACCACTTCATGGTGGAGAACCACGGGATCTTCCCCTGGCCCGAAGCCACCGCCACCGCGGAGATCCTGGTGACCGGCGAGAAGGCCGGCAACCAGGCCAAGGAACTCGCCATCGCCGCCTTCATCGGCGCCGCCTACGACGGCATCACCTCGATCTTCCGCGGCATGGGCGAGTACCTGCGCCTGGAGCACGTGTGGGTGGGCCGGGCGCTGCGCGAGAAGTTCATGTCCTTCAACTTCCTGAACAGCGCGGCCACGCTGGGCATCGGCTACATCATCGGGCTGAAGTACTCCGCCGTGATCGCCGCCGGCTCCTTCTTCAGCATGTTCGTCCTCGTGCCCCTCTTCCACGCCATCGGCCAGTACGTGCCCATGGTGGTGGCGCCGGGCACGAAGCTCATCGCCGACATGACGCCGGAGCAGGTGTTCTTCGCCTACATCCGGATCGTCGGCGTGGGCGCCATCGCGGGCGCGGGCGTCATGGGCGTGCTGGCCTCCATGCCCAACATGATCCGCAGCATCATCAGCAACCTCAAGGCGCTGAAGAACCGCGACGCGGCGGCCGAATCCGCCACCGCGGCCCGCACCGACCGCAGCCTCGGCGGATCCATGGTCGCCGTGGGGCTCGTCACCTGCACCGTGGGGACCCTCGCCTTCCTCAGCTTCGGGCTGGGGATCAAGCAGGCGTTGATGCCCGCGCTGGTGGCCACCCTGGTGGTGATGATCATCGCCTTCTTCTTCGCGCCCGTCGCGGCGCGGGCCATCGCCACCATCGGCACCAACCCCATCAGCGGCATGACCATGCTGACCCTCGTCATCACCGGCGTCCTGATGCTCAAGCTGCACTTCACCGGCGGCTACGGGATGTTCCTCACCATGATGGTGGGCGGCATCGTGTGCACGGCCCTGGCCGCCTCCGGCGCCTTCAGCACCGACCTCAAGATCGGCCACTGGATCGGCGCCACCCCGGCCCGCCAGATCGCCTGGAAGTTCGTGGGCACCTTCGTGGCGGCCCTGTTCACGGGCATCGCCATGTGGCTGATGGCCAAGCAGGTGAACCTCGACGGCACCATGGCCCTGGGCACCTCCATCCCCGCTCCCCAGGCCAGCGCCATGAAGGCCATCCTCGAAGGCATCTTCGGCACCGCGTCCATGCCCCTCCGCTGGTACGCCTTCGGCCTGGGCGTCATGCTGTCCATCGTCCTGCGGATGGTGGAACTGCCCGCCCTGGGCTTCGCCCTGGGGATGTACCTCCCCATCGAGCTGAACACGCCCCTCTTCCTCGGCGGCCTCCTGGCCCACTGGGTGAACCGGCCCAAGGCGGGCACCTCCGAAGCGGACGCCAAGGCCCGGGAGAACCGCGGCGTCCTGATCGCCAGCGGCCTCATGGCCGGCGGCGCCATCATGGGCGTGGTCGCCAGCTTCATCAAACTGAAGTGGACTGAAGGCTTCCCCCTGCTCAGCGCCCACCAGGCCGAAGGCGCCCTCGGCGAATGGATCGGCGTCCTGGCCCTCGTGGCCCTCTGCCTCTACGTGGTCGTCTACAGCCGGCAGGCGAAGGGCGAGGCGTAGGAAAGCGAAGGACTATCAACCGCAGATAACGCAGATAGGCGCAGATGAAAAGCCGCAATCGGGCTTGATCTGCGTCATCTGCGGTTCCTAGAAATCACTTGACCAGTTCGGCCACCAATTCCGACTGCACGCCCCGCGGGCCCACGGCCAGATTCCCGCTGTCGAACCACCCCTGCCCGCCCTCCCAGTCAGTCAGCGCGCCGCCGGCCTCCCGCACCAACAGGACGCCGGCGGCGAGGTCCCAGGGTTTGAGGCCCAGCTCGAAGTAGCCGTCGTAGATCCCGCAGGCGACGTGGGCCAAATCCAGGGCGGCGCTGCCGGCGCGGCGGATGCCCTTGGCGCGGGGGAACACGCGGTTCAGGGCGGCGTTGAACCTCGGCCAACGGTCCCCCAATTGATAGGCGAAGCCGGTGGCGAGGAAGGCGCCGTCCAGGCCCGCCTGTTGGGAAACGCGCATGGGGCGGCCGTTCCAGGTGGCGCCCCCACCGCGCACCGCCGTGAAGCAATCCTCTCGCAGGGGATCGAGGACGCAGCCGACGACGGCACCTTCGGCATCCCACAGGGCCACGGAGACGCACCAGTGGGGGAAGCCCTGGACGAAGTTCAGCGTCCCGTCCAGGGGATCGACGATCCAGCGGATCTCCTCGTTCCCGGAGCCGCCGCCCTCTTCGCCGAGGAAGCCGTACTGGGGAAAGCGGAAGCCCAGCTCGGCGCGGATGGCCGCTTCGGAGGCCCGGTCCGCCTCGCTCACGACGTCGTTCTTGGTCTTTTCCTCGATAGTGGCGGGATCCAGCTTCCGGAAATAGGAGAGCAGCACCTTCCCGCCGGCCTGGGCCGCGGCCTCGCAGGCCTCGCGTTGAGCATCGAACATGGTCACCGTCCTGGGGCGATTCTCCCATGGGCGGAGCGTCAGGCCGGCAGCAGGTCCGTGAAGACGAAGCCGTCCCGCAGCACCGTCTCGCCCTTCCGGAGCGCCACGGGCCCCCGGAACATGGGGCCGTCCCAGGCGAAGGTGTGGAACTCGCCCCGCTCGCCGCAGGGATCCACCTCCGGCGGCAGGTCGGCCAGCAATTGGGCGTCGAATTCCCGGCCCGCGAACGCCGGATCCAGGGCGCGGGGATCGACGCAGGCGAGGGTGGCTTTCAGTCCACCACCGACCATCTCCCGGGCGAGCGCCGCCGTGTCCCGTCCCCAGAGGGGGAAGATGGGCCGGAGTCCGGTGCCCTCCAGTTTCTGCATCCGATAGGCCCGAACGTCCTCCAGGAAGAGATCCCCAAAGGCCATCACCTCGAAGCCCTCGTTTCCCGCCCGCCGGCAGACTTCAGCCATCAGCGCTTCATAGACTTCGTTGGAGCAGGGCCAGGGGAGCGGCACCTTCCACAGCGGCAATCCAGCCGCCTCCGCCTGGGCTTCCAGAAGGGCCTCGCGCACCCCGTGCATGGCCACCCGCTCGAAGGCGGCGTTGGTGGTGGTGAGCAGGGCCGCCACATCCACCTCGCCCCTTTCGCGAAGCACATGGAGGGCCCAAGCGGCGTCCTTGCCGCTGGACCAGCTCAGGAGGGCCTTGGGTCGGGTCATCTCCTCAGGATAGGGGCCCTGAATCCGAGTCGAAAATCCTGACGAATTTGGTAAACTTTGTAGGGAGCCTGCCATGCCCAAGGTCATCAACATCGAACCCACGCCCAATCCCGACGCCCTGAAGTTCCTGGTGCATCCGGCCATCCTGCGGGCGGGCTCGCGGTCCTTCAAGGACTTCGGCGCTGCCGTGGGCGACCCCCTCGGCTCCAGCCTGTTCGGCCTGGGTAAGGTCACGTCCGTCTTCTACATGGATCGGTTCGTGACGGTGAACAAGGAGCCCTCCGCCGAGTGGAGCGACCTCATCGACCCCATCTGCGAGGCCATCGAGGACCTGAGGTTGCCGGAGAGCGACACCGGCGATCTGGCCGCCAAGACGACCGGCGGGGACGCCGACGCGACCCTGGAGCGGATCAACCACCTACTCGATACCCGGATCCGCCCCGGCCTGGCCGGCGACGGCGGCGGCCTGGAGGTGATCTCCTTCGACGGCCAGACCCTCCAGATCAGCTACCACGGGGCCTGCGGCTCCTGCCCCTCCTCCACCAGCGGGACGCTCCGGTACATCGAGGGCCTCCTCCAGGAGGAGATCAGTCCCAGCCTCCGCGTCGTGAGCTGGTAGCCGAAAGCGTCCCGAACCCTTGCGCCGCGGGAAAAGCTCACCACTCTAGAAGGGACCCTCGGAGTCCAGCGTGAGTTCAGGCAAGGCGGCCAAACGGCCGGGGAGCGAGATTGGTTCTCTCGCGGCCCTGGCGGACCTGTTGGAGGAGAGCCATGCCGATCCCTGCCGGCTGTTCGAGCAGGGGCTGGCCCTCCTCGTGGCCCGCCTCGGCGTGGATCGGGCGCTCCTGACGCGGGTGACGGGCCTGGGCTACGAGGTCTTCTGGTGGGCTGTGGCGCCCGGGATCTCCATGGAGTGCGTGTTCAGCGCGCCGGAAAAGGGACTCTGTCCCACGGTCCTGGCCCACCCCGACCTGCCCCTCGTCGTCTCCGACACCGCCACCGATCCCCAGTGGCGCCATCGGCCGGAGCTGTCGGATCTGGGCATCCGCGCCTACGCGGGCCTCGCCCTGATGAGCGGCACCACGGCGATCGGGACCCTCTGCCTCCAGCACCGGACGCCGCGGACCTTCGATGCGGACGACGTGGCCCTCCTCCGCACGCTGGGCCAGCTCATGGGCCGCACCCTGGATGCGGAGAACCGGAAGCAGGAGCTGCGCGGTGCCCTCGACGCCCTCGACCTCAGCAGCGCCATCGTGGAGGACAGCGCCCTCCAGGGGCCCCGGACGGGCCTTCCCAACCGGCGCTACCTCGACGTGTGGCTGCGCGCGTCGCTGTTCATGGCCCGCCGGCGGGACGAGCCCATCGCGGTGGCGCTGTGGTCGCAGCCCATGGCCGCGGGGACCCGCACCCTACTCACGGGGGCGGCGGCCCATCTGCGGGGAGAGGATCTCCTCATCGAGCTGTCCACGGACCAGTACCTCCTGGTCATGCCCCACACGGACAGGGAGGGCGCGGAAGTCCTGCTGGCGCGGCTCCGCAAGTCCCTGGGCCTCCACCCCACCGGCGCCGCGGTGTGGCTCCCCGAGGGCGATGACATGACCTTCAGATCCGCATTGACGCGCGTCGGCCGGGCCTTCACCGAGGCCGTGCGCCAGGGCGTTTCCGTGGTCTGGGCGCCGGCGGGGAATTGACCTGAAGCCGCACCGCTGGCTCCTCCGGCGGGTCCGTGGGAAGATGGGAGGCTCTGGCACCGCCGGGAAAAACCCGGTCCCATGGAGGTGGATGTTGGATACTCCGGCCCTGGTGAAGGCGGCCTCGAACGCCCCGGACGATCATGCAAGCCCCAGCCACGAGGATCTCTGTCGCTGGTACGAGCTGATGCACCTGGGGCGCCTGCTGGACGACAAGGCGCCGAACTACCTGAAACAGGCCATCGGGTGGTCCTATCACGCCCCCTGCGCGGGCCACGACGGGATCCAGCTGGCCCTGGGCCTCGCGTTCCGCCCCGGGAAGGACTTCCTGTTTCCCTACTACCGCGACCTGATGACGTGCCTGGCCGCGGGGCTGACGGCGGAGGAGATCATCCTCAACGGGATCTCCAAGGCCACGGATGTGGCGGGCGGCGGCCGCCACATGAGCAACCACTTCGCCAAGCCGTCCATCGGGATCCAGAACGTCTCCAGCCTCACGGGCAACCACACCCAGCACGCCGTGGGCCTGGCCCGCGCCGTCCAGCGCTACGAACGCGACGCCGTCGTGTTCTGCAGCCAGGGCGAGTCCTCCTTGTCCGAGGGCTACTGCTCCGAGAGCGTCAACGGCGCCGACCGCGAGAAGCTGCCCGTGGTCTTCGTGGTGCAGGACAACGGCTACGGGATCTCCGTGCCCAAGCGGGACCAGAGCGCCAACGAGCACCTGTGCGACAACTTCAGCGGCTACCCCAACCTGAAGATCATCAAGTGCGACGGGTTGGACGTCCCGGATTCCATGCGCGCCCTGGATGAGGCCGTCGCCTACGCCCGCTCCGGCCGCGGCCCCGCCATGGTCTACGCCCTGTGCGTCCGCATCGGCAGCCATTCCAACTCCGATCGCCACGAGCTGTACCGCGACGAGGCCGAGCTGAAGGCCGCCAAGGCCCAGGATCCGGTTCCCCGCTTCCGCGCCTACTGCCTGGAACACGGGCTGACCGAGGACGAGCTGAAGGCCATCGAGACGGAGAATCAGGCCCGCTACCTGGCCGCGCACGACAAGGCCATGGCCGCGCCCAATCCCGATCCCGCCACGATCCACGACTTCGTCCTCCCCGAAGGCTGGGTGTCCGAGGCCTATCCCGACGGGCTGCATCAGGCGGAAGGATCCCCCATCAGCCTGATCACCGCCCTGAACCAGACCCTCAAGGAGGAGTTCCGCCAGAACCCCGACACCTTCATCTGGGGCCAGGACATGGCCAACCGGGACAAGGGCGGGATCTTCAACGTGTCGAAGGGGATGCAGCAGGAGTTCGGCGAAAAGCGGGTGTTCAACGCCCCCATCGCCGAGGACTTCATCGTCGGCACCGCCAACGGCTTCTCGCGCCTCGACGACAGGATCCGCGTGGTGGTGGAGGGTGCCGAATTCGCCGACTACGTGTGGCCTGCCGCGGAACAGATCGTGGAGTGCAGCCACGACTACTGGCGCACCAACGGCCAGTTCTCGCCCAACATCACCCTGCGCCTGGCCTCCGGCGGCTACATCGGCGGCGGGCTGTACCACTCGCAGAACGTCGAGGGCTGGCTCACCACCCTGCCGGGAATCCGCGTGGTGGTGCCCGCCTTCGCCGATGATGCGGCGGGCCTGCTCCGCACCGCCCTCCGCAGCCGGGGAATGACCCTCTACCTGGAGCCGAAGTTCCTCTACAACGCGAAGATGGCCCACGCCGTGGTGCCGCCGGATTTCGCGGTGCCCTTCGGCAAGGCCCGGGTCCGCCGCGAAGGCACGGATCTTACCATCCTGGCCTACGGCACGCCCGTCCACTTCGCGCTGGAAGCCGCGGCGAAGCTGGAGAAGGACGGCCACTCCGCAGAGGTGATCGACCTCCGCAGCCTCAGCCCCCTGGATACCGACGCCATCGTCGCGTCCGTGAAGAAGACCCACCGCGTGCTGATCGCGCACGAGGACAAGGTCTTCGGCGGCTTCGGCGGAGAGCTGGCGGCCATCTGCGCCTCCGAGTGCTTCCCCTGGCTGGACGCCCCCGTCGAGCGCGTGGGCTCCGAGTTCACCCCCGTGGGCTTCAACCGCATCCTCGAACGCGCCACCCTCCCCAACGCCGACAAGGTCCTGGCCGCGGCGCGGAAGGTCCTGGCGTTTTGAAGAGGACCCGCGAAAGGCGCGAATCGCCCTTCGGGCGCGCGAAAGAAAAGATATCTGCTCTTTTTTTCGCGTCGGTTCGCGCCTTTCACGGGTCCGGTTTTTTTCGATAGGAGGCGCCCATGCAATTCGGCCCGTGGGACGTGCAGATCGTGAGCGGCGGGACATTCCGCCTGGACGGCGGGGCCATGTTCGGGACGGTGCCGAAGGTGGTCTGGAACAAGCTCTATCCGGCGGACGAGGACAATCAGATCCCCATGGCCACCAACTGCCTGCTGATCCGCGGTGAAGTGGACGGGAAGCGGCACGTGATCCTCGTGGACAACGGGAACGGCGACAAGGAGAGCGACGACTTCATGGCCCGCTTCAAGTTCGAAGGGCGCGGCGTGCTGGACGCGAACCTCGCCCGCCACGGCGTGAAGCCCCAGGACGTCACCCTCTGCATCCTCACCCACCTGCACTTCGATCACGCCGGCGGCAGCACGCGGCTGGACTCCGAAGGGAAGGTGGTTCCCAGCTTTCCCAATGCGCGCTACGTCGTGCAGGCAAAGGACCTCGCCGACGCGAAGCATCCCCACCTGCGGGTGAAGGCCAGCTACCTTCCCCAGAACTGGGAGCCTCTGGAAGCCGCGGGCGTCCTGGACACCGTGGACGGCGAGACGGAACTCCTCCCGGGGATTTCCGTGCGGCCCGCGCCGGGACACATCGAGGGCCTCCAGAACGTCGTCGTCGAAGGCGGGGGAAGGCGCCTCGTCTACCTCGCCGACCTGATCCCCACCGCCCGCCACATCCAGCCGGCCTGGGTGATGGGCTACGACCTGGACGTGGTGACCTGCGTGGACGAACGGCAGAAGGTGCTCGACGAGGTGGCCGGCACCGGCACCGTCTGCGTGTTCGAGCACGATCCGGAAATCCCCGCCGGGACAGTGGCCCGCGACGCCAAAGGGAAGTATCGTGTGGAGGCGCTCGGCGCCTTCTGATCACATGGAATAAATCGACACCAAGAAGGATCCCAGGAGCGCTGCAGGAGAGTGCATGCGCGTCCGAAATTCAGCCCCCTTTGCGTTGAGTCTCGCTTTGCTCGTGAGTTGCGGCCACGGAAGCAACGATGCGCCGCCGCCCTCCTCTCCCACCCCGCCGGCCGGCGGCACTTTCGCCCGCGCCACGGTGGCCACGGGGCTCGCCAATCCCACGGCCATGGTCCTGGCTCCCGACGGACGCATCCTGGTCTGCGAGCAGGGCGGCAGCCTACGGGTGGTGAAAGGGGGCCAGCTCCTGGCATCTCCCGTGCTCACCGTTGCCGTGGATGCCAGCGGAGAGCGGGGCCTGATCGGCGTGACGGTCGATCCGGCCTTCGGGACCAACGGCTTCGTGTACGTCTACTACACGAGCCCCACGCCGGCTCCGCACAATCGCATCAGCCGTTTCACCGTGGCGGGAGACGCCGCGGTGGCGGGGAGCGAGGTCGTCCTCCTCGACCTGGACAACCTGAGCGCCGCCACCAACCACAACGGCGGAGCGCTGCACTTCGGGCCCGACGGCAAGCTCTACGCGGGCGTGGGGGAGAACGCCCTGGGTGGCAACGCCCAGAACCTCTCGAACATCCTGGGCAAGCTGCTTCGGCTCAACCCCGACGGCAGCGTGCCCACGGACAATCCCTTGCTGGCCCAGACCTCCGGAAAGAACCGCCTCATCTGGGCGCTGGGGCTGCGGAACCCGTTCACCTTCGCCTTCCAGCCCAGAACCGGGCGGCTGTTCATCAACGATGTGGGCCAGGACACGTGGGAGGAGGTGGACGAGGGACGGGCCGGCGCCAACTACGGCTGGCCGGCCACCGAGGGAGCCACAACCAATCCGGCCTATGCCAGCCCCCTGTACGCCTACCCTCACAGCGGCGGCTCCGTGACCGGCTGCGGCATCGTGGGGGCCGCCTTCTACGATCCGGCGACGGCGGCCTTTCCCGCGGCCTTCCTCCACAAATATCTCTTCATGGACCTGTGCGGCGGCTGGATCCGTACCCTGGATCCCGCCACCGGCGCGGTGGGCGACTGGCTGACGGGCTTCTCCACTCCCGTGGACCTGCGGGTGGCCGCGGACGGCTCGGTGCTCGTCCTCTCCCGAGGCGGTGGAGGAACGCTCCAGCGCGTCACCTACACAGCGCCCTAGAGGCCCCCTTACGTGGAAAGGCGCGCGGGCGTGGGAAGGGCGTCCGCGAGGCCACGGCGCAGGTTCATGATGTCGAAGGGCTTTTCCAGGCAGCCCACCTCGGGATGCTGCCGAAGGATCGGAGCCATCGCCTCCCGCGTGCGCCCCGTGGCCACCAGCACCGGCAGATCCGGCCGCAGGGCCCGCAGCCGCGGCAGGGTCCCCGCCCCGCCCAGTCCCGGCATGTCCATGTCGAGGATGACCAGCGCGGGCTCCAGGCCCGCCGCCAGCATCTCCAGAGCCTCCTCCCCGGTGTAGGCCGACAGCGAGGACCGCCCCAGGTGGTCCAGCATGGCTCCGAGAATCTGGTGGATCAGCGGTTCGTCGTCCACGAGCAGGACGACCGTCCGCGCGGGAACGCTGGAGGCGGGGGAAGTCATGGCATCCGGAATGGGTTTCGGCTTTCTCTCAGACCCGCCATACGCGCTGATGAAGGACAGGACCAGAAAAAATCCAATTTGGAAGTAAAGCCAGTCTACAGCACCGTTGTGAAGTGTCGATTCCATCAAAAGGGAGCGCTTTAATCAAAACGTATCAATTAGTTAAAAAACAGCATGGCGGGGGCGTTCCATAAATCCGGCCCTCTTGCCGTCGTAAGGTGTTCGGCGATATGCATGAGCGGATCGCCTTCCTGCGCGGCCTGGAGCCGCGGCGTGCAGGGATGGCGTCCTATCACGCCATCCTGGAGGCGGCGGCGGGGCTGTTCCAACAGTTTCCGTCGAACGCCATCGCCCTCCGCGACATCCTGTCGCTCTCCGGCGTCAGCAATCAGACGCTGTACAACTACTTTCCCGCCGGCCGGAACGACGTGGCCCTGGTGCTGCACGACCGGTTCCGGCGGTCGGTGGTGGCGGATTTCTCGCGCCATTGCCGCGCCCTGGACTGGTCAGCGCTCTCCGACAGCCAGGACACGACGCACGCCCTCAGCGCCTCGCTCGCCCAGACCGCCTTCAGCTGCCTGTCCCAGGACTTTTGCCTCCAGTCGGCGCTGTTCCACTACCTGCTGGCGCATCGGCTGGTGGCGCCGGCCTCGCATTTCCGGGAATTGGAGGAAGTCCTCGCGCAGCAGATCGTCCTTCGGTACGGCGAGCGGTTCCAGAAGCAGCAGTTGGCCCTGACGACGAGCCTGAGCGTGGCCTGCCTGGTGTGCACCGTGGAGGTCGCGCTGGGAAACCCCGAGTTCCCTCTGGACACCCTGGAATCCAGCGCCCGCAAGCTCGTGCAGACCCTCCTGCTATCGGGAATCCACGAAAACGGCTCCAGCGGCGGAAGCCACCCCGCCCTGCTCTATCCTCCCTCCGTCGCCGTGGTGGGCGCGCCCATCAGCCCCCTCAAAAGACAGGTTCTCCTGGCCCGGATGTTCAAGCGGAAGCGGCTGCCCTGAAGCGATCGAACGCAGCCGCGCCGCAGCCCGCTCCGCCCCGCGCTAGACTGGAACTCTTTCGTTCGAGGTGCCCGTGGCGTTCACTCCAGGCAGCAGGCGCGGCGCGATGGCCGACATCAACATGACGCCGCTCATCGACGTGATGCTGGTGCTGCTGATCATCTTCATGATCGCGGCCCCCATGATGACCACCGGCGTGGACGTGAAGCTGCCCGAGAGCCGCACAGGGCGGAACCTGGAGAGCGAGGCGCTGACCGTCACGGTCACCTTCGACGGGCGGCTCCAGTTCGACAAGGCCTTCGTGGCCCTCCCCGTGCTCGCCAACCAGCTGAAGGCCCGCGCCCAGAGCGGCGGCAAGCGGCCGGTCCTGGTCCGTGCCGACCACAACGTCCCCTACGGCCGCGTCATCCAGGTGGTGGATGCCATCCGGGACGCGGGCTTCACCCAGGTGGGCTTCGTCACCGCGGCGGCCCCCGCCGTTCCCATCGCCGACGCCAAATGAGCCAGGACCTCCAGGCCTACCTCCGCAGCCGCGCCCACCTGGGCGAACTGCGCTGGGGCGCCGGGCTGGGACTGAGCCTTGGGCTGCACCTGGCCGTGGGCCTGGCCTTCTTCTGGCCCCGCGGCGGTGGCGCGGACAAGGTCGAGGAAGCCAAGGTCACCTGGGTGAACCTGCCGGCGGCCATGGCCGGCGCCTCCGGGGGCTCCGAAGCCATGGAAGTGGGCAAGACCGGCGAGCGCCTGCGGCGGGTGGAGGAAGTGGCCCCCGTCCGCGAAACGACCCCTTCCGCGACGGCGCCCGATCCGTTCGCCGCCAAGACCACCAAAGCCGCGGCCAAGGGCGACAGCAAGGACACGGCCAGCCAGGGGACGGGAACCACCGCCGCCAAGGGCAAGACCGCGGCTCCCAACCCCGTGGCGGGGGCCGTGGGATCCGGGAACGGCGCCGCGTTCGGGGCGGGCAGCGGCATTCCCGGACTCAACCCCAGCTCCGGCGTCCAGGGCGGCGTGGGGCTGGTGGGCGGAGTCGACGGCGATTTCCCGTTCGTGTGGTATCTCCAGCAGGTCCAGGCCCGGATCACGTCCAACTGGAACCGCGTCTCCAGCACCCAGGGCCGCGTCCAGATCTACTTCCGCATCGGCCGGGACGGCACCGTGGACCGCGTCCGGATCGAGGTCCCCAGCGGGAACGCCGCCATGGACGAGAGCGCCCGGATGGCCGTCCTCCGCGCCGCCCCGCTCCAGCGCCTGCCGGAGGGCTACGAGGGGGCCTACCTCGGCGTCCGCTTCTGGTTCACGTACCTGGGCAACTGAACGGTACACTTCAGGGATGCTTCCTCTTCTGCCCTTGGTTGCCGCCCTCGTCCAGGTCCAGACGGCGCCTCCGTGCACCGTCACGGCGGAGCCGCGCGAGGTCCGGCCCGGCGACTCGGTGCTCCTGACCTGGAGCTGCCCCCAGGTTTCCCGCGTGCGGCTGGAACCCGGCGGAATGATCCTTCCCGGAGGCTCCCAGGTGACGCTGCGGCCCTCCTACACCACCACCTACCGGGTCTTCGACGCAGCCCCCGGCGGATCCGAGTTGGGCCACGCGGAAGTCCGCATCGTGCCCGGCCTGCCCCTGGGCGAGCCCGCGCGGGTGTGCGCCTTCGACGCCAGCGCGCAGTCGGTCCTGCCCGGCGATCCCGTGGTCCTGAAGTGGGAGTGCGCGGGAAGCGCCAAGGTCCGACTGGAGCCCGGCGGCCTTGAACTGGACGGCAAGAGCGAAGTCACCGTCACGCCGCTGGAGAGCACCCGCTACACCCTGACGGCCACCAACGCAGCCGGCGGCCAGAGCCGCACCGTCGAAGTGGCCGTTCTGGGCAAGTTGGCGAAGGCCGCCACACCGATGGTGTGCACCTTCGACGCGAGTGCGCCCGTGGTGAAGCCCGGCGAACAGGTGGAACTCCGCTGGGTCTGCCAGGGGGACGCCAAGGTGCGGCTGGAACCCGGCGGTCTGGAACTGGACGGCCAGTCCGCCATCGCGGTGGTGCCCGACAGGACCACCGTCTACACCCTCAGCGTCAGCAACCTGATGGGCGGCTCCTCCCGGAGCCTGGAAGTCCGCGTGGAAGCCCCGCGCCGCGTGCTGACGGAAAAGGACCTGAGCGATCCGGAGGAGGCCGTCAAGCCGCTGGAGCGCATGGATCTCCAGGAAGCCCTCAATCGCGGCGCCGCCCAGCGCGCCGCCGCGCCCGAAGGCGCCTGGACTCTGCGGCTGGTGGTCTCCGGCCACGCGCCTGGCCTCAAGCAGGTGGCCCGCGCCGCTGGCTCCAGGACGCCGGACATCCTCGTCCTGCCCTACCTGCGGCCGGATGGCTTCCGCTGGTGGCAGGCCTGCTACGGCACCTTCGCCTCCCGAGCGGAGGCCCAACGGGCATGGAAGCAGGCGCCGGCTCCCCTGCGGAAGGCTTTCCACGACGCCCTTCCCCTGCGCCTTCAGAAGCTGCCGGGCGACCCGCCAAAAGCGATGTAGACCCCGCCTGAAGTGAGCACCACCCCTCTACCCGTGAAGGCTCCACTTCCCCGCTGATCGTCTTGGCGCTGGCTCTTTTCAGCTCCGGATGACTTCCACCTCGAAGACCTCGCCCACCATGTCCGGATCGAGGGTGTCCACGATGAAGTAGATGGTGTGGGGCTCGCCGTCGGGATTTCGGTAGGTGGCCCGCGGTTCTCCGCTGGGGATGCGGTTCTGCAGGAGGCCGGGCTCCTCACGGCCCCAGGCGTTCACGCCCAGGACGCGGAACCAGGCCTTTCGGCCCTCGACCACCTGGACTGCGACCTTCCCTCCGGCAGGAACCTCGATGGCGTAGGCTCGCCATCCGCTGATGTCGGGAATCTTGTCGCGGACCCGCACGCTGCCCGCCGGCAATTGCAGGGCCGGGATGGAGGGCCCCTGCCGGGCGTTCCTCCGCATCTGTCCCTGGAGATCGCCGCCCGCCCCAGCATCCGGAACACGGGGGACCATCGGCCCGCGGGCCGCGCGGGGCAGATCCTTGGCGTCCACCACCCGAAGCGGCGCCGCAGGCGACTGGAACAGAAGTGCGGGAACGGAGAGCAGCCAGGGAATCAAGGGAACCTCCGACGTTTAGATGCCGCGATAAGAAGGAAGGATCACCGGAAGGTCAGGGGAGCACGCGGTACTCGCTCTGGACCAGTCCGCTCGGGAAGGCCCGGGTGGCGACGTGGCGGAGAGCCATATCGTGGGGCAGGGCGCCGAAGAGCGGGATGCCTTCGCCGATCAGCACGGGGACCCGGGTGATGATCAGACGGTCGATCAGCCCCGCCCGCAGAAAGCGCTGGATCGTGATACCGCCGTCCACGTAGAGATTCATGACACCGCGTTCCGCCAGCCGGGCCACGATCTCCGCCGGCAATCCGGCCATCTGTTCGACTGCGCTTCCCGTGGAACTCGGCAACTGGAGGGGACGGCTGCTGAGCACCACCACCCGCTTGGAACCGTAGGGCCAGGGATCGAAGGTCAGCACCTTGTCGAAAGTGTTGCGGCCGATGATCAGCGCATCGACACTCGCCATGAATTCGTCGTAGCCGTGGGGCTCCCCGCCTTCATCCGGCAGCCAATCCAGGTCGTGGTTCCCCCGCGCGAGGAACCCGTCCACGCTGACGCCCACAAACACGGACACAGTCATGCAACCTCCCCGTCTTGGGTACCTCGAGGAATGAAAATAACCGAGCCTATCGCTTCCGGGGCGCTACTCCCCCAACTTCCGGAGGAGGTCGTCGGCGACGCGCCCTGCAGCGCCCGGCTGGCCCAGGTGGCCGCGCACCTCGGCCAGATCGGCGCGGATCTGGGCGGCTTCGGCGGGATCCAGCAGCCGCGCGAGCTCCTGGCCCAGCCGCTCCGCGTTGACGTCCCCCTGCACCAGCTCGGTGGCCACTTCGCGCCGCGCGACGACGTTGGCCAGGCCGAAGTGGGGCAGCTTCACGACGTGCCGCGCCACCTGGTAGGTGAGGGCGTTCAGCTTGTAGACGATGGCGAAGGGCGTTCCCAGGAGGGCGGTCTCCAGGGTGGCGGTGCCGGAGGCCACCAGCGCCGCGTCCGCGTAGGCCCGGGCGGCGTAGGCGCGCCCCTGGACCAGCGTCACCGGCGCCTCGCCGAGATGGGCGCGCACGAAGCCGGATTCCAGCGTGGGTGCGATGGGCAGGACCCACTGGACCTCCGGCCGTGAACTCCGCCAGTTCCGCGCCAACTCCGCCATGGGCGGAAGGAGCCGCTGGATCTCGCCCCGCCGGCTGCCCGGGAGGAGGGCCACCAGGGGCCGCGCGGGGTCCAGGCCCGTCTCCGCGAAGAAGGCCGCGCGATCGCACTCGGGCTTCACCACTTCCACCAGGGGGTGGCCCACGAACCGGGCATCCACCGGATAGCCGCGGAACAGCTCCGGCTCGAAATCGAACAGGCAGTAGAGGGTGTCCAGGGTGCGCCCCAGATCGGGAATGCGCCCCTTCTTCCAGGCCCACACCTGGGGGCAGACGTACTGGTGCAGCGTCACCGCCGGCGCCTGTTTGCGGAGGGCCTTGGCCAGGCGGAGGTTGAAGCCGGGGTAGTCGATGAGCAGGGCGCCGGAGACGGCCTCCTCTCCAGCGGCGGCCAGGATCTCGCCGAACAGCCGGTTCAGCCGCGGGAGGTGGCGGATCACCTCCACGAAGCCCACCACGGCGAGGTCCTTCACGTCCGCCAGCTTGCGATCGAGGAAGGGCGTCATCCGCGGCCCTCCCACCCCGATGACGCGGAGGTCGGGGCGGCGGGCCTTCAGCTCCCGCAGGAGTTCCGCGCCATGCAGGTCCCCGGAATCCTCCCCCGCCACCACCAGCAGCGGACCCGTCACGGGCGGCCCTCGGAGTTCCAGTGCCGTCCGAACACCAGCTCGCCCTCGGGGCCCGCGGGGCGCGCCACAGGGGGCAGATCCGCGGGAAACAGCACGGGCGGATGGGCGACTTCCAGAACGGTCGCTTCGCGGCGGAAGGCCTCCGGATCCCGCGCGGGAAGGGCCATGTCCCAGCGGTAGCCCAGGCGCTGGAGGGGCCGGAGGTCGGAGGAGGGCTCGCACACGCCGCACCACAAGCGATCCACGAGGGCGTCCACGTCGGCCGTCGCCGGATGCCAGCAGAACCCCACGGCCTCGGCGCGGGCCTGCCGCAGGAGATCGGCCACCTCGGCTTCGGCGCCCCCTTCGATCCGCAGGGCCAGCTTGGTTCCGCGGCCCGACGCGGCCTCCAGCAGGGCCTCCAGGCGGCCCAGCAGGCGGAAGCCTTCTTCCCGGGTCGCGGGCCGGGGCGCGCAAAGGACGAGGAAATCGGGGTTCAGTCCCCAGCCGAGAGCCTCCACGCCCTCTTCGAGGGTTCCGTTCTGGGGCAGATGGATGGCGGGGATGGCCATGCCGCGTCGGACGGCCTGTCCCCATCCACCGTGGACGTCCCCATCCCAGGCGAGGGCCACGGCGCCCGCCGCGACCCACTCTCCGGGGTCGGAACGGGAGGAAATCAGGGGCACGAACCGCATGGGTTTATCATGGAGCAACGGAGGCACCATGGGCCGCATTTTCACCCTGGACGAAGCGCGGGCCATGATGCCGCAGGTGAAGGCGGTCACAGAACCTGTCTACACACTCGCTGCGAGCCTCGCCGAAGAACTCAGCCAGGCGGAGGACGCCAAGGACGAACCCCGGGCCGACGCCCTGCGGGAACGGCTCCAGACCCTCGTCCAGAGCTGGCAGCAGAGCATGCAGGACCTGGAGGCCGAAGTGAAGGGTCTCTGGCTGGTGGACTTCGATTCGGGCGACGGCTACTGGTGCTGGGCCTATCCCGAGGACGAGCTGGGCCATTGGCACAGCTATGAAGGCGGGTTCCGTTCCCGCGTTCCCGTGGACCAGCGGCCCGGCGTCCAGGCCTGAATGCCGAAGCCCCAGAAGCGCATCGAGCCCGGCGCCCCGCCCCAGGATTTTCGGGCGGCGGTTCTCGCGGTGGTGGCGCGGATCCCGCGCGGCCAGTTGGCGTCCTACGGCCAGGTGGCGCTCCTGGCGGGCTTCCCCCAGCGCCCGCGCCAGGTGGGGATGGTGCTGTCGGGCCTGCCGGAGGGCACGGATCTGCCCTGGCACCGCGTGGTGAACACCCAGGGCTACGTCCCCAGCCGGGGCCGGTGGTGGGGCGCCTTCGAGCAGATCGGGCGGCTGCGGGAAGAGGGCATCGAGGTGGACGACGAAGGCAATCTGGACCTGGAAGCGCACCGCTGGAGCGGAACGCCGACCAAGCCAAAGGCCCGTCGCCGCCCTTAGGTTCCGTCAGGTACACTGGAGGCGGAGGGGCCCATGAAGGTTCGCGTATCGGTGCAGTTGAAGCCCGGAATCCTGGATCCCCAGGGCAAGGCAGTGGAACAGGGCCTCCACGGCTTCGGCTTCGCGGTTGAGCACGTGCGCATCGGCCGCCTCATCGAGCTGGAGATCCCCGGCGACGATCCCGCCGAGGTGAAGGCCAAGGCCCAGGCCATGTGCGACAAGCTGCTGGTCAATCCGGTGATGGAGAAGGCCTCCATCGAGGTGGTCTGATGCGGGTGGCGGTCCCCGTCTTCCCCGGCTCAAACTGCGATCACGACGCCCTCCACGCCTGCGGGACGGTGATGGGCTGGGAGACGGTTCCCGTCTGGCACCAGGAGACCCGCCTGCCGGAGAACACCGAACTGGTGTTCGTCCCCGGCGGCTTCAGCTACGGCGACTACCTGCGCTGCGGCGCCATCGCGGCGCTGGCGCCCATCATGGCGGACGTGAAGCGCCACGCGGAGAACGGCGGACTGGTGCTCGGCGTGTGCAACGGCTTCCAGATCCTGTGCGAAGCCCAGCTCCTGCCCGGCGCCCTCCTGCGGAACGAATCCCTGCGGTTCATCCACGCCGACGTCCACCTGAGGGTGGAGCGGGCCCACCTGCCCTTCACCCGCGCCATGAAGCCCGGCGAGGTGTTCCAGGTCCCCATCGCCCACGCCGAAGGCAACTACACCCTGGATCCCGCGGACCTGGCGGATCTGGAAGCGCGGGGCGGCGTCGCCTTCCGCTACTGCTCGGCTGCCGGCCAGATCGGCGAGGATCACGTGCCCAACGGCGCGATGAACGGGATCGCCGGCATCGTGAACGTCGGCGGCAACGTCCTGGGGATGATGCCCCACCCCGAGCGGGCCGTGGATCCCAAGCTCGGCTCCACAGGCGGGCTGGGCATGTTCCGGAGCCTGGAAGCGGCCTTCAGCCGGCTCTGAGAGGCCATTTGGCCCCCGTCCCGGGGCTTGTGAAAATTCCATCCCCGCAAATTGGATTTCCTGTCATCCTTCCTGGGACGCCCCGGTGGGCATATCTATTTATTCCCGAGCCGAGCCATGAGCGAATCGGAAGCGAAGAACCTCCAGAACTTCACCAGCGGCCCCCTCCGCCTGGCGATCCTCAAACGGGACCCGGTCCCCTCCAAGCTGCTGCCCGCCCGGGACGCCTGGACGCTGCTGCAGCCCACCCACGCGGTGCGCGTCTGCACCAACGAGGACCGGGAAGAGGGCGTGATCCGCTCCGGCGACCTGGCCCTGCTGCTGCCGGGCTTCGGGCACACGCTGAAGCGCCACCACGCCAACACGCCCTTCGGCTTCACGGCGCTGTTCCTGGAAGGCCCCTTCCCCGAGCCGCTCCTGTCGTCGCTCCAGAATCCGCCGCGGAAGTGGCAGGAATCCAGCTTCGCGGTGCTCCGCAGCCTCAGCCTCAAGCAGCTGTTCAGCATTTTCAGCCAGGAGCTGTCGAATCCCGACGGCGTGCAGCTGATGACGCGCGAGCTGTTCCTCATCCTCCTGGGCGCCGAGCTGTCCCGCCTCACGGAGAAGGAGGACCGGGGCCGCTTTCCGTACCGCCTCAACCGCTCGACGCTACAGCTGGTCCTGGACCACATGGAAGCCCACATCGGCTCCAAGAACAGCGTGCCCGAGCTGGCCACCATGGCCCGCTGCACGCCGGATCACTTCATCCGCCTGTTCCGCGAAGCCACCAGCACCACGCCCCACCAGTACCTCATCGAGCGCCGCCTCCAGCGCGCGGTGACCCTCCTCGCCAACGGCGAGCGGCCGAGCGACGTGGCGCGGATCCTCGGCTTCTACGACGCCAGCGCCTTCACCCGCGCCTTCAAGCGCCGGTTCGGCGTGCCGCCGAGCGAATACGCCCAGGAGGCGTACGAGCGGCAGTTCCCCAAGAGGTAGCGAAAAAAAGGGCGCCCGCGGCGCCCTTTCACTTGATGCGGAAACGCCTACTTGGCGGCCTTCGCGGTGAGGTCCTTGGCCTTGGCCGCGCCCTTGCCCGAGCCCGACTTCCCCTTGGCTTTCGCCTTGTCGCTCCCCGCCTTGGCGGCGCTCTCACCCTCGGCCGTGGCAGCCTTCACCTTGTCGCCGGCCACCGGAACGCCGCCGGCCTTGGCGTCCACCTTGGTCTTGGCGGAGGAGGCCTTCTGATCGGCCTTCGCCTTGGCCTGGTCCGCCTTGTCGTCGGCCTTGGCCTTGCCCTTGTCGACGGCCGCGTCCGCGGCGCCCTTCAGGTCCGCCTTCGAGGGGATCTGGGCGACCAGCGCGAGGGAAGCAGTCATGAGCAGGACGATCGGGAAACGTTTCATCGGATCTCCTTGAAGGGGTGAACCAGCGTGCTCTGGGCGCCCGAACGCTGTCAACGGCCCGGGAGCCGCCTTCCGCCGATGGCCGGGCACCGTTCGCCGATCCCCGATTCCACGGTCCTGGAGGGCCGCCCACGCTGATCCCGGAGGTTCCCGCATGGCCGCATTCCTGCTCTGGCTCATCCTGCTGGCGGTCTGCTGGCCCCTGGCTCTCCTCGCGCTGATCCTCTATCCCCTGATCTGGCTGGTCCTCCTCCCCTTCCGCATCCTCGGATTCGCGGTAGAGGGGACCTTCGGGCTGGTGAAGGGGCTCTTCCTGCTGCCCGGGCGGCTGCTTCGCTGACTGCCGTTTTGACAGAACGGCAAGGTGGCCCTGTTTTGTTGATCTCTCGATCTAGAATGGCCGGGTCCCGTGGGAGGCCCCGTGTTCAACGGTTTCGAGCAGGCCCGGCAGTTCATCCAGGCGAAAGCGATCCGGATGATCGACCTGATCTTCAGCGACCTGTGGGGCCGCTGGCACCACGTCAGCATTCCCGCCTCCCAGTTCAACGAGCAGCTGATGCGCGACGGCGTGGGCTTCGACGGCTCCAGCGTGGGATTGAAATCCGTCAAGTCCGGCGACATGGTGCTCATCCCCGACCTGGCCACCGGGTTCCTGGATCCCTTCTGGGAAACACCCGCCCTCGGCTTCATCTGCTCCGCCTTCGAGGCCGACACCAAGGCTCCCTTCTCCGTGGACCCGCGGAACATTGCCATCCGCGCGGAGGCGTACCTGAAGGAGACGGGGATCGCCGACGGCAGCATCTGGGGACCGGAGTACGAGTTCTACGTCTTCGACAAGGTGAGCTACGAGAACGGCGTGAACACCGCCTCCTACCGCGTGGACAGCCGCGAGGCGGACTGGCACAGCGGCGAGGGCGGCCACGGCCACTTCATCCCCCTCCACGGCGGGTACCACGCCATGCCGCCCAAGGACCAGCTCTACAACCTCCGCGCGGAGATGTGCGCCGAACTGGAGCGCATGGGCATCGACGTGAAGTACCACCACCACGAGGTGGGCGGCCCCGGCCAGTGCGAGATCGAGACGCCCCTCTTCCCCCTGCTGAAGGCCGGCGACGCCACGCAGATCGTCAAGTACGTGGTGAAGATGGTGGCCCACCGCCGGGGCCAGACGGCCACCTTCATGCCCAAGCCGCTCTACGGCGAGGCGGGCAGCGGGATGCACTTCCACCAGATGCTGATGAAGGGCGGCAAGAACCTCTTCTACGACGAGCAGGGCTATGGCCGGATGAGCCAGGAGGCCCTCTGGTACATCGGCGGGATCCTCGCGCACGGCCCCGCGCTCCTGGCCCTCACCAATCCCAGCACCAACAGCTACCGCCGCCTGGTGCCGGGCTTCGAAGCTCCCGTCAGCGCGTTCTTCTCCCTCGGCAACCGCTCCGCCGCCATCCGCGTGCCCAAGTACGCGGACCAGCCCGAGACCGCCCGCTTCGAATTCCGCCCGCCCGACGCCACCTGCAACGTCTACCTCGCCCTCGCCGCCCAGCTCCTGGCGGGCATCGACGGCATCCAGAAGAAGATGGATCCCACCGCCCTCGGCTTCGGGCCCATCGATCAGAACATCTTCAGCTGGGACGAGGAGCAGCGGAAGAAGATCAAAAGCCTGCCCACGAGCCTCACCGAAGCCTGCGACGCGCTGGAAGGCGACATGGACTTCCTGCTGGCCGGCGGCGTCTTCGATAGGCTCCAGTTGGAGGATCTGCTCCGCCACCTGCGGAACCAGGAAGCCGCCGTCCGCAACCGGCCCCACCCCTACGAGATGGCGCTCTATTTCGAGGCCTGAGGCCACCGCCCCCGAGCGGCGCCCGCCGCTAGGATGAGGGATGGCCTCCCCATCCTCGGAATCACGCTCCCGCGGCTTTCGGCGCGCCCTGCTGGCGCTGCCTCTGGCCCTGTGGATGGGCCTAGCGTTGGCCCTGCGCCTGCCCCTTCCCCCGCTCCTGGCGGGGGCCGTGGGCCTGCTGGTGCCCTCGGGAGGGCTCGCGCTTTTGGCGCGGGGCCCCCGCGGCCGGGGCTGGGCCTGTTTCCTGGGCCTCTTCGCGGCGGTGTTGGGGGGTTACCTGGCGCTGCGCCCCTCCAATCACCGAGACTGGATGCCCGACGTAGCCCAGATTCCCTCCGGCACGATCAACGGCGACCGCCTCACCGTGCGCCACGTGCGGAACTGCCTCTACCGTTCGGAATTCGAGTACGAGCCCCGCTTCGAGGACCGCACCTACGACCTCAGGCGGCTCCAAGGGATGGATCTCTTCCTGGTGTCCTGGGGGCCCCGCCACATCGCCCACACCATCCTCTCCTTCGACTTCGGCGCGGGCGAGCACCTGGCTTTCTCCATCGAAACCCGCAAGGAGCGCCACGAAACCTACTCGGCCCTGCGGAGCTTCTTCCGGGAGTACGAGGTGTGCATCGTGGCGGGAGACGAGCGCGACCTCATCCGCCTCCGCACCAACCACCGCCATGAGCAGGTGCGGCTCTACCGCCTGGTCACGCCGCCCCAAGGCCCCCGCCTGCTGCTGGAGGACTACCTCGCGCGCCTCAATGGGCTGGCCGAGCGTCCCGAATGGTACAACGCCCTCACGGCCAACTGCACCACAGCCATCCTCGGCCCCGTCCGCCGGCACACCCGGCGGCTGCCCTGGAGCTGGAAGCTAGTGGCCAGCGGCCATCTGGACGAGTACCTCTACGACCAGGGCTTCCTGGACCGCAGCCTTCCCTTCCCGCAGCTGCGCGAGCGGGCCCTCATCAATGAGCAGGCTGAAAGGGCCGATCAGGATCCGGCCTTCAGCCTCCGGATCCGCGAGGGACGCTAGGGCCGTTTCGGGGTCAGCCCAGGGCCGTTTCCAGAGCTTCGGCGTGGATCGCCTTCAGGTCCGCGGCGGCGGCGTCCAGCAGGGGCTGGCCGTCCACGGCGAGGGTGACGCGGGCGCCGCCGGTGGTGCCGATCTTGGCGAAAGGCACGCGGTGGGCAGCGCAGAGGGTGGCGAGGCTGCCCTCGCCCTCGGGCCCGACGCTCACCACGATGCGCCCGACGCTCTCGCCGAACAGGAGGCTATCCAAGCGGAGAGTCCCCTTGGTCAGCATCAGCTGGCAGCCCATGTCTCCGCCAAACCCGCTTTCGAGCACCGCCGTCAGCAGGCCGCCCTCGCTGGTGTCGTGGGCGCTGCGGATCAGGCCCAGGCGGATGCCCTCGCGCACGCAGGCCTGGAGCCGCAGTTCCTCGTCGAGGCGCAGCTCGGGACAGGCCCCTTCGACCCTGCCGGTCCGCACTTTGAGGTACTCGCTGCCGCCCAGTTCGTCGCGGGTCTCGCCCAGAAGGAAGATCCCGTCGTGGGCCGCCCGGAACGCCGATCCGCAGATGCGGTTGCCGACCTTCGACAGGGCCGTGGCATCCGGCGCGTCCACGGCCACCTGCCCGGCGCAGTCCTCCACCAGGCCAACCGCCGCGATCATCGGTGTCGGGAAGATGCTCTGGCCTTCGGTGTCGTTGTAGAGGCTCACGTTGCCGCTGACGATGGGCACGTCGAGGGCGAGGCAGGCCTGGCGGATGCCCAGACAGCCCTGCTCGAAGGTCCACATGTTCTCGGGCTTCTCGGGATTGCCGTAGTTCAGGCAGTCCGTGAGGCCGATGGGCTCCGCCCCCACGCAGGCGAGGTTGCGGCAGGCCTCGGCCACGGCGTGGGCCGCGCCCCAGAAGGGATCCAGGTAGCAGAAGCGGCTGTTGCAGTCGCTGCTCATCGCCACGGCCTTGCCGGTGTCCTTCCCGGTTTCGTCCTTCACGCGGATGATGCCGGCGTCGCCCCGGCCCATGCCCAGCAGGGTGTTGCTCCGCACGGTGCCGTCGTACTGCTCGAAGATCCACCGATTGCTCGCGACGGTGGGCGCCTGGAGCACCTGACGGAGCGTCCGCTCCACTTCGGCGGGCTTCAGGTCCGCCGGCAGCGGCGCGGCGTTCACCGCATCCAGGTAGCCGGGCCGCTCGCGGGGCCGGTCGTATTTGGGGGCGGCGTCCACCAGGGGCTGGATGGGGAGGTTGATGACGGGCGCGCCGTGCCAGCTGCCGATGAAGCGGCCGCTGTCCGTGACCTCGCCCACCACACAGGCGTCCAGACCCCACTTGTGGAGGACGGCGATGATGTGGGGCTCGCAGCCCGGCCGGGCCACCAGCAGCATGCGCTCCTGGCTCTCGCTGAGCATCAGCTCGAAGGGCGTCATGCCCTCCTCGCGCTGGGGCACCTGGTCCAGGCGGATCTCCAGGCCCGTGCCGGCGCGGCTGGCCATCTCGAAGCTGCTGGAGGTGAGGCCCGCGGCGCCCATGTCCTGGATGCCGATGACCCAGTCCGTCTGGAAGATCTCCAGGCAGGCTTCGAGCAGCAGCTTCTCCGTGAAGGGATCGCCCACCTGCACCGTGGGGCGCTTCTCCTCGCTGCCCTCGCCGAATTCCGCCGACGCCATGCTGGCGCCGTGGATGCCGTCGCGGCCGGTCTTGGAGCCGATGTACATCACCTTGTTGCCGACGCCGGAGGCGAAGCCCTTGAAGATCTTGTCCGAGCGCAGCACGCCCAGCGTGAACGCGTTCACCAGGATGTTGCCGTTGTAGCTGGCGTCGAAGGCGGCGTCGCCGCCCAGCATGGGGATTCCCATGCAGTTGCCGTAGCCCGAGATCCCCGCCGCCACGCCCTTGACGAGGCCCTTCATCCGCGGCGCGTCCAGCTCTCCGAAGCGCAGGGAGTTCAGGTTGGCCAGGGGCCGGGCGCCCATGGTGAACACGTCGCGCAGGATCCCACCCACGCCCGTGGCCGCGCCCTGGTAGGGCTCGATGAAGCTGGGGTGGTTGTGGCTCTCCATCTTGAAGGCCACGGCCCAACCGTCGCCGATGTCCACCACGCCCGCGTTCTCGCCGGGCCCCTGGATGACGCGGGGGCCCTCCGTGGGCAGGTTCTTCAGGTGGATGCGGCTGGACTTGTAGGAGCAGTGCTCGCTCCACATGGCGCTGAACACGCCCAGTTCCGAATACGTCGGCAGGCGGCCGTCCAGGAGGCGCAGGATGACCTGCCATTCGTCCTTCGACAGGCCCAGCTCCAGAGCCAGGGATTCGGTGACGGCCGGTTCGTGCGCAGCGGACATGGAGGCTCCGGAAGCCTTGATTCTAGCGATTCCACGCCCTCCAAAGGAGGCTTGACTTCCCTCAGGGCGCCTCGGATTCCACCGGCGCCATCGGCGATTCGCCCCCCTCGTAGGTGCGGCGGAGCACGCCCTGGACCAGCCGCTGGAAGAAGGTCCCCCGCTCGGGATTGAACACGATGGAGACCGCCGCCTTGTGTTCGCCGCCCAGCTCCAGCAGCGGACCGCCCTCCACCCCCGCGGTGCCCAGCAGAAGGAGGGGCACCCGCCCCTGGGTCAATTCCGCCATGGCCTTCAGGCGCCGCCGCTCGTCCAGGCCCAGCGTGGGGAGGTGGTACAGGATCAGCGCCGGATTCTGGCCCAGAGCCTCCTTGAGGGCGGAGACCGTGGATGCCACCCGGCGGAGGGGCTGGAGGCCGCCGAGGAGGTTCTGCAGGCAGGTTTCCAGCGCGCCGTCGCCCGAGACCAGCACCAGGCCCTTGGGCCGGGGAGGCTCCGCCTTGCCGCCTTCTCCGGGGGCGGCGGTCTCCACGCCGCGGCGGGCGATCCGCTCCAGATCCTCCTCCCGCCGCTCGAAGACCCACCGGGACAGGGGATGGAGCACCCGCTCGTCCAGCTGCGGGCGGTATTCCACGCCGAAGGTCCGGCCGTGGACGTGGCGGACCTTCACGCGGGTGTTGATCCGGATGGCTTCGGTGAGGGGAATGGTCACCGCCATGTCGTCCCCGGGCTGGAGCTCCCCCTGGCCGAAGTCGCGGGTGCTGAAGACCCGCGCGCCGGTGGTGCTGATGTCCACCAGGGTGCCGGTCACCAGGTCGTACTTGGGGGTGCTGAAGGTGACGGGAACGCGGCCCACCCGCTCCACCCGGTAGGCCTTGCGGTGATCCTCCTCCTGCAGGAGCTCCGGGATCGCCAGGCGGAGGCTACGCCGGCCCTCGGCGATCCCGAACCCCTTGAGCTGAGTCGCGCCTTCCAGGAAGCTCACCCCGTGGGGGAAGCGCATCCGCAGGTCGGCGTTGCGCAGCCCGTAGGTGGCGTCCTCCCGGCCCATGGTGGCCGCGGCCTGAAGGTCCCCGCCCTCCAGCCTCAGGAAGGAGGATTCGAAACGGAGGTAGGGCGTCACGAGGATCAGCAGCTCCCGCCGGTCGCAGGCGCGCTTGAAGATCTCCTCGATGGTTTCAGGGTTGCGGATCAGATGGCCGGTCAAACCCCCTCCGTCGCAGCAATGATCGTTTTCATCCCAGCCTTCAGCCCGTACACTGGAAAGCTGCGCCTTTGGATCCCATGACGCCACCCCGAACTCTGCTTGCCTACAGCGCCCCCCGGAGCGGGTTTGGGGACGAGTGGATGACGTTTCTTCCCATTGGTCTCGGCTATTTGCAGGCGATGCTGAAGTCCAGGGACCTTCCCTGCCGCGTGGCGAACCTCAGCGGGAAGGGGCGGAAGGAGGTCGTCGCCTACTTCAAGGCCCAGGATCCGGCGGTGGTGGGGGTGTCGATGTTCACCTTCAACCGCAAGCGTTCCTATGAGTTGCTCGCCTGGGCGCGGGAGGCCTGCCCCGGCGCGATCCTCCTGACGGGAGGCCCCCACCCCACCCATCTGGCGGAGGAAGTCTTCGAAGATTGCCCGGCCCTGGACGCCATCGTGGAGGGCGAGGGCGAGACCATCCTGCTGGGCGTGGCCGAGCGCCTGAAGGCCGCGCCGGGGTCCCACCTGTGGAAGCGGACGCCCGGGCTGATCCTCCGGGACGGCCGCACCCCGGCCCAGCCGCCGCTGGAGGACCTGGACTCCGTGGGGATCCCCGCCGAACACCTGGAGGCGGACTTCCTGAACGACGTGGGGCAGTTGGCCTACCTCAGCACCAGCCGGGGCTGCCCGGCCACCTGCAACTTCTGCAACACGCCCGAGTTCTGGGGCGCCTCCATCCGCTTCCGTAGCGCGCCCTCGGTGCTGCGGGAAATGCGCCTGCTGCGCGAGCGGCACGGCTTAACCTACTTCAGCTTCCGGGACGACACCTTCACCGCCAACCGCGGGCGGGTGCTGGAACTGATGGACGGCATCCGCGCCAGCGGGCTCCACCCGCTCTGGAACTGCCAGAGCCGGGTGAACCTCGTGGACGAGGACCGCCTGGTGGCCATGAAGCGCGCGGGCTGCGAGTTCATGCAGTTCGGCGTGGAGCACGGCAGCGAGCGCGTCCTCGCCCTCCTCGACAAAGGCACCAACCTGCGCCACGCGCGCCGAGCCCTCAGCCTGGTGCGGAAAGTGGGCATGAACCTGGGGATCTACCTCATCACCGGCATTCCGGGCGAGACCTGGGCCGACGTGGAGGAGACCGCCGGCTTCATCCGCGATACCCGGCCCCAGGACTGCCAGATCAGCCCCCTGGCCCTCTATCCCGGCACCCGGATGTTCGACCAGTACCGCGCCGAGGGGCGCATCCGGAAGGACTTCTACCGCGCTTCGGGCGACGCCGAGATCTTCGCCCGCGTGGACGCCCACACGGAGAAGGCCCTCCGCCACCTCGACCGCGAGGCCCAGCAGGCGAAAGCGAAATCCAGGTTCACCCCCGCCGAGTTCGCCGACCAAAAGCGCTGGCTGGGCTTCTGCGCCGTCACCAACCTGCTCTGCGGTGAGGCTGCCGAAGAAGAAGGACGGTTCACGGAAGCCGAAGTCGAGTACGCCGAGATCATCGCCCAGGAACCCGCCAACCCCTGGGGGTTCATGAAGCGGGCCCTCCTGCGGGAGAAGCTGGGCCAGGCCGACCGCGCCCGCGCCGACCTCGCCGAAGTCCTCGCCCTCGCGCCCGGCAACCCCGAAGCCACCGAACTGGCCGCCCTCTGGGGCCTCAAGCGCGGGAAAACCCGCGCCAAAAAGCCCGCCCACGGACCCACCGCCGAGATGAAGGGCGCCGAAACCTACCTCGGCCGATCCAAACCGTAGAACGAATCAGCCGGACTTTCCCGTGGGGGTCCGGGGGTATGCGCGCAGCGCGGAACCCCTGGAGGATGAGGAAATCACTCGTGCTTCAGGTTCGGGCTGCGCTCCAGGATCATCGTGACCAGCCGCTCCAGCTGGTCCACGAGGAGGAACCGGAGGACGGGATCGGGAATCTCGCGACTCGCGCCTTCGCGGCGGGCGGGATCGCCGCCCCCGCGCACCACGAAAAAGAACAGGCCGGAGCGCTCCATGCGGGAGACCTGCTTCCACAGCAGGCGCCCGGAACCCAGGCGCCGCGCCAGGGGCGCGGGAAGGGCGTTGTGCTCCACGGACAGCCCGAGGTCGTCCACCAGCACCTGGGAGCCCTCCACCAGAAGCACGCCCAGGAGGGTGCCCACCAGCAGCAGGCTGCCCACCACCACCGCCCCGATGGCGGCGATGACGGCCACCCAGAAGGACCAGGTGGGTTCCCCCGCGGCGGCGGCCACCTTGAGGGAGGCCCGCAGTAAAGGCAGCCGCTCGGAGATCTGCGCCAGGGCCCGGACCCCCACCATCCAGGAGCCGGCGAACAGCAGGACCGCCATGGCCCGCTGGGCGAAGGAGGGACGGAAGACGAGGGGCGTGCTGACGGACATCAGGGTCGCATCTCCGCAAGAATGGCCTGGACCGCCCCGGCGGGATCCGGGGCGTGGGTGATGGGGCGGCCCACCACGAGCCACGTGGCGCCCTGCTGCAGCGCCTGGGCGGGCGTCATCACCCGCGCCTGGTCCTGCGCCGCCGCTCCCGCGGGGCGGATCCCGGGCGTCAATCGGTGGAACGTGTCGCCGCAGGCTTCGCGAATCCGCGCCGCCTCCCACGCGGAGCACACCACGCCGCCGCAGCCCGCCTCCCGGGCCAGCTTGGCGTAGGCGAGGGCCAGATCCTCGGGCCGGCCCGCATGGCCGAGGGCGGCCAGGGCCTGCTGATCCAGACTGGTGAGCACCGTCACCGCCAGCAGCTCCGTCCGGCCGCCCGCGGCCCGGTGGACGCGCACCGCTTCCGCCGCCGCTTCGAGCATGGCCACGCCCCCCTGGGCGTGGACGTTGACGAGCCGCGGATCCAGCCGCAGCACGGCCTGCAGCGCCCGCTGCACGGTGGTGGGGATGTCGTGGAACTTGAGGTCGAGGAAGACGGGCGCCCGCTTCTGGAGTTCTCCCACGAACGCGGGCCCCTCCGCGCAGAACAGCTCCAGCCCCACCTTCAGCATCCCTACCCGCCCCGCCAGCCGATCCGCCATGGCCAGGGCTTCCCGCGCCGTGGGCAGGTCCAGCGCGACGACGAGTCGCTCCCGCGGCGTGAGGTCGGCTGGGGCTGCGCTCAAGGAGACTCCCGTATGATGCTGAGAATTATTCTGCCATCAAGGGACCCCCGTGCCACCGACCGCGCCTCCCCCCGTTCCGCCCGCCGAGATCCGCCCCGCCCCGATGCCTGCCGCCGCCGAGCAGGAGCTGCGGTTCCTGGAAGCCTACGACTGGGAGCAGCCGCTCCCGGAGGCGCCCAAGGGCCCGCGGCACGCTTCTCTCCAATGGCTGCGCGTGGCCGCCGCCTTCGATCCCGAAGCGGGCCTGCCGCCCGATCCCTTTCCTTCGGGGGCGGCCCATCGGGAAGCGGGGGCCCTCCGGATGCTCCTGGCCGCCGGCAAAGAGGAGTGGGCGGGCCGCCTCGCCACCCAGCCCCTCCGCCAGTCCGGAACGGCCCTGGCCCTGTGGCGATGGGGACAGCGGCAGGTCCGGAACGGCCGCTTCCCAGCCGACATGCGCCGCCTATGGGAAGACCGTCTCCTGGCGGCGGGCCCGGCTCTTACGCGGGGCTATGCCCTGCGCCACGCTCTCTGCTGGGCGCTGGCCGAACGCGACGAGGCCCGGTTCGCCGCGATCAAGGACCGCGCCCCGGCCGGATCGGAGGCCGTCGTCGGCGGCTTCCAGCGGCTGTTCGGCCTGCTGGATGCCCCTTCGCCGGACCTGCGGCTGTGGGATCTGGCGGGCCTGGATTACGCCGACCTCCGCCTGGACCAGCTCGGTGCGGCGCGGGTGTGGATCTGTCCCGCGGACGACGCGCTGCCCGACCTACCCCCCGACGTGGCCTGGATCATCCCCAGCGCCGGGGCCGATCTGGACGAGCGGGGCGCCAGCCTGACCGAGGGCGTGGCTCAGGAAGCTGCAGGCCTCGCCGCGCGGCTGCGGGCCGCGGGCAAGAGCGCCCGGTTCGCCCCCAGCCGCGTCGCCTTTGAAACCCTGGGCCTGAGCTGGTTTCCCATCCTGATCGAGCTGGATTCCCGCGGGAACGTCCGCTCCATCCGGATGGGGGACGCCGCGCCCCGCCGTCCCTAGCGCCGACTTTCTAGCCGATTCCGCAGCCCTGCAGCCAGCTCGCCACCGTGCCCCACACCATCTGGGACCAGTAGTAGAGCCCGCGGCGGATCGGACGGGCGGTGTAGCTGGCGTGGAGGCGGTCCTTCAGCATCGGGTAGTTGCCGTCGGGATCCAGGACGGCCGCCACCACCGGCGAGTCGAACTCGTAGGTGATCCAGCGGTCCTGCCCATCCCACACCAGGCGCTGCTCCTCCCGGTTCTCCAGGCGCACCCAGAGCGTGATGGGCACGCGCAGGCCGCCCTTCCGCTCCAGGGTGATGGAGCCCACCCGCCCCGGGGCCGCGGGCTGGGGAACGGCGAACACCGGATCCTTGTCCGAGAACAGCCATCCGCCCTGCGTCACCTCCGCGGCCTTCACCGTGCGGATGGCGTAATCGAGGACGTCGGTCCCCTCCACGAAATCGCGCCAGAAGCCTGACAGGTCGCGACCCGACATGCGCTCGGCGATCCGCTTGAAGTCCTGGCGGGTGGGGTGCTTGAACGCCATCTCCTGCGCGTAGGCCCGGACGATCTGCTCCATCACGGGCCGTCCCAGCAGCGCCTCCAGCTGATCCAGGACCAGCGTGGCCTTGCCGTAGGCGGTGACGGAGTAGCTCTGGATGTTGAGGGTACGGAAGCCCTCCCGCGTCAGGGGATCCGCCGAAGGCAGGCTCCAGTAGCCCACCCAGTCCAGGATCCCCACGGGCGCCTGGAACCGCCGGCCGCTGAACAGGCTGTGGTAGCTGCGCTCCAGCGCCTTCTGCGTGAACCAGCTGGTGAAGCCCTCATCCAGCCACGGCTCCTCGACCTCATTGCTGGCCACCATCCCGTAGAAGAACTGATGGCCGAATTCGTGGATGGTCACCAGCTCGGGCATGCCCCGCTGCTGGAGCGGATCGAAGCCCACCGAGCCTGCGGTGATCAGCGTCGGATATTCCATCCCATCCGCCCCGGCGGCTTCCTTGGGCGTGTCGATCACCATCAGCGTCGGGTAGGGGTACTTGAAGCACCACTCCTCGCTCCACCGCAGCGCGTTCTCCACGGCGCGGCGCTGGCGCGGGAGGTTCCCGCGGTTGCGGTCGTCCACGAAGTAGAAGACCTGGACGCCGCGGTACTCGAACATCGCGGGCTTCCGCCAGCTCTCGTTGGGCATCACCGCCCACGCGAAATCGTGGACGTCCTCGGCGTGCAGCCGCCAGATCACGTTGAGCGGGCGCTTGGGGTCCTGCTCGATCTCCGTCACGAAGTTCGTCTGCGTCCCCGTGTGAGCGAGCCCCAGCGCGTTGGGCAGGGACAGGGCCACGTCGTAGACGCCAAAGTCGGCGAAGAACTCCGTATTCGCGTGGTAGGCGTGGCAGTTCCAACGGTCCCCCTGGTAGACGCCCACCTTGGGAAACCACTGGCCGGACATCAGGAAATCCCCCGCCCACCCGCTGCGGGCGAAGACCTTCGGATAGCGGTTCTCCCAGGCGATCTCCAGGTGGATCGTCTCGCCCGGCGCCACCGCCCGCGGCAGTTTCAGCCAGTGGACGGTCTCATCCTCCCCCGCGTGGCCCGTCAGCTCGTGCCCTTCCATCCGCGCACTGCGCAGTCGGCAGTAACCCCACGAATCCGCCTCGTTGGGGCGATCCAGCCGATCGTTCCGCAACCGTCCGCCGCTCTCCTTCACGAACAAGCTCTGGGGGCCCTTGAAGGCGTTGAGGTAGAGGTGCAGCGGCAGCTCCTGCGTGGGCGCCGTCCCCGTGTTCCGCCAGGACAGGACCTCCGTCCCCTCCAGCGTCTTGTGCTGGAAATCCAGCACCGCCTCGATCCGGTAGTTGGCGATGCGCGGCGACTTTGGCTTGTCGAACCACTTCTCCGTCGTCCAGGACCGCGGCGAAGCCCCCAGCCCCATGGCCGCGAACAGCACCAGCGCAGCCATCATGCGGCGTCCCATCGGACCCTCCCGAGCGTCCGTCGAGCATACCAACACCCGCGCCACATGCGGCCTTGCCTTCCCCCCCAAGCCTGCTACACTCAAGCTCTACCGCGGGGTGGAGCAGTCCGGTAGCTCGTTGGGCTCATAACCCAAAGGTCGCAGGTTCAAATCCTGCCCCCGCTACCAATCAGTGACGACCGGAGCCGAGCGCTCCGGTTTTTACGTACGTCCAAAACATTTCAGCAGGATTTGGATCTGCGAGTGGGATGTGGAGGACGCGACTTGATGTCGCGTCCGGAGCAGACCGGGGACGGCGGAGCCGGCCCAGTTCAAATCCCGATTGGGTGGGTCGCCTTCCATGTGAAGAAGTAAATATCCCCCGGCAGAGCCGGGGGCTTTATCAAGTGAGCCGCTCAAAGCGGCTAAGAGGGGTCGCTAACGCGGCCCCATTTCATCGGTGCCACCTCATGGTGGCCACCCCTACCAAGGCAACATCTGCTCCAAGCGCTGGTCCTCCCTTTCTTGTCGACGGATGTATTCCCGCACTGTTGCTTCGTCGCGCCCCACGGTCGATACGAAATATCCTCGGGCCCAGAAATGCTGCCCAACAAAGTTCCGCTTCCTCTCTCCGTAGACTCGAGCCAGGTGAATGGCGCTCTTCCCCTTGATGAATCCGATCACCTGCGATACCGAATACTTCGGTGGAATTGAAATCAGCATATGGACATGGTCACCCATCAGGTGCCCCTCAATGATTCGGCTTTCCTTCTGCTCTGCCAGCTTCTTCAGGACTTCTCCAAGGTGCGGCCTCAACTTCTCGTAGATCGTCTTCCTCCGACACTTCGGCACAAAGACCACGTGGTACTTACACTCCCATCTGGAGTGGCTTAGACTTTCTTCTGAGTCCATCTCAGTTCTCCTCATGTGTGCTTGGCGGCTCACATGAAGATTTCTGCGGTGGACTCCTGTATATGTCAAACATCTACTGCCTCCCCGGCACAGCCGGGGGCTTTCCTATGAGTTGGTAAGGAGCGACCGATCCTCGCGATAGCTAACGACCGGAAAGCCCTATCCCGCGGCAGGCCTCTTCCTTCAACATCCGCCGCCACTCCGCCACTTTTGCCTTGAGCGTCTCCTTCAGGACGAATGGGCTCAACTCCTCTTCGATGATTTCGAGGATGACGTAGTCAAACGCGGCTTCTCCGTACGTGCGCCACGCCTCCTGAAGGGCCTTATCCAGATGCCGTCCCTGGTTCAGTTGGATCCACAGTCCATTCCGGGTGGTGTCGAGGTTGAGGGAGGAGCCGGGCCAGGACTCGCCCGTCTCGATCCGCCGGACGGCGTAGATTCCCGGCCGCGGTTTCCGCTCCTTGTAGGCCCGGAGGGCCGCTTTTCGGTCGAACGCTTCACTCATTCCAAACCTCCGGTGATGCGATCCGTCGGCTCCGCCTCGAACGCGGGCTGGGCCAGTTTTCGGGCGTGATCCCGCACGTCCGGGGGCCAGATCGCGATCCTCGCCTCGAAGGCGTCCTGAGTGCCTGCGTAGAGCGCCCGGAGCGCTTCCTCGTAGCCGGGTTCGTCGCCCGCCAGGGCGGACATGAACCGATAGGCGCGTTCCTGGGCCAAGCGCTTGCGCTCGCCTGCGCCTCCGTGGCGGCGGGCCTCCTCCACCAATTTGCGCAGGGTGACCGAAGCCCCGCCAGGCTGGGTGTTCAGCCATTCCCAATGGCGGGGGAGGAGCGTTACTTCCCGCGGTACCACGCCCAATTTCGGGCGCCCTCTTCCCCGGGATTCCGCGGTGGGGGCAGGCGGAGCAACCCCTTCCTGTCCGCTTTCGCGCGGGTCGAGGTCGATCACCCGGCCCGTCCGATCGTCGAATACCAGCACGCTCGCCTGGGGCGCCTTCGCCAGGTGGGATCTCACCGCGGCGCCGACCTCCCGAAGCGCTCCGGAGGCAATCCGCCGAGAGCCATCGAACGCGGTGCAGGGAAGGAGGGAGGGATCGTCCATGAAGCGGCTCCGAAAGGTGACCTTTGAACCGTTTTACCCGGATTAAAATTCGCCCGTCAATAATATCCGGATAAATAATTACGCCCCGCGCGGTGCTCCGCTCGAAAGCGTTCCACGGAACTTCCCTCAGCAGGCTGGGTCCAAGTGGCGACCCGTTCTTCAGCGCCGGATCGGCCCCCCACCTCAAAACCCATCCCTTTTCGATTCCCGCCGATAGGAAGGAGATTGCAAGGATTCTCGTTCTTTCGTAAGCGAGGGGAGAGCATGTTCAAACGGTTTCGCATCGGCCAGCGGTTGAGCCTGACATTCGGCCTCGTGCTGGGGTTGCTCCTTCTGGCGAGCGGGTTCGCGATCTACCAGATGAACCGGATCGGAGACGACCTGACCCAGGTGGTGACGGTCTACGGACAGGAGAACGACCTGGCGGACGGGCTCCAGTTCAAGGTCCAGAGCGTCCAGCGCTACATCCGCACCCTCATCCTCACGGAGGACCCGGCGGAGGTGGCGACGAATCGGCAGCTCATCGCGGATGCGCGGAAGGCCTACGACCAGGCATCCGACGAGTTGCAGCGGCTCCTGCGCTCGCCGGAGGCCAAGGCGATCATGGGGCGGATCGTGGCCGAGGAGGCCAAGGGCCGCGCCTCCAACAACCAGATCCTGGCGCTGGTGAACCAGGGCCGCAAGAAGGAGGCCGTCGCCCTCCTGCTGGGCGCGGCGCGCGAAGAGAACCGCGTGTGGATGGCCGAGCTGAAGAGCATGTCCGAGTTCACCAACGCGCAGTCGCAGAAGGGCTACGAGGACGCCAAGAACGCGCAGCGGTTCGCCCTGAACGCCCTCGTGATCCTCAGCCTAGCGGCGCTGGCGGTGGGAATCGCCGCGGCCATCCTGATCACGCGCGGCATCACGCAGCCCCTCGACACCTTCGGGACGCTCCTCACGGAAGTGAGCCGGGGCAACCTCCGCGTCCAGGCCACCGTGGACTCCGAGGATGAGATCGGCCACCTGGGCCAGGCTTTGAACCGGACCGTGGAGTCCCTGCGGACCACCCTGCGGAAGGTGGCTGATTCGGCGGCTTCGGTGGCCAGCGGCGCCACGCAGTTGTCCGCCTCGTCGGACGAGATGTCCGCTACCACGGACCAGATCGCCAAGAGCGGCGAGACCATCCACGCCTCGGCCGAATCCATGGCCGCGGCCATCGCCCAGTTCTCGGCCAGCGTTCAGGAGGTGGCCACCAACGTGCGCACTTCCGTCGGCCACTCGGACGCGGCGGTGAAGGCCGCGGAGGAAGGCACCCGCGGCGGCCAGCAGATGGCTCAGGGCATGGGCCGCATCAAGGATTCGATGGGCAACATCGGAAAGGCCATCCAGGTCATCCAGGAGATCGCCCGCCAGACGAACCTGCTGTCTCTGAACGCCGCCATCGAGGCCGCCAAGGCGGGGTCGCTGGGAAAGGGCTTCGCCGTGGTGGCGGAGGAGGTGCGGAAGCTGGCCGAGCGCAGCCGTCAGGCGGCCATCGAGATCGAGGGCCTGCTGGTGGAGAGCCGGGATTCGGTGGAAGGCGGCGAGGCCGCGGTGCAGCACACGGCCCAGTTCCTGACGAACATCCAGGACGCCATCACCTCCATGTCGAGCATGGTTCTGGAGATCGGCTCCGCCACGGACGAGCAGGCCAACACCTCCGAGGAGGTCGCCAAGCAGGTGGAGGATGTCAACCGCGAGATCGGCCAGAACGCGGCCGCCACTCAGGAGATGTCGGCCACGGTCCAGGAGATCGCCCGCACCGCGAACGCCCTGGCCCTGATCTCCGAAGAGCTGTCGGCGGTGATGCAGCAGTTCAAGATCTGACGGGGGCTTCAGCGCTCCTTGCGCGCAGCCGGACAAGTGCCTGCGGAATCGCACGTTCCGCAGGCCTTGCCCTGCCCTTCCTTCCCGCCGCCACGGAGGCCGCGGAAGGCGCCCCGCAGGAAGTAGAGGGCGGCGAGGCCGGCGGCGGACGCTGCGATGAGGGACTGGGCGCTCACGGCTGCCTCACCGGAACCCGAGCAGGCGACCGACGACGACGGTGCCCCAGGCCAGGCCCCAGCCCAGGACGAGGCCGTAGGCCACAGTGAAGCCCGCCCATCCCCAGGTGCCCGCTTCCCGGCGGATCATGGCGATGGTGCCCACGCAGGGGGTGTAGATCAGCGTGAACACCATGAAGGCGAGCGCCGACAGCGGCGTCAGGCCCGACTGGTCGCGGAGGGCGACCTGCAGCGGGCTGAGGCGCTCTCCTTCCTTCGGCTCCTCGCTGGCCTGGTGGATGACGGCCATGGTGGAGACGACGATCTCCTTCGCGACGAACCCGGCCGTGAGGGCGATGACGTCCTTCCAGGCCTCGGGGCGCTTGTGGTCGGGATCGAAGATGGGGCGCAAGAGCGGCTCCACCTTCTGCCCCATCCGCGCGGCCAGGCTGGTGTTCACGATCCGGCTCTCATGGGCGAGCTGGAGGTCCTTGAGCCGCTCCTCCGATTCGGCGGCGGAGAGGTTCAGGGTCGCCACGGCCTGGCGCTGCTGCTGGTACTCGGCGGTCCATTCCCGGTTGGCGATTCCTGGATAGCGGGACAGGAACCACACCAGCGTGGCGCCGGCGAAGATCGTCGTCCCCGCGCGGGTGAGGAACACGGAGCCCTTCTCCCACATGTGGATGAGGGTGGCCTTCAGCACGGGCAGGCGGTAGGGCGGCAGTTCCATCACGAAGGGCGAGCTGGGGCCGTGGAAGAGGGCGCTGCGCAGCAGGCGGCCCAGGAGCACCGCGAGGGCCAGCCCCAGGAAGTGCATGGCGATGATCGCGAAGGCGGCCTTCACCGGCGTGAAGAAGGTGCCGGCCAGAACGATGTAGACCTGGAGGCGCGCGGAACAGCTCACCAGCGGCGTCACGAGGATGGTGATCAGCCGGTCCTGGGGGCTCTCGATGGTGCGGGCCGCCTGGATGGCCGGGACATTGCAGCCGCTGCCCATGATCAGGGGGATGAAGCTCTTCCCGTGGAGCCCCATGACATGCATCAGGCGGTCCATGATGAAGGCCGCCCGCGCCATGTAGCCGGTGTCCTCCAGGAAGGCGATGCAGCCCATCAGGATCATGATCACGGGCAGGAACACGATCACCGCGCTCACGCCGGGGATCACACCATCGACCAGGAGGCTCGTCAATTCGCCCGCCGGCAGATGGCTCGCGGCGAAGGTGGAGAGCGCCTTGAAGGCATCGCCGATCCAGTCCTGCGGGTACTTCCCGATGATGAAGGAGAGCGAATACACCAGCGCCAGGATCGCCACGAAAATCGGGAAGCCCAGGACGCGGTGGGTGAGGACGGCGTCGAGGCGCGCCGTCGGGGTCTTGCGGTCATCGGGGGCGGTGGCGGTTTCCTTCACCAGGCCGTGGGCGAACCCGTAGCGGCGCTCGGCCACCAGCGTGGCGCCGTCGGTGCCCAGGTGGGGTTCCAGAAAGGCGAAGCTGTCCGCCAATTGTTTCTGGATCGCCCCGGCGGCGTGGCTCTCCGCCACCGCGCGCTTGGCGTCGGCGTTGTTCTCCAGGAGCTGGAGGGCCAGCCAACGGGGAGGTTTCGCTGCGGCCAGGGGCTCGTCGCGGCGGATCTCCGTTTCCAGCTTCGCGAGTTCCCCTTCGATGTCGTGCCCGTAGTCCACGGGGACGCGCCGGCAGCGGCCGGCTTCGCCCCGGGCCAGCGAAGCGAGCAGGGCCTTGAGGTCGTCGACGCCCTGCGCCCGATTGCCCACGGTGGGAATCACGGGCCCGCCCAAGAGGGCCTCCAGGGCCGGAACGTCGATCCGGATCCCGCGGTTCTCGGCGTCGTCCACCATGTTGAGGACGAAGGCCATGGGCTTGCCCAGTTCGAGGAGCTGGGTGGTCAGGTAGAGGTTCCGCTCCAGGTTGGAGGCGTCGAGGACGTTCAGGATCAGGTCCACGTCCGGCGCCACCAGGAACCGGGCCGCCACGCGCTCATCCTCGCTGCGGGCGGACAGGGAATAGATTCCGGGCAGATCCACCACTTCCAGCGTCTGGCCGTCCTGGTCGAAGGTGCCGCTCCGCCGCTCGACAGTGACACCCGGCCAGTTGCCCACGTGGTGGCGCGCGCCCGTGAGGGCGTTGAACAGCGTGGTCTTCCCGCAGTTGGGGTTCCCCGCCAGGGCGATGGTGAGCGGCATCAGGCGATGGGCTGGACGAGGATGCAGGCGCTCTCGTCGCGGCGAAGGGACAGGTGATAGCCCTTGATCACCAGTTCCATGGGATCGCCCAGGGGCGCCAGGCGCTCCACCCGCAGGTGGGCGCCCCGGATGAAGCCCATCTCCAGGAGGCGCTGGCGGATCTGGCCCTGGGCCTGGACCTGCACCACCTCCCCCTGATCCCCCGGCTGAAGTTGGCTGAGGGGAACGGAAAGATTTTGAGTCATAATCTCAACTCCAACTTCCAGTGTAGCCGGGCCCAACGACCCCGAGCAAAGGAACCCAATCCAAGACAAGCGCTAAAGGTACCGGCCGCAGCGTGTGATCTCCGTCTAAACTGGAGCCCGACATGACCGTCTCCAGCCCCCTGACAGTGCCCAATCTGCTGACCCTGCTGCGGATCCTGGCGATCCCCTTCTTCGCCATCGCGGTGTGGTACGGCCACTACTGGCAGGCGTTCGTCCTGTTCGCCGCGGCGGGCTTCACGGATCTCCTCGACGGCCTCATCGCCCGGGTGTTCGACCAGCGCTCGGATCTGGGCGCCCTGCTGGATCCGGCGGCGGACAAGCTACTGATGACCACCGCCTTCATCCTGATGGCCTGGCGCACCCAGGGAATGGTCGCGCCCATTCCCGTGTGGGTGGCCATCCTCGCGATCATGCGGGATCTGGTGATCTCGTTCTACGCCTTCGCCTCAGTGGATCGCCTCAGCGAGACCACCTTCCATCCGAGCCTGCTCGGAAAGCTGAGCACCGCCATGCAGCTGATCGCGGTCTCGGCGGGCCTGCTGTTCAATGCCCTCGGGCACCGCCCCTGGATGGACCCCTTCGTGCCCGGGATGTACTGGGCGGTGGCGGCGCTGGTCCTGGCCTCGGGCATCCACTACTTCCTCCGCGCCACCGCCACCCCGGCCCGCTGATGGAAGCCCCGGGCCGGATCCCCCTCCGGTTCGCCCTGGTCGCGGCGGCGGGCCTGCTGTCGCTGTGGCTGCTCCGCCGGGCCCTGGCGCCCTTCTTCCTGGCGATGGTCCTGGCGTACCTCCTGGGCCCGCTGGTGGAGCTGCTCGCCCGCCGCCTGGGGCGCCCCTGGAGCGTGGTGGCGGTGCTTACGGGCTTCGTCGCCGCCATCGCGGGCGCCCTCCTGGTCCTTCTGCCGTGGCTGGCAGGTCAGGGAGACCGGCTGGTGGCCTCCCTGCCCCGGTGGCGCCAGGCCCTGGAAGCCAAGCTCCTCCCCTGGCTGCAGGATCATCCCGCCTGGCAACTCCGCCTGGAGAACGGGCTGGAGAGCCTGGATCCGGCGCTCCTGTTCCAGGGCCTCCGGGCCACGGGCGGCGGCGTGCTGGGGTGTTTTCTCAACCTCCTGGCCCTCATCCTCGTCCCCCTGATCCTGTACTACCTCCTGCTGGAGGGCCCCGGCTTCGTCCCCACCCTCCGGAGCCTGGCTCCGCCCCGCTACCGGCCCCGGCTGGACCGGATGGCGAAGGGAATCCACCAGCGCCTGGGCGGCTACATCCGCGGCCAGGCCGCCGTGGCCGCCGCCATGGCGGTTCTCCAGGCCCTGGGCTTCGCCATCCTGGGCGTTCCCTACGCGTGGCTCCTGGGACTCGTCGCGGGGATCTCCAATGTGGTGCCCTATTCCCCGTATTTCACCGCCCTCCCCCCGGCGCTGATCCTGGCCTACCTGGACGGCGGGCGGGGCGGGCACCTCGCCGCGGTGGCCGCCACGTTCATCGCCGTCCAGAAGGCGGAGGCCTTCTACTTCACCCCGGTGTGGGTGGGCCGGGCCAGCCGCCTCCATCCGCTGGAAGTGCTGCTGGCGCTCACGGCCTTCGGATTCTGGTTCGGCGTGCTGGGCCTGATCTTCGCCGTGCCCCTGGCCGTGATCCTCAAGGTGCTGCTGGAGGAGATCCTGGCCGACTACCGCGCCCATCCCTGGTTCGGGGAGGAAGGCTGATAGACTGGTCAATTCGCGTCGGGAGACGCCGAAGGAGCCGCCATGAGAAAGCCCGCCCCGAAGGGGCCGCGACCCGCGCCCGCCCACCCCAAGAAAACCGCCGCCCGACCCGCGAGGCCCGCCAAGCCGGCCGAAAAGCGCGCACCGGGCGCCAAGCCCGGGCCGAGGTCCGCACCCCGCGCGGCGGCCCCCGGCCAGGAGCGCCTCCAGAAGATCCTGGCCGCGGCGGGGATCGCCAGCCGCCGGGCCTGCGAAGAGGTGATCCTCGAAGGCCGCGTCCAGGTGAACGGGAAGACCGTCACGGAACTGGGCACCCGCGCGGATCCGCGCCGGGACGAGATCACCGTGGACCTGATGCCCATCCACCGGGAGGCGCCGGTCTACATCCTGATGAACAAGCCCAAGGGCTACGTCACCACGGTGAAGGACGACCAGGGCCGCCCCACGGTCATGGCCCTTCTCAAGGGCGTCCCGGGCCGCGTCTATCCGGTGGGCCGCCTCGATTTCAATTCCGAGGGGCTGCTGCTGATGACCAACGACGGGGCCCTGGCCCAGGTGCTGATGGGACCCGAGCACGAGATCCCCAAGGTCTACCTGGTGAAGGTCCATCGCACGCCGCGTCCCGAACTGCTGAAGGAGCTGCAGGAGGGCTTTCTCCTCAGCGGGCGGCGGCTGCGGCCCTGCCACATCGAGATCGCCGAGAAGGGCGACAATCCGTGGCTGAAGGTCACCCTCACCGAAGGCAAGAACCAGCAGATCCGCAAGATGTTCGCCGCCGTGGGCCATCCCGTCAGCAAACTCCGCCGCGTCCAGTTCGGGCCCTTGTCCGATCCCTTCCTCAAGCCCGGAGCCTGGCGGTTTCTCAGCCCCCAGGAGCTCGCCGCGGTGAAGAGCCTCTGATCCGCCGTTGACGGCCCGTCCTCCGCGACTTAAAGTTCCTCCTCATAGCCCCCAGGTTTTTTGGACCCTCGGAACGCGGTTCCGGCGGGTCCAAATCCTTATATCCCGAACCGACTTTCGAGGAGCTCCGGTGTCGAAACAGTGGCTGGTCCCTTTCCTGATCCTGGCGGCAGTCGCCCTGGCGGGCATCGTGATCCCGCCCCAGGCCCAGGCGCTCCAGGGAGGCCCCGTGAACGCCGGCGACACGGCCTGGATGCTGACGGCCTCGGGGCTGGTGCTGCTGATGACGCCGGGCCTCTCGTTCTTCTACGGCGGGATGGTGCGGCGGAAGAACATGATCTCCACCATGCTCCAGAGCTTCATCACCATGGGCGCTGTCAGTCTCGTGTGGGTGGTGGTGGGCTTCAGCCTCGCCTTCGGCACGAGCATCGGCGCCAAGGGCCTGGGATTCATCGGGAATCCCGCGACGTTCTTCATGTTCCGGGGCGTGGGCACGGCCACCCATCCGGACCTCGCGCCCACCATCCCCCTGCTGCTGTTCGCCATCTTCCAGATGAAGTTCGCCATCATCACGCCCGCCCTGGTGACGGGCTCCTTCGCCGAGCGGGTGCGGTTCACCGCCTACCTCGTGTTCATGATCCTGTTCACGGTGTTCGTGTACTGTCCCGTCGCCCACTGGACCTGGCATCCCAATGGATTCCTCCGCAACCTCGGCATCCTGGACTTCGCGGGCGGCTCCGTGGTGCACATGACCGCCGGGCTGGCCGCCCTCGTCGGCGCCTACGTGCTCGGCCCCCGCCGGGACTTCGACTCGGGCGCGGCCCATCCGCCCGCCAACATCCCCTACGTGATCCTCGGAACGGGGATGCTGTGGTTCGGCTGGTTCGGCTTCAACGCCGGATCGGCGCTGTCCGCCGGTTCCGCCGCCGCCACGGCCTTCATCACCACCAACACCGCCTCGGCCGCGGCCATGCTCGCCTGGGTATTCCTGGACGGCCTGCTGGGCCGCAAGCCCACCGCCCTCGGCGCCTGCGTGGCGGCGGTGGTGGGGCTGGTGGCCATCACGCCCGCGGCGGGCTTCGTCTCCACGGGATCGAGCATCGCCATCGGCGCCGTGGCGGCGGTTCTCAGCAACTTCGCCGTGTTCTACAAGGGCAAGGCCGGCCTGGACGACACCCTGGACGTGTTCCCCTGCCACGGCGTGGGCGGGATGTTCGGGATGGTCGCCACGGCCCTCTTCGCAAGCAAGCTGATCAATCCCGACGGCGCCGACGGCCTGATCCACGGCCACGCCCTCCTGCTGGGAAAGCACCTTCTGGGGCTCGTCGTGGTGGCCGCCTACTCCGTGGGCATGTCGTGGATCCTGTACAAGGTCACCGCCTGGCTCGTCCCCCTGCGCGTCTCCGCGGAGCAGGAAGCCGAAGGCCTGGATCTCAGCCAGCACGGCGAACGGATGCTGCCCATGGGCCCCCAGGCGGACTGATCCCAATGGGCGATCAGGACCCAAGATTTCCTTTTCACCACCAAGACGCCAAGGCACCAAGAAAAACGCTACCCACTACGGATGCGGTTCTTGGTGCCTTGGTGGTGATCCTTATCTTTTGAATGCAAAGCGGTACGACATGCCCTCGCCCGCCTCAGGCCAGGTGGAGGCTCCGCACCGCCAGCAGGATCTCCCGCAGGAAGAACACCAGGGCGGCGACGAAGGCCGCCATCGCGAGGATGAACAGCGACGCCACGGCCCCGGCGACGCTGGTCTTCGTGATGGCGCCTACGAAGACCGTGGCGATGCTGACGCACACCAGGAGCGCCGCCACGGTGCCCGAGGTGATGGCCATGTTCACCAGTTGCCGCCGCCGGCCGAGGGTGTGCATCTCGCCGTGGATGCCCGCGATCCGGTGCTCCGGCGGATCCTCCAGCAGGTCCTTCAGCACCCGCGCCCGGTCCACGATCCGCGCCAGCCGGAGCGACAGGACGCTCAGGATCGTCCCGATGGACGTCAAGAGGAACACCGGCGCCACCGACAGCTGGATGACGTGGGAGATGTCGTGGATGGCCTGGGTCGAGGCTGGATCGGGCATGGATCTATAGGTACCAGTGCCGATGGCCCGCGGTCAGCAAAAAAACTAGAGGACTTCCTCTTCCAGGTCCAGCATGTGGCCGCTCTTGCGGGCCTTGGTCTGCAGGTAGCGCAGGTTGTGGGGATTGGCGGCGAGCTGGTGGCGCTCCCGCTCCACCTCGATCCCGGCGGATTCCAGGGCCCCGATCTTGCGCGGGTTGTTGGTGAGCAGCTTGACCTTGGTGATCCCGAAGAACTTCAGCATCTCCACCGCGGATTCGTAGGTCCGCAGGTCGTCGGGGAAGCCGAGGGAGTGGTTGGCCTCCACGGTGTCGAGCCCCTGCTCTTGCAGCGCGTAGGCCTTGAGCTTGTTCAGGAGGCCGATCCCGCGGCCCTCCTGGCGGAGGTAGAGCACCATCCCCCCCTGCCGGGCCACGTGGCGGAGGGCCTCCTCCAGCTGCTCGCGGCAGTCGCACTTGAGGCTGCCCAGGACGTCGCCGGTCCAGCACTCGGAGTGGATGCGGACGGGGATCCGGCGGCGGGCGTCGATCTCCCCGCTGACGATGGCCAGGTGCTCCTTGCCGGTGGCGTGCTCCAGAAAGCCGTAGACCATGAACTTCCCGAAGATGGACGGGACGTTGGCCTTGGCGATGAAGGGGACCTTCTCCGCCTGCAGCTTGCAGAAGAGTTCGAGCTTGGGGGCGCTGCTGGGTTCTTTGGAGGACATGGGAATCCGGGAAGTGTGCGGCCTTCGGTTGGATGCCGCCCGGGGGACAAAAGCAGTCTGGAACCTGCGGAAGGACGGAGCAACCCGCCGCTAGCCGAGATCCTGCCGCATCTGCGCCAGGACCGCCGCCTCCACCTGGGAGACGAAGGCCTCCAACGATTCGGAGACCTTGGCGCCGGAGGCAAGGCGATGGCCCCCGCCGCCGAACTGCCGACAGACGGCGTTCACGTCCACCGCCTCCCGGGAGCGGAGGCTGACCTTGGCGCGGCCGTCCGCGGTCTCGGAGAACAGGGCCGCCACTTCCACGCCCTTGAGCTTGCGGGGCTCCTCCACCAGTTCGTCCAGATCCTCGTGGGTGGCGCCGCAATCGGCGAGGTCGGCCCGGCTGACGCTCACGTAGGCGAACCGGCCGCCGTCGCGGAGCTGCAGGCCGCCCATGGCGCGGCCGAACAACTTGAGCTTCGCGGGCGTGGCGGTCTGGTAGAGCGCGTTGTAGGTGCGCGACGGGTGGACGCCCAGGGCGATGAGATCCGCCGCTGCCCGGTGGATCTTGGGGGTGCTGTTGGAATGGCGGAAGTTGCCTGTGTCGCTCACCAGCCCGGCGTAGAGGGCCTGGGCGGCGAGGGGGGACAGGTCGTCGCCCGAGCGGCTCCGGACCAGGTCGTAGACCAGCTCAGCGCTGGCGCTGGCGGCCGGATCGGTGAACTCCGCGTCGAACCCCTTGGGCGCGTCTTTCAGGTGGTGATCCAGGCAGGCGCGCACCGCGGTGGTCGCCTGGAAGGCCCCAAAAAGCGGCCCCATCCGGTGCGGTTCCGATGCGTCGATGAGCAGCCAGGCGTCGGGCCACGCCGCCAAATCCGCATGGGCGCCCTGCGGATCGTAGGCCTCGATCCAGCCTTCGGGATCCAGAAAGCGGAGGTTCTCGGGGAGGGAGGGCGTCACGACGATGCGGACGGTCTTCCCGCGCCCCTTCAGATGCGCGGCCAAACCCACCGCGGCGCCCACGCCATCCCCATCCGGATTCTCGTGGGTGGCGAGAAGCACCTTGGCGTGTCGGTCCAGAAAGTCGGCGAGCCGTTCCAGCATTGAATCCTGACCTCGGAAGTCAGGATAACACCCTACAGTTGCTCGCGCTTGCTCTCCAGGCTGCCCGGCTTGAAGGCCTTCAGCTCGTGGACCACTTCCGCCAGCAAGGCCCGCTTCAGGGCGTAGGGCAGGAAGGCGCTCTTGAAGCCCATGATGATGACTTCCTTGATCTCCTCGAGGTTGAAGCCCAGCTCGTCGTGGATCACCTGGAATTCGCGGCTGACGGTGGTGCCCGTGACCATGCGGTTGTCGGTGTTCACCGTGACGCGCAGGCCCAGGTCGTAGAACAGGCGGATGGGGTGGTCCGCCATCTTCTTCACGGCCTTGGTCTGGACGTTGCTCGACGGGCAGCACTCCAGCGGGATGCGGTGGTCGTTCACGTAGTTCAGCAGGTCGCCGTCCTCGATGAGCCGCACGCCGTGGCCGATGCGGTGGGCGCCGCACAGGTGGATGGCCTGGTGGATGCTCTCGGGCCCGTAGGCTTCGCCCGCGTGAAGCGTGCAGTTGATGTTGTTCTGGAGCACGCGCCCGAAGGCGTCCTTGTGGCGCTTGGCGGGGAAGTTCTCCTCGGCGCCCGCCAGGTCGAAGCCCACCACGCCCTTGTTCTTGAAGGCCACGGTGAGGTCCGCCAGCCGCAGCGAGATGTCCGGCGAGATGTGGCGCATCCCGCAGAGGATGACGCCGGTCTTGATGTTGTACTTCCGCTCGGCCTGGGCCAGGCCCTCCAGCACCGCCTGGACGATGGCGTGGAGTGTGAGCCCCTTCTGCTGGTGGAGGATGGGGCTGTAGCGCACTTCCATGTAGCGGACGTTCTCCTTCGCCGCGTCCTCCGCCAGCTCGAAGGCCGTGCGGACGAGGCTGTCGTAGGTCTGCATCACGGAGAGCGTCACGTCGAAGGCCCGCAGGTACTCGACGAGGGACTTGCACTCCTCGCCCACTTCCACGAAGGGCTTGAGCCCCTCCGCGGTGTCGGCGGGCAGCTTCACCTTCTGCTGTTCGGCGAGGTCGAGGATGGTGGAGATCCGGAGGCTGCCGTCCAGGTGGACGTGCAGATCCGTCTTCGGCAGACGCTGGAGATCCTGAATCGAAAGTTTCGGCATGGCCTAGCCTAGCGCCTTGCCGGACCTCGGGGCTACGTCCTGACGATCCGGAAAGGAGAAGCCCGGCTCAGCCGGGCTTCTGCGCGGGGGCTCCTCGATCTCAGACGTTCAGCTGGCTCAAGCGGTGGGCGAGGGTCGGCGCGTCCGTCTCCAGGGACTGGCAGTCCTTGCACAGCCCGAAGATCTGGTGGCTGTGGTGCATGGGCTTGAAGCCGTACTCGCGGCAGATCGCGTCCTGGAGCGCCTCCAGCTTGGGCCGGTAGAACTCGATGATGGCGTCGCAGTTGAGGCAGATCAGATGGTCGTGGTGCTCGTCGCTGCGGACGGCCTCGTAGTGGGCGTGCTGGTCCCCGAAGCTGCTCTTCCGCACCAGGCCGCACTGCACCAGCAGGTCCAGGGTCCGGTAGACCGTTGCGCGGCTGATGGCCTTGCCCTTCTGCTTCAGGGCCATGTGCAACTGATCCGCGTCGAAATGATGCGGCTGGCCGAACACTTCCTCCACCAGTTCCAGGCGCTCGCCGGTCAGCTTGAGCTGGCGGGAGCGGAGGAAGGTTTCAAAGCGCTGCTGTTCTTCGGGACGATCGCTCTTGGGCTTACGCATGAGGGCCTCGGTGGGGAAGTCTATCCACATCCAACCGGCTAATCGTATTTTACAGATCGCGTTTTACGTCAAACTTTTTGGGCGTAAGATGGACAGATCGTATACATAACGGAGTCTTCATGCCGATCGTCACTATCCAGTCCCCCAAGTTGTCGCCGGACCAGAAAACCCGTATCGGGGAACGGATCATCACCGCGCTGCAACAGGAAGGACTGGCCCCTGGTTCCGTGGTGGTGATGTTCGAGCCCGAGCGGGCGGACCTCTACCTGGACGGCCTGCTGGTGGAGATGGAAACGCCCCTCCAGGCCTCCGTCCCCGCGCCCCTTTCCCCGGCCGCCCCCGCGCCCGTCGCGCCCAAGGCCGTCGCGCCCGTCGCTCCGGAGCCCCCCGCCTACAAGACCAAGGCCCGCCGCTCCAAGCCCGAGCTGGAGGACCTCAAGAAGAACCTCATGCGCGCCCTCCAGGACCGCGGCTCCCTCAGCAGCTTCGAGGCCCAGGTCGCCCTGGATCTCAAGGACTGCGATTGGGCGCCCGCCACCCTCCGCCGCCTGTTCACCGAACTGGAGGAGGAGAAGCTCATCGTCAAGAGCGGCCAGAAGCGCGGCACCCGCTACGGCTGGAAGGGCATCGTGAACGCCCCCCAGATCACGCCGCCGTCCGTCAAGCTCGTGAAGGCCGACGCGGAAGCGGAGACGGAAGAGGAAGGCTGAGCCCTTTCCTTCCGATGGATTGGTTCGCCTGGGATTTCGACCATCCCGCCTATTTCAGGATCTACGCCGACAAGGCCGCGGACGCCGCCCTCGAGGGACCGGCGCTCGCGGCCTTGCTGGCGTTGCCCCCGGACAGCCGCGTCCTGGACCTCCCGTGCGGATGGGGGCGGCTCCATCCCTACCTGAGGGCCCAGGGACTGGAGGTGGTCGGCGGGGACCTGAGCGCCCTCAATCTGGCGCGCCACGCGGCGGAACATCCCGCGCCCCTGGCCCGCCTGGACCTGCGCGCCCTGCCCTTCCGCGACGGCTGCGTCGACGGGGTCTTCTGCGCCTTCACCAGCTGGGGCTACTTCGCCACCGAGGCGGAGAACCTGCGCCAGCTCTCCGAAGCCGCCCGGGTCCTGCGCCCCGGCGGATGCCTGCTGTTGGACCTCGCGGGCCGCGCATTCCTGAGGGCCGCCGTGGCGGAGGTGGAAGGGCTGTGGCTGGATTTCGAGGCGGAGGGCTACCAAGAGCGCGTCACCTGGAGCCCCGACGGATTCCGCATCCGAACGGAGCGCCAGTGCGAAGGCGCGACCTTCCGGCACGACATCTGGATCCCCACGGACGCGGAGGTCCGGGCGGCGCTGGCCTCCGCCGGATTCGGTCCTCCCGCGGCCTACGGCGGCCTCGACGGCAGCCCCTGGGACCCCGGGGCCGACCGGTGGCTCTACCGGGCCGTCAGGCCCTGATTCCGCGCGTCGGCAGGAGGAAGGCCGCGAAAGCGAGCGCGGACAGCGCGAGGGCCACCCGAAGGCCGAGGGCCTGCACCAGCGCGCCTCCCACCAGCGGTCCCGCCATGAGGCCCACCGAATAGGCCAGGTTGAGGATCGAGAACGCCGAGGCGAAGCTCTGGCTCCCCTCGCGCTCCACCTGATCGGCCACCGCGGGACTGCACGGGCTCATCACGAAGCTGGCCGCGCTCCCCAACCCCATCATCACGAGCACCACCATCCACGGCCGCGGCATCACGACCGCCAGCGGCAGGAGAACGCACACCAGGACGAGCCCCATGCGGAGGACCTTCACCCGCCCGATGCGGTCGGACAGGCGCCCCATCAGCGGGGACGTGAGGGTGTGGGTAAGGGCCGAGGCGGCGAAGCACAGGCCGATGCCGGCGGCGCTCAGGCCCAGCCGCGCATCGAGGTCCAGGGGAAGGGTGGATTCCAGGAGCGCCCACAGGCCCGATCCCATGGCCATCGCGCCCGCGAACAGACGCACCACCGGATTCGCCAGCAGCTGTCGAAAGGGCAGGCGCTCGCCCCGCTCGGTCTCGCCCGCGGGCAGGAGGAAGGCCCGCCCCGCCGCGTCCAGCGCCACGAGCGCCGCGCCCACCAGGAAGGGCGCCGACGGACCGGCGTGCTGATCCAGGAAGCCCGACAATGGCGGGCCAATCAGCACGCCCAGGTTGGCGGCGGCGAAGGCGGTGCCCATGGCCTTGCCGCGGGATTCCGAGGGGAAGTGGTCCGCCAGCAGCGCCATCCCCGGCAGCCAGGTGGCCGCCCCCGCCGCTCCCTGGAGGAACCGCGCCACCACCAGCAGCCAGTAATGCGTCGAGACCGCGAACACCAGGGTGGTGACCCCGAGCCCCGCCAAGCCCCACAGCATGGGCGTCCGCCGGCCGTAGCGGTCCGTGAGCACGGCCACCGGAAAGGTCGCCAGGAGCAGCGCCACCGCGTAGCTCCCGAAGAGGATGCCCACCTGCATGGGATTGAGGTCCAGGGCGCGGGCGTAGCGGGGGAGCAGCGGCACCAGCAGGTAGTACAGGAGCATGTCCACGTGGAAGGCGAGCGCCGTGACGAGGAGCGCGGCGGTGGAGGGAGCGAGGCGGCGCATCCCCCCACTATCGCATCCGGTCGCGGGGCTCAGCCGCGCGCCATCTCCACCTTGGGATAGGCGACGCGGAAACCGCACGCCTCGTAGGCGCGCTGGCTGGGGGTGCCCGGGGCGGTGGAGGCGCACGCCACATCGCAGCCCCGCTCCGCGGCGAAGGCCAGCCGCGCGCGGATGAGGGCCTTCTGCAGGCCCCGTCCCCGGTATCGCGGGATCACCCCGTCACCCGAGAGAAGAGCCACGCCGTCCACGATCCCCAGCGTTCCGCCTCCGGCGGGCTCGCCTTCGACGAAGGCCAGGAAACCCCACGCACCGCTCCCGTCCAGCGATACCTCGAAGGGCGGTTCCACCTCCCGCCAGTCGTCGCGCTCCAGGAAGCCCGCGGCCACCACCTGGTTGAAGACCCGGATTTCCGCCGGGCCGACGGGGTGGATCTCCACGCCCGAAGCGGGTGGCAGAGGATCGGCCAAGGATCTTGCCCAAAGCTGCTGGAACGCGTGGACGCGATAGCCGCGGCGGGCGAGGAGCGCCCACAGGGCGGGATCGGCGGCGGGGCTCAGCTCCAGCACGACGGGCGCGCCGAGAAAAGCCTCGACGGCCTTGAGGTCGGCCTCGGAAAGGGGATCGACGAGACCCAGGGCCTGGTTGAGCGGATGGGCCTCTCCGCGGAAGTGGGCGAAGCCGCCCCCTGCGGGAAGGCTGCGGCCTCCGGCAGCGTGGTTGAAGCGCTCATTCTGAAGGGCCTGGGCGCGCTCCAGACGGCGCGCCAGCGAAAACAGATCGAAGAACATCGGAAGCTCCAGAAGGAAAGGTCCAGCCGACCGGCTCCCGCACAGCGGGGACGGCCCTGCGCGATGCTGCGCCCTTGGGTCAGCCCAGGCGCGCGGCTTCCCCGCCAAGTCCCGGCGTGCCGCGGTGGGGATGGAGAGGGGAGCTCAGAGGCCTATCCGAAGAAGGCTCCAGCGTAGCGGATCGGCGGCAGGACGCACGCGAAGCGAAGCCCCCTTGCGGGGGCTCCGGTGGACCGGTAAGCCGGGTTCTGTCGTGGAGCGTCATTCCTCTGGGATGGATGTCGCCATCCACCTCGTGCAACCTACCCGCCGGCTCGGCCGGGTCGACCCTCGCCGCTTGCGCGGTGCGCCGGCCTATTTGGTCTTGCTCCCTGGGGGGTTTACCGTGCCCGTCCTGTTGCCAGTCCGGCGGTGGGCTCTTACCCCACCGTTTCACCCTTACCTGTGATCCGAGGATCCATCGGCGGTCTGTTCTCTGTTGCACTTTCCGTCGGGTCACCCCGCCCTGGTGTTACCAGGCCCAGTACCCTGCGGAGCCCGGACTTTCCTCTGCCCTCGCGGACAGCGACGCCCTGATCCACAAGGGGCAGGCTAGCACGGTCCAGGCTCCTCCCGTGCCGCGGTGAGCGAGATGGCGGCATCCGGCCGGGCCCCCTTCACCGCGTCCAGGACGGAAGCGGCGCGCTGGAAGGGAAGCGACGGATGGACGTCGATCCGCACCCGGCCCGAAGACGCACAGACCCTCTCCGCCAGTTCCGCAGCGGAGATCGGCGCGCCTTCGAATCGCAATCCGCCGTCCGCGCCCAGCGCCAGCCTGAGCAGCGATCCGCCGCCGCTTCCGCCTTCCCGCGGCAAGGTCGCGGCCAAAGCGCGGGGCAGCGCCGGAACGAGGGTGATGAACACGATCAGCAGGACCAGAACGATGTCGATGAGGGGCGTGATGTTGATGTCGCTGCGCAATCCGGCTGTCATGGCGCGCCTCACTTCAGCCGGAAGTTGAGCGTGAGGCGGAAGCTCGCCTGGACGGGCCGATCCCCGACGCGGGCCGGCTCGAAGCGCCACTGCCGCGCCGCCTGCAGGGCGGCCTCCCGAAGGAGGGGATGACCCTCCAGCGCCTGCACCTGAATGGGCGCGCCGGCTTCATCCACGACCATCATCAGGATCACCGTCCCCTGGATCCGCGCGCGGCGGGCGAAATCGGGATACGCCGGTTCCACCCGGCGGAGGGCGACGAGGCCCGTGGAGGAGAAGTCGTGGATCTGCGCGGGACCCGCGGCCGCCGATCCCGACGACGCAACTCCGGGCACGGCGGGAAGCAGGCCACTCCCGACGAACCCGTCGCCGCTGTGATCCTCCGTCGGCAGGGTGCCCGCCGGAACCTGGGGGTCCGCGGTCGAGGCCACCCGAACTCCTTCGGCACTGGGAGCGGCCATCCCGCCGCTGCCCGCGCCCAGAGCCAGACGCACGGTCGATCGAGCAGTCACGGGCTCTCCGAATTCGAAGATCCGCTCGGGCTGCGTGGGGGGCGCTGGACGCGAGACCAGGGGCGGCGCGAGCGACGCGAAGCCGAAGGTCACGCCGGCCAGGGCGAGGTAGATCAGGCCGGAAAAGAGGGCCGACCGCGCGGCGTCGGAGGGGGGAGCCGAGGCCGCGACGGCGCAGGGCTGGAGGGTGGGCGGCAGGTCCGGGAAGACAGGCCCCCGGCCGTGCCGGAGCGCGAAGTTGGACATGGTGCCTCCTGAGGGATCGGCGGCCGTGGCCTCCCGCAGGCTCCCCGCCCCGCACGGCGCGGAGGGGGATCGGAGGCGATCCCGGGCCCTGGATCACGCACCGTCTGGGGAGGGCCAAAGATCGCTTGGAACAGGTATCGGCGCCGCGCGGAAAATGTCAACCGCCCGGCGATGAATTTGCGGCCTCACGCCCAGGATCGATCAAGGACCAAAATTCTTCTGACCACCAAAACGCCAAGAACAGAACGGGGGCTGGACGTGGCTTTTCCTGGTGTCTTCGCGCGCTGGTGGTGATCCTTCCGGGCTCAGGCCGGAGGCAGGGGCAGCGCCCAGCCCTTCCGCTGCATGTCCTCCAACAGCCGCCACGCGGCCACGTAGGGATCCCCCGTATCGCCGCCCAACACCTCGTCCCGCAGCCGCACCTGGAGCGGCACCAACTCGGGATGGAAGCTTCCGGCGAGCCCCGCGTCGGCCTGGAAGAGGCGCAGCAGCAGGGCCTCGGGATGGGCGTGGGCGAGGGCCGTGGCGCATAGGACCGCGCCGCCCTCCCCTTCCACGGCCCCCGCCTCCAGAAGCCGATCCCTCAGCGGATGGAGCACCGCAGGATCCACGTCCAGGCCCACGCAGCGGAACACGGGGCTGCCTTCCAGGCGGTCGGGCACTTCCCCTTCGGCCAGCCAGGGGCACGGCGGGCGGTGGCCATCGTAGGGGAGCCACGGCATGAAGACTTCGTGCCGGTGGTCGTCGCGCACCCAGGCATGGATCAGGCGCATGAGGTCCACGCGGTGTGCCGGATTGGCCTCGGGGCCGATCCACACCAATCGCTGGACGGCGCGGGGCACGGGTTCCACGGGACGGAACCGATCCCGCCAGGGTTCCGTCTCCACGGGCATCCCGAGTCCCAGCCCGCCGAGGAAGGCGGGGAAACCGGGGTAGGGCGTGGGCAGGAGGAGGTTCGCCCCCTCGGGCGAGATCCGCAGGTCCAGCCCCGGGAAGCAGGCCTCCAGGGGGCTCTCCTTCAGCGTCTCCAGGAGCGAGAGGCGGTGGTCCTCGGTCCGCAGGGGCTCGATGAGCTTCAGGTGCCACATCCGCGCGTCCTCGTCGCAGGACCACGCCTCCAGCGCCGAGGGCTCGGGCTGGTCGAGGGCGTCCAGCCCCGCGAGCAGCAGGCGGATCTCCCCCGAGGCATGGCGCCACCCCGCGGGCGGCTGGGCGGGAATGCCCGCCAGGAGCCGAGGGCGACGCTGGGCGCGGGCCCAGGCCAGGCGATCCCAGGAGGCGCTGGACACGTCCTCGGAGACCTTAAGGAGACCGGAGAGATCGCCGGCAGCGATCTGGAGGTAGGCGTCGCTCCGCCGGATCTCCTGGTGGCCGACGAGGATCTCCCACGTCTCGTCCAGGTTCTTCTGGCCGATGCGGGCGAACTCGTCGCCCACTTCCATCAGCCGCTTGCCGATGCGGACCAGGCGCTCCCGCTCCGGCGAGATCTTCGCCTCCACGCCCCACTGGCGACCCAGGGCCGATTCGATGGCCGCGGAGCGCTCGCGGACCTCGTGCAGGGACAACTCCGCCCGGTCGGCGGCCTGCCGCACCTGATCCACCAGGCCGAGGTGCGCTTCCAGCGCCCGCTCCAGATCCTGCCCCTGGTGGTCCAGGTGGCCCGCCACGCGAAGCAACTCGTGAAGGCCCGCGCGAAGGTGATGGGTCACTTCCTGCAGATCCCACAGCCCGTTGGTCTCCCGCTCCAGCTCGCGCTGGTGCTGGTCCAGGGAGCGCTCGAGATCCGACGCGCCTTCGGAAGTCTGGTTCGCCAGGCTCCGCAGGCGCCCGCCGATGGCCTGGATGCCCGCGCTGCCCCCGCCCTTCTGGGCGAGGATGGCGGCGTTCACCGCGAGCAGCCCGGTCTGCTGGGCGGCCTGATCGATGATCCGCAGGGAACCGTGCGCCACGCCCAGAGAGCGGATCCGCTGCTGGGACTCGTCGCGGAAGGCATCGATCCGCCGGGCCAGGGCCTCGGCCTGGTCCCGCACTTCGTCGGCGGAATGGCGGAAGCGCTGGAGCTGTTCCGTGCGGCCCTTGGTCTCCTCCAGCAGGCGCGGGGTATGGGCCACCAGCCCCTTCACTGCCAGCCCCAGGCGGGCGCCCTGCCGGATGCTGGAATCGGCGAGGCGGCCAAGGATGTCCTCCTCCCGCCGCAGGCGGGGGAAGGTGGACTGGAGTTCCTCGAGGAGGTTCTCGAACTGATCCATCCCGGCCTGGGCCTGCTCCAGGGAGGTGCGGAGGGCCTGGCCCTGCAGCCGGTGCTGATCGGCCCGCAGGCGATGGTTCAGCTCGATCTGGTCGAAGCGGAGGGGACCGTCGATGGCGCTCTTGAGATTCCGGCCGAAGGCGGAGAGGCGCTCCTGGGCCGAGGTGCGGGCGGCCATCTCCCGGCCGCGGCGCTTGTGGGCCTGGTCGAGGAGGTGATCCAGCTCCTCCCATTCGCGCCCGACGGCCTTCCGCAGGCGGTCCAGTTCCGTCTGCGTGCGGAGGTCCTCCTCCAGCAGGACGTTGAGGGCGGAGGCCGCCAGGACCAGCTCGCGGCGCAGTCCCGCCGGCGGCTCCTGGGGCGTGCGGTCCCCTTCCACGATGCGGCGCGACCAATCGGCGATGAATCCGTCCGGCGCCAGGCGGCGCTGCCAGAAGAACCACCGCCGCCCCACGAGCACCAACCCCGCGGCGGCCCCCATCAGGAGCGTGCCCTCCAGCGGCCGGAGCGCGGGCGAGGCCCGGAAGAGCAGGTAGGCCGAGGCGCCGAGGACCAGCAGCGTCACCGCGTCCCCCACCCAGCGGCGGATCCCGATGCGTTTCCAGAAGGAGCCGTTCCGACCCATCGCCCGCCCTCAAACCATTGGTATTTCCATCGGCACGGGACCGCCCCGGGCCAAGTTTGGTCAGACCGTCCGCCACAACACGTCGTAGCTGCGGAGGCCGCCGCCCAACTCCTGGAGGAGCCGGGCCCGCAGCAGGCCCGTCACCATCGTCTGGGCCTGATCAGCCGGATCGGGCCGAGGCGCGGCATCGGCGCCTCCGGTCCGCAGTCGGCGGAGGTGCTCCCGCGCGCCGGCTGGCAGCGCTTCCGCCGGATCGACCGGGGTACAGGCCGCGCAGCACCAGCCTTCTTCCCCCAGCAGCACCAGCGCCGCGGTGTCGTTCCCGCACCGCCCACAGGCCCGCGGATGGGGAAGGAGCCCCAGGCAGTGGAGCAGCCAATGCTCGGCGTAGGCCAGGATGCCCAGGGCGTTGTCGGGATCGGCCCTGAGCGCCCGGCCGCAGGCGCTCAGCAGGCGGTACAGCCGGTCGTCCTCCACCCCTTCCCGGGCCACCCGGTCGAAGAGGTCCGCCAAGCACGCCATCACGAGGCTGGACTCCAGATGACCCAGGGTCAGCGGACTGAACGCCAGCTCGCAGCGCGTGACGCGCTTCAACTCCGTGTGCTCCTTCCCGAAGAAACTGACCCGCACCATCCCCAAGGGCTCGAAGGCCGCCACCCACTTGGCGGTGGGCTTCTTCACGCCTTTGGCCAGACCGGTGAGGCGCTCCCCGTGCTCCGAGAGGAAGGACACCACCGCCCCCCCCTCGGCGAAGGGCACGGCCTTGAGGACGATGGCGGCGTGGGTCCGGATCACGTTTCCAGTCTGCCCGGATTCAACCCGCGCCCTGCCGCCGGGTCTCACATGACGAGGCCCCTGCGGGGCCCTTCACCAGGAGGTGGCCATGAATTTCCTGTCCCGATCCGCCGCGATCCTCGCCCTCACCGTCCTGCCGGCTCTGGCCCAGACGGCGCCCGAAGCGCCTGCCCGCCCGGCCCCCGAACCGAGCCGCCTCGCCCGGGTCCTGGGCCTGACGGAAACCCAGCGGGCGAGCATCCGTGCCATCCGCGAAAAGCACCAGCCGGCGATGGCCGCCCTCCGCGCCTCCGCCCGCCAGGCCCAGGGCGCTTTCCGCGCCGCCCTTCGGGATGGCGCCACGGCCGACGCCCAGCTCCGCACCCTCCACGACCAGGCGTCTTCGGCCCGGTTCGAGCTGCTGCTGGCGGGACGGTCCCTCCGGCAGGAGATGCGGGCGGTCCTCACCCCCGAGCAGCGGGCCAAGGCCGCCGAACTGCGGGACCTCGCGCGGGTCCACCACCGCGAACACACGCGGCGTTTCCACGCCCGGATGGGCTTCGCGGCGGAACCTTGAAGGAGAACCCCGCCTAAACTGGGAAAATGCGAGCTTCTTCCCTTTTCGTCATCGTCCTGGGCGGGCTGGTTCTCGCCGCCCAGGAGGCGCCCATTCGCACCTTCCGCCAGTGGATGGGCGGGCAGGAGGTGGGCGGAGCCTCCCGGCAGGTCGTCGCGGCCCCCGGCCAGCGCGAAGTGCGGACTCGCGAATGGATGGCGGTGACGCGCCTGGGCCAGGAGATCCGGCAGGAAGTGGCCGAAACCGCCGTCCGGAAGGCGGATGGCTCCGTGGTGTTCACGTGGCGATTGCAGCTCTCCCGCGAGCCCTTCGAGGGCCGGGCGGAATGGTCGCCTGCGGAACCGGGCGTCCTCCGCCTCCAGCCGGCCAACGGCGCGCCCGTGAAGAAGGACGTTCCCGAAGGCGCGCTCCTGTGGCCCGAGGAGCAGGAAGCCCGGCTGATGGAAGCGGCCCGCCTCCGCAGGCCCGTGAAGACCCTCACCTTCGCCTTCCCCCTCCAGCAGTGGAACACCCTCGATCTCGCGCCCGCGGGCCCGGATCCCCTCCCTGGCTTTCCCGACGCCGTGCGGTTCACGGGGCGGGAGGTCCAGGGCGAGGCGGCCCTGCCCGTGGAGGCCTGGATCTCGCCCACCGCGGGGGAACTGCGCCAGACCACGGATCTCGGCGGCCTCACCGTCCTCACCCAGCGGGCCGACCTGCCCCCGCCCGCGTCGCTCCCGACCACCGGGCAGGGATTCTTCGAGCGGAGCCTCCAGCGGCTTCCGCCCCATCCCTTCCTGCCGTGGCTGAAGGAACTAACGCTCCGAACTGAAGGCCCCGCCCCGGTCCTTCCGTCGGACGCCCAGCAGTCCCGGCTTCCGGACGGCCGCTGGCGGGTGCGCCGCGCCCTTCCCCCCACGCCCGCCGAAGCCGCCCAGCCGCCGGTGAGCGGCAAGCCCGTGTCCGACGAAGCCACCTACCTTCTTCCCAGTCCTCTGGTGCCCTTCCGGGATCCCGCCTTCGACGGCCTCCTCCGCCGGCTGAATCCGCCCGCGGGCCTCTCCCGGTGGGAGCTGACCCAGCGGGTGACGACCTTCGTGTTTGAGTGGATCGCGGACAAGGACTACACCGTGGGATTCGCCTCGGCCCTGGAGGTCTGCCGCTCTCCGCGGGGCGACTGCACGGAGCACGGCGTCCTGGCGGTGGCGCTTCTCCGCCGCCTCGGGGTGCCCGCCCGCGGCGTCACCGGCTGGGTGGGCCTCGGGGAGACCCTGGGCCTGCACTTCTGGGTGGAAGTGAAGCTGCGGGACCGCTGGATTCCCGTGGATCCCACCTTCGACCAGGCACCCGCGTCCGCCTTCCGCATCAAGCTCGGGGACACGGACCTCGCGGATCTCGGCGGGGTGGGCTGGGAAGGCGCGGCTTCGGCCTTCGCCGGCGTCCGGTGGATCCCCGAACGGGACGGCGCAGGTCCCTGGGGCAGCGGCGTCCGCCTGGACGGCGACCGGCTCACGGCGCCGGACGGCACGGTGCTCCGGCTGCCCGGACAGCGCTGGAACCTGGAGGAGGGTTCCCTCGCCGTCGGCGGGTGGAACGTCGAGGCCGTGACCCGGCCCACGGAGGCCCAACTCAAGGGCGCCCGGCGGGTGGCCGGAGCGAAGAGCCTGCGCGAGGGCTGGTGGGACGCCCCTTCGCGGCAGCTGTGGATGGATCTGGGCGGGAACCGATGGCTGCGCCTGGAGGGCGTGTCCGAAGGGCAGGCCTACGCGATCCTCGATCAGTTGATGGCGACCGCCAGTTCCTCGTGAAGCGATTCCTGCCCCTGGCAGTGCTCCCGGAGCCGCTCCAGCTGGCCGGCCAGCGCCAGGCACTCGCCCTCGTCACAGCAGCTGGTCATCCGCATGGCCATGGTCTGGACGGGATCGTCGAGGCGCTCCATCAGCCGCTTTCCCTTGGGGCTGATCACCACGCGGCTCACGCGGCGGTCCTTGGGATCCGCCACGCGCTTGAGGAGCCCCTGGACTTCGAGGCGATCCACCAGCCGGGTGACGTTGGCGAAGCGGTAGATCATCCGCCGTTCGATCTCGTAGATGGGATGGCCCTTGGCCGGCCCGCCGCGGACGATGCGCAGGACGTTGTACTGCTGGATGGTGAGGCCGTGGGCCTCGAACAGCCGCTCCTGCACCCGCACCACCGCCTCTCGGGTGAGCATCAGCTGGAGCACGAGCTGAACCCCGGGCTCCGGGAGTTTCGACATCTGGAGTTCTTCCTGGAGCGTCATGGAGGCCTCGGAATCTTCGGGCCAAGGATTACTCCAACCATGGGAATCTGAAAGGTCCGAGGAGCCTTTCTTGCCATCCATCGCCCTGAGTTTGATCAATGTCACGAAACGCTATGGTGCGACACCCATCCTGGACCGTCTGAATCTCGGTTTGTTCCAGGGCGAGAAAGTGGGCCTCATCGGCCGGAACGGCGCTGGGAAAAGCACGTTGTTCCGGCTCCTGTCGGGCGACGAGACCCCCGACGAGGGCGAGGTGATCGTCACCCAGGGGCTGCGCATCGCCCGCCTCAGCCAGGAGCCGCATTTCGCCACGGGAGCCTCCGTCCGGCAGGCCCTGGAAGCAGCACTGGCGGACCATGCGGCCCTGCTGGAGCGCCATCAGGCGATCCACGAGCGCCTCCACGGAGCGAAAAGTTCCGAAGAAGGCCGTTTGCTTGACGAACTGCAAAGCGTGGAACACCAGCTCGAACGATGGGGCTGGGACCTGACGCCCCGGCTCAAAGCGGCCGCCACAACGTGGGGGTTGGACGACCTGGACGCCGAAGTGGAATCCCTGTCCGGTGGGTGGAGAAAGCGGGTGGCCCTGGCCCAGGCCTGGCTGAAGGAGCCCGACGTGCTCGTCCTGGACGAGCCCACCAACCACCTGGATCCCGACCAGGTGGAGAAGCTCGAAGCTTGGCTTCAGGCCTACGGCGGCGCCCTGCTCCTGATCACCCACGACCGCCATCTCCTGGACGGGGTGGTGACCCGGATGCTGGAACTCGAGGAGGGCGCGCTCCGGAGCTACGAGGGCGGCTACAGCGACTACCTCCTGGAGAGGTCCGATCGGGAGTTCCGCGAGGCCCGCCTCACCGAGCACATGCAGAACCGCCTCCGCCGGGAGATGGCCTGGCTGCGCCGCGGTGCCAAGGCCCGCACCCGCAAGTCCAAGCTGCGCATCCAGGACGTGCTGGACCTGAAAGACGAAGTGGGGGAGCGCACCCGCCTGGAAATCCGCCAGGGCCTGGCCTTCGCCGCAGGCGGCAACCGCAGCGACGCCCTGATCCGCGCCGAGGGCCTCCGGTTCGCCTATCCGGGCGCTCCCGAACTTCTGGAAGGCCTGGACGTGAACCTCCAGCGGGGGATGCGCATCGCCCTCCTGGGGCCCAACGGCTGCGGCAAATCCACCCTGCTCAAGCTGCTGCTGGGCGAGCTGGAGCCGAACTCCGGCGAGGTGGTCCGGCATCCCAAGCTGGCCGCCACGGTCATCTCCCAGGGCCGGGGCGAACTGGACGGGACCCGCAGCATCCTGGACAACCTGGCGGACCGCGCCGCCCTGGTGGACACGGGCAACGGCACGGTGCTCGCGCACGTCTACCTCACCCGCTTCGGGTTCCCCGTGGACCAGCAGGCGCGGAGCGCGGCCACCCTCAGCGGCGGCGAGCGCAACCGGCTGCTGCTCGCCAAAGCCATGCTCAGCCCCGCGGATCTACTGGTCCTCGACGAACCCACCAACGACCTGGACATTCCCACCCTCCAGAACCTGGAAGAGGCCCTGACGGGGTTCGGCGGCACGCTGCTGCTGGTGAGCCACGACCGCTTCTTCCTGGATCAGGTGGCCACCCACACCCTGGCCTGGAACGGAGAGGGGACGCCGCGCTGGGAGTGGTACGAAGGCCCGCCCTCCACGGTGCGGACCCTTCGGGAAGCCCGGGCCGGGGAGCAGGCCGCCGCGCGCATCGAGGCCCGCCCCGCTCCGAAATCCGAAGCCCCCCGGGCCCGCAAGCCCGGCCTCTCCCAGAAGGAACAGCGCCGCCTCGCGGAGGTGGAGGGGGCCATGGAGGACCTTCATGCCCGACTAGCGGATCTGGAGGTCCAGTTGGCCGATCCCAAGGCCTTCCTGAGCGCCGAGGCCCCCGGCCACCGGGCTTTGAAGGACCGGGACGCCGCCAAAGCCGACCTGGAACGCCTCGAACTGGAATGGCTGGAGCTGGAAGAAAAGCGAAGCGAAGGCTGAGGCATCACAAGTTGTCACCCGGCCGGGCGGTCCGGGAGGCTTTTCGCTACCCTGGAGCCTGGACTTTGTCTTTTCCCCGTGGAGCGCCCATGCGTGCGATGTCTTTCGCCCTCCTTCCCGCCGTCGCCCTGGTCGCCCAGGCCCCGGCCAACGCCGACCTCGCCCAGCGGTTCAATTCCGAGCTGCCGGGCCTCAACCAGATGCTGAAGGAGCTGAAGGCCCAGGAGGCTCTCGTCAAGGTGGAGACCCTCATCCCCGCCCAGCGCCCCGCCTTCGACGCCTCCTCCTCCCAGGCCATCGGGAAGAGCCTCGACAACGCCCAGGGCCTGATGTCCCTCTACCGCCTCCACGCCAACATCGCCTCCGAGGCCGGGCAGTGGGAAAAGGCGATCGAGATCCAGGAGCGCCGCGCCCGCGATGCCCGCGCCATCCTGGCGGACCTCGAGAAGGCCCAGTCGCCCCTGGCCGCCCAGTGGAAGAAGGCCACCCAGGATTCCACCGACTACGTCGCCAAGAACGAGGCCCGGAAGCTCGAGCTGGAGCCCAAGGTGAACGCCTTCAAGGCGGAGTACGACGAGATCAAGGCCGGCAAGAAGAAGCTGAGCCGCAAGGAGGCCGACGAGTTCAACGCCCGCGCCGCCGAGATCCAGAACGACGAGCAGGAGCTGGCCCAGATCACCGCCGCCCTGCCCGTGCACAAGCAGAACCTGATCACCGCCCCCAAGGTCACCAAGCTGCTGAACGACAACCGCAAGGAAGTCGAAGGCATGATCCAGGCGGCGGACGAGGCCGTGGCCAAGGCCAAGCAGGCCGTGAGCACTCAGAACGACGAGATCACCAAGTTCAACACCGACCAGGTGCTGAAGAAGGTGAAGATCGTGGGCAAGAAGAACTGGGTGGACGCCGTCCTCCGCAATCCCGAGAACGTGACCAAGCTCAGCGGCGCCCAGGCCCAGGCCGGTTTCCTCAACCGCCTGCTGGTCCTGGATCCGGGAAACGCCGCCGCCCAGAAGGCCCTGGACAACCTGAAGCAGGGGAAGGAGCCCTTCCCCAAGGACGCCAAGGGCGCGAAGAAGGGCGGCGCCAAGAAGAAGTAATGGCGCCAGTCCCCACTTGGAAGGAGCGACCATGAGCCGCCTCGGATGCCTGCTTGCCTTCGCCCTGGTCGCCCATCTGGGCGCCCAGAGCCTCACCGACCGCTTCAAGGAAGTGCGCGGCCCGTGGGAGGTCCAGCTCGAGCGAGGCGATGCGGCCACCGTCCGCCGCGGCGTCGAGGCCCTTCTCGGCCGCGAGGGGCTGACGGTCAATCCCTCGGATTACAACGACATGCACGCCCTGGTGGCCCTCCGCAGCCTGGCCGCCCGGGCCTGCGTGGCCGAAGGGAGCTGGGAGGAGGCCGTCGTCCACCTCCAGAAGGCCCAGGCGGTGGCGGAAGAGAACCTCCGCACCGCCGAGCCGCTCCTGGCCAAGACCCGCATGGAACATGAGCTGAAGCTGCGGGAATTCCGCGAGGCCATGGAGAAGCAGGCGCCCCGGGCGAAGGAACTGGAGGAGGCCCCCGGCCTCTCCCAGGACCAGATGAAGCTCCGGCAGCAGCTGAAGATCTTCATGGACGAGCAGAAGGCCGCCATCGCCCACAGCGAGCGCGCGCTGAAGGACATCGAGGCGATCCTGGACCGCCTGCGCCAGACCAAGGACAGCACCGCCAAGGCCTCGGCGGATTGGCAGGCCTTCCTCGCCCGCGAAAAGGCCGAACTGGCCGAAGCCGGCGGAACGGCCCCCTACGTCGCCGAAAAACTGGAACAGGTGAAGGCGGATGACGCCCGCCCGCGCCCCGAGCGCCTCACCTACGCCCGCCGCCTCCAGAAGCTCGATCCCGGCAACAAGGACGTGGTCCGGCTGGTGAACGGCCTCCTGGGCCAGGATGAAGCCGCCTCCGAAGCTCCCAAGCCGGCGAAGAAGCGCAAGGCCGCCGCCAAAAAGTAAGGGGCGAGTCTCCCATGAAACGAAAAGCGGCCCCGCGAGGCCGCTTTTCGTTTGCTGAAGATTCCTAGAACACGAAGCCGAAGCCCACCTTCAGGAAGTCGGTGCTGGGCGGATCGCCCGCGTCCACGTCGTGGCCCGTGAGCGTCTTGTGGTAGGAAGCCTCCAGGGTGAACCGCATGCCTGCGTCGTAGCCGAAGCTGTGGCCGACGCCGATGGTCCCCCCCATGCGGCTCTTCCGGGTCGTGTCGGTGTAGTCGTAGAGCGGATCGCCGAAGCTCCGGTCGAACTGCTCGAAATCCGCGGACAGCCCCGCCAGCAGGTACAGCCCGCGGTGCCGGAACGCCGTCCCCTGGGGGAAGATCTGGAGGTCGCCGCCCACGTTGAACTGGGAGTGGCGGAGGTTGATGGTGGCCTCCCCGGCGGCGCGGTTGGTGCCGTTCTCTCCGGAGCCGCTGAGGTTCAGGCGGATGGCGAGGTTGCGGTCCATGGGAAAGCTGACCGTGAAACTGCCGCCCAGGCCCACGTCGTAGGTCTCCTTCTGGGGCGCGATGACGTAGCCGGCGGAAGGGCTGAAATAGGCCGGATAGGTCTTGCTGGAAAAATCACCCGTCGGGGAGATCAGGTTCAGGCTGAACCCGAAGTGGGGGCTCTGGGCGCCGAGGGTGGCGCCGGAAGCGAGGAGCAGGGGAAGCAGGAGCAGCGGGGTACGGCGCATGGGACCTCCGAGGGGAAACGTGCGGGCTACGCAGCGAAGGGTATGCCAGGTTACGGCGCACGCTACGAATCGTTGGATGCCGCCACTGCGGGGAAAGTTGAGGGGGCGCGCCGCCGCGGCGTTTTGCCTCGGTCCGCTGAGGTTTGCAACAGCGGGCTTTGGCGCGGGGCGGCGATGGCCTACTCTGGTTCAAACGGGATGGTTCATGGCGTGGAAGCAGGATCTGGCAAAGTTGAAACAGCAGTTGGGCCCGGAAACCGCCCAGCCGCCCAAGGCCCGGCCCAAGCCCGCCCCTCGGCCTGAAAAGACCGGCAGCCTGGACGACGAGGATGCCGTGTTCCTGTCGGCCATGGGCTTGAAGCCCAGTGAGCGCAAATCGGCTCCTGCGGCCGATAGGCCCGCGCCCCTCGCCTCGGCGGATCCTACCCCGCCCCCTCCTCCCACCCCGGAGACCTTCGAAGCCGCGCTGCTGGACCTCAAGGGGCTCCGGCCCCTTTCCAAGGGATTCCAGGGGACTCCCACGCCGGTTCCCGCCAAGGAAGCGCCGGCCCTCCCCGTCGCGGTCGAACCCGCGCCTGTTGTTCTCCCTCCGCCGGAAGCTCCGGTGCCAGAACCCGAAGTGCCGGTCGCAGCCGCGGAATCCGCGGCCGTGCCTACGCGGTTCCAGTTGGCGGCGGGAATGGCCATCGACGTGGACGGAATGCTGGACCTGCGGGGCCACACCGTGCCCGACGCCGTGGAGCGGCTGAAGGACCGGCTGGGCGACGGGCAAGTTCTGGGCTGGCGGAGCATCCAGGTCATGCTGGGCCCCGATCCGAAATTGCACGAGGGACTCCTGGAGCTCCTCGCCTCCGGCCAGGCCCCGATGGTGGCGCGCTACGCCCAGGCGCCGGTCCCCATGGGGGGCACCCAGGCGTGGCTGCTGTACTTCGTCTCCCAGCCCTGATCCGGACGCGTCCCAATCCGATGGAGAATGCCTGATGAGCTTGCTGGTGGTCGGCAGTGTGGCCTTCGACGACCTGGAAACCCCCTTCGGGAGCCGCGAGCGCGCCCTGGGCGGGTCGGCGACCTACTTTTCCCTGAGCGCCAGCCGCTTCCATCCGGTGCGGATCGTGGCGGTGGTGGGCGAGGACTTCGGTCCCGACCAGATGCGCGTCTTCGAGAATCGGCCCATCGACCTGACGGGCCTGTCCAAGGTGAAGGGGCTCAGCTTCCACTGGAAGGGCGCCTACGGCTACGACCTGAACGAGGCCAAGACCCTGGCCACGGATCTGAACGTCTTCGCGGATTTCCGCCCCGACCTGCCGGCGCCCTACCGCGAATCGCCCTACCTGTTCCTGGGGAACATCGATCCCGTCCTCCAGCTCGACGTGGTGCGCCAGATGGCCCAGCGGCCCCGCTGGATCGCCCTGGACACCATGAACTACTGGATCCGGGGCGCCCGCCCCGCTCTGGAAGCCGTCCTGAAGGAAGTGGACATCCTCCTGGTGAACGACGCGGAAGTGCGGGAACTCACCCAGGAGCACAACCTGATCAAGGCCTACCGCCGGATCCAGGAACTGGGCCCCCGCATCCTGGTGGTGAAGCGCGGGGAATACGGCGTGGCTCTCTTCACGCCCGAAGGCATCTTCGCGGCGCCCGCCTATCCCCTGGAGGACGTGTTCGATCCCACCGGCGCGGGCGACACCTTCGCGGGCGGATTCCTGGGCTACCTCGCCTCCATCAACCGGATGGACACCACCGCGCTGAAGCACGCCGCCCTCACCGGATCGGTCATGGCCAGTTTCACGGTGGAACGGTTTTCTACCGAACGCCTGGAGCAGATCGGACAGGACGAAGTCCGCAACCGCTTGGCATTATTTTCAGATATGATCCGCGTCGAAGACCTATAATCAGCACCACCTAATCTCTCCCGGGGGTTCCTGATGCATCAGCCCAATCGCGTGCGTGTCGGTCGGCTGCGCTCCCTCCTTGCGGCTGCCGTGGTCGCGGCCTCGGGACTGGGCGCTCAGGAACCGGCGGCGATCCAGGTGCAGGCCCATGCGTCGAAATGGGATTATCCCAAGGAACTGAAGGTGCCCGAGGGTTCCCGCACCCATCTGGTGGAAAAGGGCGACACCCTGTGGGACCTGGCCGGCAAATACCTCGGCAATTCCTACGCCTGGCCCCAGATCTGGGAGCTGAACCAGTGGGTGAAGGATCCCCATTGGATCTACCCCGGCGATCCCCTCGTCATCGACCTCACCCGGGCGGTCGCCACCCCCGACTCCCTGCCTGAAGGGGTCGCCAACCTCCTTCCCGATCAGCACCGCGCCGACCCCAGCGCCGTCCGCCGGCCGGAACTGGGCTTCAGTTTCCAGGATTTCATCCAGCTGCCTTTCCTGGCGCCCCAGGGCGCCGAGGCCCACTACAAGAGCCAGGGGGCTTTCGTCCTCACCTCCAACCGGCGCGAGGACCGGCGCTTCCTCGCCGAGGGCGAGACGGTCTACCTCAACGGGGGAGCGGACCAGGGCGTGAAGGGCGGGGACCGCTTCCTGGTCCTGAAGACCGTGGCCCGCAAGGTGAGCCATCCCCTTCATCCGCGCCAACACCTCGGCGACGTCATCCAGCAGGTGGGCGTGATCCGGGTGTTGACCGTCCAATCCAAGGGCTCGGTGGCCATCATCGAGCGGTGCATGGACACCGTCGAGGCCGGCGACCATCTCGTGCGGTTCGTCGAACCCGCCAACCTGCCGGCCCAGTTGCGGACGGACACCGCCGATCCCATCAAGATCGCGCCGGACGCCGCCGCCGTGGTCTATGCCCGCGAAGGGCGCCTCAACATCGGCGGCGGGGACATGGTGATCGTGGACAAGGGGAGCGCCAACGGGTTGAAGGTGGGCGACGTCCTGCTGGGCGTCCGCCTCCGGCCCTATCCCGTGGGCCCCGAGGGCGACCGGCACCCGGCCACGGAGACCGCCGTCCACTACCTGGGCCAGGCCCTCGTGGTGCGGGCCGACGCCCAGACCGCCACGTGCCGGATCCTCCGCTCCACCGAAGAGGTGCGGATGGGGGACGTGCTCACCCGCTAGGGCTCACCTCCGGCTGAGCGCGACCACCACCCGCCGCCCCCGGGTCGGCAACGTGTAGGGCGTGGGCGACGCAGTCCAGTCCCCGGGGAGGGATTCCCGTTCCCAATCCGGCCCCTTGAGGGCGAGGAACGGCGCGCCCGGCCGGCCGTGCCGCGCCCACCAGCCCGCCAACTGCTCCAGCGAACCCAGGGCCTTGGCGGTTCCCAGATCCGCGCCCAGCGGCGCCAGGTCTTCCAGGCGGCCGTGCAGCGGACGGAGGTTGGGGAGGGGCAACTCCAGGGCGGCCTGGCGGACGAAGGCGAGCTTCTTGGCGGAGGCGTCCACCGCGAGGATCTCCAAATCCGGCCGGGCGAGGGCCAGGACCACCGCCGGACACCCCATTCCCGTCCCCAGGTCCGCCACCCGGGCCCCGGCCGGAAGCGCTTCCAGGAAGGGCAGCAGGACGGCGGCATCCAGCAGCAATTCCTCGTAGCGCTCGGACTTGGCCAGGGCCGTGAGCGCGTGGGTGCGATTCCAGCGGTCGAGAAGCGCCAAGTAGCGCTCCAACGGAGATTCCAACGTGGAGGGAAGGCGCGGTTCCATCCCTTCAGGATGCCAGCCGGGGAAAAGGGGGCATTGATTTTTTGCAGATGCAACCTATTTCATGGTCGCATTCAGGATCTCGCAGCTTTTTTGGAACCCCTTCCACACTTCGCGGCATTTACACCCAGGGGATCGGCATCGACTGATTTCGTGCAATTATCATATCTCCATTGACCAATGCATTCATTCACCTGATAATGCTTTTTCTCTGATTGATCTTCTACAGGAGCCGGCTATGAATGCGAACCATCCGCCCTTCCAGGTCGACTGGTCCAGCCGGAGCAAAATGCGCGGTCCCGGCGAGCAGTCCCTCGGGAAACTCCTGCAGAGCCTGCGAGATCGCCTTGCCCCTGAAGCCCAGGGGGTATCTTTGACTTATGTCGATGATCGCGGCATGAGAAAACTCAACCGCGAGCATCGCGGGAAAAACATGACGACGGACGTGCTGAGCTTCCCGTCGAGCACGGAGCAGGGCGCCTTCCCGCATCTCGGCGACATCGTCATCAGCCTTCCCACCGCGGAAAAGATGGCGAAAAAATTCGGCGTCAGCCGGCGCCGAGAGGTGGAAACCCTGGTCATCCACGGTTTTCTCCACCTCTGCGGCCTCGATCACGAAAAGGATCGGGGCGAGATGATGGAAATCCAGGCCCAGCTCGAGCGGGAGTTGCTGGAAGACGAGCCGCTGGCCATGAGCCTCAAGCGCGGCCGCAAGCCGGGCAGCAAGGTGAAGAAGCTGAAGGACGGCACCCGCGTGGTGGTCACCGGCCGCGCCGCCGCCGCCCTCGTCCGCCGCGAGCGGGTGAAGAAGGAAAAGAAGGTCAAGCCGCGCAAGCCGGCCAAGGCCAAGGAGGCCGCCCCCAAGCGGGGCCCCGGCCGTCCGCGGAAGGAAGCCGCCGTCGCCGTTCCGGCCAAGCGCGTGGCGCGGCGCCGCAAGGTGGCCCCTTCCCGCAGCGGCGTCATCGCGTAGAGCCCCGAAAGCTCCGCGTGGCAAACGGGCCTGAAGCCCGATAAAATGGCCCTTTGGCCCGGTCCCGGGCCGCGCCGTCGGAGCCTTTGTGATCAACCTTCTCCTCGGCCTGGGCACTGCCCTCGCCGTGATCCTGCTCGCCACCCTGTTGAGCATCAAGCTGTGGATCAGCGTCCCCATCGGCATCCTGGCCGGCGGGGCGCTGTTCATCTGGCAGGGCCGGAAGGTCCAGCAGGAACTGGAAAAGATCTTCACTCGCGCCGGCGACCTGCTGAAGAAGCAGCAGTTCGACAAGGCCATCGAGGCCATGAAGGAGGGCTACCGCTTCGCCCCCCGGCAGTTCCTGGTGAAGGGCAGCATCGACGGGCAAATCGGCGTGGTGCAGTACCTCCGCAAGAAGAACGACGAGGCCGAACCCCTGCTGGCCGCCGCCTCCATGCAGCACTACATCGCCAAGGCCATGCTGGGAGTCCTCCAGTGGAAGCGCGGCGAGAAGAAGAAGGCCAAGGAGACCTTCGAGCTGGCCCTCAAGTCCGGCAAGAAGGAGAGCCTGCTGTACGCCGTCTACGCCTACGTCCTGGTGGAGATGGGCGAGCGGGACAAGGCCATCGACGCGCTGAACCGCGGCCTCGGCATCTGCAAGGGCGACGAGCGCCTCATCACCAACCGCAACCTGCTGCAGAACGGCAAGGCCCTCAAGATGAAGGTCTACGGCGAGCAGTGGTACCAGTTCCTCCTCGAGCGGCCCATGATCCGCCAGGACGCCCCGCCCTTCGCCCGCGTCTCCCGGCGCGCGCTCCGCGGCTGAATTCCCACCCGACCCGTTCCCGTCCCCACCTCTGGAGCAAGCCATGTCCGGCCACAATAAATGGTCCACCATCAAGCACAAGAAGGGCGCCGCGGACGCCAAGCGCGGCAAGATCTTCACCAAGATCCTGAAGGAAATCACCGTCGCCGCGCGCCTGGGCGGCGGTGACGTCGCCAGCAATCCCCGGCTGCGGCTCGCCGTGGATCAGGCCAAGGGCAGCAACATGCCCAAGGACAACTGGGAGCGCGCCATCAAGAAGGGCACCGGCGAACTCGAAGGCGTCACCTACGAGGAAGTGGTCTACGAAGGCTACGGCCCCGGCGGCGTGGCCCTCCTCATCGAGGCCATGACCGACAACAAGAACCGCACCACCCCGGAAGTCCGCAGCTACTTCGCCAAGTTCGGCGGCGACCTCGGCGCCCAGGGCTCCGTGGCCTACCTGTTCTCCAAGCAGGGCCAGATCGTGGTGGAGCCCGAAGTCTCCGAGGACAAGGTGATGGAAATCGCCCTGGAGGCCGGCGCCGACGACGTGGCCAACGAGGGCGAGGCCTGGGTCATCAAGACCAGCCCCGAGGCCTACCAGGCCGTCAAGGACGCTGTCGACGCCGCCAAGCTCCCCGTGATCGAGGCCAAGCTCATCATGGACCCCAGCACCAGCACCGCCCTCGAAGGCTCGAAGCTCACCAGCTTCCTCAAGCTCGTGGACCTGCTGGAGGACAACGACGACGTGCAGAACGTGTGGCACAACGGCGACTACGAGGAACCCGAAGACTGAGGTTCCGTGCCCCACGCCCTCCGGGCGAACGCTGAGCGACCGACGTTGTCGGTCGCATGCGTTTCTGGCTGCCCGCGATCGCACGGCGCACCACGCCGTGCTCCCACTCGCCGTTTCGCGGACTCGCGGAGCGGGGCCCCCGGCACAACGGCGACTACGAGGAACCCGAAGACTGAGGTTCCGCGCCCCACGCCCTCCGGGCGAATGCTGAGCGGCCGGCATTCTCGGCCGGTTATGTTTTTGGCCGCCTCCGGGCTGGAGCGGGGATCCGCCTCAAAAGGAACTACGAGGAACGTAAAGACAGATAAGGATCACCACCAAGACACGAAGACACCAAGAAGAGCTGGGATGAAATCCTGATGCGGTTCTTGGCGTGCTCGATGTCTAGGGTCATTCCTGGGCCAGGGGCGCGGACAGGGAGTGGGGGCCCGTGGGAGCGGATTCTCCTCCTCCCACCGCCAGGATGGGGAACCTCGGGGGTTCGCCCCACATGCCGTCGCCCCGCAGGAGGGCGGGATGGAACAGGCCCCAGAACGCCAGGCTGTCGGTGCTCCGCGGGTCGAGCAGGTAGAAGGCCAGGCGGCCCAGCGGCTGATCCATGGGCACGTAGAGGGCGCGGTCCAGGTCGGCAGGGGTCCAGGCCGCCTGCAATTTCTGGGGCTGGAGATCGGCCTTCCAGGCTCCCCGCAGTTCGAGGGTAAACGTCCCCTGATAGGCCGACGTCGCCAACTTCCGGGCCGTTTCCTGGAAGAAGAGAAGAGGCAGGCCCTTCGGCCGCCGGCGCCCTTCCAGCACCTGCACGCCGTGGGCGCGGAGAAGGGGCAGAACCGCGGGAGCGAAGGCGGGATCCACCAGGTAGCCCCGGGGCACGGGCACGAAGTCCTGCCCCTCGAAGCCCACGAAGCTGGGCAGTTCCAGGCGGGTGCGGCTCTTCTCGCCCACCAGGCGGCCCTTTGCGTCGCGGATGGGATCCACCCATTCGAAGGCGTAGCGCTCCACCTCCTTCAGCTTCGCCGACAGCGGAAGGGAGACCTGGCCATTCGCCCAGCCCTCGCTCCAGCGGCGCTGGGCCTGGCGGAGTTCCGAGCGGATTTCGTTGCGATGGGCGACCATCCAGCGGAAACACGCCAGGACGAAGCGGCGGGTATCGGAGATCCGGTCGGGCCAGGCGCGGTAGACGTAGCTTTCGGACAGGACCGCGAGGCGGTTCCGCAGCGCAGGGTAGTTGGTGAGCAGCCGCGGATGAGCGTCGTAGGTCTCCCAGGCGGTGGGCGGCTTGTCGGGCGTGGGGCGGTAGGGCGCGAAGTTGCCGTAGTCGTAGGTCGGCATCCCCTCGGCCTTCAGCTCCTCGCGCACCTCCACCAGCATCCGGCGGTTGAAGGCCAGGAGCCCCTCGTCCGCGCCCAGGGTGCAGGCGGGGCCGTGGGTCAGGTGGAATCCGTGGGTGCTGCCGTTGGTGGTGTGGAGGTCCAGGACGGCGGCGGGATCGAAGTCCTGGAGCATCGCCAGCAACCAGCGGGTGTTGGGCGCCGCGGCCTTCATCAGGTCCCGGTTCAGGTCGAGGCCCTGGGCGTTCTCGCGCCGTCCCACGCCACTTTCCGATGGGTTCGGCTGCCAGGGGCGGATGGCGGGGTCCAGCGCGTCCGTGCCGTCGGCGTTGTAGGCGGGCATCACCACCAGGTCGAGGTTCCGGCGCAGGTCGGGATGCTTTCCCTGCAGCAGTTCCCGCACCACCTGCTGGATGGCTTCCTTGCCCTCCACTTCCCCCGCGTGGATGTTGGCGTTCACGTAGACCCGCAGGGCGTCGGGGCTCGTCCCCTTCAGCCGCCAGGCCAGAAGCGGCTTGCCCGTCTCGGTGGCGCGGGGAGCGCCCGCGGGGCGGTAGGGCTCCAGCCCCGGCGCGCGCTTCCGGAGGGCCTCCATGAAGCCGCGCACCTCCGCCACGGTGGAGGTGCGCGCGAACTGCGTGCGTTCAGGGATGGTCTCGGGCCACTGGGCGAGCAGCCCCGTCGCCGCCAGCCCCACCAGAAGGGACCGCACGGCGGCTACCGCGCCGAGAGGGTGGCGCCCGCCGCCAGCGGCATCTCCGGAGCCGGCGCGGGCCGGGCGCCGAACAGCCCCTTGTTGAAGGCCACGAAGCTGGCGGCGAGGAACAGCACCAGGGCGAGCAGGGCTGCGCCCCGCTTCCCCACGGCCAGGGCCTTGGGCGCCATCTCCGCCATCCCCACGAGGATGAAGACCAGCAGCAGCTTGATGTGGAAATAGGTCCCGTTCTTGAAAGGGTTCTGGCCGCCCTGCAGCTTCAGGAACAGCAGGCCGATGCCCGCGATGAGGGCCACCCGGAAGCCCCAGGCGGCGACCTTGGACCACACCGCGGCGGCGAGTCCGCGCAGCTCCCCGCGCCCTTCCTCGAAGCCCGACAGCAACAGCGCCACCACGCCGGCGCCACCGCCCACGGCAAGGGCGACGAAGTGCAGCCAACGGACGAGATTCAGGGCCTCGAGCTTGAGGTTCATGCGCGCCTCGCGAAGAAGACCCCCAGGGTAGCAGCCCTGCTAGGCTCGACTGACCGGAGGAAAGCCATGGCCAAGCTGCGCGTCGCCGTCGTCGGCGTAGGACATCTCGGGCAGCACCATGCCCGCATCGCGGCTTCGGCACCCGACGCGATCCTGGCGGCGGTGGTGGATCCCGATCCCGCGCGGGGCCCGGAAATCGCCGGGAAATTCAGCGCGCCGTGGGCCGCCTCCCTCGGCGAGGTTCTCGCCGACGTGGACGCCGTCCAGATCGCCGCGCCCACGGGCTTCCACCACGCCCTGGGAACCGCCGCTCTGGCCGCCGGGAAGCACGTCCTCATGGAGAAGCCCCTCGCCGCGTCGCTCGACGAAGGCACGGCGCTGCTCCAGGCGCTCCACGCGGCGCGGATCGCGAATCCCGGAATCGTGGCCCAGGTGGGCCATCTCGAGCGCTTCAATCCCGCGGTGGTGGCGCTTCGCAGCCGCGGGTTCAAGCCGCGCTTCCTGGAGGCCGTGCGGGTCTCGCCCTTCCCCGCCCGCAGCCTGGAAGTGGACGTGGTGATGGACGTGATGATCCACGACCTGGACCTCCTCCGCGCCCTGGTGGGCCGGCCCGTGCTGGACGTGGAAGCCGTGGGCGTCCCCGTCCTCACGCCCTACGCGGACCTGGTGAACGCGCGCCTAAAGTTCGAGGGCGGCGCCTTCGCCACCGTCACCGCCAGCCGCGTGGCGCGCAAGAAGGAGCGCACCCTGCGGGCCTTCGGCGACAAGGAATACGCCAGCCTCGACTTCGCCGCCCAGAAGCTGGAGCTGCTCCGCCTGGTGATGGGCCCCGACGGCCCCGAAGTCCAGCCCGAAACCGCCGGCATTGAGGAAGGCGAACCGCTGCGCCTGGAGATCGAGGCCTTCCACGCGGCGTGCCTGGGCCGGTCCGCGGAGGGCGTCACCTGGGAGGAGGGCCAGGAGGCCATGCGTGTGGCCGACCAGGTCCAGAAGGCCGTCGCCAAGAGCCTCGCCGACCTCCAGCAGGGATGAACCAGCTCTACGACCTCGCCTCCCTCGCCAAGCCCCTGGTGACGGCGCCGCTAGCGCTCGCTTTCCTGGATCTGGACGCGGATCGGCGCTGGGCGCTGGGGTTCTCCGATCGCGAAGCGCCCCTGACGGTGCGACAGTTGCTGTCGCACAGCTCGGGCCTTCCGCCGTGGCGGCCTTTCACGGGCGAATCCGTGGCGGTCCAACTGCGCCGCGGCGTTCCGGATCATCCCCTGCTGCGGACGCCCCCCGGCCCAGTGGTCTACTCCGACCTCAACTACCGGCTGCTGACGGAACTGCTGGAGGCCGAGACCGGCGTTCCCTTCGCGCGCCTGGGCGCGGCCTCGGGGCTCAGCCCCGCGCCGTGGCCGGCGGAACCCGCGTCCGTCCCCGACGCCCCCGACGCCGAAGCCTGGCGGCTGGCCACGGACCGGCCCCTCCCTCCCCGCGCGCCCCACGAGCCCCAGGACGTCAACGCGCGCGCCGGCATGCGCGGCCACGCGGGCTTCGGAGCCACGCGTCCGCAGTTGGAACAGGCCCTCCAACGGTGGGTGGCCTCCGGGTGGGCGGACCGCATGGCCGTTCCCACGGCCACGGCGGACAGCGGCACGGTGTGGGGCCTGGGGCTCCAAGCGGCGGGCTCGGCTCCCGGTCATTGGGGCGCGCTCCTGGCGGAAGTGCCGCAGGGGCGGGGCGTCGTCGTGGTGGAGGATTCCACCGAGGAGGAGCCCCTTCCCTGCCCCGACGCGGAACCCGCTCCCGGCCCTGCTTCGGGCTGGTGGTTTCACCTCGGCTACACGGGTCCCCTGCTCGCCTACCGCCCTTCGGACAGCACCTGCATCGGCCTGCTCGTCCACCGGCGCGGCCCCGCGGGCGACCTGCTCTCCGCCACCGCCCTCCGCGCCCGGCGCTGGACCATTCTTCGCCGCTGGCTGGACGCGTAACGGGAATTTCCAGCATGCGCCCACGGAGCGCTGGAGTTGCATCCAGCCGCGGAAGGCCATGGTCAAATAGGGCATGGTCCGCCTCCTTCCCCTGCTGATCCTCCCCGCCACGATCATTTCGGCCGCCGCGCCCCCGCTGAGGATCGGGCTCGACACCCAGGCCACCGAATGGATCGTCTCCCTGGAGGGAGGCGGCGACGTCTGCGATCGGAAAGGGACGCCGCTGCTGAAGCTGGCCCCCGACGAGAAGCTGCGCCTGTGGTGGGACAGCCGGGGAGCCGCCGATGCCACCACGGAGTACCGCATCCAGGTGGGCCGCCCCCAGACGGAGTCCGAAGCCGCGGCCTTGATGGCCCGCCTGACGCGGATCGGGGAAATACCGGAACGGGTGAAGGTCCCCGACGCGGACACGTGGCGGATCCTCACGGGCCATTTCCCCACGGCGGCCCAGGCGGAACCCACCCTCCAGAAGCTCCAGGATCTGGGCTTCGACGAGCTGTGGGTCGCCTCCGAGGCTCGCGACGCCGCGCCGCGCAAGGGCCGGGCCCTGTATGCCGTCACCGACCGCTACGAGCGCCGCCCCCTTCCCGTGGACGGCGTGTGGCTGCGCCCCGCGGGCGAACTGACGTTCCTCCAGGGCAAGGGCCGCTACCGGGGCAAGGTGGAGATCTTCCCCAACGCGCAGGGCCGCCTGACGGTGGTGAACACCCTGGAGCTGGAGACCTACCTACGGGGCGTGGTCCCCAAGGAGATGGGCGCCTGGGAATTCCCCAGCCTGGAGGCCCTGAAGGCCCAGGCCGTGGCCGCCCGAACCTACGCGGTGGCGAACCGCGGGAAGCGGACCGCCGAGGGCTTCGACCTGGGGGACACCGTCGCCGACCAGGTCTACGGGGGCCGGGACGGCGAGCAGTCCCTCACGGACCGCGCGGTCCAGGAGACCGAGGGCCTCTTCGCCACCTACGGCGGGAAGCCCATCCAGGCCCTGTTCATGGCGAACTGCGGGGGCCACACCGTGGACGTGGCGCACGTCTTCGGCGGGGACGCCCCCTACCTCAAGGCCGCGACCTGCTATCCCGCCAAGCCCCTGACCCTCGCCTACGCGTCCGGCGTCGCGGTGCCCGCCGGTGCCGAGCAGGGGGGCCTGACCTGGGATCTGGTCCGGCTGGCCGCGGGCGTCGTCCCGCCGGAATGGCTCGACGTGGCCCGGCTGGCCCGCCGGGTGGAAGGCGCCGATCTGACGAAAGCCGTGGCGGCCCTCCAGCGGCGGCTGGACCTCCCGTCGGTTCCCTTCGCGCGGGAGAGCCACCCCTTCCTCGCCCTGGCCCGCGCATTGGGCTTCCAGCGGGTGGTGGAGGGCCAGGAGCGGCCCCAGGACGCCGCCTACTTCCTTCCCGCCGCCTCGCCCGCGGAAGACCGCCTGTTGGCGGCCTTCCTCACCCGCCGGGGCGTGGTGCCCGCCGCCGCGTGGACGTCCAAAGAGGCCCCCACCCTCCGCCAGGCGCTGACGGTGCTGGGGCGCCTGTGGCAGGAGCTGGAGCCCCTCAATCCCGGCGAAGGAACGCTCCTCCTGGACCGGCAGGTCCGCCGCAAGCGGGGAGGCCCCGAGCCTCTGGCCCTCGCGCCGCGGCTGGTGCTGGCTGAGGAAAGCCCCGACGGCTCCCTCCGCCTGCTGGAGCGGGCGGACATCCAAGTCGGCGACCGCCTCAAGTGGCTCCCGGCGGACGATGGCGCCGCGGCGATCCTGGTGCGCCGGCTGGATCCCGACGGCGCGGCCTGGGACCGCTACAACCCCACCGCCCACTGGCGGGTGGAATACACCGAAGCGGATCTTCTCGCCCAGGTGGGCAAGCGGATCAAGGTGCCGGGCATCCGCGAGCTGCGCCCCCAGTACAACGAGGAGGGCCGGGTGCTGGACCTCACCCTGGTGGACACCAAAGGCGCTCCCCACCGCGTGCGGGGGATGCACATCCGGGGCCTCCTGGGGCTGAAGGACAACGTGTTCCGCTTCCTCACCGTAGGCCAAGGCGCCCAGCGCCGCTGGATCTTCTATGGGCGCGGCTGGGGCCACGGCGTAGGCATGTGCCAGACGGGCGCCTACGGCATGGCCCTGGAGGGCGCCACCTTCCAGCAGATCCTGGCCCACTACTACCCCGGCACCGACCTCCGGCGCACGGACTGATTCCCCACCCCCCAATCTTCTTTTTCAAATGCCTTTCAGGGATTGACGGAGACGCGGGGCGGACCCAGGCTTCCCCTCCAGAGGAGGCGGCATGACGCTGGACGCGTGGATCCTCGGTGCGCCGCTGAAAGTCCTGCGGCAGGAGGACCACCCGTACCACGAGACCACCCTCGCCACCCTGGGCCGCCATGAACTGGGCCTCAGCCGGCGGCCGGGGGGATCGGCGGGGTGCGAGATCTTCCTGGATGGGCGCTCCATCTTCCTCCCCGGGGCCGCCGGACCGGAGCCGTCCTGGTTCGACCTCTGCCGCGAGTTGGGCTACGACCCCGCCCGCCACTGGGACTGGGATCCCGCCCTGATCCTGTTCCATCAGGTGGTGCCGGCCCTGGCCGCCGACTGGCACGAGCCTCCGCTGGATCTCGACGCCCAGGGCCTGCCCGTGGGCGTCCTCAGCCTGGCCGGCCTCCGGCAGGCCTTCGCCGAAGCCGTGGCGGACCTCCGCCGGCGGAGCCTGGGGCCGGTCCACGCCAAGGTGGCGGAGACCTTCGAATGGCTCCCACTCCGGGCCGTGGTCTTCCACGACGACGCCCAGCTTCCGCTGGATTTCGAGGGGCGCGGGCCGGAGGGCCGCACGTCCCTGTGGCTGGGCATCCATCGGGACCGCGCGGTCGTTCTGGAGGGCTCGGCCCCTTCGAGCCAGGGGCCGCGGCACTGGATTCCCCAGACCGAGGGGAACGGGTTCCCCATGGAGGGATTCCTCCTCGCCGCGGGGCTGGACCCCGAGCTTCCCAAGGGCTTCGCCGCCGCGTTCGAGGCGGCCCTGGCGCACTTGGGGCACCGCCTGGAGGTTCCCCTCGACACCTACCGGCGGACCTATCCCGTGGGCATCCCCTGGCACTCGGACCACCGCCAGCGGCTGCTGGGGCGCGTCATCGTGGACGTCCGCTCCGGCGATCCGCTGGTGCTCGTCCTGGACGACGGCACCGAACTCGCCATGGATCCCGGCCCCCTCCCCTCCCGGGAACGCGGCGGGATCTGAAGGGCTACGCCAGCGGATCCCAGCGCACGCCGAAGTGGTCCAGGATCGCCTGGCGCTCGGCGCGTTCCTGGTCGGCGATGCTGGCGTAGGGGTGCCGGAACACCACCCGGCGGACGCCGCGCCGGATCAGGGCGCGGGTGCAGACCAGGCAGGGCTCGTGGGTCACGTAGGCCGTCGCGACGGGCCCGTCGCAGAAGCCCAGGGCGTTCTCCTCCGCGTGGCTGGTGTGGAGGCAGCGCTGCCCCGGCCGGCAGGTTTCCGCCGTGCAGTGGGGCATTCCCGGCAGCGCCCCGTTGAACCCCGCCGCCGCGATCCCGCCGTCCGCCCGCAACAGTACGGCCCCCACCTGCAGCCGACAGCACGTCCCCAGGCGGCTGAGCTCCGCCGCCATGTTCATGAAGACTTCATCCTTGAGCTGGGCACGGGACATGGCGACCTCGCGGAGATCCCCGCCCGAAGGCGAAAGGGAGAAACCCTCCAAATGGTGGCCCCGAGACGATTCGAACGTCCGACCTACTCCTTAGGAGGGAGTTGCTCTATCCAGCTGAGCTACGGGACCCTGAATCCTCAGTTTCGCACATTCCCGGCGGAGTCTCAGCCCCACCGCGCGACGCCGTCTCCTCTTCCAGGGTTGAAAAGCCAAGGATCACCCCCAAGGCGCGAAGACACCCCGCATCCCCATCGCCCCCCGGAATCAGCTTCCCCACGCATGCACCCCCTCTTCGACGCCCACAGCCACCCGCCAGTGGAACCTACGCCGGGGGGGCTGCGCGTGATCTGCGGAACGGGAGAATCGGACTGGGAGGCGGTGCTCCGCCGCGATCCCGGCGCGATTCCCATGCTGGGGCTGCATCCGTGGCGAGTGGGGGAGGCTTCGGCCGGCTGGGCGGAGCGGCTGGAGGCCCTCCTGCGCGCGCATCGCGCGGGCGTGGGCGAATGCGGGCTGGATTTCGCGCGGAAGGATGTGGATCGCGCGGCGCAGGAAGCGGCATTCCGGATCCAACTCCGGCTCGCGCGCGACCTCCGCCGGCCGGTGGCGATCCATGCAGTGCGCGCGTGGGGCCGGCTGCTGGAGGTGTTGGACGAGGAGGGCGTGCCGCCGGCGGGCGCCCTGGTCCACGCCTACGGAGGGAGCCCCGAAACGGCCCGGGCGCTCCAGGCGCGGGCCGTATTTCTGTCCTTCTCTCCGGACCTTCTGAAGCCGGAACGCGCCACCGCGCGGGCTGCGTTCGCGTCGGTGGAGGACCGCTTCCTCCTGCTGGAGACGGACGGCGCCGGGGGCTTTCCCCGCCTGATCGAAGCGGCGGCGGCCCTTCGCGGCGCGCGCGCCGAAGACCTGGCGGCCCTCACCTGGGAGAATGGACGCCGGTGTTTCAAGGAGGTCCTGGCATGAGGTGGTTTTCCCGCAGCGAGCTGCTGCTCGGCGAGGCGGCGCTGGAGCGGCTCCGCGCCAGCCGGGTGACGGTCTTCGGGCTGGGCGGCGTGGGCTCCTTCGCGGTGGAGGCCCTGGCCCGGGCCGGCGTGGGCCATCTGCGGCTGGTGGACCACGACGTCGTCGGCCCCAGCAACCTCAACCGCCAGCTGTTCGCCCTCCGCTCGACCGTGGGCCAACCCAAGGCCGAAGTGGCCGCCGCCCGGGTGCGGGACATCAACCCCGAGTGCGACGTGGATCCCCGGATCACCTTCATCCACACGGACACCCTGCCGGAGTTGCTGGAACCGCGGCCGGACGCCGTGATCGACGCCATCGATTCCCTCACTTGCAAGGTGGCGCTCATGCGCTCCGCCCACGAGCGCGGGCTGCCGATCCTGTCGGCCATGGGCGCCGGAGGCCGGCTCAGCAGCGACCAACTGCGCGTGGGCGACCTCAGCGAGACGCGGCTGTGCCCGCTGGCGGCGCGGGTCCGCAAGGAACTGCGGAAGGCCGGAATCACCCGCGGGATCCGCTGCGTCTATTCGCTGGAGGCCGCCGACAACAAGCGGCCCGCCAACCCCCTGGACATCGAGCCCCACCGGGGCCCCGGCCGCGCGCGGCGCCCCGTGGGCACCATCTCCTACATGCCCGCCATCGTCGGCCTGAAGGTCGCGGAGGAAGTGCTAGGGATGCTCCTGGCCCAGGCTTGATCCCTCTTCCACCGCCTTGCGCAGCATCGCCTGGAACTGGGAACTGCGGTACGGCTTGGGCAGGAATCCGGCCAGGCCGCGATCCACGAAATCCCCGATGACGTCCTGCTCGCTGTAGCCGCTGGTGAGGACGACGGGCACACCCGGATCGATGGCGTGCATCTTGGCGAAGGCCTGCCGCCCGTCCATGTGGGGCATGGTGAGATCCATGAGGACCACCGAGATTTCGGCGTGGTGGAGTTCGAACAGGGCCACGCCTTCGCGGCCGTCCGCCGCCTCCACCACCCGGAAGCCCAGCCCCTCGCCGAGCGTGCGGGCCACGGACCGGGCGCCGGCCTCGTCATCCACCACCAGCAGCGTGCCGGTTCCCCGCCAGTGGAGCCCTTCCCGACGGGGCGGATGCTCTTCCTTGGGGGCGCCCACGGCCGGGAGGAACAGCCGGAAGGCCGAGCCCTTTCCCAGCTCGCTGTAGACCTTGAGGCTGCCGTGGTGGCTGCGGAGGATCCCCAGCATGGCCGACAGGCCCAGACCGCGGCCCGTGAACTTGGTGGTGAAGAAGGGATCGAAGATCCGCTCCCGCACCTCGGGCGTCATCCCGCAGCCGGTGTCGCTCACCTCCAGGGTGACGTAGCTCCCCGGCGAGAGCGGCAACGCGGGAAGCAGGCTCTCGGCGTAGGCCTCGTCCACGGTCTGGACGCCGGTCCGCACCGTGATCAGCCCACCGGACTCGTCGCCGATGGCCTCGGAAGCGTTCGTGACGAGGTTCATCACGAGCTGCTGCATCTGCGAAGGGTCCGCGGAAATGGGCGGCAACTCCGGCGCGAGGTCGTAGCGCACCACCGCCTTCTTGGAGAGGGAGACGGTGAGCAGCTGGGTCATCTCCACCACCAGCCGGTTGAGGTCCACGTCGATGACCTGGAGCCGCCCCTTCCCGGCGTAGGCCAGCAGCTGACGGGTGAGGTCCGCGGCGCGGAGCGTGGCCTTCTCGATCTGATCCAGGAAGGGCACCGCCGGACTTTCCGGCGGAAGGCTCATCACGCCCAGGTTGGCGTTGCCGAGGATCGTCGTGAGGAGGTTGTTGAAGTCGTGGGCGATGCCCCCGGACAGGACGCCCAGGCTCTCCAGCTTCTGGGCCTGGCGGAGGGATTCCTCCGCCTCCTTCCGCTGGGTGATGTCGGCGCGGATCGCCACGAATCGCGAGGGTTTCCCGTGCTCGTCGAGGAAGGGGACGATGGTGGTGTCCACCCAGTAGAAACGCCCGTCCTTGGCCTTGTTGCGGAGTTCCCCCTTCCACACCTTTCCCGACAGGATGGTCTTCCACATCTGTTCCATGAACGCGCGCGGGTGGTAGCCGGAATTGAGGATGCGGTGATCCTTCCCCAGCAGCTCCTCGCGGGAGTACTTGGAGATCGCGCAGAACTTGTCGTTGACGTAGGTGATGCGGCCCTGGGCGTCGGTCATCGCCACGATGGCGTGCTCGTCGAGGGCGCGCTTGAAGTCCTCCAGATCGCCCAGCACTTTCGCCAGCCACGAGCGCCGCCCTTCGGCGCCTCTCGTTGTTTTTTTACCAGACCTCAAAAAAGGGGAGCCCCGAAGGCTTTGTCGAAGTGCCACATTCCACTCGCTTTCCCGTCGGCCCGAGGTCATAGATTGGAATTCAGTATAGTTTGACCCCGGGAGCGGGCAAGGGGGGCTTTTGCCCCCGGACGGTCAGTGACCGGTGGGTGCGTTGTACTCCGCATAGGTGCCCTGGAAGTCCTCCACGCCGGTCTCCGTGAGGTGCCAGATGCGCGTGGCCACTTCGTCGATGAGGTCCTCGTCGTGGGTGACCAGCAGGAGGGTCCCCTCGTAGCGCTGGAGCGCGTCGTTGAGCGCGATGACCGCCTCCAAGTCGAGGTGGTTGGTGGGTTCGTCCAGCACCAGGATGTTGGGCTTCTGCAGCATCAGCTTGCAGAACAGCAGGCGGCAGGACTCGCCACCGCTGAGGACGTCCGTCATCTTGTTGCCCTCTTCCCCGCGGAAGAGCATCTGGCCCATGACGCCGCGGATCTGCTCCTTGGTGGCCTCGGGATCGAACTGGTGGAGCCAGGAGACGAGCTCATAGCCCTTGGGGATGCTCTCAGCGAAGTCCTGCGAGAAGTAGCCCACGTTGGCCTCGTGACCCCACTTCACGTCGCCTGCGTCCAGCTTCATCCCCCCCTCCGTCACCTGGGGGGCGTTGGCCAGCAGGGCGTTCAGCAGCGTGGTCTTGCCGATGCCGTTGCGGCCCATGACCGCGACCTTCTCGCCCCGCTGCACCATGGCGCTGAAGCCCTTGATGACGTCCAGCCGGCCCGCGTCGGTGTCGTAGCCCTTCTTCACGCCTTCGAATTCCAGGGCGTAGCGTCCGCCCGGCTTCGCCTGGTTGAACTTGATGAAGGGTCGCTGGATGTTGCTGCGGGCCAGATCGCTGGGCTGCAGGCGCTCCACTTCCTTGCGGCGGCTGTTCACCTGGCTGCTGCGGGTGCCCGCGGCGAAGCGCTGGATGAACTCGTTGAGCTGGGCGATCTTCTTCTCGCGCTGGGCGTTGTCCGATTCGATGCGCGACCGCACCTGGATCTTCGCCATCACCATGTCGTCGTAGCCGCCGGTGTACTGGATGATCGTCTGGTAGTCGATGTCGGCGATGTGCGTGCAGACGTTGTTCAGGAAATGCCGGTCGTGGGAGATCACCACCACGGTGCCCTTGTAGTGGGTGAGGAATTCCTCCAGCCAGTGGATGGAATCCAAGTCCAGATGGTTGGTGGGCTCGTCCAGCAGCAGCGCCTCGGGACTGCCGAAGAGGGCCTGGGAGAGCAGCACGCGGACCTTCTGGCCGCCCTGCAGCTCGCTCATTTTGCGGTCGTGCAGCTCCTCGGGAATGCCCAGGCCGTCCAGCAGCACGGCGGCATCGGCTTCGGCCGTGTAGCCGTCCTCGTCGGCCACCACGCCTTCCAGCTCGGCCACGCGCATGCCGTCCTCGTCGGTCATCTCGGCCTTCTCGTAGATGGCGTCCCGCTCCTGGAGCGCCTTCCACAGGCCCGCATTGCCCATGATCACCGTGTCGATGACGCGGAACGCGTCGAAGGCGAACTGGTCCTGGCGCAGGATGCCCATCTTCCGGGGACGGATCACGTTCCCCATCTGCTGCTCCAGCTCGCCAGCCAGGATCTTCATGAACGTGGACTTCCCCGCCCCGTTCGGCCCCGTCAGGCCGTAGCGGCGGCCCGGGTTGAACGTGGTCGTGACGTCCTCGAAGAGGATCTTCGATCCGTAGCGCATGGTGACGTTCTGCACTGCAAGCATGGGGACTCCCGAACCGATCATTGTACCGCATAGGATCGCGATCGCTCAGGGGCGATTCCCATGCGACCCCGGCATGCCCCGAAAAAAGCAGGGGGTGCCCTTGACACATACACTTTAGTTCGTAGATTTTCGGATGTAGCCCCAGGACACCCATGCGCCACGCACTCAATCGCCCCACCGATGTGGAACTCTCCATCCTCCGCACCCTGTGGGATCTTGGTCCGGCGACCGTGCGCCAGGTTCACGCCGTACTTGGCACAGACCGCGATCTGGCCTACACGGCGGTGCTGAAGATGATGCAGACCATGGTGGACAAAGGGCTGCTGCTGCGGGATGAGTCGGACCGATCGCATGTCTACCGGCCCTCCCAGGCGCGAGAACATACCTTGAAGCACCTGGTGGATGACCTGCTGGAGCGGGCCTTCGGGGGCAGCGCCCTGGACCTGCTTGCCACCACCCTCGCCAATCGGAAACTCGCGGCCAGCGAGCGCGAGGAGATCACCCAATTGCTCGCCAAGGCCAAGGAGAAGCGGCCATGATCTCCCTCCTGGAATCCCTCGCAGCCCAGCGCCTAGCCTGGAGCCTGCTCCACTTCCTCTGGCAGGGCACACTGCTGGGCCTCCTGGCCTGGGGAACCCTCGCCCTGCTCCGGCGACGGCGTCCCCAACTCCGCTACGCCGCGGGATGCGCCTTCCTCTTCGCCTGCCTGGGCACCGCCATGGCCACTTACGCCGTGCTCTCACCGGCCCCGCATCCTCCGATCACCGACGCTGGCTTCATCGGGGCAGCTCCTGCTTTGGATCAGCCGCTCGGCTTGGCCTGGTCGGAGACCCTCACGCCCGTGTCGACGTTCGGGGCCGCATCCTTGCCCTGGCGTGCCCGACTGCAGCCCTACCTCCCGTGGGTCCTGGCCATCTGGGCCGTGGGCGTTCTCTTGCTCAGCTTCCGGGCCGCGGGCGGATGGCTCTGGCTGCGCCGTTTGAAGGCCCTTGGAACGCCCATCCCCCAACCAGAGTGGTTCGAGCGCCTGGTGCGGAAGGCAAACCTGCGCCGCGCGGTGCGCTTCCTCGAATCGGCCCGCGTGGTGACGCCCATGTGCATGGGACTGCTTCGGCCTGTAATCCTCCTGCCCCTGGGGTTCTTCGCCCACCTGGACCCCCTCGCCGCTGAAGCGGTGCTGGCTCACGAACTCGCCCACCTCCGCCGCCTGGACGGCCTGGTCAACGGCCTCCAATGCGTGATCGAAGTGCTCTTCTTCTTCCATCCAGCGGTGTGGTGGATCTCCCGACGGATCCGGACCGAACGGGAACACTGCTGTGATGACGCCGCCGTCCTTGTTTGCGGAGATGCCGTCTACTACGCCGAAATCCTGAGCCGACTCGACGCCTTGCGCGACCGCCCCCCCTCCCTGGCGCTGAGCGCCAAAGGAGGCAATCTCGTGGAACGCCTGCGCCGGCTGCTGCTGGCCGACCCTCCCCAGCTTCGCTTCGCCACCCCGAGCCTCACCCTTCTCGCGGCCCTCCTCCTGGTCGGCAGTCTCCCGGCTCAGGCCGAGAAGCCCGCGGTTCCCAATTACGAGACCAAGAAGGCGATCACCCAGGTTCCGTCCCAGCCCGATGGCAACGACCTTCCGCAAACGGCTCCGGAGGTCACCGCGGCCAGCAGGTTCGGTCCCATCCTCAGGCCCATGGCCCTTACCTTCCCGAGCCGCGGGTCGGTGGAACTCCCCGCGGCCCCAGGGGAGATCGCCACTCCCATGCTCTCTAGGGCCGCAGCAATGCCCCCATCAGCCCCGCAGGCCTCCCCCAAGCCCGATTCCATCGCACCTACGACGCCGACCGCGCAGCCTCCCGCGAAAACCCAGCCGACGCCGGAAGCCAGTTTTGTCACCGCCACGAAAACCCAGGGAGGTCTGCCAGTCCTCAAAGGAAGGCAGTTGCCCATCGCCAAGGGACCGGGCCAGGGGGCAATGTTCCTTCCCCCCTATACGGCCATCATCGAGGACGAGATTCCCGAATACAGGGTGACTTGGTACGCAGTCCTCGTACCTCCTAAAACCACCATCCAGATTCAAGCTCGCAGCGAGACTGGGGGAGCTTATCTCCGGCTGAAACCTTCCGGCTGGGCAGCGAATGTGCGCCAGCCCTTCCGGGGCTACCAGGAATGTTCGTTCACCAATGAACGCTCAAGCGAGAAGACCATCATTTTCCACCTCGCCTTCGATGCGAACTATCCGGGCTCACGAAAGGTGGCCATCCATCAGACGCTCACCCCCATCCCCTCCGGACCAGATGGCAGGGCCCCCGCAGACATCCCACCCAGCCCGCCTCCGCTGGAAAGGACCGCACCTTTTGCCGACAAGGAACCGACGCTGGAAGAGGCCCGGCACATCATCCAGACCTATGCGGATCAGCACCCCTGGGGCGACACCTACAACCAGGCCATCTCCGAGGTTCACATCCTGGGTAGGGAACGCTGGAATGACGCCTACACAGGGCATTGGCCCCCCACGCAGGAGAAAAAACATCTCATCCAGGCCATCAAGCACATCGATGGCTGGGTCGTCACGTTCCAAATCCAGGAACCCTCGAAGTCCCCAAGGACCCTCACGGTCCTCCTCGACAAGGACGGCGTGATCCACTGGCGCAAGGCTTGGCCCATGCTGCCGTACGGCCTCAATAAGGACAGTTTTGGCCCGTGACCCGGAACAGTACTCCTGAGCCCTCCGGCGCCCTTGATAACCTGCCTGAAACAGTGGATCCCCACTGGCCCGCAATCTCCGGACGCCGTCCACATTCAACCCTGTCCCCCACTTTGGACGACCCAGGGGGCACCATGAACGCCTCTGTCCTCCTCCCCGTCTTGCTGCTCCTGGCCTCCCCAGCCTGACTGGTGCCCAAGCTGAAGGCAGACTGCGAGAGCTGAAGCGATGAATGGGGCAGCTCCTCGCCGCCTGTCACGTGAAGCCGATGCAGTCGGCCGGATCGTTACTACCGGATGAGGGCAGCGACGGCCAGTAATCGCCCAAGACCAAGAAGCGGCGCCGAATGGCGCCGCTTCTGCGAGTGCGCGAATCCGGCCTAGAACGGGATGTCGTCGTCCGGGAAGCTGCCGCCGCCGCTGCCCGCCGGGCTGGGGGCGCCGTGATCCTCGAAGTCCTGGGAACCGCCGCGGCTGCCGTAGCCGCTGCTGTCCCGGCTGCCGCCGCCGTCTTCCATGCGGCCCAGCATGACGAAGTTGTCGCAGCGGATGTCGCAGGCGGTCTTCTTGACGCCGGCCTGGTCGGTGTACTCGCGGTACTGGATGCGGCCCTCGATCATCACCTGCTTGCCCTTGCGCAGGTACTTCTCGGCGATCTCGGCCTGCTTGCCCCACACCACGATGTTGTGCCACTCGGTCTTGCTCTGCTTCTCGCCCTGGGGATTCTTCCAGGTCTCCGTGGTGGCGACGGAGAAGCGGGCGACGCTCTGGCCCGAAGGCGTGGCCTTCAGCTCGGGGTCGCGCCCGAGGTTTCCGATGAGCAGGACTTTGTTCAAGGATCCGGACATGGCGTCCTCCTAAATTTGGATCGGCGGAGCTCTCCGCCGCACCGTCGACTCAGACCGTCTGAGGGGGTGGTAGGGTAATCACGATTCTCGCGAGGTCCTTACCGTGTCAAGCATTCTGGTGAGCTGCAAAAGCAAGTCCGGCGCCGAGAAGCATTACCTTCCGGCGGTCCGGGGCGCCGGGTGGACCGGGCCGATCCACCTGGCCGCCCCCGGGGATGCCCTGCCCGACCTGGCGGAGGTGGCCGGGCTGCTGCTCACGGGAGGGGGCGACATCCATCCCCGCCACTGGGACCCCAGCGAGGCCGTCCATGGAGAAGCCGAGGTGGACGAGGCGCGGGACCTATTCGAGATCCCCCTCATCCGCAGAGCCTGGGACGCGGGCCTGCCCATCCTCGGCATCTGCCGGGGGGAACAGACGCTCAACGTGGCCCTCGGCGGCAGCATGGTGCAGCACGTACCCGAGCACTACGGCTGCGAGCCCACGCGCCACCAGCACGGCACGCCCGACGTCCCCGACATGCACCACCGCGTCCAGCTGGCGCCGGGATCCCGCCTGCGGGCCCTCCTGGGCGAGGATGTCTTTTTGGTGAACAGCCGCCACCACCAGGCGGTGAAGCGCGTGGCGCCCGCGCTCGTGGCCGTGGGCTGGCACCTGGACACCGTCCATCCCGAAACGGGCCCGCTGATCGAGGCCGTGGAAGCCGCCGATCCCGCCCGCTGGGCCTTCGGCGTCCAGTGGCATCCGGAGAACCTCGTGGGCCTCAAAGGCCCCGCCGGCGACGCCGCCCGCGACCTGTTCGCCGCGTTCATCAAAGCGATCGGCTGATTTCTCGGAGCTTCCATGTCGTCGCCCCTCCGCTTCGAGATCCGCGATCGCATCGCCACGCTGACCCTCGACCGCCCCGACAAGCTGAACGCCCTCGTTCCGGAGATGAAGGAAGGGTTCGAGGAGGCTCTGGCCCGAGCGGCGGAGCCGGACGTGAAGGCGCTGTTCCTCCGCGGCGCGGGACGGGCCTTCTGCGCGGGCGGCGACATCGGGTGGATGGCGAAGGCGCTGGCGGAGGGCCGGTGGGCGGAGATGGAAGCCCTGCTGGACCTCGGCGCGACCGTGGCCTACCACCTGGCGATCCTCCCCAAGCCGGTGGTGGCGGTGGTCCAGGGTCCCGCGGCGGGCGCGGGCATGAGCCTCGCGCTTTGCGCGGACCTGCGCCTGGCCACGCCGGAGGCCGCTTTCAGCATGGCCTTCGTCAAGATCGGCCTGCACCCGGACTGGGGCGGCAGCGTGATGCTGTCGCGCCTGGTGAACCCCGCCGTGGCGGGCGAGCTGATGTGGACGGGAGAACCCTTTGCCGCCGACCGCGCTCAGGCGCTGGGGCTGGTGAACCGCATCGTCCCCGCGGACCACCTGGAAGCCGCGGTGGAGTCCCTGGCCCGGCGCCTGGCCGCGGGGCCAGCCGAAACCTTCGCCCGGATCAAGGCCACCCTCCTCCGCAACCAGGGACTGGATCCCGAGGGCCTGCGGACGCGGCTGGCGGCGGAGGGCGACCAGATGAAAGCCGCCATGCGCCACTCCGACGCGAAAGAAGGCCTCGCCGCCTTCCTGGAGAAGCGCGTACCCCGCTTCGCCTGATGCCAACAAGCGTTCCAGAACTAGGGCACCAGGAATCGCGTCCATGGTAGGCAGAGCTTTTCTTGGTGTCTTCGCGCCTTGGTGGTGATCTTTAATCTTTTGAATGCAAACGGGAAGACGCGGGCGCTCTGCCTAACGCATCCCGCGGCTCTGGGCCGCTTCGATCAGTTCCTTGATCCGCCGGGCGTCGGCCTTGGTGTGGCCGTGGCTCGCCAGGGGATCGCTGCCGCCGGTGCTCTCCACGGTGAGGTCGGACCACAGGAGGCCGGTCTCGATGCGGACGCTGGCCACCTTCGACAGGTGGATGCTGATCTCGTTCACGCTGAACCACGAGCGCTGGCGGCGGAGGACGGCGCTGTCCGTCACCTCGATCACCGTGGGGAAGAGGTGATTGCCCTTCGTCCAGCGGCTGGCGCGGAAGGTCTCCACGGCCATCAGAGGGCGGCCCGAGCGGCGGCGGCCACGGCCTGGGGCGTGACGCCGTAGGCTTCCAGCAGCTTCTCCGGCTTGCCGCTCTGGCCGAACTGGTCCTGCACGCCCACGCGGCGGAGGGGCATGGGGTGCGCCTCCGACAGGAGCTCCGCCACGATCCCGCCGAGGCCGCCATGGGCCTGGTGCTCCTCGCAGGTCACGACGGCGCGGTGATTCTTGGCCAGCGTCAGGAGCGTCTCGCGGTCGAAGGGCTTCAGGGTGGGGCTGTGAAGCACGGTGGCCTCCACGCCTTCGGCGGCCAGGAGTTCCGCCGCCTCCAGGCAGATGGACGTGCCGAGGCCGCAGCCCACCAGCAGGACGTCCTTGCCGGGCCGCACCACCACCGCCTTGCCGATCTCGAAGCGGTAGTCCTCGGAGTGGAGCCGGGGGAACTTGTCGCGGGTGAGGCGGATGTAGACGGGCCCGCGGTAGGCATAGGCGGCGCGCACGGCCTGCTTCGTCTCCAGGGCGTCGGCGGGCGAGATCACCGTCATGCCGGGAATCATCCGCATGAGAGCCAGGTCCTCGAGGCACTGGTGGGTACCGCCGTCCTCGCCCACGGTGAGGCCCGCGTGGGTGGCCACGATCTTCACGTTCTGGTGGCCCACGCCCACGGCTTGGCGGACGAATTCATAGGCCCGCCCCGTGGCGAACATGGCGAAGGTGCTGACGAAGGGCACCACGCCGGTGGTGCTGGCCCCGGCGGCGGCGGCCACCATGCCCTGCTCCGCGGCACCCATGTTGAAGAACCGCTCGGGGAAGGCCTTGGCGAATTTGCTGGTGCGGGTGGACCCGGCGAGGTCGGCGTCGAAGACCACCAGGTTGGCACCCTCGTTCCCCAGCTCCACCAGCGTCTCGCCATAGGCATCCCGCAGGCTGTCCATCACCGCGCCGGCTTTGCCGCCCACGCCCGCCGTTTCCATGCCCGCCATGCCCGCTCCCGTCGAAGGGTCCATTCTACGCGACCGGGCCGGGAAGCGCCGCCGCCGGGATCCTCCCGGAAGGCCGTAGGCTGGAAGGATGTTCGCGGTCCCTTCCCTTTTCGCCGTCGCTGGAGGCGCCGCCGCCGCGCTGGCCGCGCTCCGGCTGCCGGGGCTGGGCCGGGATTGGCGGGCGGGCAGGATTCCCGCCACTCGGCTGCTGCTTCCCGGCGTGATCCTGGTGGAAGGCGTGGGCGCCGCGCTCGCGCCTGCCTCCCGCTGGGTCCTCCCCCTCAAGCTGGGCACCGCGCTGGGGCTGGAGGTTCTCCTCGTGGGGCTCGCCTTCCGCGCCTGGCGCCGCGCTGCGCCCGGAACGTGGCCCGAGGAGCGCCTGGCCTCCGCCCTGGAAGCCTTCCTCCCGCCCCGAGTGGCGCGGCTCGTGGCCCTGGAGATGACGACCCTCTGGGGCGCCCTGCGGTTCCTCGTGGGCGGATTCCGCGCGCCGGCGCCGGCGGGCTTCAGCCTCCACCGCCAGGCCGCGCTGGGCAGCCTCCTGCCCGTTCTTCCCCTGCTCCTCCCCGGCGATGTCCTCCTGATCCGCGCCCTCCTGTCCGGCGCGCCGACCTGGCTGCGGTGGACGCTGCACCTGTCCACGGCCTACGCGGTCCTGTGGCTGGTGGGGCTCTACGCGGCGATGAAGGAGCGGCCCCACCAGATTAGGGGCGAGGCCGTGGAGCTTCGCGTCGGCGCGGGAAGGTCCCTGCGGGTGCGGCGGGATCAGATCTCAAGCGCGACGCCGTTCCCCGATTTCGAGGACGACTGGACCCGCCGCGCCCACCTGCGGGACCTGCACCGCCTGATCACGCCGGGACCACCCATCGTGGAGCTGCGCTTCCGCGAGCCCGTGGCGGGCCTGGGCCTGCTGGGACCCACGCGGGCCCGGTGGGGCGCCGCCGTCTCCGTGGACGAGCCCGCCGCCTTCCTCGCCGCCCTGGGACACCCATGCGCCTGAACCTCCCCATCGATCCGCTGCTTCCGGAGATCGCCGCTTCCCTCCGGCGGAATCCCAACCTCGTGCTGCAGGCGGATCCGGGCGCGGGCAAGACCACCCGCGTCCCCTCCGCCCTGCTGGAGGAGGGCCTCCTCGGAACCGGCGAGTGCTGGATCCTGGAGCCCCGCCGCCTGGCGGCCCGGCTCGCTGCGACGCGCGTGGCGGAGGAACTGGGCGAAGCCCTGGGTCAGCGGGCGGGCTATGCCGTGCGCTTCGAGCAGAAGGTCTCCAAGGCCACGCGCCTGCGGTTCGTGACCGAGGGCCTCCTCCTGCGGCGGCTCCACGGCGATCCGGCGCTGAAGGGCATCGCCGCCGTCATCCTGGACGAATTCCACGAGCGGCATCTGCACACGGACCTCGCCCTCACCCTCCTCCGCCGCCTCCAGCGGACCACCCGGCCCGACCTCAAGCTCGTGGTGATGTCCGCCACCCTGGACGCCGGCCCCGTCGCCGCCTACCTGGACGCGCCGATCCTCACCAGCCGGGGCCGCGCCTTTCCGGTGGAGACGGCCTTTCTTTCCCGCCCGGATGACCGGCCCCTGGAGCTCCAGGTGGCCGACGCCGTGGACCGCCTGTACGGCGACGGACTGGAGGGACACACGCTGGTCTTCCTCCCCGGCGCGGCGGAGATCCGCGCCTGCCTGAAGAGCTGCGAGGCCGTGGCCGCGCGGCGGGGCCTGAGCCTCCGGCCCCTGCACGGCGACCTGTCGCCGGAAGCCCAGGCCCACGCCCTGGAGGCCAGCGACCGGCCGAAGGTCCTCCTCAGCACCAACGTGGCCGAGAGCTCCGTCACCCTGGACGGCATCGGCGCGGTGGTGGATTCGGGGCTGGGCCGCGAGGCTTCGCACTCGCCCTGGTCCGGGCTGTCGGGCCTGCGGACGGTGCGCATCAGCCAGGCCCGGTGCGTCCAGCGAACGGGCCGCGCCGGACGCACCGGGCCGGGCCGCTGCGTGCGCCTGTTCACCGAAGCCGATTTTCGCGCCCGGCCCGCTTTCGACCTGCCCGAACTCCAGCGGGCGGATCTGGCCGAGCCGCTGTTGGCGCTGCACGGCCAGGGGATCGCCGATCCCGCGGCCCTGGCCTGGTTCGAGGCCCCGCCGGAACCCGCCCTTCGCGCGGCGGAGGAACTGCTGACCCGCCTGGGCGCCCTGGAGAACGGCGGCCTCTCGTCCCTCGGCCGCCGGATGGCCGACCTGCCGCTGCATCCCCGCCTGGCGCGCCTGGCCGTGGCGGGGGAGGACCTCGGCATCCCCCAGCTGGCCCTCCGCGCCGCGGCCCTGCTGGAGACCGGCAGCCTCGCCGCCCGCCAGAACCTGGATCGGGCGCCGGCGAAAGCGGGCCACGGAGCGGATTCGGACCTGCTGCTCCGCCTGGACCAGTTCGAGGAGGCGGAGGCCGGCGGCTTCGGCGCCGGAGCGTGTCGGGCGGCGGGCCTGGATCCGGCGGCGGTGCAGCGGGCGCGGCGGGCCGCGCAGTCGCTGGCACGGCTTCTCCCGTCGCCGGCCGAACCGGCCGACGCGGAGCCGCGCCTGCTGAAGGCCCTGCTGCGGGCCTATCCCGACCGGGTGGGCCAGCTGTCCGCCAACGGCACCTGCGCGTTCGCCGGAGGCGGGGGCGCCCGACTGGATCCCACCAGCCGCGTGCGGCGGCCGGGCCTGATCGTCGCGCTGGAGGCGGAATTCCAGAAGCAGGGCGCCGGCGGCCAGAGCCTGGTCCGCCTGGCCTCCCGGATCGAGGCGGATTGGCTGCTGGACGCCTTTCCTGAGCGGCTGGAGGACGTGGACGAGGTGGTTTTCCAGGCTTCGGCGGGCCGGGTGGAGCGCCGCAACGAGATCCGCTACGACGGGCTCCCCATCGACGCGAGCCGCGGGCCGGCGGATCCCGCGGATCCCCGGGTGGCGCGACTGCTCGCCGAAGCCCTCCGGGACCGCCCGCTGGAGGAGATTCCCGCGCGGCTCCTGGCCCGTTTGGCCTTTCTCCGGAAGCACCGGACCGACCTGGAGCTGCCGGAGGACCTTCTGGGCCCGCTGCTCACCGCCGCCTGCGCCGGCCGGACCACCCTCCGCGAAGTCCAGGACGTGGACTGGCCCGCGGCCCTGCGGCAGGCCTACCCCGCCGACACGCTCCGCCTGTTGGACGCCTGGGCCCCCGACGCGGTCCAGCTTCCCAAGGGCCGGCCCACGAAGGTCCACTACGAGGGCGATTCTCCCTGGATCGCCTCGCGCCTCCAGGATTTCTGGGGCCTGAAGAAGACGCCCGCGGTGGCGGGCGGCGCGGTGCCGCTGGTCCTGCACCTGCTCGCCCCCAATATGCGCGCAGTGCAGGTCACCACCGACCTGGCCGGCTTCTGGCAGCGGGCCTACAAGGAGCTGCGGCCCGCCCTGTCGCGGCGGTACCCCAAGCACCACTGGCCGGAGTGACGGCAGGCTGGGAGGCCGGCGGTTCTTGGGCTACCGTCATCCCATGATTCTCGGCCTTGGCACAGACCTCTGCCCTCCCGACGCTGTGAAGTCGGGCCCCGGCGAGGAGGGAATCATGCAACGGAGGTTATGGCTGTGATCGTCGGACTTGGCACAGACCTCTGCCCTCCCTCCCGCTGGCGGCACCTCGTGGAGCGCTTCGGCGCGGAGAAATGCGCGGGGCGGATCCTGCATCCGGACGAGGCGGCCTACCTCCTGCGGGGCAACCGGGAGCGGCTGCCGGAGCGGCTGGCGGGGCGCTGGGCGCTGCGGGAGGCCTTCGGGAAGGCGCTGGGGGTGGGGCTGGACGGCTGGTCCTGGAAGGAGTTGCGCTACCGGGACGGGCGGCTCTGGACGGAGGGCGCCCTGGCGGATCTGCTGGCGGAGCGGGGGATCGCGCGGCTCCACGGGAGCGTGACCCACGACGGGGATGTGGCCCTGGCCGTGGTCGCCCTGGAAAATTGACCCCCTGGAAATTCAAGACTCGCCGGTTCCAGCCCGATCCCCGGAAGAGGACGACTCGATGGATCCCCTCCAGGCCAAGCAGCAGATGACCCTCGCCGAGTTTCGGAGCCTCCGAGACTTCATCTACGCAAAATCAGGCATCTATTTCAGCGAATCCAAGCAGTATTTCGTGGAGAACCGGCTCAGCAAGCGGATCGGCGAGCTGAAGCTGCGCAGCTACGGCGACTACCTGTCCCTGCTCCAGGGGATCCAGGGGCCGGCGGAGCTGAAGCGCCTGTTCGTGGAGATCACCACCAACGAGACCAGCTTCTGGCGCAATCCCCCCCAGATCGAGGCGTTCCAGAACATCGTCCTGCCCGAGGCGGCCAAGGCCGCCCGCGCCCGGGGCCAGAGCCGCCTGCGGATCTGGTCCGCGGCCTGCTCCAGCGGGGAGGAGCCCTACACCCTGGCGATGATCTGCCAGGACCTGAAGGATTCCGTCCTCCGCGGGCTGGCGGTGGAGATCCTGGGGACGGACATCAGCGAGAAGGTGCTCACCCAGGCCCAGGACGGCGTCTACAACAGCTACACCCTGCGGAACCTGACGCCCGACCAGCTCCAGCGCCACTTCCTGGGCCTGGGGAAGGACCTGTACCAGGTCAAGCCCGACACCCAGCGCTTCACCACGTTCCGCCACTTCAACCTGGTGGACTACGCCGCGTACCGTCAGTTGGGTTCTTTCGACGTGATCTTTTGCCGCAACGTGCTCATCTATTTCGATGAGACCGTGAAGGGCCAAGTGCTGAAGGGCTTCCACGACCAGCTTCATCCCCGCGCCTACCTGCTGGTGGGCCACAGTGAAAGCATCCATGCTTTCAACACCGGGTTCGAGCTGCTGCACTTCAGCAAGGCCATGGGATACCGGAAGCGGACCTGAGCGGCCAGGAGCGGATCATGCCCATCACCCCCCAAGAGCTCATCGCGAACCTCGGCGACCTGCCGCCCCTGCCCCAAGTGGCTTCCCAAGTGCTGCGCGTGTCCGCGGATCCCGACGCGACGGCCGAGGACCTCCGCAAGATCGTCTCCATGGACCAGGCCCTCACCGGCCAGATCCTCAAAATCTCCAATTCCGCGATGTTCGGGATGGTCCGGGAGGTCACCACCCTGACCCAGGCCATCATGACCCTGGGATTCTCCACCATCAAAAGCGTGGTCATCGCCAGTTCCGCCAAGAACCTCTACCACCGCGGCACCGTGGGCCTCCAGGAGCGCCTGATCTGGGAGCACGCCCTGGTCTCCGCCGTGGCCAGCCGCGCCTTCGCCAAGGGGCTGCGCTTCGTCCGCGCGGAGGAGGCCTTCATCGGCGGGCTGCTGCACGACATCGGGAAGTCCGTGATGGGCGTGAAGTTCCCCGAGCGCTACGCGGCCCTCCTCCGCACCGTCTACAACGAGGGCGGCGTCTGCCTCGACCTGGAACTGGAGACCTTCGGCTTCGACCACGCCATGGTGGGCGAGGCCCTGGTGAGCCGCTGGAACCTGGCCCTCAGCCTGCAGGCGGCGGTCCGGTGGCACCACGATCCCATCCACGCCCCCGAGGACTATCAGGAACTGACCGCCATCGTGGCCCTGGCCAACCATTTGGCCCTGGAGGAGAAGGTGGGCATCGGCGATCCCGCCCACCTGGAGGGCGCCACCCTCCAGGCCATGGAGATCCTCAAGCTCGGACCCGAGGCCTTGGACGGCCTGAAGGAAGAGGTCCGCAACAGCATCGAGCAGAACAAATCGATGATCGCGGAGTTCTGAGATGATCACGCGGGAGCAGTTCGTTTCGCGCCTGAAGGCCAAGACCCTGCCGAGCCTCCCCCTCACGGTGGTGGCCCTGGGCGAGGCGGTCCAGGACGAGCGTTGCAGCGTGGACCGGATCCTCGGCGTCCTGTCGAAGGATCCGCCCCTGTCCGCCACGCTCCTGCGGCTGGCGAATTCCCCCCTCTACGCGGGCGAGGGCTCCGTGATGGACCTCCGCACGGCAGTCCTCCGGCTGGGTTTCGACGCCATCGCCAACCTCGGCACGGGGGCCGCGGTCATCCGCACCCTCAAGGGCGGCACCCACCTGGATGCCCTTCGCTTGTGGCAGCACAGCGTCGCCGTGGGCCTCACCGCGAAAGGCGTGTGCGTCCTAGCCCGCCGCCACGGCCAGGCGGAGACGGCCTTTCTCACGGGCCTGCTCCACGACATCGGGAAGGTCGCCCTGGACACCTGCTTCCCCGAGGAATACCAGGGGGTCCTCCAGGCGGTGGCCGAGGGTTCCTACTTCGTGGACGCGGAGCGGGCCGTGCTGGGGCTGGACCACGCCGAAGCCGGCGCCCTGCTCGCCGAGAGCTGGTCCTTCCCCCAGACCATCGTGGAGGTCATCCGCGACCACCACGATCCGCGGCCCGAGGACTTCCTGCCCAACCTCATCCACCTCTGCGACTTGCTGGTGCGCACGCGGATCCCCATGGGCCCCGCCGACGAGCGCCTGATGGTGTCGCTGGATGAACATCCGGCCTTCCGGGCCGTCCTCGCCGGCGCCCTCCACAAGGACCTGGATGTGGAGCGGCTGACTTTCTCCATCGACGACGAGGTGGACCATGCCATGGCCTTCGTCGAAGCGGCATTCCAGGCCTGAGGTACGCACATGAATTCGACGATCCGCATCCTCGTGGTGGACGACAGCCCCTTCATGCGGAAATCCCTGCAGAAGATGCTGGAGGAAGCCCCTGACCTGCGCGTGGTGGCCACGGCCCGCGACGGGATCGACGCGCTGGAGAAGATCCAGGAGCACAAGCCCGACATCGTCACCCTCGACATCGAAATGCCGCGCATGGACGGCCTCACCTGCCTGAAGAAGATCATGGCGGACCACCCCATGCCGGTGCTGATGGTCTCCAGCCTGACCCAGGAAGGGGCCCAGGCCACCCTGGACGCCCTGTCCATCGGGGCCCTGGATTTCATCCCCAAGGAGAGCAGCTTCGCCAGCATGAGCATCCTGCAGATCCAGCAGGACCTGCAGGAGAAGGTGCGCCGGCTGGCCACCAGCCCGCGCTTCCACCGACCCGGAGCCCACCCGCACGTCCCCCATCCCGCACCCTCGGCGCCGGCCCACCCGCCCGCCTTCCCCTCGCTTTCCACCCCCGCCGCGAAGCCCGCGCCCCGCGCCCCGGCCCCCGTGGGCGGCACCCTCGCCGGCAGCCCCCAGGCCGAACTCCTGGTGCTGGGCAGCTCCACGGGCGGGCCCAAGGCGCTGCAGGACATCCTGCCGGCCCTTCCCGCCAACCTGCCGGTGCCCTGCCTCATCGTCCAGCACATGCCCAGCACCTTCACCAAGCCCTTCGCGGACCGGCTCGACGGGCTGTGCAAGGTCCACGTCAAGGAAGCGGAGCAGGGCGAGCCCCTCAAGGCCGGGACGGTCTACATCGCCCCCGGCGGGATCCACATGACCTACGGCCCCCGCGGGCCCAAGGGCTGCATCGAACTGAGCACCGAGCCCGTGTCCTCCCTCCACCGCCCCAGCGTGGACGTGCTCTTCCTGAGCGTGGCGGAGCTGTTCCAGGGCCCGACCTTCGCCGCGATCCTCACCGGCATGGGCGCCGACGGCGCCAAGGGCATGGAGCAGCTCAAGCGGAAGGGCGCCCACACCCTGGCCGAATCCGAAGAGTCCTGCGTGGTCTACGGCATGCCGCGGGCCGCGGTGGAGCGGGGCTGCGTGGACCTGGTCGCACCGCTGCCGGACATCCCCGGCCACATCCGGCGCCACTTCAGAATCTGATGGACGGCGCGGCTCCGCTCTCGCCGACCGTCCTCGCGTCCCTGCGGATCCCCGCGACCGCGGGGCCCGCGGCCGCCGACCTGCTCAAGGCCCTGGTGGGACAGACCCTGGAGGCCACGCTGGGCTCCGCCGGCCCGGACGGGGTGCGCCTCCTCCTGGCAAACGGGAAGGAGCTGACGGCGCGGGGGGACCTTCCCTTCCCGGCGGGCAGCGCCCTGGCCCTCAAGGCCGTGCCCCTGCCCAGCGGGGCGGGGATCCAGCTCCAGGTGGTCCGCGCCACGCCTCCGCCCGCGTCGCCGGTCCTCCAACCCCTGGCGCAGGGGGAGGCCGCCCCGCTCCTGGCGCGGCTGCTGCAATCCCCCGCCTCGGCCCTCCAGCCCCTGGCCGCCCTGTTCCGCGCCCTCTCCGGCGGCACGGCGGCGGAGGAGCCCGACGCGTGGGCCACCTGGCTGAAGGAGGCCTTCCAGTCCCTGGCGGATCCGGCCGCGTCCCCCGATGAGGCCGCGTTCCACCGCCTGCAGGGGCAGGAGGACAGCGGCTGGTTCGAGGTGCCCCTCCCCTGGGCGGCAGGGGCCGAGCCCCTGCGGCTGTGGGTGGAGGCCGATCGGGATTCCGGCGAGGACGCCGGCAGCGAGCCGGTCCATCGGGTCTTCCTCAGCGTTCCCTTCACCGAGCTGGGGGACGTACGCGTGGGCCTGGAGCAGCGGGCGGCGGGCCTCCGGGCGAAGGTGTGGCTCAGCGATCCGGCCCAGCTGGAATCCGGCCGCGCGGCCCTGGAGGCGGAACTGGGCGCCCTGGGCCGCCCCGTGGACCTCCGGATCCTTCCCCTTCCCCCCCAGGCCCCGGACCTTCGCGCCATGGCCGGGGGCGCCTCGCTGTCGGCCCTGGGATGATTTTTCACGCCTCGCATTTAATCGGCATTTAAAATTCATTTCCTTTATAAATCACATTGGGGATGACAGGGTCGCGCTGGGACCTGCGCATCCGGTACCTTCCCGGCCATTCTGAGGATGATGTGGGTTTTCGCCGTTCCTTCGCGTTCCGTCTGCTGTCCCTTTTCCTCCCCCTGGCCGTGGTGGTGACCGCAGCCGCCTGGGCGGGCTACCGGGCGGAGACCCTCCGGCGCCACGCGTCCCACGAGAGCCGAGAGCGGTCCCGGGTGGAAGCCGGGGTGGTCTCGCTGGGATCCAGCCTCGAATCCATCCGCGGGGACCTGCGCTACCTCATCGCCCAGCTCCGGCTGCGCCACGCCGTGGAGGCCCCCGGAGCCGAGGCCCTCGAGCGGATGGCCCAGGACTGGGTGGGCTTTTCCCGGGCCAAGCCGGTGTACGACCAGATCCGGTGGCTGGACGAGACGGGCATGGAGCGCATCCGCATCAACCAGGGGGGAGGGACGCCGGTGATCGTCCCCCAAAGCCAGCTCCAGAACAAGGCCGACCGCTACTACTTCGTGGAGGCCCAGGCGCTCAAGGAAGAGGGGATCTACGTCTCCCCCCTGGACCTCAACGTCGAGAACGGCCAGATCGAGCGGCCCCTCAAGCCCACCATCCGGGTGGCCTCGCCCGTCCGCGATTCCCAGGGGCGGCGGCGGGGGATCGTCATCCTCAACTACCGCGGCGACACCCTCCTGTCGCTGTACGCCAAAGCCACGGGAAATCACCTCAACCGCGCGTGGCTGACGAACACCTACGGCTACTGGCTCAAGGCCACGAATCCGGAAGAGGAGTGGGGCTTCCAGTTGGGCCGTCCCGACCTGAGCGTCGCCCGTCGCCATCCCGATGCCTGGGAGCGGATCCTGACCGAAGAGCAGGGCCAGTTCCCGACCCCGGAAGGGCTGTGGACGTTTCGCACCGTGGTGCCCTTCCGGGACCAGGCCGATGCGGGACCCGCGCCTTTCGGCGTCCCCACGTGGAAGTCCATCTCCCTTCTGCCCCACGCCAATTACAACGGCGGGCTGGCGGGACTGGCGACCGTTCTCAAGGTTTCGGTCGCCACCATCCTCTTGCTGTGGTTCCTGGGGTGCTGGCGGCTGGTCCGCGCCCAGATCGCCGAAGAGAAAGTCCGCACGGGGCTGGAGGATCTGATCGCCGAGCGCACCCGGGACCTCGACGAGAAGAACCACGCCCTCGCCGCCAGCCTCAAGGAGAGCCAGCGGCTCGGGACGGCCCTCCACCAGGCCGCGGAATCCGTCCTGATCACCGACGCCGGGGGCACCATCCAGTACGTGAACCCAGCCTTCACCGCCGTCACCGGCTACGAATTCGAGGAAGCCGTGGGCGCCGCGGCCGGGGCGCTCCTCCGCAGCGGCAAGCACGACGCGGACTTCTACGAGGCGATCCGCACCGCCGTGGCGGCAGGGAAGATCTGGAAGGGCCGGGTGATCAACCGCCGCAAGGACGGAAGGCTGATCACCGAGGACACCACCATCTCGCCCGTGGTGGACGCCTCCGGCGCCATCCGCGAGTCCGTCACGGTCAGCCAGGACATCACCGCCGAACTGGAGCGGGAATCCCAGTACCGCCAGGCCCAGAAGATGGATGCCGTGGGCCGGCTGGCGGGCGGCGTGGCCCACGATTTCAACAACCTGCTGATTCCCATCCTCGTCAACAGCGACCTCCTCCTCCAACGCCCCGATCCGGATCCGCAACTGACCCTGCTGGCGGCGCAGATCTCCGAGGCCGCCGGCCGGGCCAAGCGGATCGTCCAGCAGCTCCTCGCCTTCAGCCGCAAGCAGACCCTGGTCCTGGAGCCCACGGACCTCAACCAGGTCGTGGTCCACTTCAACCAGCTCCTGACCCGGATCCTCCACGAGAACGTGGAGGTCCACACCGTCCTCGCCGAGCACCTGCCCCTCGTCCGCGCCGATGCCGGCCAGATCGAGCAGATCATCATGAACCTCGCCATCAACGCCCAGGACGCCATGCCCCACGGCGGGCGCCTGACCTTCAGCACGGAGATGGCCGAGCTGGACGAGGCCTACGTCCAGACCCACCCGGGCGTCGCTCCCGGCTCCTACGCCATGCTCGCGGTCAGCGACACCGGCCACGGCATGGCGCCCGAAACCTTCGAGAAGATCTTCGAGCCCTTCTTCACCACCAAGGACAAGTCCAAAGGCACGGGGCTCGGGCTGTCCACGGTCTTCGGGATCGTCCAGCAGCACCGGGGCAGCATCTGGGTCTACAGCGAGCCCCATCACGGGACCGTGTTCAAGATCTACCTGCCCCTGGCGAAAGATCTGACCCTCCCGGTCGCCGCACCGCCCGCCGAGCCCGAGCGCGTGCGGGGAACGGAGACCATCCTGATCGTGGAGGACGACACCGCGGTGCGGGACCTCGCCACCCGGATCCTCCGCCAGCAGGGCTACACCGCCCTCGCGGCCCGGGACGGGCAGGAGGCCCTGGAGCTGCTGGCGGGCGAAGGCGCCTCCAGCCGTCTGATGGTGGTGGACGTGATCCTTCCCGGGATGAACGGGCGGGACCTGTACGCCCTCGCCGCCACGCGGATTCCCGGACTGCGCGTCCTCTACATGTCGGGCTACACCGACAACATCATTGGCGAGGACGAGTTGCTGGATCCGAAAACGCCGTTCCTGCAGAAGCCCTTCTCCATCGCGGGGCTCACGGCCAAGGTGCGCGCGGCCCTCGACGCCTGAAGCGCCGAGGGGACCGCGGCCTCACTCGGAATTTCCGGCCCGGCGCAGCTGTTTCATGAGGCGGGGCAGGCGGTTGAGGGCGGCTTGGGCCTCGGTCCATTCGCGGTGGGGGCGGGCGGGGAACCCCGTGACGAAACTGCCCTCGGGCAGGCTCTTCGCCACCACGCTGTTGCCTCCGACGACGCTCCGGCTGCCGATCTCGATGTGGCCGATCACGCCGACCTTGCCCGCCAGGGTGACGTAGTCCCCCAGCTTCGTGGACCCGCTGATCCCGGTCTGGCTCACCAGAAGGCAGTGGTTCCCCACCTGCACGTTGTGGCCCACCTGCACCTGGTTGTCGATCTTGGTGCCCGCGCCGATGCGCGTGGGGCCCAGGACGCCGCGGTCGATGCACACGCAGGCGCCGATCTCCACGTCGTCGCCCACCTCCACCCAACCCACCTGGGGGATCTTGGCGTGGCGGCCCTCCACGAGGACGTAGCCGTACCCGTCGCTTCCCACCACCGAGTTGGCGTGGACCGCGACGCGATTCCCCAGCCGCGTGCGGCGGTAGAGCACCGCGCCGGGAAACAGCTCGCAGCCTTCCCCGAGGACGCAATCGTCGCCGACGTGGACGCCCGGATGGATTACCGAACCCGCGCCGACCACCGTCCGCGCGCCCACCGTGGCGCTCGGCGCGATGCGGCAGCCCTCTCCCACCGCGGCGGAGGGATGGACCGGGCGCTCGCTCCACTCGGGCGCGGGCTCGGGATGCAGCCAGCCGATGGCCTGGGCGAAGGCCCAGTAGGGATGCTTCACCCGCAGGACGGGCCGATCGCCCAGGTCCACCGCCGCATCGGCGAAGATCAGGCCCGCGGCACTTTCCTTGGCCTTCGAGGCATATTTGGGATTGGCCAGGAACGACACGGATCCCGGGCCCGCCTCCTCCAGCGGCTTCACTTCGGAAATCGCCCGATCCGGGGGACAATGCTCCAGGCTGCCGCCCAGCCGTTCCGCCAATTCCTGGGCCGAGAGGGTCGGCATGGGCGCTCCTTATGGTCTGCCAACCTCCAGTCTCCAGCCTCCGGGCTCCCGCCTCAACCTCCGCCGCGGACTTCCATGCATCCAGTTCTTTTCGAGATCGGTTCGTTTCCCCTCGGCACCTACGGGTTGCTGCTGGCGATCGCCTTCTTCGCGGGCACCGCCCTCGCCAAGCGCCAGGCGAAGCTGGACGGGCTGAATCCCGCCGCCATCACGGACATGGCCATCGCCATGCTCATCGCCGCCATCGTGGGCTCCAAGCTGCTGATGGTGGTGGTGGACCTGATCAACGGCACGCCCGTCCGCGAGGTGTTCTCCGTCGCCACCCTCCGCGCCGGCGGCGCCATCCACGGCGGAATCATCGCCGCCACGGCCACGTTCTTCTGGAAGCTCCGCAAGGGCCAGGGACTGCCGCTCCGGACCACCGGCGACGCCCTGGTGCCCGGCGTCGCCCTGGGCCAGGCCATCGGCCGCCTGGGCTGCTTCTCCGCCGGCTGTTGCTACGGGACGGAAAGCCACGCCCCCTGGGCCACGACGTTCACCGATCCCATCGCCCACGCCTTCAGCGGGACGCCCTTGGGCATCCCGCTCCATCCCGTCCAGCTCTACAACACCCTCGCCAACCTGATCGTGATGGCCATCCTCCTGCTGGCCCGCCCCAAGCGGGCCTTCCAGGGGCAGATCTTCGCCCTGTACTTCCTCGTGGAGGGGCTGGGGCGCGTGATCACCGAGACCTGGCGCGGGGACGTGGACCGGGGCACGGGCTGGCTGGGCTGGGCGTGGCTCAGCACGGGCCGCCTGACGGGCCTCGGCTTCATGCTGCTGGGCCTGGGGCTGTGGGTGTTCTGGAGCCGCCGCAAGCAGGAGACCGCATGATCCGCCTCGTCGCCGAAACCGGCGCCCCCCGCCTGGACCGGTTTCTCGCCGACCGCTTTTCCGAAGTGCCCCGCGCCCGCTGGGACATCCACGTGCGCGCGGAACTGGTGAAGGTCAACGGCCAGCCCGTGTCCAAGGGCGGAACGAAACTGCGCCCCGGCGACGTCGTGGAGACCGACCTGCCCGTGATCACCGCGCCCGCAGCCCACCTGGAGGCCGAGGATCTCGAACTGCCCACCCTGTTCGAGGACGGCCACCTGTGGATCGTGGACAAGCCCTCGGGCATGGTGGTCCATCCCGGCCCCGGCCACGCCGGCGGCACCGTGGTGAACGCCCTGCTCCACCGCCTTCAGACGCCCGTCGCCGCGATCGCCGGCGAAGAGGGAAGCGAAGGGGAGGACGCGGAGGAACTGGCCTCGGGCTGGCCGGGCCTCGTCCACCGCCTGGACCGCTATACCACGGGCTGCCTCTGCCTCGCGAAGACCGCCGAGGCCCAGCGCGGCATCCAGGCGCAGTTCAAGGCCCGCACGGTGGAGAAGCGCTATCTGGCGCTGGTCCGCCATTCGCCCCGCCTGCCCACCTTGGGCAGCCTGCTGGTGGACGAACCCATCGCCCGCCACAAGCAGGATCGCCTCCGGATGGTGGTGGCCGCGGGCGGACGCCCCGCCCAGACCCGCCTCCGCGTCCTGGCCCGCACCACCAGCGCGGCCCTCGTGGAATGCGAACTGCTGACGGGCCGTACCCACCAGATCCGCGTCCACCTCGCCCACCTTCGCGCGCCCCTGATGGGGGATCCCCTCTATGGCGGCCCCGGCCGCTGGAAGGATACGGCGGGCGGCGCCCTGCTCCTGCCCCATCCCGCGCTCCACGCCTGGAAGCTGTCCGTGGACCACCCCGTCACCGGCCTCCGCATCCACGGCGAGGCGCCCATTCCCGACGCCTTCCGCGCCCTCGCGGCCTCGCTGGGGCTGGAGATCCCGCTCTAAATACCAATCGGCGCTCAAGACCCAAGATTTTCTTTCACCACCAAGACACGAAGACACCAAGAAAAGATGTGTTCGATCCTCCCGCTCTTCTTGGCGCCCTTGGTGTCTTGGTGGTGATCCTTAAGCCTTTAAATGCAAACTGGCATAAGAAATCATCCAAGAAGGCCAAACTGGCATTCATGTCTTCTTAGCGGTGAGTCCTTACTTTTTCGAGGCTCAGACCACGTCGTCCTCCGGCAGGCCCCAGCGGTCCCATAGCAGCAGCAGGAGCAGCCCCGGAATCGCCGCGGCGGCGCAGACGGGGAAGTAGAGCTTCCAGCCGTACCACTCGGCCATGAATCCCGTGAGCCCGCCGAACACCGTTCTCGGAAGGGCCATCAAAGCGCTGAACAGGGCGTACTGGGTGCCCGTGTAGCGGCGGTTGCAGGCCCCCATCAGCAGGGCCGCGAAGGCGCTGCCGCCCATCCCGTAGGCGAGGTTCTCCAGCGTGTTCGCCGCCACCAACAGCGGCAGGTGCCGCCCCAGGAGGGAGATGGCCCAGAAGCCCAGGATGCTGCCCGCCTGGACGAAGCCGCAGATCCACAGCGCCTTCCGCAGGCTGATGCGGGTCAGCATCCACCCGCCGAGAAGGCCACCCACGATGATGGCGGCCATGGCGGTGGTCTTCTGGACGGTGCCGATCTCCAGCTTGGTGAAGCCCATCCCCCGCAGCAAAAAAGGGATGGTCATGGATTCCGCCAACCAGTCGCCCAGCTTGTAGAACACGGCGAAGGCCAGCAGGTAGGCGATGCCCTTGCGCTGGAGCAGGTCCTTCAGCGGGCCCGAAATGGCTTCCTTCAAGGTCCGCGGCGCCGGAGCCACCGCGTCCGTATTCGTCGCCAGCCAGGTGCCCAGGGCGCCGAGCAGCGTGAGCCCGGCCATGACCAGATAGGTGCTCCGCCAGCCGAAGGTCTGGGCCAGAATGAGCGCCAATCCGCCGCTCACCAGCATCGCCACGCGGTAGGCGGCGATGTGGATGCTGTTGCCGAGGCCCAGGTGCTTGGCATCCAGAGCCTCGGCCCGCCACGCGTCCACGGCGATGTCGAAGGTGGCGCTGGTGACCGCCACCGCCAAGGCCAGGAGCACGACGCGCAGGAGGTCGAGGTGGGGCTGGGTCAGGGCCAACAGCCCCAGGGCCGCCGCCATGCCCACCTGCATGGCCAGCATCCACCCCCGCCGCCGCCCCAGCCCCGGCAGGGCGTAGCGATCCAGGAAAGGCGCCCAGAACACCTTCAGGCTGTAGGGCAGCGTCACGAAGCTGAACAGCCCGATGGTCGCCAGGCTCAGGTTCTCGTCCGTCATCCACGCCTTCAGCGTCGAGCCCGTCAAATAGAGCGGCAGCCCCGACGCGAACCCGAGGAGCAGAAGGACGGAGGTCTGGCGGGGCTTCATGCCCACCAGACTAGCCGGGGTGGCGTCCCAGCCAAACGACCTCAAAACACGAGATGCTCGAGTGAGAAAATTCCAGATTGATTCTTTACCTATAGCTATTCATTCGGCTAGCCTCCAACCATCGATCTTGAGTGCGGTCATCAGGGAACGGGGGCGTTGTGCGGATGTTCAAAGCGGCTGTGTGGACCTTCCTGTGGGTCCTCGGAGGTTCGTGTGCCCTGAAGGGGCAGATCGATACGACAACGGCCCTCACCCAGGCGCCTTCGGCCTCCTATCACGTGTCCTCCCGGCTGGGAGGTTTCGATGCGATCACGGGAAAAGGGTCGTTTTCGCTGCCTCTAGGTCCCACCCTCCCGGGTCGGATTCCCGCCGGATTCTCTCTGAACTTCGACGGCACCGGCTTGATGGGCAGCTTTCGGCCCGTGACGTGGCGTCTGGGAAATTCCTATCAGACGCCCCAGGCTGCATATTCCAACACCGTGACCCTCTTCGGTTCGGACCTCGTTTTCCACTCCTTGCCGTCCAGCCTGGTTCCTTCTGCGACTTCCCTTCAGACCTGGATGACTGCCCGGCGAGTGGATACGGGTGAGGCAGCGGCGGATGCGAGGATCAATGAGATCCGCAACTCGGGAGCGCAAATTGTCTCCGGGCCCACCAAGACATTCATTCAGGATGCGATCCAGGCCACGACGGACGGAACCAAGTTCCTGGCGTGGTACCACTGGCGCATCACCTATGGCCTCCCCAATCCCAAGAACCCCGATGTAGACGAGCGCACCGTCAATCAAGACATGCCCATGAATTGCGCGGTCATCAACGGGGATCAGGCCGTTTTCCAGTCCGAAAATATCACCTATGTAACCACGCTTTGGGGAGACAAGGTCTCCATCCTCGAAACAACCGCTCAAGACGGCTTGAGCGCTTCGTTTACGATTCGAGACGAAGTGGTGCCCTCCAATAGCCTTACCCTTAGCGTGAACACCTCACTGCCAGCCACGGGCGATCAGAAATTCCGTTCCGCCACCTTGGGCGTGACCGCCACGGGCGCACTCTCCGGTCTTCCCGTAGCCATAGCTTCCGGCTTCTACCTCCATCCCACCAGTTTGCCAAATTGGACCGGCTCGACCACGTGGGCGGGGGCCTTCCTTCCCATCTCTCACACTTCCCGAGCCGTGGATGGCACTGAGCGCACCACCACATTCCAGTGGAACTACAGCTTGGTGCCAGGTTTCAGCCTTGTTATAGAAGGCATATCTGCCGGAGAACTCGGCATCCGGAAAATGCAGCACTCAGATGGCCTCGTAGAAAAATTCGCCGGTTCTGGCGCCCCAACCTACGGGAATAAATGTTGGAATTTCGCTTATGGAACATGGACCGGCTTTAAAGCAGGAAATTCCATGTCTTCGATCGGGCCCGGCTTTTCCGGCATCGACCGCATTCAGACGGATGGGACGGGAAGCAGCACCCGCGTCTCTCGGATCATTCCGTGGGGATCTTTCGATGCAAGCTCCACCCCTCATGTCTGGCGATGGAGTTCGTTTGACCAGAAGACGCTGATCTACGCCTTCGATCGCCCGACCTTTTCCAGCGGCCCCAGCGGCCTTCCCTATCGTCTGACGCGGCTGACACACGTGTCCTTGCCCGGAAGCGACCCTTCAAGCTCCACCGCGTTTCTGGCCTACACGTCGGCCGTCGTGCAGGCGGAATCCCTGTACGGCACGGGCGTGGGAAGTGATTGGAGCCCCCAGGGGGCTACCACCACGTCGGTCATCCAGTATTCCGGATGGGATCTGAGTTCATGGATCAATCCCACCAATGCATTGCTCTACCCCACCACAGCGGTTGCCACGCGCGTCCAGACCTTCACCCCGGATCTCCCCACCAAAACCACCCTCGTGGGAGATCTCAGCAAGAACGGCAGGGATGCGCGGGGTCCGGTGCGGACGGATGAATCGACAGATGGGCCAGCCGGCTTGCCGGCCCTGAAAACCGGTAGGGAGACGCCAGCCTGGAATTCCCCCCCGTCAAATCCTTCCCTGGACGGGAATGTGCGCCGAACGGGCGTGGTCACCCGCGAATGGCGTGATTCCCTCGCCGCGCTGAAGACGTTGACGGACCAAAAGACCTTGGCGGGAAGTGCCCTACCCAACCTCCGAGGCGTGGCCTCGGCGGATTTCGGGACGACGACGTACGCCTATGATGCGTTGGGCCGGATTTCGAGCCAGAAGGGGGACCGGGGCGGGTTCACGGCGGAGGAGCAGCGGAGCTATGTGGACGGGCTGCCGCTGCTGCGGGAGACCACCCAGAATGCCCTGACGGGGCCCGGCGGGCCCTACTACCCCAATCCTGACAATTCCGGCATGGTGGCCGGAAAGGTCTACACCTGGGCGGACACGCACGTCCAGGGAGGTCCCTCCACGGTGAGGGACAAGATCGACGGGCGGACGGAGTCGTTCCATTACGACGACCTGGGGCGGGAGACGGGCCACACGGACGTCCTGGGCATCACCACCACCACGAGCTACGACGCCTGGGGACGGAAGTCGCAGGTGACGCGCCTGGCGCGGGGCGGTGTGGGCGCGGTCACCACCGACTACGCCTACGACGTGAACGGGACGTGGAAGGACGAGACCCTCACCGCGGATGGCAGGAGCCTCCGCACCCGGACGAACCTGGACGCCTTCGGGCGGGCGGTGAAGGTCACGGCCTACGACGCCAATGGAATCCAGGCCACGTCGCAGAGCTTCGGCTACGACGGGTTCGGGCAGAAGGTCCGCCAGAGCCCCGTCCTGACAAGGACCCAGGCTTCCTGGGGAAACGAGACCTGGGCCTACGACGGCCAGGGGCGGATGACGGACCACTGGGACGCCCAGGGACGGCTGCTCCAGCATGTGACCCTTCAACCCACCTGGACCACGATCGGCGGAATCACGGCGGTATGGACCACGATCCAGGACGACCGGGGCTTCACCCGGTCGGAGGCGGTGGACCTGCTGGGGCAGAAGCGGGCGGTGATCGACCAGGCGGGCCAGCTGAGCGAGTCCTTCTACGACCAGGACGGCCACCTGATCCAGACCCTGCAGGGCAACCAGCAGCGGAGCTACACCTACAACGCCATGGGGTGGCTGACCAGCCGGACGGAGCCCGAGGAGGGGACGACGGTCTATTCGAAGTTCACCCAGGCCGGAGCGCCGCTGGTGGTCCAGCAGTACGGCCGGAGCGGGGGGAGCGTCCGGAATGCCTTCAGCACGGTCCTGAACGACCAGCTCCTGCCGGCGATCCAGAGCGCCTCCGGACCCGAGGGAAGCGTGGTGCGGACCCTGACCTATGACCCCGCCACGCGGCTGCTGACGGCGCTCCAGGAGACCCAGCCCAACGGGACCCTGACGGAGGCCTACGGCTACGACGACCTGTTCCGCGTTTCCAGCAAGACCGTCTCCGACGGCGCCCAGAGTTTCAATGTCAACCGCGCCTTTGATGCGGCGGGACGGGTGACGAGCCTCACCTATCCCGCCGCCGCCGGCCGCCGGGACGTGGTGGGCTACACCTACGACGTCCTGGGTCGGATGTCGGCGGTGACGGTGAACGGAGAGACCCGACCCCGGGGATCGATGGTCTACGACCAGGTCTCGGACACCTCCGTCAGCCAGGTGCTGACCTACGGGAACAACGCCTGGACCACCAGTCGGGCCGATCGCGGGGAATTGGCCCAGGTGACCCACGTCGCGCCCGCGGGCACGTTGGAAGACCATACGATGGCCTGGACCCCCGGGGGCCTGCTGACGCGCCGGGGGACGGACACCTTCGGCTACGACGCCCTCCAGCGGCTGAGTTCCGCCCACGTGCTCAACCCCCAGACGGGAACGTATGTGGACCAGGGCTTCAGTTACGACCGCTACGGAAACCGCACGTCCAGCACCACCACGGCCCCCGCGGGCACCCTTCCGGCCACGTCCGAAGCCCTCACCTGGACCGCCGCCTACGGCAGCAGCAACGACCTGCCCGCCACTGTGGCCGCCGTGGGCGGGAGCCTCGCCACCGGCGCCCTCTACGACGACCTGGGGCGGATGAAGCAGGTATGGACCACGCCGGGGCAGGCCGCCACCCAGACCGCCTGGACCTACGATCCCTCGGGCAGGATCGTCAAGGAGAATGGGACCGCCTACCTGCTGGACGGGCAGGGCCTGAGGTTCCGACGGTCGAAGGGGGACGGATCGATCACTTACACGGTCTACGGCTTCAACCGGGAACCCCTGGTGGTGATCAGCAATGGAATGGCTCCGGGAGAAGCCACCCTCGAGAATGGCGTCACACCCTCAGGGGGGCCCTCCGCCACCACGCATGGCGGAGGGAAAGCTGTTCGCATTTGGCACAAGCAGGGTACGAACTGCTCCCTTGATAGATATTTAGGAAGATTCGAGGCTGGGGACATCGTGACGGCCACGGTGTGGTGCAGGACCGACCCTGGGACCACGGCCACTCTTTTTCTCGGGGATGCGGGCGGACCCGATCCCTATGACAACCAGAGCGTGGCCTCCCTGGATGGGAACGGGAAGTGGCAGTGCCTGACCGTGAGCCGGACCCTGTCCCATGCCGATGACCTGTGGATCTACATCTACGGGAACGTCATGGGGAACGACCCCGCGAATTCAACCAGTGTGTTGTACGACGATGTTACGGTAACCAGTACCCGGAAAGGCGTGGTGCTGCAGGATGGATTTGAATCGGGCTTCGGCGATTGGGATTCGGCAGGTCAGCCCAATGACCTTCTCTCGTCTTCTACTGCCACGACCTACACCGGCCATGCTGCCGTTCGCATCTGGCACAAGCAAGGAACGAATTGCTCCCTTGCCAGGTACTTAGGGAAATTCGATCCGGGCGACATCGTCACGGCTACGGTGTGGTGTAAGACGGAGCCGGGGACCGCGGCGACTCTTTTTCTCGGTGATGCGGGCGGAGTCGATCCCTATGACAATCAGATGGTGATCCACCTTGATGGGAACGGGGATTGGCAGCGCTTGACCGTGCATCGAACCATGTCCCATGCGGATGATATCTGGATTTATATCTATGGGAATGTCATTGGAAACGACCCGGCGAATTCCACCAGCGTGTTGTACGACGATGTCAGGGTGACCAGCACGCTGAAGGACGTGGTGTTTCAGGATGGATTTGAATCGGGCCTCGGCAATTGGGATTCGGCGGGGCAACCCGGTGACCTTCTCTCCTCCTCCACGGCGACCACGTACAGCGGCCATTCGGCGGTTCGGATCTGGCACAGGCAGGGAACGAACTGTTCCCTGGACAGGTATCTGGGAAGGTTCGAGGCGGGGGACATCGTCACGGCCACGGTGTGGTGCAAGACCGAGCCTGGAACCGCGGCCACCCTTTTCGTGGGTGATGCGGGCGGAGCCGATCCCTATGACAATCAGGCGATTCAGAGTCTGGATGGGAATGGGGATTGGCAGCGCTTGACCGTGAACCGGACCTTGTCCCATGCCGATGACATGTGGATTTACATCTACGGGAACGTCGTGGGGAACGACCCGTCCAATTCAACCAGCGTCCTGTACGACGAGGTCACGGTCACCAGCACCCGGAAAGGCGTGGTGCTCCAGGATGGATTTGAATCAGGCTTCGACAATTGGGATTCCGCAGGCCAACCCAACCAGTTGGTCTCCGCTGTTAACACCTATTGGGAACGATCCATGGTCTACGGCTTCGGTCAGCTCCTCAGCGAGAGCCGGCCGGATGGGGTGATCTACATCCAGGGGGATCAGGTGGGGAGTCCCAACGTGATCACGAATGCCAGCGGGGTTCTCGTGAACCGGACGAAGAACCTGCCCTTTGGCGAGCGGCTGATAGACGGGCTGCCCGGCGCGCCCAAGAGCCTGCGGCGGTTCACCAACCACGAGGAGGACCCCGATTCGAACGCGATCTACATGCAGGCAAGGACCTACCTCGCAGGCTACGGGAAGTTCGTCCAGGTGGATCCCGCCTACGACCAGACCAAGGATGATCCCGAGACCTGGAACCTCTATAATTACGTTACGAACAACCCCGTCACCAAGACCGATCCGGATGGACGGATCATGAGCATCCCCGAACAGCAGCAGCAGGCCTGGAACAACTTTTATTCAACCCGATTTGGGGATGCATTATATGCAATAAGCAATGTATCGATGGTTTTAAGGAATACAGGTAGGGATAGTTATACCCTCTCCATAGATACCGACATCCAAGCAATCGGTAGAGAGACGATCTTTACCAACTTTCGAAAAGAAGCGGAGGGACCCTCTACTAATACCAAACCCGCCCAAAGAGGGGCTGTTGATGGTTCAGCTTCCAAGAATGCACTTGTAGCCGGAACCCGAGATCTCTCGGAGAAATCTATCCAGGCGCTTGAGAAAGCACTGGGAACAGGCTCCACGGAAAAAACATGGAGAGGTGCTATCGAGAGTGCTGCCGAAGCCAAGGGAATAGACCCGAATCTTCTAGTTGGATTAGGGTTCAAGGAATCAACCCTGAACCCCAATGCGGTTAATGGTGAAGCTAAGGGGATGTTCCAGATACTTCCCGCGCGACAAGCTGATCTACATTTGAGCACTGAAGATCTATTTACGCCTAAAGTCGTTGCAGCAGTTGCGGGAGCACTATCGGGTGCAATCAAGACATTTCATGGAAACACTGATCTAGCTATCGCTTCATGGACTCTTGGTGCTGGCAGAACACAAAGTGTATTTGCCAAGGAAGGTATGGATGGAGTTCGAAATAGATTATTAGATGCTCGGAACCCATCATATGGTCGTCTTGGTATTAATTATATCGATATTATCAGGAGTTTTCAATGATGATTAAAAAAATGGTTGTCTACAATTTTGCCAAATTGATTACATTGTTTATATTTATGGGCATTGGATCTAATTCTATACAGGCACATGATGTCGGAATCTCTATTCAAGAATTTAGAAATATTATTAATAAAGTTCCAGACTCTAAGGCACACATAGAATCAATTTTGGTTTTTGCGCCTGAAGAGCGTGTTGCAATCCTATACAGTGATTTAACGCGAGGATGGGGCATTTGGGTCTATCAAAAACGCGGTTTAAAGCTTTGGGAGTTAGTATGGGGATCTCCCAAGCTAGATGATTCTTTCTCTATAAGTTCACCCGATCGATTTAAATTATGCAATCTTCCAACCGGAGAGCGAGGTATACAATTCTCAGGGTGTGGAGCACATAATTGCTCGGATATTTATTCTGTAATGATCTATGTACCTTCACAAAATAAATCATATTCGGTCTCCCATCGTTTGGATCGAATTGATTATTCATTTATTCCAGTTGTGAGCGATGAGAACCTATACAAGGAATATTTAGGTGAACAAATTCGGAACTAACCGCGCAAACAAATGGAGCCCAGGGTCTGACAGGTCCACCGGGGCAGTTAGACAACCTGCAACAGAAGGCTAAAGACGCCACAATCAAGGCAGGTGAGGTTTCTAGGCAGAAGTTTGGGCAGCTCGATGTCTTCGCGTATGGTGGCACTGGGGGTCCTTGAGCTGCCGCTCGTACTGCTCCTTCACGTCCAGGGGCTTGACCCGGAGGGCGTTCTCCATCCCGCACTTGCCATCCTCGATCCAGCCTTCGATCTCCGAGGGCGGAAGGTCGAAGGCCCGGCTGGTTTCCGCCACTGTCGTCTTCCCCTGGATGATCTCCATCACCAGCGCTGCCTTTCGGCGTGCCGTCCATCGTTTGATCTCGTCTTCCATGGCTCCACTCATGGGGTCTCCTTTGGAGTATCCCCTGAGCAGCTTTTCACTGGGTCATTACAGGCTTGCGTAGAGAGGAGCCAACCCTGGTTGAGGTGGACATGAAGCTCGGCCATCCAGGCGGAATCGGCGGCTGCGTTGGGTCCCACCCAGCCTCCCCCGGCAGCCAACGTCCCAAAGTATAGATATGGGCAGCCTCCGGAGATGCGACCCATTGCCGGAAATGAGAGAGGTGGTGAGGGGGTCTGACCGGGGGGAAATAGACATCCCCGCACCTGTGGATCCAGAGGAGGTGGGGGTGGCTGGAGTTGTCGTGGGCTGCGACCAGGGTTTTCAGATCCTCAATGGTGGCTGGGTTCTCTGTTGTTCCATAGGTCCCGAATGAGCTGAGTGCAATCAGGACCGCATTGAAACAACATGCCGTGTCGAAAGAGGCAGGAGATTCTCGGGCCGGTACTTTCTAGGTTTCAGCCTTCAGAGATGGCCTGATCGGGGTCGGTATACGCCGCAGGGTGCGATTCGAATCAATCCGCGAGCGTGCTCAAATCCCCCGGATCCTGCCCCAGGGCTTCGGCCTTGAGGGCGCGGCGGACGATCTTGCCGGAGCGGGTCTTGGGGAGACTGGCGCGAATCTCGATCTCGCCCGGGGCGGCGATGCCGCCCAGGTCCTCCCGCACGTGGTCCTTGAGGCTGGCGATGAGGCCCGGGCCCGTGGGCACGCCCGCCTTCACCACGACGAAGGCCTTGATGCACTCGCCCTTGATGGGATCGGGCAGGCCCACCACGGCGCTCTCGGCCACGGCGGGGTGGCGGAGGAGGGAACCCTCCACGTCGGCCGTGCCGATGCGATGGCCCGCCACGTTGAGGACATCGTCCGCCCGGCCCAGGACGGCGATGTAGCCGTCGGCGTCCTTCACGGCGACATCGCCGGCGCTGTAGCAGCCGGGGATGTCCCGCCAGTAGTCCTCGTAGCGCTTCGGATCGTTCCACACGGTGCGGAGCATGTAGGGCAGCGGAAACTTGACCACCAAGAGGCCGCCCTGGCCGTCGGGAACGGGCGTCCCGTCGCGGTTCACCACCGCCAGTTGGGCGCCGGGCAGGGCCTTCCCCGCCTTGCCCGGCCGGGCCTCGAAGGTGGGCAGGGTGCCGATGACGGGCCCGGCGATCTCGGTCTGCCACCAGTTGTCGACCACCATCCCGTTCCCCTGCCCCACCAGGTGCTGCTGGGCCCAGCGGTGGGCCTCGGGGTTGAGGGGCTCGCCAGCGCAGGCCATCAGCCGGAGGCGGCTCAGATCGAATTTCCCGGGCGCCTCGGCGCCGTGGCTCATCCACATGCGGATGGCGGTGGGCGCGGTGAACATCACGTTGACGCCGAACCGCTCGCAGATCTCCCAGGTGACGTCGGGGCTCGGGTAGTCCGGCGCGCCCTCGCGGCACAGCACCGTGGCGCCGATGCTGAGGGGGCCGTAGACGATGAAGCTGTGCCCCACCACCCAGCCGATGTCGGAGGTGCTCCAGTAGATGTCGCGCTCCTGGATCTGGTAGAAGGCCCGGCTGAGGTAGTTGACGCCCACCAGGTATCCGCCGGTGGCGTGGACGACGCCCTTGGGCTTTCCGGTGGTGCCGCTGGTGTAGAGGATGAACAGGGGGTGCTCGGCGTCCACCATCTCGGGATCGCAGTGGATCTCGCGGCCCTGCTGGATGTCGTAGAAGTCCTTCTCCCGCTCGCTGGCGAAGGTGACGGGCGCGTCGCCGGGACGGGAACCGCGGCGGTGGACGATCACGTGGTCCACGGAGGCCAGGTCGCGCACGGCCTCGTCCACGATGGGTTTCAGCGCCGTGGCCTTGCCGCGCCGGTAGGTGAAGTCGGAGCACACCACCACCCGAGCGCCGGCATCCTCGATCCGGGTGCGGAGGGCCGCGTGGCCCATGCCCGCGTAGACCACGCTGTGGATGGCGCCGATGCGGGCGCAGGCCAGCATGGAGATGATCCCTTCGGGCGTCAGCGGCATGTAGAGGATCACGCGGTCGCCCTTGCTCACGCCGAGCCGCTTGAGGGTGTTCGCGAAGCGGTTCATCTCGCGGTAGAGCCGGTTGTAGGTGTAGGACCGCTCGTCGCCGTCCTCGCCCACCCACAGGAGGGCCGCCTTGTTGCGCCGGTCGCTGTGGACGTGGCGGTCGATGCAGTTGACCGTGGCGTTCAGCTTCCCGCCCAGGAACCACGCGTGGTGCGGCGCCTCGAACTGGAAGACCTCCGTCCACGGCTGGTGCCAATCCAGCGCCGCAGCCTTGTCCCCCCAGAAGGCGGCGGGATCCGCCTCGGCCAGGGCACGCTCCACTTCGTAGTCGATGGCGGCCTGCTTCGCCAGCCAGCCCCGCATGGGAATGGACGGCTCGCCCTTCTGGAGCGCGTCGATGGTGGCCCGCTGGGTGAGGCTGATCTCCACGTCGCTCATGGGCGGCTCCGGGAAAACGGATGGATTGTCGGGATGGCTGGAGGGAAGGTAGCACAAGGCCGGACACGCTCCTAGACTCGTCCCGGAGCGCCCCATGCCCGAGCCCTACGACCTCCATCCCAGCGTGGCCTACGTCCAATCCATCCTGTCCAACCTGGAAGTCCGCACGGGCCGGAGCCTGAAAGCCTGGACCGCCCTCGTCCAGGCGGAGGCTCCGGCGGACGCGAAGGCGCGCGTGGCGTGGCTGAAGGCCCAGGGCCTCGGCGCCACCCAGGCGGCCCTGGTGGCGCAGCGGGCGGGCGCTGAACCGGGCCACGCGTTCGACGACACTCCCGAAGGCTACCTGGCCGCGGCGCCGGGCTACGTGGAGGCCCAATACGGCGGGAGGAAAGCCGCCCTGCGCCCCCTCTTCGAGCAGCTCGCCGCCGCAGTCCGCGGCCTCGGAACGGACGTGAAGGTCTGCCCCTGCGAGACCATCGTCCCCTTCTACCGGAATCACGTCTTCGCCCAGGTGAAGCCCTTCGCCTCCCGCCTGGACCTGGGCCTCGCCCTCGGCGATCCCGCCGCGGTGGAGGATCCCTCGGGCCGCCTCCAGGACACGGGCGGCTTTCGCAGGAAAGACCGCCTCACCCACAAGCTGGAGATCGTCTCCGACATCGACGTGGCCGCGGCGCTGCCGTGGCTGCAGAGGGCCTACGAACGGGATGGGGACCGGGACGGAACGAGCTAGGAGCGGCTCCCTTCCTTCAACACAGCGAGATCCTCCGGCGCCAACGCGAGGGAGGCCGCGCGGATCAGGCTGTCCAGTTGCGCCGGGGTGGTGGCGCTGGCGATGGGCGCGGTGACGCCGGGGCGGGCCATCAGCCAGGCGAGCGCCACTTCCGCGGGCTTGGCGCCATGGCGCGCGGCCACCTGCTCCAGGGCGCCGAGAATCCGGAAGCCGCGCTCGTTGAGGTAGGCCTTGATCCCGCCCCCTCGCACGCTCTGACCCAGGTCCGCCTCGCTGCGGTACTTCCCGCTGAGGAAGCCCCGGGCGAGGCTGAAGTAGGTGATGACCCCCAGCCCTTCCGCCAGCGCGAGGTCCCGCAAGGCTCCTTCGTAGCCCTGGCGGTCGTAGAGGTTGTACTCGGGCTGGAGCACGTCGTAGCGCGGCAGGTCCCGCGCCGCGGCCGCGTCCAGGGCCTCGCGCACCTGGGCGGCGCTGTAGTTGGAAGCGCCCACGGCCCGCACCTTTCCGGCGGCGATGAGCTTCGCGTAGGCCTCCAGGGTCTCGGCGTGGGGCACGTCCGGATCGGGCTTGTGGGACAGGTAGACGTCGATGTAATCGGTCCGGAGGCGGCGCAGGGAATCCTCCACCGCCCGCTCGATCCAGGCCGCAGACAAGCCCTTCCGCCCCGGCCCCAGCTCCATCCCGACCTTGGTGATCAGGACGATCCGGTCGCGGACGCCGCGCTCCCGCATCCACTCGCCGAGGATGGTCTCCGACTCGCCGCCCTGGTTCCCGGGCTTCCACGCCGAGTAGACGTCGGCGGTGTCCACGGTCTCGAAACCCGCCGCCAGGAAGCGGTCCAGGAGGTCGAAGGAGGTCTTCTTGTCGATGGTCCAGCCGAACACGTTCCCGCCGAAGACCAGGGGCGAGATGGCGATGCCGGTGCGGCCGAGGAAGCGCTTGGGCTGCATGGTGAATCCTCCGCAAGTCAGAACTTCCTTTTTTTAACCGCAGATGACGCAGATGGCGCAGAGAAAGATGAAAACGAGGGCCTTCAGCATCTTGCAAATTTCATCTGCGTCATCTGCGGTTAGACAACCATTCAGCTAGATAGACGGAGGTCTATGGAATCGCCACCGACACGCGGTGAATCGTCAGCACGCGATCCAGATCCTTGGGATCGAGGCCCACGAGAAATCCCCGGCTGCCGCCGTTGAGGTAGACGCGATCGAGGTCGAAGATGGTGGCTTCGGCGTGAACGGGCATGGGCTTGCGGGTGCCAAGGGGGCTGGTGCCGCCCACCAGGTAGCCGCTGTGGCGGTTGGCGGTGTCGGGCTTGCAGGGCGAGACCGATTTCACGCTGAGCTGGCGGGCCAGTTCCTTGGTGCTCACCTCGCGGTCGCCGTGCATGAGAACCACGAGCGGCGCGCCGGTCTCGTCCTCCATGACGAGGGTCTTGATCACGGCATGCTCGTCCACGCCCAGCTCCCGGGCGCTCACCGCGGTGCCGCCGCGCTCCTCGTAGCGGTAGAGATGCTCGGCGTAGAGCACGCCCGCCTGCCTGAGAAGCCGGGTGGCATTGGTGGAGGGAGCCTTGGGCATGGGATCATGATTTCACGACTTCCGGGAGGCGGCGATGGGCGCAGGGGGACTGGTCGGCGGGACGGTGCTGGTGACGGGCGCCAGCCGGGGATTGGGGCGCGAAGCGGCGCGGTGGCTAGCGGAGCGCGGGTTCACGGTCATCGCCGGGACGCGGGCGCCCGCGCTCATTCCGGGGACGGATGTGCTGGCCCTGGACGTGGCGGACGAGGCCTCGGTCCGCGCCGCGGTCGCGCACGTGAAGGCCCGCCACGGCCGGCTGGACGCGCTGGTGAACAACGCCGCGATCCAGATCGATGGAACGGACGGAGTGCTGGACCTGCCCCTGGAAACGCTGCGGCGCACGCTGGAGACCAACACCCTCGCGCCGCTGCGGATGGCCCAGGCCTTCGCGCCCCTGATGGGAAAGGGCGGGCGCATCGTGAACGTGAGCAGCGGTGGCGGCCAGCTCTCCACGCCCGCCGCCTGGGCACCGGCCTACTGCATCTCCAAGACCGCCCTCAACGCCGTCACGGTCCAGCTCTCTGAGGGGCTCAAGCCGAAGGGGATCGCCGTCAACGCCGTCTGCCCCGGCTGGGTACGCACGGACATGGGCGGCGCCGAAGCCCCGCGCAGCCTCGAAGAGGGCGCGGCCAGCATCCTGTGGCCGATCCTGGAAGCGGGCCCCGACGTCACCGGCGGGTTCTGGCGGGACGGGAAGCGGATCGAGTGGTAGGGCCGTCAGCCCGCGCGCTTGGCTCGCGCTTAGCATTCACAAATTGAGGATCACCACCAAGACGCGAAGGGCACCAAGACGCACACCCTCAGTGGTCGAGCTCTTCTTGGTGCCTTGGTGGTGAAAAAAATCTTGGGTCTTGATCGCTCGCTGGCATCAGCCCTCCAGCGCCCTGAAGCGCGCGCCCTCGGGCACGTCGATCCCGAAAGACTCCCGCAGGATCGGCACGACTTCCTCGGGCGCCAGTTCGCGGCCCTCCACGCGGTCCCCGTAGATCTCCGCGTAGGCGCGGTTCCGCAGGATCCGCCGCGCCTCGGGACCCGGCAACTGCGCGGTCAGCGTGCGGACGAACCGCGACTCGGGGTGGGTGGCGGTGTAGTGGTTGGCCACTTCGAAATCCACCGGGAACCGGGGCTCGGGGCGGAAGGCGTAGAGGTCCGTCCACACCCCGTCGCGGAAGGATTGGAGGACGCGGGCGTCGCCGTCCGCCGCCACGCGCTGGACGCCGCCGAACTGGGACTGCGGTTCCCCATCGAGGGGCACCGGGCCCAGCAGCCCCTCGCCGCCGAAGCCCACGTCGGCCAACCACACGCGCCCTTCCAGCCGGACCAGCAGCAGCATGTGGGTGCGGGGCAGCACCTCGGAAGCACCCAGCCGCACCCGCGCCTCGCAGGCTGCGGCGTCGAAGCCCAGGGCGCGGAGGACGGCGAGAAAGAGCGTGTTGTGCTCGAAGCAGTACCCTCCCCGGCGGCGGCGCACCAGCTTGGCCTGGAGGGAAGCCAGATCCAGGCGGATGGGAAGGCCCATCTGGATGTCCAGGTTCTCGAAGGGGATGGAGGTGGCGTGGGCGAAGTGGAGCGCCCGCAGCGCCTCCAGGGTGGGCGCCAACGCGCCGCCGAAGCCCGTGCGCGCGACGTAGGCGCCCAGGTCGAGGTCAGCGGACATACTGCGCTTCGCCGTTCCCGAAGGACCAGTCCGCCAGGTCGTTCTCCACCAGGCAGACCAGGATGTCCTCTCGGCGCAGGCCCGGATTCCCGGCCAGGTTTTCCGCGATGCGGCGGTAGAGGGCCTGCTTCATCTCGACCGTGCGCCCCTTCCGCAGCGTGATCTGGATGGCCACCCAGTCCGCCGACCGCTCGATGCCGAGGTAGTGCGCGTCGAACACCAGGCCCGAGGCGTGCTCCGTGAGGATGTGGAACCGATCGTCGGCGGGCACGTTCACCGCCGAGGCCAGGGCCTCCTGGACACCGTCGGAGAGGGCCTGGCGGTAGGCATCGGACACGCCGGCGCGGTGGGAGATTCGGACGAGGGGCATGGGATCTCCTGGAGGGTCGTTCATTCTAGGCCCTGTCATCCTGAGGAACGCTCCCGGAGTTCCCATGCGCCTTCCGAAGGCCCGCCTCCTCCCCTTCCTCGCGGTCGCGCTGGCCGTGGCGCCGCTCACCGGCGGGGACCGGGTGACGGGCCGGGCCTTCGCCACGCGGTCGGAGGTGGCGGCCCAGCACGGGATGGCCTGCACCAGTCAGCCCCTGGCCACCCAGATCGCCCTGGACATCCTCAAGCAGGGTGGATCGGCGGTGGATGCCGCCATCGCCGCGGACGCGGCCCTGGGTCTGATGGAGCCCACCGGCAGCGGCCTGGGCGGCGACCTCTACGCCATGGTGTGGGATCCCAAGGGAAAGCGGCTCCACGGCCTCAACGCCAGCGGCCGGTCGCCGAAAGCGCTCACCCTCGACCACTTCAAGAAACTCGGCCTGACCCACATTCCGCCCCACGGCCCCCTGCCCGTGAGCGTGCCGGGGTGCGTGGACGGCTGGTTCGAGCTGCACCGGAAATTCGGGAAGCTCCCCATGGCCCAGGTGCTGGCGCCTGCCATCCGCTACGCCCGCGAGGGCTTCCCGGTCAGCGAGCTCATCGCCTACTACTGGGACCGCAGCGTGCCCATCCTCGGCAAGTTCCCCGGCTTCCTGGAGACCTTCACCGTGGACGGCAAGCGGGCGCCGAAGAACGGCGAGGTCTTCCGCAATCCGCGCCTGGCGAAGACCCTCGAACTGCTGGCGAAGGACGGCCGTGACGCCTTCTACAAGGGCGAGATCGCCCGCAAGATCGACGCCTACATGAAGGCCAACGGCGGGTTCCTCAGCTACGAGGACCTGGCGGCCCACCGCTCGGAGTGGGTGGAGCCCGTGAGCGCCTCCTACCGCGGCTACGACGTGTGGGAACTGCCGCCCAACGGCCAGGGGATCGCCGCGCTCCAGATGCTGAACATCCTCGAAGGCTACGATTTCTCCGCGATCCCCTTCGGCAGCGCCCGGCACGTCCACCTGTTCACCGAGGCCAAGAAGCTGGCCTTCGAGGACCGGGCGAAATTCTACGCGGACGCGGCCTTCATGAAGGTGCCGCTGTCCTGGCTGCTGTCGAAGGACTACGCCGCCCAGCGCCGCGCCCTCATCGACGAAACCCGCGCCGCCCGGCGCCTGGAGGCGGGCCATCCCCCCCTGAAGGAGGGCGACACCATCTACCTCACCACCGCCGACGGCGAGGGCTGCATGGTGAGCCTCATCCAGAGCAACTACCGCGGCATGGGCAGCGGGATGACACCCGGGGACCTGGGTTTCTGCCTCCAGGACCGCGGCGAGATGTTCAACCTCGAAGACGGCAACGCCAACACCTACGCGCCCGGCAAGCGGCCCTTCCACACCATCATCCCGGGCTTCATCACCAAAGACGGCGAACCCTTCCTCAGCTTCGGCGTCATGGGCGGCGAGTTCCAGCCCATCGGCCACGCCCAGATCGCCATGAACCTGATCGATTTTGGGATGAACGCCCAGGAGGCCGGCGACGCCCCTCGCATGACCCACGACGGGTCGCCGGAACCCACCGGCGAGAAGGGGAAGCTGCCCGGCACCATCCAGCTGGAGAGCGGGTTCCCCTACGAGACCGTCCGCGAGCTGATGAACCGCGGCCACGGCGTGGGCTGGCTGTTCGGAGGCTACGGCGGCTACCAGGCCATCCGATGGGATCCCAAGCAGAAGGTCTACTTCGGCGCCTCCGAATCCCGCAAGGACGGCCAGGCGGCGGGATACTAGTGATCATATTTAGGATAGATTCTCAAAACAATCAGATTTTAGCTTCGCCAGAAGCCTTTAAATAGAAAGATTTATCTTTCAATACGATAAGAGTGAACTTTGAGTAATTTGGCAAAAAGGACCCTCGCAGACGATCTCGCTCTTCAACATAGATAGGTAACCAACGGTTGTTGCAAGGCCATTCTCCTAAGTCTGCAGGAATTTCAGGTCTTTGTAATCCATGAAAAACCATGTTTATTGAAAAATGCTGAAAACTGCTGTTCGAGGAGGCCGTATTATAAAATTCGGCAGGATTGGCGACTCCCGGATAAGCCATGTCACGCCACTTCACTTCGACTCGAATATGTTTATCAGGAGTCTTTGCTAACTCCCAAGATACAGCTTCGTTGTTCGAGTCCTATGGAATCAGAGTGATATCGCAGTAGGCCCTGTGGCACTTCTGCTGTATGGGAGCTTCTAACAAAGGAAACCACTTTGTCAGTTGCAATCGTTCCGCATGAAGCAAGAATGTCCGATGAAGGGTAGCACTTAGAGCTGTTTCCCTTTGCCCCCGTATCGCATACTCTGCTGGATGGACGGTATTTTGATAACAGTTGAAGAAAAGTGACCAAAATTTCTTTTCACTCATACGAGTAAGTAGAAGCTGCTGCTCTTGTTCCGCGGGAGCATCCGAAAACATCTCTAAGGTCATAGCAAAAATCTCCATACCTAACCATTTCGGTCATTGTGGACAAAGCCTTAAAGGGCAAGCTGCCATTAGTTGAAGAGCCTAGCGTTTCTCGCAACTCAACTCTTAGTCCTAATTCTTTGAAATCTGCCAAATCTTCTTTTTGATTAGAAACCTTTTTGACTATAGAAACGCCACCGGATCCAGCTTCCACTCCCGCGGATCCTCGTAGTCCACGATCTGTTCGCTGGCGCGGGCGAGGTGGAGGTCCCGGGGCTGGAGGCGGAGTTTGCGCCCGGCGTCGAACACGATCCGCACGGTGGGGCGGAGGAGATCCTCGCCCTGCTCCACCACCACGGCCAGCCGGCCCCCGCTGAGGCGGACGAGGGAGCCCACCGGGTAGATGCCGAGGGTCCGGATGAAGGCCTGGACGAGGTCCCCGTCGAGGTGCGATCCGCTCCATTCCAGGAGCTTCTTCAGCACCTCGGTGGGCTCCTTCGCCGCGTGGTAGACGCGGTTCGAAGTCAGGGCGTCGTAGACGTCCACGATGGCGGTCATCCGCCCGAATCGGGAGATACGGTCGCCTCCGACGCCGGTGGGATAGCCTCCGCCGGCCATCTTCTCGTGGTGCTCCCCAGCGATCTGGATGACCGTCTCCGACAGCCCGGGGACGCCCGTCAGCAGGTCCCGGCTGAGGGCCGCATGGGATTTCATCACGGCGAATTCCTCATCCGTGAGCCGGCCCGGCTTGTTCAGGATCTCGGCCGGGACCTTCATCTTCCCCACGTCGTGCAGCAGTCCGCCGAGGCCGGCTTCCTCCACGGTGGCCGCATCGAGCCCCAGGGCGTGGCCGAAAGACACCAGCAGCGCGCAGACGCTGACAGAGTGCTGGAAGGTGTAGGTGTCCGCGGCCTTGACCCGCGACAGGCTGATGAGGGCGCCGGGATTCCGCAGGACGGAGTGGCGGACGGCCCTCACCAGAGGGCGCGCCTGCGCGGGATCCACCTGCTTACCCAGCCGCACGTCGTGCAGCAGGCCCTCCACCAGGCCGCCCGCCTCCTCCAGGATCCGCCGGGCCGCCACGGACTCCTCCTTCTGGGAGATCCGGGCCGGCTGCAGGGCGGCGCCGGTCTCCGCGGATCCCTTCAGCAGACGATCCAGCCCGCGATCCACCTCTTCCCGCGTCGGCGCGCCCGCCGCGTCTCCCCCGCGGTCGGTGTCGATGTAGATCTCGTTCAGCCCCTGGTCGCGCATCTTCTGAATCTGCGCGGCCTCCTTCAGCAGGAACCGCTGGCGCAGAAAACCGTGCTCGAGCCAGCCACAGTTGAGATCGTGAACATACATCCCCACTTGGAGATCCTCGATCCTCACCCGCTTGATGGCCATTGCGTCCTCGTCCTTTCCCGATCGGCTCCCGCTCCCGCCGGGATTAAGGGTAGGGAGCGCACCTCTGAGATCGCGTCTCTTCTCTTCTCCGGCGCGGAAAGACTCCCGAGCCGGATGTAGAATGGCAGTTCGGACCGCGTCCCGCGGCGTTCTCAGGGGAGTTGACCGTGCTGCAAGCCTACCGCCAACACGTTGCCGAACGCGCCGCCATGGGCATTCCCGCCCTGCCGCTGACCGAAGCCCAGATGACCGAACTGGCGGATCTGCTGGCCCACCCGACCGCGGGCGAAGAGCAGGCCCTGATGGAACTCCTGGCCTACCGCGTGCCCGCGGGCGTGGATGAAGCGGCGCGGGTGAAGGCGGCCTTCCTGGCGGCCGTGGCCAAAGGGCAGGAGAAGGTGGAGCTGGTGTCGCGCGAGAAGGCGACGGAACTGCTGGGCACGATGCTCGGCGGATTCAACGTCAAGCCCCTGATCGACCTGCTGGACGAGGAGCAGGTGGGTGGGATCGCCGCGGAAGGGCTGAAGAAGACCCTCCTGATCTTCGACGCGTTCGCGGACGTGAAGGCCAAGGCGGACGCCGGCAACGCCAACGCCCGCGCCGTCCTGGAGTCCTGGGCCGCGGCCGAGTGGTTCACCAGCCGGCCCGAGGTGCCCCAGAGCCTCACCCTCACCGTGTTCAAGGTCAGCGGCGAGACCAACACCGACGATCTGTCCCCCGCCCCCGACGCCTGGAGCCGCCCGGACATCCCCCTCCACGCCCTGGCCATGCTGAAGAACCCCCGGCCCGGGATCGAGCCCGACGAGCCCGGGAAGATCGGCCCCCTCAAGCAGCTGGAAGTCCTCAAGGCCAAGGGCCACCAGGTGGCCTACGTGGGCGACGTGGTGGGCACCGGCTCCTCCCGCAAGTCGGCCACCAACTCCGTCCTGTGGTTCACCGGCGAGGACATCCCCTTCGTGCCCAACAAGCGGTTCGGCGGCGTGTGCCTGGGCACCAAGATCGCGCCCATCTTCTACAACACCATGGAGGATGCCGGCGCCCTGCCCATCGAGTTGGACGTCAGCGGCATGGAGATGGGCGACGTCATCGAGCTGCGCCCCTACGAGGGCAAGGCCCTCCGCAACGGCCAGGTCATCGCCGAGTTCAAGGTCAAGTCCGACGTGATCTTCGACGAGGTCCGCGCCGGCGGCCGCATCCCCCTGATCGTGGGCCGCGGTCTCACCACCAAGGCCCGCGAGGCCCTGAAGCTGCCGCCCTCCACCGCCTTCCGGATGCCCAAGGTCCCCGCCGACACGGGCAAGGGCTTCAGCTTGGCCCAGAAGATGGTGGGCCGCGCCTGTGGCGTGACGGGGATCCGCCCCGGCACCTACTGCGAGCCGCACATGACCACCGTCGGCTCCCAGGACACCACAGGCCCCATGACCCGCGACGAGCTGAAGGACCTGGCCTGCCTCCAGTTCTCCGCCGACCTGGTGATGCAGTCCTTCTGCCACACCGCGCCCTACCCCAAGCCCGTGGACGTGAAGACTCACCGCGAGCTGCCCCCCTTCATCACGAACCGGGGCGGCGTGTCGCTGAAGGTCGGCGACGGCGTCATCCACTCCTGGCTGAACCGGCTGCTGCTGCCGGACACCGTGGGCACGGGCGGTGATTCCCACACCCGCTTCCCCATCGGGATCTCCTTCCCGGCGGGCTCCGGCCTCGTGGCCTTCGCCGCCGCCACGGGCGTGATGCCCCTGGACATGCCCGAATCCGTACTGGTGCGCTTCAAGGGTACCCTGAATCCCGGCGTGACGCTGCGCGACCTCGTGAACGCCATCCCCTACTACGCCATCCAGCAGGGCCTGCTGACGGTGGAAAAGAAGGGCAAGAAGAACATCTTCAGCGGCCGGATCCTGGAGATCGAGGGGCTTCCCCACCTGAAAGTCGAGCAGGCCTTCGAGCTGTCCGACGCTTCCGCCGAGCGCTCCGCCGCGGGCTGCACCGTGCGCTTGGACAAGGAACCGATCATCGAGTACATGACCTCGAACATCACCCTGATGAAGTGGATGATCGCCAACGGCTACGAGCATCGCGGGGCGCTGGAGCGCCGCATCCGCGCCATGCAGGACTGGATCGCCAAGCCCGAGCTGCTGGCTCCCGACGCCGACGCGGAATACGCCGCGGTGATCGAGATCGACCTGGCGGACGTGAAGGAACCTCTGCTGGCCTGCCCCAACGATCCCGACGACATCAAGCCCCTGTCCGCCGTGGCCGGCGACACCATCGACGAGGTGTTCATCGGGTCCTGCATGACCAACATCGGCCACTTCCGCGCCGCCGGGAAGCTGCTGGACGGGAAGAGCGACATCCCCACCCGCCTGTGGATCGCCCCGCCCACCAAGATGGACGAGTACGTCCTCACCCAGGAGGGCTACTACGGGATCCTGGGCCGGACCGGCGCCCGGATGGAGATGCCGGGCTGCTCGCTGTGCATGGGCAACCAGGCGCAGATCCGCAAGGGCGCCACCGCCATGTCCACGTCCACCCGCAACTTCCCCAACCGCCTGGGCATCGATACCCGCGTCTACCTCGGCTCCGCGGAGCTGGCGGCCATCTGCGCCCTCCTGGGCCGGATCCCCACGGTGGAGGAATACCGCGCCCAGATCGGGATCGTGGACCAGAAGGCCAAGGACATCTACCGCTACATGAACTTCGACCAGATCCCCGACTTCCGGGAGATCGCGGACACCGTGACGGTCTAGTCCGTTCCTTTCCGGAAAAGGCCCGGGGCCCCGCTCCGGGCCTTTTCCGGATGACCCCCGCGGGGGGCCGTGCTAGTCTCGTCAATTCTTCTTGACCACCTTTCGGGGGGTTCCCATGGGGATCTTTGAGGGCCACATCCGCGTTCACGAGGGCGACCGCTTCGCGCTCGTGGCGTCGCGCTGGAACGACTTCATCGTCGACCGCCTCATCGAGGGCGCCAAGGACTGCGTCCTGCGCCACGGCGGCCGCGAGGACCAGCTGGACCTCATCCGCGTCCCCGGCAGCTTCGAGCTGCCGCAGGCCGCCAAGCTGGCGGCCCAGAGCGGGCGCTACGCCGGCGTGATCCTGCTGGGCACCGTCATCCGCGGGGGCACGCCCCACTTCGACATGATCGCCGCCGAGGTGACCAAGGGCGCCGCCCAGGTGGCCCTGGACACCGGCCTTCCCCTGGCGTTCGGGGTGCTGACGACCGACAGCGTGGAGCAGGCCATCGACCGGGCCGGCGCCAAGATGGGCAACAAGGGCTGGGAAGCGGCCATGAGCGTGATCGAGATGGTCGACCTCGCCCACACGCTGTCCGACGATAAGGGGCGCAGGTAGATGGGTGTTCGCCGCCGGGGGCGCGAGTACGCCCTTCAGATGCTCTACGCCATGGACCTGAGCGGCTACCAGCCGGACCAGGTGTTCGCCGGGTTCTACGCCATCCAGGACCTGAACCGGGACGCGTTCTACTACGCCCGGCGCCTGGTGGACGGCGTCCACGGCCACCTGGACGAGATCGACGGCGCGCTGGCCAAGTACGCCGAACACTGGAAAATCCACCGCATGGCCGCCGTGGACCGGAATCTGCTCCGCCTCGGCCTGTTCGAGTTGATGTTCGTGAAGGAAGTCCCCTTCCCCATCGTCATCAACGAGGCCCTGGAGATCGTCAAGGAATTCAGCGACCAGGAAGGCACGCAATTCCTCAACGGAATCCTCGACGCCGCCCGGAAAGAGTACCGCTCGGAAGAAAACGGCCCGCGCCCCCGCAAGAAGGCCGCCGCGGCCGAATCCACCGAAGAACCCCGATCCTGACCGTCCGGGCTGGTTTGCTATGCTCGATGCCTTCCCCAGCCTGAACCGACCGTTGGAGTCCCGATGAGCACCTCCCGCAAGAAGTCCGCTGTCGCGAAGAAGCCCGTTCCGGCCCCCAAGCCGGCCCCCGCCCGGGCCGCCGCTCCCAAACCCGCCCCGCCCCGCCCCGCCAGCACCGCCCTGGGGCTGGAGGAGATCAAGGCGCTGATCGCCCTCGTGGGCCGCGAGCCCTTCCAGGAATTCGAGTTCGAAGCGGGCGACATGCGGTTCCGGATCCGCAAGGACGGCCCCGCGCCCGCCGCCGCGCCGGCGCCCGCCCCGGCGCCCCTCGTCCAGGCCGCGCCCGCGATTCCCGCGCCTGTCCCCTTCTCGTCCCCCGCGACCCAGCCCGCCGCGCCGGTGGATGAGCCGGGGATCCACTACGTCACCAGCCCCATCGTGGGGACCTTCTACCGCGCCTCCAACCCCACCGCCGCGCCCTTCGTCCAGCCCGGCGACTTCGTCAAGCCCGGCCAGACCCTCTGCATCATCGAAGCCATGAAGCTCATGAACGAGATCGAGAGCGACGCCGCCGGCGAGGTGGTGAAGGTTCTCGTGGAAAACGGCACGCCCGTCGAATACGGCGAGCGGCTCTTCGCCGTCCGGATCGGGTAGCCATGGCCGCGGCCATCAAGCGCAAGTCCGCCCCCGCCGCCGCTTCCGCCGACGCGCCCCCCTTCCGGAAGGTGCTCATCGCCAACCGCGGCGAGATCGCCCTGCGCGTGATCCTGGCGTGCAAGGAGATGGGGATCCAGACCGTCGCCGTCTACTCCGAGGCCGACCGCAACGCCCTCCACGTGCGCTTCGCCGACGAGGAAGTCTGCATCGGGCCTCCACCCTCGTCGAAGTCCTACCTGAACATCCCCCAGGTCATCGCCGCCGCCGAAGTCACCGGCGCCGAGGCCATCCATCCCGGCTACGGCTTCCTCAGCGAGAACGCGCACTTCGTGGAAGTGTGCCTCGCCTGCGGCATCACCTTCATCGGCCCCAGCGCCGAGATCATCCGCAAGATGGGCAACAAGGCCCAGGCCAAGGCCACCATGCTGGAGGCGGGCGTTCCTCTGATGCCCGGCAGCGACGGCCTCGTCGACACGGTGGAAGAGGCCCTGGTGGTGGCCGAGCAGATCGGCTATCCCGTCATCGTCAAGGCCAGCGCCGGCGGCGGCGGGCGCGGAATGCGCATCGTCAACAATCCCGACGAGCTGCCGGACCTGTACCACACCGCCCGCAGCGAGGCGAAGGGCGCCTTCGGCGACGACAGCGTCTACATGGAGAAGTACCTCCTGGAGCCGCGCCACATCGAAGTCCAGATCATGGGCGACCTCTTCGGGAACGTGGTCCACCTGGGCGAGCGCGAGTGCTCCATCCAGCGCCGCCACCAGAAGCTCATCGAGGAGAGCCCCAGCGCCGCCCTGGATCCCGACCTCCGCCGCCGCATCTGCGACACCGCCGTCCGCGCCGCCCGCGCCGTGGGCTACTACAACGCGGGCACCATCGAGTTCCTGCTCGACAAGCGCGGCGACTTCTTCTTCATGGAGATGAACACCCGCGTCCAGGTGGAGCACCCCGTCACGGAGCTGGTGACCAGCATCGACATCGTGAAGGAGCAGCTCCGCATCGCCGCGGGCCAGAAGCTGAGCTTCCGCCAGGAGGACGTGGTCCAGAAGGGCCACGCCATCGAGTGCCGGATCAACGCCGAGGATCCCTTCAAGTTCACGCCCAGCCCCGGCCGCATCACCGCCCTGCACTTCCCCGGCGGCCCCGGAATCCGCGTGGACACCGCCATGCACCAGGACGCGGTGATCCCGCCCCACTACGACTCCATGGTGGCCAAGCTGATCGCCTACGGCGCCGACCGCACCGAGGCCATCGCCCGCATGCGCCGCGCCCTGGACACCCTCGTCATCGAGGGCATCAAGACCACCGCGCCCCTCCACCGCCGCATCATGGACCACCCGGACTTCATCTCCGGCGCCTTCTCCACCAAGTGGATGGAGGGGTTCCTGGACGAGCTGAAGCGGGAGCAGGCCGAAGCTCCGCGCCCCTGAGGTCCGTTCAGGAAACCCGAAGGATCCGATAGACTGGATGTCGTGCCGCTATAGCTCAGTTGGTAGAGCGCCCGCCTTGTAAGCGGATGGTCGTTGGTTCAATTCCGACTAGCGGCTCGGATGTGAAGCCCCCAAAGCCAGTGCTGGCGGGGGTTTCAGTGAATTGCCCAATCAATCAAAGAACTGACCACTCAGCGTGGTTGTGAGCATTTCAAGGCAGGACAGGTGCAATAGAGGTGCAAGTCGAAACGGGATGAAACCCTCGTGGTTCCTTGCGTCCCTTTCATCCTCGCGGACCAGTTCCGAATTGAGGCTTGCGAACTCTTGGGGATTGACCCCAGCGGCATCAATCAGAAGGTATTCGGCGACGCCATCACCGCTGCGATTGAGAATCACGGGGTGCAGATCAAGCGAGACCGGCTGCTCCATCCGGTGCTGGGCAACGTTGTCATCTATCGCGGCATAACCATAGCAACCCTTCGCATCACCTGGTTCTGGTGGAATTCTAAAGTCCTTCCGGGCCGAGTTGGGTAAACCTGGGGAAAAGGCAGCCGCCAACATAGGTCACAAGCTACATGTGACCTATGTTGGCGGCTGCTTGCGTTGGAGTCCTCGCTGGGAGCGCTGATAGGAGCCAGCGTGATTATTCCCCTACGACCAAGGTGCGCAGCCTCCCGCCATTTCTGAAGGAAAGAACAGCCTCAATTGGGTCTCCAACACCAACAAGGCCAAAGCCGTCGGACACAGACTGCGCATACCCGTTCCGGGCGGAAGGGAAGTCAGTCCAATCGGATTGGGCCTGTCGTGACCTCGATGGAAGTTACCGGGTGGATCCCCCATGCGTCCGCACACCAGTGCCGTGAGTTCCCTGGAGCGGTATTCACCACCTGGTTCTTGGCTTCTACGTCGAAGGGCATCCAACAGCGAACCTTCACCCAGCGTCCAAGCCAGGAGTGCCGCAGCGCCTTGGTAGTCCAGTCCACGTCCTTGGCCTTCAACATCGCTCATCTGCTGTGCACTACATCTCCTCTTATCGTCCCGATTCCTCGACTCCGCTCCTCATCTCGGTGCAGGCATCGCCGGTTAGCCGTATTCGTTAGGCCACCTTCCAGCGCCCAGTTCGCCCTAATTTTTAGGCCGCATCGTTACCAAATGCATGTATTTCCAAAAATGGGCCCCAATCCGGGAATTTCCGGTCTGCCTATTCCGCTACCCTGTTTCATAGCTCTACTGTTCGTTTAGCAGTTACATGTTTCTCAACTGTAGGATTAGGCGAACTCAAGGCTTTTCGGTCGCCGTCCATTTCTAGTAGGCCCTGATGAGCACCGAAACCATACTTAGCTTAGCCATCAGCATCCCGCTTAGTGTTCTTTGTGGGTTGTTTTCCGGTCTCGTTGTCGCTCGATACCAGCGGTTTTCTGATCTCCGGTATCAGGCTAAAAAAGTCATTTGGGAGATCGGTTTCGTCTCTGAGGGAGACCATCTGGAGTTTCCTTCCAGGACCGAAGCGCCCGAGTTGTCATCCATCGCCTCCGAACTCTTGTTCCTCAAACATCGTGAAGCAGCTGAAACCCTGCTTCGCTTGCACGCTGGAATGTATGGATCAATTCAAGACGCGAGAATGGGCCGAATCAGTTTTGAGAAATTCAACAAGATATACGGTGGTTGGCAAGAGTCGATCATGGCCATTTCACCGAATATGCGGCAACTCCTACGCTTACGTGGTGGGCTGTGAGCTTTGGCCTAACCCTCCGCTCAGCTCAACTCGGCCCCTATCGCTGCGCGCTAGGGTCCTCAAACAATTCAGCAGCCAGGTTCCCGCAGCAGTAGGGCCGGTTAGCTTCCTTCGTTAGGCATCTACACACTCCCATGCGGCACATGAAAAAAAAGCGAATCATCCATAACCACTCAATCAGCAAGAACCTGAAAGAAATTGAGGGCTTACGCGCTCTCAAAATGTTATTACCACTGGCAAAGCCAATTTTGGTCCCACTTGGTGTTGACTACAAAGGATTAAAGGATTCTTTCTCTAAAATCGACAGCATACACGATCAAATGAAGAAATTAGCAACGTTACCTGATCGTTTTAATGATATCTTTTCAGATCTCGGCTGGATAATGTACGACATGATGAACGTTGAAGTTGCCGAATCGGCCATTCAAATGGCCGCTATGGGTAATATAGAATCTGCTGAAGCCATAATTGTAGAGCATTATTCCAGCGAACAAGTGGAATGGCAACTTAATACAATGCTAGGAGTCAAAGCCTTCTACGAAAGAATGACCCTAGCTAAATTAGCTCTCATTGATTACAAGGAAGAGCGATATCATGCATGTGTTCCAGTAGTGCTTGCCTTACTCGATGGGCTCGTCAATCACGTAGGCAAACAAAATCGTGGTTTTTTTGCAGAAGGTGCTGATCTTTCCGCTTGGGATAGCATTGCAGCACACGACACCGGTTTAAACAAAATTGTCGAACTATTTAAAAAATCACGAAAAAAGACGAACAGCAATTCAATAACAATTCCATATAGAAATGGAATTGTTCATGGTATGGACCTCGGTTATGCCAACAAAATAGTGGCAGCCAAATGTTGGGCGGCACTGTTCGCCACGCGAGAATGGGCTATTAAATACGAAAATGATCAGATCGGTAAACCCCCACCAACCGAAGATATTTCATGGTCTAAATTATTTGAACAACTCCGCCAAGACGAAACAAACAAACGTGCCCTAGAAGCCTGGAAACCGCGTGAAAACCTCAATTGTTCAACCCTTTCCGACAATCCGCCTCCAGAAAACCTGCCCCAAGACAGTCCCGAGCGCACACTGGCTCAATATTTTTCTTTTTGGCGCCAAAAGAACTATGGGCATATGTCAAAACTTATACACAAATGGAGTTCAATCAGTGATTCCATATCACCGGCCCAGGTTAAGCGAGAATATTATAACAAAATGCTTACAAAATATCAATTTACGTCCATTACAGATAATGCTGCCGCAATAACAATTATTGGATCCTCTATCGAATTCACAACAAACAGCCAAATTTTTTCGATAGATTTTGAGTTCAGGTTGATTTGCATTGATCAAAACGGCGAGATTGCAACCAGAGGTGAAGCTAAAACCAGTTGGAAGATCATTTCTTGGTGTGTGTACTGATGCCTAACCCTCCGCTCAAGTCTGACCCCGCCTACATTGCCTTCCGTTCTCTCTCAACATTTCGCTATCCCGGCTTCCCTCACCGCCTCGGTGCAGACGTGGCCGCTTAGCTTCCTTCGTTAGGCAACCAGAATACTCCCGGAATTTCTCAAACCATCTAGCTCCTCAGTTCAGAGAGCGGCGAGAGGATTTGGGTGGTCTTTCCTCATAACCCACTCTCTTCTGGCGTATGGTGCGTTAAACATGATCGCTTCACACACTCCGGATGGTGCGTGGTGGCCAATTTTGTTTTACATCCCTGATTACCCGCTTTCATGGTTGGTTTTTTCATCATTCGGAGATCACTGGCCCGCTTGGACAGCATGGCTAACGCTGACAGTCCTCGGGGGTGCATGGCATTTCTGTTGGCCGCAATTGCTTGTCTGGTGGTGCCGAAGAGGCATTCAGCTTGTTAAAAGAAAATGAGCCTCCGACAATGCAGCCGCATGAGCCCGTTCTTGAACTTGGTGGTCATGTCACCTCCGCGATGAGGCGGAGTGGTCAGGCTTTGAAGAATCGGGCAGAGAGTGCAACATAGGTTCAGGGGCGTGCCTCATGCCCCGTAAACCCTTAGTGCCGCTATAGCTCAGTTGGTAGAGCGCCCGCCTTGTAAGCGGATGGTCGTTGGTTCAATTCCGACTAGCGGCTCCAGTCCTTCCGAGCCGCCTCCGCGGCTCGGCGTTCCAAAGGATTTCTTCACCGCAGAGCCCGCAGCGCGCGCAGAGGAAAGACGCTCCCCGATGACCGAGCCCGCTTCCCGCCCCAGCCTGCTCCGCTCCGCCGGGATCGTGGGGCTGATGACCCTCCTCAGCCGGCTTACGGGGCTGGCCCAGACGTTCTTCCTGAGCCACGTCCTCGGAGCGGGCGCGGCGGCGGACGCCTATGCCGTGGCGTTCCGCCTGCCCAACCTGCTGCGCCGCTTCACCGCGGAAGGCACCATGAGCGCCGCCTTCCTGCCCACCCTGGCGGAAGCCGAAGCCGCCGAGGGCGAAGCCGCCGTGAAGGCCGTGGCCGCACGGTTCCTGGGGACCCTCCTCGCCCTCCTGCTGCTCGGGGTCGTCGCGGTCCTCCTCTTCATGGGGCCCCTGGCGGGCCTCCTCACCCTGGGGCGGCCCGGCGTCCAGGGCGAGCTCACCGCGAAGCTGGGGCGGATCATGTTCCCCTACCTCGCGCTGGTGAGCCTGACGGCGGGCTTCGCGGGCCTGCTGAACCTGCGCCACCGCTTCGCCCTGGCGGCCTCCGTATCCGTCTTCTGGAACGTGGCGTTCATCGGTTTCGGCTGGACGGCCCTGCGGGTGCTGGAGCGGAACGGCCGGGTGCCACTGGAGACGGTCGCTGTCATCTGCGCCTTGGCCGTCCTGGCGGGCGGCCTCCTCCAGCTTCTGGTGGTCCTCCCGGGCGTGCGGAAGGAGGGCTTCGGCCTCGCCTTCGGCTTCCACCTGCGCGATCCCTGGGTGGCCAAGGCCCTCAAGCGGATGGGCCCGGGAATGCTGGCGGCGGGGATCTACCCCATCAACGCCCTCATCAGCACGACCCTCGCCTCGAAGTTGGCGGACGGCGCCCAGATCGTGCTCTACAACAGCGGGATGATGGGCGAGATGGTGCTGGGCCTGTTCGCCATGAGCCTCGCCACGGCGGGGCTGCCGACGCTGGCGCGGCAGGCCGAGGCGAAGGACTGGCCCGCCCTCAACCGCAGCCTCACGCAGGCCGTCTCCGCGTCGGCCCTGCTCGTGCTTCCCGCCTCCGTGGGCCTCGCCGTGCTGGCGCGGCCCATCTGCGCCCTCCTGTTCCGCACGGGGGCCTACTCTCCCGCCGCCTCGGACTGGACGGCGCTGACCCTGGGGTTCCAATGCGTAGGACTGGTGTTCGTAGCCGCCCAGCGGCTGGGCAACCAGGCCCTCTACGCCCTTAAGGACTACCGCGGCCCCGCGGCCCTGGCGGGCGCCAGCCTGGGGCTCAACGTCCTCCTCAGCGTGCTTCTGCTGAAGCCGCTGGGCACCGGCGGCCTCGCCCTCGCCAACGGCCTCTCCAGCCTCGCGGGCCTCGCGGGCCTCGTCCTGCGCCTCCGCCCGCGCCTGCCGGGCCTGACCTTGCGCCCGTTCCTGGGCGCCGCCGTCAAGGCGCTCCTCGCCGCCGCGCTCATGGGCCTGCTGGCCTGGGCGGGGGCGCGCGTCTTGGGGCTGGATGCTCCCCACGCCTTCCGCCGTGCCGCCCTGGGCTGGCGCCTCCTTCCGCTCATCGTGCTGTGCGCCGCCACTTACGGCCTGGCCGCCGCGGGGCTCGGCCATCCCGAAGCGCGGGAACTGGCGGCCAAGCTCCGACGCAAGCTGGGCTGATACCCACGAGCGACCAAGAATCGAATTTCCTCGGCCATCAAGCTTCGGCGAAGCCGCAGACCCCGGTCTCTAGAACGCCAAGAGAAGCCATCTCCAAAGCGGAGGAGCGCGGAAAAGCCGAGAAAAGCGGAGGAAATTTTTCTCCGCGCTTCTCCGTCCCTCAGTTTTCCTCAGCTTTTATTCCTTGGCGGCGCGGACCTCGAACGCTCCGTGCCAACCGAAGCATTTACAGGACGCAAAGAGAGCCAAGAACCGCCTCAATAGTGGCTTTTCTTGGTGCCTTCGCGCCTTGGTGGTGATCCTTGTCTTTTGAATGCCAACCGGACTGAGCTTCAGCCCTGGGCGGCGGAGGGCGCACGGAGTTCCCGGCGCAGGGCCTTGCCCACGGCGTTCTTGGGGATCTCGGCGAGGAAATCGAAGCTGGTCGGCACCTTGTAGCCCGCGAGGAGCCGCCGGCAGTGGGCGCGGATCTCGTCCACCGTGAGTTCCTTCCGCAGCACGACGAAGGCGCGCACGGCCTCGCCCGTGCCCTCGTCGGGAACGCCCACCACGGCCACGTCGGCGACGTCCGGATGCAGGGCGATGCAGGCCTCCACCTCATTGGGGAACACGTTGAACCCGCTGACGATGATCATGTCCTTCTTGCGGTCGGTGACCTCCAGGTAGCCGTCGGCGTCCAGGCGGCCGACGTCCCCTGTGTGGAGCCAACCGTCCCGCAGCGTCTGGGCGCTCTCGCCGGGCTGGTTCCAGTAGCCGCGCATGACCTGCGGCCCGCGCACCACGATCTCGCCGTGCTCGCCAGGTCCCACCGCGCGGCCCTCGTCGTCCACGATGCGGACGTCGGTCCCCGGCAGCGGCAGGCCGACGCCGCCCACCTGCGCCATGGTGCGCCGCAGGCGCCCGCCCTCGCGTACGGCGGCGTTGTAGGTCACCAGCGGACTGGCCTCGCTGAGGCCGAAGCCCTCGATCACCAGGCAACCCGTGAACGTCTCCCAGCGCTCCAGCACCGCCGGATGGGTCTGCATCCCGCCGGCGAAGGCGCCGAGCATCTTCCGGGTCATCTCGGGGCGGAACCAGGGCTCGTCGGGCAGGGCCTTCAGCAGGGTGTTCACCGCCGTCATCCAGGTGATCTCGTGCTTCCGGAACGCCGGGCGCAGGTTCTGCAGCGGCCGCGGATTGGGCACCAGGATGCTGTGGCTGCCGCTGTGGAACCCGAACAGAAGGTTGATGGTGAAGGCGATCACGTGGTACATGGGCAGCACCGTGAGCACCGTCTCCTCGCCGTGGGTGAGGTAGATCCGCGTGATCTCCGCGATCTGCTCCAGGTTCGCCAGGAGGTTGCCGTGGGTCAGCATGGCGCCCTTGCTCGTGCCCGTGGTGCCGCCCGTGTACTGGAGGAGCGCGAGGCTGTCCCGCGTGGGCGCGGGGGGCTGCCGGTGGAAGAGGTGCTCCTTGGCGACGTAGAGAGCGCCCTGGTGCAAGGCCGTCGAAAGTCGCGTGAACGGCATCCCCAGCCGCGGGATCTGGCCCGAGAGCTTGAGCTTCGCCCGGATGAGGGCGCGGGAAAGCAGCGGAAAGAAGTCCGCGATGCCCGTCACCACGACGGTCTTCACCTGCGTCCGCGGGACCACGGAGGCCACCTTGTCGCCGAAGTGATCCAGGACCACCAGCACTTCCGCGCCGCTGTCCGCCAGTTGGAGTTCCAGCTCCCGCGGCGTGTAGAGGGGGTTGGTGTTGACGACGACGCAGCCGGCCTTCAGCGCGCCGAAGGCGCAGACGGGATAGGCCAGCGCGTTGGGCAGCAGGATCGCCACGCGCGCGCCCGCCTCCAGCCGGAGGCCGTCCCGCAGATAGGCGGCGAAGGCGTCGGACAGCCGGTCCACCTCCTTGAACGTGAGGGAGGCCTCCATGCCGTTGGGCAGGACGAGGGTCTCCGCCTTGCGGTCCCCGTAGCGCTCCGCCGCGCCGCGCACGAGCTGCCCCAGGTTGTCGAAGGGAAACGGCTGCGCCTCGCGGCCCACGCCCGCGGGATAGTTCGACCACCACGCCTGTCCTGTCGTCACCGATCCGCCTTTCCGCCCGCGGACCGCCGATCGGCCCGGTCTTTTGTTAACTTTGGAACCTTCATCATTTTAGCCCTTTCCATCCCCTGAGTGGAACGCCGGCGTTTTCCCGGCCCCCGACCGTGGCACAGTCGAAAGGGAGGGCATCCATGAGAGCCGTCATCCAGCGCGTGAAGCGGGCCGCCGTGCGTTCCGGCGACCGGGAGGCCGCGATCGGGCCGGGCCTGCTGGTGCTGGCGGGACTGGAAACCGGCGACACGGCGGAGGCCTGCGCCTGGGCCGCCGCCAAGATCGCGGGCCTGCGGATCTTCGACGACGCCGAAGGCAAGATGAACCTGGGCCTCGCGGACGTGGACGGCGAGATCCTCGCCATCAGCCAGTTCACCCTCGCCGGCAGCGTCGCCAAGGGCCGCCGTCCCTCCTTCGACCGCGCCATGGCTCCGGGCGAAGCCCGCGTCCTCTTCCGCACGTTCCTGGATCAGCTGAAGGCCCAGCATCCCCGCCTCAAAGCGGGCTTCTTCCAGGAGCACATGGAAGTGGAACTGGTGAACGACGGGCCGGTGACGTTCGTGCTGGAGCGGTAGACCGGAAACTACCGCGCTTCGATCGGCATCCGCCGGAGGCGCTCCACGCGGGCTTCCATGGGCGGGTGCGTGGAGAAGAGGCTCATCAGGCCGCCGCCGCGGAAGGGGTTGACGATCAGCATGTGCGCGGTGGCGGGCTCGGCGGTGTGCATGGGGAGCTGGTGGTTGTAGGCGTGCAGCCGCTCCAGGGCGGAGGCCAGCATGTCGGGACGGCCCGTGAGGCGGGCGCTGTAGTCGTCCGCCAGGTACTCCCGCGAGCGGCTCAGCGCCATCTGCAGCATGAAGGCGGCGAGGGGGCCGAGGATCATGATCGCGATGCCCGCCAGGGGATTGGAGCGGCCCTCCTCGTCCCGCGCGCCGAAGAAGCCCACCAGCCGCGACAGGAACATGATGGCCTGCGCCAGGACGGCGGCCAGGCTCCCGATCAGGATGTCGCGGTTCTTGACGTGCCCCAGCTCGTGGGCGAGGACGGCCTCCAGCTCGGGGCGGCTGAGGATCCGCATGATGCCCTCGGTGACGGCCACCACGGCGTGGTCGGGGTTCCGGCCCGTGGCGAAGGCGTTGGGCGTGTCGTCGGGGATCATGGCGACGCGGGGCATGGGCAGGCCCGCGCGCTGCGCGAGGTTGGCGACGATGGCGTAGAGTTCCGGCGCCTCGGCCTGGGTGACGATCTGCGCGCGGTAGCTGGCCAGCACGATCTTGTCGGAGAAGAAGTAGCTCACGCCGTTCAGCACGAGCCCCAGCGCCAAGGCCATCACCATCCCGGACTCGCCGCCGAAATAGCTGCCGATCCACACCAGCACCCCGGTCAGGGCCGCGATGAGGAGAAGGGTCTTGGTCTGGTTCATGAAGGGTCCTCCACGTACCAGGATACAAATCCGATCAAGCGCCCATCCGCTTCACCACCACCAGCGTGACGTCGTCGCGGAAGCGGCCCTCCTCCAGGTGCTGGAACGCCGCTACAAGCAGGGCTTCGAACAGATCGTCGGCTCCGGCGGAGGCGAGCCGGCGCACCACGTCGCCCAGGGGGCCATCGCTCAGTTCCTCGCCCGCGGCGTTCTCCGCCTCCACCAGCCCGTCGGTGAAGATCACGAGCGTATCCCCCAGCCCCATGGAGGCCCGGCCCTCGGCGAACTTCACGCCCGGCAGCAGGCCCACCATCGGGCCCGTCGGCGCGAGCCGCACGACCTCGCCCCCGGCGCGGACCAGCAGCGGCGGATTGTGGCCGCCGTTCACATAGCGGAGGTCGCCGTTCTCGGGATTGAGGCTGGCGGCGAACAGGGTGGTGTAGCGGTTCCCGTCCCGCACGCTGTTCATGCGGCGGTTCAGCCGTTCCGCCAGCCGGCCCCAGTCGTCCACCCGCCGGTCGCCCATGGCGCGGAGGAAGGCGGAAAGCTGGGTCATCATCATCGACGCGGGCAGGCCCTTGCCCGAGATGTCGCCCACGGCCATGTGCAGCCGGTCGCCCTGCTGGTCGTCGCGCGCCATCCACAGGTCGTACAGGTCGCCGCCCACGGCCTGGTAGGGCAGGTTCGCCGCGGCGCACTGCCAGCCCGCGGGCTCGGGCAGGGTCTGGGGCAGCAGGCTGCGCTGGATGTTGCGGGCCAGGTCCAAATCCTTCTCCATCCGGTCGGCCTGGAGCCGGGCTTCGCGCAGCTCCAGGCTGGAGAGCTGCGAGGACGTGAGGTTCAGGAGGGTGTGGAGGAAGACCTCGTCATCCTCGGAGAGGCTTCCCACCACGGGGTCGGCCACGTAGGCGAAGCCGTGGCTGTGGTTCTGGTCCTGGAGCTCGATGGCGTGGACCAACCCCTTCGTCTCCACCAGTTCGTGGAGCGCGTCGCCCTCCAGCGCCTCCGGGACGCGGCCCAGCCCCTTGGCGTGGAGGATGCCCCCCTGGGGATCCACCACCAGCAGCCGCATGATCCGGAACTCGCCCATCAGGGTGTTGGCCATCAGGCGGACGAGATCCTGCCGGGTCTCCACCTGGCCCAGGTTGCGGGTGAGTTCAAACACGGTGTTCAGGCGGGAGAGCTGCAGGGCCAGGGCCTGGTTCTGGGAGCTGCGGACGGCCTCGGCCCGCCGCCAGGCCAGAAGGGGCGCGGAGATGGACAGCAGCAGGGGAACCGCCGCCGGCAGATCCGTCGCTTTCAGTACCAGGTGCCCGTAGGTCTCATCCCCGTAGCGCCACGGCAGCACCTGCCAGCCTTCGCCGGGGTGGGTGGGAAAGGGCGGCGCCGAACCACGGAGGAAGAGCCACCGCCCGCCGTCCCACAGCCCGCCCTGGCGGGCCTTGGCGATCCCCATGGCGGTGACGCCCACGAGGTGGACCAGATCCTCTTCCGTGCCCTGCTCCGGGAAGGTCTCCAGGAAGTCGATGAGCGGGAGCAGCTCCTGCGCCCCTTCGGGGGTCTTCAGCGCCAGCTGGCGGAGGCGGTCGAAGGGAGTCGTGGTCGGCATGGCGCGCGGAATCCGCCGTTCAGCCGATCTTCTTGATCAGGCAGCACTCGTTCCGGCCCGAGGCCTCGTCGGCCTCGAAGCGCACCTCGTCCATGAAGCGGCTCATGAGCAGCAGCCCCAGGCCTCCCTTGCGGGGATGCTTGATGTATTCCTTGGGATCCGGCAGCACCATCTGATCGGCGCGGATCCCCTGGCCCGAATGCAGGATGTGGATCTCCAGGGCGCTCTCGGTGAAGCGGAGGTCCAGCTCCACGGTGTGCTCGCCCTCGCCGCGGTAGGCGTGGAGGATCACGTTCGTCACCGCCTCGTCCACGGCGATGCTCACCTTCGCCGCGGCGGCGTCGTCGAGCCCGGCCACGAGGGAGGCGCGCTTGGCGAGTCCCGTCACGAGGTTGAGGTAGCGGGTCTGGCTCGGGATGACGAGCCGGAACTGCGCGGGATTCACGGGAACCAACGCGCTCACGCTTTTCGGTCCGGAGCGACCGCCGCCAGGGCCTGGTCCTCGTCGCCGAATACGCGATAGAGCTGGGTGAAGCCCAGGGTGTCGAAGATGGCGAACACGTTCTCCTGCAGGTTCGACAGGAGGATGTCCCCTTCGTGTTCCCGCACGGTCTCGATCAGGCCCATGATGGCGCCCAGCCCCGCGGAACTGATGTAGTGGAGATCCTTGCAGTTCAGCAGGATGGTGTAGCGCCCCTCCTGGACGAGACCTTCCAGGGCATCCTCGAATTCCCGCACGGTATGGGCGTTGATGAATCCGGTGGGAAGAAGCACGGATACGTCCCGGGTCTGCCGCACCACTATGGAAAGATCCGCCATCCGCCGTCTCCGAGGAACCTGGGCCATCCTATCGGTTCCCCCGGCCGATTGCCAGCGGACGGCGTTCCGCGGGAAGTGGGCTACCCTGGTTGGGAACCTTCCCGAGCTTCCGATGAGCGACCTCCGCCCCGTGGATCCGCCTGCCAGCGACCCCCTCCACCGGGAAGTGGAAGCGTGGCTGCGCCAGCGGCGCGAGGCCCTGGCCGACGAGTTCCAGGCCGCCTGCGCCCGCCTGGTTCCCGACGCCGACCTGGCGGAGCGCCTGCGCCGGGCCGTCCCTTCCCCGCCTCCTTCCGCCGGCTCCGCCTTCGCCGATGCCCTGGATCTGGTGGAGGGGGCCGCCACCCAGAGCGACCTCCTCAAGCGCCTTCTGGACGCCCTGGCGCCCCTGGCCGGACGCAGCGCCCTGTTCATCCTGCGGCAGGGACTGGCCTCCCTCTACGCCCACCGGGGGTTCGATCCCGGAGCGCCCCCCCCGACCGGAGCCGTGGTGCCGCCGCCGGAGCTGGAGGCGGTCATCCAGGGTTCCGCCCGCGCGATCCGGTCGAAGGGCCCCGCCTACGCCGCGCTCCTCGCCGCGCTCAGCGCTCCGGAGGCCGCGGACCTCGCCATCCTCCCCCTGCGCCACAAGCGCAAGACGGTGGCGCTCCTGCTGATGGACAGCGGCGCTCAGCCGGCGCTGGACCATCCCGAATTCCTGCGGGCCCTGGTCCTGGCCGCCTCCGCCACCCTCGCCAGCCTGGCCGCGGCGGCGAAGGAGGAGACGTCGCCCCACCTCCGCCCCGGCGGCTTCCCGACCCCCAGCGCCCCCACCCAGGCCCTTCCCGAGTCCCTGGACGGCCTCGCCGAGCCGGAACTGGACGGCCGCACCCGGGCCTCCGCCGAGCGCCTGGCGCGGGTCCTGGTGAGCGACGTGGAACTGTACTTTCCCGCCAAGGTGGCCCAGGGCCGGACCCACGGCGACCTCTACCGTTTGCTGCGGGACGAACTGGAGCGGAGCCGGGCGACCTTCGTGGATCGGTTCGGGGAACCCCTTGAGGCGCGCCACCGGATTTTCACCACCACTGTCATTCAGCACCTGTGCGAAGGCGACGCTTCCAAATTGGGCACCCCTTCCTGGGCCTGAGCACCCCTCCGGGGGGAGGTGACAACGGCGGCGGACTCTGGTAGAACCTTGTTCCTTTGGGTCTAGGCGAGGAATAGGTCAATGGCGGATCTCGGCAAGAAATTCACATGTTTCCAGTGTGCGGCGAAGTTCTACGACTTCGGAAAGCCGGAGGCGATCTGTCCGAAGTGCGGCGCCAACCAGAAGGCTGCGCCCGCCAAGCCCAAGGCCGTGAAGAAGGAAAAGAGCGTCCACGTCATCGAGGACGACTTCGCCGGCGAGCCGGAAGCGGAGAACCTGGAGGAGACCTTCAGCGAGAGCGGCGTGCCCATCGAGCGCGGCCGCGGCGAGGGCTTCGATCCCGGCGACCTGCGGATGGACGACTACGACGAGTAGGGCGAAGCGGACGAACGCGGAACAGCCGGGCATCATGTCGGCCATGAGCCTTCCCGCCCCTTCCCCGCCGCTGGTCGACCGCCACACGCACCTCGAAGGGGCGCTGGATCCGGCCTGGGTCCGCCGCGAAGCCGCCGCCCGCGGGCTGGAGATCCCGGCCAGCCTCGAGACCCTCTGGGCCGGCGTGCCGGCACCGTTCGAGGGCTTCATCGAGGCTTTCCTGTTCGGCGCGGCCCTCCTGGACCGGCGCGAGGCCGTTCGCGAGGCCGTCCTCGGCGTGGCGCGGCGCACGCGGGACGCCGGCGGCGCCGGCTTCGACCTGTGGGTTTCCCCCCACTTCCTGGTGATCCACCAGGGCCAGATCCGGCTGGGCGACCTGTGGCGCGGGCTGGAGGAAGGCTTTGCCGCCGCGGCGGCCCTGGGCGTCCGCGGGTGCGCAGTGGTGGACGCCGTCAACCACCTCGGCGCGGAGCACGGCCACGCTGTCCTGGACTTGGTCCTGCCGGAATGCCCTCCCTTCGTCCAGGGCTTCTCCACCGGCGGACTGGAGCGCCGTCCCTTCCGGGAGTGGGCCCCCGTCTTCGACCGCGCCAGGACCGCCGGCCTGCGCCTTGCCGCCCATGCCGGAGAGAACGGCCGCGGCTCCAACGTCCGCGAAGCCGTGCTGGAAGCGGGGGTGGAGCGCATCGTCCACGGCCTCCGGGCGGATGACGCCACCTTCGAGCTGCTGGCGGAGCGCGGGATTCCCGTGGACGTCTGCCCCAGCTCGAACCGGGCCCTGGCCGCCGACGTCGCGCCCCATCCCCTCCCCCGGATGCTGAAGGCCGGCGTCCGCTGCGCCCTCGGCACCGACGATCCCGGCGTCATCCCCTGCGATCTGACGACCGAAACCGCCGCCGCCCGGGTCATGGGCTTGGACGAAGGCGGCCTGGCCCTCCTCCGCCGCCACGGCGCCGAGGACGCCTGGTGCCTGGCGGAAACCTGAAAGCTGGGGAGACGGCCCCGTGAGGAGCTTCCGGGCGGAGCCGATAGAGCCCTTCGGCCTCCGGCGCCCTATCCCGCCAACCCGGGGGTCGAAGCGAACGGAGCTTCCAGGTAGACTAGGGGATTCGGTGCGCGCCCATAGCTCAGCTGGATAGAGCATCAGGCTTCGAACCTGAGGGTCGGGCGTTCGAGTCGCTCTGGGCGCACCACCGGCATTGACAACTCGGCTTGCTGCGAGCGTGGCGGAACTGGTAGACGCACTGGATTTAGGTTCCAGCGGTTCACACCGTGTCGGTTCGAGTCCGACCGTTCGCACCATTCCGCAGGATTGCGGAATGGGACGGAATGGACGCGCCAGCGTCCATTGCCGCCCGCAGGGCGAGGGCACAGGACGTGCCCGAGTCACGACGGAAGCCGCCACACCCTGCCCCGGAATGATCCCGTCACCCATCCCGAGGCCAGCCGCCATCACCCGAAGTCCTGCCCGTTCCCACGCACGTCCTGCACCACGGAGCCTTCATGTCCGCCACCCTCCACCACCAGTCCCCCACCCGCAAGGCCGTCGAGGTGACGGTGCCCGCCGCCGAAGTGAGCGCCGCCTTCAACGAGGTGGTGGCGAAGATCGCGCCGAAGGTCCGAATCCCCGGGTTCCGTCCCGGCAAGGCCCCCCGGCCCGTCCTGATGCAGCGCTACGCCCGCGAGATCCAGTCCGACGTGGCCCAGCAGCTGGTGGAGAAGCACTTCTGGAAGGCCGCCCAGGAAGCGGGCGCCCTGCCCATCTCCCATCCCTCCCTGGAGAAGCTGGAGCTCACGGAAGGCGCCGACGCCATGTTCCGCGCCCAGTTCGACGTGGCGCCGGAGATCGGGCTGCCCGACTACAAGTCCATGGCCCTGACCAAGAAGAAGCGCGCCGTCGACGACGCCACCATCGAGGAGCACGTGGAGAGCCTGCGGCAGCGGGCCACCAAGTTCCTGCCCGTGGACGACGGCACCGCGGCCGACGGCCTGATCGTCACCTGCGACATCCGCGTGAAGCCCCAGGGCCTCAAGGCCCAGACCTACCGCGACCAGACCCTGGAGCTCGACGCCAAGCGCCCCTTCGATGCGCAGGTGGTGGGCATGAAGGCCGACGAGAAGAAGGCCTTCACCCTCGACCACCCCGCGGACGACGCCAACACCGTCCTCGCCGGCAAGAGCCTCGCGTACGAAGTGACGGTCAAGGACATCCGCCGCAAGGAAGTGCCCGTCCTGAACGACGACTTCGCCAAGGACATGGGCGCCTTCGAGAACCTCGAGGCCCTGCGGGCGGCGGTGCGCAAGGATCTGGAAGAGGCCTCCGAGCGCGATGCCGTGGCCCGCCTCCACGCCACCATGCTCGACACCCTGCTGGACGCCGCCCCCTTCGAGGTGCCCCGCACCATGGTGGGCCTCCAGCTCGACGACTACTGCCAGGAGTTCGCGCAGCAGGTGAGCCGCCAGGGCATGGATCCCAAGCGCGTCAACTGGCAGGCCTACCGCCAGCACCGCCTGAACGACGCCGAGCGCGCCGTCCGCAGCGGCTACCTCCTGCAGGCCATCGGCAACGCCGAGAACATCGAAGTGCCCGAGGAGGACATCGACGCCGAGATCCGCACCTTCATGGCGGAGAACCAGGTGCAGCAGCCCTTCGAGGCCTTCAAGGCCGAGCTGGAGCGCCGCGGGAACGCCACCGAGATCAAGGGCCGGCTGCGCACGGACCGCATCTTCGACCACCTGCTCACCACCGCCCAGGTCTCGGAGGAGCTGCTGGACAAGGCCGCCTTCGAGGCGCTGGTCGAGCTGGAGCGCCGCCGCGAGGCCGGGCTGCCCATGAACCGCTTCGACGCGGGCGGCCTGGAGGGCGGCGAGCTGGAGGATCAGGAGGGCGGCGAACCCGCTGCCGTGGCCCCCGCCGGTCACGTCCACGGCCCCGACTGTGACCACGATCACGACCACGAGCCCGCCGCGAAGAAGCCCGCCAAGAAGGCCGAAGCCGCCGAGGGCGAGGCGGAGTCCAAGCCGAAAAAGGCCGCCAAGGCGAAGGCCGAAAAGGACGAGCCCGCCGAGGAGAAGCCCAAGGCAAAGAAGCCCGCCGCCAAGAAGTAGCGGTCTGCTTCCCTTTCCCGCAGAAGGCGCCGCAAGGCGCCTTCTTGCTCTATCCTGAGGAACCAGCCGGAGGGCCCATGCCCAGCAGCTACTATCCCCCCATCGTGATCGAGCAGACGCCCCGCGGCGAGCGCAGCTACGACATCTACTCGCGCCTGCTCAAGGACAACATCATCTTTCTGGGCACCGCCGTGGACGACAACGTGGCGAACGCCATCGTCGCGCAGATGCTGTTCCTCGAGAGCGAGGACCCGGACAAAGACATCCAGATCTACATCAACAGCCCCGGCGGCAGCGTCACCGCGGGCCTCGCCATCTACGACACCATGCAGTTCGTGAAAAACGACATCGTGACCTACTGCATCGGCCAGTGCGCCTCCATGGGCGCGCACCTGCTCGCCGCGGGCACCAAGGGCAAGCGCTTCGCCCTGCCCAACGCGCGCATCATGATCCACCAGCCCTCCGGCGGCGCCCAGGGCCAGGCCACCGACATCGAGATCACCTTCAAGGAGATCCAGCGCCTGAAGGAGAACCTGGCCGCCACGTTCGCCAAGCACACCGGCCAGCCCCTGAAGAAGGTCATGAAGGACATGGACCGGGACTACTTCATGAGCGCCGAAGAGGCCATGGAGTACGGCATCGTCGACAAGGTCCTGTCCGAGCGGCCTGCGTAATGAGCGCGAGCCTCTCGACCCTTCCGGCCTTCGACCACCTGTCCCGGATTCCGCTGTACGTGCCGGGCAAGCCCATCCAGGAAGTCCAGCGCGAGCTGGGGCTCACCACCGTCGTCAAACTCGCCTCCAACGAGAACCCCTGGGGGCCGACGGAAGCCGTCAAGGCCCGCGTGGCCTCCGTCATCGCCGGGTCCGAGTTCGAGGGGCTGGGGCTCTACCCCGTGAGCGACGGCTACTACCTGCGGAAGCGCGTCGCCGAGCGGAAGGGCGTCGCCCTCGATCGCGTCGTCCTCGGCAACGGCAGCAGCGAGATCCTGGAGATGGTGGCCAAGGCCGCCTTCCTGGACGGCGGCAGCGCCGTCGTGCCCAAGCACAGCTTCGCCATCTACGGAATCGCGACCCAGACCGCCGGCGGGCGCGTCATCGAGTCCCGGGCCTCGGCCACGGAACTCGACGCGGACGACATCCTGAACGCCGTCGCGGAGGACACGCGGCTCGTCTACCTCGGCCATCCCAACAACCCCACCGGCGTCCGCCTGGAGCGCGCCGCCCTGGAGCGCCTGGTGCGCGGGCTGCGCGAGGACATCGTCCTGGTGGTGGACCAGGCCTACGCCGAGTACGAGGATCCCGCCGAGTACCCCGACGCCGCCGCCTACCTGGACGAGCGGCCGAACCTGCTCGTCCTCCACACCTTCTCCAAGATCCACGCCCTGGCGGCCCTCCGCATCGGCTACGGCCTCGGCTCGAAGGAGCTGATGGGGCTGCTGGAGCGGGTCCGCAGTCCCTTCAACACCAACCACCTGGCCCAGGCCGCGGCGGAGGTCGCCGTCCAGGACCTGGCGTTCGAGGCCTTCTCGCGGACCAGGAACGCCGAAGCCCGCGCCGCCTTCGTCGCGGAGGCCGCCAGCCACCGCTGCCGCCTGTCGGGCACCAGCGGCAACTTCATCCTGCTGGAAAGCGCCCTGCCCGCCGCCGATCTGTTCAAGGATCTGCTCCAGCGCGGCGTGATCGTCCGTCCCATGCAGGGCTACGGCCTGCCCAACCACATCCGCGTCTCCTTCGGCAAGCCCGAGGAGATGGCCGCCTTCTGGAAGGCCGCGGGACCGCTGCTCGACGGCGGCTGCTGATTGGCGCCGGTCGGCGATGAGATCGGCCTCCTGCGCGGCCTGCTGGACCGCGGGGAGCGGTCCGCCTGCCGGGAGGGACTGACGGCCCTGCGGACCCGCTACCGGCAGGACCCGGGAGCGTTCACCCCCGACACCATCACGGCGCTGAAGGCGGTGGCCGCCGCGCTGGAGGCCGCTCCCGACCTGGAGGCGGCCCTCAAGGCCACCTTCGGGTACGACACGTTCCGACCGGGCCAGCGGGCCATCATCGAAGCCGTGCTGGCGGGCCGCGACGTCGTCGGAATCATGCCCACGGGCGCCGGAAAGTCCCTCACCTACCAGCTTCCGGCCCGCCTCCTCGGCGGCGTCACGCTGGTGGTGTCGCCCCTCATCGCCCTCATGAAGGACCAGGTGGATGCCCTCACCGAGGCCGGACTGCGGGCGACCTTCCTCAATTCCAGCCTGGATGCGGAAGCCCGCCGCGACCGCATCCGCGCCCTCAAGAACGGCGAGCTGGAGCTGGTCTACGCCGCGCCCGAGGGCCTGGAACTCTACCTCGCGGACCTGCTGCGCGAAGTGGACCTCCGCCTGATCGCGGTGGACGAAGCCCACTGCATCAGCCACTGGGGCCACGATTTCCGCCCCGCCTACCGCACCCTGGCGGGCCTGAAGCGGCGCTTTCCGTCGGTGCCCGTCCTGGCCCTGACGGCGACGGCGACACCTGAAGTCCGCCGCGACATCGCCGCCCAGCTGGAGATGCGCGGGCCTTTGGAAGTACAGGGCTCCTTCTTCCGGCCCAACCTGCGGATCAGCGCCTACCGCAAGGGCGCGGAAGGCCAGCCGCCGGTGCGGGAGGCCATGCTGCGCCTCCTGCTGGCCCGGCGGGGGGAGAGCGGCATCATCTACTGCCTGTCGCGGAAGGCCGTCGAAGCCACCGCGGCCTTCCTCACCGGCGAAGGGCTGCGGGCCGCGGCCTACCACGCGGGAATGGATCCCGCCGCCCGGGCCGCCGCCCAGGACGCCTTCCAGAAGGACGACGTGGACGTCATCGTGGCCACCGTGGCGTTCGGGATGGGCATCGACAAGAGCAACATCCGCTTCGTCATCCACCGCGACATGCCCAAGAGCGTCGAGGGCTGGTACCAGGAGATCGGCCGCGCGGGCCGCGACGGCGCGGACGCGGACTGCGTGATGTTCTACGGCTGGGGCGACGTCCTCAGCTACGACCGCTTCACGGACGGCCTGGAGGACAGCCTGGCCCAGGGGCAGCAGCGGCAGACCCGCGACCTCTTCCGCCTGGCCGAATCGACGCGCTGCCGCCACCAGGCGCTCCTGGCCCACTTCGGGGAGCGGATGGACCCCTGCGGCGCCTCCTGCGACGTGTGCTCCGGCGTCGATCCGCTCGAAGCCGCGCCCAAGCCCGGCAAGGCCAAGCGGGGCTCGCCGCGGGGCACCCGCCCGGCGCTGACGGAGGGCCCGGTGGAGGGCGAAGAGGCGCTCTACCGCCACCTGAAGGCCCTGCGGAAGGGCCTCGCCGACGAGAAGGGCGTCCCCGCCTACGTGATCTTCAGCGACGCCACCCTCCAGCAGATGGCCCGGTTCCGCCCCGCCACGGAAGCGGAATTCTTAGCCTTGAGCGGCGTCGGACCGAAGAAGCTGCAGCAGTACGGCGAAGCGTTCCTCGACAGGCTGCGGACCTGGGAGCCTTGAGCTCCCGGGATCTCTGTCACAACTTGGAATGTCGCAAGTTGATAACAATCGAGATAGGTCACTACGCACGGGATCGCGGGCTTGTCGCCGTCCCCGCGGGATTCTAGGGTTAGAGAGAGACATTTCATACGCGCATGTCGTTTGTTTTCCCCCATACGCGGAGGTAGCGCAGTGAGCATCATCGAACGCACCAGAGATCTGGTCAGGCTGGCCTTCCAGCTGGGCAACAACTGGCTGACCCTGGCCGGCGCCGCCATCACCACGAGTTCGGCGGTCGTCCTCATCTGGTTCTGGTTCATGGAACTCACGAGCCCCCGGCCCATCTCGCCCTACGCCGGGATCCTCCTGTTCCTGATCCTCCCCGGCATCTTCCTCGCGGGCCTGGCCCTGATCCCCCTCGGCATCTGGCGCCTGCGCCGCCAGCGCAAGCTGGCCGGCGAAGCCCCCCAGCCCCTCCAGAAGGTGGATTTCAAGCAGCCCGGCGTGCGCCGCCTGCTCACCGCCGTGGCCGTCCTCACCTTCGCCAACGTGGCGATCATGGGCACCGCCGGGCTGAAGGGCGTGGAGTACATGGACTCCAACCGCTTCTGCGGCCTCACCTGCCACACGGTGATGAGCCCCGAGTACACCGCCTTCCTGGATTCCCCCCACTCCCGCGTGGGCTGCGCCCAGTGCCACATCGGCCACGGCGCGCCTGCCCTGGTCCGCGCCAAGCTGTCCGGCACCCGCCAGCTGTTCGCGGTGGCCTTCGGCACCTACTCCCGGCCCATTCCCAGCCCCGTCGAGCACCTCCGCCCCGCCCGCGAGACCTGCGAGCAGTGCCACTGGCCCCAGAAGTTCACCGACGACAAGCTGATCATCCGCACCAAGTACTCCGAGGACGAGGCCAACACGCCGGCCACCAGCATCCTGCTGCTGAAGATCGGCGGGCACACCGCCAACGGGACCACGGGCATCCACGGGCGCCACCTCGACGCCATGGAGCGCATCAGCTACGTCTCCACCGACGCCCGCCGCCAGGAGATCCCCAAGGTCACCTACCGCGACGACAACGGCCAGATGGTCGATTACGTCACCGACGAGTTCAAGCAGTTGCCCCCGGAAAAGCTGGCCAAGGCCACCACCCGGAAGATGGACTGCATCGACTGCCACAACCGCCCCACCCACGCCTTCGAGCTGCCGGACCGCGCCATGGACAAAGCGCTCGCCAACCAGCGCATCAGCGCCGAGCTGCCCTACATCAAGAAGAAGGGCGTGGAGCTGCTGAAGGCCGACTACGCCAGCCGCGACGAGGCCGGCTCGAAGATCGTCCTGGGCATCAACGAGTTCTACCGCACCACCTACCCCGAAGTGTTCAAGCACAAGCGCGCCCAGGTGGACGCCGCCGCCGAAGGCGTCAAGGCCATCTACCTGCGGAACGTCTTCCCCGAGATGAAGCTGATGTGGGGCACCCACCCCAACAACATCGGGCACGAGGAATCCGTGGGCTGCTTCCGCTGCCACGACGGCAGCCACACCGCCGCAGACGGCCGCGTGATCAAGGGCGACTGCGACACCTGCCACACGATCCTCGCGCAGGACGAGAAGGACCCGAAGATCCTCAAGGACTTCGGAATGAAGTAATGACGGGCGCGGAGCGGTCCCCCAAAATGAAGGGATGACCGTTTCCGAGCTTCCGCTGATCGCCATTGACGGCCCGTCGGGCGTGGGGAAATCCACCACTGCCCGGCGGGTCGCCTCGCGTCTGGGCTGGCAGTACCTGGATACCGGCGCCATGTACCGCGCCGTCGCGCTGGCCGTGCATCGCGCCGGCCTGGAACTGGGGGACCGCCCCGCGCTGGAGCGCCTCCTGGCGGGCCTGGCGCTCGCGCAGGAGGGCACCCATATCTTCCTGGGCGGAGAGGACGTGAGCGAGGCCATCCGCAGCCTTGAGGTCACGCGCCGCGTCACCCCCGTGAGCGCCGACGCCCGGGTGCGCGAAGTCCTGGTCGAGCAGCAGCGCCACGTGGGCGCCACCGGACGGTGGGTGGTGGACGGCCGCGACATCGGCACCGTGGTTTTCCCCGGCGCCTGCTGCAAGGTGTTCCTCACCGCCAGCCCCGAGGCCCGCGCCCGGCGCCGTTTCCTGGAACTCCAGGCCAAGGGCGCCGTCGTGGCCTTCGAAGAGGTACTCGAAGACCTCCGTCGCCGCGACGAAGCCGACACCACCCGCGCCGTCGCCCCCCTCCGCAAAGCCGATGGCGCCGTCGAACTGGACTCCAGCGACCTCACCCTCGACGAAGTGGTGGATCGCATCGTGGGAGCGCATCTGGCGCACGCCTGATACCGCTTTGCATTCAAAAGCTAAGGATCACCGCCAAGGCGCCAAGGACACCAAGAAGCGCACCCTCACGGGGTAGAGCCTTTCTTGGCGCCTTGGTGTCTTGGTGGTGAAAAAGATCTTGAGGCTTGGGTCCTGATCACCCCTCGGGATGACGCTGCGATCGCCGGCGGTTCCTCGATCAGAGGTGGATGCCGAGGGCGCACTCGAAGGTGGTGGTGGATTTCTCCCCGGTGGTCCACTGGGTGTCCACGAACTGGAGTCCGCCGGTCTTCAGGCGATACGCGCTGACCTCCACGCTGATCTTGTCATTGAAGCGGAAGCCCACGCCCAGCACCGGCGTCAGCGTCGTGACCTGGTCGCCCCTGAACGTGGTGCGCGCCGGCGAGGCGTCCGTCGGAAAGGCCTTGTCGTACTGATCGAGGGTGCTCCGCAGCCGGAAATAGCGCAGCCCACCCTGGACGTAGGCGCCTTCGAACGCGCCCTTGAAGTCGGTGTAGCGGTAGAGGACGCCGCCGTAGAACCCCTGGGTGCCGAAGGACAGGGACTGCACGTCCGAGACCGTCGCGTCGGCCGAATTCTGCGTGGTGTAGCCGCCTTCGACCACCACCTGAGCCTTCCGCGCCATCCAGTAGCTCCCCTCCACGCCGATGCCCCAGCGCCCGCGGCCGCCGAGGTGGTCCGACACCTTGTCGCTGGCGGGGCTGAGGGTCAGCTTGAGGACGGGATCCCAGGCGTCCTGCGCCCGGAGCCCCGCGCCCGCCGCCAGCAGGAGCGCCGCCATCCCCAGATGTCGCGTCATCGATCCCATCGTCTCCTCCTCACCGCGCCGCCCTGAACCACCGCCAAACGCGCGGCAGCACGGCTCCACGACGATTCTAGATGGGCCGCGGAAAAGCGGAAGGCCCGCGGGGACCTTCCCGGCGGGCCTTCCGCTGGTCTTTGCTTTCCTAGTACCCCTCGCCCTCCGCTGCGGCCTTCACCTTGCCCCGGTGGAAGCGGAACAGGAAGGTGAGGTAGCCGATGGCCAGGGGGAAGCCCAGAATCCACCAGACCAGGCCCGCGCGAAGGCCGTGGACGCCCACGCTGGCGTTGTGGGCGGTGAGGTCGAACTGGGGGCCGAGGGTGGACTTCAGCATCACCGGATAGACGCAGGCGGCGCTGGCGGCGAGGAGGCCCAGGATGAAGGCGCCCGATCCGAGGAAGGCCAGGAGATGGCGCTTCTGCCAGATCCCGACGCCCACCACGACCAGCCCGGCCAGGAAGATGGCGGTCGCCAGCCACGCCAGAGGCGCGCTGCCGAGGCGGCTGAAGACGGCGGGATTCACGATCCACGTGGCGTAGCTGGCGAGGACCCACAGCACCAGGACGGCCGCCCACAGCTTGGCGGCGAGGCCGGCGGAGCGCGCGTGGACGGGGCCCTCCGTCTTCCAGGCCAGGAACAGCGACCCGTGGGCCGCCACCGCTACCAGCGCGAAGACGCCGATCAGGACGGTGTACCAGTCGAGGATCCCGGGCTGGGAGCCCAGCCGGAAGTTGGTCCACAGCGGCATTTCGAAGTATCCGCTCCCGTCCAGGGGCACGCCCCGCAGGACATTGCCCAGGGCCGCGCCCAAGAGCACCGGCAGCAGGATGCTGACGAAACTGAAGGCGAAGTCCCAGAACCGGCGCCACAGGCCGTCCTGGACGTGGGAGCGGAACTCGATGGAGATCCCGCGCCCCATCAGGCACCACACCACCAGCCACATGGCCAGGTAGAAGCCGGAGAAGCCCGCGGCCAGCACCTTGGGGAAGGCCAGGAACAGGGACCCGCCGCCGGCCAGCAGCCAGACCTCGTTCCCGTCCCACAGGGGCCCGATGGCGGCGAGCACCTCGCGGCGCTCCTCGTTCGTCCGGGCGACGGCGTGATGCAGGATCCCGGCGCCGAAGTCGAAGCCGTCCATCACGACGTAGATGGCGACCATCACGGAGACGAGCCAAAACCATAGTTCATGCATGGCGGACTCCTAGACGTTCGACGGGTTCGGGTGGGTCGGCGCGTTGAGGGCGTGGGGCGCCGGCCCGTGGGCGATCTCGCGGCCGATCAGGAACAGCCACAGGACGCTCAGGATGGTGAAGATGCCGGCGAAACCCAGGGTGGTGAAGGCCGTGTGGCCCGCGTTCACCGTGGGCGACGCGCCGTGCACGGTGCGCAGGACGCCGTAGATCAGCCAGGGCTGGCGGCCCAGCTCGGCCACCGCCCAGCCCGCCGTGGTGGCGATGTAGGGGAAGGGGAAGGCCAGCATCAGGATCCAGAGCATGGGCCTCGCGGTGTCCAGCTTCTTCCGCCACAGCAGGAGCCCGGCCAGGCCCATGATCGCGATCATGATCGTCCCCAGGCCCGCCATGATGTGGAAGGCGTAGTAGAGCAGCTCGATGTTCTGCGGCCACTGGTCCTCGGGGAACTCCAGCAGGCCCTTCACGTTGCTGGAGAAGCTGCCGTAGGCGATGAAGCTGAGGACCGCCGGAAGCTGGATGGGATTCTCGATCCGGCGCTTGGCCACGTCCGGCTGGCCCACCAGGGTGAGGCTCGCCCGGGGTCCGCTCTCGAAGCGCCCTTCCATCGCCGCGAGGCTGATGGGCTGGTGCTTCGCCACGAGCTTGCCCTGGAGGTCCCCGGTGGGGAACGCCACCAGCACGCTGAACACGAGGCCCATGATGGTGCCGGTCCGGAGGTTCAGCTTCGCCTGCTCGGGATAGAGGCCCTTGAGCGTCCAGTAGGCGCCCACGGCGGCCACCACGAAGGAGCCGGTCACCACCGCCGCGATCATGTTGTGGGCGTACTGCCCCAGCGCCCAGGGGTTCAGCAGGAAGGCCCAGAAGCTGGCGAGCTGGAGCGTCCCGTCCGCCGCCACGGTGTAGCCGACGGGATGCTGCATGAAGGCATTGGTGGCGATGATGAAGTAGCCCGACAGCCAGCTTCCGATCCACAGCGCCAGCGCCGCGCCGAAGTGGCCCTTGGGCGACAGGCGCTTCTCGCCCCAGATCAGGAGGCCCAGGAAGCTGCTCTCCAGGAAGAAGGCGAACATGCCCTCCATTCCCAGCGTCTGGCCGATGATCCCGCCGGAAAGGTGGGAGAACTTCGCCCAGTTCGTGCCGAACTGGAATTCGAGGGGAATGCCCGTCACCACGCCCACCGCGAAGTTGATCCCGAAGATGCGGATCCAGAACCGCGCGGCGTCGTTGTAGCGGGCCTCGCCCGTCCGCAGCCCCAGCGCCTTCAGGACGACGATGACCAGGGCCAGGCCCATCGTCAGCTGGGGGAAGAGGTAGTGATAGGTCGCCGTGAACCCGAACTGAAGCCTGTGCCAGAAAAGCGGATCGCCCATGGTCCCTCCGTCCCACCTGCGTGCGGTGCGTCAGTGCTGAATCGCGCCCAGTATCCCACGGCCGAAGGGGACCTTGAACGTCACAATCGCCCCTGAATTTTCCGCCGCGCGGTCAGACCGGGCCGTCGTCACACTCCGCGCTCGGTGCGGCCTGCTTCCGGCGGTGCCGGAGCCCGACGCCCGCCGCGGCGAAACCGGCGGCGGCCCCCACGCCCAGCGCCCAGCGCGGACCAAAGGCATCGGCGACGCGGCCCACCAGCGGCGCGCCGAGGGGCGTGCCGCCCACGATCAGCGCCAGGAGGATGGCCACCACCCGGCCCCGCATGGCGGGCTCCGTGGAGAGCTGCACCAGGCTGTTGGTGGAAGTGGTGAGGATCTGGGCGGAAGCCCCGACCAGGACCAGCGCCGCGCCGAAGAATCCGTAGCTGGGCATCACCGCGGCGAGGCCGCAGCCCAGCCCGAACACCGCCGCGGCGCCCGCCAGCAGCCCGATCCGCGGCTCCGGCCGCGACGCGGCGAACAGCGCGCCCGCCACGGAGCCGATGGCCATGATCGAGGTGAGGAGCCCGAACTGGGCGGCGCCCGCATGGAACACCGTGGCCGACATGGTGGAGATGAAGATGGGGAAATTGAGCCCGAAGGTCCCGATCAGGAAGAGCATCAGGAGAAGGGCCTTGAGATCGGATCGCCCCCACACGTAGCGGAACCCTTCGGCCAGGCTTCCCGCCGCGCGCGGCAGCTTCGGCTTGCGGTGGAGATGCGCCACCCGAAGCAGGCTCAGCGAGCCCAGGACCGCGGCGAAGGACGCGGCGTTGATCAGGAAGACCCAGCCCGTGCCCACCTTGGCGATCAGGACACCGGCAACGGCCGGGCCGATCATCCGGGCGGCGTTGAAGGAGGTGGAATTCAGGGCGACGGCGTTGGACAGATCCGCCTCCCCCGCCAGCTCCGACACGAAGGTCTGGCGGGCGGGCGCATCGAAGGCGGCCACGCAGCCGAGCAGGAGCGCGAACCCGTAGACGTGCCACAGCCGCACGCGGCCCGTGACCGTCAGCAGGCCCAGCCCCAGGGCCAGTAGCCCGAGCGTCGCCTGGGTGGCGAACAGCAGCTTGCGCCGGTCGAAGTGATCGGCGGCGAACCCGGTGAGGGGCAGCAGCAGGATCTGCGGACCGAACTGGAGCCCCATCACGGCGCCGACGGCCGTGGCGTTGTGCGAGGTGAGCTGGGTCAGGACGAGCCAGTCCTGGGCGATGCGCTGCATCCACGTGCCCACGTTGGAGACGATCGCCCCGGCCGCCCACACGCGGTAGTTGAAGCTCCGCAGCGCCCGGAAGGTGCCGCGCCAGGAGGCGCTCCCGGGCCCGGCCGGGCCGTCTTCAGCCACGGGCGCCGTCCAGGAGGGCCAGGATCTCGGCGGTGGTGCCGGTCTCTCCCAGCCGCGGGAAGACCCGCGCCACGCTGTTGGCGTGGGCGTCGGCATCCGTGTCCGTCATGGCGTCGATCGCCAGGGTGACGTTGAATCCCAGCTCGTGGGCGTGCCGCGCCGTGGATTCGACCCCGCTGCAGGTCGCGATCCCCGCGATCACCACCTGGGTGACGCCCAGCGCCGCCAAATGCTCGCGGAGCCCGGTGTTTGTGAACGCGCCCCAGGTCCGCTTCGCCACGACGTGATCCTCCGGCTGCCGATCGAGTTCCGGCGCCAGCTCGAACCACTCGGGAGAGGTGGGTCCTCCGCTGCGCGTCCGCTCCACGCGGCCCGGCGCGCCGCCGACCACGGTGACCAGGACCACCGGCAAGCTGCGCCGCCGGAAGGCGGCGGCCAGGGCGGCGGCGCGCGCCACCACCTCGTCCGCGGGATGCACCGTGGGATAGGCCCGGATGCCCTGCTGCAGGTCGATGACGATGAGGGCCGTCCTGGGATCGAGCGTGGTGAGGGCCATGGCGTCTCCTTGGGAAAAGTTCAGGGCTCGGCGAGGCGCGCGAGCAGTTCCACCGCGGCCGCGAGCTTCTTCTGCTCCGGCGGCGTGAGGTGGCGGCGGAGGGCGCGGAACAGCCAGTCCTCCCGCGCGGCGCGGGCCGCCTGCACCTTCTTCACGCAGGCGTCCGTCAGCGACAGGAGGGTCCGCCGCCCATCGGCGGGATCCGGCGCGCCGCTCACGAGGCCCGCCGCCTTGAGCGCCGCCACCGTTTCGCCCATGGACTGGGGACGCATCCCCTCCGCCGCCGCCAGGGCCGACACCGTGGCGGGCCCGTCCTGCTCCAGGCGGACCAGGACCCGCACCTGGGTCCAGCTGAGGTCGCCCAACTGCGCTTCCCCGCGCATCCGGCGCTTCAGCTTGCCCAGGACGATCCTCAGCTCCGCCGCCAGGGCCGCCGTGCGCGCGAGTTCGGGATCCCGTTCATCCATGGGCGAGGCGTCCAATCATGAAGGCAACCTTCACAGGTTGCCTTCATGATTCAGTCCCGTCAAGCCGGCCGCCGTCCCTGCCGGAAGACGGCGGGAAATCTCCCGGCTCGGCCGTTCCAGTCCCCTACTTGAGGGCCTTGTAGCTGACGCGGGCGCGGGCGGTGACGTGGCCGCAGACCAGGTCGCACAGCTCGCCCACGAGGGGCATCGCGGGCGTGAAGTAGACGGCGTTGCCCTCGGGCTCGCGGCTGACCAGCCCCACCCGGACCAGGCAGGCCAGGTGCTTGGAGGCATTGGCCTGGGACAGCCCCGCGGCTTCGGCCACGGTCCCCTGGCTGAGGGCCCCGTCCGCCTCGAGCAGGGCGCGGAGGATCTTCAGCCGCGACACGTCGCCCATGGCGCTGAACAGGCCGCTCACTTCCTCGATCATGGGATTGCTCAGCTGATGGGGCACGACTTCAACTCCTGAAGCATATAGCCATCTAACGGACGATTTCGTCCAGCCGAAATCCGTCACCACACCAGAACTGTAGCTTCATCGAAGCACCCGGCGGACAAATATCCACCTCCATGTCGTTTTTGTCGGAGCGCCGGTGGCTTGGTAGGCTGATCCAGGAGATTCCCGTGGACGACCTGGACCTGCGCGCCGCCAAGATCCGCCTCCTCTGCACCGACGTGGACGGCGTGCTGACCGTCGGAACCCTGCACTACGGGGCGAGACCGGGGCACACCAAGGCGTTCAACGTCCGCGACGGCGCGGGGATCAAGTGGCTCCAGCGGGCGGGGATTCCCGTCGCCTTCATCTCGGGCCTGCACGCGGAAGCCACCATCCATCGGGCCCAGGATCTCGCGGTGGAGGACTGCTTCGCCGGGCACCTGGACAAGCGGCCCATCCTCGACCGGCTGTGCGAGAAGTACGGCCTGGAGTACGACCAGGTGGCCCACCTCGGAGACGACCTCGCGGACCTGCCCCTCCTGCGCCGGGTGGGATTCGCCTGCTGCCCTTCCGACGCCGCGTCCGAAGTGAAGGCCGTCTGCCACTGGGTGCCCGACGTGCCCGGCGGCTACGGCCTTCTCCGCGCCGTGGCGGAGCGCATCCTGAAAGCCCAGGGACACTGGGACGCCCTTCTCCGCAGCTACGAGGCCTGACATGACGCTTCCCTTCCCCCTGCGCGCCCTCCTCCTCGCCGCCGCCGCGACGGCGCTTCCGGCGCAGGAAGCCACCTTCGGCCTCCGCGGCCACCTCCTGCTGCCCGTGGGCGACCTTCCGGACCTCGCCAGCGGCCAGCTGGGCCTGGGGCTCGCCGGATTCGTGGACATTCCCGTGGGCCGCGGCTTCTCGCTCCGCCCCGTGGTGGGCGGACAGTTCATCCCCAAGGGCGACTCCACCAAGCTGCCGGGGACGAAGACCCGGATCACCTCCGTGGATTTCATGGTGGACGCCGTGTGGTTCCCGTCGGAGAACCCGGAGCGCGGCCCCTACCTCGTGGGCTCCGCGGGCGCCCAGCAGTGGCAGATCAGTTCCGCGGGCACCACCACCTCCACCGTGACCCACACCCGCATGGGCCTGGGCGCGGGGCTGGGCTACCAGGCCTCGCCCCGCCTCGGCTTCGAGATCAAGGGCGTGTGGAGCCCCATCACCCCCGACATCACCGCCACCGGCCTGACCTTCGGCGCGACGATGCGGTTCTGAAAGAGAAAGAAAGGAACCGCGAATGAACGCGAAAAAAGAAAGGTAGTGCTCTCATCTTTTCTTTTTCTTTTTCGCGCGCCCGTAGGGCGATTTCGCGCCTTTCGCGGTTTCTCTTCCGGTTCGCTACTTCAGGCCGCGCTTCTCCAGCAGCGGCTCCACCTTCGGATCACGGCCGCGGAAGCGGCGGTAGAGGAGGGCCGGATCCTCGGTGCCGCCCTTGGACAGCACTTCGTTCCGGAAGGCCGCGGCGGTGGCGGGGTCGAACAAGTCGCCCTTCTCCTTGAAGGCCTGGAAGGCGTCGCTGTCGAGGACGGCGCTCCAGATGTAGCTGTAGTACCCCGCCGCGTAGCCGCCCATGATGTGGTTGAAGTAGGGGCTGCGGTAGCGGGGCGGGATCTCCGGAATGAGCCCCCACTTGGCCAGGGACGCCTTCTCGAAGGCCGCCGTGTCGCGCACCTTCGCGTCCGTCAGGGTGTGCCAGTCCAGGTCCAGGAGGGCCGCCGCCATGTATTCCACCGTGGCGAAGCCCTGGCCGAAGCGGGAAGCCCGCCGCACCTTCGCGGCAAGCGCTTCGGGGATGGGCTCGCCCGTCTGGTAGTGGCGGGCGTAGAGCTTGAGCATGGCGGGCTCCATGGCCCAGTTCTCCATGACCTGGCTGGGCAGTTCCACGAAGTCGCGCGGCGTGCCCGCCGTCCCCCGGTAGCGGCCCGCGTAGAACAGGCCGTGAAGGGCGTGGCCGAACTCGTGGAAGAGGGTCCGCACCTCGTCCGAGGTCAGGAGCGCCGGTCGGCCGCCCGCGGGAGGGGTGAAGTTGCACACGTTCACCACCACCGGATCGACCTGCTTCCCGTCGCGGATCCAGGCCTGGCGGTAGTTGCTCATCCACGCCCCGCCCCGCTTCCCGGGCCGCGGATGGTAGTCGAGGTACAGGATGCCGAGGTGGCGGCCGTCCTTCTCCTTCACCTCGAAGCCCCGGACGTCCTTCTGGTAGACGGGCAGCCCCTTCACCTCCGTGAATGTGAGGCCGTACAGCTTCCCGGCCAGGGTGAAGGCACCCTGACGAACGGCGTCCAGGGCGAAGTAGGGCTTGGCCTCCTCTTCCTGGAAGTCGTACTTCGCGTGCTTCACCTTCTCCGCGTAGTAGCGCCAGTCCCAGGGCTCCAGCTTCTGGCCGGGCAGGTCCTTCGCCATCATGGCCTGGAGCTCGGCGCGCTCCCGCTTGGCGGCTTCGAGGGCCGGCTTCCAGATCTGATCCAGCAGGCCGTAGACGCCCTTGGGGTCCTTGGCCATGTTCTCTTCGAGGACGTAGTCGGCCCAGGTCGCGTAGCCCAGCAGCCGGGCCTTCTCGGCGCGGAGGGCGGCCACCTTCGCCACGATGGCGTTGGTGTCCGTCTCGCCGCCCTGGTTGCACCGCTCCAGGTAGCCCGTGAGCAGGCGCCGGCGCAGGTCGCGGTTCTGGGCGGATTCGAGGAAGGGCCAGATGCTGGGGCCGTCCAGGGTGAACAGCCACTTGCCCGGATGGCCGGCCTTTGCAGCCGCCGCCGCGAGCCGGGCGCCCTCGGGGAGGCCCGCCAGGTCCGCCGGAACGTCCACGATCAGTTGGAAGTCCTTGGTCGCTTTCAGCAGCCGCTCGCCGAAAGTCACGCCGAGGGTGGACAGCTCGGCGTTGAGCGCCCGCATCCGCGTCTGCTGGGCCGCGTCCAGGGCGGCCCCCGCGCGGACGAAGCTCTTGTAGGTGCGCTCCAGCAGCCGGGCCTGCTCGGGATCCAGTTTCAGCCCGGCCCGGGCGTCCCACACCGCTTTGACCCGGCGGTAGAGCGCGCCGTCCAGCTGGAGGTCGTCGCGGTGGGCCGCCAGCAGGGGCGTGGCCTCGCGGTTCACGGCCTGGAGGGCCGGCGTGGTCTCGGCGCCCAGCAGGTTCGAGAACACCGCATTCACCCGGTCCAGGAACTGGCCCGAGCGGTCCAGGGCCGCGATGGTGTTGTCGAAGGTCGGCGGTTCGGCCAGGCCCGCGATGGCCGCCACTTCGGCCTTCTGGCGCGCCATCCCCTCCTTCAGCGCCGGGAGGAAGTGGGCGTCGCGGATCTCCCCGAAGGGGGGCACGCCGAAGGGCGTCTGCCACTCCCCGAAGAAGGGATTGGGGACGGCAACGGGATCGGCGGCGAGGGCGGGAAGGGTCATGAGGGCAGCCAGGGCGGAAGCGGGGCGCATGGGGAACTCCGGGAGCGTGGGCTTACCTTAGCATCACCATACGAGGGTGATCCGCCCCGGGGCCCCCAGAGGCTCGGGTATCCTGAGTCCATGGTCAAGATCACCCGCAACTGGATCATTCGCGCGGGGGGCGCCCTGGGCCTCTGCCTCCTCCTGGCCTGCCAGCCTCCGGCCCCGGTTCCAGTTCCGGCGGTCGCGCCGCCCCCGCCCACTCCCGTGGTCCCGCAGGGGCCGCCGCCGAAACCGAAGATCGCGCTGGTCCTGGGCGGGGGCGCCGCCCGCGGGTTCGCGCACATCGGCGTGATCCGCACCCTGGAGCAGGAGAAGATTCCGGTCGACCTCGTGGTGGGCACCAGCGTGGGCAGCCTGATCGGCGCCATCTACGCCGCCGACCGGAACAGCTTCGAGCTGGAGTGGACGGCCTTCCAGCTCCAGAAGGAGGATCTGTTCGACTTCGGCGTGCTGTCCACCGTCGTGGGCATGGGCTTCGCCAAGGGCGACAAGCTGGAGGCCTGGGTCAAAGGCCACATCAAGCCCACGGACATCGAGCAGCTCAAGATCCCCTTCGCGGCGGTGGCCACCGACCTCAACTGGGGCCAGAAGGTGGTCCTGGACCGGGGCTCCGTGGCCCGCGCCGTCCGCGCCAGCTCCGCCATCCCCGGCGTGTTCCAGCCGGTCCAGCACCAGGGGAAGATCCTGGTGGACGGCGGCGTGGTGGACAACATCCCCATCTCCGTCGCCCGGGCCAAGGGCGCGGACATCGTCATCGCCGTGGACATCAGCGCCAACGTGGGCAACCCCAACATCACCAACCTGGTGGGCGTCAGCCTCCAGGCGGCCAACATCATGTTCGCCCTCAACGTGGACCACGCCCGGCGCGAGGCGGACGTGCTCATCTCCCCCGCCATCGGCGACGTGGGCACCCTGGACTTCACCCAGAAGAAGCGCTGCATGGAAGCGGGAATCCTCGCCGCCCAGCAGTCCGCCCCCGCCATCCACCGCGCCATCGAGAAGTGGGTGGCCGCGCGGCGGTGAGCGTCCGTCAAGCACGCCAAAAAGAACTTTCTCCACCGAGGCTCAAAACAAAGGCAAAAGGGCCTTTGCTTTGATCGGTGTTCATCAGCTTTGATCAGTGTTCATCGGTGTTCCCTCTTTTCCCGATGGGCCCGGCGACCCGCTGAAGAAAAAATGAAAGTGGCCACCGATGAACACAGATGAACACTGATCAAGATCTTGTCTTTCCTGCTGCCTTGGTGATCTCTAGGACGTTCTACTTCGCCTTGTCGAAGGCGGTGTTCCGCACCATGTCCTCGGTCTTCCAGGGGGCGGCGCTGCCGCCCAGGTACTTCTGGAACCACTCGAGGTGGGCGTTGTAGTAGACGGGCATGGACTTCAGGTTGTCGGGCCAGTGGCCGTCGTTCTTGAAGACGAGGAGCCGGCTGGGGACGCCCATCTCCTGGAGGCCCGTGAAGAACTGGAGGCTCTGGGTGTAGGGCACGCGGTAGTCCCGCTCGCCGGTGATCACCAGGCAGGGCGTCTTGAACTGCTTCACGTGGGTGCTGGGGTTCATCCGGTCGTAGGCCGCGGCCTTCTCCCAGGGCGCGCCGGTGAGGTCGTGCTCGGGGAACCACAGCTCCTCGGTGGCGCCGTGCATGGAGCGCAGGTCGTAGACGCCCATCATGGCGGCCAGGGCCTTGAAGCGCGTGGTGTGGCCCTCCAGCCACATCATCGCGTAGCCGCCCCAGCTCCAGCCCATGGCGCCCATGCGGTCCTTGTCCACGTAGGGCAGCGCGGCGAGGTGGTCCGCCACCTTGTCGATGTCGGTCTGCACCTTGCCGTCCCAGTCGCCGCTGATGGCGTCCGTGAACGCCTGGCCGTAACCCGTGGACCCGTGGGGATTGGGGAAGGCCACGATGTAGCCCGCGCCCGGGTAGACCTGCCAGTCGCCGCGCAGGGTGTCCGACCACATCATCTGCGGCCCGCCGTGGACGTTGAGGATCAGCGGGTACTTCTTCGCGGGATCGAAGCCGTGGGGCTTCACCAGGAACACGTGGACGTCCTTGCCGTCGGCGCCCTTCACCCACTGTTCCTCGGCGGGGCGGAAGTCCACCTCGTCGGCCACAGCCTGGTTGAGGGACGTGAGCCGCTTCAGCTCCTTCGACTCCACGCCGTAGCGCCAGATCTCGGTGGGTTCGTTCACGCGCGTCTTGCTGAGGTAGACGGCCTTCTGGTCCGGGCTCACCACGAATTCGCGGATGCTCTGGCCTTCGAGGACGCGGGTGATCTTGCCGGACGCCACGTCCACGCGGTGCAGCGGCCAGCGGCCCTTCTCCTGGACCGTGAACCAGATCGCCTTGCCGTCCGCGGACCACTGGAAGCCGTCCACCCAGTTGTCGATGGCCTCCGTCAGGACCTTGCGGGTCTTCGCCTGCCGGTCGTAGGCGGCCAGGCGGAACCGGTCGGACTCGTGGCCGGGCTTGGTCTGGAACTTGTAGGCGATCCAGCGGCCATCGGGCGAGTACTTGGGATCCTGGTCCGCGGCCGGATTGTCGCCGGTGATCCGCTTCGGCGCACGGTCGCCCTCCAGGGAAATGAGGAAGAGGTCCTGGTTGGTGCTGCGGGCGGGCACGGCGTCCGTGTTGGTGGTGACGCAGATCTCCTTGCCGTCGGGGCTGAGGTCCCAGGCCTGCCAGAAGGACGGGTAGTCCTGCTTTCCGGCGGTGAGAGCCTCCGCCTTGCCGTCGAAGGCCGCGGTGAAGAGGTGGGTGTACTGGAAGTCCCGCCACTCGGTCCAGTGGCGGTAGAGCAGCGTGTCGGCGAGGTGGGCCTGGACCGGTCCGCTCTCCAGCTTGTCGCTCAATTCCTTGTGCTTGGCGCCGTCCGCCATGGCCTCGGGGAACACACCCGCCTCGAAGGCCACGCCCTTGCCGTTGGGCAGCAGCTTGGGCGCGCCCACGCCGGGCTCGAAGGCGGTCACCTTGCGCGCCTCGCCGCCGGCGGCGTCCAACGCCCAGAGCTGGCTTCCGCCCGCGCGGGTGGACAGGAAGTAGAGGGTCTTGCCGTCCTTCGACCACTGGGGCGCCGTGTCCGACTTGCCGGAGAACGTGAGCTGCTTCGCCGCGCCCGTGGCCGTTTCTAGCATCCAGATCTGGGTGTTCCGCGTGGCGGCCTTCAGGTCCTGGCTCGACACCTCGAAGGCCAGCTTGGACCCGTCCGGGCTGAGGGCGAGGTGCTGCACCCCCTTGAGGCGGTAGAGATCCTCGATGTGGAAGGGCCGCTTGTCCGCCGCCGCGGCGGGCAGGGCGAGGATGAGGGCCGGAATCAGGGCGGAGCGGAACGAACGCACGGAACCTCCAGAGGAGGCCCCCAGGATGGCACGCCCCCCCTGTGACTCAGGCCACCTGGAACTGGCGCATGGAGGCGGCCAGGCCTTCGGACGCGCGGGCCAGATCCTCGCTGGTGCGCTGGATCTCGTGGACGGTCTGGGAGAGTTCCATGGTCGCCGCGGCGCTGCGCTCCATGCCGTGCGCGGCGTCCTCCACCTGCCGGGCCACGGCGTCCGAGGTGCGGGTCTGCTCTTCGGTGGCCACGCCGATCTCGTGGATGGCCCGCGCCACGGCCAGGGTGCTCTCCTTGAGCCCCACAAGCGTCTCCACCGTGGAGGCCACCGTGCTGCCGCCCTGGGCCATGGCCTCCTCGGTGCGGGAGATGAGGGCCCCGATCTCCCGGGCCGCCACCGCGCTGCGCTCGGCCAGTTTCCGCACCTCCTCGGCCACCACGGCAAACCCCTTGCCGTGGGCGCCGGCCTTGGCGGCCTCGATGGCCGCGTTGAGGGAGAGCAGGTTCGTCTGCCGGGCGATCTCCTGGATCACCCGGACCGCGCGCACCATCTGCTGGTTGGCCTCCCGGATGGCGGACATGGCGCCCGCGGAAGCCTCGCCTTCGGACGCGCCCTGGTCGGCGGCCCGGCGCATGCCCTCCGTGTGCTCGCGGCTGGAGCGGACGTTGGCCGCCACTTGGAGGATCGAGGCCGCGAACTGGGTCATGGCCGACGCCGTCTGCTCCGATTCCCGGCGCTGCGCCTCGGAGAACTCCGCGATCTCGGCGGTGGCGCGGTTCATCTCCACAGAGGTGGCGCTCAGCTCCGTGGACTGGGCCGCCACCTCGGCCGAAGTCGCCTGAAGCGCCCGGAAGACGTCCGCGAACTTGCCCATGGACTGGTTGAAGCTGACGCCCATCCGCCCGAATTCGTCCTTCCGCGCAGCGTCCAGGCGATCCCTCAGGTCGCCGTGACCCATCCGATCCAAGGCCCGCTGGAGGGCGCCCAGGGGATCGAGCACGCCGCGCAGGGCGATCCGCACCAGCCCCAGGGCCAGCATGAGTCCCGCCGCCAGCAGCGCGGCCTGAACGATCGCCGCCCGCTTCCGGAGGGCGGCCAGGGATTCCAGTTGCCAGTCCCGCTCCGCCAGGTTCCGGTCGATCACCCGCTTCGCCAGATCCCCCAGGGCGGCGGCCATGGGCCGATCCATGCCCCGCACCTGCTGGTCCACGAGCCGCGGACTGAACGGATCCGAGGCCTTGAACCGCTCCAGGGCGGCCCGGTACCGCTCGCCCATGGTCCGGTGCTCGACCAGCGCCTTCTCCGCCAGCCCCGGCTCGCCGCCCGTCTGGGCCAGCAGCGCCTTCAGGCCGTCGAGGTCGGCGCGGACCTGGCCTTCCGCCTTCTCGAAGCCGGCGCGGTACTTCGCGAAGGCCTCGGGATCGTGGCCGCGGAGGAGCAGATCCTTCCACTCCTGGACCTGGGTCTTGAAATCGGCCTGGGCCTGGCGCGCCAGATCCGCCGTCCGCATGACCCGATCCGCCGTGTCCAGGTTGGTCCTCACGGAATCCGCCATGGTGCGCATGTCGAGGAAGTCCACCCCCGCCAGCAGGAGCGTGAGACCCAGCAGGCCCGCGGCCAGTCCCCACAGCTTCCCTTTCACGCTCAGCTCGTCGAACCAGCGCATGGCGGCCTCCCCGGGGATCTGTTTCCGTCCCGCCCGATCGGAAGAAGGCCCCGTCGACTTGAACCGGCGCCGGCTCTCAACCCCCTGCGAGGGGGCCGGAGGGCCTTGGTATCCTGCCCCATGCCCGACGCGACCTCCCTCCCGAACCTCGCCGGCCGCGGGATCTTCTGCAACCGGACCCTGAACCTGCGCTCCGTGCGGGCCATCGGCTACGACATGGACTACACGCTGGTGGACTACCGCGTGGCGGCGTTCGAGGAGATGGTCTACGCCCAGGCCCGGGAACGGCTGGGCTCCGAGGGCTGGCCCGTGGAGACCCTGGAATTCGACCCGCGGATGGTGACCCGCGGGCTGGTCGTGGACACGGAGCTGGGGAACCTGGTGAAGGCCAACCGCTTCGGGTTCGTGAAGCGGGCCATGCACGGCACGCGGATGCTGGAGTTCTCCGAGCAGCGCGACGCCTACGCCCAGACGCTGGTGGACCTGTCCGATCCCCGCTGGGTCTTCCTCAACACGCTGTTCTCCCTGTCGGAGGGCTGCCTCTACGCCCAGGCGGTGGACCTGCTGGACGGCGGCATCCTTCCCCGCCCCTTCGAATACGCGAGCCTCTACCGCCACGTCCGCGCGCGGGTGGACGCCCAACACCTGGAAGGGCATCTCAAAGCCGAGATCGCCGCGGCCCCGGAGCGCTACGTGGTGCAGGATCCCGAAGCGGCCCTGGCCCTCCTGGATCAGAAGGCCTCCGGCAAGAAGCTGCTGCTCATCACCAATTCGGAGTGGAGCTTCACGTCGAAGATGATGACCCACGCCTACGACCGCCACCTGCCCGAGGGCATGACCTGGCGGAGCCTGTTCGACGCGGTGATCGTGGCCGCCCGCAAGCCCGCCTTCTTCACGGAGCGCGGTCCCTTCTTCGAAGTGGTGGACGAGGCCGGCCTGCTGCGCCCGCTGGCGGGGCCTCTCCGCGTGGGCGGGCTCTACCTCGGCGGCTCCGCCGCCCAGGTGGAGCGCGACCTGGGGATCTCCGGCGACGAGATCCTGTATGTGGGCGACCACATGTTCGGCGACGTCCACGTGAGCAAGCGCACCTTGAGCTGGCGCACCGCCCTGGTCCTGCGGGAGCTGGAAGGGGAGGTCGCCGCCCTGGAGGCCTACCGCAGCACCGAACTGCGGATCATGGCCATGATGCGCGACAAGGAGGCGGCGGAGGCCAAGCTGTCCCAGGCCCGCCTGGCCCTCCAGCGCCTCCGCGCGGGCTACGGCCCCGAGCCCGAGGCGGACGCCGCGGCGCTGGAAGCCAAGGCCCACAGCCTCCGCGCCCACCTGGTGGCCCTCGACGCCGAGATCGCGCCGCTGGCGAAAGCCGGAACGGAACTGGTGAACGCGCGGTGGGGCCTGCTCACCCGCGCCGGGAACGACAAGAGCCACCTCACCCGCCAGATCGAGCGCTACGCCGACATCTACACCAGCCGGGTCTCCAACTTCCTGCACGCCACGCCCTTCGCCTACTTCCGCTCCCCCCGCGGCAGCCTGCCCCACGATCCCGGAGGTACCGGTGCCTGAGCGCCTTCCCGGCCTCTTCCTCCGCACCTTCGCGGTGCCGGAAGCGGCCATCGACGTGAACGGCCACGCCAACAACCTGGAATACCTCCGGTGGATGCAGGAGGCGGCCACGGCCCATTCGGACGCCGGAGGCTGGACCCTGGCGCGGTACCAGGCGACGGCCACCACGTGGATGATCAAGTCCCACGCGATCGAGTACCTCCGTCCCGCCTACGCCGGCGAGGAGCTGACCCTCGGCACCTGGATCGGCGGATTCGACGAGCGCACCTCGCCCCGCCACTACCTCTTCTGGCGCGGCCGGGACAGGAAGGTCCTCGCCCGCGCCCAGACCCTGTGGGTGTTCGTGGACACGGCCACCGGCCGCGCCGCCCGCATTCCCGAGGCCTTCCGCTCCGCGTTCCCCGTGATTCCCGATGAGAAGGAGGTCCTCCAGTCTCTGAAGGAGGGCGCCGGCGCTCACTTCCCAGCGTAGACCGTTACGCCGTAGTGCTCCGCGTCCCAGGGGGCGTCGCTGTTCCAGTGGCCGTAGGCGTGGCTGCCGTCCGTGCGGAAGCGCAGGACGTACTCGCCTTTCGGGAGCTGGATCACCTCGTCCACCTGCCGGTTCTTGAAGGCGCCGCCCGCGTGGTGCGTGCGGCTGCGCTCCATGATCCACACCCGCTTCCCGGCCGCGTCCTCGATCCAGGCTTCGTCGGCCATGGCATCCCCATCCCCCTCCCCGAGGGCGTAGACGCGCACGGAGCGGCTCGCCGGGAGGCGGAAGGCGAGGCGCCGGTCCTCTCCGTCGCCCACGCGCACCAGTTCCGCCAGGGGCGTCCAGCTCAGGGGTTGCGTGAAGGAAACCGCCGGGAGATCGGCCTCCGCCTGGACGGACAGGGTGAGGCCGTACATCCCGGGATCGCAGGGCGGGGCCGCGTTCCAGTCGGCGGGGGAGTGGGAATCGTCGGTGGCGAAGGCAGCCTCGTAGTCGCCCGCGGGCAGCAGCACCGTCTCCACCTGGCGGCGGTTCTTGGAGGCACCACCGGCGTACTGGCTCCTGTCCATGGTCATCTCCCACACGCGGGTCCGCGCGCGGGCGTCGATGATCCATCCGTAGTCGTGCATCCGCCGCCCGCTTCCCTCGCCCTCGGCGTAGACGTGCAGGGTGGTGGGCCGGCTGAGGTGGAAGGGCTGGGTCCAATGGCCGGAATCCGCGCGGGCGGGCAGCGACACGACCACGTTCTTCCAGCGGAGCGGCGCGTCGAAGCGCGGCACCTCGGCGGGATCGCCCGACGGCAGGTAGACCTCCATCCCGTAGTTCCCCACCTGCTCCCGCCAGTGGCGGAGCAGGCTGTCGTCGTCCAGCCCGAACATGCTCAGCGCCCGGCGCCGGTCCTCGTGCAGACGGAGGTCGCGGCGGTCGATGTTCCGGCTCCACTGGGCGAACAGCAGGCCCTGGCCGAACCCGTGGTTGGCAAAGTAGGCCTCGTAGCTCCCCTTGGGCAGGTCCAGGTACTGGTCGGCGACGCGGTACTCCCAGTTGCGGCTGGTGTTGGCGCCGTCCATCTGCCACACCACCTCCCGGGTGGCCGCGTTCAGGATCCAGCCGTAGGCGAACAGGGGCTCCCCGCTCGGCCGGTGGGTGATCCGCCGCACGCCGCCGCCCTTGGCGTAGACGTGGACCTTCGCGTCCCGCGGCAGGGTGAAGCCCTGGCCCCGCACCTCCACCGCCTCGAAGCCCTTGAGGGAAACGAGGACCGGTTCCGCGCTCCGGAGCAGCGGCGCGAACACCGTGAGGATGATCGAAGCCGCCACCACCTGGATCACCCGCCCCAGGGCGGCCGCTTCGGACATCAGGAAAGCGAACATCGGAGGCTCCTGCGCGACTTCTCCAAGGTAGAGCACGTCCTTTCGCCCGGGCCGCCGGATCGGCGAACGGCGGGCAGGCACCGGCCACCGGCCGGCGCGACCCGGTCTATCCGCGAAGGCGCTTCATGTCCGCGATGGGCGGAAGGCCGAACAGCCGGGCGTATTCCCGGCTGAACTGGGAGGGGCTCTCATAGCCCACGCGAAAGGCGGCGGTCGCGGCGTCCACGACCTCCGTGCTGAGCAGCCGCCGGGCCTCCTGGAGGCGGAGTTCCTTCTGGTAGCGGAGCGGGCTCATGGTGGTCGCCTGCTTGAAGTGATGAAAGAAGGCCGAGGGGCTCATGTTCGCGCTCCGCGCCAGCTCCTCCATCCGCAGCGGGCGGTCGAAGTGGCTGCGGATGTGCTCGATCAGCTTCGCGATCCGCCGCACGTGGCTTCCCGCCACGCCCAGTTGGCGGACCGCAGCCCCCTGGGGCGAATGGAGCAGCCGGTAGGTGATCTCCTGGATCACCAGCGGCGCGAGCACGATCCGGTCCGCCTCCTGCACCAGGCACCGCAATAGGCGGAGGAGCGCATCCCCCACCTCGGCGTCGCACCGCGCGGGCACCAGGTGTTCCCCCGCCGGCGGACGCGCCGGAAGGGACTCCCACTGCTGAAGGAGCCGGTAGACCACGTCCGGATCCAGGTCCAGGACCAGGCACAGGAAGGGCCGCCGGGACGACGCCCGCACCACCTGTCCGGTCACGGGCACGTCCACGGGAACCACCAGGGATTCCCCGGCGCGGAAGCGGAAGGACGTCCCTCCCACCGTCGCCACTTTCTCCCCCTGCGCCACGAAACAGAACGACGGCGTGTAGACCGTAGGAACGGGCAAGGTCGGGCCGTCGCTGCGGATCACCTGCAGGCCTGGAATGGCGGTAGGGCGGGTGCCTGCTTCCGGAGCCGCAGCCGCGGCGAGCTTCACCAGTTCTTCGGAGACCATGAATCCCTCGCCGCCTTTTCCAGGAGAGAGCATAAGGCCAGCGCCTCTTTCCTCGGATTCCTTTTTATTGGAGGATCGGGCAATAGATCGAGCGGATCCGTCTACCCTCCTCCCCTCCCAGGCGCCTAGCCTGGACGGACGGTCTCAACCGTTCCGAGGAGCCATCCATGAGCCAGCGCGTGGCCTTGATCACCGGAGGAAGTCGCGGACTGGGGCGGAACGCCGCCCTCCACCTCGCCCAGGCGGGGTTCGACGTCCTCTTCACCTACCACAGCCGGGCCGACGAAGCCCAGACCGTCGCGGACGAGATCCGCCGCCTGGGCCGCCGCGCCGAAGCCTTCCAGTTGGATGTGGGCCAGTCCGGCACCTTCGCCGCCTTCGCCGACCGCGTGAAGGCGGTTCTGAATGCGTGGGGCGCCGAGCGCTTCCATACCCTCGTCAACAACGCCGGGATCGGCATCCACGCGGCCTTCCAGGACACCACGGAGGAGCAGTTCGACCGCCTCGTGGCCATCCACCTGAAGGGTCCCTACTTCCTCACCCAGCGCCTGCTGCCCCTGCTCGCGGACGGGGGCCGGATCGTCAACCTCTCCTCCGGCCTGGCCCGCTTCTCCCTTCCCGGCTACTCCGCCTACGCCACCATGAAGGGCGGCGTCGAAGTGCTCACCCGCTACCTCGCCAAGGAGCTGGGCCCCCGCCGGATCGCCGTGAACACCCTCGCCCCCGGCGCCATCGAGACCGACTTCGGCGGCGGTACCGTCCGCGACAACCCCGCCGTCAACCAGTTCATCGCCAGCCAGACCGCCCTCGGCCGCGTCGGCCTTCCCGACGACGTGGGCGGCGCCCTCACCGCCCTGCTGTCCGAGCCCGCAGGCTGGATTACGGGACAGCGAATCGAGGTGTCGGGAGGGATGTTCCTGTAGCGGAACTTCAGGCCTGAAGGGCGACCCACGCCTCCAGCACCCGCTGGGCCTGAAGGATGGGGCCTTCGGGGCCGGTGAGGAGGGGGATGCGGACGGCGCCGTCGGGGCCGAGGCTGGCGCCCTTCTGCTGGCTGACCCAGGCCATGAGCTTGGCGGGATCCAGGGGGGTCTGGGGGCTGAGGCGCAGGCGGAGCTGGCCCTTGTCGGCGGCCACTTCGGAGACGGCGAGGGCCTGGGCGCGCAGCTTCACCTTGAGCAGTTCGAAGAACCGCTGGGTGCCCTCGTCGTCCTCGGGCACGCGGCCGAAGCGGTCCTCCAGATCCATCCGGTAGAGCTGCAGGTCCCGCTCTTCGCGGAGGCGCGAGATGCGCTTGTAGGCCACCAGGCGCTCACTGGCCTGGTCGATCCACCGGCGGCTGAGCTGAGCGCCGGGGGCCAGGCCGTCCAGCTTCACGTCGAAGGTGCCGCTGGGCTGGCCCTGGAGTTCCTGGAGGGTCTCCTCCAGCAGCTTCACGTACAGCTCGAATCCGATGTCGTGGATGTGGCCGGACTGCTCGCCGCCCAGCAGGTTGCCGGCGCCGCGCAGTTCGAGATCCATGGCCGCCACGCGGAAGCCCGAGCCCAGTTCGGAGAAGTCCTCGAGGGCCTGGAGGCGCCGCCGGGCGTCCTCGCTGATCTCGTGCTTGGGCGGGATCATCAGGTAGGCGTAGGCGGGCACGTCGCTGCGGCCCACGCGGCCCCGCAGCTGGTAGAGCTGGCTCAGCCCGAAGGCGTCCGCGCGGTGGACGATGAGCGTGTTGGCATTGGGCACGTCCAGGCCGTTCTCGACGATGGTGGTCGCCACCAGGACGTCCACGCGGCCCTCCATGAAGGCGAGCATCACCTGCTCCAGCCCGTCGTCGGTCAGCTGCCCGTGGCCCACGGCCACGCGGGCGTCGGGCACCAGCTCGCGGACGCGCTCGGCGATGGAGACGATGGATTCCACGCGGTTATGCACGAGGTAGACCTGGCCGCCGCGGCGCAGCTCGAACTGGATGGCCGTCTGCACCAGCTCGTCGCTCCAGGGCGCGACCACCGTCTCGATGGCGAGACGGTCCTTGGGCGGCGTCTCGATGAGGCTGATCTCGCGCAGGCCCGTGAGGCTCATGTGCAGCGTGCGCGGAATCGGCGTGGCGGAAAGCGCGAGCTGGTCCACATTGAGGCGCAGTTTCTTCAGCTTTTCCTTGTGCCCCACGCCGAAGCGCTGCTCCTCGTCCACCACCACCAGACCCAGATCCGCGAACTTCACGCGGGCGCCCAGGAGCTGGTGGGTGCCGACCACGATCTCCACCTTGCCGTCGGCCACCTCCTGGAGGACGAGCTTCTGATCGGCGGGATCCACGAAGCGGTTCAGCATCTCGATGCGGATGGGAAAGCCCGCGAAGCGCTCCTTGAAGGTGCGGAAGTGCTGGAAGCACAGCACGGTCGTCGGACACAGGACGGCCACCTGGCGGCCTTCGAGCGCGACTTTGGCCGCGGCGCGCATGGCCACTTCGGTCTTGCCGAAGCCCACGTCGCCCACCAAGAGGCGGTCCATGGGGCGCGGGGATTCGAGATCCGCCTTCACCGCCTCGATGGCTTCCACCTGATCCGGCGTAGCAGTGAAGGGGAAGCTGGCGTCGAAGGCGGCCATGTCGGGGCCATCCGGCGGATAGGCGTGGCCCTTCTCCAGCTTGCGCTGCGCGTAGAGCTTCAGCAGCTCGTCGGCCATGTCGCGGATGGCCTTCTTCGCCTTGCGCTTGACCTTGGCCCAGCTCGCGCCGCCCAGCTTGTCCAGGGGCGGGAGGTGCCCCTCAGCGCCGGTGTAGCGCTGGACGAGGTCCGCGCGCTCCAGGCTGACGTTGAGCTGGCCGCCGTCGGCGTAGCGGAGCTGCAGGACCTCCTGGTCCTCGCCACCCACGGTGAGGGTGGTAAAGCCCACGAATTCACCGATCCCGTGGTCCATGTGGACCACGCGATCGCCCGGCTTGAGGTCGCGCAGGTCCGACAGGAAGGCCGCGCTGCGGGATTTCTTAGGCGCCGCCTGGACAGCCTTCCGCCCGAAGATCTCGCGCTCGGTGAACACCACCAGGCCCGGTTCCTTCAGATGGACGCCGGCGCTGAGGCTCAGCAGGATCGCCCGGCAACCGGTTTCGGTGCCGTAGGCGTGGGGCAGGTCGTAGTCGCGCAGGAACTCCGCGAAGCGGTCCCGCATCCCCGGCGTGGAGCCCGCCAGGAACACGCGGTGGCCCGTGAGCGCCAGCTCCTGGGCGTGCGCGGCCAGCTCCGGCAGCCGCCCCTGGAACTCGCGCACGGGCTGGGCCGCCAGCGGCACGGTGGCCTCGCTCTGCCACTCCGTGAGGTGCAAGGTGGGCCGGCTGGGATCGGAGGGCAGGAAGCGGTCCTCGAAGTCGGAACAGATCACCCCGCCCCGGCGGAGCACCGCCAGCCCTTCCTCGATACGGGCGCGCTCCGCTTCGCGCAGGGCGTCCTCCCACGGCCCGTCCAGCCGCACGCGGAGGCAGGGCGGCACCCAATGGGTGAGCTGGCCCTTGGGCTGGGCGAGGAGGGGATGGAACAACTCCTCGCCCGGGAAGTGGCCGTGGGTGGCCAATCGCGCGCGGCGGAACGCCAGGTCGTCGCCCGGCTCGGGCGTGCGGTCCGCGCGGGACGCCACCGCCGCCAGGAGAGCGGGGCCGTCCCCGCGGTCGCCCTCGAAGCGGGGATAGAGGGTGAGGGATTCCAGGGCCTCGCCGGTGCGCCGCTGGGTGTCGGGGTCGAAGGGGCTGAGGCGCTCCAGTTCGTCGCCGAAGGTCTCCAGGCGCAGGGGCTGCTCCAGGTGGTCGGGCCAAAGGTCCACCACCATCCCGCGGGAACTGAATTCGCCCGGGGCCGAAGCCATGTCCACCCGGCGGTAGCCGAGGGCGATGAGGGTCTCCAGGAGGAGTTCGCGGGGCACTTCGGCGCCCTGGCGCAGGTCGAGCTTCTGCTTCTGGAACCAGGTGGGGTGGGGCAGTTTCTCGCAGGCGGCCAGCGGTCCCGTCACCAGGACCCGCACCCGCCGCTCCAACAGGCCCACCAGCGTGGCGAGGCGGTCCCGGAGCACCATCCCCGGCGGGCTGCTCTCGCCCCCGGCGTAGGGCGCGAACCCGGGGAAGTGCGCCACGCCCGCGTCCGGCAGCAGCGCCTGGAGATCCTGGGCCAGGGTCCGGGCCTCGGCTTCGCTGGGGGCGTCCACCCACAGGGACTGGATCCGCCCTTCCCGGGAGATCCACCGGGCCAGCACCAGGGCCAGGGCCGGCGGGGAAGTCCAGCGCAGCCGGGCGCCGGGGGCGAGCCCTTCGGGGGATCCTTCCGCCAGCCGCAGCAGGTCTCTCAAGTCGGGGGAAAGCGCGTCCATGGACCTTCCAGAGTGCCGCAATCCCGGGGAAGGGAGGCCGCCAAAAACGCGAGGAAGCGCGAAACCGGGGGGTCTCGCGCTTCCTCGGGCTTGTAAAGATTAAGAATCGCCACCAAGGTACGTTGGCGGTGGGAAGGCGTTTTCAGGCGTCCGGCGCTTCCGCCAGCGGAGGCGCGGCGGCGGGTTCGGGCACGGACATCCCGAGGCGGCGGCGGATCCAGGCCCAACCGCGGGCCAGGCTCATCTCCTCGATGATCTCGAAGAAGACCGGGACCACGATCAGGGTGAGCAGGGTGGAGGTGATCAGGCCGCCCACCACCGCCCGGGCCATGGGGGCCCGCATTTCCGCGCCGGCACCCAGGGCGAGGAACAGGGGCAGCATGCCGCCGACCATGGCGAAACTGGTCATCAGGATGGGCCGCAGTCTCACGGTGCCCGCCCGGATGATCGCCTGGCGGCGCGGAATGCCCTCCTCGCGCTCCAGATGGAGGGCGTGGTCCACCAGCAGGATGGCGTTCTTGGTCACGAGGCCCATCAGCAGGATCATCCCGATGCTCGTCATCATGGACATGGAGTCGCCGGTGACGAGCAGCATGAGGACCATGCCCACCATGGACAGCGGGAGGCTGGCCATGATGGCGATGGGCAGCTTGAAGCTCTCGAACTGGCTGGCCAGCACGAAGTAGATGAAGAACACCGCCAGCAGCAGGGCGGAGCCCATGTAGCCCGCGGTCTCCTTGTTGTCCCGGGTCTGGCCCAGGAATTCCACGCGCACGCCTTCGGGGAGCTTCCCGCTGGCCTTCAGCTCCTCCACCTTCTTGGCGGCGCCGGCGCTGACTTCGCCCAGAGTGGAACCGTCGAAGTTGGCGTCCACTTCCACTTCTTCCATCAGGTCGTGGCGCTGGAGCTTGGCGGGGGCGATGCCCTCCTCGAAGCGCGCCACCTGGTTGAGGCGGACCAGCGGGTGCTTCCCGCCGCCGATGTCCTTGGTGCTCTGGACGGTCATGTTCGCGAGCTGGGCGGTGAAGCGGCGCTGGCGGTCCTCCAGCCGCACGCGGACGTCGCGCTGCTCGCCCTTCTCGTCCTCGAACTTGGCCACCTTCTCGCCGTCCACCAGGGGCCGGACGAGCTGGGCCACCAGGCCGGGGCTCACGCCCAGGTCCGACGCCGCCTTGCGGTCGATGACGAGCCGCAGCTCGGGCTTGCCGCTGTCCAGGCTGGTGGTGACGTCCACCGCGCCGGGAACGCTGCGCAGGGCTTCCTTCACCAGGGGCGCGGCCTGGATGACGGCGTCCCGCTCCGGGGCCTGGACGGCCACCATGATGGGGAAGGAGGTGCCCCAGTCGTTGGCGGTGCCGATGGAGGCGTCCACGCCGGGGACCGACCGGAAGTTCTCGCGGATCTGCCGCCGGATGACCACCTGGTTGGGACGGCGCCCTTCCTTGAGCTTGATGTAGATGCCGCCGGAATCCACCGTTCCGTTCAGGCCGGTGCCGATGGTGGTGTAGGCGAAGTCCACGCCGGGCACGGCGAGGATCGCTTTCTCCAGAGCGACGGCCTTCTCGCGGGTGGCCGCGACACTGGAGCCGGGCTCCGCCTTGAAGGTGGCCTGGAGGTCGCCGCGGTCGTAGTCGGGCATGAAGTTGTTCCCCAGCAGCCCGGACAGCGCCATGGCCAGGATGAAGCTCGCCCCGCCCAGGAACATCACGGTCTTGCGGTGCTCCATGGCCCACTCGATGGCCCGCTTGTAGAGCGCTTCCCAGCGGTCCAGCATCCGGCCGAAGGCCTCGACGCTGCGCATGATCGGGTTGCGGCCCTGGTAGTGGACGTGGCCGTCGGTGCTCTTCTCGTGCTCCGGATCGGGCCACACGGCGCTGAGCATCGGATCTAGCGTGAAGCTGACGAACAGCGACACGGCCACGGCGAAGGCCACCACGATCCCGAAGGGGAAGAAGAACTTGCCCACGATCCCGCCCATGAACGCCACGGGGACGAACACGGCGAGGATGGACAGGGTGGTGGCGATGACCGCGGGGCCGATTTCCGCGGTGCCTTCGCGGGCGGCGGTGACGTGGTCCTTGCCCATTTCCGCGTGCCGCGTGATGTTTTCGCGGACCACGATGGCGTCGTCGATCAGGATGCCGATGGCGAGGCTGAGCCCCATCAGTGTCATGGTGTTCAGGGTGAAATCCAGGACCCGCATCACGATGAAGGTGGAGATCACCGACACCGGCAGGGTGAGGCTCGTGATCAGCGTGGAGCGCCAGCTCTTCAGGAAGAAGAACACGATGATCACCGTGAGCAGGCCGCCCACGTAGATCGACACGTTCACGTCGTCCACGTTGTCGATGATGAACCGCGCGTTGTCCTTGGCGGTGACCACCTCCACGCCCTGCTTCTTCAGCTCGGGCTTCAGCTCCTCCAGCGCCGCTTCCACGGCCTTCACCATGGCGACGGTGTTGCCGCCGGTCTGCCGCTGGATCTCCAGGGCCACCACGTCCTGGCCGCCGAGGCGGGCCAGGCTGCGGCGCTCCTTGATCCCGTCCACCACCGTGGCCACTTCCTGCAGCTCGATGGGACGGCCTTCCTTGTTGCCCACGACGACGTGGTTGAAGTCGCTCACGGCTCGGGCCTTGGCGTCCACCTTGACGGAGACCTCGCGGTCGCCCTGGAGGAGGTTGCCGCTGGGCACGGCCATGGTGTCGCTGCCCAGGGCGCTGTTCACCGCCTGGAGCGACAGCCCCTGCGATTCCAGCTTCTGGGGATCGATCTGGATCAGGATCTCGCGGGTGCTGACGCCCACGGGATCCACCTTGCCCACGCCGGGGATGTTCTCGATGCGCCGCTTCAGGAAGTCCTCGGCGATGCGCGTCAGTTCCCGGTCGTCCAGCGAGGCATGCTGGGCGTCGGGCTTCAGGACGAGGGACAGCACCGGCAGCTGGGCGGGGTCGAACTTCGAGATGACCGGCTCCTCGATGTTGCTGGGGAGGTCGCGGCGGATCTGGCCGATCTTCGTGCGGACGTCATTGAGGGCGTTGTCCACGTTGCGGCCCAGGTGGAACTGGATCACGAGCGTGCCCAGGCCCTCCTGGCTGGTGGAGCTGATCTCCTTGATCTTCTCGATGGGGTTGACGGCCTCCTCGATCTTCCGCACCACGTCCTGCTTGACGGACTCGGGGCTGGCGCCGGGGTAGACGACGGAGACGGTGACGGTGGGGATGTCCGTGTTGGGGTACTGGTCGATGCCCAGGGTCTTCACGGAGAAGAGCCCGAGGACCACCAGCGCCAACATGATGCAGACCGTGAAGACCGGCCTGCGGATGGAGAGGTCGGAGAGGAACATGGGTTACTTCCCTCCCGCGGCGGGGGCATTTGCCGCGTTGCCGATCACGCGCAGGCGGGTGCCTTCGCCCACCAGGTCCTTGCCGCCGTCGATGACCTGCGCCCCGGCGGGAAGGCCGGTGACGGGGCGATAGCCGTCCTGCTCGACGCCCAGCGTCACCTTGGCGCGGCGGGCCGTGCCCTGGTCCGCGACGAAGAGTTCCGCGTCTCGGTCCTGGGCCTTCAGCAGCGTGGCCGGCAGCGCGGGACGCTTGGTCTCGCCTTCGCCGAGGATCACGCCTTCCACGAACAGCCCGCCCTTCAGCGCGCCGTCGGGGTTGGCCACTTCCAGGCGGACGCGCAGGGTGCGGCCGTCCTGGGCCAGGCTGGGACTCACCTGGGCCACGCGGCCCTCCACGGGCCGGTCCAGGCCCATGGCGCGGAAGGTGGCCTTCTGGCCGACCTTCACCTGGGCCATGGCTTCCGCCGGCAGATCCGCGCGGATCTCCAGCTTGCGGTTGTCCACGACTTCGAAGGCCGTCTGGCCGGGGCTCAGCATCTCGCCGGGCTGCACGGCGCGGCGGGCGACCTGCCCCGCGAAGGGCGCGACCAGGCGGGCCTTCTTGAGGCGGAGGCGGGCCAGGCCGAGGTTGCTCTGGGCGGCCGCGGCGGCGGCGCGGGAGGCGTTGTAGCCCGTCTCCGCCTGCTGGGCGGACTGGCGGGTGATGCTCCGCTTCTCCAGCAGGGCCACGGAGCGGTCATTGTCGCGCTGGGCCTGGAGGGCCTGCGCCTGGGCCTGGGCGAGCTGGGCCTCGGCAGCCTGGACACCCAGGGTGTAGTCGTCCTCGTCCTGGGCGCCGAGGAGGGCCCCGGCGGCGACGGAATCGCCCTCCTGGACGGCCACGCGGGTCACGCGCCCGGCCACTTCGGCCTTCAGCTCCGCGCGGTTCACCGCCAGCAGCGTGCCCGTGAAGGCGACGGCGGGGCGGAAGCTGCGCTCCTGAAGGGCAACGAGGGTGACGGGCACCGTGCCCTCCGCTTTCACGGAGGACTGGTGATCCAGCTCCGTGTTCCGCTTGCCGCGGTGGAAGGTGGCCGCCCCGGCGATCACGAGCGCGGGGACGGCGACGAAGAGGATGGTCTTTCGGTTCATGGTCGGCTCCGGAATCGTCGAAATCAGAGAGGGGGCAGGCCGAGGGAGCGGCGCTGGTCGAAGCGGGCGGACCAGAGGCCCAGCTCCGCCCGGCGGCGCTGGCTCTCCGCCTGGCGCTCGGCGCGCTCGGCCTGAAGGAGGTCGAGGGAGGTGATCAGCCCCTGGTCGAAGGACTCGCGGCTCATCCGCAGCGCTTCGGCGGCGGCGTCATGGGCCCGGCGCGCCGCTTCGTCCAGGGCGACGGCCTTGTCCAGCTCGCGGTCGGCGGTGCTCTGCTCGATGGCGATGGAGCGCTCCTTGTCGATGCGCGTCTGCTTCACCTGCTCCAGCTGCGCCGTGTTCTGCGCGCGCTTGCCGGAGCTGCGGAGTCCGTCGAAGACCGGGAAGCGCATGGTGACGCTCACCTTCCAGGTGTCGTAGGGCTCCTTGAACAGGTTGTCCGACTTCTCGGCCTGGTAGCCGTAGCTGGCGGTCAGGTCGAACTTGGGCCGCAGGTCCGAGGTGATGATCTTCTCGTTGGCCCGGTACATGGCCTCCTGCTGCCGCATCTGGGCCAGTTCGCTCCGCTCCGCGCCCGCGGGCTTGGCGAGCAGTTCCGCCCGTCCGAGGTCGGCCAGCCGCAGGGGAGCCTTGGGATCCAATCCCAGTTGTCCGTTCAGAACCTCCAGGGTCCGCTTCACGTCGGCCTCGGCCTGGAGGGCATCGGGAATCACGGCAAACAGCTCGCTCTCGGCCCGCAGCCGATCCAGCTCCGTGGCGGTCTGCGATTCCAGCCGCGCCTTGACGTCGGAGACGAACTGCTCCGCGGTCTTCCGCTGGACCTGCACCACTTCCAGCTGCGCCTGGGCGGAGAGCACCGCCAGGTAGGCCTTCGCCACGCCGTGGAGGGTGTCCAGTTCGGCGGTGGTGAACCCGTAGACCGCCTCGCGCTCGCCCATCTTGGCGATGTCGATGGCGGTGCCCAGCTTGCCCCAGTAGAAGAGCGGCTGCGCCAGGTTGGCCTGGCCCGTGTAGATGTTGCGGGCGCCCACCAGCGATTCGGGCGTGAACCCGAACTGGGCGGCGCTGTCGCCGAACCCGCTGTTGAGGATGGACACGTCCCGCGCCCGGGTGAAGTCGCCCACCAGGGTGAGCTGCGGCAGCGCGTCGGCGCGGGTGGCGGTGATCAGCCCGCGGCGCTCGTCCACCCGGGCCTTGGCGGCGCGGAGCAGGGGGTTCTCCTGCCGGGCGCGGGCCAGCGCCCCCGGCAGATCCAGGGACGGGGCGGCTGAGGCCGCCGGAGCGGGGACTTCCGGAGAAGTCGGCGGGGGAAGCGGCGCCTGCGCCAGAAGGGCGGGCGGGGCGAACAGCAGCATGTCAGCTCCTCGGCTGGGGGAACGCCTCGGGAATGCCGAGTCCCCGCAGGCTGAATTCGGTGAGATGGCGGACGAGTTCCGACAAGTCCTCGGGATAGTCGGGGTTTCCGCGGATGAGGCGGATGATCCCCAGCGAATTCCGGAAGTGGATGAGGGGCCCCTGGATGCTCAACCCCATGTTCAGCAGGTCGTCCGCGGACAGGTCGGGGCGCAGCACCCGCAGGCAGGCCACCAGGTGATCGATGTAGGGCTGGATCTGCTCCAGGAGGAGCGGCGCCGCCGCGGGGCGCGGGGCCTGCATCTCGCGGGCCATCAGGACCATGGCGGCCTCTTCCACCGGATCGCTCCGGTCGGTGGAGATCAGGTCCTCCATGAAGGCGCGGATGTGGTCCTTCAGCCCCTGGATGGCCGCTTCCCGGGCCCCGGGAGTTCCCGGCGCCGGAACCGCCGCGAGGGCCGCCACGTGGCAAGCCTTGCGGGTGAAGATGTGCTTCAGGGCCTCCAGGTAGAGGCCTTCCTTCCCGCAGAAGTGATACGCCACCAGGGCGGAGTTCGCGTGGGCCCCCTTGGCGATCTCGCGGATTCCCGCCCCGTCGAATCCCTTCGCGGCGAAATGGAGGATGGCGGACTCGATGAGCCGCGTCCGCGTGTCCTGGGAGAAAGCGGGCGTCATAGGGGACCTCGAAAAGATCAATCGAGTGATTAACTCGGTTTTTCCAGGTTAATCAATCGGTTAATCCTGTCAACCCCCCATTCCGCCTTTGGCGCCTCCCTCTCCCCCGCCGCTTGTGCGATCCTGGGAGCTTGCGGAGTTTCCCCATGCCGTTCCTGATCTTCTATTTCATCCTGTTCGCTGTGCTCCTCTTCCAGGGCACGCACCTGGCCGGCGAGGTCAAGACGCCCCTCGGCACCCTGCCCGAGGAAGTGGGCCAGAATCCCGCGACCGCGGCCCGTTGGGGCGCGATCCTGATCGCCTCCGGCCTCCTCGGCGGATTGGCGGGCCTCCTCGGCTTCCGCTGGGCCGCGTTCGCCACGGCTCGCCCTGCCCTGTTCATCCTGGGCGTGGCGATCCTGGCCGCCTACGGGTTCTGGGTGATCGCGCTGGGTCGCCGGCCGGAGTTCATCGGCAAGCCCACCGTCGCCGACGATCACGGCCACCACTAGGCCCGCCGGGAAAAGGAACGATAAAAAAGGCGGCCCGAAGGCCGCCTTTTTTATCTTGAACGGTAGGAGTTGGAGCGTTAGATCTTGACGACGTTGGTCGCCTGGGGGCCCTTCTGGCCCTGAGCGACTTCGAAGCTGACGCGCTGGTTCTCGTCCAGGGTGCGGAAGCCGCCGCCCTGAATCGCGGTGTGGTGGACGAAGAGATCAGCGGTGCCTTCGTCGGGGGTGATGAACCCGAAACCCTTCTCGGCGTTGAACCACTTGACGGTGCCTTGAGCCATGACTGTTTCCTGCAGAGTGTCTGGTGATGTTGATTGCGATGACATGGCCCCCAGACCAGGCTGTCATTGCTTTGGTGTGAGGTCCGCCCCTGGCGGGTCACGGCATCCAGCATGACAGGATTGCGGAAGTCCACCGCTTTTTTCTGCGTCGAGTTCCGATTTTCAGAATCGGAGGACGGCTCCGAACCCGACCCCCTTCCGGTCCAGCTTCACTTCCAGATCGTCCTGGATGGAGCCTTCGGGCACGTCGAAGTGGCCCGCCTCGTAGAAGGCCCGCAGCCCGAACCACCGGACGGGGAAAATCCGCACGTCCGCCCCGTAGAGGTTGTACTTGGCACTCTTGTAGGCCAGGTAGTGGACGTAGGCCTTGGCTTCCACGGCGCCGTTGAAGCCCCGCGCGCCACCCGACAGTCCGATCTGGGGAATGGGCGCGGTGATCCGGGTGCTGGATTCCTGGGACGGTCCGAGGAGCGGCGCGCTCCGGGCGTCCAGGTCCAAGGTCCAAGCCTGCACACCCAAGTCCACGCCCAGCCAAGAGTCGTCCCCCCGCAGGAACTTGATGGTCCACACGCCGTCCACCGTGGCAAGTTTGACGTGGGACTGGACCCGCGTGCCGGCGATATAGGGGACGCCATCCAGAGTCACCATGCGGTTCACAATCCGGTCACCACGGTACTCCGCCGAGCCATTGGAGATCTGGAATGCGAAGCGGGGACCCTGGTACTCGACGAAGAACCCCGGGGTGGTCTTGTCCTTCCCCAGACCCAGGTCCGAATCCAAGTCGACATCAATAGGCTGGCCGTCCTCCACCCCGCGGAAGTGGCCCTTCAGGGTCGGGCCGTAGCTCTGGAGCCCGAGGCTCCAGGTGGGCTGAAAGCCGGCTCCGGAACTGGGAGCGCCCAACTGGGCGAACGCGGCGGTGGCGGTGAGGGAAAGGACGAGCGGCAAGGTACGCATGACGCCTCCGGAAGGATGCCCATGCTACCGCCGAAAACCCGCCGGATCTGCAATTCCAAAATCGAGATCAGGAAAAATCAGATGGCGGCGAGCTTCCGATAGGCCTCCAGGAAGTCCTGGGGCTGGGGCAGGATCTCGTCCTCCAGGGCCGGGTAGTAGGCCACCCAGGTGTCCTTGGCGCCGACGCGGCGGACCGGGGCGTCCAGATGGAAGAACAACTCGTCGGCGATCCGGGCCGCGATCTCGGCGCCGTAGCCCCAGCTCACGGTGTCCTCGTGGGCCACGATCACGCGGTGGGTCTTCTTCACCGTGCGCTCGATGGCGGGCCAATCGTAGGGATTGAGGCTGCGCAGGTCGAGGATCTCGACGGAGAGCCCCTCCTTCTCCGCCGCCCGCGCCGCCTGGACCGCGCGGTGGACCGTGTTCCCGAAGGTGATGACGGACAGGTCCGCGCCCTCCCGCACGGTCCGGGCCTTCCCGAACGGGATCATGAAGTCGGGTCCCGGATCGTTGCCCTTGTTGTGGGTCTGGCGGTAGAGGTGCTTAGGCTCCAGGAAGAGGACGGGATCGTCGCAGCGGATGGCCGTCCGCAGGAGGCCGGCGGCATCCAGGGCCGTGCTGGGGCAGATCACCCGCAACCCCGGAATGTGGGTGAACGTGCTCTCGCCGCACTGGCTGTGGTACGTGGCGCCGCCCATCAGGTAGCCGGCGATGGGGACGCGCACCACCATCGGCGCCTTGAAGGCCCCGTTGGAGCGCCACCGGATGTTGGCCAGCTCGTCGCGGAGCTGCTGCATGGCGGGCCAGATGTAGTCGAAGAACTGGATCTCCACCACGGGCTTGAAGCCCCGCGCCGCCAGGCCGATGGCGCGCCCGATGATGGTGGCCTCCGCCAGGGGCGAGTTGAACACCCGGTGGCCGCCGAACTGCTTCTGCAGGCCATGCGTGGCCTTGAACACGCCGCCCTTCCCCTTCACCTCGGCCAGGATCTCCTCGCGGCTGGCGTCGGCGACATCCTCCCCGAACACCAGGATCCGCGGATCGCGGGCCATCTCGTGCTTCAGGGTGGCGTTCAGGAGGTCGATCATCGTCTTCGCGCCGGTGGCCTGGTCGCCGGCGGCGGCTTCGGTGTCGAAGTCCGGGGACGCGGGGTCGGCGTCGGGGCTGTAGAGGTGCTCGTAGAAGCTGCCGGATTCGGGCCGGGGAGCCGCGTCCGCCTCCTCCCAGGCCCGGTCGACCTCCGCCTGGACGTCGGCCTTCAGGGCCTGCAGTTCCTCCAGGGACAGGTCGCCCCAGGCCACCAGCTGGTCCGCGTAGGTGGCCACGGGATCCCGCTGGGCCTCGGCCTCGCGCTGGGCCTTGGACTTGTAGAGCTGCTCGTCGTCGGAGAGGGAATGGCTGTAGGGCCGGATCACCCGGGCGCGCACGAGCGCCGGACCCTTGCGGGCGCGGGCGTGGTCCGCGGCGGCCTTCAGGGCCTGGAAGCTGGCGATGGGATCGCACCCGTCCACGTCGTCGATCACCAGCAGACCGTGGGCCTCGTAGCCCTTCAGCAGCGCGGCGACATTGCCGCCGGGATACTGGACTTCGCTGGGAACGCTGATGGCGTAGCCGTTGTCCTCCACGAGGAACACCACGGGGACCTTGAGGGTCGCCGCGTTGCTGACCGCCTCCCAGAACTCGCCCTGGCTGCAGGTGCCTTCGCCGGTGGTGACCAGCACCACCTCGTCGGAACGGATGCCCAGCTGATCCTGCAGACCGCCCTGCTCCGCCCGGAGCGCGGCCTCGGCGGCGCCCACGGCCTGGAGGAACTGGCTGCCCGTGGGGCTGGAGGTGGTGAAGATGTTCAGATCCCGGTGGCCCCAGTGGCTGGGCATCTGGCGGCCGCCGCTGGCGGGATCGCTGGCCGCGCCCACGGAGCCCAGGAACATCTCCTTCGCGGTGTAGCCCAGGCCGTAGGCCAGGGCGCGGTCCCGGTAGTAGAAGAAGAACCAGTCGTGGCCGGGCCGGAACGCCATGGCGGCGGCGGCCTGGACGGCCTCGTGCCCCACGCCGTTGATCTGGAAGAAGACCTTGTTCTGGCGCTTGCCGGTGATCTCCTTGTCGTCGATCCGGCGGGCGGCGTAGATGGTGCGGTACAGTCCCACCCGCTGGTCGCGGGTCAGGGTCGCGGCGGGCGCGGACAGGTCGGAACGGGCGGCCAAAGGCACTCCTTGGGACTCCTGCCGAGGTCGGCGTGCGGAAGGGTCCCAATCTAGCACGGCGGGGCCGGAGTTCCCTGAAAACCCCGGCCCTTTTACAGACCAATCCGGAAGAGATCCCTCTTTCTCCGGGAGGGACCGCAGACCGGCGCAGATCAATTGCGACAGAAAGGTCTAGAAACTCGCGCCCAACCCGATGGTGGCCGAGAAGCCCTCGCGGAAGGTCTTGCCCTGGGCATCCGCGAGGTCCCGGTTGAGCCGGTCCTGCCGCAGCTCCAGGCGCGCGAAGGCGGGGCCGTGCTTCTTTTCGGCGCCCACGCTCCAGGACCAGGCGACCAGATCCACGCCCGAGCGGCCGGCGTAGGTCCCGCCGGGGCCATCCAGCTCCAGGCTCGCGCGGATGGTGGGATCGCAGGAGAGGCGCACGCCGGAATCATCGGACAGGTGCTCACCCCGGACGAAGAGGGCGATGCCCCGGCCGATGTCCAGCTTGTAGATGGCGCCGACCCCGCGCCAGAAGGCATCCACGGGCATCACGGCCCCGAGGATGTCGGCCGCGGCGAAGCGCTCCCGCCCCAGGGACACTTCGCCCTGGAGGGTGGAGGGCCCCCACACCCACTGCCCCATCAGGCACACCCGCTCGCGCTGGCGACCTTCGGCGCCGCTGTTGGCCGCCGCGCCCAGGCCGTTCTGCTCGGGGCCGCGGTAGGCGTGCAGGGAGAGGTAGCGGTCCTGCGCGCCGCGATGGTTGTAGGTGAGCCCCAGGCCCATGGACTTCCCGTGGTTGTTGTCCTTGAGGCGGTCCTCGCCGTTGAACACCCACAGGTCGGCGCTCCACACCGGGCTGAAGGCGTGGTGCCAGTTCACGCCCACCTGGCCGAAGGGATCCGAGTACGAGAACAGAAGGCCCCGGCTGGCGGTGATGTTCTGGCTGCCGTCCAGGAACTCCATTCCGATGAACGTCATCATCCGCCCGACGCGCAGGGTGTCCCGCTCGCCGGTCCAGGCCACCAGGGCCTCCACCGGCGCGATGGTCCCGGTGTCGCCGGTGCTGGCCTGGATGGTCTTTCCGGTCTGGCCCGCCAGGAGGGTCGCCTTGGCGGACCAGCCCCGCGCGAAGCTCGCATCCACGCCGAGCATCAGGCCGTCGAGGCTGAACTGGCTCTGGCCCGATTCCATGGGGCGGAAGGCCAGCGAGCCGTCGGAGGTCTCGCGGTCCTGGGTGACCGCGGAGGCCCACAGGGAGCCCCGCCACTTGAGCGTGGGCGCGGCCGCTTCGGAAGGGGCCTGCTGGGCCACGAGGACGGCACAGAAGCCGAGCAGGGAAATCGTCACGCGATGCGCGCGCATGGTCATCTCCAAAGAACGGGGACGGGACGGCCCCGCGGCCGCCCCGTCAGAACGATTGCCGGCGGATCAGAGCCCCTGGGGATAGGCCTCTTCGCCGTGCAGTTCGGTGTCCAGCCCCCGCTCCTCGGCGGTGGGCGCCACGCGGACCGGGGTGATGCGGTCGATGATCCACAGCATTCCGTAGGTGAACCCGAAGGCCCACACGGAGGAGACGGCCACCGCGGCGCACTGCTTCCCGAAGAAGCCGATGTTGCCGAGCAGGAGGCCGTCGGACCCGGCGGGGTTCCAGGCCTTGGAGGCGAACACGCCCAGGAAGATCACGCCGATGAAGCCGCCCACGCCGTGCACGCCCCAGACGTCCAGCGCGTCGTCCCAGCCCAGCTTGTTCTTGAGGGCGACGGCGTAGTAGCAGATCACGCCCGCCAGGATCCCGATGAGGGCCGCGGTGCTGAGGGAGACGTAGCCCGCCGCCGGGGTGATGGTGGCGAGGCCGGCGACGGCGCCCGTGAGCAGGCCCACGAACTTGGGCTGCTTGGCGTTCATCCATTCCACGAACAGCCACGCGGCGGCGGCGAAGCTGGCGGCCACGTCGGTGTTGAGGAACGCGCTGGCGGTGATGCTGTCCACCTTCAGCTCGGACCCGGCGTTGAACCCGTACCAGCCGAACCACAGCAGGCCCGTGCCCAGGGCGATGAGGGGGATGTTGTGGGGGACGTTCTCCACCACCTTGCGGCGGCCCACGTACAGGATGGACGCCAGGGCGGCGAGCCCGGCCGTGTTGTGGACGACGATCCCGCCCGCGAAGTCCAGGACGCCCCACTTGGCGAGGATGCCCTCGGGGCTCCACACCATGTGGACGAAGGGGAAGTAGACGAAGATCAGCCAGCCGGTCAGGAACAGGAAGTAGGCCTTGAAGGTCACCCGGTTGGCGAAGGCGCCCGTGATCAGGGCCGGCGTGATGATGGCGAACATCATCTGGTAGGCCACGTGGACGATCAGGGGGATGCCCGCGTCATTGCCTGTGTACATGCTCTGGAGGGTGATCCCCTTCAGGAAGGCGTAGTGGGTGGGATCGCCCACGATCCCGTGCCAGGTGGGGCCGAAGCACATGGAGTAGCCGAAGGCGAACCACAGCACCGTGGTCCAGCCGAGGCTGACGAAGCTCTGGGTCATGATCGTCAGCACGTTCTTCCGGCCCACGAGCCCGCCGTAGAAGAAGGCGAGGCCGGGGGTCATCAGCATCACGAGGCTGGCGCAGAGCAGCATGAACGCGGTATTGCCGACGTTGAGCGGCATGGGGGACATAAAAGTTACCTCCTCATCACGAATGAATCCGACGGCCGAGTATGCAGAGGAAGGCCTGTGACCAGGGTCCGCGGGCCGGAGTTTTTACGCGCTTTTTATGCGGCCCCCGTGGTCGGCTTACCCTGGTTCCATCCATGGACGCGCATCCCCGGCCCATCCTCGTGGCCCTCGGTTCCGAGGCCCGCTCGCTCCGCCTGATCCAGGCGGGGTTCCGCCTGGCGCGGGAGCGCGGCGCGCCCTGGATCGCGGTCCACGTGGACACGGGCCCCGGCGTCGCCGAGGACGCCGAGCAGGTCCAGGTCTGGATGCAGGAGGCCCAGCGCCTGGGGGCGGAGGTCCAGTGGGCGCAGGCGCCCACCCTGGCCCGGGGCCTGACGGACCTGGTGAGGAGCAGCCACGCCCAGGCGCTGGTCCTGGGCCGTTCCCGGGACCGCTGGCCCTGGGCGCGGCTGGGGCACTCCACCGCGGACGAGCTCCAGCGCCGGGGGCTCGACGCGCAGATCGTCGTGATGGACGACCGCGCGGAGGGCGCGGGTCCCGGCGCCGGAGGGATCCGGTTCGGGGCCGTGGTCGGCACGTTCGTGGTGCTGGCCGCCTGCACGGGACTGGCGTGGCTGGTGCCGCCCGAGGGCAACCTCTCCCTGGTGCTTCCCATCTACCTGGTGGGCGCCACCTTCATCGCCCGCCGCTGGGGGCCCGCGCTGGGGATCCTCGCCTCCGTCGTGGGCACGCTTCTCTACGACTTTCTGCTGGAAACGCCGCGGTTCAACGTGGCGGGCGGGCACTGGCCGAACCTGCTCTTCTTCCTGCTGATGCTGGTGGCGGCCCAAGTGGTCATCGGGCTGCTGGGCCGGATGCGGCGGCAGGCGCGGGAGGTCCAGCGCCGCGAGGTCCACACCGCCTCCCTCTACCTCCTGGGCCGCGCCCTGGCGCGCAGCCGGACACCCCGGGAAGTGGCGGAGACCGCCGCCGAGCACATCCGCCGCGTCTTCCGCGCCCAGGCGTGGCTGCTGTTCCCCGACCACGACCGCTGGGCGGTCCAGCCTTTCCCCTTCTCCCCGCCCTTCCTGGCCGCGGACCTGCCCGCCCCCGCGGAACTCCTGCCCCGGCTGGCGGTGGGGGAGCGGCTGGGCGATCCCCTGGAGCCCCTGGCCGTGGGCGAGGCCACCTGCCTGTCCCTCACCGGCACCGACCGCAGCGAAGGCGTCCTGCGGATCCTCCCGGACGAGCCGGAGGGGCTGCCGCCCTCCACCTGGGAACTCCTCAAGGCCTTCGCCGTCCAGATCGCCCTGGCGCTGGAGCGGCTGCGCTGGCTGGAGGAGGCCCGCCGGGCCCACGTCGAGAACGAGACCGAGCGCCTCCGGAGCACCCTGCTGGGCGCCATCGGCCACGACCTGCGGACGCCGCTGGCGGCCATCCACGGCGCCGCCAGCAGCCTGCTCCTGCCGGGCGAGATTCCCGAATCCACCCGCCGGGACCTGCTGGCCATGATCCAGGACGAAAGCGAGCGCCTGGCCCAGCTCCTGGGGAACCTCCTGGACCTGACCCGCCTCGAAAGCGGCGCCCTCCAGGCCCAGAAGGACTGGCAGCCCCTGGAGGAGGTGGTGGGATCGGCCCTGGGCCGCCTGGAGCGCCGCTCCGGCCCCCTGCCGGTGAGGGTGGATCTGCCGGAGGATCTCCCGCTGGTCCCCCTCGACGCGGCCCTCATCGAGCAGGTCCTCATCAACCTGTTCACCAACGCTCAGGTCCACGCGCCGGGGCGGAACGTGGACCTGCGGGCCTGGGGCGCGCCCGGATGGGTCCACCTGGAAGTGGCGGACCGCGGGCCGGGCCTCCCCGAGGGCTTCGAGGAGCGGGTCTTCGACAAGTTCTTCCGGCTGCCGGGCGCGGGCGAAGGGGGCGTGGGGCTGGGCCTCGCCATCTGCCGGGCCGTGCTCCAGGCCCATGGCGGCTGGATCCGCGCCGAGGGCCAGCCCGGCGGGGGCACCGTGTTCCACCTGGCGCTTCCCCTGGACGGCACGCCGCCCGCCGCCCCCGAACCCGCCACCGGGAGCGCCCCGTGAACCAGCCGCTGATCCTGATCGTCGAGGACGAGGAATCCCTCCGCCGCTTCCTGGTGCCCACCCTCGCCGGCCAGTCCTACCAGGTGCTGTGGGCCGCCACCGCCTCCGAAGGCCTGGCCATGGCGCGGAGCCACAACCCCGACCTGGTGCTGCTGGACCTGGGGCTGCCGGACCTGGACGGCATGGCGGTCCTGCGGGAACTGCGGAGCTGGAGCCGCAAGCCGGTGATCGTCCTGAGCGCCCGGACCCAGGAGAAGGACAAGGTGCGGGCCCTGGACCAGGGCGCCGACGACTACCTGGCCAAGCCCTTCGGGGCCGCCGAGCTCCTGGCCCGGATCCGGGTGGCCCTCCGCCACGCGCTTCCCTCCGAAGCCCCCGAACCCGCCGTCCGCAGCGGGAGCCTCCGGATCGACCTGGGGCGTCGGGAAGTGAGCCAGGACGGCCTTCCCGTCAAGCTGACGGTCCTGGAGTACCGCCTGCTGGAGGCCCTGGCGAAGCGCAACGGGAAGGTCGCCACCCACGCCCAGCTCCTGGGCGAGGTGTGGGGCCCCGGAGGCGAAGGCCACACCCACTACCTCCGGATCTACATGGCCATGCTCCGCCGCAAGCTGGAGGCCGACCCGACGAGACCCCGGCACCTGATCACCGAGCCCAGCGTCGGCTACCGCCTGCACGTGGACGGCTGATGCCATTTTGCATTCCAAAGACAAGGCTCACCACCAATTGGTGGTGAAAAGAGAATCTTGGTTCTTGATCGCCGATGGGTATGAACCTCCGTCAGGGAGAGCCCGGGGTAGAATGGCGCCTTTGCGAGCGCCCATGCCCCGTTCCGCCGACGAGATCCGCGCCCTCCACGACCTCCCGGTCCCCGAGCTGCTCTACCGCGCCGCCACGGCCCACCGGGCGCACTGGAACGCCGAGGAGATCCAGTTCTGCACCCTGGATTCCATCAAGACCGGCGCCTGTCCCGAGGACTGCGCCTACTGCCCCCAGAGCGCCCGCTACAACACCGCCCTGAAGGGGGAGCCCCTCAAGGACGTGGAGAAGGTGCTGGCGGGGGCCGCCGAGGCCAAGGCGAACGGCAGCACCCGCTACTGCATGGGCGCCGCCTGGCGCGAGGTGAAGGACGACGCCAACTTCGACGCCGTCCTGGACATGGTGCGGGGCGTCTCCGGAATGGGGATGGAGGTCTGCGTCACCCTCGGGATGCTGGACGAATCCCAGGCCCAGCGCCTGAAGGCCGCCGGCTGCCAGGTCTACAACCACAACATCGACTCCAGCCGCGACTTCTACGAGACCATCATCCACACCCGGACCTTCGACGAGCGCCTGACCACCATCGCGGCGGTCCGCGCCGCGGGGCTGGAGGTGTGCTCCGGCGGGATCGTGGGCATGGGCGAGACCATCGACCAGCGCATCCACTTCCTGCAGGAACTGACGGAGCTGGAGCCCGCCCCCGAGAGCATCCCCATCAACCAGTTCGTGGCCGTGGACGGCACGCCCCTGGCCGGCGTCCCGCCCCTGCCGCCCCTGGAGCTGGTCCGCATGATCGCAGCGGCCCGGATCCTGTTTCCCAAGAGCCGCATCCGCCTCAGCGCCGGACGCACCCAGATGAGCGACGAGCTTCAGGCCCTGTGCTTCTTCGCGGGCGCCAACTCCATCTTCACGGGCGACAAGCTGCTCACCACCCCCAACCCCGGCGGGAACCACGACCACTGGCTGCTGGGCGCCCTGGGGATGCGGGTGGAAGGCGCGCCGAAGGCCCAGCCGTGCAACTGATCGAGGATCTCCGCGCCGAACACCAGCTCATCGAGCGCGTGGCGGGCGCCTTCCGGACGTTCGTGGAGACGCGCCTCGCCGGGCAGGGCGCTCCGTCGGACGGCCCCCGCTTCATGGCCTTCTTCCGCCGCTACGCCGGGGACTTCCACCACGACAAGGAGGAGCAGGTCCTGTTCCGCGCCCTGGCCGAGCGGGCCGAAGTGCCCGCCCACCGCGGGCCCCTGGCCGCCCTGACCGCCGAACATGCCCGGATGGCGGGCCTGCTGGATGGGCTGGAAGGCCTCGTCGGCACAGCCTTGATCGAGCAAGCCGACCGGGAGCGTCTGCGGGCGCTCGCCGTGGACTACAGCCGCTCCCTGTGGCGCCACATCGACGCCGAGAATTCGGTCCTCTTTCCCGAAGGGGAGGAGCGCCTCCGTCGCGTCCACGTCCGCGAGCTGCCGTCCCGGCCCATGACCGAAGCGGAGGCTGACGCGCGGGCGACGGGCCTCGCACTAACCGAAACCTACCCGCCCCTGCACGATGCGGAGGTCCTCCGCGGGGACGGCTGCATGCTGTGCCCGTCCTTCGGGACCGCCTGCGAAGGGCTGGAGCGCGAGTGGTGGACGGATCTGGACTGGGAGGACATGCAGGCGCGGATGACGGGGGAATGACGCCCCTGTGACGCGCCTCACAAAGGGGCCTTTTCCGCCCTCCGGGGGCTGATTTCCGGATTCATTCCCATCTGTCCCCGGCCGATCAGGGGGTTTGGGCCTCCTGAGGAGCGCCCGCGGCCTGCCCGCAGGGGCTCACGGTCGACGCCACAGACCGGAGCCCCCATGAAGCTGATCAAGGCCCTCTATTACCTTGCCGAGAAGGCCTTCTTCCATTCCATCCCCCGCAAGATCCTGGGCTGCATCCTGCCCCTGTTCGTCCTGCTGGTGGTGCTGAGCGCCCACACCCTGCACCTGGTGAAACAACTGAAGGTGAGCCTGGGCGGCCAGGGCTCCGCGGAGGTTCTGGCCCTCATCTCCCAGGCGGAGCTCGCCGCCATCGTCATCCCCATCGCGGCGGCGATCCTCGGCCTGGGCGCGTTCCTGGCCTTCCACTTCTCGGTCTCCGGCCCCATCCGCCAGATCTCCGCCACCATCCGCAGCGGCGACTTCTCCAAGGATGTGGAGGTGGACACCCACGACGAGATCCGCGGGCTGGCCGACAGCTTCAACCGGTTCGCCGGGGACATCCGCAACATCCTGGACGCGTCCAAGCGGCTGGGGCTCGCCATCGCCGTGGACGCCACCCGCACGTCCAAGCTGGCGTCGGATTCCGCCGTCGACGCCCAGCGGCAGGGGGACCTCTCCGCCCACATCTCCCGCACCAGCCAGGAAGTGGCCCAGACCGTGGACGGCATCGCCCGCGTGACCGAAGGGATCGCCGGAACCACCGTGGAGAACCTGGAATCCGCCCGCCTGACCCACGGCGAACTGGCGGACGCCAACGCTGGAATGGAGCGGACCACCCGCCGCCTGACGGACTTCGCGCAGCTCGTGGCGGGCCTCAGCGAGAAGTCTGCCCGCATCAGCGACGTGGTCCAGCTCATCGAGGGCGTGTCGGGCCAGACCAAGCTCCTGGCCCTCAACGCCACCATCGAGGCCGCCCACGCAGGCCAGGCGGGCCGCGGGTTCGCCGTGGTGGCCGAGGAGGTCCGCAAGCTGTCGGACCGGGTGGGCGAAGCCACCGAGGAGATCTCCCGCAACATCGGCGACATGCTCCAGGACGTGGAACGGACCGCCTCCGAGATCCGCGAGATCGACCACGGCTTCCGGGACACGTCCACCATCCTGGACCGCGCCTCCGGCCACTTCGAGAAGCTGATGGGCGACTTCGAGAACAACACCTCCCAGTTGTCGGAAACCACCTCCGCGGTGGGCGGGATCTCCACCGTCAGCACGGAGATCTACCACCAGGTCCAGGACATCCACGCCCTCAGCGTGGACGCCGGCCGGCGCCTGGAGGAATCCACCCGCTGCTCCCGCGACATGAACCTCGCCACCGAAAAGCTGCTGGAGCTGGTGTCGCGCTTCAAGACGGGCAAGGGCGAGCTGGAGGGCGTCATCCACCGCGCCGCCCACTGGCGCGAGGTGATGGAGACCCGCATCGCCGGCCTGGCCCAGCGCGGCCTCGACGTGTTCGACCGGGACTACCGCCCGGTGCCCAACACCCATCCCGAGAAGTTCCTCACGTCCTACGCCGTGGCCTTCGCGAAGGAGCTCCAGCCGGTGTTCGACGAGGCCCAACGGGACCTGGGCGCCATCTACGCCGTCGCGCTGGACGTCAACGGCTACCTGGCCATCCACCATTCGGCCACCTCCCATGCCCTCACGGGCGATCCCAAGGTGGACGTGGCGAACAGCCGCCACCAGCGGATCTACTTCAACGTCGAGACGGAAAAGCGCCGCTCCCGGAACACGGAGACCTTCCTGTTCCAGACCTACATGCGCGACACCGGCGAGATCCTGAACGACCTCTCCATGCCCATCCACGTGGACGGCCGCCACTGGGGCGCCATGGTCACCGGCTTCCGGCCCGAGCGGTTCCTGGAGGCCTGATCCCCAGAGGCGATCACTGCCAAGGGGTTTCTTTTCACCGCCAAGACGCCAAGGGCGCCAAGAAAAGCAGGGGCTCAGGCTGCTTTTCTTGGTGTCTTCGTGTCTTGGTGGTGTTTCTTTTCCAGGCCATGAAGACTTTCACCACCAAGGCACCAAGTAAGGACAGAAGCTTCCTGCTTTAACTTGGCGTCTTGGCGGTGATCCCTATCTTTTAAATGCTTTGAATCCCGTCTTTCCGGACGACCGGCGTTCAGGGCAGCAGGATCTGCGCCGGCAGGCCCGTCCGAATCCGGCCGCCGGGATTGGGGACCACGACTTTGACGCGCACCTTCCCGCGGGCGTCGGCGCAGGGATCCACGAGCGTCACCTCGCCGTCCGCCTCCGCCTGCTCGCCCAGCTGCGGCAGGCGCACCCGAACCTTGGCGCCGACGGCCAGGGGGGCCACCGCCGCGGGATCGGCCGCGCACTGGACCACCACCCGGCTGAGGTCCACCAGCCGGAACAGGGGCTGGCCACTGGAGACGGCCTCGCCGACTTCCCGGTACCGCTGCACCACCACGCCGTCCATGGGCGCCAGGACGGTGCGCAGCCGGACCTGCTCCGCCGCGGCCTCGTACTGCAGGCGCGCCAGTTCCAGATCCAGCCGGCACTCCACGGCTTTGGACTCGGGGATCACCTTACTGTCGTAGAGGCGCTTGGCGCCCTTGGCCTCGAATTCCCGGCGCTCCAGCAATGCCTTGGTGCGCTCGGCCTCTAGTTCCTCCAACTTCGCGTAGAGCAGCGCCAGGGGCTGGCCCGCCTTCACGGCCTCCCCTTCCTGGACCTTCGCCTGCTCCACCCGGCTGGAGACGGGGGCGCTGACCTCCACCTGGCGGAAGGGCTGGATCACGCCCTCCAGGGGCGCCGCGGAGAGGGCCGCGCCCAGAAGAAGGGTGCAGGGAAGGAGAAGGGCGCGGGACGGGGACATGGGCCTCACTTGATGTGGAAAGTGTATTTCCCCTCGTGGCACTCCAGGCACTTCACCGCCGGCGGGCGGTGCTGACGGTGGCATTCGGTGCAGGGGATCGGGCCCTTGTGGGAGTCGTGGGGGTTGGGCTTCACGTGCTTCGTGAGGGCTTTCATCGCCGGATAGTCGCCGTGGCACACCATGCAGGCCTCGTCCGCCACTGCCGCCGAAGTCGGCTTCTCCTTGTGGTGGCAGTCGTGGCAGATCACGTTGGCCTTGGCGTGGGGCGCGGGGAGGGGCCGCTCCTCCGCGAAGGCGATCCCTCCGGCCAGCAGGCCGGCCACCGCTAGGATCCCGAATCCACGTGGACGCATGTGCCCTCCCGCCCCGTCCTGGCCGGCGACGGTTCCTTTATCCCACGCGGCCTCCGGCGCCCGCCGTGATCCGCGTCAATGCTGGAAGCGGCCCGGGGCCACCGGTAGACTGATCCATTCGGCGCCGGGAACCCGCAGTCCTCGGCCCAGGGGACTTCCATGCGCGAGATGGACAAGGCTTTCGACTTCAGGACGGCGCAGACCCGCTGGTACGCCGTGTGGGAGGAGGCCCGCGCCTTCGAGGCGGCGCCGGAGAGCGGCAAGGAGCCCTGGTCCATCGTCATCCCGCCGCCCAACATCACCGGCAACCTGCACATGGGCCATGCCCTGGTGAACACGCTCCACGACGTGCTCACGCGCTTCAAGCGGGCCCAGGGCTTCGACGCCCTGTGGGTGCCGGGGACGGACCACGCCGGGATCGCCACCCAGATGATGGTCGAGCGCCAGCTCAAGGCCGAAGGGACCGATCGCCACCAGCTGGGCCGCGAGGCCTTCGAGCAGCGCATCTGGGACTGGAAGGAGAAGAACCAGGGCGCCATCGAACACCAGCTCAAGCGCCTGGGCAGTTCCGTGGACTGGACCCGCAACCGCTTCACCCTGGACCCCGCCCTCAACAAGGCCGTGCGCAAGGTCTTCGTGGAGAGCTACAAGGCCGGCCGCATCTACCGCGGCCCGCGCATGATCCAGTGGGATCCGGCTCTCCAGACGGCGCTGAGCGATCTCGAAGTGAAATACGAGGAGCGGCGCGGCAAGCTGTGGCACCTCCGCTATCCCCTGGCGGACGGCAGCGGCGACATCGTGGTGGCCACCACGCGCCCCGAGACGATGCTGGGCGACACGGCGGTGGCCGTGCATCCCGACGACGAGCGCTACCGGCACCTGATCGGCAAGCTGATGGACCACCCGCTGACAGGCCGTCAGATTCCGCTGGTGGCGGATACCTTCGTGGATCCCGCCTTCGGCACCGGCTGCGTGAAGGTCACGCCCGCCCACGATCCCAACGACTTCTCCGCGGGCCAGCGCCTCAAGCTGCCCTCCATCGCCGTCATCGGGTTCGACGCGAAGATGACCGAAGCCGCGGGCGCCTACGCGGGCCTGGACCGGTTCGAGGCCCGCAAGCGGATCGTGGCGGATCTGGAGGAACAGGGTTTCCTCGTGAAGGTGGAGGACTACACCCACAAGATCAGCCTCAGCGACCGCAGCGGCGCCGTCCTGGAGCCGCTCGTCAGCGAGCAGTGGTTCATGGACGTGAAGGAAGCCGCGGCCGGGGCGCTGGCGGCGGTGCGCGACGGGCGCATCCAGTTCACGCCCGAGCACCACGTCGCCGTGTGGGAGCACTGGCTGACCAACATCCAGGACTGGTGCATCAGCCGCCAGCTGGTGTGGGGCCACCGCATCCCCGCGTGGACCTGCGGCGCCTGCGGCACGCTCCACGTGGAGCTGGAGGCCCCCGCGGCCTGCGCCTGCGGATCCAAGAATCTCATCCAGGATCCGGACACGCTGGACACCTGGTTCTCGTCGGCGCTGTGGCCGTTCAGCGTGTTCGGCTGGCCGGACGAGACGCCGGACCTGAAGCGCTACTACCCCACCAGCGTGCTGATCACCGGCTACGACATCCTGTTCTTCTGGGTGGCGCGCATGGCCATGGCCGGCCTCACCTGGATGGGCGAGGTGCCTTTCCGCAAGGTCTACTTCAACAGCCTGGTGCGCGACGCCAGCGGCCAGAAGATGAGCAAGACCAAGGGCAACGTCATCGATCCGCTGGAGGTGATGGAGGAGTACGGCACCGACGCCCTGCGCTTCGCCCTGTCCATCATGGCGGCGCCGGGAACCGACATCGCCATGAGCCCCGCGCGGCTCGAAGCCAGCCGCAACTTCTGCAACAAGCTGTGGAACGCCTCGCGGTTCGTCCAGATGAACCTGGACGATTCGATCACGCTGGCGACGGAGCCGGAATTCGGCGAAGCCGAGTTCTGGATGGTGGGCCGCCTGCGGGACGAACTCACGGCGATCACCGAATCGCTCGAAGCCTTCCGGTTCCACGACGCCGCGGAACGGCTGTACCACCTGGTCTACGACGACTTCTGCGCCACCTACATCGAGCTGGCCAAGGTGCAGCTCCAGAACGGGACCGCCGCCCAGAAGGCCGCCATCCTGCGCTTCCTGGACATCCTGCTGCGCGCCCTGCACCCCTTCGTGCCGTTCCTCACGGAAGAGATCCACGAGGCGGTGATCGCCCCCCGCCTGCCGACCGCGGAACCGACCCTGCTCACGCTGAGAAGCTGGCCCATGGATGAGCCGCTCCTCCGCACCCAAGGCGGCAAGCCAGCGCTTATCCCCCGCTTCCAGGAAGTGCTCTCCGCGTTCCTGCGCCTCAAGGCGGAACAGGGCGTGGATCCGGCCAAGCGGGTGGCGGCCTTCTGTTCCCTGGCGGAACTGGAGCCCTTCGCCGAGGCCCTCAAATCCATCGCGCGGCTCGAATCCGTGACCTTCACCCAGGCGGACCTGGCCTCGCCCACCCGCGCCGTGGCCGTGGTGGCGGGCGGGACCGTGGCTCTGGAACTGGCGGGCCTCAAGGACCCGGCGGCGGAGAAGGCCAAGCTGGAGAAGGAACTGGCCAAGCTGGAGAAGGAACTGGAACCCCTCCGTGGGCGCCTGGCGGACGACAGTTTCGTCACCAAGGCTCCGGAAGCGGCCGTCGCGAAACTGCGCGCCCAGGCCGAGGAAAAGGAGCGGCGGCTGGCCCAGGTGAAGGCTCTCCTGGGCTGAATCCTTCCCCGCAATGCTAATCTGATGTCATGACGAAGACTTACTACGCCGGCCAGGACGTCGATGCACCCTGCGGCCGCTGCGGCGGGGAGACCCGCCACCAGATCCTGACCGTCACGAACGGCGTTCCGGAACAGCTCATCTGCGGCAATTGCCGCTCCGTCCACAAGTTCCGCGCGGCGCGGCCCGAGCCCCTGCCCCGCTCGCCCCGGATCCCCGCGGCGGCCAAGGCCGGTGGTCCCCGCCCGGGTTCGCTGTTCTCCCAGTTCCAGGAGGTCATGGCCCGCGAGCAGGGCGGCGCGCTGGCCCGCCCTTATTCCGTGGCGACCCGCTGGGAAGAGGGCGCGTGGATGGACCATCCCAGCTTCGGCCTAGGCCGGGTCCAGCGGCGCGTGGGACGGAAAGTGGACGTGCTGTTCAGGGATGGGCTGAAGACCCTGATCAGCGCATGATCCAGGAACCGCTCCTCGAAACCGGATCTCCCGCCCTGCGGGAACTGCGGTTCGCGGTGCTCGATCTGGAGACGACGGGCGGCAGCCCCAAGAGCCGGTGGAACAAGGAGGGGCGGTTTATCCGGGCCTCCGAGATCACCGAAGTGGGCGTGGTGGGCCTGTCGGGCATGGTCGTGGAGGACCGGTTCTCCAGCCTCGCTGCCATCGAGGGCTTTCTGCCGGAAGAGATCCAGCGCCTGACGGGGATCAGCCTCCCCATGCTGGCGGGCGCTCCGCCCTGGGAACAGGTCGCCCTGAAAGTGGCGCCCCGGCTGGAGGGCCGCGTGTGGGTCGCCCACTACGCGCCCTACGACGGCAGCTTCCTCAAGGCCTGGCTGCCCGAGGGGATCTGGCGCCGCCACCGGCTGATCTGCACCCGCCTCCTCGCCAAGGAACTCCTCCCCGAGCTGCCCAAGCGCAGCCTGGCCGACGTCTGCGCCCACCTGGGGATCACCAACACCCGCGCCCACCGCGCCCTCCAGGACGCCGAGGCCACCGCCGAAGCCCTGCAATGCCTGATCCAGCGCGCCGAAGACCGGGGACTGGACGGAGAGGCCTTCCTCCGCCTGGGCGAAGTGGCCTGGAACAAGGTCTGATCGCGCTTCAACCGAAGGACAGGACTCACCGCCAAGGTTCCTCTGGGCGGTGAGTCCTGTCTGCGGAGGTGAACTCAGTTCCAGCGGTTGGCGTAGATGTGGCGGATGCCGCTCGCGTCCTTCTGGTACCACGTGGCGATGGCCGATCCGGAGCTCGAGACCTGGACGGAAGGGGCATAGGCCATGCCGGCGTCGCTCGTCTCCAGGAGGCGCGCGGAATCCCACCCCCGCGTGACGTCGAAATGGGCGCCGAAGATGCTGGCCACGGAACCCACGTTCTGGTTCCACACCAGCGCTGCGGAGCCCGCCGCATTGACGTGGAGCGCGAGGCTTCCGATCTCCCCCGATTGCGTATCGAGGGGCTGGGTGGAGGCCGTCCAGGCCCCCGATGGCGGGCGGCTGGCCAGATAGATGTCGTTCCACGACCCAGCGGAGTACTGGAGCCAGGCGCCGTAGGCGTAGCCCGTGGCGTCGATGCCCACGCGCGGAACGTCGCCCGCGGCCGTGGTCATGGGCGACGCCGCGCTCCACACGCCGGTCGCGGGGTTCCACACCCGGGCGTAGGGGCGGTAGTCGCTTCCGTTGACGCTCTCAGCCCAGCCCAGCACCGCGCCGCCGGCGCTCATGGCGAGTGAACAGCCGTAGGCGTCATCCCGACTTTCCAGGCCCACCTGGAGGCTGGGGATAGGGCCCGCCTGCCAGCCCTGGCTGCGGCGGTAGAGGGCGGCGCACACCGCCGCAGGGCCACTCTCCACATCGACGGCGCGATTCCATGCGACGAACCCATTCCCCGCCGGATCCATCGCGGCGCAGGGGACGTAGTTGTTGGTGGAGGAACTGGTCCCCAGGATCGTGGGCGCCGACCAGAAGCCGGTGCCGGCGTCGAAGCGGGTCGCCTGGATTTCGTAGTAGCCGGAGGCGTTCTGCTGGTGCCACGCCACGATGGCGTTTCCGGAACCGTCCGCCGCCACCGACGGGTAGGCGGCTGCCGCCGTCCCTGTGCTCACCTTCAGGGGGCCGCTCCACCCCGAGCCCGGGACGTAGCGGTTCACGTACACGGCGGTGGATCCGACGACCGGCGTCTGTTCCCAGGCCACGAAGAAGGCCCCATTCCCGCTGACGGTCACCACCGGATAGGCCGCGTCGCCGTCCAGGGATTCGATGGTTCCCTCCGGCTGCCACCCGGTGCCCGGTTGGTAGACCTTCGCCCAGATATCGGCCGGGCCGCCCAGCGTCCGGAACCACACCACCAGGGCGCGGCCGGAACCGTCCACGGCCACCTGGGGGTTGTAGGAGTCGAAGAGAAGGTTGGTCTCCAGCACCTGGGCGGAGCCCCAGGAACCGGCCGTCGCCGGGGGCGGCACCACTGCGGCCCCGCCGCCTCCCCCCCCTCCGCCGCAGGCCAGGGCCGCGAGCAGCGCGGAGCCCGCCGCCAGACGGCGCAGGAACTGGGAAAAGGAAAGCGGGATGGGCACGGGTCCTCCGGAGCGCCCGCGTCCGGAATCAAGGCGCGGAGACGGGGGCAACCTCGGAACCTGGACTGTCGGGGTGGGGCGAGGAAAGCGTAGCATTCTCCCCCAAAGCCCTGCGGAGCAACCCCGTCAGCCGAGGGCCTTCTTGGCTTTTTCCGCGGAGGCCTGGGAATAGTAGGCGCACACGCCCTTCTTGGCGTCCGGCGCGATGCCCGCGGCCTTGAGGGCGTCCTTGAACTTCTTCTCCGGCACGCCCAGTTCCTTCGCCCAGTTCACCGCCGTCTTAAGATCGTCCGCCACAGGACCCTCCCCCCGGTCGAGCGCCGGTCCGGGAATGGTAGCGCTAGACTTCCCCCCATGGACCTCTCCCGCTTCCTCGACCTCGTCCGCACCCAGGGCTGGCAGGGATGGTCCCTGTGGCTGGTGCTCATGGCCCAGGCCCTCCTGTGGGTGGGGCTGGTGCGCCTCCAGCTCTCTCTTCACCGGGAGGAGGCGCCCTGGGAGGAATGCGTCGGCAAGATCCGCTCCGCCTTCCTCCGCAAAGTGAACGGCGAGGAGGAGATCCAGGAACTGAAGGTCCACCGCTACGCCCCCCTCGTGGATCAGCTCCTGGCCCTCCATTTCGCGGAACAGAAGAGCGACCGCTTCGACCGCTGGCTGCTTCTCCGCTGGAAGGCCAAGGAGGGGTTACGCCCTTTCTGGATCCGGTGGGGCCACCTGGTGATCGCCTTCGGCGCCGTGGTCTGGTACCTCCAAGGCCTGCGCCTGGACCTGGGCACCGACGCCCTCAAGCGCACGCCCGTCGATCCCCGCCTGCTGTGGGTCTGGCTGGGCTACGCCATGCTGCTCGCCTGGAAGATCGTCCGCCTCCAGGGCAACCTCGAACGCGTCCAGCGCAGCCTGCTGCTGCCGAGGCGGGAGGAATAGTCCATGGCGGGAAAGATCCACCACCAAGGCACCAAGACACCAAGGACAGACAAGGAAGAGACCTTTGCTTTTCTTGGTGTCTTGGTGCCTTGGTGGTGGTCCGTTTCAGTCTTGAAGGCTCATCCTCATGCCCGCGTCTAGGCGCGGGGAAGCCGCCCGACGGCTGGGACTGCGCGTCGAACGGCTGACGCTGTGGCTGATGTGGGCTCGGGGCTGGGATCTGGTGGCCTGGCGGCGGAAGGTGGGTCGCTATGAACTGGACCTGCTCCTGAGCCGGGGACCGGAGTTGCGCCTGCTGGAGGTGAAAGCCCGCCGCCCCGGAACCTGGGTGGGCGCCGACACCGCCCTGGCGCCGGAACAGCGGCTCCGCCTTCAGCGGGCCCTGCGGACCTGGCTGGACCGGGTGCCCTGGCCGGGAACCGTCAGCTTCCAGCGGGTGAGCTGGGCGGGCTGGCGCTGCCGCCTCCATCCGGCGGAACGGTGGGACGCCCTGAAGCTTCCCCGCTGAGGGGACCCGCCGAGGCCGCGCGGATCCGCGCGATCTCCTCCTCCGAGAGCCCCAGGAAGGCCAGGAACCGCTGATGGCGCAGGGGATCCGCCGCCTCGAAGGTGGCATGCCAGCGGTCCATGTCCGCATCGGTGAAGCCCGAGGCCCGGAGGAGGGCCACCCAGGTGGCCTTGTCCAAGGCGGGCTCGCCCAGCAGGTCCGGATTCCGCAGGAAACCGCCGATCACCCGCTGCTGGCCGCGGAGGCGCCGGATCTCCTCATCCAAGGTGCGGAGGCGGCCTTCGAGGATGCCCGCCACCGCCCGTTCCGGCCCGTCCAGCAGGCGGCGGATCTCCGCGAGGGGCACGCCGGCCCGGCGGTAGGCGCAGATCCGCTCCAGCCGGACCTCCTCGGCTTCGCCGTAGCGCCGGTAGTCCTTGGCGCTGCGGCTCCCGGGCCGGAGGAGGCCGATGCGGTCGTAGTAGAGGAGGGCGCTCCGGGACAGGCCGAACCGCCGGGCGAGGGCGCTGATGGTGGGCATGGGTCACTGTACTTCCCGGATCAGGGCGCGCCCACCAGGCACGCTCCGGTCCGGAGGAAATGGGCGAGCTTGGCCTCCAGCGCCGCCAGTCGGGCCGGCAGGGCGGCCAGGTACTCCCGGTGGAACCCTTCCCGGGTGGGATCGAGGGCCGTCAGGGTGTAGGTCCAGCTCACGCGGGACCCGCCCGTCTCGGCCTCCAGGGCGATGTCCAGCACCGTGACGAGGGAGCCTGGGGCGTACACCACGAATTGCACGGCGGCCGGAGGCTCGTGGCGGCTCACGGTCCAGACCCATTCGGAGCCGTCGGGCCCCGGGCTGGTGAACACGGCACCGGGCTCGGCCAGGCCGCTAACGGAATGAAGCATCCGGGCGTCCCAGCCTTCCAGCCATTCCCGCTCCCGGACGGGGCACAGGAGCGGGAACACGGCCGAAGGGGGATGGGCCAGATGCATGACGTGGGTGCAGGACAGGCGCAGGGCGGCCTCGGGCACGGGCGCTTCGATCATCGGTCTCTCCAGGGGATCCTTCCCCGGAGCCCAGCCTCGGGGGTGAAGCCGTGGTCGGGTCAAGCGGGTCTAGGTCAGGGGGCCCCCGCCCGCTTTGGCACACCCCTCGCCCCGCACCCTCCGGGTGTCGGTATGTTGACCTTCCTGGACCGCTTGCTTCCGTTCATGGCCCGCCTGTCGAGGCGGTCGGATCTGGCTGCGCCCGTCTTCGTGATGGTCGTCCTGGTGGTAATGGTCCTGCCGCTGCCGGCGTTCATGCTGGACCTGCTCATCGTCCTGAACGTCACCCTCAGCCTGCTGATCCTGATGGTGGGGATGTACGTCCCCAAGCCCAAGGAATTCAGCTCCTATCCTTCGGTCCTGCTGGTCATCACCCTGTTCCGCCTGGCCATCAACGTGGCCACCACCCGGCGGATCCTGCTCTACGCCGGGGACCAGGGCGCGGACGCCGCCGGGCACATGGTGAAGGCCTTCGGCCAGTTCGTGGTGGGCGGGAGCTACGTCATCGGCCTGGTGGTGTTCCTGATCCTCCTGGCCATCCAGTTCCTGGTGATCAACCACGGCGCGGGCCGCATCGCGGAAGTGACCGCCCGCTTCACCCTGGACGCCCTGCCCGGCAAGCAGATGGCCATCGACGCCGACCTGAACGCCGGCTACATCGACGAGCAGGAAGCCCGCAAGCGTCGCAAGGATCTGCAGGAAGAAGCGGGCTTCTACGGCGCCATGGACGGCGCCGTGAAGTTCACCCAGCGCGACGCGGTGGCGGCCCTGATCATCCTGGCCGTCAACATCGTGGCGGGCATCCTGCTCGGCGTGATCCAGTACAACCTGCCGGTGTCCCAGGCCCTGGAGGTCTACACCCTCCTGACGGTGGGCGACGGCCTGGTGACGGTGATCCCCAGCCTGCTCATCAGCGTCGGCGGCGCCATCCTCACCACCCGCAGCGGCAGCGACGCCACCGGCCTGGGTAGCCAGGTCCTCGGCCAGTTGGGCGCGGACCACCGGCCCCTGGCGATCGCAGCCTCCGTCCTGCTGCTCTTCGGGGCGGTGCCCGGCCTGCCGCTGTTCCCCTTCTGGGCCATGGCCGCGATCTTCGGCGTGATGGCCTACGCCACCTGGAAGCTGCCCAAGCCCTCCGCCGTCGCCGCCGAAGCTGCCGCCGCGGCCGAGAAGGCCAAGGCCGCGGCGGCCGACACCTCCGAAAAGGTGGAGGGTCTCCTCAAGGTGGATCCCCTCGGGCTGGAAGTGGGCTACAGCCTCATTCCCCTTCTCGACGTGAACCAGGGCGGAACGGTCCTGGAGCGAATCAAGGCCGTCCGCCGCCAGATGGCCCAGGAACTGGGGATCGTCGTCCCCCCCGTCCGCATCCGGGACAACCTGCAGCTCCCTCCGCACACCTACCGGCTGCTGCTGCGGGGCGAGGAGATCGCCCGCGCGGAGCTCCAGCCCGGCCAGTTCATGGCCATGAACCCAGGCACCGCCACCGAGGATCTGACGGGCACGTCCACGACGGAACCCGCCTTTGGCCTGCCCGCCTACTGGATTCCGGACGCCCAGCGCGATCGGGCGCAGATGCTGGGCTACACGGTGGTCGAGCCCGCGACGGTGCTCACCACCCACCTCTCCGAACTCATCAAGCAGCACGCCCCCGAACTCCTGGGACGGCCGGAAGTCCAGCACCTCCTCGACACCCTCAAGGAGAGCACCCCCAAGCTGGTGGACGACCTCATCCCCAATGTGGTGAGCGTCACCACGCTGCAGAAGGTCATGCACAACCTGCTGCGGGAGCGGGTCCCCGTCCGCGACCTGGGCCGGATCCTGGAGGCCACCGCCGACGCCGCGACCATGACCAAGGACCTGGGCTTCATCACCGAGTACGTCCGCCAGGCCATGGGCCGGGTGCTCACCAGCCCGCACCTGTCCGACACGGGAGAGCTGGGCGTCCTGGTGCTGGATCCCCAGATCGAACAGGCCCTCCAGGGGGGCATCGAGCAGACGGACCGGGGGAGCTTCCTCGCCCTGGAACCGGGCCGCACCCAGGAACTGCTCTCCCGGATCGCCAACGGGATCGCGTCCCTCCTGCCCGGCGCCCAGCCCGTGCTGCTCACCAACCCGGTGGTGCGCCCGCACCTCCGCCGCCTGCTGGAGCGCGCCCTGCCCCATCTGGTGGTCCTGAGCCACAGCGAGGTCCCCATGGACGTCCGCGTCGTCAACCTCGGCACCGTGTCGTGAAGGCCCATCCATGCGCGTGAAGACCTTTGAAGCCGGATCCATGCAGGACGCCCTGGATGTCGTGAAGCGCGAGATGGGCGAGGAGGCGTTCATCCTCTCCACCCGCACCCGCCGCCGCCCCTCGGCCTTGGGCCTTGGGGAGGAAGCCGTCATCGAGGTCACGGCGGCGGTGGACGAAACGCCCGCCAAGCCGTCCGTTCCCGCCCATCCCGCCCCGCCCCTCACCTACGGGCTGCGGCCTCCGCTGGAAGCGGCTGCTCCGAAACCCGCGCCTCCGGCCCGTTCCGCCGCCCGCTCGGGACCGCCCCCCGCTCCGCCTTCGCCGCCGGCCCCGCCCATGGACCTGCAGCCCCTGCGCCGGGAGCTGCTGGAGATCAAGGGCGCGGTGGCGGCCCTCAAGGACAACGACCAGCGCAACACCTCCATCCTGAAAGAGCTGGATCAGATGAAGTCGCTGCTCAACCGCATCCAGCGGCAGGGCATGCCTCCGGCCCAGCTCCAGCTTCCCTCCAGCCTCCTGGAGCTGTACGGCGATCTGGTGGCCAACGACGTGGAGCCCCTGGTCGCCCTCCGGCTGTGCGAGTACGCCCAGCGCGCCCTGGTGGACCAGGACGGCGACACGGCGGCGGGCGTGGTCGATGCCGAGCGCGCGCGCCTGTTCCTCCGCCGGGTGATCGCCGACTTCATCCCCGTCGCGCCCCCCATCCAGCTCGATCCCGGCAAGATGCGCGTGGCCGCCCTGGTGGGCCCCACGGGGGTGGGCAAGACCACCACCCTCGCCAAGCTGGCCGCCTACGCCCAGCTCCACCTCAAGCAGAAGGTGGCTCTCCTGACCCTGGACACCTACCGCATGGCGGCAGTGGACCAGCTCCAGCAGTACGCCCAGATCCTGCAGGTGCCGCTGCACGTGGCTCTGACGGTGGAGGACCTGCGCAGCGCCCTCCGCTTCTACCAGGACCGGGCGCTGGTGCTGATCGACACGCCGGGCCACAGCCCCAAGGACACCGAGACCCTGGGCCAGTTGCGCGGCCTGCTGGACGAGCTGCCGGAGGTGGAGACGCACCTCGTGATGTCGGCCACCACCAAGCCCCGCGACCTGACCGAGATCGCCGCCCGCTACGAGCCCCTCCACCCGACGCGGCTGCTGTTCACCAAGCTGGACGAGACCTCCACCTACGGTCCCATCCTCAGCACCCTCGTGCGGGTCAAGCGGCCCCTCAGCTACCTGGGAACGGGCCAGGAAGTGCCCGAGGCCCTGGAGCTGGCCACCAGCCGCCGCGTGGCCGACCTGATCCTCCCCGCTCCCGTGAAGGAGGCCGAATGAGCAGCGACCAGGCATCCCGGCTCCGCAGCCTCGCCCAGAAGCAGCGCCCCGAAGCGCCCCTCTTCTCCGCCCGGGTCCTCGCCATCACCTCCGGCAAGGGCGGCGTGGGCAAGACCAACGTCGTCGCCGGCCTGGCCCTGTCGCTCGCCCAGAAGGGCCAGCGCGTGGTGGTCATGGACGCGGACTTCGGCCTCGCCAACCTGGACATCCTCCTGGGCCTGTCGCCGAAGTACACGCTCGAGCACGTCCTCCGCGGAGAGAAGGTGCTGGAGGAGATCCTTCTCGACGGCCCGCTGGGGGTGCGGATCATTCCCGCCAGCAGCGGGATCCAGGAACTCACTCGCCTCGACACGATGAGCGAACTGCGGCTGGTCCAGGGTCTCCAGCGGGTGGCGGAAACCGCCGACTGGCTGCTGATCGACACCGCCGCGGGGATCCACGATTCCGTCATCAAGCTCCTGATGGCGGCGCAGGAAGTGATTCTGGTGACGACCCCCGAGCCCACCAGCCTGGTGGACGCCTACGCCATGGTGAAGGTCCTGCACCTCCGCGACGCGTCGAAGCCGCTGTGGCTCCTGGTGAACAACGGCCAGAGCGCGGACGAGGCGCAGGAGACCATCGAGCAGCTCCAGGCCGCCACCGAGCGGTTCCTGGGGAAGCAGCTCCGCGTGCTGGGCATGGTCCCTTCCGATCCCCACATCCTGCAGGCGGTGCGCCAGCAGCGGGGCGTGGTGGACCTCTTCCCGCGCAGTCCGTCCGCCCAGGCCTTCCAGACCCTGGCACGCCAGCTGCAAGGGCAGGTTTCCTTGCAGCCCGATGGCTTTGCGGCATTCTGGAGGCAGCTCGCTTCGGATGAATCCGCCCTCTAAGGAGCTTTCCCCCATGTCTTTCCCGCCGGATCCGTCCGCCGTGCCCCTCCCGCCCCGCGGGCCCGAGGGCGTGCGCGGCGTGGAATCCGCGCCCGCCGCCCTCCGCCCCTGGGCGGCCCTGGCGGCGGCCAAGGCCTATGGGAAAGGAACGCCCGTAGCACCTGCGGCTGCCGCTCCTCCGGCCTCCGGGGAGACGGATCCTCCCGAAGTCTTCGACCGGGAGAACCGCGAGCAGCTCATCAAGGACTACGTCCCCCTGGTGAAGTTCGTGGCCCATCGCGTGGCCTCGCGCCTGCCCTCCCACGTGGAGCTGGACGACCTCATCAACAGCGGCATCCTCGGCCTGATGGACGCCATCGAGAAGTTCGAGCCGGCCCGCAACATCAAGTTCAAGACCTACGCCGAACTCCGCGTGAAGGGCGCCATCCTCGACGGGCTGCGCGACCTCGACTGGGTTCCCCGCAGCCTGCGCCGCAAGAAGAAGGACATCGAGAACGCCTACCATCTCCTGGAGCAGCAGCTGGGCCGGGCCGCCACGGACGAGGAGGTCGCGGTCCATCTGGGCGTGCCCCTGGAGGAGCTGCACAAGAACCTGGACGAGTTGAAGGGCGTCACCCTCGGCACCTTTGTGGAGGTCGGCGAGGACGGCGAAGGGGAAAGCCTCATCAGCTTCGTCCCCGATCCCGACGCGGAGGATCCCCACCAGACGTTCCAGGCCACGGAGATCAAGGACATCCTGCGGACGGCCATGGACGTGCTCCCCAAGAAGGAGAAGTTCGTCGTGCAGCTCTACTACTTCGACGAGCTGACCATGAAGGAAATCGGGACCCTGCTGAACATCACCGAGTCCCGGGTATCCCAATTGCATACGAAGGCCATGCTGCGCCTCCGGGGAAAACTTCTGGAGAAGCACATCGAAGGGTGAGCCGTGGCCAAGATCCTGAGCCAAGAAGAAGTCGATGCGCTACTTAAGTCCCATACCCGGTCCGGTCCGAAGAGCGGCGGCGGGTCGGGAGGGGAGCGCGGAGGCGCGCCATCCCAGGCAAAAAAGGCCCAGGCCCAGCGCAAAGTCACCCTCTACAACTTCCGCCGCCCGGACCGGGTGAGCCGGGAGCAGATGCGGTCGCTCCACTTCATGCACGACCGCTTCGCCCGGAACTTCTCCAGTTCCCTCAGCGCCTACCTCCGGACCATCACGGAAGTGAACCTGGTGAGCGTCGAGCAGCTCAGCTACCAGGAATTCCTGCTGTCGGTACCCGATCCCACCTGCTTCAACGCCATCTCCATCAAGCCCCTGGAAGGCGCCCTGGCGCTGGAGGTGAACCCCACCCTGGTATTCCCCATCATCGACAAGATGCTGGGCGGACCCGGCGAGCCGCTGAAGCAGCTCCGCACCATGACCGACATCGAGCAGAGCATCTTCGACGGCGTCCTCAAGCTCGTCCTGGAGGACCTGCGCGAGGCCTGGCGCGGCATCGTGGACCTGGATTTCCGGATCCAGGCCCGGGAGACCAGCCCCCAGCTCATCCAGATCGTGGCGCCCAACGAGGTGGTCCTGCTGGTGGTCTTCGAGGTGAAGATGGGCCCCGTGAGCGGGATGATCAACCTCGCCATCCCGAGCATCATCCTCGAACCCATCTCCAGCAAGTTCGACCAGGAGATGTTCACGGGCTACAAGAAGTCCTCCACCTTCGAGGAGGCGCGCCTGCTGATGGCCAGCCTCAAGCGGTGCTCCATGGAGGCCGCCGCCGAGATCCGCGGCACGAACCTCCGGATGGAGGAGATCCTCCAGCTCAAGCCGGGCGACCTGATCCCCCTCACCAAGCGGTTCGACGCGGAACTGGATCTGTGCGTGGACGGGATCCCGCGCTTCATGGGGCTGGTGGCCCTGAATCCCAACGGAAAACGCGTCTTCCAAGTGACCGCCACCCGATCGGAGGGATGAGCCATGGACGTCCAGGACACTGAACTCTTCCAGAAGGTCGGCAGCGCATTCGCCGAGAGCATGGGCTCCGTTTTCTCCATGCTCACGGGGCGCGAATTCCAGCTGAAGTCCACCCCGGGCGACAGCCTGGAAGCCGCCGGAATCGCCGCGCTGCACGGGGCGCCCACCATCCTCGTCAAGGCCAACTACCAGAAGGGCCTGAACGGCGCCCTGTTCTTCTCCCTGCCCCTCAAGGAAGGGACCATGCTGGTCGACCTGATGCTCGGCGGTGACGGCGCGTCGGCCGACGAGCTGGTGGGCGACTCGAAGGACGCCCTCGCCGAGACCTTCAACCAGGTCATGGGCAGCGCCAATCAGACCCTTTCCGACCTCGCGGGCGAGACCCTCGCCATCGCCAACGTGGACATCCTCGCCGTGGCGCCGGAAGAGGGCGCCTTCGCGGAGCACCTGGGCCAGGGCCCCTTCCAGGACGTCGCCCTCCCCACCACCCAGGACAGCCTCTCCACCACCATCCACCTCCTCCTGCCGGACCTCCTCCTGCAGCAGCTCAAGCGAAAGCTGGGCCTGGTGGAGGCCCCCGAACCGGCGGCCCCGCCCCCACCTCCCGCCGCTCCTGCCCCTTCCCCAGCCCACCGCGCCCCGGTCGCCGCCGGTCCCTTCCCCGACGCGGGCAACCTGGACCTGCTGCTGGACATCCAGCTTCCCGTGGTGGTCCGCATGGGCCAGACGGAAATGCAGATGGGCGAGCTGCTGAAGCTCACCCCCGGCGCCATCCTGGAACTCAACCGCAGCGCCGACGCACCGGTAGAGCTGCTGGTGAACGGCAAGCACATCGCCCGCGGCGAAGTGGTGGTGGTGGACGGGAACTTCGCCTTCCGCATCACCGAGATCGACAGCCGCGCCGCCCGCATCCGCAGCCTCGGGTGATGTCCTCCGGGGGTCCCGCGCTGCGCGCATACCCCCGGACCCCCGTGTTCAGCCCAGCCAAGCCGGGCTGAACTTTCATGACGGGTGGGAGACACCACACGTGTAGCGGGAGCTCCGCCGCGGGGCGTGTGCGGCCCACCACATTGGAACTGGAGGGCGGTCCCGCTAAGTTGGGGATACGCCACCTCCGGAGTCACCCATGTGCGGAATCGTCGGTTACATCGGCCAGCAGGGCGCCGCGGCCATCCTCGTGAACGGCCTGCGCAGCCTCGAATACCGCGGCTATGACAGCGCCGGCGTGGCCCTGTCGGATCCCGCCGACGGCTTCAAGATCCTGCGGGCCTCGGGCAAGCTGGCCAACCTCGCGGGAAAGGTGGATCTCGCCGATCCCACGCCCCTGGGCATCGGCCACACCCGGTGGGCCACCCACGGCCGGCCCACCGAGGAGAACGCCCACCCCCACCAGAGCGGCGACGGCCAGGTGGTGGCGGTCCACAACGGCATCTTCGAGAACTTCCTGGAGCTGCGCGCGGAATTGTCCGCCGCCGGAGAAACCTTCCGCTCCGAAACCGACACCGAGTGCTTCCCCGTGATGGTCTCCCACCTGATGAAGGGCGGCATGGGCTTCACGGAGGCCTTCCGTGAGGCCATAAGCCGGATGAAGGGCATCTACGCCCTCGCCTGCCTCCACGCTTCCGACAAGGACCGCCTGCTCGCCGCTCGCAGCGGTCCTCCGCTGGTCCTGGGTCTGGGCGACGGCGAGGCCTTCGTCGCCTCCGACGTGGTGCCGCTCCTGCCCCACACACGGCGCGTGATCTTCCTGGAGGATGGCGATCTCGCCGAACTGACCCGCGAAGGGATCCGCATCTTCCGCCCGGACGGCACTGAAGTCCAGCGCCCGGTCCACACCATCCCCTACGATCCCGTGGCGGCGGAAAAGGGCGGCTACAAGCACTTCATGCAGAAGGAGATCTTCGAGCAGCCCCAGGCCCTGTCCAACACGCTCCTGAACCGCCTGCCCCTGGACTCGGAGCCCATCCCCCTCGACTTGCCCTTCACCGAGGCGGAACTGGCGGCCCTGAACCGGATCCACATCGTGGCCTGCGGCACCAGCTGGCACGCGGGACTCGTGGGCAAGTTCCTCATCGAGCAGCTCAGCCGCGTGGCCGTCGAAGTCGACTACGCCAGCGAGTACCGCTACCGCGAGCCCGTGATCCAGCCGGGCACGCTGATCGTGGGCATCACGCAGAGCGGCGAGACCGCCGACACCCTGGCCGCCATGAAGGAGGCCGCCGCCCGCGGCGCGCGCACCCTCGCCATCTGCAACGTGATGGGCTCCACGGCCACGCGGCAGGCGGAGGCGACCATCCTCACCCACGCGGGCCCTGAGATCGGCGTGGCGTCCACCAAGGCTTTCACAACTCAGTTGGCGGTGCTCACCCTGCTGGCGCTACGCCTGGGCGAAGCGAAGGGCACCGTGGATCCCGCCCTCCAGGCCGAGCTGCTCCAGGGCCTGCGCGAGCTGCCCGCCCACCTGGAGCGGCTCAATGCCCTGGAGCCGAAGATCATCCAATGGGCCCAGCGCTGGCAGGACGCCACGGACTTTCTCTACCTCGGCCGCGGCCCCTGCTATCCCATCGCCCTGGAAGGCGCCCTCAAGCTGAAGGAGATCTCCTACATTCACGCCGAGGGCTATCCCGCGGGCGAGATGAAGCACGGGCCCATCGCCCTCATCGACAAGACCCTTCCCGTGGTGGCCCTCATGCCCCACGACGCCCACCGGGAGAAGACCCTCAGCAACCTCCAGGAGGCCGCCGCCCGCGACGGGCGGATCCTCGCGCTGGTCACCGAAGGGGACACCAGCCTGTCGAAGATCGCCGAGGACGTGCTGGAGCTGCCCGCCGTCCACCCCTGGCTGGCCCCCATCGTCTACGCCGTCCCGCTCCAGCTCCTGGCCTACCACATCGCCGTGCTGCGCGGCTGCGACGTGGACCAGCCCCGCAACCTCGCCAAGAGCGTCACCGTCGAATAGCCCGAAGTTCCAGGAAAGTCACGGCGGAAAGGGTCGATCGAGCCCACCTTCCATCCGGAGGTTTCTCCTCCGGATGGAGATTCCATGGCCACCCATCCCCTCCGCCCCCGCGACCTCGCCCACGACCCGTCCCTCGATTGGCTGCTGGCCCTGGTGGGCGCCCTCCTCGCCTGCCTCCTCTGGCCCGCCAGCCACGGCTGAATCCAGTCTTCGCACGCACGCGCTCCTCCCGCTCGACAACCGCCGCCGTTCCGCTAGAATGGGAGTTCGCGCTGGCGCGTAGCTCAGGGGTAGAGCACTACCTTGACACGGTAGGGGTCGGCGGTTCGAGACCGCCCGCGCCAACCAGAAAGAGGCCGCCGAAAGGCGGCCTTTCCCGTGCCTCCAGTCGGGCGATCTTGGACCGCCGAGAAAGTCCGGCGGGCAGGTAGGGGCCCGGCGGAGGCGCTCCAGTGGAGCGCCGGAGACGAATAGGCCCCGTGCCCAGCCGGACGCATGGTTCGAGACCGCCCGCGCCAACCAGAAAGAGGCCGCCGAAAGGCGGCCTTTCCCGTGCCTCCAGTCGGGCGATCTCGGACCGCCGAGAAAGTCCGGCGGGCAGGTAGGGGCCCGGCGGAGGCGCTCCAGTGGAGCGCCGGAGACGAATAGGCCCCGTGCCCAGCCGGACGCATGGTTCGAGACCGCCCGCGCCAACCAGAAAAAGGCCGCCGAGAAAGCCCGGCGGGCCAGGCAGGAGCGCCGGGGCCGAATCAGCCCCGCGACAACCAAAAAGGCCGCCTTCCGGCAGCCTTTTTGGTTGTCTGGAGGGGAACCTACAAACTCATCCGCGTGACGCTGGGCTTGAGGGTCTCTTCGATGGAGGCCAGGCATTCGGCGAAATGGGCCTTGGTTTCCTTGCTGTAGCCCGGCTTGGTCCCGGCGGTGCGGAGCCGGGCCGCCAGGGTTTTGAGGCCTTCCCGACTCAGGGCGCGGGCGTCCTCGGGGGTGGCTGGATTCGCGCGCAGCACCAGCCCGACCAGGTTCCGGAGGTGTTCCTTCTGGAGGTTCCGGCGCAGGGCGGGCGCCTCCTTGCCGGTCTTCAGCTCGCTCCAGATGGCGCTCTGCAGGGCCTCGAAGAGTTCGGACAACCGGAAGGCAGCCTTGGGATCGGCCATCTTGTCCGTGGCGTCGAGGATCCGGGTGGCCACGCCGGGCTGCATGAGCTGGGTCAGGACCATCCGCTGGAGCCCCAGGAGGCGGGTGCTGAGAGAGAAGTCGGGATTGAAGCCCCGCTCGAACTGATTGACCGTGAGGCGCGCCATGAACTCCGGCCGGAATGCGAACGCGTCCGCACTGAAGAGACCCACCTCCAGCAGCTTCACGGCCTCGCGCTGGCGCTCGGCGGACACGGGCGTGAACGGCGCGCGGGGGCTGCCGGCGTGATCGCGGAGATGGACGACACCGCCCACGTACTTCGCGGTGAGGTTGGCCGCAAGACCCACCTGGCCCAGTCCGCCCTCGAAGGTGCGCCGCAGAACGGCGTAGCTCTCGTCATCCTTCAGCCGCTTGTCCTGCAGGCGGTCCCACAGCTCGCGGCTGAGCTGGAGGCGCTTCTTGTAGAAGCCCAGGGGATCGGCCCCCAGATCGCGACGGTTCACCTCCGGATCCATCCCATCTATTCCCGAGTAGCCCGCCTCCTCGTCCGTGCCGTAGGCCAGCCGGGGCTCGGTGTGGCTGCGAGCGGCGATCTTCGCCAGCTCTGCTTTCTCGGATGAGGCTTCCAGGGGCTTGTAGGCGTACTCGATGGCCCAGAAGTCGTAGGGGCCGAGGGTGCTCATGACGTACTCGCCCTGCTTCTCGCCCTTCGCCGCGATGTTGAGGGCGTTGTAGTCCATCACCGACCCCGTGAGGCCGTTGGCCTTCGTGAAGGCCGCGTCCTGGAGCTGGGCGTTGGCGTAGATGGTCGACGCGCGGAAGTTGTGGCGCAGGCCCAGGGTGTGGCCCACCTCGTGGGTGATCACGTCCTTCAGCACCGCCATCACGTAGGCGTCGGCCTCGGGGCTGTCGGGCTCCAGGTCGCCACGGGCCTCCAGCAGATCCATGGCGAAGCCCATCTCCTGGCTGGCTTCGGCCTCATAGGCGCAGGCGTGGACGGCATCCTTCGCCATCGGCCGCGGCAGCTCCTCCACCACTGTGCGGCGGGGATTGCGGGTCCAGATCTCGCCCACGCCGATGTCGGCGTCCAGGATCTCGCCGGTGCGGGGATCCACGTGGCTGGGGCCAATGGCGAACCCGATGTCCGTGCCCACCAGCCACCGCACGGAGGCGTGGCGGGTGTCGTGGGTGTCCCACTCGGCGTCGGCGGGCTGGACCTTCACCTGCACCGCGTCCTTGAATCCGATCTTCTCGAAGGCCCTGTTCCATTCGAGGATCCCGGCGGTGACGGCGGGCCGGTATTTCTCGGGCATGTTGCGGTCCAGCCAGTAGACGATGGGCTGCTTGGGCTCGCTGAGCGCCGCGGCGGGATCCTGCTTCTCCAGGCGCCAGCGGTTGACGAAGCGCACCTTGGGATCGGGGTTCAGGTCGTGGGTAAAGTCCCAGTGGGTGGTGGTGAAGTAGCCCACCCGCTCGTCCGCGGCACGCGGCTGCATGGGCTCGGGCAGCTTGGAAAGACTGTAGTGGTAGCCTAGGAAGAGGCTGCGCACGTCCTCCAGCGTCCCGGGCAGGGGAGTGAACGGCATGGGCGGCGCGCCCGGCAGGGACACCGGAGGGAGGATCAGCTTCGCCAGCGCGAAGTGGGCGCTGACGCTGAACGTGTCCATGTCCGCCGTGGCCCGCACCTTGGCGAAGCTGCTGTTGGCCCTGTCGAGGGCGTAGGGCTGCCGATAGATGAGTTCCAATTGGGTGGCGGCCATGGGAATGTCCGCCAGGAAGAGCGCGTTGGCCTCCACCAGGAAGCTCTTCCGGTCGGGGTGCGGCTGGCTGAGCACCGGCGCGAAGCCCAGGAGGCTGTCGGAGAAGCCCTCCTTCACCGCCCGCGCGATGGGCGTGCCCTCCTTGGCCGTGAAATCCAGGTTCTTGGCCAGCATCTGCAAGGTGTTGCCGATGCGCTTGAACTGCACCACATGGGTGCGGTCCATCATTCCCCCGTAGAGCCCGCGCTCGCCCACCCCCTGCGTGGTGCTCACCGCCAGGAAGAAGGGCTTATCCAACTGCTCGGGCTTCAGCTCGATCCAGACCTTGTCGTCCTTCTGCCACAGCGGGAAGAGGCCGGGCAGCTCCTTGGCTTCCTTCACCACGTCGGAGAAGGGCTTCAACCCACCGGGTATCGGGAGGACGGGAGCGGGATGCTCCTGGGGCCGCGTCGCGGGCGCGGGAGTCTGGGCCACCAAGGCCAACGGCAGGGCCGCCAGAACGACGGATCGCAGGCAACGGGAAGTCATGAGAGCCTCCGAAAAGCATGAGCAAGGACGGGCCATCCTATCGCGTTACGAGGTCCGCAGCACCACCTCGCAAAAGGGTGTTAGTTATAGCCCAAAATCATTCAATGCACCATTTGGATAAAGTGATATTCTTCACTCATTCCGTAGATCACGCTTCGATCATCTTCGAGTTCCTTTACATCGATCCTCCCTTGGAGCCGGCTGTGAAATCGTTGTTCGCTCTCAGAAAAGACGCCCGCTTTCTTGCCTTCGGGTTGGCATTCGGGCTCCTCTCCTGCGGAGGAGGCGGAGGGACGGGCCCTACTCCCATTCTGGATCCCGCCATTTCCAATTTCAGCGCAGCCAAACCCCTCATTACCAAAGGTACAAGTACCACCCTTACCGCCAGCTTCAGTCAGGGGACGGGCTCGATCACTCCCGGGGTTGGTCCTGTTAGCAGCGGCTCCGCCGTCGGAATCCATCCCACGGCGGATACGACCTATACCCTGACGGTCACCAATAGCGCCTCCAAAACCGTCACCGCCACTTGCCTGGTCTCCGTTGTAGATCCTCCCATCGAGCCCACCGTCACCGCGCCTGCGCTGGTCGCGGCCAATGGAACTGGCTATGCGGCTTCAATTCCTGCTCAAGCCAACTGCATTTATGCCTGGACCATTGCAGGCGGGACCATTACCGCAGGGGCAGCGACACCTTCCATCACCTTCTCTGCCGGAGCCGGCAGCAACGTCCAGTTATCCTGTGTCGTCACGAACCAAGCAGGCACAGAGAGTTCTCCCGGCAAGGCGATTTGTGCCATCGTCGCCGAACCTTCCGCGCCGCTGTTGGCGGCACCAACCCACGTGACCCTCAACCAGACCGGTTACACAGCTTCCATTCCTCCACAGGCTAACTCGACGTATGCCTGGACCATCGCCGGCGGGACAATCATTACGGGCGCGACGAGCCCTTCTATCACATTCACCGCAGGAAATAACGGGAGCCTTCAGCTCACCTGCACTGTGACGAACCTGGCCGGCAGCGCCACCAGTGCCGCCACCTGCCTTGTCGTCCCCCCACCCACCACTCCTTCCATCGCAGCACCGTCCTTCGTTACGGCCAATCAATCGGGGTACGCGGCTTCCACATCGGCGCAGGCGGGATGCACTTACGCCTGGAGCATCACCGGCGGAACCCTTACATCAGCGTCCACGGCGCCCTCCGTCATCTTCACACCGGGAAACACTGGAATGCTCCAGCTCTCCTGCGTCGTCATCAATCAGGCTGGAACTCGGAGCGCAAGCGGAACGACCATCTGTACCACCGTCCCCGAACCCGTGGCACCTGCGATGACAGCCCCCGCCTATGTGACCGCTGGGCAAACAGGATATGCAGCATCCATTTCGCCCCAAAACGGCTGTACGTATGCTTGGACGATCAGCGGAGGCACCCTCACGTCCGATCCTTCCGCATCCACCATCACCTTTACCGGGGGAACCGCCCAGAGCCTCCAGCTTTCCTGTACCGCCACCAACCAAGCCGGAACGAGCAACAGGACAAATCGGGTTTGCACCATCGTGATTCCGCCCTCGATCGACACCTTCGCCGCCAGTGCAAGCCTCATTACCGCAGGCCGAGGTACCATCCTCTCTTCCGTCTTCCAGGACGGAATTGGAAACATCGATCAGGGCGTGGGAAATGCAATCAGTGGCGGCACTCTCAATGTAGCTCCCGGTTCCGATACCACCTATACCCTGACTGTCACCAATGCTGCAGGGACCTCGGTCCAGCGCTCCCTATCGGTTGGAGTGGTTCCCGCTCCCACCATCACCAGCTTTGCACCCAGCTCCCGATGGCTCGTGAATCGACGGCAGACGGCCGTGCTGACGGCTGTATTCAGCCATGGGACGGGCACCGTCGATCAAGGCATCGGGTCCGTCTCCAGCGGCGTGGCTTCCCCTGCAGTAGGTCCTTTGACCAGCCCCGTCACCTACACCCTCACCGTGACGAATTCGGCCGGGGATTCCATCTCAAAAACCACGAGGATCTACGGTCCAAGCCCTGTCGTGGCCGGATCCATGTCCGATTTCACCCTTTCGCTCAAAGAAGATGGTACGGTCTGGGCTTGGGGCTACAACAGAGCCGGCCAGTTGGGAGATGGATCCGTTGTGGATCGCTCTTTACCCACTCCCGTGGTGAATCTGACAGGCGTGGTAGCGCTAGGGGTGGGCCAGGCTCACGGTCTGGCGCTCAAAGCTGACGGGACCGTATGGAGCTGGGGGATCAATAGTAACGGGCAGTTGGGGAATGGAACCACTGTCGACTCTGCTGAACCTGTTCACGTATATGGGCTAACCGATGTGGTGGCCATCGCCGGCGGAGGATTCCATAGCCTCGCCTTGAAGTCCGACGGCACCGTCTGGGCGTGGGGATCCAACAGCTATGGCCAATTGGCGGACACACCATCTTCCCAGCAAAGAAATAATCCTATCCCCGTGATGGGGCTAACTGATGTGGTGGCCATCGCCGGCGGGGGATTCCATAGCCTCGCCTTGAAGTCCGACGGTACCGTCTGGGCTTGGGGAGCGAACAGCCAGGGTCAATTGGGAGATGGCACAACCATTGATCGATCCATCCCGGTAAAGGTGGGAAATCTCTCGGGAGGAAGCGTTCTCGCAGCGGGTTCTACCCATAGCCTAGCCTTGACCTCCGATGGAACGCTTTGGGGGTGGGGCTCCAATGGAAATGGTGAACTCGGCGATGGAACATGGCTCAATCACACCGTCCCAGTCCCGATGCATTCCATTTCCGATGTCGTGGCGATGAGTGCAGGCCCCTCTTACAGCATTGCCTTGACTTCCGATGGAACACCCTGGACCTGGGGAAACAACTGGTACGGTCAGTTGGGGGATGGAACGGCCACTCCCCGAAACGCTCCACAACGTGTGACGGGTTTGACTGATGCGATGGCAGTTGCCAGCGGACAAAACTACTGCATCGCTGTGAAAACGGACCGGACGCTTTGGGGCTGGGGATGGGACGCCTACGGACAGACAGGTCAGGGCGCCACAGTGGAAAGCCTCACGCCCCAACAGGTGAACCTTACCGACGTCACAAAGGTGGTTGCCGGGGCGTACCAAGCCACAGCGTGGAAGACTGATGGCAGCGTCTGGACTTGGGGATACAGTGGCATCGGGGCGCTGGGCGATGGCAACGCATCCGGGCGAAGTCAAAGCTTACCCAACCTCGCAAGCTTTCTGGTGGGCATCACAGACCGTGGGGACGGGGAGTTGCACAGTCTCGCCCTACAACCGAATGGAACGGTTTGGACGTGGGGAATGAATGACATGGGCCAGTTGGGCGATGGGACGACCATCACCCGCCCTACGCCCTTGCCTGTCACTGGCCTGACGGACGTTGTTCAGGTAGCGGGATGCGGTTATCACAGTTTGGCCCGGAAGAGCGATGGCACGGTATGGTCCTGGGGCTATAACGCATTTGGACAAGCGGGCAAGGGATCTATTTCTACTCTGAGCGACCCAGGTCCCATCAACGGATTGACAAACGTCATTTTGATCGGTGGAGGGGCTTATCACAGTTTTGCTTTGAGATCCGATGGTACCGTTTGGATGTGGGGTGCCAATGACGCAGGTCAATTAGGAGACGGAACAATGGTCGACCGCCCTACGCCCCAACAAGTCCCTGGGCTAAGTGGCGTTATAGCTGTGGCCGGAGGTTATTACCATACGCTGGCTCTGAAGTCCGATGGCACAGTCTGGGGGTGGGGTTTGAATCGATATGGGGAAGTGGGGGATGGAACCGCGATTCGCCGCCTTAGCCCGGTACAAGTAAGTGGCCTAAGTGGGGTAGTGGCATTGGTGGGAGGCCGCCAACATAGCCTCGCTCTGAAGGCTGACGGCACAGTCTGGACGTGGGGTAACAATGAGAGCGGTCAATTGGGCGATGGAACAGCTACAAACCGACTCGTTCCTGTCCAGGTGGTGAGTCTTGCTGGAGTATCGACCCTTTCCGCAGGGCTGGACTTCACGTTGGCCGTGAAAGGAGACCACACCCTTTGGGCTTGGGGTCGAGATCACGATGGAATTCTGGGGAATGGCCGTCCGTTGTTCATCCTTGCTCCGCGTCGGGTGGCTGGTTTCGAAATTCCCTAGGCGAGAAGTTGTAGACGCGCAGGAAACCACATAGAGCTGCTTCCCACAGGGGGCAGCTCTATGTGTGAGGCCTTTATCTGTGAACTCGACCATTGAAGCTTGTCCACAGTTAATTCAGAACTGGAACCCCGCCGAGATCAGCAGGCTCTTCAATTGGGTGTCGCGCTCTTCCTCGGTGCGCGGGCGGCCCATGATGCGCTTCCAGTCGGCGGCGTACTCGACTTTAAGGGGGAAGCCCAATTTGAAGATCAAGCCCACGCCCAGGGTGGTGCGCAGGGCCGGAAAAGAGGCGGGAATCCGCTTCGTGGGGTCCGCCGGATCCTCTTCGGAGAGCAGGCTGCGGTAGACCTGGCCGGAATCCGCGAACACTTCGGCCCAGACGCTCTGGCCGATCAGCGGGAACCGGTATTCCAGATTGAGGACAGCGAGCGCCTGTCCGCCCAAGGGAATGGTCTGGACGGTGGTCTGCTCGCCAGGGGGTTTGGTCGTATCCGTGGTGGTCACCTTGCCGCGGGTTCCGAGCATGTCGGGTTCCACGCCTCGCACCGTGAAGGGCCCGCCCCCGAAGAACCGCTCGGAGAGGGGAAGGTCCTTGGCCGAACCCGCCGTGGGACGGGCGAGCCCCACGCGAACGCTCGCCATCACCACACCGTGCTCCGCCTGGAAGCCCACGGGCCAGTTCCACTGGTGGCGCATGTCGAGCTTCACGAAGCTGCTGTTGGGCGAAGTTCCGAACACCTGGTTCGCGAACTCCAGCCGGCCGAGGAAGAAGGTGCCCTGCGTGGGATCGTAGGGCTTGTCCCGCCGATCCACGGTGACCTGCAGGTAGGGCGCGGAGATGATGCTGCGGGCCGGCGTGCGGGCCAGCAGGAAGAGATCCTGGTCCGCGATCAGGGGCTTTCCCTGGCTATCCCGATTGGACGCCACCTCCACCCGCTCAAACCGATAGCCGAGCTGCACCACCTGCTCCGAGGACAGCTTCCACTCCAGGCTGGGCGTGAACCGGCGGCGGCGGGCGAAGAAGGCCGCCTGGGCCTCTTCGATGTAGGCCCCTTCCATGCGGAAGCGGGTGCGCGGCGCGAGCAGCGAATCCAGCGAGCCCGGCAGGAACCAGGGATCCGTGTAGCCGATGCTGTAGCTGTCCACGGACCGCTTGACGTCGCCGGTGGGGAAGGCCTTGCGGAGGGGCTTGCTGTCCAGCGTCTGGTCGCCGGCGCGGATGCCGAAGTCGACGGCCCGGCCCATGCCGCCCAGGTTGAGACGCTGCGCGTTCAAGCCGAAGTGATAGCCCTGGGTCTTGTCGTAGCCGAAGGACTCGCCGAACACCCAGGGGTTGCGCTCCTGCAGGCGGAGGGCCAAATCGCCCCGCTGCCAAGGCTCCTTCTCCTGCCCGAGCAGATCCTTCAAGGTGAGCAGGTCCACGCGGTTGAAAGCGCCCAGTCCCCCGAGTTGGATCTGGCCCTCGTCCAGCTTGGCGGGATCGAGGGGCGCGCCGGGAAGGGCCTCCGTCTCGCGGAGAACGGCCTCGGCGCGGGTGCGGTCGCTGCCCTGCACCACCAGACGGCGCGTGATGTCCAGGGGCTGAAGCGGCACCTGGACGCGGACGACGGGCTCCACCACGTCGTCGTCCAGGGCCAGCCGCACTTGGGGCGTGGCGGCGCCGAGGGAGGAGAGGCGCTGCCGCAGGTCCGCCACCACCAGCGCCAGATCATTGCGCACCAGCGGCAGGGCGGGCTTGAAGGACAGCCGCGCGCCCTCGGCGGTCAGCTCCAGCGTGCCCTCGATTCCCTGGAGATGGCGGCGGTCGGAGCGGTAGCGGGACGTGCCGGAAATAGGGACGGGGCGCTCGCCCAGAACGAGCAGCAGGCTCTGGGCCAGCCGCTCGCGGGGAAAAGCGGGATCGGGAGGAAGCTCCAGGGTGAGGGCGTCCAGCGTGCGGCGCTGCCCCTCGCGGATGAGCAGGCGCACGTCCACGCTCCCGGCCTTGTTCGATTCCACCCGCCGCCGCACCCGCACCTCGGGGAAGCCCCGCTGGAGGTAGTGGGCGGTGACGCGGTCCTCCAGGGCCTTCACGGCCTCGGCCTTCGCGTGGGGCGGAAGGAGCAGCAAGCGCTTCGGCAGGCTCGCGGCCTCGCGCAGCTCGCTTTCCGGCAGCTCGCGGTTGCCTTCGAAACTCACGGTTCCCAGGACCCGCCGGGGGCCGCGAACCACCGTGTAGGTGATGGTGACGGCCTCGGGCCGCTCCGCGGTTCCGACCGTCACCTCGCGGACGTAGGTCACGCGGGCTTCCGGGTAGCCCTGGTCCCGGTAGTAGGCCGTGATCCGACCGGCGCCTTCGTCCAGCAGACTGGGCGCGTAGCGCTCGGCCCGGGCGAGGGGAACGAATTCCGACAGCCACGGCCGACCCAGGAACGGGCCGAAGAAGTCCATCCCCTTGGCCTTCAGCTTGACCTTGGGACCGGGCTGGATCTTGAGGACGAGGATGCCGTCGGCGCCCTCCTGGGGGGCGAGGCTGACGGAGCCCTCCAGGCGGTCGTCCTTCACCAGCCGGTGGCGCAGCCGCCGCTGGGCGTCGCGCTGCGCGGCGGGAGTCCAGGCGGTGTGCCCCAGGGAGACGCCGGCCACCCGCAGCAGGCGCTCGCGGGTGTAGGGGGCGGGATCGCCTTCGATCCGCAGCTCCTGGATGATGCGGGGGGTGCCGAGCACGACGGCGAGCCGCAGGCGGCGTCCGCCCTCCTCCAGCGACGCGGTGATCTTGGCGCGCCGGAACCCGGCGTCGCGGAGTTGCTGCTCGGCATCGTCCTCCAGCGTCGCCAACCGCTGGGGCCCCAGCCGCTGGCCCTTCCGCAGGTCGGGCAGCAGGGTCTTCTTCACCTTGGCGGGGATGGGATCGCCCTCCCAGCGCCATTCCGCCACCGGGGCCAGGGGCTGGAGGCGGAGGAGGACGGTGCCGCCCTCGAAGGTTCCTTCCACCGACCGGTAGCGGTCCACCAGCCGAACCGCGGCCAGGGCCCGCTGGAACCCGACCTCGTCCACCGCCTGGCCTTCCCTCAGGCCGAGGGCGGCCCGGGCGAAGCGGCGATCGTTGTCGTCGCCGCCGTCGATCCGGATGGAGGTGATGATCCGCAGCGCGGCGGCTTCCTGCCCCTGGACGGACGCCAGGAGCAGGAAGCCGCAACCCAGGGCGGCGCGGACGCGCACGGCCCTAGAAGCCCGCGAGGGCCTCTTCCTCGGTGTCCATGACCTCGAAGACCGAATGCAGGCTGGTCATCTTGATGAGGCTGAAGATCTTGGAACTCATTCCGCAGATGCGGAGTTCGCCGCCCTTGCCCTTGATGGAGGTGTAGCAGCCCACCAGCTCCCCGACGCCCGAGGAATCCAGGTAGCTCACCTTGCTGAAGTTGATGACGATCTTGCGGGCGCCGTTGGTCAGGGCCGTGCGGACGGCCTCGCCCAGTTCCTGGTCGCCGTCGCCCAGGGTGATCTTGCCTTCCGGATAGAGGATCAGCACTTCGTTGTGCTTCCGCGTGTTCAGGATCATGGTGGCCTCGAGGTGAGCGGCCAGTTTAGGACGGGGAACGCAACTCGACAATGGCGGGGAGTTGGAGTTCAAACCGGCCTCCCCTGGCCCGAGAGATTTCCGGCATGGAGGCTGCATCTCCACCGGTGCCGTCGGGATCGTCCCGGCCCATTCTGCAGGGTGTCCCATGTTCGACCTCACCAGCGGCAACGCGATCATCCAGTCCATGGATCGCGGCATGACGCTGGCTTCCCAGCGCCAGACCCTGATCGCCTCCAACCTGGCGAACCTGGACACGCCGGGCTACCGCACGCGGGACTTCAGCTTCGAAGGCGCCATGAAAGCGGCACTGAGTGGGCAATCCTCGCCGACTTCCCTGACCACCACCCACGCCATGCACCTCCAGGGGACGCCGAGCTCCTCCCTCCCCGCCACCGCCGATCCCCTTCAGCCCAGCGCCGAGCGCAACGACGGGAACGACGTGAGCCTCGACCGGGAGAACATGCTGCTGGCCCGCACCCAGACGACCTACCAGACCGCATCCACCTTCATGCAGGTCGAGCTCCGGAAGCTCTATTCCCTCATCCGAGAAGCGAGCGCGCACTGATGGGCATTCCCACGATCCTCGACATCGCCAGCACCGGCATGGCCGCCCAGCGGCTCCGGGTCCAATTGATCGCCTCCAACATCGCCAACAGCGAGACCACGCGCACCAAGGAAGGCGGGGCCTACCGCCGCAAGGACCCCGTGTTCCAGAGCCAGGACATGGGCTTTTCGGGCGCGCTGGCCGCGGCGGGCGTGAAAGTGGCCGGCATACGCACCAGCCAGGAGCCCTTCCTCACGCGCTACGAGCCGGGACACCCGGACGCCGACGCCAACGGCGTGGTGAGCTACCCCAACGTCAATCCCGTGGAAGAGATGGTGAACCTCACCGAAGCCAGCCGGGCCTACGAAGCGAACATCGCCGTGGTGCGCTCCGCCAAGGCCATGGCTTCCTCCGCCCTTGAGATCCTCCGCGTGCAGTAGCCTGTCGGAATTTCGACTTGCCCCCTCCGACGCCCCGACCGATCGTGTGAAAAGGCCCCTTTCCTCCGAGCCGCTCCATGGACCCACTCCTCAACATTCCCTCCCTTCCGACCCCCAGCCCCATCTCCGCGCCCACCAAGATCGGCGCGGACACTGGCGCTTCGGGCACGGACGGGAACCTCAATTTCGGCGACCTCCTCAAGCAGGCCATGCAGGAGGTGAACCAGGTTTCGGCCGAGGCCGAGGATGAGGCACGGAACTTGATGACGGGTGAGAGTGCAGACATGCACACGGCCATGCTGGCAGTCCAGAAGGCCGATCTTAGCTTCCAGATGATGATGGCCGTTCGATCCAAGCTGGTCGACGCCTACCGCGAGGTCATGCGCATGCAGATGTAGCGCAGGCCGAGCTTTCCGGCGCGGCCTCATCCCTGACTGAGGAACGCCTATGGCCGGGGAAACGAACCTCGCGGAACAACTGACCAGCGCATTCAAGAGCATGAGCGCCACCCAGCGCGTCATGGTGGCCGCCATTTCCCTGACAGTGCTGCTGGCGCTGGGCGGCCTGGGCATCTGGGCGGGCCAGGAGTCCAAGGGCGTCCTCGCCGCCAACGTCTCCCCCCAGGAGGCCAGTTCCATCGTGTCCCAGCTGGACAAGATGCAGGTCCCCTACGAACTCAGCTCGGACCAGCGGACGATCCTGGTGCCGGAGAGCAAGATCGGGTCCCTCCGCCTCAAGTTCGCGGGGGACGGCCTCCTGTCCGGCGACAAGCTGGGCTTCGAGAAGCTGGAGAACGCCGGGCTCGGGACCACCGACTTCTCCCAGAAGGTGATCCACCGCCGGGCCATGGAGGCCCAACTCGCCAAGACGATCATGAGCCTCCAGCAGGTCTCCGAGGCTACCGTCCACATCACGCCCTCCAACGACAGCCCCTTCCTCACGGACAAGGAGGACGCCAAGGCCAGCGTGCTGCTCAAGCTGCGCGGCGCCCGGATGCTGCCCGACGAGAACACCCAGGCCATCGTCAACCTGGTGGCGGCCAGCGTGGAGGGGCTCAAGCCCGAGCAGGTCGTCATCATCGACCAGTTCAGCCGGATCCTCTCCCGCACGGGGCGCGATCCCATGGTGGGCGCCAGCGACGCCCAGAAGAAGGTGGCGCGGGAGGAGGAGGACCACCTCGTGCGCCGGGTCACGGAGCTGCTGGAGCCCGTGGTCGGCATCGGGAAGGTGCGCGCCACCGCCCATGTGGACCTGGACTTCGACAAGGTGAAGGTCAACGAGGAGCGGTTCGATCCCCAGGGCCAGGTGGAGCGAAGCGTCCAGCAGAAGGACGAGAAGGTCACCAAGCGCGATGCGGGCGCCGGCACGCCGGGCACCCCCAGCAACGTGGCCCCCGCCAATGCGGGCGCGACGGGAAATGTGGTGGAGGATTCCACGAAGAAGGAAACCACCACCAACTACGAGATCACCAAGACCGTCTCGGCCACGGAGCGGGCGACGGGCTCCATCAAGCGCGTCACGCTCGCCGTGATCGTGGACAGCATCGGGACGTGGGAGAAGGACCCCAAGGGCGATCCCATCCTCAAGCAGACGCCCCGCAGCCCGGATGAACTGAAGAAGATCCGCGACCAGGTGTCGGCGGCGGTGGGAATCCAGCCCAAGCGGGGCGATGAGCTCACCGTGGAGAACATGGCCTTCGCCAGCCTCCAGGCCAATCCCAAGGAAGAGGCCGAAGCGAAGCGCCAATTCTGGATGGACCTGGGGCTCAAGGCCCTGCCCTACGCGGCCTGGGGCGTGGTCGGATTCATCGTGTTCTTCATGATCCTCCTGCCGATGCTCAAGCGGATGTCCGCCGCCATCAACCGCCCCACGCCCCTGCGCGTGGCCAGCGCCGACGGCGAAGGCGGGGGCGGCGGAGGATCGTCTCCCCGCAAGCCGGTCCAGGTGAAGTCCGTCACCGAGATCGAGGCGGAGATCGAAGCGGAACTCAACGCCGACGCCGCCTTCAGCGCCCCCGAAGCCCGCCGGCGCGAGCTGATCCGCAAGCGACTCCAGGGCGGCTCCCAGGAGGACCCGGAGACCATGGCCTCCCTGGTCCGGTCGTGGCTCCTCGAGGAAGGGCGGTAGGCCATGGCGAAACTCACCGGCATGCAGAAGGCCGCGGTGCTCATGGTCACCCTCGGGGACGAGACCGCCGCCAACATCTTCAAGTACCTCGAAGAGGACGAAATCCAGACGATCTCCCGCGAGATCGCCATCACCAAGCACGTCCAGCCGGAAGTGGCCGAGGAGGTCCTGGAAGAGTTCCACACCATGACCCAGGCCCGGAGCTACATCAGCCAGGGCGGCATCGAGTACGCCAAGAAGCTGCTGATCAAGTCCGTCGGCCCCGAGGTGGCGCGCAAGATCATCGACCGCCTGGTGAAGGCCCTGGAATCCAGCGCGGGCTTCACCAGCCTGGAGCGCGCGAACCCCCAGCAGCTGTCCAAGTTCATCCAGAACGAGCACCCCCAGACCATCGCCCTGATCCTCGCCCACCTGAACGCCTCCCAGGCGGCGGAGCTGATCTCCAGCCTGCCGGAAGCCCTGCGCAGCGACGTGGCCATGCGCATGGCCAGCCTCCAGGAAATCAGCCCCGAGGTGGTCCGCCGCATCAGCCTGATCCTGGAGCAGAAACTCGAGGCCCTGGGCTCCTTCGCGACGGAAGCCTACGGCGGCGTCCGGGCCGTGGCGGAGCTGTTCAACCGCATGGACCGCAACACCGGCCGGGCCGTCCTCGAGAAGATCGAAACGGAGAATCCGCAGCTGGCCGCCAGCATCCGCGACCTGATGTTCGTATTCGACGACATCCTGCTGATCGACGACAACGGGATCACCGAGATCCTGAAGCGCGCCGACAAGAAGACCCTCACCATCGCCCTGAAGGGCACCAGCGAGGAGCTCCAGAACCAGTTCTTCCGCAACATGTCCAGCCGCGCGGTGGAACTGATGAAGGAGGAAATGGAGTTCATGGGGCCCATCAAGCTGAAGGACGTGGAGAAGTCCCAGCACGAAGTCGTCGAGATCGTCCGCCAGCTGGAGGAAGAGGGCGTCATCAGCATCGGCGGCGGCGGGGGCGAGGACTATGTCACGTAAGGGCTTCATCGCCTCCGAGGACCTCCAGCACACGCGGCTGGAGGCCTTCCCGTACTTCCCCGTGGACGCCATGCCGGCGCCCCGCGCCCCGGGCGAGGAGGAGGGCTCCGTCGCCGCGGAGCTGGGGGACGACGCCGCCTCCCGCATTCCGGTCGAGCAGCGGATCGTGGATCGGCTTCAGGAAGCGGAGCGCCAGGCCCAGGAGATCGCCCGCAAGGCCTACGAAGAGGGCTTCGCCTCCGGCGAGGCCGAGGGCCGCACCTACGGGGAAAGCCAGTACCGAACCTACGTCCAGCGCCTGAGCGAACACCTGGAAGACCTCTCCAAGGCCACGCTCACCCTGCGCGAAGCGCTGAACGACGACCTCGTGGCCCTCGCCCTCGCAGTGGGCGAGCACCTCGCCGTCCAGCAGATCAACCGCTCTCCGGCTGCGGTGAGGGCCCTGATGGAGGGCGTCCTGGAAGAACTGCCCTTCCCCCTGCCGCACGGCCGCCAGGAGGGCACGGCACCGCTTCAGGTCTTCCTCAATCCCATGGACCTGGACCTCCTGGCCGACCGCTTCGTCGGCCACGGCGGACTCACGCTGCTGCCGGATCCCGGCCTGGCCCGCGGCAGCCTGCGGGCGGAAACGCCGCAGGGCATCCTCAACGGCAGCCTCGAAGGGCGGCGCGAGCGGCTGATGCAGCTCATCGCGCGGATGCGCGAAAGCCAGGCCCCGTGAGCCCCGCGCTGCTCGATCCCGCCACGCTGGCCGCCCAGCTGAAGCACCTGCCGAAGGCCGACTGGCTGGGCCGCGTCACCAAGGTCGTGGGCCTGGTGGTGGAATCCACCGGTCCGGAGTGCTCCGTCGGTGAGCAGATGCTCATTCACGGAACGGATGCCGGCGGGCGGCCCCGGCTCATCCACGCGGAGGTCGTGGGTTTCTCCGGCCAGCAGGTACTGCTGATGCCCGTGGAAGAGATCGAAGGCATCCGGCCGGGGCTGTGGGTGGAGGCCACCGGCCACCAGTCCGAGCTGCCCTTGTCCGACAACCTGCTGGGGCGGGTGATCGATCCGCTCGGCCGGCCCCTGGACGGAGGCCCGCCGGTGGAAGCCACCGCCCACCTGCCCCTCCAGGGACCGCCGCCGAACCCCATGCGCCGGAAGCGCATCAGCGAAGTGCTGTCCACGGGCGTCCGGGTCATCGACGGGCTCCTCACCCTCGGGAAGGGCCAGCGGGTGGGCATCTTCGCGGGCTCCGGCGTGGGCAAATCCACGCTCATGGGCATGATCGCGCGCAACACGTCGGCGTCGGTGAACGTGATCACGCTGGTGGGGGAGCGCGGGCGCGAGCTGCGCGAATTCATCGAGAACGACCTGGGCGAAGAGGGCCTAAAGCGCAGCGTGGTGGTGGTCTCCACCAGCGACCAGACGCCCCTCCTCCGCCTGCGCTGCGCCATGGCCGGCACCACCGTCGCCGAGTACTTCATGCGCCAGGGGAAGGACGTCCTTCTGATGATGGACAGCGTCACCCGCTTCGCCATGGCCCAGCGCGAGGTGGGCCTCAGCGCCGGCGAGCCCCCCAGCTCCCGGGGCTACACGCCCTCCGTCTTCGCCCTCCTGCCCCGGCTGATGGAGCGGGCGGGAACCTTCGAGGGCATGGGCTCTATCACGGGCATCTACACGGTGCTGGTGGAGGGCGACGACATGAATGAGCCCATCAGCGACGCGGTGCGCGGCATCCTCGACGGCCACGTCGTCCTGTCCCGCAAGCTGGGTTCGAAGAACCACTTTCCCGCCATCGACGTCCTGCCCAGCCTCTCGCGCCTGTTCAGCGCCCTGGCGCCGCCGGAGCAGAAGCAGCTCGCCAGCAAGCTGCGGGACCTGATGGCCACCTACCAGGACGCCGAGGACCTCATCCAGATCGGCGCCTACACCAAGGGCTCCAGCACCGCCATCGACCAGGCCATCCAGTTCCAGCCCGCCATCCAGGCCTTCCTCCGCCAGGCCACCGCGGAGGCCTCCGACCATCGGCAGGCCCTGCTCGCCATGGGCCAGATCTTCGGCATCGACCTGGCGCCCTTCCTGAAGGGCCGCAGCTGATGGCCGCCCGCTTCCAGTTCCGCCTCGAGCCGCTCCGCCGGCTGCGCGAAGCCCTGGAACGGGAAGCGGAGCGCGTGCTGGGCCGGGCCCTTCAGGCGGAACGGGAGGCGCAGGCCCACCTGGACAGCCTCGTGGAGCAGCGCCGCGGCCTGTTCGAGAGTCGCCGCTCCGCCTCGGGACAGGTGCTCGACCTCGACCTGTGGCGCGCAGGAGAGCGCTTCCTGGTGGTGCTCGAACGCCGCCAGCGGGAGGGCTACGAACGCCTGCGGGCCGCTTCGGCCCAGGTGGTCGCCGCCCGGGAGGGCCTGACCGTGGCTCACCGGAACCACCTGATGCTGGTGCGCCTCAAGGAGCGCCGCGCCCTCCTCCACGCCCGCGAGCAGGAACTGCGCGAAATCATCGAGATGGACGAGCTGGCCGTCCTGCGCCACCACCGCCAGAGCGCTTAGGCGCGTAGGAGTTCCCATGAACAGCCGCTACCTCCTCTGGATCTCCATTCCCGTCGTCCTGTCCGCCGGTGTCCTGTGGCTGTCCGCCCAGGAGCCGAAGACCGATCCCAAGGGCGCCGCCGCCGAGGGGGTCAAAGTGGCCGATTTGGCCTCCCAACTCCAGGCCCGGGAGAAGACCGTCGCCCAGAAGGAGGCGGAGCTTCGCCAGTTGGAGCAGCGGCTCATCACCCTCCAGACCACCCTGGACAAGGACCGCGGAGAGCTCGCCACCCGCGAAAAGGCCGTCCAGGATGCGCTCGCCAAGCTCGAGCAGCTGAAGATCCGGCCCGTTATCGATCCCCAGATCATCCGGACCTACGAGGCCATGGAGCCTGCCGCTGGGGCCCAGGCCATGCGGGAACTGGCTGCCCAGAACCAGGAAGTGGCCGTGGCCCTGCTCGCGGGGATGACCCCCAAGAAGGCCGCCCGGCTCATGGACCAGTTGGCTCCCCTGGACGCCAAGCTGGCGGGGCGGCTGTCGGAACGGGTGGGCCTCAGCAAGCCGAAGGAAGCGGGCGCCTGAACCTTTCTGCCCAGCGGCATCGGCACGGTCCTCGCGCAGCATCTCCCACTCCGGAAGATCCGGGTGCGGAGTTCCCATGGTCTCCCCCAGCGCGACAGCCGTCCTCGCAGTCCCCGATCGTCCCCTGCCCGAGCGGCCGGAGGCGAAGGACGCGGACGCCTCGGACGGCCACTTCGCCGGCCTGATGGCCCAGTTCGTCCAGACCCCCCGTCCGGAGGCCCCCCCGGCCCGCCCCACCGCGGAACGGGGCGCCCGGCCCGTCGCCGAAAAGAAGCAGGAGAAAGCGGACGCCCCTTCAAACTCGGCGGCTGAAGCCGGCACCGGAACCTCGGACGTCCAGGAATCCAAGCAGCCGGCCAAGCCTGACCCGGCCAAGCGCTCCTCCGACAAACCCTCTGCGAAATCAGCCGACCCAGCCGATTCCGCCCAGACCCCGGCTTCGACCGCGTCCGCCACTTCTGCCTCTGCGGCCACCCCCGCCGTCCCGGGCAGCCCCGTCCCGACGGCCCCTTCTCCGACGGCGATCGCGTCCCCCGCAGCGACCGCTCCGGCCGCCGCCACCCCCGCTCTCCCCACGGAGGCCGCGGTGAAGGCCCCGTCGAAGGAGGCGCTCTCCGCGGACGCTGCCGTCGCCGCGGCCCTGAAGACGGGCGCGCCTGCGGCCTCTCCCCAGGTGGCCGAAGGCACCCAGGGCCCGGCACCTTCCGAGGCGCCGGCAGCGGTTGCCGTCATCGTGACCCATTCCGGGGCGACCAAGACCCCGGCCGCGCCTCCGAAAGCAGCGAATCTCAAGGCGGCGGCCGAAGGCGCGGAAGTAGAGGAAGTCCCGGCGACCCCCATCGCGGTCAAAGGGGTTCCGGCCGCGGCGTCGACAACCCCGGCCCAGCCGTCCACTACCAGCGGAGAAGGCACCGCCCGCGCAGGCCATCCCAGCGCGGAAGCCGCGCCTGCGGCCCAGGCTCTGCCCGCCACGCCCCTCTCCGCTGCCGAGGGGGATGGCCCTTCCGCGCCCGCCATCGAGCTCTCCCTGCTGAAAGCGGCTGCCGGCACGTCCCTGGCCGAACCCCTCCCCCATGCGGGCGCGTCCGTCCTCATGGACGCTTCGCCCCTGGTGGTGGCCGGAACGCCCACCGCGCCGACGGCCTCCCCCGTCGCCTCCCCGGATCCCGTGCCCGCGGCCTCGGGCGCGCTCGCCCAGCCGCCCTCGGCGCCCGTGGCGCAGGTGGAGGGCGGCTTCCGCTGGATGCTGAAGGGCGGCGCCCAGGAGGCGCAACTCCAGCTCCATCCCGAATCCCTGGGTCAGGTGACCATCCACCTCAAGGTCGAAGGCGGCGAGGTCCACGCCCGCCTGTGGATCACGGAGCCCGGCTCCGTCCAGGCAGTCCAGGAGGGCCGCCCCCACCTGGAGCAGTCCCTCAAGGAGCAGGGACTCCAGCTGGGCAGTTTCGATCTCCAGCAGGGACAGCGCTCCTTCCAGGAATCTCCTTCGGCCCCCGCTTCGCGCGGTTGGGCGGCGGCGGGGACGGTCGAGGCCCGGCAAGAAGCACCCGCCCAGATCCTGCCGTCGGCTCTAAACCCGCACCGCGTCGAGCTCTACGCCTAATCGGCACGCTTCCTGTTCATTCCCCCCATCTGGAGGTTCCATGGAAACCGGCATGATCAGCTCGACCACCGCGAGCACCAGCTCCACCAGCACCACGTCCACGGCGAAGAACACGCTGGACAAGGATGGGTTCCTCAAGCTCCTGGTGGCCCAGCTCCAGAACCAGGATCCCACCGGCGAAGGCCAGGATCCCAACCAGATGGTCCAGCAGCTCACCAGCTTCTCCAGCCTCGAGCAGGCCCAGCAGACCAACACCCTGCTCTCCGGCCTCCAGACCCAGACTTCGGGCCTTTTCCAGGCGCAGACCGCCAGCCTCGTGGGCAAGACCGTGAAGGTGGACGGGTCGGGCTTCAACCTCAAGTCGGGCGCCGCTTCCATGAACCTGGAGCTGGCCAAGTCCGCCAGCGTCACCGTCACCGTCAAGGACGCCCAGGGCAACACCGTGGCGACCCTCCCCCAGGGCACCCTCAACAGCGGCACGTCGACCCTCACGTGGGACGGTCGCGACTCGGCGGGGAACCAGCTGGCCGACGGCGCCTACAGCGTGTCGATCTCCGCCACCGGCACCGACGGCAACGCCGTCTCCTACAAGACCAGCCTCCAGCTGAAGGTCGACGGCGTCGCCTTCAACAGCGGGGGGATCTACATCACGTCCGGAACCAACACCGTCTCCCTCGACAACGTCCTCGAAATCAGCGCCTGACCTCGACCTCGGTCCAAGGAGTCCTTCATGAGCCTCTATTCCGCCTTCTACTCGGGCCTCTCGGGGTTGTCCACCAACGCCAACGCCCTGAACGTGATCGGTAACAACCTGTCGAACATCAACACGGTGGGCTTCAAGGGCTCCAGCACGACCTTCCGCGACATCTTCAGCACGAGCCTGGGCGGCGTCTCCACGCAGGGGAACGGCAATCCCATCCAGTTCGGCCTGGGCGTGCAGACCAACAGCGTGAGCCAGGACTTCTCCCAGTCCTCCTTCCAGAGCACCGGCAACGCCCTCGACATGGCCATCCAGGGCAACGGGTTCTTCACCCTGCAGACGTCGGACGGGCGCCAGGTCTTCAGCCGGGCCGGCAACTTCACCCGGAACAACGACGGCTACCTGGTGGCCAGCGACGGCGCCAACGTCATGGGCTGGAACCGGGATTCCACCACCGGCGTGGTGAACACGTCGGCCTCCCTGTCCCCCATCCGGATCGACGCCAGCACCACCGCCAGCGCCTTCGCCACCCAGAACATCCGCCTGGGAATCAACCTCAACGCCTCCACCTTCGATCCCACCTCCACGACCCCGGCCAGCACGCCGGTCTCGTCCCTGACGACCCCCATCCAGGTCTACGACAGCCAGGGCAACGCCCAGAACGTCACCGTCACCTACACCAAGACCGGCCCGAACGCGTGGTCCTACGCGGCCTCCGTGACCGCCCCCGCCACCATCGGATCGGGCGCGACCGGCACGTTGACCTTCAGCACCACGGGCACCCTGCTCACCATCAACGGCCAGCCCGCCACGTCCGCCAACAACCCCGTGCTGGGCAACATCGACTGGGGCAACGGCACGGCGGTCCAGAGCGTGAACTGGAACATCGTCAACTCCGACAACTCCGTCAACGTCACCCAGTACTCCGCCGCCAGCACCACCAGCAGCAGCTTCCAGGACGGCTACGCCGCCGGCACCCTGCGCGACCTGACGGTGGACCAGAACGGCGTGATCACGGGCACCTTCACCAACGGGCAGGTGATCTCCCTCGCCCAGGTCGCGCTGTCCAGCTTCACCAACGTGAACGGCCTGGTCCAGACCGGGAATAACCACTGGGGCCAGAGCCTCGCCTCGGGCTCGCCTACCATCGGCCTCGCCAACCAGGGCGGCCGCGGCGGCGTCCTGGGCTCCAACCTGGAACTCTCCAACGTGGACGTGGCCGGCGAGTTCACCAAGCTGATCCTCAGCCAGCGCGGCTACCAGGCCAACTCCCGGATCGTCACCACCACCGACGAACTGCTCCAGGAGACCCTCAACCTCAAGCGGTAAGCCGTTTCTCTCCAGTTCTCCGCGCGGCCCCACGGGGCCGCGCGCCATGTACGGCGCCCGCGAAGAATGTGGGGGCAGGTAGACTGGAACCTTCGAGCACGAGGCCCCATGTCCGCTCCCGAAACCCAGCCCCTCGCCCCCCGCCGCAGGACGCGCCAGATCCTGGTGGGCAAGGTTCCCGTGGGCGGCGACGCGCCCATCACCGTGCAGAGCATGACCAAGACGGACACGCGCGACGTCGAGGCCACGGTCAAGCAGATCTACGGCTACGCCAACGCCGGCTGCGAGATCGTGCGGGTGAGCGTGCCCACCAAGAAGGCCGGCGAGGTCTTCCACGAGATCTGCGACCGCAGCCCCATCCCGGTGGTGGCCGACATCCACTTCGACTACCGCCTGGCGCTGGTGGCCGCGGACGGCGGCGCCGCCTGCCTCCGCATCAACCCCGGCAACATCGGCGGGCAGGACCGCGTGAAGGCGGTGGTGGAGAAGGCCGGCGCCAAGGGCATCCCCATCCGCATCGGCGTCAACGGCGGCAGCCTGGAGAAGGACCTGCTGGAGAAGTTCGGCTCCGCCACGCCCGAGGCCATGGTGGAGAGCGCCCTGCGCCACATCGAGACCCTGGAGCGCGAGAGCTTCCGCGACATCAAGATCAGCCTGAAGGCCAGCGACGTGATCCGCACGGTCCAGGCCTACCGCCTGCTGGCGAAGCAGGTGGACTATCCCTTCCACCTGGGGATCACCGAGGCCGGCACGCCCTTCGGGGGCACCATCCGGTCGAGCGTCGGAATGGGAATCCTCCTGGCCGAGGGCCTGGGCGACACCATCCGCGTCTCGCTCACGGGCGAGGGCGAGGACGAATGCCGGGTGGGCCACGAGCTGCTGCGTTCCCTGGCCCTCCGCACCGGCGGGTTCCGGATGGTGAGCTGCCCCAGCTGCGGTCGCGTCCAGATCGACCTCAACCGCGTCGCGAACGAGATCGAGGAGGGCCTGAAGGCCATCAACCACGAGAACATCACCTACGCCGTGATGGGCTGCGTCGTGAACGGCCCCGGCGAGGCCAAGGACGCGGACCTCGGCGTGGCGGGCGGCGCCGGCGAGGGCCTCATCTACCGCAAGGGCGAACTCATCCGGAAGGTGAAGGAGGAGGACCTGGTCCCCGCCTTCCTGGAGGAGGCCCGCAAGGTCAAGGCCGAGGCTGATGCGGCGAAGGCCTAGGATGGCCGATTGGCTGCTGGGCCATCCCTTGGCGACGATCGGGCTCTACCTGGTGGCGGAAGCGTTCCTGCCGGTGCGGTTCCAGCCCACCGCCTGGGTCTGCCGCGGCCTGATCCGCACCTATCAGGCCACCCTGTCCAGCCACCTGCCCACCCAGTGCAAGTTCACGCCCACCTGCAGCCACTACGGCCTGGGCTGCATCCGGAAGTACGGCACCCTCCGCGGCGGCCTGCTCACCTCCTGGCGCCTCGTGCGCTGCTCGCCCCTGACGGATGGGGGGCCGGATCCCATTCCTTAAATATTGTTAAAAATGAATTTATATTTTCAGTTTTCAATTTAAAGAAAATCATATCTTTTTAGTCAAGATGTGACGCCACTCACGCCCCCTCCGACCGACTCTGGATCCGGATCCTTTCCTGGAGGCGGTCATGAACGCGGAACTGGACATCAAGGTGGGCGAGCTGGTGATGGCGCGGCCCGAGGCCATGCGCTACTTCGAGGGACTGGGCATCGACTACTGCTGCGGCGGCCACCGCACCCTGGCGGAAGCCTGCCGCGCCGCGGGCCAGGCACCGGAGGCGGTATTAAAGGGACTCGAGGCTCTTGAACTTCCGATGGCCGGAGTTCCCTCCCTTCGCGACTGGAAGGCCGCCTCGCTCACCGACCTCATCGGGCACATCATCGCCACCCACCACGAGTACCTCCGCACGGAGCTGCCGCGGCTGGACGTCCTGATGGCCAAGGTGCTGGCGGTGCATCAGGAACGTCACCCCGAACTGGCCCGGGTGGGCGAGATCTTCCGCGCCCTCGCCGGGGATCTCATGCCCCACCTGATAAAGGAAGAGCAGATCCTCTTTCCCTACATCCAACGGATGGAGAAGGGCGAAGCCGGCTCCTCCTGCTTCGGCTCCGTCCAGAGCCCCATCCGCGTGATGGAGATGGAACACGAGGCCGTGGGCGGGCTGCTGGCCGAACTGCGGGAACTCACCTCCGCCTACGCCGTGCCCGCCGACGGGTGCGCCACCTTCCGCGCCCTCTATGACGGCCTGGAGACCCTGGAGCGCGACCTCCACCTGCACATCTACCTGGAGAACCAGGTGCTCCACCCGCGGGCCGCCGCGCTGGAGGCCGAACTCCGCGGCTAGTCCCCGTCAGCCTGCGTCTTCGAGGCTCCACCGGTCGGTGCAGCCGTGGCTCTCCACCACCTGCTTCGCCTTCCGCATCCGGAGGGTGTGCTGGACGGTCTGCATCACCGTGAACAGAGGATCGCGCAGGCCCAGCCGCGCGAGGTCGTCGGAGGTAAACCACGTCACGCCGTCCGCCCCTTTTCGCGCGGCGTGGTCGGCCAGGATCTGCTCGGTGATGCCCACGGGAACCCTCCGGAACTGCTAGCTTGAATAGCACGGGAGGGCGGCGTGGCCAACTGGCGGAAGACGGGATGGGGCGCGGTGCTCATGGCCCTGTGGGCCCTGGCGTCGGTGCCCGTGATCGTCGCCGCGATCCTGCTGGCCTTCCCCTTCATGGGCCGGCGGGGCTTCTTCGCCATCGCCCCCATGTTCGCGCGGGGGATGGCCTGGTTCTGCGGCATCCCCTTCACCCTGGAGGGCTGGGACCGCCTCCCGGAGGCCATCCGCACCGGGCAGCAGCCGGTGATCTTCATGTCCAATCACGAAAGCCAGATGGATCCCCCGGTGCTCATCGGAGCCCTGCCCGTCCCGGCGGTCTACATCGCCAAGAAGGAACTGAAGTACGTGCCCTTCATCGGGTGGGCGGCCTGGGCCGCGGGCGTGATCTTCATCGACCGCGGCGACCGCGACCGGGCCATCCGCAGCATCCACGCGGCCGCCGCTGAGATCCGCGGCGGGAAGAACGTGGTGATCTTCCCCGAGGGCACCCGCAGCCGCACCGGCGGGATGCTGCCCTTCAAGAAGGGCGGCTTCGCCCTCGCCCAGGACGCGGGCGTGTGCATCATTCCCACGGCCACGGTGGGAGGGCGCGAGGTCCTTCCTTCCGGCAGCATCCATTTGCGTCCGGGCCGCTATGTGGTCGCCGTCGGCGAACCCGTGGACCCCGCCGCCTATCCGGATCGCGACGCCCTGATGGCCGAAGTGCGGGCCCGGATCGAGAACCTGGTGGCCCAGGCCAGGGGGGAGCGGGCCGCCTAGGAGCCCCTTGACCCGGTTCTCGAAATGTCGAGAATCGGAATGGAGGTGGCCGTGGCCGCGCCTGATCTGGATACCGCCCTCACGGGGGCCCGCCTGGTGGAAGAGGCGGGCGGGCTGCTCACCTTGGGAGAAGATCCCGATCGCATGGTGGGGCACGCCTTCGAGCGCCTGGGCCGGCTCGTCCCCTACGACCTCGCGACCGTCCTGCTGCGCGAAGGCGAGGGCCTGCGGGTGGCCTACGCGGTGGGCCCCCTGGCCACGCCCCAATTGTCCGAGGCGCTCATTCCCGTGCGGGGCAACCTCCGCCTGCAGAACGCGCTGAAGCCCCGCTCCAAGCCCGCCACTTTCGAAGAAGACGACCCCGGCGAGGACACCTTTCACGGGCTGGTGGACATGCCCCACGGCCACAGCTGCCTGGTGGCGCCCCTCCGCAGCCGGGGCGAGACCTTCGGCCTGATGACGCTGGACGCCATGGTCTGCCGGCAGTATCCAGAGAGCGTCCTCCACCACGTCGGCGTGTTCGCATCCCTCCTGGCCCTGGGATTGAAGCAGGCCGAGCATCTGGCGCAACTGGCCGAGCGGGAGCGGCACCTGGCGGAAGAGGTCAGCTACTTCCGGGAAGTCCAGCGCCGCGACGTCCTGCAGGAACCCCTGCGCGCCGAGAGTCCGGCGATGCGAGGCGTGGTGGAGCAGCTCCGGCAGGTGGCCTCTACGGCCGCCACGGTGCTCATCACGGGCGAGACCGGCACGGGCAAGGAGAAGGTCGCCCAGACCCTCCACCACCTCTCGCCCCGCCGCGAGAAGCCCTTCATCAAGGTGAACTGCAGCGCCCTGCCCGCGACCCTCATCGAATCCGAGCTGTTCGGCCACGTGAAGGGCGCCTTCAGCGGGGCGGCCGCCGCGCGGAAGGGCCGGTTCGAGCTGGCGGACGGCGGCACCCTGTTCCTGGACGAGATCGGCGATCTGCCCCTGGACCTCCAGCCCAAGCTGCTCCGCGCCATCCAGGAGAAGGAGATCGATCCCCTGGGGGCGGAGAAATCCCGGTCGGTGGACGTGCGCCTCGTGGCCGCCACCCACACGGACCTGCGGAAGGCCGTCGCCGACGGGCGCTTCCGGGAGGATCTCTTCTACCGCCTGAGCGTGTTCCCCATCCACCTTCCGCCGCTCCGGGAGCGGCCCGACGACATCGCCGCCCTGGCGGAGAGCTTCCTCGACCGCTTCGCCCGGCAGAACCGGCGCCCGCCCATCCAGCTGCCCGACGGCGTCCGCGCCCAACTGGAGGCCTACGCGTGGCCCGGCAACGTGCGCGAGCTGCACAACGTCCTGGAGCGGGCCGCCATCCTGTCGGCGGGCCGCGAGTTGCGCCTTCCGCCGGGGGCGCTGACCATCAGCGGCGGAGAGCGCGCGGGCGGCCGCCCGCCCACGTGGGAGGCGCAGGAGCGGACCTACCTGGAGCGCCTCCTGCGGCACGCGCGGGGCAAGATCGCCGGCGGAGACGGGGCCGCGGCGCTGGCGGGCCTGGCGCCTTCCACGCTGCTGTCCCGCCTGGAGAAGCTGGGATTGCGCCCCAGGGATTTCCGGGGCGCGTGATAGGTTAAGGCCGCCCTCTGGAGCGACGGATGAGCGAGATCCCCGGCCCGCACGATGCCCCGCCTCCGGCGATCCCGCTGGACGAGCCTCTTTCGATTCCGCCCATCGTCCCTCCGGAACCGCCCCTTCCGCCACCCTCGCCGGCGCCCGTCCCTTTCGAGGATCCCGAACGCTACGGCGGGTTCTGGTCCCGGGTGGGCGCGATGTTCCAAATGGTCTTCCGCAATCCCATGGAACTCTTCGAACGAGTGCCGGCCGGCGAGGGCTTCGGCGCGCCCTGGCGCTTCCTGCTGCTGCTGTCGGTGCCAGCCTTCTTCATCGTGGCCGGGCTGTTCTTCTTCATGGGGCTGGGCATCGCGGTGGCGGCCCTGGAACACACGGGAAGGGCCGACGGCCGGGCGGTGGCCGCCGCGATGCCGGCGATCTTCGGCATCCTGCTGGCGCTGCTGCCCCTCGTCAGTTTTCTGGGGATGCTCATCGGCGGCGCATTCCACCACGCATTCCTGTGGATGTGGGGCGGCCTCAAGCCGGGGGCCGGCGTCAACCAGAGCATCCGCGCCTACGGCTACGCCTCGGCCTTCATCCAGCTCGGGGCGCTGATCCCCTACCTGGGCTTCCTGGCGCAGATCGCGGGCATGGTGGTCCTCGGCATGGGCCTGGCGCGGCTGCACAAGACGGACACATGGCGCGGGGTGTGCGCGGCGCTGACGCCCTTCGTGCTGCTGTGCTGCTGCGGGATCGGGACGCTCGGCGCCGTGACGGCCCTCATCGCTGCGGGGCGCCACTAGCCAGCCAGGCCAACACCGCTTCCCGCGCAGCCGCGGCGGGCACGATGCGATGGATGGCTCCCGCCGCCAGCGCTTCCTCCGCCTCCCACGTCTCGAAGCCGCGGAACAGGCGCGCGGCCCCTTCCGGTCCCAGAACTTCCGGGAGGCGAACCGTCCCGCCAAAACCCGTCAGGATCCCGTGCTTCGCCGCGGGATGGGCAAGCCGCAGGCCATCGCCCGCCGCCCAGCGCTCCTGTCCGTGCAGCGCCAGATCGCAGCCGCCGCCCATGGCGACGCCGGAGATCAGCGTCAGGGTCCGCCAGCCGGGCCACAGGAGGTGGGACATCACCCGCTGGCCCCGGCGGGAGAAGGGATCAGCGGACCCAGGATCCAGGGCGCCCACTTCATGCAGATCCGCACCCGCCGAGAAGTGGCCGCCG